>NZ_JCAIUB010000004.1:1649-4972 GCF_059445295.1 Mycetocola sp. Y444 | reverse complement strand
TGTTCGGTTCTCGACCGTACATCGAGAACCACATAGTGGACGCTACGCATCGTGAATTTTATCGATCACGAAATTCGATTTACCTCAAAACTCATGCTCCACCACAAGGGTGGGATGATTGGTAAGTTATCGGCTTATTAGTACCGGTCAGCTCCGAGAGTCTTTAGTCCTCTCTTCCACATCCGGCCTATCAACCCAGTAGTCTAGCTGGGAGCCTCTCGCCCGAAGGCATGGAAATCTCATCTTGAGGCCGGCTTCCCGCTTAGATGCTTTCAGCGGTTATCCATCCCGAACGTAGCTAATCAGCGGTGCTCCTGGCGGAACAACTGACACACCAGAGGTTCGTCCAACCCGGTCCTCTCGTACTAGGGTCAGATCCTCTCAAATTTCCTGCGCGCGCAGCGGATAGGGACCGAACTGTCTCACGACGTTCTAAACCCAGCTCGCGTACCGCTTTAATGGGCGAACAGCCCAACCCTTGGGACCTACTCCAGCCCCAGGATGCGACGAGCCGACATCGAGGTGCCAAACCATGCCGTCGATATGGACTCTTGGGCAAGATCAGCCTGTTATCCCCGAGGTACCTTTTATCCGTTGAGCGACAGCGCTTCCACAAGCCACTGCCGGATCACTAGTCCCGACTTTCGTCCCTGCTCGACTTGTCAGTCTCACAGTCAAGCTCCCTTGTGCACTTACACTCGACATCTGATTGCCAACCAGATTGAGGGAACCTTTGGGCGCCTCCGTTACTTTTTAGGAGGCAACCGCCCCAGTTAAACTACCCACCAGGCACTGTCCCTGAACCGGATTACGGTTCGAAGTTAGATATCCAATATGACCAGAGTGGTATTTCAACAATGACTCCACCGACACTAGCGTGCCAGCTTCACAGTCTCCCACCTATCCTACACAAGCCACACCGAACACCAATACCAAGCTGTAGTAAAGGTCACGGGGTCTTTCCGTCCTGCTGCGCGTAACGAGCATCTTTACTCGTAGTGCAATTTCGCCGAGTTCGCGGTTGAGACAGCTGGGAAGTCGTTACGCCATTCGTGCAGGTCGGAACTTACCCGACAAGGAATTTCGCTACCTTAGGATGGTTATAGTTACCACCGCCGTTTACTGGGGCTTAAATTCTCAGCTTCGCCTTGCGGCTAACCGTTCCTCTTAACCTTCCAGCACCGGGCAGGCGTCAGTCCGTATACATCGTCTTGCGACTTGGCACGGACCTGTGTTTTTAGTAAACAGTCGCTTCCCACTGGTCTCTGCGGCCCTACCACGCGTCCCGGAGCAAGTCCGTTGACGTGTCAGGCCCCCCTTCTCCCGAAGTTACGGGGGCATTTTGCCGAGTTCCTTAACCACGATTCTCTCGATCTCCTTGGTATTCTCTACCTGACCACCTGAGTCGGTTTGGGGTACGGGTGACTTGAACCTCGCGCCGATGCTTTTCTTGGCAGCATAGGATCATCGGATCTTGCCCTTACGGGCTCCCCTTCAGCTCTCAGCCTTATATGAGAGACGGATTTGCCTATCTCTCGGCCTACAACCTTGGCCTGGGACAACCATCGCC
This sequence comes from Mycetocola sp. Y444, assembly GCF_059445295.1. Classification (NCBI taxonomy): domain Bacteria; kingdom Bacillati; phylum Actinomycetota; class Actinomycetes; order Micrococcales; family Microbacteriaceae; genus Mycetocola; species Mycetocola sp. Y444. The sequence goes on along the minus strand of NZ_JCAIUB010000004.1, from coordinate 3,402 downwards.
CAGGACCGACTACCTTCCTGCGTCACACCTGTTAATACGCTAACCGCACCAGCATAGGGTCGAGCGCTAGGCCCACCGTCTCACCCCGAAGGGATCAATCAGCAGGATTCAGACTCTTAGCATCACTGGATTAGCTTGGGCGGTTCTTCGTCAGTACGGGAATATCAACCCGTTGTCCATCGACTACGCCTGTCGGCCTCGCCTTAGGTCCCGACTTACCCAGGGCGGATTAGCCTGGCCCTGGAACCCTTGGTCTTTCGGAGGACGGGTTTCTCACCCGTCTTTCGCTACTCATGCCTGCATTCTCACTCGTGTGGCATCCACGGCTGGTTTACACCGCCGCTTCGCTCGCCACACGACGCTCTCCTACCCATCAATACGGCTGGACCACGAAGGCCTGCCTATAAATATCAATGCCACAACTTCGGTGGCGTGCTTGAGCCCCGTTAAATTGTCGGCGCGGAATCACTTGACCAGTGAGCTATTACGCACTCTTTCAAGGGTGGCTGCTTCTAAGCCAACCTCCTGGTTGTCTGTGCAACTCCACATCCTTTCCCACTTAGCACGCGCTTGGGGACCTTAGTTGGTGGTCTGGGTTGTTTCCCTCTCGACGATGAAGCTTATCCCCCACCGTCTCACTGCTGCGCTCTCACTTACCGGCATTCGGAGTTTGGCTGACGTCAGTAACCTTTTAGGGCCCATTAGCCATCCAGTAGCTCTACCTCCGGCAAGAAACACGCAACGCTGCACCTAAATGCATTTCGGAGAGAACCAGCTATCACGAAGTTTGATTGGCCTTTCACCCCTATCCACAGCTCATCCCCTCAGTTTTCAACCTAAGTGGGTTCGGTCCTCCACGTGCTCTTACACACGCTTCAACCTGGCCATGGATAGATCACTTCGCTTCGGGTCTAGGACATGCGACTGAATCGCCCTATTCAGACTCGCTTTCGCTACGGATACCCCTCACGGGTTAACCTCGCCACATATCACTAACTCGCAGGCTCATTCTTCAAAAGGCACGCTGTCACCCCTACAAGGAGGCTCCAACGGTTTGTAAGCAAACGGTTTCAGGTACTATTTCACTCCCCTCCCGGGGTACTTTTCACCTTTCCCTCACGGTACTTGTTCACTATCGGTCATCTGGGAGTATTTAGGCTTATCAGGTGGTCCTGACAGATTCACACGGGATTTCTCGGGCCCCGTGATACTTGGGATACTCTTCACGCCATCACGAAATTTCGACTACGGGGTTCGCACCCTCTATGACCAGGCTTTCAATCCTGTTCGTCTATCACGCTCTGTAACGTCGCACCGGCGGCAGCCAAATGCTGAAAAGTCCCACAACCCCGAACATGCAACCCCTGCCGGGTATCACACATGCACGGTTTAGCCTCTTCCGGGTTCGCTCGCCACTACTAACGGAATCACTGTTGTTTTCTCTTCCTGTGGGTACTGAGATGTTTCACTTCCCCACGTTCCCTCTACCCGCCCTATATATTCAGGCGGGAGTCACCAGGTAACCTTGCAGCCCCTGGCGGGGTTTCCCCATTCGGACACCCTCGGATCACAGCTTGTTTATCAGCTCCCCGAGGCTTATCGCAGATTACTACGTCCTTCTTCGGCTCCAGATGCCAAGGCATCCACCGTTTGCTCTTAAAAACTTGCCAATCACATGAGTTTTGAAAATCGAAAATCTATCTCGAAAAAATTGACCAATGGACTCAAACACAAATGCTTGAGTCAATTGTTG
>NZ_JCAIUB010000004.1:0-1629 GCF_059445295.1 Mycetocola sp. Y444 | reverse complement strand
ATGTTCCACCCATGAGCGCCAGCAGGAACGTTCGTTCCTGAACTGACTGACCAGTGAATTCCGCTGTATACAGACGGACTGGCACGTGCTCCTTAGAAAGGAGGTGATCCAGCCGCACCTTCCGGTACGGCTACCTTGTTACGACTTAGTCCTAATTACCAATCCCACCTTAGACGGCTCCCTCCCAATAAAGGGTTAGGCCACCGGCGTCGGGTGTTACCGACTTTCATGACTTGACGGGCGGTGTGTACAAGGCCCGGGAACGTATTCACCGCAGCGTTGCTGATCTGCGATTACTAGCGACTCCGACTTCATGAGGTCGAGTTGCAGACCTCAATCCGAACTGGGACCAGCTTTTTGGGATTCGCTCCACCTTACGGTATCGCAGCCCTTTGTACTGGCCATTGTAGCATGCGTGAAGCCCAAGACATAAGGGGCATGATGATTTGACGTCGTCCCCACCTTCCTCCGAGTTGACCCCGGCAGTATCCCATGAGTTCCCACCATTACGTGCTGGCAACATAGAACGAGGGTTGCGCTCGTTGCGGGACTTAACCCAACATCTCACGACACGAGCTGACGACAACCATGCACCACCTGTATACGAGTGTCCAAAGAGTTCGTTATCTCTAACGCGTTCTCGTATATGTCAAGCCTTGGTAAGGTTCTTCGCGTTGCATCGAATTAATCCGCATGCTCCGCCGCTTGTGCGGGCCCCCGTCAATTCCTTTGAGTTTTAGCCTTGCGGCCGTACTCCCCAGGCGGGGAACTTAATGCGTTAGCTGCGACACGGAGACCGTGGAATGGTCCCCACATCTAGTTCCCAACGTTTACGGGGTGGACTACCAGGGTATCTAAGCCTGTTTGCTCCCCACCCTTTCGCTCCTCAGCGTCAGTTACGGCCCAGAGATCTGCCTTCGCCATTGGTGTTCCTCCTGATATCTGCGCATTCCACCGCTACACCAGGAATTCCAATCTCCCCTACCGCACTCTAGTCTGCCCGTACCCACTGCAGGCTGGAGGTTGAGCCTCCAGTTTTCACAGCAGACGCGACAAACCGCCTACGAGCTCTTTACGCCCAATAATTCCGGACAACGCTTGCACCCTACGTATTACCGCGGCTGCTGGCACGTAGTTAGCCGGTGCTTTTTCTGCAGGTACCGTCACTTTCGCTTCTTCCCTGCTAAAAGAGGTTTACAACCCGAAGGCCGTCGTCCCTCACGCGGCGTTGCTGCATCAGGCTTTCGCCCATTGTGCAATATTCCCCACTGCTGCCTCCCGTAGGAGTCTGGGCCGTGTCTCAGTCCCAGTGTGGCCGGTCACCCTCTCAGGCCGGCTACCCGTCGTAGGCTTGGTGAGCCATTACCTCACCAACTACCTGATAGGCCGCGAGTCCATCCTTGACCAAAATTCTTTCCAACCACTGAAGATGCCTTCGCGGTTCGTATCCGGTATTAGACGTCGTTTCCAACGCTTATCCCAGAGTCAAGGGCAGGTTACTCACGTGTTACTCACCCGTTCGCCACTAATCACCAGAGCAAGCTCTGGATCATCGTTCGACTTGCATGTGTTAAGCACGCCGCCAGCGTTCGTCCTGAGCCAGGATCAAACTCTCCGTAAATGTTTAAT
>NZ_JCAIUB010000003.1:0-893804 GCF_059445295.1 Mycetocola sp. Y444 | reverse complement strand
ACGAGTAGTTACTCTACGTTGGCTTTCGTCACTCCGGCAAATTGCACGTGCACGCCGGGCGTGTCGCCTCCTGACGCGTTCGCGCATCGAGGGCAAAGCGCCGCAATCTAGGCAATCTTCGCGTCGTCGTCCTCGTCGCCCCGGAGCATCCCGACCCAGCGACCGAGATACACCGCGCCCGCCTCATCGTGAATGAGCGTCGGGTGGTGCCGGACCGGGTACGGAGTGTCCGGAACCCCATCCGCCGGCCGGACGTCAACGTGTGCGACGTCGAATCCGTGCGCATGCAACCAGTCGGCCATGGCGTAATCGGTTCGAGAATCGCCGAGTGTCCGCCACGCCTGCGGCACCGCTCCCCCATCCTCGGTGAGCAGATCCAGGAACTTCTGCGCCCCAAGGTCCTTGCCGAGGCGCACTGACTCGATATCGGTCGAGATGATCGTCGGGTCGATGCGATAGGGAACCGCACCATCTGCGTCAGGGTGCCGTTCCGTGTTCCACTCGTATCCCAGGTCGAGGCGCTCGAAGACGTGAGCGGCATCCGCGTCAAAACTCTCGCGAACCGCGGCATATTCTTCCGCCGATATGGACGTCAGCTGCTCGACGGACACCATGGCGCGTTTGGTCTCGTCGAAGTACACCACCTCCGAGTACCGTGACCCGACGAGGTCCCGGATAGCAGCGCTGTACGAATCGGGCATCGCGAGCGTGGTGTCGACGGTGATCTCGCCCATTCCCTCCGGGGTGATGCGCGTTGTCACCGCGCCCTTCTCGCACACCGCCCACACCCTGGCTGTTGCATCGAAGCCGCGGGCGAGGAGTTGAGGTACGACCTGCTCTCTGATGAACGCATCCGAGCGGCCGGTGTTGAACGCGATGGGGACACCGGCATTGGCCAACTCCACCAGATCACCAGCGATGCTCGGAATGGCGATGCTGCGGCTCACCGGGCTCGCAATCGGTCCGTCAACATCGAGCAGGAGGCCAAGGATGGGCGCGGTATCAGTCACCCGACCATTTTACGGACGGATACTGCAGCGGGGCCGTTGTCTCCTTGAGTTCCAGCCGGCTGGTCTTCGCTGTGTGGTTTGCCAGACGTCGCCGCAGGTGCCAGCGTGAGCACCTGCTAGGGAGTGGGCTGCAAAACCACGTTGGGCGAGATACGAACCCAGTCATCCTCAAGGGCCGAATCAGGCATGGGCGTGCGGTCGTAGCGGGCCAGCCCCAATGGGTAGTCAATGATGACCTCGTTTTCTCCGCAACTGAATCCCTCGACGTCGGGTGCCTGAACGAGCACGCAGACCCCGTCGCGGAATAATGTCGGAGTCGACTCGGCGAGGAAGTAAGACCGCCCCTCATACTCACCGACGAAACGTACCGACTCTGGGATAACGCTGCCGTCACCAACGCCGGGGAGCAGGTCCGCATCCGTTTGCGGTTCCGCGAGCTCCGCGTAGGCCGGCTGGGCGGCCGCGCACCCTGCCATGAGCAGGACAACGGTCGAGACCGCCCCGATACGCCACAGCGCTAGACGGGTCATGGGGCTCCTTCGCGTTGAGCCGACAGTAGCGGACCCGACGGCGACGGTCTACGACTAACCCCTCGAGGAAATGACAAAGGCCCCGACACCCTCTGATTTCAGGGGATTCGGGGCCTTTGTGGTGGCGGTGACGGTGGGATTTGAACCCACGGTGCGCTTTAGACGCACACAACTTTTCGAGAGTTGCACCTTCGGCCGCTCGGACACGTCACCGCCGTCGAGTGTAGTAGATCCTGGATGCCTGCGCGAATCGGGGCCGCTGCTCCTGCCTGCCGCGATGCGGTTCTGTCCCGCACGGGCGGGGGCACCGGTGATGTCCGATGTCGAGGTTAAGCTCTGACCATGGCTAAACCGACGTCGACATTCAAATGCACCGAGTGCGGCTGGCAATCAGCGAAGTGGGCGGGACGATGCGGCGAGTGCCAGCAGTGGGGCACCGTCGTCGACGCAACAGCCGACGCCGGACAACGCCTCACGGCCACAACCGTCTCTGCCGACCGATCTGCTCGCCCAATCACCGAGGTGACCGAGGCTGACGTCTCGCACTGGCCGACCGGGATCGATGAGTTCGACCGGGTGCTCGGCGGCGGTATCGTGCCCGGAGCCGCAATACTTCTCTCCGGCGAGCCCGGCGTCGGAAAATCCACACTCCTGCTCGAGGTCGCCGCCCGCGCTGCAAAGGCCAAGTCACGTGTGCTCTACGTCAGCGCCGAAGAGTCGGTCAACCAGGTCAAGCTGCGAGCTCGCCGCACCGGAGCACTCAGCGACAACCTGTTCCTCGCCGCCGAGACCGACCTCGGCGTTGTACTCGGCCAGATCGACGCGGTGAAGCCCGAGCTCCTCATCGTCGACTCGGTCCAGACGGTGTCGAGTTCGCTGTCCGACGGCATCGCCGGGCAGCCGAGCCAGGTGCGCGAAGTTGCCCAGACCCTGATCCGGGTTGCCAAAGAACGCGGGCTTCCCGTGCTGCTCGTCGGCCACGTCACGAAAGACGGCAGCATCGCTGGCCCCCGCCTGCTCGAACACCTCGTAGACGTCGTGTGCCAGTTCGAGGGCGACCGCCACACGTCACTTCGGTTCGTGCGCGCGCTCAAGAACCGGTTCGGCCCCACCGACGAGGTGGGCTGCTTCGAGATGACCGGCGACGGCATCGCCGAAGTACCCGATCCGAGCACGCTCTTCCTCAGCAGGGGCATCACGGTATCCGGCACCTGCGTCACCGTGTCGATGGAGGGAAAACGCGCCCTTCCGGTCGAGATTCAGGCCCTCGTCCTTGAGACCAGCGCCCCAAACCCGCGCCGAGTGACCAATGGCGTCGATTCTTCCCGCGTTGCCATGCTGCTCGCCGTGCTCGACCAGCGGGCAGGAATCCGCCTCCACGACAAAGACATCTACGTCTCGACGGTGGGCGGAGTCCGGCTCAACGAGCCCGGCGCGGATCTCGCAATCGCCATCGCGCTCGCGTCCGCTGCACTCGGCTATGCAGTCCCCCATAGCTTCGCCGCGTTCGGTGAGATTTCCCTCGCGGGTGAGGTGCGGCCGGTCAGCGCTGCGCGGCAGCGCACATCCGAGGCGACTCGCCTGGGATATCGGACGATAGTGGATGCCCGCAGCGGCAGCATCCGTGAGGCGCTTGACGTTGCAAAGAAGTCGGCGGGAACCCCGTTCGACCGTGAACTCGACGCAGTGTTTTAGGCCGCAGCGGACGCTGGCGTGATTGACCGATAAAACCGCTCGCTAAAGGGCGAGGACGCGAAGAATCTCGTCGGGCGTCGCCTGCATCGGATGCGGCCCGGCAATGTCAAAGAAGACGGTTTCGATGTCCTGTCCGTGCGTCCGGAGGAAGGTGTGCAGCCAGGCGCCGTCCTGGAGGCCGACGAACGGGGGCAGCGCGGCCGGCTTGTTGGCCGCATCGCTGAAGATCAGCAGGGCGAGGCGCCCGGTTTCCGGTTGCTTGTAGGTCCACACCTCACCGGCGTCGGTCGGCTTATCGCGCTGGCCAGGCTTCACAAGGGGGACGACCATCCTGTCGTTCCTGAGTGCGAAGGCGACGGCGGCCATGTCCTGCTGTTCGAGGGCTTCCGCGAGAACCTGTGACCGGAACTCCGGCTTCTTTTTCGGCATGCCTCTATCTTCGCAGGCGCGGGTCAGCCGGTAATCATGAACTGCTTGGTCTCGGCACTCTCGAAGCCGGCGACGGAGGTTGAGAGGTGGTACGACACACCGTCAGACGGAACCGGGGGTCGCTCCCCGTCGCAGGTCGTCGTACTCGATCGGGTCCTGTCCCAGGCGATCGGGGTGCTCGACGCGACAGACTGGGCCGGCTCCAGCTGAACGACAGCATCCGCTGGCTCGACCTGACAATCAGTCGAAGTCCAGTAGACGTCGGTGCCGCTGGTGATGGTGAAGACCTGCTGGCTGGTGCCGACGTTGATCGAGCAGGCGTTCTTTCCCGTGTTGGTAATCTGCAACGACAACTGGGGAAGTTCGTTCGCGCCGTAACTCCCCTTGTCGGTGATGGCCTCGACGAGCACGTTCTTTTCCGAGCAGTCCGTCACTTCGCCGCTCGCCTCTTCTGTGGGAGACGGCGTGGCGCTCGGTTTCGCTGATGCGGTGGCCTTCGGCGTGGTTTCGAACCCGGACGTCGACCCCGGCTTCCAGATCACAAGCACGATGATCGCAATGACGGCGAGCAAACCGGCCAGAACAAGCAGCCGTCGGCGAACGTAGACGCTTCGCTTCTCTCGTGACTCCCGGGTGGCCATGGAATCAGGATAACCAGAGGCATCCGGAGCGCACGCAAGGACGCGCGGGGGGTCGCGATTGCGGCCCCCCGCGCGTCGAAGCGGTCAAGCGCTTTTTCTACCAGCCGAGCAACCGCGCGAGCCAGCTGATGATCTTCTTGATCGCGGCGATGACCTTCTCGACTGGACTGGGTTGCGCAGGCACTTCAGTCGGGGCAACAGTGAGAGGGATGGTGACGGTTGTTCCCGACTCCGCCGCCGTGATCACCACCGCTGTCGGACCTGTCCCGGCTGGCACCGTGAAGGTCACGGTTGCCGCCCCGTCCGTCACCGGAGCCGTGGCTACCGTCGTGCCGTTGATCACGGCGGTCACGCTGGTGTTGACCGGGCTGCCAAGCGAGGTCAGGTCGAGCTTCGACAGGTTCAGGGTGACCGAGGACCCGGCGGAAACCGGTCCGGCAGGGATGCCGGTGACCTGCACTGAACGACGGTCGAAGCTCGGGGAAACCGGGCTGTTCGCCGTGAGGTACGAGATCCAGGCGTCCCGGTCCACGAGACCGGAGTCCCTCGTGTCTGTCGCGCTGGTGAAGACGTGGAAGTTGTCCCCGCCCTGGAGCAGGAAGCTGAACGAACCGATGCGGTAACTGCGGCTCTCATCGATCGGTTCGCCGTTCACCGTGATACTCGTGATGCGGTCACCCTCAGCGCGCGCGGGATCGAACGTGTACGTCACGTTGTTCGACAGCCCAAGCTGGAGATACGGCCGTGTCGGCACAGCGCCGTCGGCGGTCCGCTGCCACTGCTGTTCCAGCATGACCTTGAACTGCGCGCCGGTCAGCGACGTCGTGCCCAGGTTGTTCAGGAACGGGAGCACAGCGTTTGCTTCGGCGTACGTGATGTCGCCAGCGTCGAGGTCTGCCCGCAGGCCACCGGGATTGACGACGCCGATTTCAGCCCCGCCTCGCTCCGGCGCCGCGAGCGAATCGACGAGGGCGTCGGCCACGAAGTTGCCGAGCGTCGACTCGGATGAGCGGTCATCGCGGAGCCCATTGCTGAACGCCGTCGTAATCGGAGCCGTCGCGGTGCCGACGACCTGCCGGCCGATGACATCCGACTCGGCAATTGCGGATCGGACGATCCTGTCGACGACGGCCACCGCGGGGTACTGCGCGATCAGCGTTGCATCGTCTGTCGTGACGCGGGCGACGTTCTGCGCTGTGTAGCTCGCCACCTCACCCGTGAGCGTGTCGACCTGGAGCGTGATCTGGCCGACGAACTCGCCATAACTGCCGGTTTGCAGGATCGGCCTGGTTCCCTCGCCACCGGGAATGGGAGCGTCCCACGCGTATCGCTTGTGGGTGTGACCGGTGAAAATCGCGTCGACATCTGCGCTCGTTTCAGTCACGATGTCGGCGAACGCTCCACCAGCGGCGATCTCCTCCTCGAGGGTCGCGCCGTCAGGCGTGCCTGCCCCCGCACCCTCGTGGTACTCCGCGACGATAACCTCGGCCTCTCCGTTGGCTTCGTCTCCATCGGAAAGCTGAGCGGTGACCCGGTTCACGGCGTCGACGGGGTCACCGAATTCGAGGCCGGCGATGCCGGCGGGCAAGACGAGCGACGCGGTTTCCTCGGTGACGGCACCGATGACCCCGACGGTGACGCCGTCCACCTCGAACAGCGCGTATTCCTGGAGCGCCGGTGTCGAGGTCCCCGCGTTATAAACGTTCGCCCCCAGGTACGGGAATTTCGCGTTCTGGCCGTCGTTCATCACGCGGTCGACGAGATCGTCATAACCCTGGTCGAACTCGTGGTTACCAACGGCGGCCGCCGCGAGCCCTAGCGCGTTGAGCACATCGATCGTCGGCTGGTCCTGCAGGGCGCTCGACGCGAACAACGACGCGCCGATGTTGTCGCCGGCCGACAGGAAGAGTGTTGACTCCGGGTCGAATTGAGCCTTGAGTTGCTCAACCGTTCCAGCGAATTTCACGGTGTTGGCGTCGATCCTGCCGTGGAAGTCATTGATGTTCAGCAGGTTCACCACGCTCGTCGGGCTGAAGTCGATGCCGACGAGCATGGGGTCGTGGTCGCTCGAACGGTAGGGGTCTGGCGAGTAGAAGTTGGTCGCGTTGTAGTTGTACCGCGAGTACTCGAGCGCGATCGACTCCACTGAATTGATGTTCCAGATATCGGCATCCGTCACCAGCGAGTTAGCGGCGGGTGACGCGAAGACATAGTCCAGGGAACCGATCGCCTGGCCGAAAGTGTAGGTCTCCTCACCGGTCTTCGCTCCCTGGTTGATGTAACCGGCGGCTTCGATAACGGCGATCGGGTCTTCCCTGGCGTATGAGTTGAAGTCACCGACGAGGAAAACGTTGCTCGTGTCGAGCTCGCCCGATACCTCGTCAGCGAAGTCGACAAGGGCCGTGGCCTGGCGGGTGCGGTCGCCGTTGTACGCGCCCTGGCCTGTGTCGATGTTGTCACCGGTGGCCCCTGAGTCGCTCTTCGACTTGAAGTGGTTGGCAATCACCAGGAAGGTTTCGGCATCGTCCCCGCCGGCGGGCTTGAACGCCTGCGCATCGGGTTCGCGTGCGTTGGTAAACGCGGGCGAGTCGAGGAGGATACGAGTCTCACCGACCGTCTCGACAGTTGCCGTCTGGTAGATGAATGCGGTTCGGATCACGTCTTCGTCTGCGGGCACATTGGCGGGCGACGGCACGAAGTTCCAGACGTCGCTCCCGGCTGCCTCGTTGAGAGCGTCGACGAGGACGCTCAACGCGTAGTCACGGTCCTTGCCGATGGACGCGGAGTTCTCGATCTCTTCGAGCGAAACCACGTCAGCGTCGAGCGCGTTGATCGCGGACACGATCTTGGCCTGCTGGCGTTCGAGGTTCTCAGCGTCGGCCGCTCCGCGAACGCCGCAGCCAGCGGCATCCGAGTTATTCACGGTGACCGGGTTTCCGGCTCGGTCGGTGTAGAACGTGCACCCGGAGCGGTCGGCGCCCGTGGTCGCAAAGTAGTTGAGCACGTTGAACGTTCCGAGGGTGATGTCGCCGCCGACGTCTTCGGGCGCGTCGGTGCGGGTGTTCTCGAAGGTCACCGGCTGGACGGTCGCAGCGTTCTCCCCGGTGAGGTGCGCGGTCGGCTGGAACGACCAGCTGTCGAACCGGTAATCGAGCACGACGGGCGACGTGAAGGTGACCGCGGCACCGACGCGAACCGGGGATTCGGTGGAGAGGTACGGCAGCGGGATGTTCCGGTTCGCCCCGTTATTCGCGGAGGACAGGAAGTTGGTCGTTGCACCGTCGTCGAGAAGAACGAGTTCGGTGGCGAACCGCGCCTGGGCCGCCGCATGCTCTGCACTCCCGGGCAGACCGAGGACCGTCGGGTTGACCAGCGGCGTCGACGAAGCGGTGAGCCCGATGGTTCCGAATCCGTTCGTGTCGTAAACGTCGGTCACCGTGTAGTCCCCGGCCGGCGCGAGCAGCATCCCCTCGAATGCTTCGCGCTCGGCGGCGGTTCCCGGGTATGCCACGGCTGCGGGCACCGGTGCCGTAGCCGGATCGAGCTGTGTGAGCCCGCCGGCCTCAACGGAGAGCTGGCTGAGCCCGTTGTATTCGCCGACAACGCCGGTCACTTCCACGTGCTGTCCTGCGGAAACGTCGGCGACGGTCGACGGCGAGTAGATGAAGATTCCATCGGATGCCACGTGGCCGGCGAGGTCGCCGCCTGACCCGGGCGTCTGGATGTAATAGCCGTTGAATCCACCGGTCGCGTACGCGGCGGTCACGACTCCGGTCGTCGTGACCGTTGCGCCGACCCACGGGCTCGCGTCCCCGGTGCCCTGAACCTCAGCGATGCTGAGCAGTTCCGGTTCAGTCGGGTCGGTGGGATCGGTGGGATCGGTCGGATCGGTCGGATCGGTCGGGTCAGTCGGGTCTGTGCCGTCCGCGGTGCTCTGCGGCGTGATCGTCGCCGACAGCGTGAAATCGCTGGCGTTACTATCGGTATCAGCGAATGCCGTGCGTCCGAGCGACTTGACGTCGGTGTTCCCGGCGGGCGCGGTTGCCGCCGCCGTCTCGAACGTGTTCGAGGTGCCGTACCCGAGCAGGTCGACGACCGCGGTGTTGCCGGCGACGTTCCCGACGGGCAGCCTCACCGCCGTCGGGGTGTTTGCGAGGATGATCGTCCCGCCAGCGCCGCCCGTGTTGATGCTGCCGCTCGACGCATCAGGGGTGGGAAGCGCGGCACCATTGGCGCCGTTGCTTCCGCCCGCGACGAGGTAATACCCGCCAGCGGCGATGGTGCCACTCAGCGGAAGCACACCGCTCGGCGCCGCTGCACCGGTCGCGGATCGGTACTGCACCGACCAGCCGGTGAGATCGACGGCCGTGTCTGTCGGGTTGTGGAGCTCGATGAACTTCGTCGAATACGCTGCTCCCGCGCTGCCGCCCGAAAGGTACGCCTCGTTGATCACGACTCCGGAACCGTCGGGGGCGGCGGCTGCCGGGAGAGCCGAAAGCGGAGCTACGGCGAGCCCCAACAGCGATGCGAGAGCGGCGGCGCGCCAGCCGCGTTTGGACAGCAACATTGATCTCCCTGGGGTGGTTTCACGGTGCTGGCGCGTCTCTGCGAAGCGCCTCGTTGCGCCGTTGTCAGAGCAGTGCGGCCAACTCCAACTCACGTTAGAGCGGCCCAATTAACGCGTGATCACCGGGAAAGTAAACAGTGGGTAAAAGCTAGCGGCCCAGCGGAACCCCCCGCAAGAGTTACAACGGATGAGCAGGAGCGGCCGCATCGCGGTCAGAGCAGTTTCAGCATCCGACTGTTGCCGAGGGTGTTGGGCTTCACGCGGGCGAGGTCGAGAAACTCGGCAACGCCCTCGTCAGTGGAACGCACCATTTCGGAGTAAATCACCGGATCGATGATCTCTTCACCGATCTCACGGAATCCGTTCTTCGTAAAGAAGGGCACCTCGAAGGTGAGGCAGAAGAGCCGCCGAAGCCCCAGCTCACGGGCGTCGTTCTCGAGCGTCTCAAGGATCGCCCTGCCGACACCGTGGCCGAGCCACTCCCTGGCGACGGCAAGAGTGCGTATCTCGCCGAGGTCCTCCCACATGACGTGCAATGCACCGCAACCGATCAGCGTGCCGTCCGGGAGCGTCGCAACGCGGAACTCCTGCACCGCCTCGTAGAACACCACTCGTTCCTTACCGAGAAGGATCCGCTCGGCAACGAGGGGCTCGATGAGCTTCTGAATCGCGGGGACGTCGGAGGTGCGTGCACGGCGAACCAGGTACTCGGATGCTCCTGGTTCGGTCATGTCTGAAAGTTTAGTGACCTGTACTGTTTTCGATATGCGCCTCGGAGTACTCGACATCGGTTCAAACACCGTCCACCTGCTCATTGTCGACGCTCACCCGGGTGCGCGGCCGGTCGCGGAGGCATCACACAAATCAGTTCTCCGCCTCATGCGCTACCTCGACACCGACGGTTCGATCACCGAGGAGGGCATCGTCGCGCTCGTCGCCGCAATCGGTGAAGCTGCGCGGATCGCCAAGGGGAGCAACCTGGACGAGGTGCTGCCGATGGCGACCTCCGCTATTCGCGAGGCGACGAATGGCCCTGAAGTCATCGAACTGATCGAACGGGAAACCGGACTGACGCTGCAGATCCTCAGCGGTGAAGAAGAGGCGAAGCTCACCTTCCTCGCCGTTCGCCGCTGGTACGGCTGGTCGGCCGGGAATATTCTGCTCTTCGACATCGGCGGTGGCTCGCTCGAGATCGCGCTCGGTGAAGACGAGGAAGCTGACGTGGCGCTCTCGCTCCCCCTGGGCGCCGGACGAACGACCGTCGGTTTTCTCCACGACGACCCGCCGACCGAGGCCCAGCAGGACGCACTCAGGCGACACGCGCGCTCGGTGCTCTCCGAGGCTCGGACCGCGTTCAAGGGTTTGGCAAAACCGACACACGTCGTCGGTTCGTCGAAGACCATCCGTTCATTGGCGCGGCTCGCCGGCAGCGTCGTCGATGGTATCGGTGGCGATGACCGAGCGCGACTGCGGCGGAGCCAGCTCGACGACTGGGTGCCGCGCCTCGCCCGTATCCCCGCGGCGGCACGGCCCGAGCTTCCCGGCATCACCACCGATCGGACGTTCCAGATCGTGGCCGGCGGCATCGTGCTCAGCGAAGCCATGGCCACGTTCGGAGTGCGCGAGCTCGACGTGTCGCCCTGGGCAACCCGCGAGGGCGTGCTGCTGCGCTACCTCGACCACCTGAACTGAACATCCGGGACCAGGACCAGGAACTGAGCCGGGACCAGCTCCCGGCGGGCACGACGAAGGCCCGGAGGATTTCTCCTCCGGGCCTTTGTCGTACTACTCGTGCTTAGGCGTTACCGATCGCGAGATCGGGGGTCGCAGACCCTGTGCCGATCGAGCGACCCGAGTTGACCCCTGCGCCGACGGTTTCACCGCGCGGCTTGGTGTCGAAGACGAACTCGCCGTCCGCGAAGTCCACGTGCACGTGGTCTCCGGCGTTGAGCTGTCCGTTGAGGATGCGCTCGCTCAGGCGGTCTTCCACCTCGTTCTGCATCGCGCGGCGCAGTGGCCGTGCTCCGAGAGCGGGGTCGAAGCCAACCTCGATGAGGCGTTCCTTCGCTGCGAGGGTCAGGTCGATCGTCATGTCGCGGTCGAGCAGTCGCTCGCTCAGTCGCTTCGCGAACAGGTCGACGATCTGCAGGAGCTCCGGCTTCGACAGCTGCGGGAACACGATGGTGTCGTCCACGCGGTTGAGGAACTCGGGCTTGAAGTGCTTCTTGAGCTCCTCGGTGACCTTGGCCTTCATGATCTGGTAGGTGGCGACGGTGTCGCCCTCGACCTGGAATCCGACCGGTCCGCCAGCGATGCCCTTCGAACCGAGGTTCGTGGTCATGATGATGACGGTGTTCTTGAAGTCGACAACGCGGCCCTGGCCATCCGTCATCCGTCCCTCTTCGAGGATCTGGAGGAGGGAGTTGAAGATGTCGGGGTGTGCCTTCTCGATCTCATCGAAGAGCACGACGCTGAACGGCTTGCGACGAACGCGCTCGGTCAGCTGACCGCCCTCTTCGAATCCGACGAATCCGGGAGGAGCACCGAACAGTCGTGAGACCGTGTGCTTCTCGCCGTACTCGCTCATGTCGAGCGAGATGATGGCGTCTTCGTCGTCGAACAGGAACTCAGCGAGTGCCTTGGCGAGCTCGGTCTTTCCGACACCGGTCGGGCCGGCGAAGATGAACGAACCGGAGGGACGCTTGGGGTCCTTCAGACCGGCGCGGGTGCGTCGGATCGTCTTCGACAGTGCCGAGATGGCTTCTTCCTGGCCGATGACGCGCTGGTGCAGCGCCTTCTCCATGAAGACCAGTCGGCTCGACTCTTCTTCGGTGAGCTTGAAGACCGGGATGCCGGTGGCCTGCGCGAGAACTTCGGCGATGAGACCCTCGTCAACGGTCGCCGTCGTCTTCACGTCGCCCGAACGCCACTGCTTCTCGAGGCGGAGTCGCTCGCCGAGGAGGTTCTTCTCCTCGTCACGCAGCGATGCTGCCTTTTCGAAGTCCTGGTCTTCGATGGCCGTTTCCTTGGCTCCGCGGACGACCGAGATCTTCTCGTCGAACTCGCGCAGTTCGGGCGGGCTCGAGAGGATCGAGAGACGCAGGCGTGCGCCGGCCTCGTCGATCAGGTCGATCGCCTTGTCGGGCAGGAACCGGTCCGACACGTAGCGGTCGGCGAGGTTGGCTGCGGCAACGAGGGCACCATCGGTGATGGACACCTTGTGGTGCGCTTCGTACCTGTCGCGCAGTCCCTTGAGAATGTTGATCGTGTGCGGGAGAGACGGTTCGTTGACCTGGATCGGCTGGAACCGGCGCTCAAGCGCGGCATCCTTCTCGAAGTGCTTGCGGTACTCGTCGAGCGTTGTCGCACCGACGGTCTGCAGCTCACCACGAGCGAGGAGAGGCTTCAGGATGCTTGCAGCATCGATTGCGCCCTCAGCGGCACCCGCGCCGACGAGGGTGTGGATCTCGTCGATGAAGATGATGATGTCACCGCGGCTGCGGATCTCCTTCGTGACCTTCTTGAGGCGCTCTTCGAAGTCACCGCGGTAGCGGCTTCCGGCGATGAGCGAACCGAGGTCGAGCGAGTAGAGCTGCTTGTCTTTCAGCGTCTCGGGTACATCGCCCTTGACGATCGCCTGGGCGAGGCCCTCGACGACAGCGGTCTTTCCGACGCCGGGCTCTCCGATGAGAACCGGGTTGTTCTTCGAACGACGCGAGAGGATCTGCATGACCCGCTCGATTTCCTTCTCACGGCCGATGACCGGGTCGAGCTTGTTGTCGCGGGCAGCCTGAGTCAGGTTGCGGCCGAACTGGTCGAGGATCTGCGAGCCACCCTGCGCCGTGGTCTCCGTGGTGTTGCCACCGACGGGAGCAGCTTCCTTGCCCTGGTATCCCGAGAGCAACTGAATGACCTGCTGGCGAACACGGTTGAGGTCGGCGCCCAGCTTGACGAGAACCTGCGCGGCAACGCCCTCACCCTCGCGGATGAGGCCGAGCAGAATGTGCTCGGTTCCGATGTAGTTGTGGCCGAGCTGGAGTGCTTCGCGGAGCGAGAGCTCGAGCACCTTCTTGGCACGCGGGGTGAAGGGAATGTGGCCGGTGGGCTGCTGCTGGCCCTGACCGATGATGTCCTGGACCTGTTCACGAACGGCATCCAGCGAGATGCCGAGCGACTCGAGCGCCTTTGCTGCAACGCCCTCGCCCTCGTGGATGAGACCGAGCAGGATGTGCTCGGTTCCGATGTAGTTGTGGTTGAGCATCTTGGCCTCTTCCTGGGCCAAGACAACGACGCGACGAGCGCGGTCGGTAAATCTCTCAAACATGTTCGCTCCTTGGGCACCCGGGCAGGGTTGGGGGTGCCGTACAAAAAGAGTAACTTCCGGGGCTGAGGAAAACTCCTGTGTTCGCTCTGCGCGCACCGCAGGTGCGCGAAAGGCGGCAGCCCTCACTCAGGCATCCTCAAAACCGTGACTTTCGCCCGCGAACCAGAGAAACTCCAGCAGCGGGCAGCCAGAATCCAAGGCATCCTCAACAACGCAACCCCGCGCCGCGAACCAGAGAAACCCAGCGCCGTGAAAGGCGGTAGCCCAATCCCAAGGCAACCTTCAGAACGTAACTTCGCCCGCGAACCAGAGAAACTCCGGTAGCTGGCAGCCCAATTCCAAGGCATCCTCACCAACGCAACGCGCCCCGCGAACCAGAGAAGCCCGGCGCCGTGAACGCTCGCACCCCGCACCCATCACTCAGCACCCCGCACCCCGCCCCCCTCACTCAGCAACCGCAACCCGCACCCATCTCTCACCCTGACGCAACCGGCATCCGCCCCGGCCCTGTGGATAACGCAGGCGGCGCCCGTGCCGTTCGTGCCACTATCCCGAGATGAGAAGGCCCAGCCCCCTCCCGCCTCAGTTGGGAGCGGTGTTCAGCCTCGCCGAGGCGCGAGCGCTTGGCATCGACCGCGGGCGACTCGAGGGCGACGATCTCGCGACTCCCTTCACCGGCGTCAGAACCAGAATCGACACGATTTCGGCGACGGATGCCATAGCGAGCGACGAATTTGACGCTCACTCTGACGAGGTGCGCACCCTGGCACGCGCGTACGGGACTCGCATGCGACCCGTCGAGTTCTTCAGCCACCACACCGCCGCGGTGCTCTGGGGCGCTCCGATCACCATGTCGATCCCGGCCCTGATCGACGTCGGTGTCTTCCGAGGTTCCAGCGTCCCCCGCGGCCGGGGAGTTCGTGGGCACCTCGCGGACCGGCGGACCACAACGACGAGGGTGCACGACGGGTTACGCGTGGCCACCCCGGCCTCGGTCTGGGCATCGCTCGGCACTCTGTCGGTCGACGAACTCGTCGTGATCGGAGACTATTTCTGTCGCACGTGGCGGCAGGGATTTCTTCGCCCGAATGTCGGGCGCCCTCCGCTGACCACCCGCGCGAAACTTGAGACCGCGCTCGGTGCGGGTCGCCGAGTCGGGGCCGCGCACCTTCGCGACGCCCTCGGGCTGATTCGAGAAGACTCCTGGTCGCCACGAGAATCGCTGTGTCGCGTCGTTCTTGTCCGCGCTGGCTTGCCGGAACCGCTCCTCAACATCGACGTGGATGGGCCGCTCGGGTTCCTCGCCTGCGTCGACCTGTCCTACCCGCGGTACCGTGTCGCGATCGAGTACCAGGGGCAGGTACACGGTGCCAGGTACGCGAAGGACGTCGAGCGCATCGAAGCGCTCCGCGCGGCCGGGTGGATTGTCATCCAGGTCACATCAGCACTGCTTCGCCGGCCTGAGGAACTGGTGGCTCGCGTTCGAGCCGCCCTGATGTCTCGCGGCTGGAGGCCCTGACCCCTTCCAGTTGCGCGATTACGTCGAATACGTCGCCATTCGACGTAATCGCGCAACCGGAACGCGCTCCCGTCGATTCGGACCGGTTGACAGGCATCCGCCCGGTCGCTAGCTTAACGATAATCGTTGTTATCGATAATCGATGGAGTGCACCATGGGAACCGAAACCACCGCTCGTCCGACCCGGTCCGATCGCGTCGATCTCTGGACGGTGATCGTGGTCGGCGTGATGGTCGCCGTGTTCGCGCTGGGGAACGCCGTCGTGCGGATCGCGTCGATCGTGCCGAACACCAATGTGGAGATTCTCGCCCCGTTCTTCGACACCGTCACCGCTCTCCCGCTCGGGCCAGACGGCGCGATGGTGGACGTTCGCGTCGACTCAGCGTGGCTGACGGTGTCGGATCTCCCCGTGATTGTGATTGTTTCGCTGGTCGCCGCTGTCCTCGTCGACCTGGCAACGACCCTCGTCATCGTGGCCAGCGCTATGCTGCTGTGCCGAAATCTCATGAGCGGAAAGGCGTTCTCCCGCATCAACACCCGCCTCGTCACAACGGTGTCAGTCACGCTCATCGTCGGCACCACACTGGGTAACCTGTTCACGACCATGGGGACGAACGGCGCTTTCGCAACCCTCAGCCAGGGCAGCTATGACGGCGCGGTTGCGACCGGCAACGTCATTCCCTACTTTGCTGCGATCGCCCTCGCGGCTGTCGCCCTCGCGTTCAAGGCCGGCGAACGGCTGCAGCGCGAAACCGAAGGTCTCGTCTAGTGGGCGGCGCGGACGACGAGCCGACAGGCATCCACTGCCGTCTCGACGAGCTGCTCGCGGAACGCGGGATGACCCTCACCGAACTCAGCGAGCGAGTCGGCATCAGTATCGTCAACCTGTCTGTGCTGAAGAACGACAGGGCGAGGGCGATCAGGTTTTCGACGCTGGTGGCGATTTGCGACGTCCTCGGCTGCGAGGTCGGCGACGTGCTCGTGCGCGCCTGACCGCTACTGCAGCGCCGACGTCAACCGGGCGAGGTTGTCGAGCACTGTAGAACGGAGCGGCTGCTTCATCCATTCGTCGAGCGTGAGCTCCCGGCTCTTCACCCGGTACTCGTCTTCGACCGCGCGCATGTCCCTCACGAACGTGTCGCCCCTGACCATCAGCGAGACCTCGAGGTTGAGCCCGAACGAGCGCATGTCCATATTGCTCGATCCGATGACGGCGACATCGTCATCGATGGTGAAGTGCTTGGCGTGAAGGATGTAAGGGGCCGGGTACAGATAAATACGCACGCCTGCACGAAGCAGCGCTTCGTAGTACGAACGCTGTGCGTGGTAGACGAGCGCCTGATCGCCGACCTCCGACACGAACAGGTCGACAGGAACGCCGCGCTGCACCGCGGTAGTGATGGCGTAGAGCATCGCCTCGTCCGGCACGAAATACGGGCTCGTGATCACAATGCGTTTCTGGGCCGAATAGAGCAGTCCGAGGAAGAGCCGCAGGTTGTTCTCACCGTCGAACCCCGGACCGCTCGGCACCACCTGGCAGTCGAGGTGGCCGTCCTCGTTGTCAGGGTCCACGAGGTCGATCTCGCTCGAGAGCAGCTCGCCGGTTTCGCTGTACCAGTCGCTGAGGAAGATCGCCTGGATGCCGCCGACGACAGGCCCTTCGACGTAAGCAACAAGTTCCTGCCATTGCAGCCCACGACGGATGTTCCCCCGCTTGTTGTACGAGCGATCGATGACGTTCTGCGACCCGAGAAACGCGACGAGTCCGTCGACGACGAGGATCTTGCGGTGATTGCGCAGGTCAGGGCGCTGGAATTTCCAGCGCCAGGGCTGGAGCGGGAGCATCAGGTGCCAGTCGGCGCCGATCTCATCGAGGCGCTTCTTCGTCTTGAGGTAGCCCTTGGTGCGGAGGTTGGCGACGTGATCGAGCAGCACCCGCACGGTGACGCCCCGCGCCACCGCGCGCTCGAGCGCCTCGAAGAACGGCTCGGTGGTCTTGTCGCAACTGAGGATGTAAAACTCCACGTTGACCGAGACCGCGGCAGCGTCGACCGCGGCTGTCATCGCATCGAGCGTGTGGTTGTAGTCGGCGAGAAGCCTGGCTTCGTTCCCACCGAGCAGCGGCAGCGCACCGAGGTTGCGGTTCAGCTGCACGAGCGAGGAGAACCAGGCGGGCGGGTTCGGTCGCAACTCCTGCTTGGGGAGATTCTCGGCGGCGATCCTGATGAACTCGTTGATCTCGTCCTGAATATTGCGGCGGTACCGCGGGAGTTTCGGGTTTCCGATCAGGATGAACGCGATGACCCCGACGTACGGAATCAGGAAGATGGCGAGAAGCCAGGCCATCGCGGCCGACGGCCGCCGGTTCCGCGGAACAACGATGACGGCGATCACCCGGATGATGAAGTCGACGGCCCAGAATAGAATGAGCGTCCAGTTACCGGTGAAGGCTGTGGCAACCCAGGCCCAGAAGCCGGCCCAGAATGACGCAACGTCCACGAACCGCTCCTGTCATTGGGGTAGTGACAGCCAGCCTATCCGTCAGCGGCGACGGATCGGTTCGCCGCCTCGCGCGACCCACCCGTGGAGTGGGGATCCTGGGCCGGAAGGCCGAGGCGGGCGCGTTCCGTTGCTTCGACCTTCGCGTATGCGGCCCGCTCGTCACGGTCCGACCGAATGATCGCGCGCATGATGACCCAGAAAATCAGCCCGACCAGGACGGTCGGAGCGAGCGACCACAACGCGTTTAACCAGAAATTGTCCATGACAGCCTAAGAATACCCCGGTTACGGTGAACGGATGCTGTGGGCAGGCTAGGTGAGGATGCCCCAGATGCCGCTGAGCAGCAGATACAGTCCGACTCCGCCGACGATCACCCAGATAGCGATCCGGTTTCCCGACGGCTTCTTCGGGTCTCTGGGGTCCGTCACGTCTTTCGGCAGGAAGTCGTTCATCACTTCACCAGGGGGAAGAGGATGGTCTCCCGGATGCCGAGTCCGGTGAGCGCCATCAGCAGGCGGTCGATTCCCATGCCCATTCCGCCGGTCGGGGGCATGCCGTGCTCGAGGGCGCGGAGGAACTCCTCATCAAGACGCATGGCCTCGACGTCGCCACCCGCCGCGAGGCGGGCCTGCTCGACGAAACGCTCGCGCTGGACGACCGGGTCGACGAGCTCGGAGTATCCGGTTGCCAGTTCGAAGCCGCGGATGTACAGGTCCCACTTCTCGACGACACCGGCCTTCGAGCGGTGTGCGCGAACGAGCGGGGAGGTGTCCACCGGGAAGTCCATGACGAAGGTCGGCGCAACGAGGTCGCCCTTGACGAAGTGCTCCCAGAGTTCCTCAACGTACTTGCCGTGGATCGGGTGGGGAACGACGATTCCCTCACGGTCGGCGAGGGCCTTGAGTTCCTCGAGCGGCGTCTCCGGCGTGATCTCCACTCCGGCGGCCTCGCTGAGGCTCTCGAACATCGAGATCCGGGCCCAGTCGCCACCGAGGTCGTACTCGGTACCGTCGGCCCACGTCACCGTGTGCGATCCGGACACCGCGAGAGCGGCATCCTGAATCAGCGTCTGGGTCAGGTCGGCGATCGAGTTGTAGTCGCCGTATGCCTCATACGCCTCGAGCATCGCGAATTCGGGGCTGTGCGTCGAGTCGGCGCCTTCGTTGCGGAAGTTGCGGTTGATCTCGTAGACCCGGTCGATGCCGCCGACGACGGCGCGCTTGAGGTAGAGCTCCGGCGCGATCCGCAGGTAGAGGTCGGTGTCGAAGGCGTTCGAGTGGGTGGTGAACGGTCGAGCGGATGCGCCACCGTGCATGACCTGGAGCATGGGCGTCTCGATCTCGAGGAAGCCGCGCTCGGTGAAGGTGTGGCGCAGGCTCGAGACGGTCTTTGACCGCATGATGACGTTCTGGCGGGCCTGGTCGCGGGCGATGAGATCGAGGTAGCGGCTGCGTACCCTGCTCTCCTCGCTGAGTTCGTTGTGCAGGTTCGGCAGCGGAAGGATCGCCTTCGACGCGATGGTCCACTCGCGCACCATGACGGAGAGCTCGCCGCGGCGGCTGGAGATGACCTCGCCCGAGACGAAGAGGTGGTCGCCGAGGTCGACGAGTTCCTTCCATTCGGCGAGCGACTCAGCGCCGACTTCAGCGAGCGACACCATGGCCTGGATCCGGCTTCCGTCGCCGGACTGGAGCGTTGCGAAACAGAGCTTGCCCGTGTTGCGAAGGAAGACGATGCGCCCGGCAATGCCGACCGTCTCCCCCGTCGTCTCGTCGGCTTCGAGGTGCCCGAACTTTGCGCGGACCTCGGGGATGGTCGTCGTGACGGGAACACTTACCGGGTAAGCCCCGCCAGCGGCATCCGTCGCACTCTCGATGAGGCGTTCGCGCTTCGCCAGCCGCACGGCCTTCTGCTCGAAGATCTCCTCGGCGGTCGGTTCGGTGGCCTCGGCGGCGGTTGGGGCGTGAGTCATTCGGGACGTCTCCTTGTGGGGTCGGTTAAGTTTACGGGCACCGGCTTGCAGCAGGAATCAGGAAACGACGATGGTCCTGTTGTCGATCAGCCTGGTGGTTCCGACCCGCGCAGCGATGAGCGCGAGAACCGGGCCGGTATAGCCCTCGTCGACGGGCGAGAACGTGGCCGGGTCGACGACCGCGAAATAGTCGAGTTCGGCGAGCGGCTCACCGTCGATCACCCCGTGCGCGGCAGCAAGCACCGCACCGACTCCCTGCTGGCCAGCGGATGCGGCCGCCTCGAGCGCGCGCGACAGCGCGAGGGCCGCCTGCCGCTCGCTGTCGGAGAGGAAAGCGTTCCTGCTCGAGAGGGCCAGGCCGTCTTGGGCGCGCACCGTGCTGACGCCGTGCACCTCGAGCGGGAAGTTGAGGTCCCGCACCATGCGCTTGACGAGGAACAGCTGCTGGCCGTCCTTCTCGCCGAACACCGCGACATCCGGTGACACGATGTGGAACAGCTTGGAGACCACGGTCAGTACACCGTCGAAGTGGCCCGGTCGGGTGCGTCCCTCGAGAAGGGTGCCGACATCGCCGGCGGTCACCCGCGTGCCGATGTCGCCATCCGGGTACATCTCGGCGGCAGTCGGAGCGAAGACCAGGTGAACACCGACCTCGGCGAGCTTCGCCGTGTCGTGCTCGAGGGTGCGGGGGTAGGTCGAGAGGTCCTCGTTCGGCCCGAACTGCAGAGGGTTCACGAAGATCGACACGACCACGATGTCGCCGAGCGACTGCGCCTGACGGACCAGCGACAGGTGTCCGTCGTGCAGCGCGCCCATCGTGGGAACGAGAACGACTCTGGGTTTCCGGATGCCCCGGGCAACGGCCTCGCTGCGGGCCTCATCGATGCGGGTGCGGATGCTGGTAATACTGTCGGTCACTCCCCGATGGTACCCGCTGAGCCGCTACAGGCCGTCGCCGTCGAAGTACGGCGGCTCGAGGGATTCCGGCCTCGACGTCTCCCGAAGGGCGTTGTCGACCGCCGACCGCACGAGGGAAGACAGGAAGCCGCCGGGGTGATCGATGCCGATTTCCGAGAGGATGCCGGTGGCCTGCGAGACGATGGACCTGGAGAATGCCGTCGCGATCTCAATCGCCTCGGCGTATGCGGCCCTGTCCGCCTCAGCGACGATCACCGGTTCGCCACCCATCTCGACGACGAGGGCCTGGCCGATCGGCTGCACCGGCGCCGGCGCGGTCACGGCGAACCAGGTTTCGCTGAGCCGGCCGATATCGATGCTCGTCCCGGTGAAGTCCATGGCGGGGTGAATGGCAATGGGGATCGCGCCGAGCGCCTGCGCTGGCGCAAGGACGGCGGTGCCCGATCCGGGAGAGGTGTGCACGACGAGCTGGCCTGGCCGCCAGGTCGAGCTCGCGGCGAGACCCTCGACGAGCGCGGGCAGTTCGGCATCCGGCACGGCAAGAATGACCAGTTCGCTGCGCTCGACGATGTCGGGGATTTCGAGGATCGGAACCGACGGCAGGATGGCCTCGGCCCTGTCCCTGCTCTCGTCGGAGATGGCGCTGATTCCGATGATCGCGTGCCCGGCGCCGGCGAGGGCTGCGCCCAGGATCGGGCCAACATGCCCGGCTCCGATGATGCCGATGCCGAGGCGGCCTGCTCTCGCGCTCACGCGATCACCCGGTTCTCTGCCCAGCGGTGCGTGCGGTCTCGAGCGGATGCCTGGACCGCGCTGCTCGAGACGTGCTCGAACAGCCGGATCGCCTCATCGGAACCGATGGCGGGCAGCGTCGGGGTGATCGGGCCGGCGACGGTGTGCACGCGAGCCGATGCGAGCCGGAATGCCCGCTCGAGCGGGCCCTGCGACACGGCGATGCTCTGCATCCTGGCGAGCGGGAGGATGTCGAGCCTGCGCCAGATCACTCCCCGCCGGAACAGGAGCAGTCCGTCGTGCACCGCATACCCGGTACGCCGCCACGCAAACGGATTGAGCCACCTGGCGCGACGGGGCGCGAGGGTGAAGCCCGATGTGTGCGGTGCGCGGAACGCCGCGGTCATCTCTGCGAGAGCCGCGTCGGCGTGCACGTCATCGAGGATCAGCTCGAGAACCCGGGCGACGTCGGTGAGGTTTCCAACGGGCAGGATCGTCGTGTTGCCTTTTCCGCTCATCGCGGCCTCAGCCGACAGCCCGGCCTTGTTGATCTTCACCTGCCACCAGTCGAACGGTCTCCAGAGCACCGATTGTGAGATTTCGACGGCGTGGATCCGACCGGGCGGAAGCGTGTCGTTGCTCGTCGAGAGCAATCCGAACCCGACCCGGACGCCCGATGGTGTTTTCGCGATGCTGTACCTGAGGGATTTCATCACCGTCGACCAGTAGTAGCTGAGGAAACCGATGACGCTGGGCACGAACCAGAAGAGTGCCCAGATCTGTCCGTTGACGAGGGAGACGATCAGAACGACGGCGAGCACGACGAGGAACACCGTGCTTGCGCTCAGGACCGTCGATCCGATCAGCCTGCCGAGGGAAATTCGAACGACAGATTCCGGCGGGGCGGCATTGGGGTCCAGTTCCGGCGCGAGGAACTCGTTGACACGTTCCGTCACGAGCCGGGTGAGCGCCGGGTCGGTGGAGGCTTCGACTCCGTCCGGTCCGACTGTCGGCCTCGGCGCTACGCCTGCCTCGGCGAGCTTCACACCGCTCGCGAGGGTGAGAACGTCGCGGCGCAGGTCGTCCGCGTCACGGGAGTACAGGTACTCGAGCTTGACGCTCGCATCCTGCCCGGCAACGCTGACGTCCATCTTTGCCGCCCCGAAGATCCGGGGGAAGAACGGCCTGTTGATTCCGACGCCCTGGATCCTGTCGAGTTTCGCCTTCCGGTGGGTGCGGAACAGGATGCCGCTCCTCACCTCGACCGCCTCGTCGGTGACGCGGAACGTGTGCATCCGCCACGACAGGAAGAACCCGCCGATGATCACCAGCAGAACGACGAAGAGTCCGGCCAGCGCTATGGGCACGTAGCCGTGTTCCCAGACGTAGGTGAGCGGGTCATATTCGTAGGTGCGCGAGCCGTCACCCTCGGGGCCGTCGCCCTGGCCGGGAAGGAAGATGTCGACAAGACGTTCCCGGAGGTTGGCGATGACAAAACCCGCGATCGCGATCAGCGCGATGCCGCCCTTGAGCAGCGGCGTTGCCGGGTGGAGCCTGTGCCACTCTCCGTCGGTCAGTGTGCGCGAGGAATTCTCGCGGACAGCCTGGCTCGCCGCCGCCCGCGCGCCGACGGCATCCGACTGCTGCGCAGCATCCGACAGCTCCGCCGGACCGGACTGCTGAGCCGGGCCCGCGTGCGACACAGCTGCCGGCTGCTGCGCCAGAACAGGCTCCTGCACCGGCTCCGGCTGCCCGCCCGGCGCAATTGACGGGTCGGGGATGCCGCTGGCACCGCGTTCGTCGCTCACAGCCCTGTCCGTCTGCTCTCCGCTACCGCCACCAGGTGGTCGCGCAGGCTTTCGGCTTCTTCGATGGGGAGCCCGGGAATCAGAATCGCCGTTGCGGCCGATGCGGTGACGAACTTCAGTTCGGCGAGTCCGAACGCCCGTGCGATCGGACCGCGGTTGATGTCGATGAGTTGCATCCGTCCGTACGGAACAGCGACAAGCCGCTGCCACATGATGCCACGGCGGAAGAGAAGATCGTCGTCACGGAGCTGGTAGCCGATCGAACGGATGCGACGCGGGGCGAGTGCGCCCGAGATGAGGTCGATGGCGAGGAGGGGACCGGCCACCCACCAGACCCAGTGCTGGTCGAGAACGACGTGCATCACGACGGCAGCGGCGAGGACCACCAGGGCGGTGATGGCATACCCGAGCAGGTCAACCACGATGTACTTGGGCGAGACGCGGTGCCACTCGACGTTCGCAAGATCGAGCCGTCGGGGAGCGTCTGCGGCGGGTCCGCCACGGTACTCGGGCACCTCGACCGGTTGCTCTTCGGGTGGGTGCACGGGCGAGAACGGCTGCGCGGCGGCCGGTGCGTCATCGACCCCGTCGATGCCCGCGTGCCGGGCGTTCCTCGCCTCGTCAGCGAGCGGGAGGTGCTCCGGGTGCGTCATCGTCATCGTCCTTCGGCAGTGTGCACAGGTGTTCCGCAATCAGGCCAGCTACTGCGAGTAGCACGGCCCCAATGCATGAGCCTATCGTCAGCCACAACGAGCCTACTCCGGGCATCACGGGTCTGGTCGTGAAATAGATCAGCGCCCCGAGCGCCACCCCGGTGAGCAGCGCGCCCACCCTCGACGAGGCGCGTGCGAGCGCGACGACCCGAAGGGACTGGAACGGATCGACCGGTGTTTTCGACCTGCCGGTGACAGCGCGGCGGATCGGCAGTGAGAAGCCGACGATGATCGCACCGACAACGACGAGGGTCAGGGGAAGGCTGATCGGCGGGATCAGAAGAGACCCGCCTGTCGACTCCGAGCCGAGCTCGAGGAGGAAACCAATCGCGAGTCCCAGCGCCGCGAGTCCGATCAGTGGCGTTGCCTTCGTGCGCGTCATGCCGGTTCCCCTGTGCTCCGAAGCGATGAAAGCAGGGCGTCGACCCTGCCGTGGCCCGGCAGCTCTGCGTCAGGCTCGACCTCGAGCCACGGTGCAAGCACAAAGTCTCGTTCCGCCGCACGCGGGTGTGGGATCACGAGATCGGGTTCGTTCACGATGCGGGAACCGTACGTGACGATGTCGATGTCGAGCGTCCGATCTCCCCAGTGCTCTGTCCTGACTCGCCCAAGGTCATGCTCGATCGTGTGGATCGCCGTGAGGAGCTCCCGCGGACTCAGGTCGGTGGTCACGAGGGCAACGGCGTTGAGATAACCGGGTGCTGACCGGTCTGGGCCCCCGGGCTTCACGGCGACGGACTCCACGAACGTCGACACCGCGCGAAGCCGGATGCCAGCGGCCTCGAGTTGCTTGAGCGCGGCTCGAAGTGTCGCATCGCGGTCGCCGAGATTACTGCCGAGCGCGAGAACCACCGGGGTATCGCGCCCGCCGAGCTGGGAGTGGCGCCGCACAGGCGGGTGGATCGGCGGCTTCGGGATTGGACTCATGAGCGGCCCTCCGTGGTCGGGGCCTGGTGCGGGGCCGCTGACCTCACGATGGTCACGGCGACGTCGCCGAACGGAACAGAGATCGGAGCATCCGGCTTGTGAACCGTGACTCGCACGTCGGTTGCTGCGGGGTACGAGAGTGCGATCCCCGCGACCCGCTCTGCGACGGTCTCAATGAGGTCGACGGGGTCGGATGCCACGGCCGCAGCGACCCGCTCGGCGAGCTCGCCGTAGTGGATAGTCGCCGAGACATCGTCACTCTGTGCGGCACGACGAAGATCGATCCCCACGGTGAGGTCGATGACGAAGTCCTGGCCGTTCTCCCGCTCGAAGTCATAGACGCCGTGATGGGCGCGCACACGAATGCCCGTGAGGGTGATGGAGTCGCCGGTAGTCACCCGACAACTCTACGGGCACTCATCGGCCTCCGCGCCGGAGCCCGGAGTGCACGAAAAAGGCCCCGCCCAGGAGGACGGGGCCAGGTGCACGGGCGGTTAGCTGGACTCGCCGCGGCGGTCGACCCGCTGCACGAGCTTCCACGCGAGGGGCAGCACAGAGGCCGCGATGAGCCACTTCACGACACCGCCGACGACGAACGGGAAGAAGCCGAGGGCGAGAAGCGTGCCGATGTCCGTCGGCAGTCCCATCGAACCGAGGATCATTCCCATGTACGGGATGCCGAACAGGAACGGAATGAGGCTCGCGCCGAGGAACGCGAAGAGGCTGAGCACGGGACGCTTGTCCCAGTTGCGCTCGGCGAGCCAGCCGACGAAGGCGGCAGCGGCGATGAACCCGATGATGAAGCCGAACGACGGCTTGGCGAGAGCGGCGATGCCGCCGGTTGCTCCGGCGAAGATCGGCAGCCCGGCGAGGCCGAACACCATGTACATCGCCATCGAGACGGCTCCGCGCCACGCTCCGAGTGAGGCACCGACGACGAGGACGCCGAGGGTCTGGCCCGACACAGGAACCGGCCACATCGGGATTTCGACCATTGCCGTAGCGCTCACGATGGCAACGCCGGCCACCATCAGTGCGATGTTGTTGACGACGCTCCGCGGCACGACGCGATCGGCCAGGGTGAGTCGAGAGTGGGAAATCGTTGCCGTCGTCATTCAAACTCCAGTTCACAGCGTTCGCGCCGCGTTCGCGGCACAGTTCAACACACTATCCGCTAATCGGCCTCGCGCGGGTTGTCGTTTCGACCCAACGGGGACCCGGAATCTGTGAAGGGTTCCTCTAACCGGCCGAACCGGAAGACATGCGCGCCCGCGCAGCCAGTGCGATCGCCGTCGCGGTCACGCTGTGCACGCGCACTCCCCAGATCCCCGCGTCGGCGAGCAGTGCGCTCACCACCGCCGTTGGCAGGTCGCGGTCGCCCATCGGCGCGCCTTCCGGAAGCAAATCGCCCAGGAACCGCTTTCGGGACGCACCGACGAGCACCGGCAGCCCAAGCGACTGCAGCTCGGAGATTCGCAACAGGATCTCCCAGTTCTGGTCGGCCGTCTTCGCGAAACCGAGACCAGGGTCGAGAATGATGCTCTCCCGCGCTACTCCCCCGGCCTCAAGGGCAGCGATCCTGGTCTCGAGCTCAGCGCGAACGTCAGCGACCACGTCGTCGTAGTGAGCGCGGGAGTTCATGTCGGCACTGTGCCCGCGCCAGTGGCTGAGAATGTACGGCGCACCGGTGTCGGCTGCGACAGCCACCATGTGGGGATCAGCGAGGCCACCGGAGACGTCGTTGATGAACTCGGCCCCCGCTTGGACCGCGGCACTGGCCGTTTCGGCGTTCATGGTGTCGACAGAGACCCGGATGCCGTCGGCCGCGAGAGAGCGGACCACCGGAAGGATGCGGCGCAACTCTTCGGTCACACCGATCCGCTCCGCGCCGGGGCGGGTGGACTCCCCGCCGACGTCGACGATGTCGGCACCGTCGGCGACGAGCCGCCTGGCGTGGGTGACCGCACGCTCGTGGTCGAGGAACTGACCGCCGTCGCTGAACGAATCAGGGGTGACGTTGACGATCCCCATGACCAGCATCCGCTTGGACGTCTCGGCCCGATCAGGCATGCGGGTCCGTCGTACCGCGGCCGATCAGGGCAAACAGTTCAGCACGGCGTGCCGGCTCGGCAAGTGCACCGCGGCTTGCGACGGTCACCGTGGACGAATTCGCCTGCCGCACCCCGCGCGCAGCAACGCAACCGTGGACCGCGTCGAGCACGACGAGAACGCCACGTGCCTCAAGACCGCGCTCGAGAGCATCCGCGATCTGCTCGGTCAGGCGCTCCTGCAACTGGGGCCTCGACGCGAGGGTGTCGACCACGAGCGGCAGCCGACCAAGACCCACAACGCGATCCCCGGGCAGGTATGCGACGTGCGCCTTGCCGAGGAACGGGAGCAGGTGGTGCTCGCAGATCGAGCGGAAGGCGATGTCGCGCAGGAGCACAACCTCGCCGGTGCCGTCATCGCCGACCGGGACCGACTCGCGCAGGTGGTCGAGCGGATCCGCACCGACCCCTGCGAAGAACTCGGAGTAGGCGTCGGCGACGCGCGCCGGCGTCCGCTCGAGCCCTGGCCGCTCCGCGTCTTCGCCGATAGCCGCGAGCAACTCGATGACAGCCGCCTCGATGCGCGGCTTATCGACCCCCGCCATCTGAGCTACGCCGTTGCTGGGCGCGGGTCGGACTGCGGGAGAGGCGTGTTGCTCGAGTCGCTCTGGACGCCGCCGTCTGTCGCGCCGGGATCGATGGGAGCCTTCGTGATCGGCACAGCGATCGGAGGACGCTCAGAGATCGGGCGCTTGGACGATGACAGCCACTGCGGGCGCGGCGGGAGCTTCTTGATGTCCTTGAAGATCTCGGCGAGCTGGTTGTGGTCCAGCGTCTCCTTCTCGAGGAGTTCAGCGGCCAGCCGGTCGAGGATGTCGCGGTTGTCGTTCAGTACCTGCCACGCTTCGTCGTGGGCCTGCTCGATGAGCGCGCGGACCTCAGAGTCGACCTCTTCAGCGATCTGCTCCGAGTAGTCGCGCTGGTGGCCCATGTCGCGACCGAGGAAGACCTCACCGCTCGACTGTCCGAGCTTGATGGCTCCGACGTTGGCGCTCATGCCGTATTCGGTGACCATCTTGCGGGCAATTCCCGTGGCCTTCTCGATGTCGTTCGACGCACCGGTTGTCGGGTCGTGGAACACCATCTCCTCGGCGACACGGCCGCCCATGGCGTAGGTGAGCTGGTCGAGCAGTTCGTTTCGGGTCACCGAGTACTTGTCTTCGAGCGGGAGGACCATCGTGTAACCGAGGGCGCGGCCGCGGGGAAGGATGGTGACCTTCGTCACGGGGTCGGTGTTGCGCATCGATGCCGCAGCGAGGGCGTGTCCACCCTCGTGGTACGCGGTGATGAGCTTCTCCTGGTCGCGCATCACACGGCTGCGGCGCTGAGGCCCGGCCATGACCCGATCGACGGCCTCGTCGAGGGCGCGGTTGTCGATGATCTGGGCGTTCGAGCGAGCGGTCAGCAGCGCGGCCTCGTTGAGGACGTTCGCGAGGTCGGCTCCGGTGAACCCCGGAGTCTTGCGGGCGAGGACCTCGAGGTCGACGTTCTCCGACATCGGCTTGCCCTTGGCGTGCACCTCGAGGATCTTCATGCGGCCCTTGAGGTCAGGAGCGTCGACGCCGATCTGGCGGTCGAACCGGCCAGGTCGAAGCAGCGCGGGGTCGAGGATGTCGGGTCGGTTCGTCGCGGCGATCATGATGACGTTCGCTTTGGGGTCGAAGCCGTCCATCTCGACGAGCAACTGGTTGAGCGTCTGTTCGCGCTCGTCGTGCCCGCCACCCATTCCGGCGCCACGGTGGCGACCGACGGCGTCGATCTCGTCGACGAAGATGATCGCTGGCGCGTTTTCCTTGGCCTGCTGGAACAGGTCGCGGACACGGCTTGCACCGACACCCACGAACATCTCGACGAAGTCAGAGCCGGAGATCGAGTAGAACGGAACACCGGCCTCGCCAGCGACGGCGCGGGCCAGCAGGGTCTTACCGGTACCGGGAGGGCCGTAGAGCAGCACACCCTTGGGGATCCGGGCACCAACCGCCTGGAAGCGCGCGGGCTCCTTGAGGAAGTCCTTGATCTCCTCGAGCTCTTCGATCGCCTCGTCGCTGCCTGCGACATCGTCGAAGGTGACCTTCGGCGACTCTTTCGAGACGAGCTTCGCCTTCGACTTGCCGAACTGCATGACCTTCGATCCGCCGCCCTGCATGCTCGAGAGCATGATCCAGAAGAACACACCGATCAACAGGAGCGGGAGGAGCAGTCCGAGCGCCGACAGCCAGAAGCTGGGCTGCGGTACCTCGTCGTTGTAACCATCAGAGGGCGCCGCCTCATCAACGGCAGCGACGACATCCGCCGCTCGCGCGTTGATGTAGTAGAACTGGACCATTGTGCCGTTGTCGCCGTCGGCCTTCTCGAGGGTCAGGTCCGCGCGGTTGTCACCCTCGGTCAGCGTCGCCTCGGCGACTTTTCCGTCGGCGAGCAGTTCAAGCCCGTGCTCGGTGGTCACCTCTTTGTAGCCATTCATGTTGAGCAGGCTGGAACCGACGAAGAAGACAATGACCGCGATCAGGATGTACGGCAGCGGGCCTTTGAAGATGCGCTTGAAATTCATAGTGCGGATGAGCGGATGCCCAACACCTTTCTGAAGGTACGGCGAGACAACACGCGCCTCGTGGCCTCAAGGCTAGCGCCAGAAAGCTGGGCTACGCCTCTGTGTTCGCCGCAAGGGGAAACGCCGGGGGAAACATGCGGGTCAGGAGTAGACGTGGGGCGCGAGAATCGCCACGTCGCGCAGGTTGCGGTAGCGCTCATCGAAGTCGAGGCCGTAGCCGACGACGAAGTCGTTGGGGATGTCGAATCCGACGTACTTGCAGTCGATCTCCACCTTCGCAGCCTTCGGCTTGCGGAGCAGTGCGCAGACCTCGATCGAGGCGGCGCCGCGTGAGGCGAAGTTCTCGAGCAGCCACGACAGGGTCAGTCCCGAGTCGATGATGTCTTCAACGATCAGTACATGGCGGCCGGTGAGGTCTGCATCGAGGTCCTTACGGATCTGCACGACACCACTGGACTTCGTGCCAGCGCCGTACGACGAAACGGCCATCCAGTCGATCGACACGTGCTTCTTCATGGCGCGGGAGAGGTCTGCCATCACCATGACGGCACCTTTCAGCACGCCGACGAGGAGAAGATCCTTGCCTTCGTAATCGGAGTCGATCTGAGCCGCAAGCTCATCCAGCTTGTCGTGAATCTCTTGTTCGGTGACGAGGATGGTCGTGAGGTCGCCTGCAATATCGCTCGATTCCATGGATTTATCCTACCGCTGGCTGTCGCGCCGAAAATTCGAGCCGGCCACCGTTCCTCGTCACTGTGAAGCCGGGAACATCGATCGGACCCTGGCCTTTCCAGTCGGTGACGAGTGCCGCGATCGCGAGCGTGTGGCTTCGCGACAGGGACTGCCCGAACTCGCTCGAAGCGACCATCCGGATGATCCGGTGCCGGAGTGCGGGAGGGTTCGCCGCCAGCGCGGAGACGGAAACCGCGATGCCGGCCTCAGCGGGTTCGCAGATCTCCTCGATGAACTCGTCGATCATCGCGTCGAACGCCTCCGTGTCCTCCCGAAGCTGCTCGGCTGTGCGAGCAAGCGCTTCAGCGATGCCGGGGCCAAGCTCCTTCTCGAGCACGGGCAGCACGGCCTGGCGGACCCGCACTCGCGTGTACGACGGGTCGCTGTTGTGCGGATCCGTCCACGGTTCGAGTCCTTCGGCGGCACACGCGTCGTGCGTTGCCACGCGCCGAACGCCGAGAAGCGGGCGGAGGTAGTGCCCACTGACGGGCGCCATCCCCATGAGACTTCCCGCGCCGGAGCCGCGCGCCAGCCCGAGCAGAACGGTTTCGGCCTGGTCGTCGAGGGTGTGACCGAGAAGAAGAGCGGATGCTCCGGTGTCGGTGAGAGCGGATTCGAAGGCCGCGTAGCGGGCGGTGCGGGCCGCTGCCTCTGGTCCGCCGTGACCGTCGACGCCCACCCGGATCACCATCACCGGCTCAAGGCCGAGCGCCCGCGCCTGGTCCGCCGCGCGCGCCGCAACATCCGCCGATCCATCCTGCAAACCGTGGTCGATGATCACGGCGCCCGCGCGAATGCCCTGTTTTGGCGCTTCGAAAGCCGTCGCTGCGGCAAGGGCGAGCGAGTCAGGCCCGCCGCTCAGGGCGACGAGCACCCCCTCACCCTCACGGACGTTTCCGGCGAGCGACTGGCGCACGGCGAGGCGCACCTCGGCAACCGCTTTATCGAGCGGTTCGCGGCGGATATTGCTGTTTGTGGGCATCAAGTAACGTTATTCCAGACTTTGACACAAGGGAGAACACACTTATGGCCGATTACGACGTCGTCGTAGAAATCCCCAAGGGCAGCCGCAACAAGTACGAGGTCGACCACGAAACTGGTCGCGTCTACCTGGACCGCGTTCTGTTCACCGCATTCACCTACCCGGTCGACTACGGCTACTTCGAGAACACGCTCGGCCTCGACGGTGACCCCGTTGACGCACTCGTGCTGCTCGAGTACCCGGTCTTCCCGGGCGTCGGCATCAAGGTCCGCCCCGTCGGCGTGCTCAACATGAGCGACGAGGCGGGCTCGGACGCCAAGGTCGTCTGCGTCCAGTACAAGGACCCGCGCTGGGCCCACATCCAGGACATCACCGATGTTCCGGAGCAGACCCGCAAGGAACTCGAGCACTTCTTCGCTCGCTACAAGGACCTCGAGCCCAACAAGTGGGTCAAGATCGAGGGCTGGGGCGACGCTGCAGAAGCTGAAGCGATCGTCGAGGCTGGCTTCGTGAAGCTCCGCGAAGAAGGCGGCCACTAGGCATCCGTTTGAACGACACAACCCCGCATCCAGATCCGGATGCGGGGTTTTGTCGTTCGAAGGCCCGGAATTCCGCGGTTTTTGCCGACGGCACTCGCTCGTTTTGCAAAAACGTGTGTGAGCACCGTATGCTTACTTCTCGGTAGTTACAGAGCCCCTCAAAGGCTCGCGGCCCCATCGTTTAGTGGCCTAGGACGCCGCCCTTTCACGGCGGTAGCACGGGTTCGAATCCCGTTGGGGTCACAATAACTACTACACTGAATACAAGTAAAAAAGTAAGGCCCTGTAGCGCAGTTGGTTAGCGTGCCGCCCTGTCACGGCGGAGGTCGCGGGTTCAAGTCCCGTCAGGGTCGCTGAAGTGAAGAGCCCTTCCGAAAGGAAGGGTTTTTCACCTTCCAGCGGCAGAAACGCCGTTGGGCTCTGTAGCTCAGTTGGTAGAGCGCACGACTGAAAATCGTGAGGTCACGGGATCGACGCCCGTCGGAGCCACTGAAATCCTCGTAAGGCTTCTACTTGCGGGGATTTCTTCATTTAACCGTGCAGGCCCCAGCCCCGGCCCCAGCCCCGGCCCCGGCCCGGCGCAGCCCTCCGCGCCGAACGCATCACTTCCGGTCGAACACACCGGTTGCGCCGGATGCTTTCGACCGCAACTGATGCTTTCGCTGAAGAGCGAGGTTGCGCTGGCCTCGTCCGCGGATCTACGCCTCTCCGCGACCTGAGATGTCGACGAGGTTCGCCTCGACGCCGGCCAGGAACTGCGCCCCCAGCGCAGTCAGCGACAGTTCCTTGAGTTTGGCGCCGGTTCGAGGTGCCGCAACCTCCGAACTGTGCAGCAGGCCGGAGTCCTGAAGCCGCTTCAGGGTCCGGTACAGGCTGCGTTCGGTAATCGACCAGCCGGTACGCGACGCAACCTGGTCCGCTATCGCGGCAATCGTCACCGGCTGAAGGTCATCCACCACGCGAAGAATCACCGGCGTCAGCATCGACTTCTTGTAGGTCTCCACCCACGATTCGACCCGGCCATCCGTCCATTCCTGCTCTTCGGTGGGGTGCGTCACGCTCAGTCTTCCCAGCCGCGGCCGAGCACAGCGCCGGTGAGATGAAGAAACAGCCCGATTCCCCAGGCAGCGCTCATCACAAGCGTCGCGCCAAACCAGGGGGTCGCCAGAAGCTCAGTGGCCGGGGAATCGACGAAGATCGCCCGAATCACCGCGTGAACGCTGAACGACGTCGTCACAGCGAGAAAAGCGATGGTGTGAGCGATTGCGATGCCAAAGCGAATCTTCGCGAGGGTGCGGTAGTTGCGCCACATCCACGTGCCGATACCGAGGGCGACGACAGCGGTGAGGACCCCGGCGAGGGTGCCGATCTCTCCCCCGGTCAGGGCGATGAGTACCTGGATGAGCACCACTGCGACAACCAGGACGAGCAGGTATGGCAGAAGTACAGAACGGGCGTTGACGGCGGCCGGAGCGATCGTTTGTGTGGTCATGAAGGCACTGTACCAATGGAACACTACCAGCGGTAGTGTTCGCCAAAAAGTATTCACTGCGCCCGGCGAGCGCATCACTTCCGGCCCAGAGCACCAGTTTCGCGGGATGCTCTCGACCGGAAATGATGCTCTCGACGTCGTCGGCAGGCAGCGTGGCCAGCACGGCATCCGTATCTGAGGATTCCTCACCCCTCTATCTGGGGGGACCCGGCGCGGCTCGCGGCCGCTACTGTCAATAGTGCACCAAACATGAGGCAATCTCGCTTTTCGGGAAGGCGGGCTTCCTCGCTGGACTTCGCGACGCCCCGGCGTCGTCAGCGTTATCCGGCGCGCCCGAACATCGGGAGTGACACCACTTCACGTGGCCCGCTCCTCTGACCCAGCCACCTCAGCGCCCCCTCAGACGGCATCCCTTTTCAGCGACCAGACGTGGCACACCATGACCGAAATCAAATCACGAATCTTCTTCCCCGGGTTCAGCCGAATCTCGACCCGACCCGCTCCGGACGCGCGCGACCACACCCTCCGCCAGGAGTCCGAGCGAGTGTGGGCCCGCAATTATCGCGTCCGGTTACGCATCACGGACTTTGCCACCATCGTCTTCGCCGTCACGGTAGCCTTCCTGCTCCGTTTCGGAATCGAGGCCATCCCGGCGAGCGCGCGAATCGAGGACGCCCAGTACATCCTGATCTCCGCCACGATCGTTGTCGCCTGGCTTGTGGCGCTCGTCGCGTTCGGTGTGCATGACTCGCGGGTCATCGGTGTCGGGGCAACCGAATACAAGCGCATCGTCAACGCCAGCGCCACCGCGTTCGGCCTCCTTGCCATCGTCTTCCTGGTCTTCAAGGTCGACATCGCCCGCGGATATTTCATGCTCGCCCTCCCCCTCGGCACGGTCAGCCTCCTCGGCGCCCACTGGCTGTGGCGGCGCTGGCTGGTTTCGCAGCGCACGCTCGACCACTACCTGTGCCGTGCCCTCGTCGTCGGGGAGCTCGACGATGTCGGCTACGTCATCCGCCAGATCCAGCAGAAATCGGGTGCCGGGTACAACGTCGTCGGCGCTGTCGTTTCAAACACGGATGCTCACACCGTGACGACGGGTCAGAAGCCTGTTCCCGTGCTCGGTACAACGGATGTTGCGCAGGTCGCCCGCAATGTCGGTGCGGACACCGTCATCATCGCCGGTCAGCCCAAAGGCGGAGCGAACTTCATCCGGAGCCTCGGCTGGCAACTTGAGGGCACGGCCACCGACCTCGTCCTGGCGTCGCAATTGACGGACGTCGCCGGGCCGCGGATTCACTTCCGCCCGGTTGAGGGGCTGCCCCTCATCCACGTCGAAATCCCACAATTCGAGGGCGGAAAGCACGTCCTCAAGCGGGCATTCGACGTCGCGGCCACTGCGGCGGGAATCGTCGCCCTCACCCCGGTCTTCGTTGCCATCGCCCTGCTCATCAAACTCGACGACGGCGGACCTGTCTTCTTCACCCAGGAACGGGTTGGCCGCGGCCAGCGCACCTTCCGGATGGTGAAGTTCCGCTCGATGGTGACCACCGCTGAGAGCGACCTCGCACAGCTCGTCGACCAGAACGAGGGAAATGGTGTGCTGTTCAAGCTCAAGGACGACCCGCGCGTCACCACAATCGGCCGAGTGCTCCGGAAGTTCTCGCTCGACGAGCTGCCACAACTCTGGAATGTCCTCCTCGGCCACATGAGCCTCGTCGGACCGCGTCCGCCGCTCCCCCGGGAGGTCGAGGCCTATGAGAGCCATGTGCACCGGCGCCTTTACATCAAGCCGGGACTCACCGGCATGTGGCAGGTGAACGGACGAAGCGACCTCAGCTGGGACGAGAGCGTCCGCCTCGATCTCTACTACGTGGAGAACTGGTCACTCACCGGCGACCTCATGATCGTCTGGCGCACCCTCAAAGTACTGCTGAAGCCGATTGGGGCGTACTGACATGACCGTTCCATTCGCCACTCACGAGGCGTCGGATCGCCCGGGGAAGCCACCCCACATCGCGGATACCGCCGACGTCGACGGCCTGGCACGCATCGGAGACGGCACGCTCGTCTGGCACCTTGCCCAGGTACGTGAGCGCGCCAGGATCGGCGCGGGCTGCATCCTCGGCCGCGGCTCCTACATCGGTCCAGGCGTGGTTCTCGGCGACAACTGCAAGATCCAGAACTATGCCCTCGTCTATGAGCCCGCTGTTCTCGAAGACGGCGTCTTCGTCGGTCCGGCAGCCGTCTTCACCAACGACGTCTTCCCCCGCGCCATCACCGTCGACGGCAAACGCAAGGATGCAGAGGACTGGGATGCCGTCGGCGTCACGGTGCGCACCGGCGCGTCCATTGGGGCGCGTGCCGTCTGCATCGCCCCCGTGACCATCGGGGCATGGGCGCTCGTCGCCGCCGGAGCGGTGGTGACCCAGGACGTTCCGGACCACGCCCTGGTGGTTGGAGTGCCCGCTCGCCGGATCGGCTGGGTTGGCCGCGCCGGGGTGCCCCTCGAATCCATCGGAGACGGCCTGTTCCAGTGCCCATCGACGGGAGATGAATACCGCGAGCACAATGGCGTGCTCACGGCGGTCCTCCCGCAGACAGGCGGAGCGGGTCGTCTCCGATCGGCTGACGTCCCT
The DNA here is from genome assembly GCF_059445295.1 of Mycetocola sp. Y444. Classification (NCBI taxonomy): domain Bacteria; kingdom Bacillati; phylum Actinomycetota; class Actinomycetes; order Micrococcales; family Microbacteriaceae; genus Mycetocola; species Mycetocola sp. Y444. The sequence goes on along the minus strand of NZ_JCAIUB010000003.1, from coordinate 858,474 downwards.
TCCCGGGCGAAGGCCGGCGGATGACCGACCGGGCGTCTCGTCTCGCACTGACCGCGATCGTTACAGTGCTGGCCCTCGCCGCTTCGATCGTTGTCTTCTCCGCCATTCTCGACACGGCACCCGCCGCCAACGTTCCAGGAACCTCGTCGCCATTGTCGACAGCTGGGGCGGATGCCGTAGCAGGAGGCACCGGTGTCGTCCCGCCCTCCGCTGCCACCGATAACCCGTCCGCCCCGTCCGGAGGGAACGGCGGGAACGGTGCCGCTCAGCCGGGTGGGAACGGCGAAACCGGACCGGTAAACGAGCGGACATCATCCGAAGTCCTGCCCGCTCCGGAGCAAACGAGCCCGCTCGGCCTCCCTGTCTCTCCCTCGCTGCCGGGACTCGTCACGGCTCCGCTGCCCGCAACGGCGAGCGCCACCGGCTCCCTCGTTGCCGGGTTCCCCTCGGCGATCATTCCAGTCGAGGAAGACACCGCCGTGCGGTCGAGCTCCGTCGCGTCCGCCGAAAACCGGCTCCAGGTGACACTCGTCGGCACAACGCCGTCGACCATGGCCGACGTCCTCGAGTTCTACCGCGTCGGTTTCGCTGCGCACCATCTTGTTGACTCCATAGCTCCCGCAACGGACGGCTCGAGCGCTCTGCTGTTCTCCCGGGGCACGGACACGATCCTTCTCACCGTCACCCCTTCCGCATCCGGCGACACCGCGTACAGCGTCTTCGGCGCATTCACTGCGGCCTAGGGACAGAGCACAACAATGTACATTTCACTCTCCGACGCCGGACCGGCAGAACAGGCCGAGTCGTCTCCCGCACGGCGACCCACCCAGTCCGCTTCAACGCGGGTCTCGTCCGTGGTGATCGCCCTCGGCATAGTGAGCATGTTCACCGACATCTCGACCGAATCGGTGTCAGCGATACTTCCCCTGTACATCACGGGCGTCATCGGACTGTCGACGGTCGCATACGGCGTCATCGACGGCCTCTACCAGGGCATCAGCGCCGTGGTCAGGATCGCCGGCGGGTATGCAGCGGACAGGGGCGACCAGCCCAAATGGGTTGCCTTCTTCGGCTACGGCATCTCAGCCGTCGCCCGGGTGGGCCTGCTGTTCGCGAGCGGCTTCGCGGCACTCAGCGCTGTTATCGCTCTCGACCGGCTGGGCAAGGGAGTACGAACCGCCCCGCGCGATGCCCTCATCACGGCATCCTCAGACTCCGGCACCCTCGCTCGGTCGTTCGGCGTACATCGCGCGCTCGACACGGTCGGCGCTGCTCTCGGCCCGCTTCTGGCCTTCGCGATCCTGTTTTTCATTCCGGATGGCTACAGCACAATTTTCGTTGTTTCCCTCGCCTTCGCGATTATCGGCGTCGTCATCCTCGGCATCCTCGTGCCGAACAAGCACCCGCGGGCGGAGCGCGCCACGACCGGGGCTGTACCCGCGGCGCGGTTCCGCTGGCGTGACCTCAACGACTCACGGCTTCGTCGCCTGCTGCTCACGGCTGGCCTGCTCGGTCTCGTCACCGTCGGCGACGGGTTCATCTATCTGGTCCTGCAGAGCAAGAGCGGGTTCGCCACCGAGTACTTTCCGCTGCTCTACGTCGGCACGAACGTCGCGTTCCTTGCCCTCGCCATCCCACTGGGCCGATTCGCTGACCGATTCGGCCGGGCCCGCGTCTTTATCCTCGGCCACGTCGCCTTGCTCGCTGCTTACGTGTGCGCCGCGGTTCCTGCCACCGGCTGGCAGCTCACCATCACCTGCCTGGTCCTGCTCGGGGCGTTCTACGCGGCGAGCGACGGCATCCTCGCGGCGCTGGCCTCCCAGACCACACCGGTCGACACCCTCGCCAGCGGCATCGCCGCGGCGCAGACCGCAGTCGCGCTGTCCCGGCTCCTCGCTTCCGTCGGCTTCGGATTGCTCTGGTATTCGCTCGGACGGGACGGTGCCATGCTCGTCGCCGCCACCGCCCTCGCCGTCGTCATCCCGGTGACCATCGTCCTCCTCCGCGATGCGCTCAGGACGGTGAGGCCGGCATGACCATCTCACGGACCAAATGGCTCTCGCTCCTGCTCATTTCCGCCCTCGTCCTCGGCGCAGCGATTGCCTACGGTACTTCGGCGTACTCCAGGTACCAGGCGCGGGCAGCGGGGCCAAGTGAAGTACGTACGACGTCGCTCAGAACGGATGCCTCTCTGCCACGGATCGTGTTCAGGAACACCGCAGAGGGCCATGGCTACGGGAAGGTGGCCACAGTCCCGCTTCAGACTCCGTCCGCGGACCGGGCGCTCAGCGACACCGCCTGCGACCGGGTCTATGCCGCTGCCGGTGTGCTGTCCTGCCTGCGCATTGAGCGGGGCATCCCAACGACCTTCTCAGCCACCGTCTTCGACCTCGCCGGCACGGAGGTGGCATCGTGGCCGCTTCCCGGCATCCCGAGTCGCACACGACTGTCTCGTGACGGCTCCCTCGTCTCCACGACCTCTTTTGTGACGGGACATTCCTACGCGACCGTGGGCTTCTCCACGGAGACGGTCGTCTCGCGAGTCGGCGGCGAGAGCTACGGCAACCTCGAAGACTTCGCCCTGTTCATCGACGGTGAGCGCCTCACGGCGGCAGACCGGAACATCTGGGGCGTCACCTTCGCCGCAGACGACACGACCTTCTACGCGACGGCGGCGTCGGGCGGCCAGACCTGGCTGGTGCACGGAGACCTGCTCGAGCGCACACTCACGGCGGTCGCGAGCAATGCCGAGTGCCCGTCACTCTCGCCCGACGGGAGTCGCGTCGCTTACAAGAAGAATTCCGGAACTCCGGAAGCCCCGCACTGGGGAATCGCAGTACTGACCCTGACAACCGAGGAGGAAGTTGTGCTTCCAGAATCAAAAAATGTCGACGACCAGGTGGAGTGGCTCGACGACTCGACGCTCCTGTACGGCCTGGCTCGCGAGGACGCGATCGGCGACAGCGACGTATGGGCAATCGACAGCGAGGGAGCGACGGCGCCGTCGCTGTTCATCGAGCACGCCTGGTCACCATCGGTGGTGACGAAATGACGCTCGTTCCTGAACGCCGGATCACCCTCGGTGGAGTTCCTGTCGATGTGAGGGGGTTCGACGAAGCTGTCGACCTCATCGCGTCCCGTCCACTGGCCCACGAAACGACGCCGCTCGCCGTGGCATCCATCAATCTCGACCACATCCACCACTTCGGCACCGGGTCCAAATGGGGAACCAGGCTGATCGCGCCCACACGACCGCCCACCCACCCCCCGGTGGAATGGCTCAATCTCATCGACGGCGCACCGGTCGCCGTGCGGGCCCGCCAGCTCGTCGGCGAGGATTGCCCACGGCTCGCTGGGAGCGATCTCATAACTCCGCTCCTTGACCGCGCCGAGCAAACCGGTGCGTCCGTGGGCTTTCTCGGCGGCTCGCCCGAAACGCAGGAGCTGCTGAGCAGCTACCTCCGATTGACCCGACCGTCACTGCAAATCTCCGGATTCTGGTCGCCAGCGCGTGAAGAGCTGTCAGATCCGGATGCCTGTGGCCGCATCAGTCAGGAAATCAGCGATGCAAAGACCGACATTCTCATTGTCGGGCTCGGCAAACCGCGACAGGAATTGTGGATCGCGGAGTACGGCCCCGCGACGCATGCAACGGTGCTCCTCGCCTTTGGCGCCGTTGTGGACTTCCTCGCCGGACGGGTACGGCGAGCGCCGAAGTGGGTGTCATCGGCGGGACTCGAATGGGCATGGCGCCTCGTACTCGAACCACGCCGTCTCGGGCGACGTTATCTCGTCGAGGGGCCGACCGCGCTGCTCAGGATCATGGCATCCGGGGCCGCACCGGGTCTTCCGGTGAGAGCGGATACCGCCGTGCCGCCGCCGGGCGGTGAGACATGACGCTCACTAACGGCGTGACTCCGCTCGGTTCGACGGCAGACGCAACGTTCGCGGGCCCCGGCACGCGGGCCGACGTCGCCGTCGTCATAGTGACCTACAACAGCGCCGCTGACATCGACCGCCTGATTTCGAGCCTGCGCCACGAAGCAGAGCACTCGCGTCTCAGGGTCATCGTTGCCGACAATCATTCCGTCGACGGCACGCTCGAGATTGTGGCGCGTCATCCGGACGTGATCGCGTTTCGAACGGCGGGCAACGTCGGATACGCGGCGGGCATCAACGCCGCCCGCGAGCACGTGGGAGACGCGGAAGCGATTCTGGTGCTCAACCCCGACCTCGAGGTTGAGCCCGGTGCCATCCGGACACTGCTCGCCCGCGTCGAGTACTCGGCCGCCGGTGTCGTCGTGCCGCGCATTCTCGAGGACTCCCGCGTGACCTACGAATCATTGCGCCGGGAACCGACACTGTCCCGGGCGATCGGTGACGCCCTCTTCGGCAGCCGGTGGGCCACTCGACCCGGCTGGCTCTCGGAGATGGTCTATGGCCCTGCGCCGTATCGCCGGGCTCACACGGTGGAGTGGGCAACCGGCGCAGCGCTTCTCATCCGGGGCGACGTCGCCAACCTCGTCGGTGGCTGGGATGAACGGTTCTTCCTTTACTCGGAGGAGGTCGACTACTTCCGGCGAGTCCGCGACGCGGGTGAAGTGGTCTGGTTCGAACCGGACGCCGTCGTCCGGCACAGCCAGGGAGGGTCAGGGACCTCGGCAGACCTCGTGGCACTCATGACCGTCAACCGCGTCCGGTACGTCGAGAAAGGGCACGGACCCGGATATGCGGGCGCGTACCGCCTCGCAGTCGTCCTGCACGAACTGCTGCGCTTCTCACAGCCGGACCACCGTCGATCGCTGCGCTTTGTGATTCGCAGGAAATCGTGGCAGTCCCTCCCCCGCGCGACAGGAGCATCCGAGTAATGGTTCTCACCGAATTCCCGTCTGGCGCGATCCTTATCCCCGCTCACAACGAGGCCTCGGTGATCGACCGCACACTTCGGCACCTCGCGCCCATTGCCGAGTTCGACAACGTCGAAATCTGTGTGATCTGCAACGGGTGCACCGACGATACGGCCGAGCGCGCTCGCAAGCACACGGGGGTACACGTTCTCGAAATTTCCGAACCATCGAAGACGGCGGCGCTCAACGCCGGCGACGCCTGGGTCACCCGATGGCCACGGCTGTACCTTGACGCCGACATCGAAATCGAGCCGGATGCCGTCGCGCGGGTATTCCGCACGCTCACCGGTTCGGTACCCGCTGCCCGACCGATCTACCGTTACGACACCAGCGGAGCATCCGCGCTCGTCCGCGCCTACTATCGAGCGCGCAGACGGATGCCGTCGACGCGGTTCGCGTTGTGGGGCGCCGGGGTCTACGCGCTCAGCGAGTCCGGGCATGAACGTTTCGAGTCATTTCCCGCTGTGACCGCGGACGACCTCTACGTCGATCGCCTGTTCGCGCCGGAAGAGAAACACATAGTGACGACCGTCCCCGTGCGCGTTCGAACCCCGCGGACGACAGCGGCACTGCTCTCGATCCTGCGCCGCAACCAGCGGGGGGTCTCGGAGTTCAGCGGCACGTCTCCGTCAACGAGCCTCAAGGAGCTCGTCCTCAGCATCCGCGGGATCGCGAGCGCCCTCGACGCGCTTGCCTATACCTTTCTCGCCGTGGTTTCGCGTTTTCCGCCGCCATGGTCAGGTCGCGGCGGCGCGCCCGGCGCCTGGGAACGGGACAGCACGAGTCGACAGTCGCCATGAGGTACACGCTTTCTCAACCTGAGAATATGTCGACAAAGCCCCCCGCATGGGGGACTATCGAGTGGAGGGAACCCGAATATCTCTTTCGCACGCACCAATTCAGAAGGTCGGATCATGTCTTTACTTCATCGCGCCCGCCAGTCCGAAAAGCGCCGCGCCACCAGCCGATTCCGAGTGACAATCTCATCGGTGGTCGCCGTGCTTCTGGCTCTGGGCTCCTTCCAGGCGGCATACGCGGCGAGCCAGACGGCCCTGGATCCGGCCGTGTCCCCACGCACCATGACTGACCCCGATACCGCCCCCGTCGAGCTTGGAATGAAATTCAGCAGCACAACAGACGGCTCGGTGGACAGCATCCGATTCTACAAATCACCGCTGAACACGGGCGTGCACACCGGCTCGCTGTGGACAGGGGAAGGCGTGCTGCTGGCGCAAACGACATTTGCGAGCGAGTCGACATCGGGGTGGCAAACCGCGACCCTGGCGTCACCGGTGAAGATCCGAGCCAATGAACCATACGTGGTCTCGTACCACGCGCCCGGCGGACACTATTCGGTCACGATCGGCGATTTCGACTCTCCGACGACCCGGGGAGATCTCGCGCTTCCCGCCGGTGCCGGCGTCTACAGGTACGGCGAGTCAGCATTTCCCACGGACAGCTGGGAAAACTCCAACTACTTCGTCGACGTCAGCTTCACACCGTCGCTCGCTTCACAGCCCCAACCGAGCGAACCAGCGACGCCACCGATCGTGACGCCACCGGCAGAGCCGGGCGACCCGACAACGTCCGTTGGCACACTGCGCCAGGTCGACGGCGGCCCGGACTACTTCGACCAGTTCTCCAACTCCCTGCCGACCGACGCGAGCTTCTTCCCGGTCGGCGTGTGGTACGAGAGCATCCTGACTCGTCGCGATGTCCAACGTGATCGAGACGCAGGGCTCAACCTGTATGTCGAGCTGACGTCAAATTCAGACACGTCCTTGCTGGGCCCGACCGGCCCATACGCCATTACGGGCAATGACATGCCAGGCACGGCCGGGCGGCTCACGACCGATGAAGCGGATATGTGGGGCGGTCCGGGAAGCGCCGCGTGGACCGGAAACGACCCGGGGCAGGGGCCGATCTGCTCTCCGGCTGGCGCACAGTGCGGTTACACCATCATGGACACTCTCCGCAGGCAGATCGGTCCGGGCATCCTGGCCTACACGAACTACGGAAAGGGTGTGACTTTTTGGCAGACAGACGACGAAGCAGCTCGATTTGTGAACGACTATCAGGATGTGGTTTCGGTCGACAACTACTGGTTCACTGACCCGAATATCTGCGGCCCGTCCGAGGGCGGCCAAATGGTCGGCGGCCGGTCATTGACCCAGGCCGAATGCCGCCTGGCGAGCAATTACGGGTGGACTGTCGACCGCGTGCGTTCGCTGGTCGAGCCGACGGGGAGCAAGCCCGTGTGGGCTTTTGTTGAAGTCGGCCACCCGTTTAGTGAAAGTTACGCGCCAACGATCACCGGGCCCCAAATCCGCGCGGCCGTCTGGAGCAGCATCATCCATGGCGCTCGTGGCGTTGTTTACTTCAATCACAATTTCGGGGGAAGCTGCCTGTCACAACATGTACTCCGAGACGATTGTGGCTCAGCGGTACGGCCGACGGTCACCGCGGTAAACGCCCAGATCGCGAGCCTGGCACCGGTGCTGAATGCACCCTTCCTTGACGGCGTCACCACCTCCGCCGGGGGCGTAGACCACATGACCAAGGTGCACGACGGTCGCGTGTATGTCTTCGCCGGATCGACGCAGCAGGAGGCACAAACGGTGACCATCACGAATGCCTGCGTGGGTACTGGCCTCCTAACGGTGATTGGCGAAGACCGCGTTGTGTCCGCAATCGACGGCGCATTCAGCGACGGCTTTGAAGACGGAAACGCGGTCCACATTTACAGTGCCCCGGCAGATCCACGGTGCCTCGAGTGAGTCTGCCTCAACTGAGCGCAGGAGAAGCGCGTCGGCTTACGTCGCCGCCGCTCCTGCTTCGCTTCGCGGCATTCAGCATCTTCTTCTTCCCCGCGAGCATGATCCTCGAGCCGTTGGGTGCGGCGGGTACAGTTCCGCTGCTTCTCGCCCTGACCCTGTTCGCGCTGTGGTTGGCGTCATGGCTGTTCGGCCTTCATGACCCAGTCGTCTTTCGCCACCCCGGGCGCATCGGGCTCGCACTGCTGATCCTGGGCACCTGCGCGTCGTATGTCGCGCTTTATGCGGGCTGGGCGGGCGAGAGCACCATCGCCGGTCGGGCGTCGGCCGACCGGTGGCTCCTGTTGCTCTTCGCGAGCGCCGGCCTGATCCTGGTCATCACAGAAACCGTTCGCACGATCGACGACGCACTCGTTGTGGTCAGAGCTCTTCTCGCCGGCGGAACGTTCTGCTGCCTCGTGGCGGTGACCCAGTTTTATCTGCACATCAATCCTGTGGAGTGGATTCAGCAAGCTATGCCAGGGTTCGTGTACAACGGCGGTGACACGACCTTCCAAGTGCGTGGTGCCCTGATCAGGGTCGCGGGCACGACCTTTACGCCGATCGAACTGGGCGTCGTCTGCTCGATGCTTCTCCCGATCTCCATTTGGAGGGGGCTACACGATCCGAAGGGCAAGAAGATCGTCCATTGGGCAGGAACCCTCCTGCTTGTTTTCGCCGTTGCGACGACAATCTCCCGCTCAGGTGTCCTCGGAGTGGTTGTGGGCATCCTGACCTTTCTCCCCTTCCTGCCCCGGGCCGCACGGCAGTGGGCACTGGTGCTCTCGCCGGCGGCCATCGTCGGCCTTTTTCTCGGAGTACCTGGGCTCGTCAGCACGCTCACCGGCGCCCTCACCGCAGACGCAAGCGACCCCTCAATCAGCACCAGGACCAACAACTACCCCCGAGTAGCGGAGATGGTGGAGGCCCATCCACTCGTCGGCACCGGCCCTGGGACTTACCTGCCGACAAACGCTCTGCAGATTCTCGACAACCAGTATCTGACCACCCTGGTATCGATGGGGCTTGTCGGACTGGCATGCCTGATCGCCTATCTGACCATCCCAGCCTTCGCCACCCTGGCCGCGGCCAGACGGGCGCAGAGTTCCGAGCTTCGCACCCTCGCCGGGGCCGTTGCCGCCGGCGGGATGGTCGCCGCCGCGTGCTCCGCGACCTTCGATTCCCTGTCATTTCCCGTCTTCGCGCTCCTCTACCCCGTGTTTGTGGGTCTAGGCGGTGCCATTTGGATCATGGTAAAAAAGGAGTATTCCTCAGATTTGGTAACGGCGAGGCCGACCGTCGCTGGAACGTCCACGCGATCCGGAGAACATGATGGAGGCACCCTGTGGACCCGATGAGTGTCTTGAAGACGGTGTGGCGACACAAAGCGTATGTCCTCCCGGTATTGCTCCTCACCCTCCTTGCAGCAGGCTACGTATTCCAGTTCGGCCCCCGGTCCTACGAAGCCAACATGAGCTTCGCAATGGTCAATCCCCGGGTACCAACGGAAACGGAACTCCTCGAGCACCCTGAGCTCGCCGAGCTGAACTCCGACAATCCATACCTGCGCTCGTCCGACCCTGCGCTCATCTCGGACGTCCTGATCACTCGGTTAGGCGACAGGTCGATGATGGAGTCTCTGGAGGACGCGGGCCTCAGCCCTGACTACACGGTGGCCCGCAGCGCAAATGGAAACGGGTTCGTCATCGATATCGTGGGGGTTTCAACGGCGCCCGAAGACGCCGTCGCGACCACGCGGGCGTTGGGCGACGTGCTGGTCAGCGAGTTACGCGCGATACAGACCGTCAATGGGGCGGATGACACCTACCTCTTCACGGCTCTGGCAATATCGTCGCCAGACCGGGCGGAGGAGCAGTTCTCCAGCCGCCTCCGGTCGGTCATCCTGGTAGCACTCGGCGGCGGCGTGCTCCTGTTCGGAGCCATTTCTCTCGCCCGTTCGCTCGAAATGAGCGGCAGCCGGCCCGCGCCGGGCTCACCGGCCCCTGGCCCAGGCACAGGCGGGCCAGGCGGCAGTGCGGGCGGCACTGTTTCCCCGAACCAAATTCCCTACAGGGCGAGGAAAGTGACGAGCGTCCGTCAACCCTCAGAGCCAGACCGCGCCCGCCCGGGTGTTTCCCACCCTGTCGCTTCCACGAAAAACCACTGACCCCTTCTGGTTGTCAACCGGCCGCCGGCGCCTCAAAGTCTCTCAACGCAGCGCGCCGAACCTCCAACGCGGTACCCGACTTTGCCGAAATCATGACCGCTATATCCGACGGTCGGGTACGTGCAAGCAAATCACCCAACTCTTCCTGGGTCAGCGGTGTCTCTTCGTAATGGTTGACACACCTCATGTCGCCCGTCGACGGACGCAGGCGGTCGCGATCGAAAATCTCATCCACGTACACCCCGTAGAGGATCATTTCGGAGAAGTGGAGTTCCCGCGCAACGGCCGTTTGCCACTGACGGCCCGTAGTAGCCTCGATCCGCCGGAGCATGGACCGCACGATCGTGGGACTCCATGCACAAGGACAGCAGATGTAATCGGGGAGCGGGCCAGGTGGAGTCGCTGAGAGCCCGAGCAGCCGACGAGCGGCGTCATGCCACAGACGATGGCGTGGCAGGGTCCCGTCGATACCCTGTGGCACGCGAAACAAGGCAACAGTACCGTCGGCGCCAAAGGTCTCACCGGTGATCGGACGGATGAGCACCAGGTCGGAGTCGATCAGCAGAACGACGTCGGTCGTCATCGAGGCTGCGACCGCCAGTTTGAGAATCTGCTGGGTGATCCACCCTCTCACAGGCGGATAGGGTCGGCGGAAATTGATCCAGATATTCGCCCGAGGCACCTTGAGGAAGTTTCTCGGCAGATACGCATCTGCTGGCTCGATGACGGTCCGGCGGCTCGCGAGGCCCCGAAACGTCCCGAGGTCCTTCTGCGGAACAATCACGTGATGAACGACCGTGTCGCCGGTATTCCGTAACACACTGGCGACGAGATCAACACAGAGCTCCTTGTCCGGGCGGTAGCTCGGTGTGACAACACTGAGTGACAGGCCCTGGCTCTCACCAGCGGGAAGCGGCCCGGTCACGACAGGTTCCTCTCTCGGGCACGGTTCCCGCCGTCCCCGCTTGGAGACGGGGAAACCTGTTGGTCCACGAGTTGGAGGAATTGTTTGGCGCGGGCATCCCAGCTGTGCAGTCTGGCAAAGTCCTGGCGCGCCAGGGCCGCGGCGGTATCGTCCGGCTGCTGGAGCGCGGTCTCTACCGCACGAGCGAAGTCGGAAGGCTCGGAACAGAGGGTGATATGAGGGGTGTTCAGCCAACGGGAAGACGGCAGATCGGTTGAAACCACCGGAATTCCCGCTGCAAGATACTCAAGAGTTTTCAGCGGGAAGCTTGCGCGGTTGAAGGCCGAATTCACATAGGGCGTCAGCCCGAGGGCGAGCCGCGACAGGTGCTCCTGCACCTCGCCGCCCGGTACAGCACCGGCCCACTCGACATTGGGTGAGGCCAGGAAGCGGTCCAGCCGCCGCTCAAACGCGGCGTTTCCGTGCGATCGCGGCCCGATCACGCGGATCGCTACCCCGGTATCCCGCACAGCTTCGAGGACCCCGAGGTCAAGCCGCTCATTGAGCTGTCCAACGAGCCCCACAACGCGATCTCGCACGGCTGGCCGGTAATCGCTGACAGGGAGCGGACAGCCGTTGGGGAGAACAACCGATTCACCCCGATGGTCGACAAGAAGCGATAACTGCTCAAGAATTTGCGGCGAGACGGCCGCAACAAAGTCCGCTCTGTGGAGATTTTTCGTGAGGATTCTCTTCACCGACGCTCGGGATAAGCCCATGAGCCGAGCCCCTGCTAACCAGTCGTCCGTAACATAGAGCACTCTGATCCCGCCGATGCCCTCGGGAAAGCGAGCCAGAGGGAACGCCACAACCGTTGCAACGACGTGAGCGCTCCTCGCGGCCACAAGCTTCCGGATCTGGTCGCTGAGAAGCCACGACGTTGCGCTTCGGATTACAGGCCTGGTCACGCCCGGCAGGGTCGTGATCGTCAGGCGGGTCACGCCGGGCAGCACGTCCCGCGCCATAAGCCTGGGCTGAGCTCCGCCTAACGGATTCCATCCGACCGGAGGGTCCACCCAGATCACGTGAACAGAGGCAGCGATGGCAAGAACCATTCGCTGGTCTGTTCCGGGAACGTCGTCCCAGTTCGTACCGGAAATCCAGACCACCGTTGCTTCCGCGCTCATCGCACCGCTCCTGTCCATCGCGCGCTATCCAGGGGTGAGGCCCCCGCCACCGGCGCTGAGTTGAAATCGTCACTTTTGAGGGTGCCTTTTACGCGGTCGGCCACCCTGCCCAGTTCGTATCCCGCGAACGCCCGGATGGCACGGACATCGTCACCGACCCGACGGATCCGCCGCGCCGTCGACACCTCGTCATAGATCTCCAGCTGACGGCGCGCCGCCCCCTCGAGTGAGAACCTCTCTCCCACGGTCTGCAGGCCGAATAGTCCGAGCTCGCGTCGCAATACTTCGTCGCTGAGCAGGTCTCGAAGGATTGATGCCAGCACTTCGGACCCCCGGAGGGCGTCCTGTCCAATCCCATACCAACCGCGCCAGAGGAACTGCGAAAGCGACGAAGGCGTCAACAATTCCCAGTATCCCCGCTCCCCTTGAACCACCAACGGCTTTCCGAAAGCGAGGGATCGAAGCGCGGAACCTCCCATACCGAGCGCGATGTCGGCCACCGCATATGCGGCGCGCGGATCGTCAAGCTGCCCGGTAACGACGACCGTTCCCCTGCCCCTCGCGCCATTCACCTGTGCTGCCTCGCGCTCCACACGGGCTCTCGCTGGTCCGTCGCCGACGATGAGGAGGCAGACCGGAAGGTTCACCGACAACTCCCCAATGGCGGCGATGGCGGCAAGCACCCCTTCCAGCTTCAACTCGTCGGCCAGGCGCGTAACGAGTGAAACAACCAACCTGCCGGGGGCAAGCCCCCATGTCGTCCTGAACTGTTCCTGGCCGAAGTCGCCGTCCGGTCGATTCTGTTCCAGATCCACCGGGGGCTCGATGAGTGCAACGGATTCCCGGCCGAAGCCTCGTTCAGCGTGGGCAATTTGATCGGTGCCGACGATCAACGGCATGTATCTCGGAATGAACGGCGCAACCGACATGGACATCACCGTCGCTACCGCCGACCCTCTCCCAGCGGACCGAATCGCTGCGAGGCCCTCGAGCGCTGGCGGCCATTCGTACCCGTGGACGATGTCCACAGCGCGGCCCCTCACCAATTTGGAGAGCGCGAGCACGACGTTGGGAGAAGGCCTTCGGTGAGGCCTCGGGGACTCGATGAATTCGAGACCGCTGCGGTCGATTTGCTGCACGAGAGGCCCGGGACGGCCGAACACAACCACGTCATGCCCCAGGCGCTGGACCGCCCCCGCTATCTCGATCGCATTGATCTGACTTCCGCCGATCCCCAGGTCGTGGGGGTAAACGAGAACTCTCACTTCGCCATCTCCTCGTCCGACGTCGGACTTCCTGCCCCGCTGCGCCCTGCGCTACCCGCACGACCGATAGCTCGCAATATCTGAAGGTCTGCGCGGCGCCGATACAACATCGCCAATGAAACCGCTCCGGCCAGCGTCAGTCCCGACATAAGAGCAACGAGTGGGCTCTCGATTCGGGAGGAGAGAAACCAGACAGCGACGCCGACCAGGGCCGCGAGGCTGATCGGCATCCAGACGGCACCCAGCAACCGACGAACCGCGATACCACTGCGCGAGAGGCGCCACGCGTAAAGCGGCAGAATCAGGATGAGTGATGTGATTGCCTGCGCTGCCGCCAACCCCGCCAAACCATTCGTGAGTGCACCAGCGGTCAAAGCCGGAATCAAAACCACCAGACTGCCGACCTGCACGGAGAAGACCGTGCCGGACTTCCCCTTAACCACGAGGTAGTCGTATGCCAGCTCGCAAAACACCCTGCAGGTAGCACCAAGGACGAGCCAGGAGAGCGCGCTCGCTGCCGGGATCCACTCGCTCCCGTAGACAAAGCTGACCAGTGGTACGGCCGCCCCGGCGATGAACGCGATGAGAGGAAGGATCGCAGCGGCAACGATGCCAACGAGTGACACCAACGCTCCCTGCATTTCTGTCTCCCGGTGTTGCAGCGAAGAGAATGCCGCAGGGGCGACCCGCCGCAGCGGCTGCGACACGATACTGACCGGCCAGTTCGACAGGTTGAAGGCCAGGACGTAGAACCCCAGGTAGACGCCCCCGAGGACGCTCCCGACGATCAACTGATCGGCGTAGCCAACCACGAAAACGATGATGCTCGTGCCGGCGAGCGGCAACCCGAAACGCAGCAAAGGCCCGACGACTGCCCGGTCGAGTCCGAAGCGGTACGGCATCGGCGAAACGACCAAAAATAGCACTGCCGCGATGACGCTGCCCACAAGTCGCCCTATTGCCAGCGACATGGCGCCCATACCCGCGAGCGCGAGAACGACCGAAAGCACCGACCCTCCCCAGACGTTGATCTGATCGATGATCATGCGGGGCTTTTCCCTGAACTCACGCTGGAGAAGCGCGGCAGGTGACGCCACTATGCCGTTGACGAGAACACTGATAATCAGGACACGTATCACGTCCGTGGCCTCAGGATCTCCCATAGCAGCGGTGAAAACGGGAGCGGCCGCAAAGGCTGCGGCGCAGAAGACCGCACTGCCCAACACAGAGATCGTGTTAACGGTTGGCACGATCCTCTTCGGATCGTCTGGCCATCGCACGATCGCCAGGCTGACCCCCAACTCATTGAAGCTGAGGACCGCCATCAGCGCGATGAGAGCGACGGCAAAGGTGCCGAAGGATTCGGGGCCAAGCACGCGAGCGAGAACAATACCGATCCCCAGGGTTGCAACCCTGGACACCAGCGTATTTGCCAGGCTCCAGGCGAATGCACTCGAAGCGCCCTGCTGGGCGCGACGGCCGGCGGGATCGCTCCGGGAAGACCTGGTCACTGCTGCAACGCATTCACCAGATGGCGCACCACGTAGCGCTGCTGCTCACGAGTGATGTGCGGGTAGATAGGAAGGGAGAGCATCGTTTCGGCTGCGGCTTCCGTCACGGGAAAGGCGCCGGCACTGTAGCCGAGGTGTTTGAAAGCGCGAGTCCTGTGCACAGGCACCGGGTAGTGGACTCCCACCCCGACGCCGGCTTCTCCGAGCACTCGCATGATCCGATCGCGCTCCGCTACCCGAATGACGTAAAGATGCCACGCGTCGACGTTCCCGGCAGAAGTCTGGGGCAATGTAACCGGGTCGACATCGGCAAGCAATTCGGCGTAGTAAGCAGCCGCCGTTCGACGAGCCTCGTTCCACCCTTCGAGACGGCGTAGCTTGGCGTTCAGGACGACGGCCTGGACCGTGTCGAGGCGCGAGTTCATTCCGATAACGTCGTGTTGGTATTTGACGGCGCTTCCATGGGCGCCGAGGAGTCGGACGTGCGCCGCAACCTGGTCACTGCTCGTCGTCACAGCGCCGGCGTCGCCTGCGGCTCCCAGGTTCTTGCCCGGGTAGAAGCTGGTACCTGCCGCCACACCCAGCGAGCCGGCCGCCTTGCCGTGCCTGGTTGCGCCCTGCGACTGCGCCGCATCTTCCACGATCACAGCGCCGCTCGCGAGCGCGATCGGCGTCAGGAGTTCGACCGGGGCGACCTGCCCGAAAAGATGCACGGGAACGATCGCCTGCGTCAGGTCGGTCACGGCCTCCGCGACACGACTCGGGTCGATGAGCAGATGCGTCTGGTCGACATCGACAAGAACCGGTCGCGCACCGATCCGTGAGACGGCTTCGGCTGTCGCGATGAATGTATTCGCCGGCAGAATCACCTCTCCGCCCGGCGTGACCCCGGAAGCCCGGAGCGCAAGCTCGAGAGCGTCTGTGCCGTTGGCAACCCCGACGCAATGGACGGTGCCAACCAGCCGGGCATACGCCTTCTCGAATTCGCCTACTTGCGGACCACCGATGAACGCGGTGTTGTCAAACACATCCCTCAAACCCGCGTTGATCTCTTCACTCACTTCCGCCTGCTGCGCGCCCAGGTCCACGAGCGGGATCCTCTGGAGAACGTTCATGATGACCTTTCGGTTGTTGGTGCCGCACCAGCCGCTGGCGGGATTGGAGTGATGTTCTCAGGCGGTGCACCGAGAGCCATGGCCGGTATTCCGGCCCACGTTTCTCCGTCAGGAAGGTGTTGGAGCAGAACTGCTCCCATCCCGAGCACGGCGTATTGACCGACGTTCAGGCGCTGTCTCACCGAGGCGTTCATGCCGATGTAGGCGCCTCGTCCGATTCGTACGTCGCCGCCAAACGTCGCTCCCGCCGCTATGGTTCCGAAGTCCTCCACCGTGTCGCCGTGGGTCAGGGTGACGTTCGGCATAACGACGACGTGACTGCCGATCGAGACATCGGCGGTGAGAACGGCGTGTGCCAGCACTATTGATCCGGGCCCCACGGTGGCGCCGCCGTTGTTGCTCACGCTCGGATCCACGAGCGTTGTGTACGCATCTCGCTCAACCCCGAGCAGTGCAAGTCGGTCGACAATCGCTTCCCTGACAGCTCCAGCGCCAACGCAAACGAGGAGCTTGGTGTCGATGTAGTCAACGGCTCGTTCAATGGCACCGAGAACGGGCAGTCCGGCGAAGGACTCGCCCATATCCGCCCAGCCGTCGTCGAGTATCCCGAACACCGTGTGGGATGAGCCAGCCCGTGCCAACGCGAGCGCTTCGCGAGCTAGCCCGCTGGCCCCGATCAACAGAGTTTTCTCCATCCGTCACCTCCTCGCGTCAACGTGACCTCGATCGGCCATCCGGTGACCTGCCGGTTCCTTGATCGCGTCGACCACCCGCCCGATTTCGTCCGGGGTGATCTGATGGAACACCGGCAGAATCAGGGTCGTGTCCGTGAGCAGTTCGGTCACAGAAAGGTCAGCCGAGCCGGTATCCCGACCACGGTAGGCAGGCTGGCGGTGAGACGCCATAATGCCGCGGCGGGCAGAGATTTCAGCAGCGGCGAGGTGCTCCAGGAGCCCGTCCCTGGTCAGGGGATAGCCGGAACCAACTTCCAGCCACAGGGACTGGAAGTTGCTCGTTCCCCACGGAGGGTCGGTTACGACCCGGATTCCGTCGACATCGGCGAGGGCCTCAGCATAAGTTGCCGCCACTTCCCGTCGTCGCACGACGATCTCGGCCAGTCGACCGAGCTGAACGATACCGACAGCTGCCTGAAGATCGGTCATGCGGTAGTTGAAGCCGATCTCGCTGTACTCCTCGGGCGGAGCAAGCACGCTCGAGTGACGCGCGGTGGCAGACACACTCATCGAGTGCTCCCGAAGTCGCCGCGCTCGATCGGCCCAGGCCTCCCTGTTTGTCGTGAGCATCCCGCCCTCACCCGTCGTGAGAAGTTTGCGGGGATGGAACGACCAGGCCGCGATATCAGCCCCCGCCCCGACCGGGGCACCCCGATAGGTCGATCCCGCGCCGCAAGCGGCGTCCTCGATAACACGAATGCCGCGCTCATCGCAGAGAGCACGGATGGGATCGAGGTCAGCCGGGACGCCGCCCTGATCGACGACGATAACCGCGGTTGTCCGTTCGGTGAGGGCTTCGGCAATCGTGGTTGCCGTCACGTTTCCGGTGTCTCTGTCGACATCGGCGAAGACCGGTCGCGCGCCGACGTATGTCGGCGCATTCGCCGTCGCGATGAACGAGAACGACGGCACGACAACGTCGTCACCGGCACGGACGCCTGCAACCACCAGGGCAAGGTGCAGCGCAGTCGTGCAATTGGACGTTGCGACCGCGAACGACGCGTCCATGGCATCCGCGAAAAGCGTTTCGAAACGCGCGACCTGCGGCCCCTGAGCGACCCAGCCGGACTCGAGAACCGCGGTGACCGCCGCGATCTCTTCCGCGCCGAGCCAGGGCTTCATCACGTTGATGCGCGTCATGCCGGTACCGCTGACTGCGTCGTTGAGATCTCGTCGCGCAGCGGCTGCCACCACGCGACGAGCTGACGGAGACCGTCCTCGAGCGGAACTGTGGCGTCGAACCCCAGGTCCCGGCTGGCGGCCGACGTGTCTGCGAGGCGGCGGGCCACGCCATTAACGGCGCGTTCAGGGCCATGTTCGACCTCGAGGTCAGAGTCCATCGCCCGCAACAGCGTTTCGGCGAGATCGAGAAGACTCGTCTCGGTTCCACTCGCAATGTTGTAGACGCCATCGGTGATCCCCGACGCTGCGGCGAGCAGGTTTGCCCTGGCGATGTCGGTAGTGAAGACGAAGTCCATGGTCTGCCGACCATCACCGAAGATCAGCGGCGGCTTGCCGTCGGCGATCCGCTCCATCCAGCGCACAAGCACTTCGGTGTACACACCGTGCACATCCATACGAGGTCCGTAAACGTTGAAGTAACGCAGGAGGGTGAAGTCGAGTCCGTACATCGCACGGAAACTCCGCAGCATCCCTTCGTTGAACGACTTGGCCGCTCCATAGAACGTGTCGTTGTTGTGGTGGTGGTGGCGTTCCGTGGTGGGGAACTGCTCGGCCATGCCATAGACGGAAGCGCTCGACGCCGCGATGACCTTATCGACGGATGCCTCCACCGCTGCTTCGAGAACGTTGAAGGTACCGTCGACGAGCACCTCGAGCGCCAGTCGCGGGTCTTCGGCGCACTGTGTGATGCGGATCGCCGCCTGGTGAAAGACCAGATCTTTGCCACGCGTGACGTCGTGGACCAGGTCACGGTCGCGAATGTCACCCTCGACGAGGGTGACCCGTCCGGACTGAATGGCACCGTCGAGATTCGCCCTCCGCCCTCGAACCAGGTTGTCGAGCACATCGACATGATCCACCCCGGCCTCGAGAAGCTGATCTACGATGGTCGACCCAATCGTGCCTGCTCCGCCGGTGACCAGAGCCTGTGCTCCGTGCAGTTCACTCATCGCGCCGTCTCCATCTGTTCGCCTCGTATAGGGATTACCGCGGCTCCGGATTGGGCCAGGCTTCGAGTTGCCGCTTCGAGCACCGAGAGAACCCGAAGCCCGGCTTCTCCGTCAGTGCGGGAGGGCCGGCCGGACCGGATGCTGGAAGCGAACTCCGCCGCCATGGTCGAGAGCGCTTCTCGCTCGGGAAGGGCGGGAGACCAGGTGTCACCGAGTCGGTAAGAAATGTTCGCGTCCCTCTCGTCGGTGCGCCCGGCTGATTGCTTACCGAGATCGACGCCACGGTCGTAAACGCTGAGCCGCTGTTGCGGATTGAGGTCGTCCCAGACGAGCGTGCGCTTGCTTCCGCCGATCACCATCTGACGGATCTTGGTTGGACTCAGCCAGTTCACGTGCACGTGGGCGATCGCGCCGCTTTCCAGCGGGAGCGTGAGGTAACCGATGCAGGATCTCCCTGCCCCGAGCGGGTCTGCTCCCTGCGCAGCCACCGCCGTTGGCCTGAGGCCGCCGGGAAGGACAAAATCGAGGATGGAAAGGTCATGCGGGGCGAGGTCCCAGAACACGTCGACATCGGGTTGGATCAGGCCAAGGTTGATGCGTACCGAGTCAATGAAGAGGATTTCGCCAAGTTCTCCATCGGCAATCAGGTCTCGGATTTTGAGGACCGCCGGCGTATAGCAATAGGTGTGGTCGGCCATGAGGATGAGGCCGCGGGTGGCCGCTTCGAGGACCATCGCCTGGCCATTACCGCCGGAATCTGCGAGCGGCTTTTCCACGACAACGTGTTTGCCAGCGGCGAGCGCCTGCATGGCAATCGGATAATGCGTTCGCGCCGGAGTGGCGATCGCGATCGCGTCGATAATGTCGGATTCCAGCAGTTCGGTCAGGGACGTGACCACTGACACCTGGCCAGACTGCTCGGCTAGTCGACTGGCCCGCTCCCGGTCCAGGTCACAGATCGCGACGAGCTCCCACTCGGGGCTTGCCGAGAAATTGCGCGCGAGGTTCGGACCCCAGTAGCCGGCGCCGACAACGGCGATCCGGAGTTTCTCCTGTGACATGTGTTCCCCTTCGGGGTGGTGTGGTTTGTGGGTCGGGCCGTGGGCGGAGAGAGCGGTCATGGTGAGGCCCTGAACATCGCGTCGACCCAGAAGTTGTGCTTGATCGGCGCGGTCGGTGCTTCCGTGGAGTAGGAGTATCTGCCGCCGTTCCACACGCTTGTCAGTGGGCCGTTGACCACTTCGCTCTGGAGCCCGTTCGGTGTCACGGAGTATCGACCGTGAGGGGCGAGATAACTGACGGTGTACACGGTTCCCGCCTGCACTGGGACAGGAGCGTCGAACACGGCGAATTGCCAACCGCTCGCACTCTCCTGAGTAAAAGTGGTACTCGCGAGCTTGTTCCCGGTGGGACCCCACAGGGCGCCTGTGTGTTCGCCGGTATCGAGGGTGCCCTTATAGAAGCGCACTCCCAGGATTTCGCCGTCGACCGCCGAGGTGAACGACATTCCGACCTGGACCGGGTCAAAATCCTCCCAGTTGGTCGCTGCGGGTTCGCTGTCGGGATGGAAGAGGGAGGTGACTCCCGGCTGGGTAAGCGGGTCCACCGCGGGCTCGGCCGGTGGTGAGGGAGTGGGTGTCGGTGTGGGCGTGGGTGTCGGTGTGGGCGTGGGTGTCGGTGTGGGCGTGGGTGTCGGTGTGGGCGTGGGTGTCGGCGTGGGTGTCGGTGTGGGTGTCGGTGTGGGTGTCGGAGTCGGCGTCGGTGTGGGAGTGGGAGTGGGAGTCGCGGCCAGGGCCGTGAACTCCAGATCCACGAAATAGTTCGTGGCGTTGAAAGAATGGATCGGGAACCCTCCGGCGCTGCCATAGAGGAATCGGCCGGCGACCCCGGTCAGCGGTCCGGATGTGCGCGGAGTCTGGAAATAGGCGCCCGTGTACGAGTAGTGCCCCGTGGGTGCGAGGTACGAGACGACGTATTCCTGCCCGGCGGTCAACGGGACGGGCGCTGGCAAGGACGCGGTCTGCCAGCCTGTGCTTGACTCGGTCTGGAATGTCACTGTTGCGAGTCGTTCACCGGCCGAGTTCCATAGTGATCCAGTGTGAGTGCCGCTGTTTCCCTGGCCTTTGAAGAAACGGATCGCCGTCACCGAGCCCGCTTCACTGGCGGTGAACACCATGCCAAGCTCGACGGGCGATGAATCGTCGGTGGCCGACACAACGACCGGTGTCTCATTCCCGAGGAGCGTGTATCTGGCACTGGTTGCGCCGTCTTCCGCCGTGTGGAAAGTCCACAGGTGATTCGCCAGGGCGATCCCTCCGGTCGAGCGGATCCCTGAGACCTCGACATCGAGATCCTGGTCAGCGGGCAGATCATCGTCCGGAGTGAAGACGATGGTCTTGCGGTTGACACTGACCGAAGCCACTCCATTGATCTCATGCTCGCCAGCCGACACCGTCATGTCGAATCCGTCGCTGATCGCCGTGGAGAAAGTGATGGAGATGCTGGTGTCTCTGGCGACATCGACAGCTCGATCTGCGGGGAGTGTGCTCTGGACAACCAGCGGATCCGGTGTTGTCTCGAAAACCACGTCCACTGAATACGAGGTTGACGTTGCCCGATCGGGAAATGCACTGGTATAGCTGTACAACCCTGAGCTGGCCGAGGTTCGAAGCGGCCCGTTGGCAAACCCTGCTCCGTACGCTCCCGCGGTGGCGGAATAGCGCCCAGAGGGTGCCAGGTAGGACGCCACGTATTCGGTTCCAGGGGTAATCGATACCGGCTGGGCGAAATATGCCGTCTGCCAGCCCGATGAGCTCTCTTCGCTAAAGATCGCTGTCGCGAGCGAGTCACCCCCCGCGGACCACAGGGAACCAACATGCATCCCGGTATTCCCCGTCGCCTTGTAGAAACGAATTCCCCGGATAATTCCCGGCGCGGTCGCGGAGAAGCGCACGCCGAGGGTCACCGAATCCGGGTCGCCCACCTCGATGATCCCTGGCAGCTCGCTGTCGTTGTACAGGCTGCACGGGCATATCCCCGGCTCCGCGTTGGGTTTCGCTGTGCTGAACGACCAATCGCCACCTGAGACGGGCTCTGCGCCCGCTACACCCCAGACCTTCAGGGAAACGGAATACGTAGCGGAGTTGGCGAGGGGAATGGCCGGGGTGAACGTTGCGGTGCGCGTGTCCGGGTTGTACGCGGTGCCGCCGCTCAGCTGGGCGCCCAGGCTGTCCGTCACGGATATGTCGACGGACTCCGCGGCCACGTCCTTCGACAGCACCGCGCGGATGGGCGTTGTCGTTGACACACTTGACGATCCGGGGTGGGGCGATTGCTGCATCGCTACGAGTGGCGATGTGTCAACGGTGTCGAAGACCACATCAACGAAGTAATTTCCTCGACCAAAGCTTCTCGTTGGATACGTCCCCTCGGTGCTGTGCACTCCCGCAGCGGATGATCCATATCCCCCGTTGACCTTCAGCGGATGGCGGTCGATCGTGGCGTAGTCGCCAAAGTTTGACTCCGCGGCATAGTGCCCGTTCGGTGCAAAATACGACACCACGTATGTTCGGCCCGCCGTTACCGGAACGGCGCTGGCGAAAGTAGCCAGTTGCCAGCCGGACGGACTCTCGTCCGAGAACGTTGTTGACGCGAGCCGAACGCCGTCGTCCCGCCAGAGCGATCCCGTGTGAGTACCGGTATTTGCACTGCTCTTGTAGAAACGAACGCCGGTTACGAACCCGCCAACTGCTGGCGTGAAGCGCAGCCCGAGTTCTACCGCGGATGAATCGCCCGAGTCGGGCGTGGCAGGGGTTGTGTCGCCGAAGAACGAATACGGGCCGGTGACCTGAATAGTGTGCGACGCCGGTGAACTCGGGTAATTGGCACTGTCGTCGATCGCCCGCACCAGGGTCGGCGTCGCAGCCATGCCCTTCTGCACGTAGCGATATGACCACTCGCTGGTACCTGTCGCGGGATGCCAGGTGGCCCCCTGGTCGGTCGACACTTCGACCCCGGCGACCTCGCCGCCCACGTCTGCAGCTGTGCCTGTCACTTCGACAATCGATCCGCTGTAGACGGTCGCGCCGGGCGAAGGGCTGGTGATAACCACCGTAGGAGCCGTCGTGTCCGCGCTCGCTGTCGCTCGTACAAGCGCCGGATCAAGGGAGGCCGGCTGCGCTCCCATGTCTGCGAGTAGATTCACCTGCGCCTGCTGCATCCGGGGATCGGCAGATGCGCCGTCTCCGTCGTGCTCATCGTCCAGGCCCCACGCCCACTGCACGCTGCCAGCCGAGAATACGAGTGCACCGCTCGGCGCGCGGTACAGGGTGAGGTGATGCTTCGTCGTGCCGGCCTTCACCGTGTTGCCGTAATCCTGAAGATATTCGGGAACGTCGCCTGTCGTCGTTGACAGGCGCACGAGACCAGCTGGGCGGAAGCCGTTGTCCACGTCTTCGTTCGACTCGTAGCCGACAGTGTGCGGGGCCAGTGACGCCGTCGAGCCCGGGGGCAGATTCGCCAGACTTGTGTTCCGCCAGAGACGCAACTTACCTTCGCGTGAGGAAACTGAGACCGGCAGGTCGGAATAGTTCACCTGATAGAGGGTGCCGATCAGTTTGTTCTCGGGCTGGCCTGCACCCGAAGACGCCGGCGCATATCGAGGGTCGCGCCAGGTCCCGGTCCACTCGTCTTTGGGGTCGATCTTCTGGTAGCTCCACGTCTCCTTGTAACTCACGAGCGTGCGGTATGCAGTGGCACCAGCGTCTGCGGACGGTTCGTAGCGTGTGCGCCAGTATCCTTCATTGCCCGCGAGGAACTGAAGGTTCACACCGGCGTCGCGGGCGGCCTCGATGTTCGCTTTCTGCGCGCCCGACCAGTATTCGTCGTGGCCGACCGAGAGGAAGACGCGGTGGTTGGTGAGGAGGGAGCCGTAACGGTCCGTGTCGATACCACTGAAGTAGCTGACGTCGTACCCGTTCTTCTCCATGAATCGAACCTGTGCGTACTCGCTTGAGAAATAGAAGTCACGGCCTGCCATGTCCGCGCGGGTGTTGAACGGCCGGTTATAACTGACCTTGAACGCCCGCCCGTTGTTGGCGCCCTGATAAAAGTCACTGCCGCCATAGGTGTTGTACGCGTGCCACGTAGGGTCAGACGTTTGGAAAAGCACGTCGGAGGAGCTGTCCTCATCTCTGACGATGAAGATGATGTGGCTTGAGCCGCCGGTATCGACTCGGGTCAGGAGTGCAATGTAAACGCCGGATACTGCGTCGGGTGGCACGTCCCACGATGCGGACACGTCCCACGTACCGCAGTCGTAGAGCTCCGTCGCTTCGTCAGTGATGCACTCGTCCTGGTCCTCTGCACGGTTAGGGGCAAGAATTGCGCGCTCAATGAAGCGAGCGCCGAGACCCTGGTAATAACCCGTGCGGTAGACGTCGACCGTGTAATCGAGAACCTCGGAATCAATCTTGAAGTCGACGCGAGTGCCCACATTGACGCTGATATCTGTGGCGAATCCCTGGATGCTCGCGTCTCCCGCACGATCGATGTCCCAGATGTCCGGGGCCGTACCCGGCTTTGAGTTCTCGCACACAATGGGATTCGAACCGGGAGCGCACGGCTCTGCGGCGTGTGCGGCCGCGGCACTGAGCGGAACGGCCAGGGTGGCGAGAATGGCAAAGACCGCTGCGAGCGCGACCGACCTGTTCGAGTCGAAAACGCTTAGCCGGGAAGTCGGCTTGCTCGGACGGGGCACTTCAGCACTCTTCTCACCGAAAACAGGCCGCGAAAGTCACCACCGCCTGTCCGTGGGCAAGGGAGGAGGAAGGACGGCTCAGCGCGGCCGTAGAACACCAAACGTGATGGATTTTCACGTTCTGTGCTGAAAGAGTAACCCGGAGCAGGTAGCGAGCGATCCCCCCTCTTCGGGTGAGAAAAGCTCAGTTTATGGGCCGAGGTGGTGAGACGAGACCATCACGGTGCAGAGGATCACCGCGTGCACCGGTCCCGAAACTCGAGCTTCCTGACCAATCTAGAGCTGGGAGCCGTCCACCGCGAAGGTATCGCAGGCGCCGGGTCCACCCTCGCGACCGGCGTTGAACCAGCGCTGGCGCTGTTCGCTCGACCCGTGGGTCCACGCTTCGGAGTTCACGCCCTGGCCCGAACCCGCCTGGATGCGGTCGTCACCGACCGCGGCGGCGGCATCGAGTGCGTCGGCGATCTGCGCCGCTGTCGGCCGCTCGAGGAATGTCACACCGTTCTTGTCTTCGGTCTCGCTCGCTCCAGCTACCCAGGCGCCCGCAAAGCAATCGGCCTGGAGCTCGATGCGCACGGAATCGGAGTCGGGACCGGTTCCCATGCGGTCGGCGGACTCCATGATTCCCGAGATCGCCTGGATGTGGTGCCCCCACTCGTGTGCCGCAATGTACAACTGGGCGAGCGGACCGCCCGTCGTGTCGAACGGCGGCTGGCGCAGCTGCGCGAAGAATGAGGTGTCGACGAAAATCGTCTCGTCGCCGGGGCAGTAGAACGGCCCGGTCGAACTGGATGCCGCTCCGCACGCGGTGGTCGTCGATGATTCGAAGAGGTCGAAGCCCGGGGTCCGGTACTCGCCGCTCGCGACCGTGCTGTAGTTGTCGATCCAGAAGTCATCGATCGACGACCCCGCCCCTGCCATGAGGCACTCGATGTTCTCGTTGGCGTCCTCGCCCGTCTTGCACTGCTCGCTGAGGGACGTGGCCGATGGCGCCGAACCGCCGGCTTCTCCGCCTCCCCCGATGAACCCGCTCAGGTCGATCCCGGTGAACTGGGCGATGAGGAAGACCGCCACGACAGCGAGTCCACCACCGCCGACGCCGATCGCTGTTCCACGACCGCGCTTGCGTACGTTGCTGCCGGAGATGTCAGAGTCTGGATTGAAGGTCACCGGGATAACTTACCCGCACCCGATCGCACCCGCAGAACCGCTTGCGCGGCACGAGCGTCACCGCTAGGAGGCGAACCGGTCGGTCGCTTCGATGAGGGCATCCAGGATTCCTGGCTCGTCGAAGGCGTGACCGGCATCCGGAATCATCTTCAGCTCGGCGTGCGGCATGGCTTCGGCGAGCGCCCACGCCGTCATCGGTGGCGTGCACATGTCGTATCGACCCTGCACGATGACGGTGGGGATGCCGGCGAGCTTCGGAGCATCCCGAATCAACTGGCCTTCCTCCCACCAGCCGCCGTTCATGAAGTAGTGGTTCTCGATGCGGGCGAACGCAACGGCGTAGGCGGGTTCGGTGAAGCGCGCAACGGTCGCCTCGTTGGGGAGAAGGGTGATGGTCGACGACTCCCAGCGCGACCAGGCAACCGCCGCCGGCTCGTGCACGGCCGGGTCCGGGTCGTTGAGGAGCGTTGAATACGCTCGGATGAGATTGCGGCGCTGGTCGACCGGCACCGGTTCGAGAAAACCCTGCCACAGGTCAGGAAAGACTGCGGATGCGCCGCCCTCGTAGAACCAGTCGAGTTCGACCTGGCGCAGGGTGAAGATGCCGCGGAGGACGAGCTCGGACACCCGATCGGTGTGGGTCTGGGCGTACGCGAGGGCGAGCGAACTGCCCCACGACCCGCCGAAGACCTGCCAGGTGTCCACACCGAGGTGTTCACGCAGCTTCTCGATGTCGCTGACCAGGTGCCAGGTGGTGTTGGACTCGAGGTCGGCCTCCGGCGCGCTCGCGTGCGGCGTGCTCTTGCCGCAGCCGCGCTGGTCGAAGAGAACTATGCGGTACCTTTCCGGGTCGAAGACGCGCCGCTGGCTCGGGGTCGTTCCACCGCCGGGCCCGCCGTGCAGGAAGACGACGGGTTTACCGTCCGGGTTTCCGCTCGTCTCCCAGTAGATCAGCTGGCCGTCACCCACGTCGAGGTGCCCTGTGTCGTACGGTTCAATCTCCGGATACATCTCGCGCATACCTCGACAGTATCCCTGTCTGCGCGGTGCGACAGGGGGTCCAGCACCTTCTCTCGAAGCCGCATCGCGGCATCCGCCAGAAAACCTGTGGCACAGAACGCGAGCTGGTGCAAGGTCTCGAACTTCTGTGGCCTCGAACCGCCGGCTGGGCGTAGCGTGGCCGCATGGACAATCGCTATCTCGGCAATTCAGGCCTGAAAATCTCCGAAATCATCTACGGCAACTGGCTGACCCACGGGTCACAGGTTGAGAACGACACAGCGAAACAGTGCGTCGCCGCGGCTCTCGAGAGCGGCGTCACGACGTTCGACACGGCCGACGCCTACGCGAACACCGCGGCGGAAACCGTGCTCGGCGAGGCGCTCGCCTCCGAACGGCGTGAGTCCCTCGAAATCTTCACGAAGGTGTACTGGCCGACCGGACCAAAGGGACCCAACGACTCCGGTCTCAGCCGCAAGCACATTATGGAGTCGATCCACGGGTCGCTGACCCGGCTCGGCACCGACTACGTCGACCTCTACCAGGCGCACAGGTACGACCACCACACTCCCCTCGAAGAGACGATGCAGGCCTTCGCCGACATCGTCCGCCAGGGAAAAGCGCTGTACATCGGCGTCTCGGAATGGAACGCAGACCAGCTGCGCCGTGGTTCTGCACTGGCGAAGGAGCTCGGCTTCCAGCTCATCTCGAACCAGCCCCAGTACTCGATGCTGTGGCGGGTCATCGAGGAAGAGGTCGTGCCGGCCTCCCGCGAGCTCGGCATCTCGCAGATCGTCTGGTCCCCCGTTGCCCAGGGCATTCTCTCGGGCAAGTACCTGCCGGGCCAGCCGCTGCCGGAGGGCTCCCGCGCGACAGACGCGAAGGGCGGCGCCGACTCGGTGAAGGTGTTCCTCCGCGACGAGGTGCTCACCGCGGTGCAGAACCTCAAGCCGATTGCCGACGAGCACGGCCTGAGCCTGGCGCAGCTTGCCGTCGCCTGGGTGCTCGCCAACGACAACGTGGCCGGCGCCATCATCGGCGCTTCCCGCCCCGAGCAGGTGCGCGAGAACGTCAAGGCGTCCGGCGTCAGCCTCTCGAAGGAGACCCTCGCGAGCATCGACGAGGTCCTCGGGTCTCTGCCCGAGACCGACCCCGCGAAGACGAAGTCGCCTGAGGAGCGCCCGTCCTGACCGACGGCGCCACCACTACGACTTCTACGACCTTTACGACCAGGGAGAAAACAATGAGCCGAATCGTCATCATCGGAGGACACGGCAAGATCAGCCGCATCCTCACCTCACAGCTCGTCGAGAACGGCGACGAGGTCGTCAGCGTCTTCCGCAACGCTGACCACTCGTCTGAAATCAGTGCTCTCGGTGCAGAGCCGGTCGTCTGCGACATCGAGACGGCGAGCGTCGACGACCTCGTCCCGATCCTCGACGGGGCGGATGCTGTCGTGTTCGCCGCGGGCGCCGGCCCTAATTCAGGCGCCAAACGCAAGCACACCGTCGACTATGAGGGCTCGGTGAAGTCGGCGCAGGCTGCCGAGCGCGCCGGGGTCACGCGGTTCGTTCAGGTCTCCGCGATGGGAATCGACGGCGAGGTCGACACCAGCGACGACGTCTGGGCCGCTTACGTAGCCGCCAAGCGCAACGCGGACATCGAGCTGAAGAAGACGTCGCTCAACTGGACGATCCTCCGGCCAGGTGCGCTCACTGACGATGAGCCGACCGGCCTCGTCACCCTCGCGACCGAGACCGAGCGGGGCTCGATCCCCCGCGCGGATGTCGCGTCGCTGATCACCGCAGCGCTGACCTTCCCCGAGACGGCCGGCTTCACCTGGGAAGCAATCTCGGGTGAGACCCCGATCCCGGCGGCGATTGCTGCCGCGGTCGCCGCGGGCTAGCTCGTCACCTCGACCGCGCCAGATCCATGCGGGCGCTGCAGATACTTCTGCAGCGCCCGCATGTTTGTGTAGCGCCCAAGATGATGGCGGGGCGGATGCCGTCCCGTCGCCGGGCGCGGAGGTTCAGTTCGCCCGCTACCGATCTGACGCGACGTAGGCCATGATCCCGTCCAGCACGCGGGCAAGCCCGAACTCGAACGCCAGCTGCGGGTCGCTCGCCGCCTGGTACACCTCTCCGACGGCCTGCCCGACGCGGCCGGCGAGCGGATACCTCGACCCGTCCATGACCTTCTCGAGCACCGGCGCGTTGGCCGCCCACCACTCGGCGTCACTCACACCCGACCGCTGCTGGGTCTGATCCATGTCGCGGGCCATCCGGGCAGCGCTCAGCACGAACCCGGCTATCAGAGTGACCACCTGGTCCATGTCGATGTCACTGAGACCGATTCCCTCCACGGCGGAGAGCTCCCACTCGTAGCGGTCGGAGATGTGCGGCCCGAGCGCTGGCCGCGACGTATCGACCGACAGCAGCCACGGGTGCCTCCGACACTCAGCCCACAGGTGCCGCGCAACGGTATCCAGCCGGGAGCGCAGGTCGCCCTCCAGCGGCGGGTGTGGAACTTCGCCGGTGACCTGGTCGACCATGAGCCCGATCAGGTCCTCCCGCCCTGGCACATAGGTGTACAGGCTCATCACGCCCATGCCCATGCGCTCGGCGACCTTGCGCATCGAGAACGCTTCGAGCCCCTCCTCGTCAGCGAGGGCGATGCCGTTCGCGACGACGGCGTCCACCGTCGTCTTCTGCTTCGGCCCGCGAGCGCCGGATTGTTCGCCGAGGGTGTGGCGCCAGAGCAGCGCCAGCGTGCGATCCGGGTCTGTGTGCCCTGGGTCATCGTTCGCGGTCATGCCCCTAGTGTACTTACTCCGTATGGTGTACGCTCAGTTTCCTCATTAACTCCGTACGGCATACGACAAGGAGTATTGTGAACCTTCCAGCCTCCTCCCGGCCCGGCTCCCCTCCCGCCCGATCCCCGCAGGCACCTTCCCTCAGCGCCACCCGGCTGCGCAAACGCTATGGTGCCGTTCACGCGCTCGACGACTTCGACCTCACCATCCCGGCGGGCAGGATCCACGGCCTGCTCGGGCCGAACGGTGCGGGCAAGAGCACGGCCGTTCGCGCACTCGCAACCCTCATTGACCTGGACTCCGGCGAGGCGACCGTCGCCGGGTACGACCTGCGCTCCCAGCCGGCCGGTGTCCGGGCGAGCATTGGCCTCGTCGGGCAGAGCCCCGCTGTCGACGAGATCCTCGGCGGCAGGCAGAACCTCGTCATGTTCGGCCGGCTCTTCGGCCTGGGCAAGCGCAGCGCGGGGGTCCGCGCCGACGAACTGCTCGCGGCCTTCGACCTCACCGAGGCAGCCACCCGGCCGGTGTCCGGGTACTCGGGCGGCATGCGGCGACGCCTCGACATCGCGGCGAGCCTCATTCTCTCCCCCGCGGTCCTCTTCCTCGACGAACCGACGACGGGGCTCGACCCGCGAGGACGCAACGAGGTCTGGCGCACCATCCGCCGAATCGCCCGCGCGGGCACAACAGTCCTCCTCACCACCCAGTACCTCGACGAGGCCGACCAGCTCGCAGACACGATCTCCGTCATGAACGCGGGTCACGTCATCCGCTCGGGAACCCCGGACGAACTCAAAAAGCAACTGGGCGCCGATCGCATCGTCGTCACCGTTGCGGATGCCGCTGACCTCGCGGCAGCGGCGGATGCCATCCGGAGCGACGGCGAGGCCACCCTCGACGAGGCGGCGCGCACCGTGACAGCAGAGGCGCCGTCGGGCACCGCGGCGCTCATGGCAACGGTGCGTGCTCTCGACGCCGCCGGCATCCAGCCGGTCGACCTCGTGCTCCGCCGACCCACCCTCGACGAGGTGTTCCTCGCACTCACCGCACAGGAGAACCCATCATGACCACGCTCACAGCGTCCCACTCCCCGGCGCCGCACGCGCCGGCATCCCGCTCGTCGGTTCCTCGCTCGTCGGCCCTGCGCAACGGCTGGATCCTCACCCAGCGCGAGCTGCTGCACTGGGTGAGGCAGCCCGCCCTGCCGATCTTCGGGCTGCTGTTCTCGATCATGCTGCTCCTCATGTTCGGGTTCCTCTTCGGCGGCGCGATCGAGGTTCCCGGCGGCGGCGACTACATCACCTTTCTGCTCCCCGGCATGTTCACGCTGACCATGCTGTTCGGACTCGAAGGCACGATGCTGGCGATGTCGACGGATGCCGCCAAGGGCATCACCGATCGCTTCCGGTCGATGCCGATCCACAGTTCGGCGGTGGCGCTCGGGCGCAGCGGAGCGGACATGGCGTCGTCCATCCTGAACCTCGCCGTGCTTCTCGGTGGAGGGCTGCTGATCGGGTGGCGCGTCACCACAGACCTCGGTTCAGCGTTACTCGCCGTCCTGCTCCTGTTGTGGCTCAGGTTCGCCCTGCTCTGGATCGGCATTTTTCTCGGGCTGGTCTTTCGCGGACCCGGTGCGACCATGGCGGTTCAGGTCCTGATCTGGCCGATCGGTTTTCTGTCCAATGTCTTCGTTGCACCCGAGACGATGCCGGGCTGGCTCGGCGCCGTCGCCGAGTGGAACCCGATCTCAGCCACGGCCACAGCCACGCGCCAGCTGTTCGGCAATCCGACCGGCATCACGTCGGGCTGGCTGCCGGATGCCGCGCTCGGCATGGCGCTCGGCTGGCCGCTCCTGATCACGCTCGTGTTTCTGCCGCTGTCGGCCAGGGCGTACCGCCGTTTGCGCCGGTAGCGTCAACGCCCGTCGACAGCTCCCGCCCACAACGAAGCCGCCCTCCCCGGTCGGGAAGGGCGGCTTCGTCTGCGCTTACTTCTTCTTCGCTTTGAGAGACTTCTCCTGCACGGGTGCGGTGCCCGAGGCGCGAAGATCAGCGAAGTAGGCTGCGGCTTCGTCCTGGCGCTCGGCTTCGATGCCGGAGGCTACCGGCGCCCGGAGGTGCTCCTGGCTGTACCCGAACGCCTCGACCAGGTCGAGGGCGTGCGGACGGAGCCGCGCGAGCAGCCGGTCGATGTACGCCGTAACGGCACCGGCGCGCTGGCCGGAGAGCCTGCCGTTGATCAGGTACCAGGAGAGGTTTTTCTCGATCAGCCCGAGTCCGAACAGGTCCCTGAGCCAGGTCAGCACCTTCTTCGTTCCCGGGTCGGTGACGTCGGCGAGTGCCTCGGTGAATGCTTCCCACTGGAGCAGCTCGGTGTGCGCGCGAGCCGCTTCGATGAGCTGGTTCTGGTTGGCGTTGAAGAGCGCAGCGGCATCCGTTGCGCTCAGCTTGCTCGCTGCCCGCAACCGACCGGCGATCCCGGCGACCATTCCCTCGACACGGGCCGTGAGCAGCTCGCGCTGTGTTGCCTCGTTCTGCAGGTGGCCGACGGACCGCGCCGTCGAGCCGAAGTCGGCAACGGTCTGCGCGAGAGAACGAAGTCCGGTGCCGTGCACGACCTTTCCGCGAGCCTGTTCCGCCGCGAATCGGGCGAGCGTCGCCGCGTCAGCGCCCTTGAACCGCTTGGCGTAGTCGCCGAGGAGCCGCTTGCCGACGAGCTGAAGCAGCACGTTGTTGTCGCCCTCGAAGGTGACATAGACGTCGAGGTCGGCGCGCAGGCTCGTCAACCGGTTCCCGACCATGAAGCCGGCGCCACCGCACGCTTCGCGCGCTTCCTGGAGGGTGTCGAGTGCGTGCCAGGTCGACAGCGACTTGAGGCCGGCCGCGAGCGTCTCGAGGTCCTGCCGATCGTCTTCGGTGTCGGACTTGCCACTGAAGACACCGTCGAACTTCACGAGCAGCGTGTCGTGGGCGAAGATCTCCGCGTAGGTGGTGGCGAGCTTCGGCAGCAGCCGGCGCTGGTGACGCTGGTAGTCGAGGATGACCTCTTCCTGCGTGTCGCTGGCCGCGTTGAACTGACGCCGCTGGCTTCCGTAGGTGATCGCGATCTGCAGGGCGACAGCGGATGCCGCGACAGCGGCTCCGTCAAGCGACACACGCCCTTGCACGAGGGTGCCGAGCATCGTGAAGAACCGGCGACCCGGGCTCGAGATGGGCGACGAGTACGTGCCGTCCTCGGCGACGTCGCCGTATCGGTTGAGCAGGTTCGTGCGAGGGATCCGGACGTGGGTGAAGTGAAGCTTGCCGTTGTCGATGCCGTTGAGCCCGCCCTTGATTCCGTCGTCTTCACCGCCGATTCCGGGGAGGAAGTTGCCCTCGTCGTCGCGGAGAGGAACCCAGAAGCAGTGAACGCCGTGATTGACACCGTTGGTGATGAGCTGGGCGAAGAGCGTTGCAGCCTTCCCGTGCACCGCCGCGTTGCCGAGGTAGTCCTTCCAGGCCGCACGGAACGGCGTGTGGATGTCGAACTCCTGCGTCTCTGGGTCATAGGTGGCCGTCGTCGCGATTGAGGCGACGTCGGAGCCATGGCCGACCTCTGTCATCGCAAACGCCCCGGGGATGTCGAGGCTCATGATGCCTGGCAGCCACTTCGCGTGGTGCTCGGGAGATCCGAGGTGCATGACGGCCGATCCGAAGAGGCCCCACTGCACACCGGACTTGATCTGCAGCGACGGGTCGGCGGTGACGAGTTCCTCGAACCCGGCGATGTTTCCGCCGTGGTCGTCTTTGCCGCCGAGCGCGACGGGGAAGGCGCGGTGAACCTGGCCGTTCTCGACGAGGAGCTTGAGCTGGCCGAAGACACGCTCGCGGTGCTCGTCGACGCTCTGACCCTCGATGCGGTGGAACTCCTCGCGCGCGGCGAGTGCCCTGGCATTCAGCCGCTGCTCCGGCCAGGTACCGAGCAACCGGTGTGCGAGGTCAGGCACGTTCACCCTGGATCCGTCCGGGCCACCCGCGGGAAGGTCAGCGAGCACGTCGTCGCGGGTAATCTCATCGGGGCGGATGGTGGTGTCAGCCATGGGAAGGTCCTTGTCTTTCGGCACTGAAGTACGTCTGAATAAAACCTACGAGCGGCACATGCCGATACGAAAAATGCCGTTCCACCGCTACAACTGGAGAGAACAGGCCCCACACTCACGCTGTGGAAACCTACAGTCAGGGGGGTGATTCCTCATTCAGACCCCACAAGGTGCAGCGCGAGATTCCGTCGAGCGATCGCAGACGTGCCCTTCGCGCGGATACAGCGTATGGTCAAGAGACACAGCCGACGCGGCTGGCAGGTCGAAGGAGCACTCATGCCAAGCAAATCACCCCAGAAAAACTCCGCTAAGAAAGAACCAGCGAAGTCACTGAAGGAGAAGCGCGCCGACAAGTCGGCGAAGCGCGAAGACAAGGCTCGCAAGGGCTAAGCAGCCGAATACTCTTTCTCACTCAAGCGCTGTGCCCCGGGCCCGGCGCTTGAGTGCGTTAACGGCTGTGAGATGAGGGGTAGCGATTTCAGAAGTCGACAGCTAAGGAGTCGACAGTTCCTGAGGCTCGGCGGGTTCACGGCCCGCAACGACGTCGAGCAACGGCTGCCCGTAGGTGGCCCGCTTCTTCTCGCCGATACCGGTGATCGTCGCGAGCGCATCGAAGGAATCGGGTCGCGCGGCGGCGATGGCGCGCAGCGTTGCATCGCCGAAGACGATGTACGCGGGCACACCCTGCTGCTTCGCCGTCGCCGCGCGCCACGCGCGGAGCGCCTCGAAGAGCTCGACATCCTGGGGGGCGAGGTCGGATGCCGCCTGTCGGCGCGCCTTGCTGGCGGACGCTCGCCGCTCCGGCTCGGTGCGCATGGGCACCTGCTGGGTGCCGGAGAGCACCGATGCGCTGTCGTCGGTGAGACCGAGGGTGCCGTATTCACCGCGCGTTGCGAGCAGGCGCTTGGCCAGGAGCTGCCGGATGACGCCACGCCACTGCTGCTCGCTGAGGTCCTGCCCGATTCCCCACGTCGCTATCGACTCGTGTTTCCACTGAGTGGTGCGCGGTGTGGTCTTTCCGCGGAGGATGTCGATGAGGTGGCCGGCACCGAACTCCTGGTTCCGCTCGCGCTTGAGCCGGACGATCGTGGAGAGCAGCTTCTGTGCCGGAATCGTTCCGTCCCAGACCTGGGGCGGATCCAGGCAGGTGTCGCAGTTGCCGCATGGCTCTGACGGCTGGCCGAAGTAGCTCAGCAGGTTGGTGCGGCGGCACTCGACCGTTTCGCACAGTGCGAGCATCGCGTCGAGGTGTGCGGACATGCGCCTGCGGTGGGCGAGGTCGCCGGGTGACTCGTCGATCATGCGGCGTTGCTGCACCACGTCCTGCAGCCCGTAGGCGAGCCATGCGATGGAGGGTTCTCCGTCACGGCCGGCGCGACCGGTCTCCTGGTAGTACCCCTCGACGCTCTTCGGCAGGTCGATGTGGGCGACGAACCTCACGTCGGGCTTGTCGATGCCCATTCCGAAAGCGATGGTCGCGACGATGACGATGCCGTCCTCGCGGAGGAACCTGGCCTGCGTTTTCTGGCGAACCGATGCATCGAGGCCCGCGTGGTACGGCAGCGCGTGAATGCCGTGTGCCTGCAGGTGGGCCGCGGTCTTCTCCACAGTGTTGCGGCTGAGCGCGTAAACGATGCCGGCCTCGCCCGCTCCTTCTTTGGAGATGAAATCGACGAGCTGCTTGCGCGGCTCGTTCTTCGGCACGATGCGGTACTGGATGTTGGGCCGGTCGAAGCTCGCGACGAAGTGCGCGGCGTTCTGCAGGTGCAGGCGTTCGGTGATTTCGCGGTGCGTGGCATCCGTCGCCGTTGCCGTGAGCGCGATCCGCGGCACGTCAGGCCAGCGCTCGGCCAGCTCGCCGAGGGCGAGATAGTCGGGGCGGAAGTCGTGGCCCCACTGCGATACACAGTGGGCCTCGTCGATGGCGAAGAGCGCGATCTTGCCGTTCGCGAGGAACCGCTTGGTGGCCTCCGAGCTCAGTCGCTCGGGGGCGACATAGAGCAGATCGAGTTGTCCGGCGAGGTACGCCTGCTCGACGCGGTCACGCTCGACCGAGTCCTGGGTCGAATTGAGAAAGGCTGCCCGGACGCCGACGGCCAGAAGTGCGTCGACCTGGTCCTGCATGAGGGCGATGAGCGGCGACACGACGATGCCAGTGCCGTCGCGCACGAGTGAGGGCACCTGGTAGCAGAGGCTCTTGCCGCCGCCGGTGGGCATGAGCACCACGGCGTCACCGCCGGCGATGACCTGGTCGACGATCGCCTGCTGCTCACCACGGAAAGAGTCGAAGCCGAAGACCGAGTGCAGCACGTCGGCTGCGGTGGGGGCCTTTGACGCTTCTGGCAGCACGTTTGTCACCTCGCAAACGATAGCCGCTGCCGCTGACAACGGTTAATCGCGGGAGGCGTCCCACGGCTGGCGAACCGCCACCGCTGCAGTCCCATGCGGGCGCTACAGATACTTCTGCAGCGCCCGCATGCATGTGCAGCGCTCGGTAATCGCGGGGGGTGTCCCACGGCTGGCGAACCCCCACCGCTGCAGTCCCATGCGGACGCTACAGATACTTCTGCAGCGCCCGCATGCATGTGCAGCGCTCGGTAATCGCGGGAGGTGCCCCACGGCTGGCGAACCGCCACCGCTGCAGTCCCATGCCGGCGCTACAGATACTTCTGCAGCGCCCGCATGCATGTGCAGCGCTCGGCGCCGGGCGCCGTCGAGCGCTGGGCCCTCGCTAGCGCGGGTCCCGTGGCGAAGAAGCGTCAGCCGCGTCAGCTTCGCCAGCCTCGTCGGCACCGGGGCCAGCTGGCGGACCCTTCTTTCGCCGCACCAGGACGACGGCAACCACTGCCGCGATCACGAGAACGGCGAGCGCCCCGCCGATCCAGAGGAAGTCGTTCGGCGCGGCGGTCGTGTCTTCAGACTCGATCGGACCCGACGGGGAGGCGGTGTCTGTTGCCTGGGTGGTGAACCTCGGCTCCGGCTCCGGCGAGGCCGATTCAACCGGCGCCTGGGCCTGCCCGCACATCGGCACGGCTGGCACTCCCGCCGCGAGTTCCTGGCCGGATGCCGGCTGCCAGGTGAACGTGAATTCTCCCGAGATCGGATGCCCGTCAGCGGACACCACCTGCCAGAGGACCGTGTAGTCGCCCGGCTGGCCGAGCTGCACCGGGGTATTGAGCGTGCTGCCCGAAACGGTCATGCAACCGTCACCGTAGTAGAGGGTCTCGGCACCAGGGCCGCGAACCTGGATGGCATTCGACGTGCCGCCCGCCTCGAGGATGGCGTCGTTGGTGGTGACCGAGAATGTACCCGGCTGCTCCGTCACGACGGAATCGGCAGCGGGTGTCGAGGAGACCAGCGCGTTGTGCGCATGCGCGGGCGCCCCGGCGAGGCCGAGGCCGGCAACCGCGAGCAGCCCGGCGAGTGTCGAGAGTCCAAGAAGGCGGCGAATACGCATCTGCCCAACCTTCCATGCTCTGGGCGCGGGTTGCCCCTGCGCGTGGGCCAGCTGTGTGCCTGGGTGGACTGTGTGAGTTCGATTCATGAGTTCCGAAATTCGTTGAGGTGCGACCGGCGCGCAAAGCGGCGGTCGGCGAAAGAAAATGGTCTGCGGGTGTGCCGAACGGATGCTCCCCGTCGGGGAGGGCAAGTCCCCTCCGTTGTCAGGCGAACGAGCGGGTCCGGCGAACGGGTGCGGGAGGCCCGCGATGGCGCATGGCTGAGAGCAGCACGCGCTGACGGGCAATCAGCACGGGCAGCCAGTCGACCGCGGTGCGAACCCCGCCGCCGCCAATAGGGACGACACGGGCGATGATGAGCGCCCGAACGCCCATCCGGAGGGTCTCGGACAGAGCAACGAGCACTCGCTCGCCGCGAACCAGGGCCACAATCGTGACACCGGCGGCGAGCGCGTGACCGAGCCACATGGCCGCGGCGGGCGTCGCGTGGGCGTGGGTCACGGCATCCGTCGACAGCAGAACCATTCCGGGGTGGTGCCCCGCGCTGGACGCTGTGCCCGTCGTCGCGGTGCCCGTCGTGGCTGGCGCGAGCGCGAAGAGGAGGTGGTAACCCAGCTGGCTGAGCACGACCGAAACCGCGAGACGCCAGGGCGAAAGCGCTCGACCGGCGAGGGTGATGCACACGAATACGGCGAGGACGGATGCCACGGCGAGCGCGAAGATGCCGGGAGCAGAGTCGCCGGAAATCGTGTGGGAGAGCGCGGCGGCGAAGGTGGCCAGTGCGGCCGCGAGAAGGCCGCGGAGCACGCGGGTCCGCCGAGCGCGCATGATCGTCCTTCCCGCGGGAGTGTGGGCTGACTGGCCCTCCCTCCACTGTACGTTGCCCGCCGGGCACAGGGGCTCCCGGGACCGCGGCGGGCGCCCGGCTGTGGCAGGTCAACTACGCTTTCGTCATGCTCACCGCGGTCATCGGCCTGTTCGGCGCTCTCGTCTATGGCGCGGCCGACTTCCTCGGCGGCCTCGCGTCGAAGCGAATCAGCCCGCTCAGGGTCACAGCGCTCGCGGCGGTGTCCGGTCTTGTCGTTCTCCTCGCCGTACTGCCTCTCGGCTTCGGGCGCTGGTCGGCGGAAGCCGTGCTGTGGGGAGGGCTGTCCGGCGTCACCGGTGCCATCGCCATCTCGCTGCTCTACGCCTGCCTCGCGATCGGGCCGATGTCGATCCTGTCACCGCTCACCGCCGTCGTGTCGGCGATAGTGCCGATGACCTGGGGGCTGGCCACGGGCGACGAGTTCGGCGTCCTCGGATTCTTCGCTCTCGGACTCGCGCTCGTCGCCGTCATCCTGGTCGGTTTTGTTCCCGAAAAGGGCGCGGTGCGACCGAGCATCCGTGGTGTGCTGATGGCGATCGGCTCCGGCGCGATGATCGGCGCGTTCATCATCCTCATCGACCAGACGCCCGAGGATTCCGGGGTCGTCCCACTCGTGATGAACCGGGCCGTGAACGCCGCGTTGATGTTCACCGCCGTGTTCCTGGTCTGGCTGCGTACCAGAAACCCCGGTCGCGGTCGGCGCCCCTCCGCACCAGCGCGGACCGGGTGGCGCCAGGGCCTGGGCCTCGCCATCGCGTGTGGCATCGTCGACGCGCTCGCCAATACGCTGCTGCTCATCGGCATCCGGATCGGTGATCTCTCGGTGATGAGCGTGCTCACGGCGATGTATCCCGCAGGCACCATCCTTCTTGCCGCCGTGGTGCTCAGGGAACGGATCGCCCCCGTGCAGTGGCTCGGACTCGTGCTCGCGCTCGTCGCAGCAGGAATGCTCGCTCTCGCCTGACCGTGACCGTGGCCGTGCCGCCCGGCCGTGCCGTGACCGAACCGGACCGGACCGGATGAGGCAATCCACTCGCGCCCCGACGACGACAGGAATAGGTTGGAGTGAACCCTTCCGTCGTTCGTGAGAAAGCAGGAACCTGTGGCTGATGATGCCGACCAGACCACCAGCGTCACGAGGAACGACGACGAGTCGAGGTATGAGATCCGGGTCGGTGGCTCGCTGGCCGGTTTCGTCGCATTCCGCCAGAACCCCGGCCGACTGGCCTTCACTCACACGCTCATACAGCCGGAGTTCGAGGGGATGGGCCTTGGCTCCACCCTCGTGCGGAGCGCCCTTGAGGACGCCTCCACTCGCGGCGAGACGATCGTCCCCTTCTGCCCGTTCGTTCAGTCCTGGCTGAAGCGTCATCCCGAGTTCGAGGGCACCGTCGACTGGGAACCAGTCCAGCAATGACGCGACTCGACCAGCCGGTGAGCGAGTCGCTCAGCTCGCGCCCCGGTGCGACGGGGCAGACGACGCGCCGGCTCGAGTCCCGCAAGGTCCCGCTCGGAGGAATCCGTGGGATCGTCGTGCACCGGTCGCTCCCCCAGCGCGCGCTGCCCATGGTCGGCGCGTGGTGCTTCCTCGACAGGTTCGACGACGAAGAGGTCGGGATGAAGGTGCTGCCGCACCCGCACACCGGACTGCAGACGGTGACCTGGCCCGTCGAAGGCAGCATCCGTCACCGTGACAGCGTCGGCAGCGACGTCGCCGTCGAGCCGGGCGAACTCAACATCATGACGAGCGGGTACGGCATCTCCCACTCCGAGTTCTCGCTCGGCCCCGTCGGCAGCCCGCTTCGGGGCCTCCAGTTGTGGGTGGCGCTCCCCCGCGACGTCGCCGACATCGATCCGTTCTTCGAGCGCCATACCGAGCTTCCGGTTTACCGCGCGGAAGGCCTCACCGCGAGCGTCCTCGTCGGAAGGCTCGGCGACGTCGTCTCGGAGGCAACCGTGTTCACGCCACTGGTCGGGGCGGATGCCGTGATCGACGCTGGTGCGCGCGTCACGCTCCCGCTCGAAGGGCACTACGAGTACGCGGTCATGGTGCTCTCGGGCACTCTCGAGGTGGCCGGAGAATCGCTCACGCGCGGGCCGCTCCTCTACCTCGGCACGGAGCGTGAATCGCTCGACATCGCGAGCCCGGACGGATGCCGGTTCGTCCTGCTCGGAGGCCTGCCGTTCGCGGAGGAACTCATCATGTGGTGGAACTTCGTGGCACGGAGCCACGAGGAGATCGTGAGCGCGCGGGACGCGTGGGAATCGCGCAGCATCCGTTTTGGTTCGGTTGGTGGCCACGGTGGTGAACGGATCCCGGCACCGCCGTTGCCAGGAGTGCGATTGACGCCGCGTCGCCGACAATCCTGAGCGCGACTCCCAGACGACACGCACTAAACTTAGGGTTACCTCACCCCTGAACCAGCTCACCCGAAACCGAGATCGACATGCGAAACGCGAGCACCCGCCTCCTGCTCACCTGCGCAGCCATCGGCGTCGCCGGTGGCCTCGTTTTTGTGGTCAGCGGCTATCTCAACGGGCTCATGTCTGCGACTATCCCGGTTCTCTACGGTTCGCTTGTCGGCGTGTACTTCCTCCCCGGCGTTGTCGCACAGTCACTCCTTCGACGCGGCGGAGTCGCGCTGCTCACCGGTCTCTTCGCCGGGCTCATTGCCGCGGCCTTCAGCCCCCAGTGGTTCCTTCGCTACCTCGGCGCCGGCCTTGCGATCGGGCTGCTGCAGGAACTGCCGTTCCTCGTCAGCCGCTACCGGTACTGGCGGGCCTGGGTCTTCTACCTCGCTGCGGCGATCGCCGGGATCATCTTCGGCGCCGGGGTCTATCTGGCCATCGGCGCCGAACAGTTCAGCGCGGGCCTCAGTGTCGTGTACTTCGGCCTGTTCGCCGTGAGCCCGATTATCTTCACCTGGCTCGGGCGGGTCATCGCCAGCCGAATCGACAAGACCGGGGTGGCGCGGGGGCTGCAGCGTGAGGTCGACCGCAGGCCACACGTCCCGGATTCGGCCAACGCACCAGTGACCTCCGCGTGACCAGCTGAATGCCGGATCACACCGCCGCGCTGCGGCTCGACGATGTGCGGATCCGCTATGCCGGGAGCGCAGACGACACCCCCAACGGTGTGAGCTTCGACGTTCGCACGGGAGAAGTCGTCCTGCTCCTCGGCCCGTCGGGTTGCGGCAAGTCGACACTCGCCCTGTCACTCAACGGCCTCGTCCCGCACGCGGTCGCCGGGACGCTCTCCGGAACCGTCACGGTCAACGGCATCCGAACGGCGGATGCCACGGTGTCGCGGTTGTCGCAGGACGTCGCGATGGTCTTCCAGGACCCCGATTCTCAGCTCGTCACCGGCACGGTGTTCGACGAGGTCTGCTTTGGCCCGGAAAACCTCCTTCTCCCCGTCGCCGAGGTGCTCGAGCGAGCCGAACGCGCACTGAATGCCGTCGGACTGTGGGAAAGGCGTCTCGACAACCCCGACCTGTTGTCGGGCGGTGGCAAGCAACGACTCGCCATCGCCTGCGCCCTCGCGATGGGCACCGGGGTACTCGTACTCGACGAGCCGACCGCCAACCTGGACCCGACCGGAATTGCCGATGTCTACGCGGTCCTCCGCGAAATCGCAGCGGCGGGGACCCACGCGGTCGTCCTCATCGAGCACAACCTCGACGCGGCCATGGACCTCGTCGACCGGGTCATCGTCCTCGACGGCACCGGGAAACTCGCGTTCCAGGGCGACCCGAGAACCGTGCTCGCCGGGGCCGCGGACGAGGTCGCGAAACTCGGGGTCTGGCTGCCCGTCGCCACCCTGGCCGCGCTGCGGTTGAGGAGCGCCGGAGTGGTACTCGATCCACTCCCGCTCACCCCGGCCGAGCTGACGGACGCGCTCAACGGCATCCGTTCTCTTCCCCCTCTCGCCGAACGCACGCCCGAGCCGGCCGTCGTTCCGAGGGACGCGGCCGTGAGCGTTCGCGGTCTCACCGTGACCCGCGGCCGCACGCCGATCATCCGTGACGTGTCGCTCGAGATCGGCCGGGGTGATTTCGTCACGGTGATCGGCGCCAACGGAGCGGGCAAGACCACGCTCGTGCAGGCTCTTGCCGGAGTCGTTCCG
Organism: Mycetocola sp. Y444; assembly: GCF_059445295.1. NCBI lineage: Bacteria > Bacillati > Actinomycetota > Actinomycetes > Micrococcales > Microbacteriaceae > Mycetocola > Mycetocola sp. Y444. The sequence goes on along the minus strand of NZ_JCAIUB010000003.1, from coordinate 816,470 downwards.
CCGCCGAAAGGGCGGGTCCGCGTCGGCGATCTTGATCCGGCGACGAGTGACGCGCGGATGCTGGCGGACCACGTCGGTTTCGTCTTCCAGAACCCCGAGCACCAGTTCATCGAGAACACGGTGTTCGACGAACTCGCCCACGGGCTGCGGGTGCGCCGCGGACGCTCTGGCGGCGGGCTGAACGCGGATGAGATCGAGGCGCGAGTGACAGCGATGCTCGAGCGGTTCGGACTGAAAAAGCACCGCGACGCCCACCCGTTCCTTCTCTCCGGCGGGCAGAAGCGCAGGCTCTCGGTCGGCACGGCGCTCATCACCGGCGCCCCGGTTCTCGTCCTCGACGAACCGACGTTTGGCCAGGATCGCCAGCGGGCGAACGAGTTGCTCACCCTGCTTCGGGACCTGCACCGCTCGGGGACGACGGTGATCACCGTGACCCACGACCTCCAGCTGGTTGCGGAGTATGCGAGCCACGTCGCTGTGATGCACGACGGGCGGCTGCTGGCGTTCGGGCCGGCCGCTGAGATCCTGGGTGACGGCGAACTGCTCTCGATGGCCGGGCTCATTCTTCCCCCACTCGCGCGGGCGATGCGGGGCGTGACGCGGCATCCGTCGTGGATGTCACTCTCGCGGGTCGCTGACCTCCCGGGGAGCCTCACGTGACGGCGGCGCTCGACCCTTACTCCGTACGGCGAGGTGTGACGGCCCGTCATTTTCTGCACAGGCTCAACCCGCTGGCGAAGATCGCGGGGCCACTGCCGTTCATGGTCTACCTGCTGTTCGTGCGCGATATTGCGACTCCGCTCGTCTTTATCCTGCTTGCGCTTCTGCTTCTCAGCGTCGGGGCAAAACTCAGTGCCCGGCTCGCGGTTGCGCTCTGGCTCGGCCTGCCGGCGATTGTCGCGGTGCTGTCGCTCAGTTTTGGGCTGTGGACGGATGCCGCGCGCGTCGACGACACGCCGCTCCTGTTCCAGCTCGGCGAGTACCGCTTCTATCTCGGGGCCTGGCTGATCGGGCTGGCCACGGCACTCCGACTCGGGGCGCTGATGTCGCTCGCGCTGATCGCCGGGCTCACGATGACGGGACCCGATCTGGTGCGGGCGCTGGTGCAGCAGCTGCACGTGCCCTATCGCATCGGGTACACGGCACTCGCCGCCTATCGGTTCGTGCCCCGGTTCCGGCTGGAACTCGAGCAGATCAGACGGGCGCACCGCGTTCGCGGAGTGTCAGGCGGCAGGGGGCCGCTCGCCGGCATCCGTCGCGGTCTCGGCTACATCGTGCCGCTGCTCGTCGGGGCTATCCGTCACGCCGAGCGGGTTGCCCTGGCCATGGACGCGCGGGCGTTCGGGGCGCACTCGTCACGGACGGAGCGGTACCTCGTGCCGTTCCGGGCCCGGGACTGGGCGTTCGTCGTGCTGTTCTGGGCGGTTGGCGCGGGCCTCCTTCTCGTGGCCGGGACTCTGCTCTAGCGGTCGGCTTCACCGAGCGCTCCACTTCCATGCTTACGCTGCAGAAGCTTCTGTAGCGCGGGCATGGATCTGCAGCGGTTGGCGCACATAGAACGCGCTCGCGCACTTTCACTCCACAGATAGCCCGCTATTCTCGAATCCATGTTCTAATAGAGTGCATGAGGTGGGATGGCCAGCAGCTCGGCACCGAGGAGCCCTCGGCGCTCCCGGGCCTCGCCAAGCTCAACAACCTCGTGCGCAGCGTGCAGACGCCGGAGTTCGCCGGAGTGACGTTCCACGAGGTCCTCGCGAAGTCAGCGCTCAATAAGATCCCGCGGCAGTCGCAGATGCCGTTCGGCTGGACCATCAACCCCTACCGTGGCTGCAGTCATGCGTGCGTTTACTGCTTCGCCCGCCCCACCCACAGCTACCTCGACTTCAACGCCGGCGACGACTTCGACAACCAAGTCGTCGTGAAGATCAACGTCGCCGACGTGCTCGCGAAGGAGGTCGCCAAGCCGAGCTGGGGCAAGTACCCCGTCGCGCTCGGCACCAACACCGACCCGTACCAGCGCGCAGAGGGCAAGTACTCCCTCATGCCGGGCATCATTACCGCGCTGGCGAACTCCGGCACACCGCTGTCGATCCTCACCAAGGGCACGCTGCTCCGCCGCGACATCCCGCTGCTCGCCGAGGTCGCCCAGACCGTGCCCGTCGACCTCGCCATGTCGATCGCCATCTACGACGACGAGCTGCAGAAGTCGATCGAGCCGGGCACACCGTCGGCGAAGGCGAGACTCGCCACCGTCACCGCGGTGCGCAACGCAGGGCTCGACTGCAGCGTGTTCCTGATGCCGATCCTGCCGTACCTCACCGACACGAAGGCCCACCTCGACGAGGCACTGCGGCAGGTGAAGGCGGCGGGAGGAACGAGCGTGCTCTTCACCTCGTTGTACCTCAAACCGGGAGTGAAGCCGTGGTTCATGCACTGGCTCGAGCGGCAGCATCCCGAACTTGTCCCGAAGTACACAGCACTTTACGCCCGCGGGCAGTACGCGCCGAAGGAGTACCGCACCTGGCTCGCCGCACGCATTTCGCCGTTGATCCGCGCCCACGGGCTCGAACGCGGCCGTGAAGATCCGGCGACGGGCGGCATCCGATCGAAAGCGCTCGGGATGCTGCGAAACGACGCCGGAGAGCGGCCCGCGTTCACGAGTGATGACGGTTCGACAGGCGCGCGCATCCTGCCGTCGACCGAACAGCCGATGTTGTTCTGAGAGGCCGCATCGGCGACCAGGTACACGAAAACACCCGTTCCGGTCGAGAACACACGTGCGAACGGGTGGTCTCGACCGGAACGGGTGTTCTGGCGGCTCAGCTGTTAGGCGGTGAGCTTCTTGTTGGTCATGCGACCGGCGAGCTCCTCGATGATCTCGTCACCGGGGCGAGCCTGAACGTAGTCAGCCTCGATCTCGGCGCGACCGAGCAGGTCGGTCATGCGACGCTGGCGCGCCTTCGGGATGATCGTGACGACGGTACCGACCTTGCCCGCGCGGCCCGTACGGCCCGAACGGTGGAGGTACGTCTTGTACTCGTCGGGCGCGTCGGCCTGGATGACGAGGGTGATGTCGTCAACGTGGATGCCACGAGCCGCGACGTCGGTTGCAACGAGCACGTTCACTCGACCTGAGGTGAGCTGCGCGAGGTTGCGGGTACGGCGGGCCTGGTTCAGGTCACCGTGGAGGGACACTGCACGGATGCCTGCATCCTCCAGCTGGTCAGCGAGACGCTCGGCGTATGCCCGGGTGCGCGAGAAGATCAGTGTCTTCTCGTTGCGGTTCGCGAGTTCCTCGATGATGCGGTCCTTGTCGCGGTGCTCGACCACGAGAACGCGGTGGTCGATCGTCGCTGAGGCCTGGTCTTCGCCGGCAACCTCGTGCACGGCGGGGGACGGCAGGAACTCCTTGACGAGCGAGGCAACACCCTTGTCGAGGGTTGCCGAGAAGAGCAGCTTCTGGCCACCATTTGCCGTGCGGCGCAGGATGCGCTGCACAGGCTCGAGGAAGCCGAGGTCGCACATGTGGTCGGCCTCGTCGAGGACCGTGATGGTCACTTCGGAGAGGTCGAGGCGTCCCTGCTCGATGAGGTCTTCGATCCGGCCCGGGGTGCCGACGATGATGTCGACGCCACGCTGGAGAGCGCCAACCTGGCGGCCCTGCGGCACTCCGCCGTAGATCTGCGTGGTGAAGAGGCCGACGCTGCGGGCGATCGGCTGCACTGTGCGGTCGATCTGCAGCGCGAGTTCACGGGTCGGTGCGAGGATCAGCGCGCGGGGCTTGCGACCCATGGCACGCTTCTTGCCTCCGCCGTTTTCCATGAGCTTCTCGACGAGCGGTGCGCCGAAGGCGATGGTCTTGCCTGATCCGGTGCGACCGCGGCCGAGGACATCCTTGCCGGCGATGACGTCGGGGATGGTTGCTGCCTGGATCGGGAACGGGCTCGGTGCGCCGAGTTCAGCGAGAGCGGCGACGATGTTGCCACCGAGGCCAAGGTCGGTGAACGAAATGCCCTCGACGTCAACGGCCAGCGTGGCCTGTGCCTCGAGGCGCTCGAGCACGACGTCGTCTTCGGGGGTGAAGTTTCCCTTGGCGTCGCGGTTCGGGTAAAAGTTCTTGTCTGCTCCGGCGTCGCGGGGACGGTCGAAGTTGTTGTCGCGGCGCGGTGCGCGGTCGTCGCGGCCCGCAGAGATGCGACGCGTCGACGGACGCTCGATGCGCTCGCCACGCGTGAACGGGCGGTCGTTGTTGTACGCGGGGCGCTCAGAGCGGTCGCTACGGGGAGCGCGGTCTTCGCGGTTGTATGACGGACGCTCCGTGCGGTTCTCGCCACGGTTGTACGCCGGACGCTCGGTGCGGTTCTCACCACGGTTGTACGCGGGGCGCTCACCGTTGCCGCGCGGGGCGCGGTCGTTGTACGAGGGGCGCTCGGCGCGGTCACCGCGAGGTGCACGGTCGTCGCGGTTGTACGCGGGGCGCTCGGTGCGGCCTTCACCACGGTTGTACGCGGGACGCTCCGTGCGGTTCTCGCCACGGTTGTACGCGGGACGCTCACCATTGCTGCGGGGCGCGCGGTCGTCGCGGCCGTAGGAGGGACGCTCGGTCCGGTTCTCGCCACGGTTGTACGCGGGGCGCTCGGTGCGGTTCTCGCCACGGTTGTACGCGGGACGTTCACCGTTGCCGCGCGGGGCGCGGTCGTCACGGCCGTACGAGGGACGCTCGCTGCGGTCGCCGCGGGGTGCACGGTCATCGCGGGGAGCACGGTCATCGCGGCCGTAGGCCGGGCGCTCGGTGCGGTTCTCACCGCGGTTGTACGCGGGTCGCTCGCCGCGCTGCGGCTGGGCGCCACCGTCGTAACGGTCGTCGCGGGGAGCGCGCTGTTCGCGCGGCTCGTCGGAGTGACGACGCTGGGCGCGCTCGTCGGCGTTCCAGCGGGCCTTCTTCGGTGCGTCGGATTCTGCGGCGCGGTATCCGCGGTGTCCCGGGCTCCTGCTGCCAGCTGTGGTTCCTGCCGGGCCGCCGCTCTTACGGGCGTAGCTCGGGTCGAAGTTGCGGGCGGGGCGGCCGCCAGCGGGTTTATTGTTCTTGGGCATAGTACTTTCCGGGTTTTAGTTCATGCATGAATCGAGAAGCGCACAGCAGAGCTGCGGCATTCATATACCCGGGCAGTCGATGGCCGGGACCGTTTCACATCAAAGTGAATACAAGTCGCGTTTTCGCGATGTATAACCGGCCCACCAGACTTACAAACCCTTCCGCGGTACATCCACGGTGTCCAGAGCCGACTTGGCTACATTACGGCACAAAGGCGGAATTGTCACGTACTTTTCTCTATTTCGCAATGACTTTGCGGCAATTCCCCAGATAAACACCGAACGCGGTACTCTCGAGTTACACCAGCCTAACCGGGCGGGTTCAACGGGACTCCGGCAACGGAGATCCATCGGACAAATGGAGGTGGAGCCTTGAGCTTCCTGGCATTTCTTCTTCTCGGTCTGATTGCTGGCGCAATCGCAAAGGCCATTCTTCCTGGCAGACAGGGCGGCGGCTGGCTCATCACACTGCTTCTCGGTGTCGTGGGCGCACTTCTGGGCGGCTGGCTCGGTGGCCTGCTGTTCGGCATCGACATGAACGAGTTCTGGAGCATCTCGACCTGGCTCACCGCCATCGTCGGCTCCATCGTCGTGCTCCTGATCTACGGCCTCGTCACGCGCAACTCGCGCAGCGGCAGCCGGGCCTAACGGTCCACGAACCAAACGAATGCCTCCTCGCCTCGCGGCGGGGAGGCATTCGTCGTTTCCGACCTCCGTCTTTCGTGTGAATGCCGGGCTCCAGCTTGAGGTCGGCCGACAGGTTCGGAAGGGTGGGACACTCCTCACCGCCGATCGCAAAGGACGCTCATGCTCACCCTCACCGATAACGCAAGCACCATCGTTAAGACCATCACGCTCCAGAGCGCGGGGACCGAGGATGCTGGCCTTCGGATCACCAGCCCGGAACCGTCGTCGACCGACCTTTCCGTCGCGGTCGCCACGGCACCTGAACCGACGGATGCCGTCGTCGAGTCGAGCGGCGCCCGCATCTTTGTCGACGAGAACGCTGCGGTCATGCTCGACGACAAGATTCTTGACGCTGAGGTCGACGAGGCCGGTGCCGTGCGCTTCGCCATCGGCACCCAGGCCTGACCTTCGCCCACCACGGTTTGTCGAGATAACGCCCTCCCGGATCTCCTCCGCTGGGGTGACGTCACCCAATACCTGAGGAGGATGCCGCGACCGTCAGGCCTTCGTAGCCTCGAAAACGGTGCCGCACTTCTGCGACGCCGCGATCGAAACGGCTGTCATGGACTTTCTCACCGATGCTCTTCTCTCGACCGCCGCCTCGCCGTGGGTCTATGCGGTCGTCTTCACCGTCGTCGTCATCGACGGGTTCTTCCCACCGGTTCCGAGTGAAACCGTGGTTGTAGCCGCCGCCGCGATCGGCGTCTCAGCCGGAGCACCGAACCCGATCCTGATCATCCTCGTGGCCGCAGTCGGGGCGTCACTCGGCGACAACATCGCCTACCTGCTGGGACGCATCGCCGGAACCACCCGATTCGCGTGGATGCGGCACCCGCGAACCGTCCGCGCCTTCGACTGGGCCGCTCACGGCATCCGTTCCCGACCGGCAGCGCTGATCCTGACCGCACGGTACATCCCCATCGGCAGGATCGCGGTGAACATGACAGCGGGAGCCACCGGGTTCCCCCACCGGCGGTTCTGGCCGCTCACGGTTCTCGCCGGCGTGTCATGGGCGGCGTACTCGGTTCTCATCGGCCTGCTCGCGGGGCACTGGGTGAAGGACCAGCCACTCCTCGGCGCGGTGGCGGGAATCGTGATCGCCATCGCACTCGGATTTGTCATCGACCGGATCTCGAGCGCGGTGACGCGGCGGCGGACCGCAGCGCACCAGAGCGCTGCAACCGTCGGCGTCCTGACTCGGTGACGTTGCCCTTCGGCGTTTAGCTGACGGATGCCGCCTTCGCCGGTTCCGCCTGCTCGGTCGCCGCTTCCGCACGCTCGATCTCGCGCTCGGTCTCCGCCCGCCGATCGAGACGCCGCTCACGTGCACCCTCGACCAGGTTGTAGAGCGTCGGCAGCACGATGAGCGTCAGGAGCGTCGACGAGACGAGACCACCGATCACGACGATGGCGAGCGGCTGCGAGATGAAGCCGCCCTCGCCGGTGAGCCCGAGCGCCATGGGCACCAGGGCAAAGATCGTCGCGAGTGCCGTCATGAGGATCGGGCGGAGCCTCCGCGACGAACCGTGACGCACCGCATCGGTCACCGCCATGCCGCGCGACCTGTACTGGTTGACGAGGTCGACGAGCACGATCGCGTTGGTCACGACGATACCGATGAGCATCAGCACACCGATGAGCGAAGCGACACCGAGTGGAACACCGGTGATGACCTGCAGACCGATGGCACCCGTCGCCGCGAACGGCACAGACACGAGCAGAAGCAGCGGCTGGCGAAGCGACCGGAAGGTGGCCACCATGACGATGTACACGATGAGGATCGCGGCGAGCATGGCAAGCCCCAGCTGCTGGAAGGCGTTGCCCTGGTCGGCCGTCACACCGCCGAGCGTCGCGGTCGTACCGGCGGGCAGGTCGAGCTCGTCGAGCGCGGTTGACACCTCGGCACTCGCCGTACCGATGTTGTCACTCGCCGGAGTGATGGCGACGGTGGCCGAACGCTGTCCCCGCACCGAGGTGATCGTCGACGGGCCGTCGACCTCCTCGACGGTCGCGAGGGTGTCGAGCGGCACCGGTCCGAGAAGGGTGGGAACCTCGAGCGCTGACAACTCACCGATGGTCGCTGGCGGGCTGTCGGTCGCGATGTAGATGCTGACGGTGGTCTCGTCGAGCACGATCGAACCAGCGGATGTCGGTTGCATCGCCTGCGAGATGTAGCCGCCGAGCGCAACCTCGCTGTAGCCGGCCGCAGCGGCGTCGAGCCTGTTGACCTTCACCTCGATGTACGGCCTGGATGCGCTGAGGTTGTTGGTGACCTGGCGCATTCCCTCGAGGTCCTTGGCCGCGTCGGTGACGGCATCCGTCGCCTCCCGCAGTGTCTCCTGGTCAGGCGCCGTGATGTCGACTTCGATGTCACTCGACGCACCGAAACCACCGGCGGAGCTGAGTTCGATCTCGCCGGCGTCAGCGATGTCCTGGAGCTCGGAGCGCACGGTGGACTGGAGCGCTTCCTGGTCGGCGTCTTCATCCGTCGTCACCGAGTAGGTGATGCTGCCTTCGCCGCCGCCGCCGAACGCGGAGAGAAGTCCACCGGACGAACCGATCGAGACCTGAACCGTGTCGATTCCCTCGATGCCGCGCAAGGCGTCTTCAACCTTCGACGCCGCAGCATCCTGTGCATCGAGGCTTGAGCCAACGGGGAGCTTCTGCGAAACGCTCAGCGTGTTCTGCCCCGAGTCGCCCAGGAAGTTGGTCTTCATGAACGGCACCAGGGCCAGGGTGCCACCGAGCACGAGCACCGAAAGCAGCAGCGTGACGACCGAGTGCTTGAGCGTCCAGTTGATGATCGGCAGGTATCCCTTTTGCAGAAGGGTCGGGTGCTCGAGTTCGTCTTCGTCTTCCACGCCGGTCTTGCGACCCCGGCGGGTGGCCACCGCGACGGCGGCAGCGGAGGCATAGACGGCGGGCTCGGCCTCGCGGTGCCCTGGCTGCTGTGCCTGCTGCTCGCCCGAGGCGTCGCCCGGAACCGCGCTCTGAGTGTGTGCGGTCTCGCGAGCGGTGACGACCTCGGATGCCGTCGCGTCGGACCCGGCAGCGTGCGGGGTGACGGCGCCATCGGTGACGGCATCGGCGGTGACGACGTGCGCCGCTCCCGGCTCAACGGCCTTCTGGTCATTTGTCGCCGTGGCTGCCGTGACTGACGTGGTCGCCGACTTGGCGGCCTTCGCCGGTTTCCGCTCCTTCGCGCGGAGGAACCAGTACGCGAGCACCGGCACGATGGTCAGCGAGACGAAGAGCGACGCGACGAGGGCGATCGTGACGGTGAGCGCGAACGGGCGGAAGAGCTCACCCGTCATGTCGCCGACGAACGCGAGCGGCAGGAACACCGCGACAGTGGTGATCGTCGACGCGGTGATGGCTCCGGCAACCTCGCGCACCGCGGTGACGATCGACAGGGCACGGCCGTCAGCCGTTCGGTCGCGCGCGGCGGCCATGTGCCGCTTGATGTTCTCGATGACGACGATCGAGTCATCGACGACGCGCCCGATCGCGATCGTGAGCGCACCGAGGGTGAGGATATTGAGGGTGTAACCCGTCGCCTGCAGGCCGATGAAGGTGATGAGCACCGACGTCGGGATGGAGATGGCCGTGACCAGGGTCGCACGCACATCGAGCAGGAAGACCAGGATGATCAGAACGGCGAAGACCAGTCCGAGCAGGCCCTCTGTCGCGAGCGACTCAATGGACTGCTCGATGTACGGCGCCTGGTCGAAGACGATGTCGAGCTGAACGTCGGAACCGAGCGCTTCCTCGAGGTCGGGAATCAGTGCGCGAACGCCCTTGGACACATCAACGGTGTTGGCGGCGGGAAGCTTGGTCACGGCGATGGTGAGCGCCGGCTTGCCGTCGACACGGGAGATGCTCGTCACCGGGTTGTCGGTGAGTGATACCGACGCGACGTCACCGATGGTGAGCACGGCCGAACCCGGTGCCCCGGGCGCATCCCTGACCAGCGGCAGTCCGGCAAGCTCCTCGACGGAGCCGAGTTTTGAGCCGGTCTGGACGGAGAACGTACTTCCGTCTTCGGTGATGTCACCGGCCGGGATGAGCACACCGTACTGTTCGAGGGTGTCGCTGATCGCGGTCCGCTGCACGCCCTCCTGTGCCAGCCGGACGGCATCCGTCACGATGGTGACCCGCTTGCCGACCTCACCGATGAGAGCCGCTTCGCGCACACCCTCGATATCTTCGATGTCGGGCACGGCCGTTGCGTTCAGGCTGTCCGCGAGCGCGTCGGTGTTCTCGCCGGTTGCACTGGCAGCGATCTGAATCACCGGAAGGTCGTCGAGTCCGCCGGAGAGGACCTCGGGTTCAACGTCTTCGGGGAGTGTCGACTTGATCCGGTTGATCGCCTGGTTGATCTTCTGCTCGGCGGTGGCGAGGTCGGTGCCGTAGGTGAAAGTCGCGGAGATGAGACCGAGGTTGGTCGATGAGGTTGTGCTCGTCGACTCGATACCGGCAACGCCCTGGATGGCGGTTTCAATCGGGGTGGAGACGTCGTCGTTGACCACCTCGGGCGATGCGCCGGGGTAGCTGGCAACGATGGCGAGCTGTGGGAAGCTCACGCTCGGAGCGAGTTCCTGCTTGAGGCTCGACAGGGCAATCCCGCCGAAGACCGCGGCGACGATGGTGACGAGTGCGATGAGCGCACGGTTCTTCATGCTTAGAACGGCAAGGACGTGCACGGGTCTCCTGAGGGCGATGCGGTGACTGCCGCGAGCGCGGCGGGAGAAACGACGCGTGGCCGCTCTACACAGCAAATTCTGTCACAGCGCCCGTGCAGGAACTGCACGTACGACAAATGCTCAGCGTTCCGTTATCGCCCGGGTCATGGCGTAATTCCGCGGGCGAGATCCACTCGGTCGATCACACCACCTCGGCGAGGAGCGCCGACTCGGGAACAGGCGCGCGGAGGATTGACTGCCACGCCGTTGCGAGGGCGTCGATTGCCCGCTCGGTGTCGTCCACCCCGTAGGTGATCGGGATGCGGATGAACCGCTCGAAGGCGCCGTCGATGCCGAACCGTGGCCCTGACGCGATCAGCAGACCCTGGTTGCGTGCGGCGAGCGCGAGTTGTGAACTGACGGGCACTCCGAGGTTGACCCAGGCCGACAGCCCGCCGTTGACGTGCGGCACGTCCCAGTACGGGTAGCGATCGCCGAGCAGGTCCTCGAGGCGATCACGCGTTGCCCGAAGCTGTGAGCGTCGCGTCTCGAGGATGGAGGTCATGTCTGGCAGCAGTTCGAGCACGGTGAGCTGCTCGAGAATCGGAGTGCCGAGGTCGCCGATCGACCGGGCGGCCACAAGTTTGCGAATGACGCCCCGGTCGGCGCGGATCCAGCCAAGACGGATGCCGCCCCACACGGTCTTTCCCACCGAACCGACCGTGATGATTTTGGCTCCGGCGTCATCGGACGCCGCGAACGGAGGGAAAGAACCCGGCCTGTCGATATCGAGTTCGCGCGTCGTTTCATCGATGAGCAGCACTGTCCCCTGCCGGGCGGCAGCACGACACACGCGGCGGCGGGTCTCCAGCGGCATGCTCGCGCCGGTCGGATTGTGAAAGTCAGGCATGAGGTAGGCAAGGGTCGGCGACGAGTTGTCGAGCGCGTCCTCGAGGTCGTCGGCGTCCCAGCCGTCCTCGGCGGTTACCGGGATCGGCACCAGGCGTGCCCCGGCTGAGCGGAGCGCGTCGTGGGCGTGCGGATAGGTGGGGTGTTCGATGAGCGCCCGATCCCCGCGCGACAGGTGGGTCCTCGCGATCAGTCCAATCGCGTGCTGCGCGCCGAGGGTGACCATGATCTCATCCGGCGAGGTGGGCAACCCCGCTTCGATGTACCGGTCCGCGATCGCCGCGCGTAACTCGGGCAGGCCGATCGTGTCGTAGTCGAAATCGTCGAGGTAGCGCGGCAGCCGGGCGGCCGCGCGCACGGCAGCTCCTGTCATCGCTCCGATGGCGGGCAGCGCCGCCTTGCTGAAGTCGAGGTAGCCCGATCGGCGGGCCGTCACGGGTCCCGGCCGAACCCCGGGAAGCTGGGCGACGCTCCCCGACCCGCGGACGCTCTCGAGGAATCCGTTGTCCCTGAGCTCACGGTAGGCGGCGGTCACCGTGGTACGGCTGACGTCGAGGCGCTCGGCCAGGTCCCGCTCCGCCGGCAATCGGGTGTCGGCGGGAATGCGGCCATCGAGGATCAGCAGGCGGATCCGGTCGGCGAGGCTCCGGTAGGCCGCGTCCCCACTGCGCCAGGGGCCAAGCAAGGAGGAGAGCGCGCGGGCCGTGATGTGGACATCAACCATGGGGCCACTATAGAGAGATTGGCCTCTTGCCAGAAGGCCAATTGTGAAATTGGATTGGAACCATGACCCGCCGCATCCTCCAGCTCCTCATTGGCCTCTTCCTCTACGGGATTGCCATCGCGCTCATTGTGCGTGCGGGGATCGGTGTTTCGCCGTGGGATGTCCTGACCCAGGGCGTCTCGCTCAAGACCGGCTGGGGTTTCGGACTGATCACGATCCTGATCGGTGCACTCCTTCTTCTGCTCTGGATACCGCTGCGGCAAAAGCCGGGGATCGGCACCGTCCTCAACGTGCTCCTCGTCGGACTCGCCGCGGATCTCGGCCTCTGGCTGATCCCCGAGGATCTGGTGCTCTGGGCCCGGATCCTGCTCTTCTCCGCCGGACTTTTCACGCTCGCTCTCGCCACGGGACTCTACCTCGGCGCCCGGTTCGGCGCCGGCCCGCGCGACGGCCTGATGACCGGTGTGCACGAACTCACGGGGTGGCCGATCTGGGTCGGCCGCAGCGGCATCGAACTCACCGTGCTCGGCATCGGCTGGCTCCTCGGCGGTAACGTCGGCATCGGCACCCTGCTCTTCGCCGTGCTCATCGGCCCGCTCTGCGGCATCACGATCCCGTGGTTCCGGATCGAACTGCCGCGCGATCAGGCACCGGGCAACCGCCTGTCGGGCTCGACCGAACCGAGCGCACCCCTGATCGACTCCCCCGCGAGCTGACCAGCCACCCCTCACGCTGCCGTGCACCTACCGTGCGCGCGGCATCCGCTCGCCTCAATCACGACGAGCGGATGCCGCTGGCACAGGTTCACCACGCCGTTACAGGTTGCGGTCCGCGAAGAGCGCGAGGGCGTCGCGCACGAATTCAGCGCCCCTGATGCCACCGTAATTGGCGGCGAAGCGCTCGTCGGCGACATACATCTCGCCGAGCCCCGTCACGTACTCCTTGATCGCCCCCGGGGTACCCGGGATCGATGTGAGCCACTCGACATGGCGCCGGGCCAGCTCCTGCGCTTCGCGGCTGTCGGGAGCGACCCCCGATTCGGCCGCCGCGGTCCAGCCCGAGCCGAGCGCTGCTGAGCGCCCCTGCCACTCGGTCTTCTCCGCATCGCTCAGCGACCTCCACCAGGAGTCGCCTGCCGCATAGGACTCCGTGCCCCAGCGTTCCTCGACCTCTTCCTTGTATTGCGTGTGGTCGAACCCGTCAAACATGTTCTCTGCCATCAGGTGTTCACCCCTTTCCAGTTTCCGTATGGTGTCTTCGACCGACGCGACCTGCAACTCGAGTCGGTCCTTCTCTTTTCGCAGCCACGCGAGGTGACCGCGGAGGGCGCAAGTGGCATCCGTCGCCTGTGCAAGCACCTCGCCGATGGCGGGCAGTCCGAGCCCGAGATCGCGAAGAAGCAGGATGCGCTGCAGGCGCACGAGTGCCGCTTCGTCGTAGTACCGGTATCCGTTGTCGCCGATCCTGGTCGGGGTCAGCAGCCCGATATCGTCGTAGTGACGAAGCGCCCGCGAGGTCGTGCCCGCGTGGCGTGAGATCTCCTGAATCGACCACTCCATGACCGCTGCTCCTTCTCTGTCCTGTTCGAGGCCACGCTAGAGGTTGACGCTGCGTCAAGGTCAAGCGGGATCCCGGATCGGTTTTGCGGATGCCGCGCGGCAAGCGGAGAATCGCAGGATACGTTCTGATCGATTGGACCCCACATGGACACCATCACCGTCTCCGAACTCGCCGCGCTCGATGGCGCCACAGTCATCGATGTGCGCGAGCCAGACGAATTCCAGCAGGTGCGCGCGGCTGGCGCCATCAACATCCCGATGAGCCAGATCATCGACAGGATCGACGAACTCCCCGAAGACGACACTCTCTACCTCATCTGCGCCCTCGGCGGGCGGAGCGCGAAGGTCGCCGAATACCTGGAAAGTCGCGACTACGCCGTCGTCAACGTCGAGGGCGGGACCCACGCCTGGACCGACGCCGGCCTGCCGGTCGAACAGGGTTGATCCGGCTCCTCAGCTGAATCCTGAGTATTGCTCGAGGCCTCTTGCCCTCCGCGAAAACGCGATATATCGTGTTCGGAACGAGATATATCTCGTCTTCCACAGACGGCGACCCCTGATGGTCGGCAGGAGAAGGATCAACAATGTCACTCGAAAAATGGATAGTGCTCCCCGGGGAATCCCGGGTCATCGACGTGGAGCTTGTGCGCAAGCTCAAGGTCGGCATGATCGGCGGCCAGATCGACATTCTCGGCCACGATGAGCCCGGCGCCCGCGTCGAGGTGCACAGCGTTTCCGGCAAAGAGCTCAAGGTCTCAATCGACGGCGACGTGCTCGAAATCGACCACCCTCAACTCGGCTGGGACAACTTCCTCGAGGTCTTCAAATCGTTCGGCTCGAACTCCGCGAAGGCGCAGATCAGCGTGCTCGTGCCTCGGAAGATCGCGCTGACGTTCGGCATGGTGTCGGCGGGAGCGTTGATCTCCGGCCTGACGACCAGTGCGCGCCTCTCCACGGTCAGCGGGGAACTTCAGATCGAGTCGGTCACGGGCGACCTCGACCTCAACAGTGTGTCCGGTGAGATCAGCGTGCAGTCCCACGTCGGCGCGATCAACGCGCACAGCATCTCGGGCGACATCACTGTGGCGGGCGAGATCAGCCGGTTCACGAGCGACACCGTGTCGGGAAACGTCTTCATCGACGCCTTCGGCCGGTGCGACCGGATCTCGACGAACGCCGTCTCCGGCAGCCTCACCGCACGGCTCCCCGCGCACACAGGCACGAAATATGTCGTCAATACGGTCTCTGGCACCCTCCAGCTCGACAACTCAGTGATTCGGGGCACGCGCGGTCGCGGGTTCTCAAGCACGACAGAGGGAGACGGCAACTTCTACACCGACGTGCTCGCCAATTCCGTTTCCGGCAGCGTCTCCGTTGTACGCAGGAGCGACGCGGAAGACGGTCAGACACCCCAGTCGGGCGCCTCGACAGGTGCCTCGACGGGTGCCTCGACTGAACCGGAAAGCGATGACGATGCCTTCATAAGTGGTGGCCACGCATGAGCCCGGTGTTCGGCCACGGCAGCTTGCGCCTCTACCTGCTGAGCCTCCTGGCCGAGGGCCCCAAGCACGGCTATGAGCTGATCCAGGCACTCTCGGAACGGTTCGGTGGCACCTACTCACCGAGCGCCGGCACGATTTATCCCCGGCTCGCGAAGCTCGAAGAAGAAGGGCTCGTCACCAAGTCGAGCGACGGCCGCAAGACCGTTTACTCGATCACGGACGCAGGCCGCCACGAACTCGAGAACCGTCGCGTCGACCTCGACGCAATCGAACTCGAGCTGACGGATTCGGTCCGCCGCCTGGCCGACGAGGTTCGTACCGGTGTGACGCACGCGATGCGCACCCTCAAAGCGGATCTGGCATCCGCCGCCCAACAGGCCAAGCAGTCGGCAACGAGTGCGCCGTCCGTCTCCACCGACGACGCGGCACCGCGCACGGCGAGTCGCATCGCTCTTCACGACGCCGACACCGTGCTCGCCGACTTCCGTCAGGCCATCCGGTCGGAGTTGCGCGGGCATGTCAGCGCCGGGGGCGACGTGACCGACGACGTCGTGCGGCAGTTGAAAGACGAGCTGGACCGCGTGCGCGCCACGGTGAGGGAATCACTCGGCGGACTTAAGAGCTGATGCCCCGCCGCCAGGGAGCCGGTGACCCACTCATCGAGATGCGTCACCGGTTCCTGATCGTGCGCTGAACGCTTCAGCGCCGTCACCTTCCCGCTCTTGACTCTGGGTGGCGAAGGAGTATGTTCGCGCTCGTGACTATTCCGGGTAAGAAACCTGGGTCTGACAGCCGACAGGTCAAACGCATCCTCATCGGCGAGCCTCTCCCCACAGCACACCTGGACGGACAGTTGCTGCCCAAGCGACTTGCCCTGCCCATTTTTGCCAGCGACGCGCTGTCGTCGGTGGCATACGCCCCTCAGGAACTCCTGATGATCCTGACACTCGGCGGACTCGCGTTCCTGAGCTTCGCGCCCTGGGTGGCGGCGTGCGTCATCGTGTTGCTGCTCGTCGTCGTCGCCAGCTATCGGCAGCTCATCAAGGCCTATCCGTCCGGCGGCGGTGACTACGAAGTCGCGCACAAGAATCTCGGTGAGAAAGCCGGACTCGTTGTCGCCGCGGCTCTTCTTGTTGACTATGTGCTCACCGTGGCGGTGTCCGTGGCATCCGGCGTCGACAACATCATCTCCGCCCTCCCCGTGTTCAATCCATGGCGGGTCGAGCTGGCCGTCGGATTTGTGGTGCTCCTGATGGCGGCGAACCTTCGCGGCGTCAGGGAGTCGTCCAAGGCGTTTGCCGCACCCACCTACCTGTTCATCGCCAGCGTGTTCGTCATGATCGTTGTTGGCCTCATGCGAACGGCCGTCGGCGATGCGCCGGTGGCGGAGAGCGCTGCTTTTACGGTCGAAGGCGAGAGCCTCACCCAGGCAGCCTTCGTTCTGCTCCTCCTCCGAGCCTTCTCAAGCGGGTGCAGTGCACTCACCGGCGTCGAAGCGGTGTCGAACGGCGTGCCGGCGTTCCGCCGCCCGAAGGTGAAGAACGCCCAGGCGACTCTCGTACTGATGGGCGGAACAGCCATTGTTCTGTTCGCCGGGCTGACCGCCGTCGCACTCATCGCGCAGGTGCACTACGCCGAGGAACCTTGTCACCTCATCGGGTTCGCGAACTGCGAAACGGCACCGCAACCGAGCCTGATGGCCCAGGTGGCCGCGGCGGTCTTTGGGGCGAACAGCATCCTGTTCTACCTGATCCAGGCGGCAACCGCGTGCGTTCTGCTCCTCGCCGCCAATACCGCGTTCAACGGATTCCCCCTCCTCGGAGCCGTGCTCGCCCGCGACTCCTATGCCCCGAAGTCACTCAACACCCGCGGGGACCGGCTCGTCTTCTCCAACGGAATGATCGTGCTCGGGCTCGCGGCCTGCGCGATTCTGGTCGTCTACCAGGCCAACCTCACTCTGCTGATCCAGCTGTACATCATCGGGGTCTTTGTGTCATTCACGCTTGGCCAAACCGGAATGGTGCGGCATTGGGTGCGGCTGCTTCGGACAGGCGCGACGAATCGGGGCGAGATCATGCGCGCGCTGGCGATCAATGCCGGCGGCGCGTTGCTCACTGCGGTCGTGCTGATCGTCGTGACCATTACCAAATTCACCCACGGTGCCTGGCTCGTCTTTCTGCTGATCCCCGTGCTGTACACGCTCATGCTCGGGGTGAACCGCTACTATCGCGACGTCGAGCAGGAGATAACCGTCGACGACACCACGACATTTGGGGCTGCCGGCGACCTCGCCGTGGTGCTGATCAACAAGATGCAAAAACCGGCACTCAAGGCCCTCGACTACGCGATCGCGGCGCGTCACCAATCCATCGTCGCCGTGCACATCGCCGTCGACGACGAAACCACGCAGGAGCTCGAGCGACAGTGGGCAGAGCACGACATCCGCGTTCTGCTCGTGGTGCTCGAATCGCCGTATCGCGAGGTTGCCACTCCCCTCATCGATTACATTGCAAGGTACAGGGAGAAATGCGGGCCAACGGTCGTCACCGTGTATATGCCGCAGTACATCGTCGGTCATTGGTGGGAGAGCCTGCTTCACAACCGACGCGCCAACCGAATGCGACAGCAACTCATGCTCGTCCACGGCGTCACCATCGCCCTGGTGCCATGGCTGCTCGATTCTTCCGAGCTCATCTACGGGCGTCGGTCGCGGCCGCTCCCCGGACAGGCGCGCCGCGGCGAGCCCGTTCGACCGGTGACCCGAGTACCGCTGCGCCCGCCGCGCCGGTAGGCCCGCTCCTGGCGAAGAATCCGCGCCGCCAACGTCGCGGCTGACGACGATCGACTGCCCGCAGCTTTGTGCCAGACAACGGCGGGTAGCCAAGGTCCGCCATGCTAAGATCGAATTTAGTCTTTATCGTTCCCTGGTTGGCTAAATCACAGGGCGGATCTCCACCGCCTCGCTACTAATTCGTAAGGGGGTCTCGCATGGGGCGTGGCCGTCAAAAGGCAAAGCACACGAAGATCGCACGTGAGCTGAAGTCGTTTAGTCCCGACGTGAACTACGACGCTCTTGAGCGCGAGCTCACGGGGCACTCCGACGACGAGTCGTACGCAGGCGAGGCAGCGAAGTGGGCGGAATACGCCGACGACTACAAGGCAGCGGACGAACCCAAGCGCGCGTAACCGCCGCAGAGTTCGGTGTCGCATTAATTCTGCGCCGCATTAGTTCTGCGCCGCATAGATCGGTGTCGCCGAGATCGTCATTGACCAGGCGTCTGCACGCAGCCCGTTGCGCGAACTGATTTGCGCGCGTTCCACCATGCCCAGAAGCGCGACAACTGGCGCTTGACGAATGCCGCGAGCCGCCTGGCCCACGCGAACTCGGTTCCGAGTATGGCGAGCCCGAGAAAGACAACGAGCCAGCCAGGCCCCGGCAGGGGAACGAGCATGAGGCCGACGACGGCAATCAGTCCGCCGAGAATACCCACGCACGTGCGGTAAGCGTGTCGGAGCCTCGGTCGATCGTCGATCCACGCTCGCGCGCGGCCGAGCATCCGCCGAACAGGCCGGTCTGGGCTTTCGCCGGCGGCGATGTCACGGGCGAACTCGTCCTCTGAAACCATCCCCACACGCTATATCGCGAGTCTGTGATTCCGCTACGAACCGGGGCGCACCGGGATCGATGGCCAGTCCTGGCCCACGGTTGGCTACTGGTTGTCAGCAGACTCGAGTCGCTGGGTGACCTCGGAGAGCACCCGCTCAACCACCTCAGCGTCGGAGGGCGAGAGCGCCTCCATCGACTCGACCACCGAGAGGTGGAAGTTGCCGTATGACCCTTCGATGTTCTTCGCCCCTGCGGCGGTCGGCTGCAGGATCCAGGCGCGTCGATCGGTCTTGTGGGCGAGACGGTCGAGGTGCCCGAGTTCCACGAGGTGGTCCACGATCTTCGTCACTGCGGCACTCGAGAGACCGAGCATGACTATGAGGTCCTTTGGACCCATCTCACGACCCTCGCGTTGCGCCTGAAGCAGGTATCGCATCGCGTGGAATTCGTTCTTGCTGAGCCCGGAGGCCTTGCGCACACGCTCGATGCTTATTTCTTCAGCGCGGTGGAGACGGAGTACCGCCTGGACCGCACCGAGAGCGGTTGCGCGGTGCGGTTCGCGGGCGTAGAGGTGCTCGGCTTCGTGTCGAACGACGTTGAGGGGCATGCCACTCGCGTCCTTTCTGGGGGGTCAGAACCGGAAAGAACCGGCCATCATCGCCCGAGCCAGTCAATTCAAGGCCGGTCGCGTTGCTCCACGAGGAGAGACGCGAGGTGAGCCTCCAGTTTACGCTGCGCAGTCGGCAGGTCGGAGAAGTCCCCGATATAACGGGCGAAGGTGTCGCGAACGAAGTAGTGCTCGCCCTGCTTGTCGATCGTCCCACCGAAGTAGCCGAGGTAGGACGCTGCCCAGAAATCGGTGTCGGCGAGGCGCCACTCGGCGGTGGCGTGCGCTTCGGGTTCCTCCGTCGCCGCCCACGTCATTGGGGCGGAAGGGGAACTCTCCAGGAGTGTCATGCGTTTGTGTGCTTTCGTCGTGCGTGTGTTGTGAGTGGCGCGGATGCTGCAGCCTAGTTCCAGCCGGAACCGAGGACCATCATGATGGTCACGCTGACCACCGAGAGAAGACCCGTTGCGCTTGCCAGCGTCATCAGAACCTGGTCGCGAGCGGCCTCGCGGACCTCGGTAAAAGGGCTGTGCAGCCGACCGGTGTTTCGGTGTGTAATGCTCATGTGCTCTCTCCCGTCGTTAGAAAAACTCTCTCACGAAGTAAGAGTTTTACGGAAGAACATTGTCGGCTCTTGACATTGTTTACGCCATGTGCGAGTTAATCACAGACCGCCGAACGGCAGTCACCCAGCGACGCAGCCCGTCAGATCGGGCTAGGAGAGCTGGTTGCGCTCGACCCACTCGAGGTACTCGGGGGTGACGGTACCCGTGACGTACTCCCCCGTGAAGCAGCTCATCTCAAGCTCGGTGACATTCGAGCCCTGGATGATGGCATCCTTCATGTCAGCCACCTCCTGGTAGATCAGGTGGTCGGCACCCAGCTCTCGGGCGATCTCCGGGATCTTGCGGTTGTGGGCGATGAGCTCGGAGCGGGACGGCATGTTGATGCCGTAGACGTGCGGGTATCGAACCGGCGGGGCCGCTGAGGTGAAGGTGACCTTGTTGGCGCCGGCTGCCCGTGCCATGTCGACGATTTCCTTCGACGTTGTTCCCCGCACGATCGAGTCGTCGACGATGAGGATGTTCTTCCCCTTGAACTCCATCGACATCGCGTTGAGCTTCTGGCGGACACTCTTCTTGCGCTGTGCCTGACCCGGCATGATGAACGTGCGGCCGACGTACCGGTTCTTGTAGAAGCCCTCGCGGTACTCGATGCCAAGTTTCTGGGCAACCTGCATCGCAGCGGGGCGCGACGAGTCGGGGATGGGCATCACGACGTCGATGTCTCCCATCGGCGCGTACTCGGCGATGGTCGTCGCCAGGCGGTCACCGAGCCGCAGCCGGGCCTCGTAGACGGAGATTCCGTTCATGACGGAGTCCGGACGAGCCAGGTAGACATACTCGAAACTGCATGGGACGAGTCGCGGGTTCTTCGCGCACTGCCGCGAGTACATCTCCCCGGACGTCGTGATGAAGATCGCCTCGCCCGGCGCGACCTCGCGCACGACCTCATAACCGGCGCTCTCGAGCACGAGCGACTCGCTCGTGACGATCCACTCGTCCCCAACGAGCCCGGCGGAGCGCCGGCCGAGAATGAGCGGGCGGATGCCATACGGGTCACGGAATGCAAGAAGGCCGTGTCCCGCAATCATGGCGATTGCTGCATACGACCCCTCTACCCGCTCGTGTACCTGCGACACCGCGGTGAAAACCTGGTCAGGGTCGAGTTCAAGACCGGTGATCTGCGACTGAAGTTCGGTGGCGAGGACGTTGAGCAGCATCTCGGTGTCGCTCGTCGAGTTCACATGGCGGCGATCGATGTGGAACAGGTCATCGGCGAGTTCGCGGGTGTTCGTGAGGTTGCCGTTGTGCACGAGGATGATGCCGTACGGCGCGTTGACGTAGAACGGCTGGGCCTCCTGCTCGTTGTCCGCGATGCCCTTCGTGGCGTATCGAACGTGGCCGAGGCCCATCTTGCCGAGGAGGGACCTCATGTCGCGAGTGCGGAACGCTTCGCGCACCTGCCCCTTGGCCTTGTGCATGTGGAAGGTCGGGCCGTCGGCCGTTGCGATGCCGGTCGAGTCCTGCCCGCGATGCTGCAGCAGCAGCAGAGCGTCGTAAACCTGCTGATTGACCGGCTCAGGGGAAACGATGCCGACGATGCCGCACATACCTAGCGGGCTCCTTGCGTTGCGGTGGTCTTGGGGGTGTTAGTGCGAGTAGCTTCCGACGAGTCGGACGGCACCGCCGTCGACGCCCTTGGCGCCCTGTTCAAACCCGCTGAAGTCCCGTGCTCCCGTGTGCACGGTTCCGGCCTGCCAGGCCGGGATGCCGCCAGCGGCGAGATCCGCGATGACCGCGTTGACGGCATCCGCCTTGACGATCGCGAAGAATCCAATGCCCAGGTTCCACGTACCCTCTGCGCTCTCGAGGGACGAACCGGCCATGTCACTGAGCGTCCGGAAAACAGGGGCGGGCGACCACGTGCTTCGGTCGACCTCGGCCCAGCTGCCGGCGGGGAGCACGCGCGCGAGGTTGGCGGCGATGCCACCGCCCGTGACGTGCGAGAGGGAGTGGATGGCGCCCGGGTGGCGGGCGATCAGGTCGAGGAGCGGCGTGGTGTACAGGCGGGTCGGCTCGAGGAGCACTTCGCCGACGAGACCGCCGAGCTCGGATGATGTGTCGGTGAACGCGACGCCGCGCTGGGCGAGAATGTGCCGCACGAGCGAGAATCCGTTGGAGTGGAGCCCCGACGACTCGAGGGCGATCACAGCGTCGCCGTCTTCGACGAGGTGTGCGCCGAGCAGGGCGTCGGCCTCGATCACGCCGGTGGCGGCTCCCGCGACGTCATAGTCGTCTGGGCCGAGCAGGCCGGGGTGTTCTGCCGTCTCGCCACCGACGAGTGCGGTTCCGGTTGCGGAGCAGGCGCGGGCGATGCCAGCAACGATGTCGGCGATGCGCTCGGGCACGACCTTGCCGCACGCGATGTAGTCGGTCATGAAGAGCGGCTTCGCTCCGACAACGACGATGTCATCGACCACCATGCCGACGAGGTCCTGGCCGATGGTGTCGTGCTTGTCGATCGCCTGGGCGATCGCGACCTTGGTACCGACGCCGTCGGTGGATGTCGCGAGCAGCGGCCGGGTATATGACGTGAGGAACGACACGTCGTAGAGTCCGGCGAACCCGCCGAATCCGCCGAGAACTTCGGGGCCGTGGGTGGCGGAAACCGCCTGCTTCATCAGCGAGACGGCGAGATCTCCCGCCGCGGTATCGACGCCGGCTGCACGATAGCTCGTTGAGCCGTCGTGGATCGTGGAGTTCATGCTCACGCGTTGCCCTAGCTGGTGGGGGGAAGTTGCGGGGGATGGTGCTCGGTTGACGCGTCGGAAACCGGCTTTTCGGCATCCGTCCGAGCATCGATTTCCTCAGCTCGGGCCACGTGCACCTCTACCCTATCGGCTCGTACGCTGTGCACCTTCCGACCGACGAGCCGCTCGAGCAGGATCGCGAGCAGACCGAAGAGTCCGACGCCGACGGCCACTCCGATGAGGAGGAGGAAGCCGAAGACCTGGAGGCGACCGAAGTCGGGGTTCTCGGGGAAGGCGAGCGTGAGCACGAACGCGGCAATGGCTCCGAGGAGCGCGCCGAGCAACATGAAGTTGGCGTACCGCGGTGAACGTCGGACCTGCACTGTCGCAGGCTCTTCGGAGAAGCGTTCGGGGGCAGCGGGCCGCTCTGGCTCAGAATTCATGCTCCTATTCTCGCCCATCAAACTGTGCCACCGCCCGGCAAATCGGATTGAACGCCGCCGCGCCGGGTGCGGGCCGGACCGCTAGCCTGATGGCATGACTGATCAGAAGACGAAGACCGGGTTCGTGTCGGGATTCGCCATGGGCATCCGTCTGCTTGGGCGAGGGTTTCGCCTGTGGGCCACCTCACCGCGGCTGATGCTGATCGGGGCGATTCCCGGGCTGATCACGCTCGTCCTGATCGTCGCCGCCGCGGTGGCGCTCGCGCTCAACCTCGAGAACATCGCAACCTTCGTCACGCCGTTCGCCGAGAACTGGGACGAGGTGTACCGCACGGGGATTCGCATCCTCGTGATGGCTGCGCTCGTCGGTGCTGGACTGATGATCTTCGTCTACAGCTACGCCGCCATCACCTTGCTGATCGGCCAGCCCTTCTTCGAGAAAATCTCCGAGCGCGTTGAACAGTCGCTCGGGGGCGTTCCGCACGAGGTCGAGGCTCCGATTCTCGCGTCGATTGCGCGGGGCATCGGCGAATCGATCCGGGTTCTTGCGGTCACCATTGGCATCGGTATCGGATTGTTCCTGCTCGGCTTCGTTCCCGTGATCGGCACGCTGCTCGCGTGGCTGCTCGGCGCGGTTACCGGTGGCTGGTTTCTCGCGCTCGAATTGTCGACCGTGGCGTTCGAGCGGCGTGGACTCGCGCTCGCCCAGCGCCGGACTGCCCTCCGCGCGCAGCGTTCGACGACGCTCGGCTTTGGTGTCGCCGTCTTCCTGCTCTTCCTCGTGCCGTTCGGCGCGCTCGTCACTATGCCGGCTGCGGCTGCGGGGGCGACGCTCCTGGCGCGCCGGTCGCTCGGCGAGCTCGACGCCCTCCCCGGGCGCTGAGCGCGGCTCCCTTTCGTCGGGCGGACGCGCGCTGACGGAGAGCCCGAGCCCGGCGCGCTTCGCCGAGCGCGCCACATCCATGCTTGCGCTGCAGAAGTATGTGCAGCGCGGGCATGCATCTGCAGCGCTCGGAGCGCCGGGCGCTAGTTAGCGCGGGCGCGAGCGGGCGGGCGGGCCCGCGCTCACCGGGCGCCCGAGCCCGGCGCGCTTTCGCCGAGCGCGCCACATCCATGCTTGCGCTGCAGAAGTATGTGCAGCGCGGGCATGTACCTGCAGCGCTCGGCGAGCGAGGGCGGGCGGGCGCTACCTCGGCAGGCGCAACACCGGTATGTGGCCCGTGAGGTCGGCACGCTGCCCAGAGGCGAGCACCGCTCCGGATGCCGCCGCTTCAGCCCACGACAATCGTCCCGTCGCGAGGTCCAGCCAGGTGTCCGCACCCATCTCGATGACATTCGGCGGGGTACCACGGGTGTGCCGCGGCCCCTCGATGCACTGGACGGCCCCGAACGGCGGCACACGGACCTCGAGGGTATTGCCCTCCGAGTGTTCCGCGAGCAGCTGAAGCGTGTAGCGCACCGCGGTGGCGATGTCATCGCGGAGGGCTGCCTCGCGGACCGCCCTGTCGACGGCCTCACGCCCGATATCGTCAGCAATCCGTGCACGTGCCATGCGCTCTAGGCTAGTACGCGTGAAGATACTTGTCCTCGGTTCCGGCGCCCGCGAGCACGCCATCATCCTGTCCCTCGTCGGGGAGGATGCCGCACACCGCGTCATCGCCGCCCCAGGAAACGCGGGCATCGCGGCCACTGTACCCACGGTCGACCTCGATCCGAACGACCCGGTCGCCGTCACGAACTTCGCGATCGCCGAAGCCATCGAGCTCGTCATCATCGGGCCGGAAGCACCGCTCGTCGCCGGCGTCGCCGATGAACTTCGCGAACAGGGCATCCCCGTCTTCGGACCGGGCAGGGCCGCCGCCCAGCTCGAGGGCTCCAAGACCTTCGCCAAGCGCATCATGGACATCGCCGGCGTTCCGACCGGCCGCGCCAGCCGTGCAGCGACGATCGCCGAAGCCGAGGCCGCGATCGACACGTTCGGCGCACCCTACGTCGTGAAGGCCGACGGCCTCGCCGCCGGCAAGGGAGTGCTCGTCACCACCGACCGGGATGCCGCGCTCACGCACGCACGCACCTACCTCGAGCGCGGCAGCGTGCTCGTCGAGGAGTTCCTCGACGGCCAGGAGGTGTCGCTCTTCTTCGTGAGCGACGGGCACACGGTCGTGCCACTCTCCCCCGCCCAGGACTACAAGCGCCTCGGCAACAACGACGAAGGCCCGAATACCGGCGGAATGGGCGCATACTCGCCGCTCCCCTGGCTCGATGAGTCGTTCGGCAGCGAGAGCGCATTCGTCGCCGAAGTACTCGAGACGATCGCCATCCCCGTGGTGAGACAGCTCGCCGAGGAGCAGACCCCGTTCATCGGGCTGCTGTACGCGGGCCTCATCCTCACCTCGAAACGCGACAACGACTCCGACCGGGGCATCCGGGTGATCGAGTTCAACGCCAGGTTCGGCGACCCCGAAACCCAGGTGGTGCTGCCCCGCCTCGAGTCACCGCTGTCTGAGCTGCTGTACGCAGCCGCAACCGGAACCCTCAGCACCATCGATCCACCGACGTTCGCGCCGGCATCCGCCGTCACCGTCGTCCTCGCGAGCAAGAACTATCCGGCATCGCCCGTCACCGGCCTGCCGATTTCAGGACTTGAGCAAGCGGATGCCGTCCCCGGCGTTCACATCGCACACGCCGCAACCGCGAAACAGGGCGCCGACCTCGTGTCGACGGGCGGTCGGGTGCTCAGCGTTGTTGCGCTCGGTGACGACTTCACCGAGGCGCGCGCTCGCGCATACGACGCGCTCGGCCACATCCGGCTTGAGGGCGCACAGTTCCGGACGGATATCGCCGCCCGCGTCGCCGAGTAACCCGAGCCTGATCCCACGAGCCGGCTGACCGGGCTACTCGAGCCAGGTGATCTCGTCGCCGACCTCGTTGGCGTAACCGATCGCGGGAGTGAACACTTCCGGGCTCTCGAAGACCAGCTCGCCCGTTGTGCACTCGTCGCGGTCGAGGGTGACCTTGGTGAGCTGGTCATCACTGTCGATGAGCCGGCCCTCCTGCCCATCCTTATTCACCATCACGAAGTCTTCGGGCGAAACGGTGCGCTGGGTCTCCGGAGGCAGATCATCCGCATCGGTGTCGCCACCCGCGCAGAATTCGATGGTCGCACTGACGATGTACTCCGTCTGATCGGCGCCAGGAAAGACCACGTCGAAGTCGCGCGCGGTGATCTCGGTCTCATTCGCGAGACGCACGGTGTCGCCGAACGTCGCCTCTTTCGTGACGGCGGGGCCAGCGAAAACACCACGGAGGAGAATGAACGCGGTGACGAGCGCAGCAGCGGTCAGCAGTCCAAGGACTCGTGGGAGCCAGTGCCTCGGAGGTTTACTCGATGCAGGCCTGGGGCGTCGACCCGATCGTGCACCTGCCGCTGCCGTGGCTGGCGCGGATAGGCCGCCCGGAACGGATAGACCGCCCGGAACGGATGGAACGGCTGAAACGGATGGACCGGCTGACCAGGATGACCCACCTGAGGCCGCTCTGCCGCCGGGGACAGTGATCCCTCCTGGTGCCCATCCGCCGCCCGGCGCGGACGATCTGCCCGGAGCCGATCCCCCGCCCGGCGCTGGCGGCGGATCGTCCGGCAGCCGAACCGCGCTGAGGAACGAGAGCTGCACGACCCCGGCCAGATGGTAGCCAACGATCTGCATGAGCTGGTCAGGGTCAGGGAACTGGGCAGGTGCAAACGAGACCGTCGCCATCGACTCATCGATGACGGTGAGCGTGCCTGCCCCGTCATTCACGACAGCGAGGAGTCGAGCCGCGTCGACGCCCTCCCACTGAGTCGCCGGGCCCGGCATGTTTTCGGGTCGCCGCGCTGGGAGAAGGATGCTGTTCGGCGTGACCGCGACGGTGGTGACGGGCGTCCCGTTCGCACCGCTGCTGCGGAACTCGTGCGCGCCGTCCAGCTGAGGCTCCCAGAAGCCGACGAGCGGCTCGAGGTCTCCGGGAATCGAGCCGAGGTTGAGCCTCGAACCCGTGTCGAGTTCGGCGGGACTGAGGCCGAGCGCAAGGTGGATGGTCTCGGCGGCACAGGCGATGGCATGCCGGATGTCGGCGCTCGTTGCCTGGAGCACCGGATCGAGGCCGAAGACCCGGCGTTCCCGTTCGAGGCGGGGCGACGGCTGACGGCTCACCTCGGCGGCTGCGATGTCCAGCCAGGGATCAGGCACCATGCCGAGGTTTCGGCTGAACTCGCCGAGAAGCATCCGCCGAGTCGCCTCGTCCGGAACCCGGTCTGCCAGGAGGAAGACGCAGTAGTTCGCGCCGAGGCCGACAACAATCCCGCGGATCGTCAGGCCTGCCCTGCTGTTCGCCGGCATGGCCTGCAGCTGTGCCCTGAGCACATCTGCAGCCGCAGCGCCAGCGGGAGTGCGAGGCACCAGGGCGGAGCACAGGACATCCTCGTCGGGACGCGGCAGAAGTCCTGCCCGGTTGTTCGCGAGCACGGTCGGGTCAATGCCCGGGGTCAGGTCCGGCTGCGCCGTACCATCGGCCCACGTCACCGGCGCGAAGACCGGCAGGTCCTCCCGAACGGGGAACCCCATGCCCACGAGGGATTCATCGGTCGTAAAGAACACCGCGGGTACGTTCCCCGCTGACGGATCGAGTCGAGCCAGAAGTGCGCTCGCGCGCTCGTGGACGTCGGGAGCGGTGAGTTGCCAGCGCGAGAGCACTGCGGCGTTGCGGCCGGTTCGAACCAGCAGGTCAGCGGGCCAGACAGGCTGCTCGGGACGCACAGGGAAAACATCGTCGGGAATCGCGTCGGCGGAGAGCGTCGGCAACCTCCGCCAGGCGGCTGTGACACCCTCGAGACTTCCACGGATGGCGATGGTGGCGGTGTCCGAGCGGAGATCGACGAGCCCCTCGGGCACATAGGTCCTGCCGTCGCCCAGCTCGACCGGACGGGTCAGTTCCGCCTTGAGGGCGGCGAGCGCGATCGACAGTGACCCAGCCGCGTCGAGCGGCTCGTTGAGCGTTCCGATTCCGAAGGTGGCACCGACCATGGTCAGCGAGTCCTCCGGGTCGATCAGCTGCCAGTTGTGCCCCGTCCACGCCGTCGACATTCCGCTCCCACATCTCGCTCGCTGGCTCGCCACCTCACGAGCAATTCGACGCCAATAGTATCGCCAGCCCAGCCCGCCTCCCGCCACGAGATCGATCTGCCAAATATGGCTCCGTTGAACGGCGGATGCCGCCCGTCGCGCGCCCTTTCTGGCAAACGGAGGTCGAGCTCGGGATCGAACCCCGCGATAATGGGTCCGTGAGCGAATCGACTGACCTGGCCGGCTGGAAACACGTCTACTCCGGCAAGGTCCGTGACCTCTACGAACGCGCCGACGGCACGGCATCCGACTCTCTCCTTGTGGTCGCGAGCGATCGGGTCAGCGCCTTCGACCACGTGCTCTCCCCCGGCATCCCCGGCAAGGGTGAACTCCTCACCACACTGAGCCTGTGGTGGTTCGACCAGCTGAGCGTGCCCAACCACCTCCTGCCCCACCACGAACTGACCCACGACGGCGGTGTCGCCGAGATCATCCCCCGTGAGGTCGCCGGTCGCGCAATGCTCGTCAAGAAACTCGACATGTTCCCCGTCGAGTGCGTCGTCCGCGGCTACCTCACCGGCTCCGGCTGGAAGGAGTACGTCGCGTCACAGAGCGTGTGCGGCATCCCGTTGCCCGCCGGCCTGTCCAACGGCGACCGCCTGCCCGAGCCCCTCTATACCCCCGCGTACAAGGCGCCGATGGGCGAGCACGACGAGAACATCTCGTTCGAGCAGAGCGTCGAGCTCGTTGGTGAAACGGATGCCACAGCGCTGCGCGATCTGTCCCTCGCGATCTACGCCGAGGCATCCGCTCTCGCCGAAAAAAGCGGTGTGATCCTCGCTGACACCAAATTCGAGTTCGGTCGCGACCACGCGACGGGCCTCATCACCCTCGGCGACGAGGTGCTCACCTCCGATTCGTCGAGGTACTGGGATGCCGCGGTGTACGCGACGGCGGATACACCGGAAGCCCGCATGGCCAGCTTCGACAAGCAGATCGTGCGCGACTGGCTCGCCGCGAATTGGGACCAGACCGGAACGCCACCGGAGCTGCCACAGGCCATAGTCGAGAAAACGGCAGACCGCTACCGGGAATTGCTCCTTCGCCTCACCGCGTAGAGTGCGAAGGGTGGCTGATACCTCCAAAACCGATGCACACAGTGAACGCGTTAAATGGCAGAGTTTCTGGGTCTGCGCGGGGGTTGCCTGCCTGACGATCCTCGACCTGTCGAAGGTCAACGTCGGCCTGCCGTCGATTGAAGAATCGCTCGGCGGGGGTGCGACGGAACTGCAGCTCATCGTTGCCGGCTACGCACTCGCCTTCGGGCTCGCGCTCGTGCCGTCCGGCCGCCTGGGTGACCTCAAGTCGCGCCGCAACATGTTCCTGATCGGACTCACGTCGTTCATGCTCGCGAGCCTGCTGTGCGCGCTCGCGCCGAGCATCGAGATCCTCGTCCTCGGTCGCATCCTGCAGGGGGTCGCGGCAGGAATCCAGATGCCGCAGGTGCTCGGACTGATTCAGCAACTGTTCCAGGGTGCCGAACGCGGGAGGGCTTTCGGCCTGTTCGGCGCGACGATCGGCTTGTCAACGGCATTCGGTCCGACCGTCGGTGGGCTGCTCATCGGGATCGGCGGGTTGGAGAACGGCTGGCGGCTCCTGTTTTGGATGAACATCCCGCTCAGCCTTCTCGCGATCTGGTTCGCCTGGCGGCTGCTGCCCAAACGGCAAATTCACGAGGGTGGGGCATCGAGCCTCGACGTCACCGGCATCCTGTTGCTCGGGCTCGCGACCTTCAGCCTGATGCTGCCGTTCGTCCTGACAACAGGCGGCCCGGATGACGACCCGCGCCGCTGGCTCTGGCTCATCGGGTTCGTGGTTGCCGGTGCCGCGTTCGTTTGGTGGGAGCGCCGCTACCTCCGCATCGGCAAGTCACCCGTGGTGCACTTCGGGTTGCTTCGCCTCGCGTCGTACCGCAACGGCATCCTCATCGCGACCGCATATTTCGCCGCTATCCCCGCCATGTTCCTCATCGTCACCCTGTTCCTGCAGCAGGGCCTCGGACTCGAGGCTGTTTTCGCGGGAATGGTCTCGATCCCGTTTGCCCTCGCCTCTGCGGTGACGTCGTGGCTCGGCGGGCGCCTCGTCAACACACAGGGCAGGAAGATCGTCGTGGTCGGCGTCGCGCTCGCGGCAACAGGCATCGGCGCCACCCTGCCGATCGTCGCCTTCACACCCGAAGAGTTGACGCCCTGGCTGCTCGCCGCTGTGCTCACCATCGCCGGAGCGGGTGGTGGCTTCGTCATCTCACCGAACCAGACGCTCACGCTCCAGGAGGTTCCGGTCACCCAGGGCGGTGTCGCCGGTTCGGTGGCGCAGGTGGGCCAGCGCGTCGGAACGGCGATCGGAGTCGCCGTCGCATCGAGCACGTTCTTCGCGACGCTGTACGCCGAGCAGGGACGCGAGACGACAGAGGCGATCTATCGGGATGCCTACGGCCGCGGGACGCTCATCATTGTCGGGTTGCTCGTGGTTGCGCTCGTGCTCAGCCTGCTCGACCTGCGCAAGCGCACCGTCGCGGCCGCCTGAGTACGCTCGAGCCGATCCATGCAGCACACCGAGCCCGTCCTCACCATTGCGCGGCGCGACTACTCGCACCCCGATGTTCGCCGACTCATCGACCAGCTTCAGGACCTGTACGTCAGCATCTATGGCGGCTCTGACGAGAGCCCCGTGGACGAAGCCGACTTTCAGCCTCCGCGCGGAGCCTTCGCCGTCGGCTATGTCGATGGCGAACCGGTCGCGATGGGTGCCTGGCGGAGCGTCGGAAGCGTCGAAAGCGGTAGAGGAGAGCTCAAACGGATGTTCGTCGACGAACGTTACAGGGGCCGCGGCTACTCGCGCGCCATCCTGTCCTGGCTCGAAAACTCGGCCCGCGAACACGGGGTGACGTTCATGATCCTCGAAACCAACCTCAACCATCCGACGGCAATCGCGTTGTACCGTTCGGCCGGGTATCAGGGCATCCCGAACTACGGCCACTATGCCAACAACCCAAGGACAGTGTCGCTCGGCCGGGAGCTTGTGTCGGCAACCTGAGGTTTGCGGAATGTTGTCGCTACAACTAACGTTGCACCCATCATGAACGCGCTCCCCTCCTCAGACAAGCTCGCCGCCGATACCGCGATGGGCCCCGTCACCCTGCTGGTTGCCGACCTCGATGCGATGACGACCTACTACACGGATGCCGTCACCCTGCGGATCCTGTCGGCCACCGACCGAACAGTGACGCTCGGTCGCGGCGGCGTGCCAACGGTGATCCTCGAATACGCTCCAGAGCTCACCCACGCCGCCGCCGGCTCGGCCGGACTGTTTCACACGGCGATCCTCTTCGAGTCGAAAGCAGCTCTCGCAGCTGCACTGTATTCGGTCGCGCGCAAGGCACCAGGAACCTTCACCGGAAGCGCCGATCACCTCGTGAGCATCGCCTTCTACTTCACCGACCCAGAGGGCAACGGCGTCGAACTGTACTGGGACCGCGACCGCACCGAGTGGAGCTGGGTGCACGGCTCCGTTGAGATGGCGACGCTCTACGTCGACCCGAACGAGTTCCTCTCCGAGCACCTCACGCTCGAGGGACAGTCAACACCGGGTGATGAGTCGATCTTCGGCAGCACCCAGGTCGGCCACGTCCACCTCTCCGTCGGCGATGTCGCCACCGCACGTCAGTTCTACGTCGACACCCTGGGCTTCGACGCAACGACCTCACTCGGAAACCAGGCGCTCTTCGTTTCCGCCGGCGGGTACCACCACCACATGGCCATGAACGTCTGGAATTCCCGCGGCGCCGGCCCGCGGATGCCGGCACTCGGCCTTGGCCGCATCGACATCCGGGTACCGGAGGCGGACTCGCTCGGCGAACTCACCGAGCGGCTCACGCACCACAAGGTTCAGGTGCGCGACGATGGCAGGACCGTGAGCTTTGACGACCCGTGGGCGAACCTCATCCGGGTCGAGATCTCCACTTCCTGAACGGGCCTGTCAGAACCCTTTCCGGGTCGCAAGGCCCGGGTGTCCGGCTATGGCAGTTGATAGCCTCGTGCGACTGAGCAAGGGGAATTTGATGCCACTCGATCCGTACTTCCAGAAGCTGTACCTGGAGCGACGCCGCGACATGGTCGCCGAAACGCGCGGCATCGTCACCGGTTTCCTCACGAGCGCCCTGTCGAAAGTGGTCCCCTGGCGACGGTTCGCCGCGTTCAGGGCCCTTCGTGAATCGCCGGCGGGCACCGTCGGCACGAAAGCCGCTGGGACCGCGGTCGCCGGCAGGGAGGCATCCCACGACAAGACAGCCGCGGCGGCGAAATCGGTCTCCCGCGCCCCCAAGCCCGTCCTCACTCCCGCCGAGGTCGCGAAACGCAAGACACCGGCGTGGAAGCGCCGGAATGCCCAGAAGTGGGACACCAAACTCTTTGGGCGGGTCGGGATCGAACCCCCGGACGTCGACATCACCGACTATCTGGTCGATGTCACCGGTTTCCCGACGGTTCGCGTCCGGGTCTACCGCCCCCTCGGGACGTCACCGACGGATGGAACTGCGCTCCCCGCCGTGCTCGCGTTTTTCGGCGGATCGTTCCAGCTCGGCAGCGTTGAGGACACGAGCGTCGACGCGGCGTTCCGCTCAAGGACCGCCGATGCCGGCGTCATCCACGTTGCCGTCGACTACGCGCTCGCGCCGGAACATCGCTACCCGACGCAGGTCGAACAGGGCTACGCGGCCCTTCGCTGGCTGATCGACAAGGCCGACGAACTGGGCATCGACCCGGACCGGCTCGCCCTCAACGGCACCTCGTCCGGCGGAAACATCGCTGCGAGCGTCGCCCTGCTGAACCGCGACAGGCTCGGACATCCCCTCCGGCTTCAGGTACTCGAGGTGCCGGTGACCGACCTCACCGGCAAGAGCATCGACATGGCTCCGATCCGCGAGATGCGCATCCCGAGCTTCCTGGCCAGGCGCGAGCTCGTCCAGGTCGCTGAGGCCTACCTCGGCGACCGGTCGCGAGCGAGCGAGCCATATGCCTCACCGGCACGAGCGCTCACCCACCGCGGCCTTCCGCCGGCGGTCATCCTCACGGCCGAGTACGACGCGCTGCGCCTCGACGGCGAGGGATACGCGACGATCCTGCGCGCATCGGGCGTCGCCGCGAGCGCCGTTCGCTATCAGGGCGCCACCCACGAGGCAGCGATGTACCGGAAGGTCGTTCCCCTCGCCCGTCGGTGGCACGCCGATGTCGTCGCAGCACTTCGCACGCTCCACGAGCCGGCCGAGTCGATCACGGTCTGACGTCCGCACGCTCCACGCGACCGCGCGCTCCTGACGCCTGACTGTCGAGCCGCGGCTCAGGCCGAACGGATCGCTCCGCGTTCCCGGGCGGATGCCACGGCGGCGGTTCGCGACGAGACCTGCAGCTTGGTGAAGATGTGCACGAGGTGGCTCTTCACCGTCGCCTCGGAGAGGAAGAGCCGCCTGGCGATGTCGCGATTGGACATGCCGTCCGCGACGAGGGTGAGCACCTCGGTTTCGCGCGCGCTCAGCGCATCATCCGGAGCATTCTGGCGGGCCTCAAGCCGACCGGCGACGGTGGGAGCGAGTGCGCTCTCGCCCCGCGCTGCAGCACGCACCGCCGCAATCAGTTCTTCAGGCGGCGCGTCCTTAAGCAGGTAGCCGGCGGCTCCCGCTTCGACAGCACCGAGGATGTCGGCATCCGTGTCGTAATTGGTGAGAACGAGCACGTGCGGAGCACCGGGACGTTCGCGGATGCGCCTCGTCGCGTCTGCCCCCTGCATGCCGCCGCCGAACTGCAGGTCCATGAGCACGATGTCGACGCCGGCGTAACTCCGCGCGACAGCTTCCTCCCCGGATGCCGCCTCGCCGACAACAATCAAGTCGGGCTCGGTCGCGAAGAGCGCACCGAGACCGGCGCGCACAACGGGATGATCGTCGGCAATGAGGAGGCGGATCATGTGCTGACCTTCGGCTGCGACTCGGATCGGATGGCGGAACTCGACTGCAGGATGGGCAGGGTCACGGCGAGCGCTGTCCCCTCCCCCGGCCTCGATTCGATGCTGAGCACTCCGCCGAGGGCGTCGACGCGCTGGCGGATGGCGGTGAGCCCAAAGGTGCCATCGGCTCGAGCGGCTGATGCTGCGAGTTCGGGGTCGAATCCCCTGCCGTCATCGACGACGTCGAGGGAGACGCCGTCTGACTGATAGGTGAGGGTGAGGTCGGCGCGCGTTGCCCGAGCGTGCCTCGCCACGTTGGCGATGGCTCCCTGGGCGATCCGCAGCAGGGTGGCGTCGACGGTCATGGGAAGAGGAACGGGATCGCCCTCGACGGAGAAGTTCACGGTCGTGCCTGCTCCGCCGGCACGGAGGGTCTGCTCGGTGGACGCTGCCAGGCGTTTGAGCGCGGCGGGAAGGGTCCGGTCATCGAGCGCCGGCGGTGTCAGTTCGCGGATGATGCGCCGGGTGTCGACGAGTGAATCGGCCGCGGTTTCCCGGGCCAATTGCAGTTGCTTGAGGCCAGGCCGTTCGGTGTCGAGTCGTTCCGCAGCGTGCAGGAGCAGCTGAATGCTCGACAGCGACTGCGCCACTGTGTCGTGGATCTCGCGGGCCAGTCGTTCGCGCTCGGCCAGCATCCCCGCCGACCGCTCGGCGATGGCGAGCTCGCCGCGGGTCTCGAGCAGTTCGGTGATGAGCTGCTGGCGTTCCTCTGCCTCGCGATACAGCGCCCGATAGCCGAATCCGATGGCGAGGGCGACACCGGCACCAATGAGCGGCCCGATCACGCCGCCAACCGAAACCCCCGAATCAAGGCCGATGGCCAGGATGGTGACCCCCGTCGTCGCCGCGACGACGGGTACCGCAACCTTCGGTGTAAGCACCTGCAGGTAGAGGAAGAACAGCGGGAAGACGATGAAGGCGGCATCCGGTGTGATGGAGAGAAGCGCGGCCCACACTCCCGTGAGCAGGGCGATCCACAGCACCGGAACCCAGCGGGACGATGCGACGAACTCGGGTTTGAGGTGGGCGACGAGCGCACCGCCGAGGTAGATCGCGAGCATGAGGACCGCGAGGCCGTGGATGAGCCCGGCGATGGGCGAGTCGGTGATCACCGACCGAACGATGACGACGACGATGAGTGCGATCAGCAGCGAATGCAGCGACCATCGCAATACGGCGAACACCGGGGTGAGGGCGGAGTGATTCATCGTCTCTCTTTCGTTTCGAAATCCTACTTCGACCACCTGTTAAGGGCATCATTCGAAAGTTCGAGGTGCCGATAGGATGAAAGCTCGCCCACCTCTGACAGCCGGGAGACATCCGTGCCCACAATCGTCGTTGAAGTTATGCCGAAGGCCGAACTGCTTGACCCGCAGGGTAAGGCCGTCGCGGGAGCGCTCGCCCGTCTCGGCAAGACCGAGTTCAGCGGGGTTCGCATCGGCAAGCGATTCGAGCTCACCGTCGATGGTCCGGTGACGGATGCCGTCCGCGCGGACGTCGAGAAGATCGCCGACGAGATCCTGTCAAACGCGGTCATCGAAGACGTCGTCGCCATCAGCTACCCCGAGGCGGAGTAGCCATGCGCATCGGCGTCATCACCTTTCCCGGGTCGCTCGACGAGCGTGACGCTCAGCGCGCGATCCGCATCGCCGGTGCTGAGCCGGTAGCGCTCTGGCACGGCGAACACGACCTCCACGGCGTCGATGCCCTCGTTCTTCCCGGCGGATTCAGCTACGGGGACTACCTGCGCGCCGGTGCCATCGCATCCGTCTCTCCGATCATGGCCGAGGTCATCGACGCGGCGAACTCCGGAATGCCCGTGCTGGGAATCTGCAACGGATTCCAGATGCTCACCGAAGCACACCTGCTTCCCGGCGGACTCATCCGCAACGATCACGGACTGTTCATCCGCCGCGACCAGGCTCTGCGCGTGGAAAACACCGACACCGCGTGGTCGACGGGCTTCGAGCCGAACGACGAGATCGTCATCCCGCTGAAGAACGGCGAGGGCGGATTCATCGCCTCCGAAGACGAACTCGATCGGCTCGAGGGTGAAGGACGCGTCGTCTTCCGCTACCTCGGCGTCAACCCCAACGGTTCACTGCGCGACATTGCCGGCATCACCAACGAGCGCGGCAACGTCGTCGGTCTCATGCCGCACCCCGAGCACGCCGTTGAACCCGGCTTCGGTCCCGACATGACGGATGCCATGCGTTCGGGCGTCGACGGACTCACCCTCTTCACGAGCGCGATCCAGGCGCTGCAGGCGGTCTAGCCCCTCCGGTCCAGCCGCTCGATTACCAAGAAAGGCTCCCTGCCCGCGGATTTTCCCGCGGCAGGGAGCCTTTTCTGGCAAACGGTCCGTTACGCGCGCACGACCGGTTGCTGCAACTCGGTCACCCACTCCTCCTGCGGCAGCGGCTGTGACACCAGGTACACCTCGCGGCACATCCCCACCGGCGTGTAGCCGTTCGCCTCGATCCAGCCGAACAGTGCTTCCCAGACGTCACCGATGGTTGCCATCACCCCGTGATGAACCCAGGTGACGGCGAGGTCGGTACCCGGAACTTCGGTGACCGTATACCCCGACGCGGATACCGTGGCGGCGGGAACCGGGAACGCCGCGTACGCACGCGCGCCGGCCCCGTCGGTGTCAGGGTCGAGCTCCTCGTACATCGCGAGGGCTTCTTCGCCTGGCGTGACCCCCGCGGACGTGAGGTCGTCGAACAGCCTGTCGAACAACGGCCCGATCACCGGGCTCATGCTCTCGGGCCCGAGACCGGGTGCCGTCGCACTGACCTGAGCGACGACCTGGGGGGACAGCGGCTTGAGTTCCGGAGACAGGACGGTCATGAACGGCTCTCTTTCGATAGCGAACGTTTGCCTGATCATCCGCTTCGCCCCTCTGACGGTCAAGGGGCGACCGCCGAGTTCTGCCCGGCGCCTACGTGACGTCCCGCTTCCACGACACGAAGTACCCGACCACCGTAAGCACGAGGGCGAGGGCGGCGAGCAGCAGCCCGCCCTGCCACCACTCGAGGGCCTCCCCCGTCACTCCCATGTTGAAGAAGCTCGGCGCACCGACGAGGGCATCGCTTGCCGCCCCCGGGAGGAACTTGCCGACAGCCGCTGCCCAGTCCGCGAACATGACGATGGCGCGGAGGGTCGGTTCGACCAGCTGGGTGAATACGAGAATGACGACGATCGCGGCCAGCTGGTTGGGGATGAGCGCGCCAAGACCGACTCCGATGATCGCCCACAGGCCGAGGGCGAGCACGCCGCGAGCCATGAGTGCCCAGGTGTCGCTGTCGCCCAACTGGGTTTCCATGCCGAACAGCGCGAGGATCGCAGCCCCTGCGCCGACGGACGCCAGCACGCCGATCACGCCGTAGACCAGACCGAAGAGCAGCAGGGCAACACTCTTGGCGCCGAGCACAATCCCACGCTTCGGTGTCGCCAGGAACGTGGGGGTGAGCATCTGGTGCCGGTACTCACCGGTGACGGCGAGCGCACCGAGCAGCACCGGGAAGACGTAACCGAACGTCGAGACCGAACCGTAGAGCATCGGTGCGAGCACATCGGTCGGTGGCGCCGCGGATGCCTCGACTCCCGACGCGCGTGAGACAAACCCGAACACGGCGCCAAGCCCGCCAGACACGGTGCCGATGTACAGGAACAGGATGATGGCGAGAATCCACCAGATTTTGGTGGTGAGAAGCTTGGTGATCTCCGAGCGGAGCGCGGGAACGAACATGTTCACAGCGATCCCCCCTCTCCGACGAGCGCGAGGAATGAGTCCTCGAGACCCGACTTTTGTCGATGCAGCGAACTCACCTCCACTCCGGCCAGGAAGGCGATATGGCCGACCTCCCCGGGTTCGAGGCCGGAAACGAGCACACCGGCCCGTGCGATGTCGAACGTGGCGGATGCCGCGGCGAGCGCAGCCGTCAACGCCTCCCGGTTCGGAGAATCAACGATCACCTTCGTCGCGGCCCCTTCGATCTCGAGGCTGGACAGCGGGCCACGGTGCACAAGCGCGCCCTTGGCGATGATGACGACCTCGTCGACCGATTGCTGCACCTCACTGAGCAGGTGGGACGAGACGAGAACGGTGCGCCCCTCGGCGGCGAGGGTGCGGAGGAAGCCGCGAATCCACTTGATGCCCTCGGGGTCGAGGCCGTTGATCGGCTCGTCGAGGACAAGCACGCCGGGGTCACCGAGAAGCGCGAAGGCCAGACCGAGCCGTTGCCGCATTCCGAGCGAGTACCCGCCGACCCTGCGCGTCGCGTACTCCGCAAGACCGACGGTCTCGAGTGCGATGTCGACACGTTTCGGGTCGATCCGGCCAGCCTGGGCGTAGACCCGCAGGTGATCACGCGCTGACCGTCCCGGGTGGAAACTCGCGGCTTCCAGTGCCGCACCA
This sequence comes from Mycetocola sp. Y444, assembly GCF_059445295.1. NCBI lineage: Bacteria > Bacillati > Actinomycetota > Actinomycetes > Micrococcales > Microbacteriaceae > Mycetocola > Mycetocola sp. Y444. Next base: position 777,758 of record NZ_JCAIUB010000003.1, on the reverse strand, counting down.
ACGGTGGTCAGCGGTGAGGGCAGCTCCGGGTACCGAACCCCGCCGATCGTCGCGGAGCCGGAGGTCGGAGCAACGAGACCGAGCAGCATCCGGAGTGACGTGGTCTTGCCTGCGCCGTTTGGCCCGAGGAATCCGGTGACCCGGCCGGGTTCGACGGTGAAGGTCAGGTCGGAAACAGCGGCGACAGGTCCGAACCTCTTGGTGAGGCCGGCGAATTCGATGGGTACTCCCGTTGGCATTCTGCTCCTGAAGTAGAGGGGCGGGGTTCCCCCTACTCTGGCAGTTGCGCTCGAGCGGGCATATCCCCCGTGCGGTGGAGATGCCGACGGATGCCCCCGCGCAGGTTATTCGGACGGCGTGCGAGAGGCGTGCAGACGACGTGCATTCAGGTTTGCCCTGACAGGATGGAGGCGTCCCTCATCACCCGGCCACCGGCATCCGTTTCGTGACGCTGCGTGTGCCGTCAACTCCTGGAGTGTTTCTGTGTCTCCCCGCCTGTTCTACCGCACCCTCGCGTTCGCCGAAGCGGTGACCTGGACCCTGCTCATTCTCGGCCTGCTCATGAAGTACGTGTGGGTGCCCGGTGAGCTTGGCGATCTCGGCGTTCGGGTCGGAGGAACGATCCACGGGTTCGTGTTCCTCGCCTACGCAATGACCGCCGTCCTCGTCGGGTTGAACCAGCGCTGGAGCATGGGACTGATCACCCTCGGCGTAATCACCGCCGTCGTTCCGTACGCGACGATCCCGTTCGACCTGTGGGCCGACCGCACAGGAAAGCTCAACGGCTCATGGCGTCGCACCGAGACCGACCATCCCGGCGACAAGACCTGGGTCGACCGTCTGCTGCGCTGGTTCCTCAACCACCCGGTCATCCTCATCGTGTTGTTCGTCGTTGCGCTCGTCGTGATCTTCGCCACCCTGCTCGTGGTGGGCCCTCCCGGCGGAGATCGCTAGTCGCGAAACGACCGAGCTGGAGGCATCCGGTCGCCCGATAGAATGGCCCCATCCGGCATCCCTCGATCTAGGAGCCTCCCCTCGTGAGCATCCCCGCAACGTCTGTCGCCGACACTGTCTCGAACGCAATAGCCACTCCCGAGAAAGAGCAGCCGTACGCGGCTCTCGGGCTCAAGCCTGATGAGTACGAGAAGATCAAGGAGATCCTCGGCCGTCGTCCGACGTCGGGTGAGCTCGCGATGTACTCCGTGATGTGGAGCGAGCACTGCTCGTACAAGTCGAGCAAGATCTACCTGAAGCAGTTCGGCCAGAAGGTCACTCCAGCCATGAAGAAGAACCTCATGGTCGGTATGGGCGAGAACGCCGGTGTCGTTGACGTCGGCGAGGGCTGGGCCGTCACCTTCAAGGTCGAGAGCCACAATCACCCCAGTTACATCGAGCCGTTCCAGGGTGCAGCGACGGGTGTGGGCGGCATCGTCCGCGACATCATCTCGATGGGCGCGCGCCCCGTCGCGATCATGGACCAGCTGCGGTTCGGTGCGATCGACGACCCGGACACCGCGCGTGTCGTTCACGGGGTCACGAGTGGCATCTCGTTCTACGGCAACTGCCTCGGCCTGCCGAACATCGGTGGCGAGACCTACTTCGACAAGGTGTACCAGGGCAACCCGCTCGTCAACGCGCTCTCGGTCGGCGTGCTCCGCCACGAAGACCTGCACCTCGCCAACGCCTCGGGTGTCGGCAACAAGATCGTCCTGTTCGGCGCCCGCACCGGTGGCGACGGCATCGGCGGTGCGTCGATCCTCGCGTCTGACTCGTTCGACGCCGCTGGCCCGACCAAGCGGCCGGCCGTCCAGGTCGGCGACCCCTTCGCCGAGAAGGTGCTCATCGAGTGCTGCCTCGAGCTCTACAAGGAGAAGCTCGTCGAGGGCATCCAGGACCTCGGTGCCGCCGGCATTTCCTGTGCAACGAGCGAGCTCGCTGCGAACGGCGACGGTGGCATGTTCATCGAGCTGTCGCACACGCTCCTCCGCGACCCGTCGCTCACGCCGGAGGAAATCCTCATGTCGGAGTCGCAGGAACGCATGATGGCCGTCGTCGAGCCCGACAAGCTCGAGGGCTTTCTCGCGGTCACCGCGAAGTGGGATGTCGAAACTTCCGTCATGGGCGAGGTCACCGACACCGGACGGCTCATCATCAACTGGCACGGCGAGGAGATCGTCAACGTCGACCCGTCTACCGTTGCCGTTGATGGACCCGTGTACGAGCGCCCCGTTGCGCACCCGGCCTGGCTCGATGCGCTGCAGGCGGATACGGCATCCGCTCTGGAACGACCGACGGATGCCGCGACGCTGCGTTCGCAGTTCTTCGCGCTGCTCGGTTCAGCGAACCTCGCCGACAAGAGCTGGATCACCAACCAGTACGACTACTACGTCATGGGCAACACCGCGTTGGCGTTCCCCGACGACGCCGGGATGATCCGGGTCGATGAGGAGTCCGGCCTCGGTTTCGCGATCGCGACGGATGCCAACGGTCGCTACTGCCAGCTCGACCCATCGCTCGGCGCCAAGCTCGCCCTCGCCGAGGCGTACCGGAACGTCGCCTGCACCGGTGCTGTGCCCGCGGCGGTCACCGACTGCCTCAACTTCGGCTCGCCGGAGAACCCCGAGGTCATGTGGCAGTTCTCGCAGGCTGTCGAGGGACTGTCTGACGGTTGCCTCGCACTCGAGGTGCCCGTCACCGGCGGAAACGTGTCGTTCTACAACCAGACCGGAGACACCCCGATCTTCCCGACGCCCGTCGTCGGTGTACTCGGCGTCATCGACGATGTTGCTCGTCGCGTGCCGAGCGGCTGGCAGGACGAAGGCGACAACATCTACCTGCTCGGCATCACCCGTGAGGAGCTCTCCGGCTCCGCCTGGGCCGGCACGATCCACGACCACCTCGGCGGGCTTCCGCCCGAGGTCGACTTCGACCGCGAGAAGGACCTCGCCGCCCTGCTGCACGCCGGAGCCCAGTCGTCGATCATCGCGTCGGCGCACGACCTCTCCGACGGAGGGCTCGCCCAGGCACTCGCCGAGAGCGTGCTGCGCTTCGGTGTCGGCGCGCGCGTCTGGCTCAGCGAGATCGTTGAGCGCGATGGCGTCGACGTTGCGACCGCGCTGTTCTCCGAGTCGACCGGGCGTGTGCTCGTGTCGGTTCCGCGCGAGGACGACGTCAAGTTCCGCGGACTCTGCGAGGGGCGCGACTACCCGGTGCTGCGCATCGGCGTCACCGACAAGGCGTCACCGGCACTCGAGATCCAGGACCTCTTCACGGCGACGGTCGATGAGCTGCGTTCGGTGCACACGGCCACACTCCCGGCGGCGTTCGGTCCGACGGTCGGCTAGCGCCCACTCGCTTTACCGAAAATGGCTCCCTGAGCCCGGGTTTTCCCGGCACAGGGAGCCATTTTCGTGTACCGCGGGCGTGCGGTCGCGTCCACTGGTCGGTCACAAATGCTCGCTGTCGGTGTGCATTCCTCCGCGCTCGGACAGAAACGGTCGCGATTCCCGAGAAACTCGAGCCGTTTCTGGCCGAGCACGAACCGTCCAGCCGTTCCTGGCCGAGCAACCGCGCGTGCACCCGCCTGGGCGAATACCACCAGGCGTCGGATGCGGCTGGTACGGATACCGCGCTACAGCGCGCGCGTCAGCGACTGGATGAGCGGCGGGAGCGTGCCGAGCACGATCGGCGACCTCGCCATGTTGAGGTCGCTGCTTCCCTCGAGGATCGACTCCTGCATCGCTGCTTCGTAAACGTTGAGAATGAGCCGCGTGACATCGACTGGATCGATGATGAACTCGAGTCCGACCGATCGAACGGCGTCGTCGAGCCTCCCGGCGAGCTGCGACTGGAAGTTGCGCTGGAACTCGAGGTACGACGCGGCAACGCTCGAGTCCCGCATGGCGAGCAGCCGGAACTCCGACTGAACGAGGCACCACCGCCGGTCATCGCCCTGCAACTCGAGAAACTGCATCACGATCTGGCTGAGCGTGCCCTCGGTGACCGCAGCCGCGACATCGACGCCAGGCAGGATCGAGTCGACGCCCTCCTGCAAGCGCTCGAACCTCAGCCGGTTCTCCCGCTCGGCGAGCGCGAAGAAGAGTTCTTCCTTCGACTCGAAGTTCGAGTAGAAGGCACCTCGAGTGAAATTCGCGCGCTCGGTGATCATTTCCACTGATGCCGCGTGAATCCCGGTCTCGGCGAACACCTCGTATGCGGCGTCGATCAAACGATCCCGGGTTTTGCGACGGCGCGTGGATTCGCCCTGCGCTTCCGATTGTTCGACTGAAAGAGACACCCTGACACCTTACTGAGAGAGTTTTGCGATACACCAGTGTATCGGATACATTCGTGTATTGAATACGCCGGTGTATCTCACGCGTAACCCCCACACACCCCGCCCTCCTAGGAGACTCGTGTCCTCACTGCTCTACTCACTTGGTCGCTGGGCGTTTCGCGCGCGCGGCATCGTCGTCGGCGCCTGGATCCTCATCCTTGCCCTCGTCGGCGGTGGCGCTCTCCTGTTCAACCAGGGACTCGACAACTCGATCTCCATCCCCGGCACTGAGTCGCAGCGTGCGCTCGACTCACTGTCTACGACGTTCCCGCAGGTGAGTGGCGCGTCAGCACAGCTCGCGATTGTGGCGCCGGAGGGCGAGAAGGTCACCGACGAGGCCGTCGCAACGGCCATCACCGACGGCGTCGACGCGCTCAACGACATCGAGGGCGTCGAGAGCGCCGTCTCGCCGTTCGACGAGAACATCGACGGCGCGGTCAGCGACGACGAGCGCGCGGCACTCATCAGCATCCAGCTCGACGGCCCGCAGTATGAGGTCACCGAGGCGACCAAGGACGCCCTGATCGCAGAAGCGGATGCCATCGCTGACGCACTTCCGGACGGTTCGGAATCCGCGCTCGGCGGCCAGCTGTTCAGCGCGAGCTTTCCCGTCCTGACCGCCACCGAGCTCATCGGTGTCGGCGTTGCCCTCGTTGTGCTCCTCCTCACGCTCGGCTCGTTCCTCGCGGCAGGCATGCCACTGCTGACCGCCCTGCTCGGCGTCGGCATCTCGGTTGCGCTCATCTTTGTGGCAACGGCGTTCGGTTCGATCACGTCGACGACGCCCATGCTCTCACTCATGCTCGGCCTCGCCGTCGGCATCGATTACGCGCTCTTCATCATCTCGAGATACCAGGAGCAACTCCGTGACGGGCTCGAGACCGAGGAGTCTGCCGCCCGAAGCGTCGCGACGGCGGGAAGCGCCGTCATCTTCGCTGGGCTCACGGTCATCATCGCGCTCGTCGGCCTCGGCGTTGCCGGCATCCCGTTCCTCACGATCATGGGTGTCTCGGCTGCGGCCGGTGTCGCCGTCGCCGTGCTCATCTCCCTCACCCTGATCCCCGCGCTCCTCGGCTTCGCCGGTGACCGGCTGCGCCCGAAGCCGGCCAAGCCGACGCGGAAGGCGCGCCGCGCCCACGCTGCAGCGCACGCGGAGGCCACTGCCGCCCACGCTGAGGGACGCTCCGGCGCACACGTCGATGTCGCAGACGCTGGCGAGCTCCCGGCATCCGCCCACCGCCCCAACCGTTTCTTCTCGGGCTGGGTGAAGACGGCGACGCGATTCCCGATCGTCACGATCCTCGCCGTCGTCGCCGTGCTCGGACTCGCATCCGCGCCAGCCCTCGGCCTGCGCCTCGCGCTGCCGGATGCCGGTGGCCTGCCCGAGGGTGACCCGGCTCGAGTCACCTACGACATCGTCTCCGACCACTTCGGTGAGGGCTTCAACGGCCCTCTCATCGTTACGGGCAGCATCGTCACATCGAACGACCCGCTCGGCCTCATGGACGACCTCAAGAGCGAGATCGAAAAGCTCGACGGCGTGGAAGCTGTTCCCCTGGCGACACCGAACGAGACGGCTGACACCGGCATCGTGCAGGTCATTCCGACCGGCGGTCCCGACTCTCCGGAGACCAAGGCGCTCGTCGCCGAGATCCGTGACATGCACGACTACTTCCTCGAGGAGTATGACGTCGACCTCTCGGTCACGGGCTTCACTGCCGTCGGCATCGACGTGTCGGACAAGCTCGGTGCTGCGCTGCTGCCGTTCGGTGTCGTCGTTGTCGGCCTGTCGCTCATCCTGCTCACGATGGTGTTCCGCTCGATCTGGGTGCCGATCAAGGCGACGCTCGGCTACCTGCTCAGCGTCTGCGCGTCATTCGGTGTCGTCGCCCTGGTGTTCGAGTACGGATGGTTCGCCGAGGCGCTCCACATCCAGCCGGGCAGCCCCGTGATCAGCTTCATGCCGATCATCCTGATGGGCGTGCTGTTCGGTCTGGCCATGGACTACGAGGTATTCCTCGTCGCCCGCATGCGCGAGGACTACGTCCACTCGGGCAAGGCGCGTGAATCGGTCACGACAGGGTTCATCGGCTCAGCGAAGGTCGTCACGGCGGCCGCGATCATCATGTTCGCCGTGTTCGCTGCCTTCGTCCCAGAGGGTGACACCAACATCAAGCCCATCGCGCTTGGCCTCGCCGTCGGCGTCTTCGTCGACGCGTTCATCGTGCGGATGACGCTCGTCCCCGCCGTGCTCGCCCTGCTGGGCGAGAAGGCGTGGTGGATCCCGAAGTGGCTCGACCGCGTGCTGCCGTCGTTCGACGTCGAGGGTGAGGGTGTCGCGAAGGAGATCGAGTTGCGCACCTGGCCGAGCCCCGAGTCGACGGATGTCGCAACCGCCGAGGGCCTGTCCCTCGACGCCGGCAAGACAACCCTGTTCGAGAACGTCTCGTTCTCGCTGCCGGAGGACGGCACACTCGTGGTCTCCTCCACGCGCGATGCCAGCGTCACCGCGCTACTCCTCACCTTGTCGGGACGTATGGCGGCAGACTCGGGCGTCCTCAAGGTCGCCGGGTACGTTGCCGGCGTGCGGGCGGCATCCATTCGATCGCGCGTCGCATTTGTCTCGCTCGGCGATGCGACCGATCCGGTCCGCGACCTCACCGATGCGCTCGGCGAGAACCCGCGCCTGGTCGTGATCGACGGCATTGACCAGGTGACGGATGCCGTTGCGCGCCGAAACATCTACGACGCTCTCGTCTCGGCCCAGGGCGCGGCGGCGAAGAACGAGACCACTCTCGCGGTTGCCGTCGGCACCGCATTCCCCGAGGCGCTGGCAGATGCCGTTCCCGGTGTCGGGACAGCCGTCCGGGTCGACTTGACACACTCAGAACTCACGCACGAAGCAGAGGTATCCGCATGAGCACCCCACTCGCACGTTTCACGGCCTCGCGGGCCACAGGTCGCATCACCTGGCGCTCGGTCCTCGGCATCCTCCTCGTCCCGCTCGTGGTTGCCGGAGTGCTCGTCTGGGCGTTCTGGAACCCGCAGGAGCGACTCGACACGGTGACCGCTGCCATCGTCAACCTCGACGAACCGGTCGAACTCGACGGCCAGACCGTGCCACTCGGCCGGCAGCTCGCCGCCGGACTCGTCGGCGGAGGCTCGAGCGACTCATCGGCAAGCGCCGCGGGTGCCGACCTTGAAGACACCAACTACAACTGGGTCCTCACCGACGAGAAAGACGCCGAGGACGGGCTGAAGTCGGGCCGGTTCACGGCTGTCGTCACGATTCCCGAGGACTTCTCCGCGGCGGCTACCTCGTTCTCCGGCGATGCTGCTGAGGCCGAGAAAGCCACCATCGACGTTGAGACGAGCGACAAGAGCCGCCTCGTAGATGACGCCATCAGCTCTGTCATCACCACGACGGCTGCGAGCGTGGTCGGCAACGAACTGACGACCAGCTACCTCGAGAACATCTACATCGGGTTCAACACGCTCGGCGACCAGCTGGGAACCGCTGCCGATGGCGCGAAGGAGCTGGCCACCGGCGCAACTTCGCTCGCCGATGGTGCGGCCCAGCTCGCGGGGGGAACCACCGAGTTCTCCGGCGGAGTGTCGAGCCTGTCCACGGGAATCAACGAGTACACCGATGGGGTTTCGCAGCTCTCGAGCGGCCTCGCAACCCTGCAGCAGCAGACCGCCGCGCTCCCGGGCGCGACGAGCCAGCTCGCCACCGGCGCGAACGGTGTCGCTGACGGCATCGACGCGCTCATCGCCGGCATGGGCCAGCAGGGGCAGGCGCTCGCTGCGCTTTCCAGCCAGTGCGCGTCGGCGGCCCTTCCAATGCCCGACGGTTCAGAGAATCCTTTCTGCACCGCCCTCAAGACCCTCGCGGCTGGCTCCACGGACCCCGCCGCCGCTGCACAGACTGCACAGCTCCAGACCGGCGCTCGCGAACTGGCGAATGGCGCTACTCAGCTCTCAAGCAACATGCCAGCCCTCGTCTCCGGAATCGGCACGATCGCATCCGGAGCCAGCGAACTCGCCGCGGGTGGAACCACGCTCAACGCCGGCGCACTCGAACTCGCTACCGGTGCAGCAGACCTCGCAACCGGTGCAACGGGAGTATCCGACGGCGCTGCCGGCCTGGCCGGCGGTGTCGACTCTCTGGCGTCAGGACTGACTGAGGCGACGGATGCTATCCCGAGCTACACCGAGACTGAGCGCGAGACGCTCGCCGATGTCGTCGCGACTCCGATCGTCGCTGAAGGCGAGGGCGACGGTCTCTCCTTCGGCACGAGCGGTGTTCCGTTCTTCGCGGCGCTTGCACTCTGGCTCGGCGCGTTCGCGAGCTTCCTGGTGCTGCGTGCTGTTCCGCAGCGCGTACTCGGATCGACCCGCCCGTCGGCACTCCTCGCGTTCAAGGCGTGGCTGCCCGGAGCGATCGTCGGTGCCGTGCAGGGCTTGCTCGTTGCTGCGATCCTCCAGCCGTTGATGGAGCTGGATGCCGCTGGCTGGTTCGGCTTCGCCGCCATCGCTGCCCTCGCCGGTATCGCGTTCGCCTCGACGAACCAGGCCCTCAACGCCGTGTTCGGCGGAGCCGGACGGTTTGTCTCGATGATCGTTGCGCTCGTCCTGATCGCCACGAGCATCATCGCGACGGCACCGGCGGCGCTCGATTCGGCGGTCGGCTTCATGCCGCTGCAGCCGGCGCTGAACGCGTTCCAGTCGGTCGTGTCGGGTGGCGGTGGCCTCCCGGCCGCGATCACCGGTCTCGTCCTGTGGACGCTCGCCGCCTTCGCCGCCACCACCCTGGCCGTGGTCAAGTCGCGGTCGGTGACCGCGAGGCAGCTGGTGCCGCGCCTGGCCTAACAGTGGTGCAGCGTCGGCCCGGCGGCACCCTCGCCGGGCCGACGCACTCAGCACAGGAGATCGCACGATTTTCAGGACAGCATCAGCACAATCGTCCTGACAAACGTGCGATGTCCTGTTAAACCGCTGTCGTGAGCGGATGCCGTGGCGGAGCTATGAAGCGGATGCCGTGGGCGGTTGCCGGTTATCGGCCCGCCACCACGGTCCCCTGGTGGAACCGCAGCACCGGTGCGCCGGTCGAGGTGTCCCACAGTGACGAGTGGCGGCTGTCGCGCTCGTCCCCTCGAATCAGATAGGTGACGAGGGTGAGCCCGTCGGCCAGGTTCGTGAACTGCCAGTCGTCGACGGCCGGGATCTCGCTCGAATCCTCGCTGACGAGCGCGCCGAGGATCTCCTCGCGGGTCCACCGTCGACCGGAACGGCCGATCTCAACGAACTCCGGATGCAGCAGTGCGCGCAGTCGATCGGCGTCGCCGCGCACCGCGGGTGACAAAAGAGCGAGTTCGGCGTCACGAATCGCTGAGTAGGTGTCCACGGCACCAGTGTGCCAGTGCTGACGCGATCGGGCGCGCACGACAGCGCGCTACAGCAGCGGCATCCCCGTGGCGACCTCGGCCTCGGCCCAGATGGCTGAAGCGATGCGCGGGTTCGTCGTCACCTTCGCCGGTCGCGCCACAACCGGCTCGCCCCTGACGAGGAACCGCGGTGCATAGAACGAGCCGCCAACGGCATCCGGATCGATCGCGGCCCGAACGATCGGCCCCGCACCGGCTTCCTTGCTCTGGGTGAACGGCGTCTGCAGCGTATCGACAAAGCGCTTGAACCTTGACGGCTCGTTCACACCGGGGACCGTCCTCGTGCGACCGGAGATCGAATAACCGGGGTGAGCGACGAGCGAGCGGGTGCTGCTTCCTCGCGCGGTCAGCCGCCGGTCGAGCTCGAAGGCGAACGAGGTGAGCATGATCTTCGACGTCGCGTACGCGGTCCAGCCCGAATAGCGCCGCTCGAGCTGCAGGTCGTCCGTGTCGAGCCGAACGAGCAGGGTCGCGAGACTCCCGAGCGAGACCACGCGCGAGGCCGCTGTCCGTTCGAGGGCGGGCAGAGCCGCGGCGGTGAGCGCGAACGCCCCGAAGAAGTTCGTCCCTGTGACGAGTTCGAGTCCGTCCACGGTCTGCTCGCGGTGCCGCGGGGCATGGATGACCCCAGCGTTGTTCACGAGCACATCGAGGCGCGACAACTCCGCGAGCCGGGCGCCGGCATCGCGCACACTCGACAGGTCAGCGACGTCGATGGGCACAACCGTGAGGTCCGCGGCTGGCACGTGTGCGCGAATTGCCCGCACCGCGGCATCCGCTCGCTCAGCGTTTCGAGTGAGGAGAAGAACGGATCCTCCGGCACCGGCCAGCTGATACGCGGTCCAGAACCCGATGCCCGCGTTTGCACCACTAACGGCGACGACCTTGCCCGTTGAGTCCGGCAGGTCGGCGGGGTTCCAGGTCATCGCTCCCCGTTCGCGATCTGCTCGTGGTGGTGGATGACCTCGGCGACGACGAAGTTGAACCACTTTTCGGCGAAGGCCGGGTCGAGCTGCGCGTCTTCGGCGAGGGCGCGGAGCCGGGTGATCTGGCGCTTCTCCCGTTCGGGATCCGCGGCGGGAAGGTCGTGCTCGGCCTTGAGCCTGCCGACCTGCTGGGTGGCCTTGAAGCGTTCGGCGAGCATGTGGATCAGAGCGGCATCGATGTTGTCGATGGTGGATCTCAAACTGAGGAGCTCTGCTGTTGCGTCGGTGTCGGCCATGAACTCAATCTATCGTGCAGCCCGGCAGCGCCGGTCTCGCCGGCCCACCCAGCGGCCCGCCCGCAGTGCTCCCCCGTAGTGTTTGCCCGCAGCGCTCCCCCTCAGTACCGCCCCGCAGCGCTGCCCCGCGCCGAACCCGAACGGCGAGGGGCAACACCGGTCTTAGAGCCGCTCGGGCTGGCTGAGCACCCTGGTGAGCACCGGGCTGGTGGCCTTGAGAGAGAGCCAGACCAGCAGCACGCCGCCGATGAGGCAGCCGGCAATGACGAGGAGCGACGCCGGTGCGATCACAATGGTGATCCCGACGAGCGGCAGAACGAGCACAGCGCCGATGAGCGCTGACCCGAAGGCGACGAACCGCAGCGGACCCATGATCGTGCGAGATCTGGAACTCTCGATCACCTCGCGCGGCATCCCGAGCCGGTCGAGGCCGACGTAGAGGTCGCGGCGGTCGAGGACATTCGCTGCCTGGTTCACCCCGACCGAACAGGCCACCATGAGGAAGCTCATGACGACGGTGATGATGATGCCGGTGCGCACGTCGGCGAGCAGAAGCCTCGTGGCGTCGTCGTAATCACCGGTGAGCGTATTCACGAAGGCGATCCCGGTGCCGGCGACGACGGCGATGAAACTCGTCATCGCAACGCCTGACACCTGCCTCCACGCGGCCTTGGGAGATTCCAGGATGCCACGGGCCGCGATCAGCTGCGCAGCCGTCTTCGCACGGCGGAGTGACAGCTTCGCGGCGATCCCCAGCGCCCACGGGCCGATGAGGTTCAGCACTCCGATCCCGATCCCGATGCCGGTACCGAGGACGAGAATGGTGAGCGCCATATCGGCCATTCCCGCCATCGAACTCAACAGCAGATAGGCGACGATGATCGCGACGACACCGATGACGATGCGCATCCAGTGCATCTTCGGAGCGGACTGGCGGGTGCGAACGCCGAGTGGCGAGATCGTCACCTGGCGGAGTCCGATCGCCGCGCTGATCGCAGCGAGCGCAGCGATGGCGACGACGACGAGTGCGAGAATCCCTGGGCCAACCCAGAGTTCCCCAGCGCCGATGGCAGCGCCACCGAACGGGATGAGGCCCACAAAGGGCATCGCAACCAGATAGAGCACAATGCCGGCAAGAGAACCGAGCACGGCGATCGCCGTTGACTCGAGGACGGTCATCTGCGTCACGACACCCGGCGTTGCGCCGAGCAGTCGCAGCGTGGCAAGACGGTCATCCCGTCGCCGGGCGGACAGCCTCGCCGCGGCGCCACCGAGGGAGGCAAGCGGCACGAGGAGCAGAACCAGGGCGAGCACACTGAGCATCTGGTAAATGGGCGCGTCGGCGTTGTCCTCGAGAGTCCAGCGCCAGAACATGAGTCCTCCGCCGAGCACAATCAGTACGAGGGCCGTCGTGACCGCGAAAGCGATTCCGGGCAAGAGGAGCACCGCGGTGCTCTGTGCGCTCGGTCGTGCGAGCAGCCAGGTCAGGCGGGCGATCGGCGCACGCCCGGAGGGGCGAGGGGCGGATGCCGTCTGCGGCGAGAACGCGGCGGTTGCGGTCATGCTGACACCCCGGTGGTTCCGGTCGTCGAGCCAGCGGCGCCAGCGCCAGGCGCACCGGCGGTGACCCCGGTCGCGTCCGGGAGTACCCGGCCGTCGCGGACCCGGACGATCCGGGAGCAGCGGGCGGCAACCGTCTGATCGTGCGTGACGACGACGAGGGCGTGACCCTGCCCAACTGTAGATCCGAGCAGGGCGCTCATCACGTCATCGCTCGTTGCCGAATCGAGCGCCCCGGTGGGTTCGTCGGCGAACACGACGGTCGCACCGGTGACCTGGGCGCGGGCGATGGCGACGCGCTGTGCCTGCCCACCGGAGAGTTCGCCGATTCGGCGCGTTTCCAGGCCGGCGAGGCCGAGGGCTCCGAGCCAGTGCTGAGCGCGCCCCTCAGCTTCACGCCGGGGGTACCCGGCGAGCATGAGCGGAAGAGCCGTGTTCTCGATGGCGGTGAGTTCCGGAATCAGGAGCCCCTGCTGGAAGACGAAACCGAAAGCCTCGCGACGCAGCTTCGAGCGGTCGCGCTCATTCATCGCTGTGACGTCGACGGCTCCACCCGCCGACTGGAATTCGACGCGACCGGAGTCCGGGGAGGTGATTCCCGCGAGGGTGTGCAGAAGGGTGGTCTTGCCCGACCCTGATGCGCCCATGATTGCCACGGATTCCCCGGCCCTGATCTGGATGTCCACTCCGGCGAGGGCTGTGCTCGGACCGTAGGTCTTCACGAGCGCTGAACCGGACAGGATGGCCGGGGCGGAGAACGAGGTGGTCGGGGGCGTTGCGTACTGGTGAGACGGGTATTGGTTTGTCGGGTGCTGGCTAGACGAGTGCTGGTTAGCCGGGTACTGGTTAGTCGGGTATTGGGGCGTCGAAAAAGTCATGATTCCAGACTCGCCGCCAGCTGGCATCCGCACATCGTGCCCGAGGTTGACGCGGGGTCATCCTCGAGGGTGACCCTGGGTCAGGCTGGCCGCCTGGGCAGCCGGATTCGATTCTGGGTCAGCAGGATGCCGACGAAGACGATGACAGCGCCGAGAGGCTCGTTGAAACCGAGGGTCTCGGAGAGCAGGAGAACACCGAGGATCACTCCGACGACAGGGGTGATGTATGTGACGCTCGAGGTGGCCGTCGGGCCCCACGCCGCGAGGACGTTCATGTTCCAGATGTAGACGATCCCGGTTCCGAAGGCGCCGAGAGCGACGAGGCTGAGCACGACCCAGATGTCGAGCTCGACGCTTTGCCAGGCGATGACGGGGGTGAGCAGGAGCATGATCACCCCGGCGATGCCGATGTACATGAACGCCGCGGTGATCGACGGCACCCGGTAGGGAGCGAGAAACTTCTTGAGGTAGCCGAAGCTGAAGCCGTAGGAGGCGACAGCGCCGATGCAGGCAAGCTGGCCCTGCCAGTTGCCGATCAGGGCACCGGCCTGCCACGGTGCGACGATGACGGTCACACCGAGGATGCCGACGATGACACCGAGCACCTGACCGGCGCTGAGCTTCTCGACCCGGAAGAGGAGCGTCGCCATGAGCGCCGTCATGATCGGGGTAACGGCGTTGAGAATCGACGCGAGACTCGACGAGATGTACTGCTCGCTCCACGCAAAGAGCGTGTACGGGATGACGCAGTAGGTGATGGCGATCACCGTGAAGTGCAGCCAGATCTTCGGGTTGCGCGGAAGCCTCGCGCGGGTCGCGAGCGCAATGATGCCGAGGGTGATGGCGCCAAGCAGGATCCGGGTCCACGCGACCTGGCCGAAGGACACCCCGGTCAGCGCAACCTTCATGAAGAGGAAACTCGCGCCCCAGACCAGTCCCATCCCGATGAACTGGAGGGTGATCCGGCTCGATGGTGCGGTGGCGTAGGACGGGTCTCCGACATTCTGAACGGAGGGAGAAGCTGCAGTGCGAGACACCTCAACAATCTACTCGCGGGGGCGGATCGGCAACTGGCGGAAATCAGCCATCGAACCACGAGATCCTGCCCGCCGAGGGAGCACGACCTGGCCGACGCCAACGGTCAGTGACGCCAACGGTCAGTGACGCCATCGGTCAGCGCAGGGCTACCGTCAGCCCAAGGGCATCCGTCAGCCCAGGGCCACCGGTCCGTCGAAGGCAGCGAGCCTCGTTTCCAGACCGGCACGCACATCGGGCCACTCCTCGACGATCACTGAGAAGAGCGCTGTGGTCCGCCAGCTGCCGTCCGCGCGACGTTTATCGCGGCGGATGAGGCCCTCGAACGTGGCGCCGATTTTGGCGATTGCTGCGCGGGAACGTTCGTTGCGCTCATCCGCCTGGATCGTGACCCGGCCGAATCCGTTATCGAACGCGAGGCCGAGCAACAGCAGCTTGGCTTCGGGGTTCACCGCGGTTCCCCAGACCCGTGGGTCGTATGCCGTCCAGCCGATTTGGGTGTGTTCACTCGCCTCGTTGAAATCGCCGAGGGTCGACGTGCCAACGATGACGCCGTCGGACTCACCGCCGACGAGCCGGATCGTGAACGACTGGTTGCCTCCGACAGCGAAGTACGACTCGGCGAAGCTCCGGAAGGCGGCGAAGTCTTCCGGCAGTCCGTGGGGCCCGCCGCCATACCCGCCGGCGAAGACCTCCGGGTGTGCGATCGCCGAGAACAGGCCGGGATAGTCGTCGGGGGTCATCGGATCGAGTCGGATGAACCGCCCGATGACTGGCGCGGGGTCCGGGATGCGTGCGGTCACCGAATCAGCATAGGGCTGGTTATGCCTTCACCAGGCAGGTCGGCGAGCCAGCTTCGATCGAGCCGATCCGCTTTGACGGGATGCCGCGGGCGTCGAGGAGGAACGTCGCGATCTCGTTTGACTTCTGGTTGGCGACGTGGAGGAAGCGGCCAGACTCGGCGTGGTGTCTCGGCCAGTCTCCGCCGGAGTCGACATCGGAAATCGCGCGCAGTGTCGACCCGTCGCCGCCAATCGTCAGTGTTGACACCCGGTTGGTGCCGCGAATCGAGACGTGCAGTTGTTCCCGCGATGCCGCGATGCTGATCTCCGAGGCGTTGTCGCCGTCTTCGAGAGAGTCTGCTGTTGCCCGCACGGAGGACACGACCCGCCAGGCACCGTCGTCACCGCGTCCGAGGGTGAAGACCTCGTTGGAATACTCGGTGATGACGTGAACGTGTCCTGACGGGTGAAACACGAGGTGTCGCGGGCCGACACCGAACGGCAGGACAACCTCCTGGCTCAGGATCGGGCGGGCGCCGGAGCGACGCCAGATCCTCACCGTGTCGTGGCCGAGGTCCGTCGTTGCGAAGCGGCCATCCGGCAGCACCAGCGACGCGTGTGCGCGGGACGGGCGATCCACGGCGGCGTCATCGACCGCCTTTCGGAGTGCGAGCTCCGCGAAGGGATCGTCGCCGAAGTCGGTGTTCTCCAGTTCGGCCGCACGGGCGGCGAGCGGATCTCCGTACGGGTCGTTGGATGCGGGAGCGACGACACCCTCACCGGCGAGCGCACCGCTGGCAGCGAGCGGGAAGAGCAGCACACGGCCGTCGCCGTAACAACTGGCGATGAGGGTCGAACCGTCGGGCGTCACGGTGAGCTGGCACACCGAGTCCCCCGCTTCGAGGGGTCGGCCGAGCGGGACGAGTCCGGCCTCACCGCGTCTGGCGAGCGCTTCGACCTGGCCGGAGCCCTCGAGCGCCGCGTAGATCACGGGCAGTGTCGGGTGGTTCGCGAGGAAAGATGGCGACTCGACCTGCGAGTGCGACACCGGCTTGAGCGTGCCCGTTTCTTCCTGGCGCAGTGCGCTGATTCCGTCGCCGGAGCCGCCGGCATCCGCTGTATATGAACCGAGCCAGAAGAGCGGGGTGGGGTCGTCGAACTGAGCCATGTCTTTCAGTCTGGCAGCAGTTCGTGCGAGCATGAACCATGGCTACGGCGGAGAAGTTTTCGAGGGCGGCTGATGCGTTTGTCGACGTGGTGCGCGGCATCAAGATCGACCAGTGGGAGACGCTCGGACTTGGCGTCTGGAGCGTCCGATCGCTTGTCGGGCATGCGGCTCGGGCACTCATCACTGTGGGTGATTATCTCGAGCTCGACCCGGCGACGCAGGTCGACATGGAGACAGCCGGCGACTACTACGGGCAGATCTACCTCGTCTATACGAACCCCGAGGCGATCGCGCAGCGTGGCGTGCAGGCAGGGATAGCACTCGGAGATCACCCGATCGACCGGATCGAGGCACTCACGAAGCGCGCACTCGACCTGATTTCGGTGCAGGATGCCGGTCGGCTGGTGTCGCTCGGCGGCATGGGTATTCCGTTGGATGAGTACCTCAAGACGCGGGTGTTCGAGCTGGTTGTTCGCTCCATCGACATTGCGCGGGCAACGGGTCAGGTTGCGCACTTCGCTCCTGACCTGATCGAGGAGTCGGCGTCTCTCGCGGCGGGGATCGCGGCGAGGAAGGGTGACGGCGAACTGGTGCTGATGGCGCTGACCGGTCGGGAGCCACTGCCGGAGCGGTTCAGCGTGGTGTGAAACAAACGAACCGGTTCTTTTCCGCGAGCGCCGTGCGGGGTATCGTCGAACGATGAGTTTCATCGAAGCTCGCGAGCTTCGGAAGACGTACTCCCCCAAGGGTGCCAACCCGGTCCACGCACTGGACGGGCTGGATCTCTCTGTGCCCCAGGGCACGATCACCGCGATTCTCGGCCCGAATGGTGCAGGGAAGACGACCGCGGTGAAGGTGCTCACAACGCTTATCGTTCCCGACAGCGGTTCAGTGACCATCGGCGGCATCGATGTTGTTGCACGGCCGGAGGCCATCCGTCCGATCATCGGTGTCTCGGGCCAGTACGCCGCGGTCGACGAAAACCTGACGGGGTTCGAGAACCTCGACATGGTTGGCCGGCTCTATCACCTCGGCGCGAAGGCGTCGCGTGCGCGTGCTCGGGAACTGATCGAACTGTTCGAGCTGTCCGAGGCGCAGAACCGACCGGTGAAGGGATTCTCCGGAGGGATGCGCCGCCGGATCGACCTTGCCGGTGCGCTTGTGACGAGACCGAGTGTGCTGTTCCTTGACGAACCGACCACCGGTCTCGACCCGCGCAGCCGGCTGGGAATGTGGGACATCATCAGGTCGCTCGTCGACGGGGGTACGACGGTACTTCTCACCACCCAGTACCTCGAGGAAGCCGACCAGCTTGCTGACGACATCAGTGTGATCGACACGGGCAAGGTGATCGCGAAGGGAACGGCCGATGAGCTCAAGGCGTCTGTCGGCGGACAGCGGGTGGAGCTGAACCTCGTGACAGCGGACGACGTCGTTGACGCCGTCGAGGTTCTGCGTCGCTTCGGCACAGTGGAACCAGCGATATCGAACGACTCCCGCACGGTTACCGTCAGTGTCGAGAGCGGGCCTGAGGCCTTGCAGCTCGTCCTCGGTGAACTCAACGTCAGAAACGTCGCACTCTTTGACGCGGGGATGCGACGACCGACGCTCGACGACGTCTTCCTCCGGCTCACGGGTCACATTGCCACAGCAGAGCTCGACGAGGAAAACGACGAACCGGATGCCGGCACTCGGAAGAGGACGTCGGCGTGACCGAAACGCGCACCCCCGGAATAGACATTCCGCATCAGCCGGGAGCGATCGTCGGCTGGCTCAATGACGGCTGGATCACGACGAGGCGCAACCTCATCAAGATCAAGCGGGTGCCGGACATCCTCGTCTTCACGACCCTGCAGCCGATCATGTTCGTCCTTCTCTTCACCTACGTGTACGCGGGAGTGATCGAGATCCCCGGGAGCACATACGCCGACTTCATCATGGCCGGTATCTTTGCGCAGACCGTCGTTTTCGGGTCGACCTACTCCGGTTCGGCGATGGCACAGGACTTGAAGGACGGCATCATCGACAGGTTCCGCACCCTGCCGATGAGTCCGTCGGCAGTGCTCGTCGGACGGACGAACGGGGACCTGCTGATCAACACACTCTCGATGGTCGTGATGATGGCGACAGGCTTCATTGTCGGCTGGCGTATCCACTCGAGCTTCCTCGAGGCTGTTGCGGCTGTCGCACTCCTTCTCCTCTTTGCCTATGCGCTGTCCTGGGTGATGGCGTATCTCGGGATGACCGTGCGGAGCCCGGAGGTAATCAACAATGTGTCGTTCCTCGTCCTGTTCCCGCTCACCTTCATCTCAAACGCTTTTGTTCCGGCCGAGACTCTGCCCGGTCCGCTCAGGACGTTCGCGGAATGGAATCCGGTGACATCCCTGGTGCAGGCCGCGCGGGAGCTGTTCGGTAATGTTCCACCTGGCACTCCTGTCGGTGACAGCTGGGTGCAGCAGAACCCTGCGGTTGCGGTTCTGATCGGCGTTGCCGTGATTCTTCTTATCTTTGTGCCGCTGAGCGTACGGCGATTCTCACGGGTCACCTCACGGTGAGATCAGGACCCCCGTGCGGGGGTGTTACGCAAATCTTGATCAAGCTCCGCAATCTTGCAGAAAACCTGACGGTTGGCATCCGTCAATCCTGATCCGGGCCGGTCAGACTCAATCCAGTGGCCACCCGAGGCCACGACCCCGGACGGTTCCCCTGACCGTCCGAGGGCAGATGCCCGGTTGAGTAGAGAGTGGGGCACGGTGACGTTTTCCCCGGACGACCAGCACCTCATCCTCGCCGGGCATCTGCCTGTTTTCGACGACAAACCCCTCAACGATCTGCTCGAGGCTCTCGAGAATGACACCGATGCGGTAGCACGGTTCGTTGAGGCGTTCGTGGACCAGTGGCCTGACAGGGTGACGCGGATTGCCGATCGTCTGCGCGCCGCGGACAGCGGGGGCGCGCTGACGGCCATTCTCAGCGTCAAAGTGTCGAGCGGGATGATCGGCGCGACCCGGCTGGCGTCGTTCTCAGCCGGACTGGAGAATGCGGTGCGCAGCGCAGACTTCGCTGCCGCCCTCAGGGGTCTTCCCATGCTTCGGGAAATCGGGGAAGCCACCCTGCTCGCGCTCCCCGTGCGATGGTCAAACTCCGACGTCGCTGTCGCGTCCTGAGCCGCATCCTGCCGCATCCTGCCGAATCGAGCCGCATCGAGCCGCATCGAGCCGCATCGAGCCGCCAGCGAAGTGGGCAGCTTCAGCGAGTGCAGATCAGGCTGGGAACTCGGGTTCGCGGGCCGGAGGCAGTCGGTATCCCACTCCGCGCACGGTCTCGACCCAGCGGGGGCGCTTGGGGTCATCGGACAGTTTGCGACGGAGGTTTGCGAAGTGAACCTCGATCGCTCGCTCCTCCGACTCACTGACGAAGTCGTTCGCGACATATTCCTCATCGCGGAGTTCGCGAACGAGATCCGCCTTTGAGCGCACCCGGCGCTTACTGCTCAGCAGCGACTGGAGCAGGTCGAACTCTGTCCGCGTCAGGTCGAGCTCGGAATCGTTGAGCTCGACGGTGCGGGTGTCTGCGTTGAGCGTGATCCCGTTGTGGCGGAACACCAGTTCACCGGCGTCATCGGCAGCAGGATCGGCGAGCCGCACCGGGTTCGTTTCGCGCACCGATATCGGCGCTGTCGAGGAGGAGTCCCGCGTCTGTCCTGACGCTGGCCCTGTCGGGCCCGGCACCTGGGTGGCTGACTGTCCGATCGGCTGCGTTTCAGGAATCGGTGAATGCGCACCCGTCTGGCCCGCGGCATCCGTTTGATCTGACGAAGCCGAGCTGCGCGGTCGGCGCATCATCGCGCCGATGCGCGCTCGCAGTTCGCGTGGCCGGAACGGTTTGACGACGTAATCGTCGGCGCCGGACTCGAGGCCGAAGAGCAGGTCCGCTTCGTCGCCCTGCGCGGTGATCATGACGATGTAGCAGTCGCTGAACAGCCGGATACGGCGTGCGACCTCGAGCCCGTCGATATCGATGAGTCCGATGTCCAGGGTTACAACGCTGGGCGACAGTGTGCGGACGAGCTCGACGCCTTCGGCCCCGTCTGCGGTCGACGAAACATCGAACCCGGCCTGGCGAAGCACAGTTTCGATGAGGCCACGAATGTCGCCATCGTCTTCGATCACAACGGCGGTGCGGCTAGTACGTTCAGACATTTTTCCGCTATTCCCAGACCGGCACACCAACTGACAAGGGAGCTAGCTGCCTTGATGTGGAGCGTGACCCCCTGTCACGCTCCCTAAACCTTAGTGGGACTGGGAGGGTGTGGAAGTTTTTCGCTTACCCCCCAGAAAGAGGAGTCCGATTGTGGTAACGATCGCGGCAACGATCAGAAGGTCGCGGGCAGACGTTCCCGTGCTCGGAAGAATCGGGATGAGGGAGGCGAGGGGGCCGTCAGTCCCGGGTTGCGTCGGTGTGGACTCCGGCAGATCTGCCGCTGTAACAATGAGTGACAGGTCGATGCTCTGTTGCTGGGTGGCATTGCCCGAGGAGAAAGGCAACTCGAAGGTCACCTCGATGGGGACCGAGGATGCCGCGCTGCGGCCCAGGTCGAAGACGGCAGCACCCGTCATCAGAGCGGATGCCGTCGACGAGAGTTCGATTCCGTTGGTGCGGATGCTGATCATCACGTCTTCTTCAATGGCGGCGGCTGTCGTGCGTGCGGCATCCGACCAGCTACCGAGGGTGATGAGAAGGTTTGAGTCGCCCTCGCCGGTTCGGTGAGCGATGACTGTCGTGCTTACTTTGTCGCCCGGGACCATCACCCAGTCGCTGAACAGTGTGCCGATCGGGCTGCCGTCGACGCGGGTGAGGTGAAGCGCGCGGTCGTCACCTTCGGCGTGTGCGACGGTGGGAGCAGCAGCGAGACCGAGGATGCTGACCGTTGCGATCGCGATGAGGGCTGCGGCGATGCGGGCGAGGAGCCGGAAGGTGGTCATCGTTTGACGAACACCTCCACGGCGAGGTCGGTGGGCAGCGCACCGTTTGTTGTGGTCGCGGTTGCGCCCCACCACTCGAGCACGACGTACTGGATCGCAGTACCGGTCTTGTCTTCCAGGGCCGCGTCGCTTGGTCCTACAGGAGTCTGAAGGAGCGTGAACGCCGGCGTGGGCACTACGTTCACGGGCCTCTGGACAAACCTCTGTTCATATTCGTGCACTGCGTTGTTTCGTGGACAGGCGGCGCCTGACTCGTCAGCAAACTCCGACCACGGCAGCCACGTGAAAAACCAATATCGGTCCCTGCACTGAAGTTGATCTTTCATCGTTTGCCACAGACCGCCATCGGCGTAGTACTTGTTCGCGAGGTACGTCGCTGAGTTGCCGAGAACGGCGCCGGACGCCGTCGCCGATTCGTCGTGCGAGAACGAATTCGCAAACGTTGCGCCGTCGCCTCCGAGCGCGGGAGTTACCGCGCAACTCAGTCCAGAACACGCGGGTTCCTTCTGGTGGTTCGCCGGCAGCTCGTTGCGTCCATTTGTGAGAAGCCAGCTGTACCGCATAGTGACCTCGTGAGTGCCGTCAGCGGTGACGCCACCCAGGGTGTTCTTTCCGCGGTGCAGATCGCGGAGCTCGTTGCCTGCGCGTGTCGAAGCCTGGGTTGCCCCGGACGTGAGTGAACCCCGGGGATCCAATCTCGCTCCGGCGAGGGAGCCTGCGGCGACCGGCGAGGTCAACCAGTTGAGGTTGGCCGAGGCATACGCGCCCCGCCAGGCTGTCGCTTTGATCGATCCAGCAGGGATCGCAGAGGCATCACTGCAGCTCCAGAGCCGAATACCCAGCTGGCCGGGTTGAGCCGACGGCACCGTCTCTTTGCCACCGACCGGTGCGTATTCCGCGACGTTGGCCACGGGCAGCACGAGCATCCGGACCGGAGTGGATGTCCTGGCCGTTTCAGGGGCATCGACCGCGGTGAAGTCGTTGAGTCGATACACGTTCTTGAACTGGGACGAGCCGGGAACGCTGCACCAGTCACCTACCGGCGTTGTGCTCGATGTGACGGTCTTCGTGTTCGTGAGGTTCGCGCCGGTCGTTGAGGCAGGTAGTCCAATGGCGAGAAGCGCGACGATGACCCCGAGGGCGGCGGTGAAGCGAGACCGGGTGGGGTTTGTGCGGTGACGGCGGGTCATAGTGGCCTCGCCACCTGGGTGAGCGTGGCGTTGACGGTGAAGGCCGGCAGGCTCGTGAGACGGATGCCTCTGAGGCTCCACGCTGCGGATTCGCAGGAGGTTCCAGTGCAGGGAATCGAGAGCGTCAGGGTGAAGGTGCACGCAACACCCTTGGCGAGGGCGGCAACGCTCGAAATTTTGGTCTGGACGTTCCCGCCGACGGTGGTGACGGCATCCGCTGTGCATCCGGTGCTGGCGACGATCGCATACTGAAGTCCTGCGCCTTCGAGGGCCTGAAGGGTGTCGTCTCTGGGAGCCGTGATCGTGCCCGTGAGTTGTGCGGGAGTGGCTGATGACGCTGCGTTGCGGGCCGTGAAGGTGATTTTCTGGCCGCGGACCCCGGGGACGATGCCACCCGAACCGCGGGGTGTGAGGTTTGCGGGCTGGGCTGACAAGGCGACCGTCTCCCAGTTGGAGGTCAGGACCTCAACGGCGAGGTCACCCCCGACCGCGTCAGAGAACGTGTTCGACGTTGTGTCGTTGAGCGAGGCTGTGGTGACGGGCCCGCCGATGAGAGCGGCCGCGGCCACAAACGCGAGAACCGCTCCAATGAGCGGCTTTCTGTGATTCCCGGGGGCCGAGGTGCGGTGCTTGTTCACGCTACTTCGCAACCTGAGTCAGGGAGTAGTCGGCGGCCAGCGTGACCCGTCCACCCATCGTGTCGTTGTAGTCGCCCGGGTTTCCCCAGGGGAAAGCGATCTCGACGACGACGGGGACTGTTGTCTTTCCGTTGTGGGTCGCGGTGGAGAGGGTAACCGCGCGTTCTGCGGTGGAATCCAGAGCGAATTCGGTGGTACCGATCTTTGTGACCTTCATGGTAACCGCCGATTTCAGTGCGTTGTTCGCTTTCGTATCACTAGCCGGGGCCACTTTAGGTGAGACGAGGAACTTGGCGTTCATGTTCTGGCCGATGAGGGTCACAGGGACATTCACTGTGGCTGTGACGACATCACCGGGAACGAGGGCGCCACCGCGGTATGGGGCGTTGCCGGTGCAGGTGGGCGTGCACTGCTTGATGGTGGGGCTCGTCATTGTGAGCTCCGCAGAGGACCCGAGGTCCAGTTCGCCGGATTGGATAGCCTGAGCTGCACTCGATGTGGTGTCAGACCAGAAGGCGAGGGTGCCGGCGCCACCGAGGAGGAGTGTGGAACCGAGGACCGCTGCGACGGAGACTCCGATGAGAGTGCGGACTGACTTCTTCATGGTGGCTCCTTTCGTGCGGTGATGAGTCTGGGGGTGAAGTGGGTGTTACTGGCGGAAAAAATGGGCCCTGCCGAGTCGATTACACGACAGGGCCCGTGGGATCAGCTTCGGGGCTGATCCCGCCTCCGCTGCAGGTGAAGCTGTTTACTACGGGGTGACGACGGGGGTTGCGGTGGGGGTGGTACCAGCCGCGACCTGCGTAAGGGTGTACGTCGCAGCAAAAGTTGCAGACTTGGCAGCCGCGAGAATGTTCTCGTTCGCGGAGGTGCCCCACGGCATCGTCACAGAGATGACGACGGGAACATTTCCAGTCCTCGCGCCGGTGAAGGTCTTCGTAGCGCCGGCCGTGTTATCGACCGAGACGATTGAGACCTGAAGAGCTTCGGTCAGCTTGGTGTCGCTGGCCACTGCAGGGATGACCACAGCATTGCTCACGTCTAGCTTGGCCTTCATGTTCGTACCAGCGAGAGTGACCGGCACCTGAACTGTCGCGGTCAGGACGTCACCCGGTGCGACGGACATCGTCGCGGAATCGAATGTAACAGGGGCCGTCCGCGTGGTCACAGCGGTTGAACCGGTTCCGGTGGTTACCACCTGCTGAAGGCTCCACGTGCCCGCCGCAATTGTGCTGAGGTTGAGGTTACCGGAGGAGATCGTCTGGCTAACGCTGGTCTCGTTGTCGGACCAGTAAGCCAGCGTGCCAGCTCCACCGAGCAGCAGAACAGCGCCGACGGCTGCGGCAGCCGCAGCAGCGGTGGTCTTCTTCATGTTGAACTTCTTCATGGTGTGCTTCTTTCTCTGGGCCTGGCAGCGGAGGAGCTACCGGAGTCTGCGGGTGTTTTCCGCTTTCGCTTCCAACAAGATCGATATTTCCCGCCCTCGATCAAGAACAACCCAGCCGGATCCGCAAGGTTCCGACAGTTCTTCGACAAACACACAAGGTTTGCGCAAGATTTGCCACATACCGCGGATGAGAGCGTGATCACGCCATCTTTCGGATCGCTTGAGGAAGGGGTTCTGTCTCCCTTCGAGTCGAACAATCAGGTGCGACCGTCGCCGATCAGACTTCCTCCGAGAAGCTGAGGGACGGGCCTGGCCAGCTCGTCTAGATCGAACACACTTTCGTTAGTATTTAGACCTCTCCTTAGCTGTTAGTCGAAGTAATGTCAGTGGTGTGGTGTTGACTTGTGGCATGGAAAACAACGACAGAGCCGTCGATCCTCCGGGCGACGAGAATCACGATCCACCTGATAGCGGTGCGGATGCCGCTTCGCGCGGGCCGCAGTCCGAGCAGAGACTCGCGCCTGGCTCAGAGCCGAAGTCCGAGCCTGAGCCGAATGCGGAGTCCACGTCTCGGCCCGATCCCGGCGCCCTTGTGCCAGTTCCTGATCCCGACGCGGAACCGGAGTCGGAACCTGATCCCGACGCGGAACCGGAGTCGGAACCTGAGTCCGGGTCTAAGTCCAGCCCAGAACGCAATACCGTCGCTGCGCCTAAGCCTGAGCCCGAGCCACAATTCGGACCCGAGTCCGACCCGGCGCCCGATGCGGATGCCGGTGCGGGCGTAGAGCCCGATGTCGATTCCAATTCGGAATCTCAGCCCGAGCCCGAGCCTGAGCCTGAGCCTGAGCCTGAGCCTGAGCCAACGTTGTTTGCGCGGATTGCTGACACGTGCACGGCGCTGTTTGAGGCGGTAGGGCAGGTGGAGCGGTTGGAGGCGCGTCAGGCGGCGTGGAAGGCGGAGTTCATCGACCGGGCCAGGACCCTCGCGCTGAGCGCGGAGGAGGGCGTTCTCGACACCGCCCGGCCTGCGACGCAGACCGCAGCACAACGCGCAGCGGAGCGCCGGGATCTGGCGTTGCGGTCGTTCACGGCAGAACTGGCGTGTGTATTGCGGGTGTCCGAACGCACCGCGACCGCGTTGATCGATGACAGCGAAGCGTTGATGCACCGCTTGCCGGCCACTCTGACGGCGTTGCGGGAGGGCGACATCAGTTACCGGCATGCCCAGCAGCTGGTCGACCAGACCAGCACCCTCACCGCCGAGGAAGCAGCGGAGCTCGAAGAGAAGGCGTTGCCGTTTGCCCGGACGATGACGGTGGCGAGGTTCCGGCAGAAGACAAGGATGTTGCGGGAACGGTTACAGCCGGAATCCGCGGTCGCCCGGTGTCGGAAGTCGGTAACCGATCGGCGGGTAGAACTGATTCCGGCACCGGACGGGATGGCCTGGCTGAACCTGTTCACCACCGCACCGGCCGCCGAGACGATCTTCGACACGATCCGTGCCCAGTCGATGAAACTGCAATCACCGCTCGAGCCACGCACCCTGTCCCAGTTGGACGCCGATGTGGTGTTCGCGGCGATGATGGAGGCGTTCACCGGTGAGTTCACCCTGCCCGACCCCACCGGCACCCGACTCTTCGGCACCGGACTCGGCACGCGCAACCCCTACACCGACCCGCGCTCAGATGCTCCCAACCGCAACAGCACCACCACCGGCGAGAATGGCGCGACAGGCATCACACCCACCGGTAACGGTGGTGCAGGCTGCGGACCCACCGGCAGCGAAAGTGGTAGCGCCATCGATACCGGCGACCGCCGCGGGCGAAAGCGGTCAGGGCCGGGACGTGACCCGGCGACCGCGTTCCGGAAGATCGTGCCCACCGTGATGGTCACCGTGCCGGTCCTCACCCTCCTCGGCAAAAGTGTCGAACCAGGCAACCTCGACGGATACGGTCCCATCGACCCGGACACCGCACGGGAACTCGCGTCCCAGGCACCGGAGTTCAGCCGGATCCTGACCCACCCCGAAACCGGAGTCGCCCTGTCCCTCGGCCACACCAAATACACCCCATCGAAAGCGATGCGACGGTTCCTCCGCTACCGCGACGGATACTGCCGGTTCCCCGGCTGCACCCGCAAAGCGGTGTCCAGCGACATCGACCACACCGACCCATACGACACCGGCGGAAACACCGACTTCGACAACCTCGCCAGCCTCTGCCCCAAACACCACAAACTGAAACACGAAACCGGGTGGAACGTCGAGCAACTCGGCGACGGGATCCTGAAATGGACCTCACCCCACGGACGCGAATACACCACCCACCCCGAGAACCCAGTGCGCAACCCGATCCCACATCCGATCCCACCGGCGAAAGCGGCACCACCAAAGCCTCCGAATCCCGGCACCGGAAGCGCTCCGGACGACACGGATGCCCCGTCAATCCAGGTACAGGAGGAAGACACCCGACTGAACAACGTCTACACCCGACTCCTCGACGCCCAGAAAGAAAAACGTGAGAGGGAGAGAAACGACACGGAGAACCGCGACGAGGCACCAGAAGACGAGTCAGCAGACCCCAACGAACCACCATTCTGAGCCACAGGGGCCTCGGGCACACACGGGTCACGCACACCTAAGGGGCGCGCACACCGACCGCACACGCTGAGGGGACGACCGTGCGGGGGCTGGCGTGACTGACGCCCAAACCGTGATCTATGACGGGCACGCGAACACGGCGACCGGCGTAGCATCCGTTTCAACAGTTCTCATGAAGGGATGGATCGCAATGAAGCGTTCCGTTGCACTCATCATCAGCGCACTGATGGGTGCCGTTTTTCTCAGCGCAGGCAGCATCGCCGCGACGGCAGCTCCGTACTGCGGCATTACCTGGGGGTCACTCCCCGACAGCCAAAGTCTCTCAGCGCCCGATGCACCGATCACAAACGCTCGGTCGGGTGAGCATCCGTGCTTTGACCGGTTCGTCATCGACGTCCGAGGAGACATCCTCGGGTTCGATGTCCGCTACGTACCGCAGGTCGTCCAGGATGGGTCGGGTACACCCGTTCCCCTCCGTGGAGCCGCTGATCTTCAGGTCATCGCCCTCGCGCCCGCCTACGACATCAACAACAACATGGCCGTGACATACAACCCCGCAAACGACAGTGAGGCGCTCAACGTCACCGGGTACGAGACATTCCGCCAGGTCGCGTTCGCCGGTAGCTTCGAAGGGCAAAGCACCTTCGGGCTCGGGGTTCGTGCACGATTGCCATTCCGCACGTTCATCCTGGACGGCCCGGGAGGTGGAAGCCGTCTCGTCATCGACGTCGCGCACCGGTGGTGACACCTGACACCTGACACCTGACACATGACACATGACACATGACACATGACACATGACCGCATCCTGAGTGACGGCGGCGCGACAATCCCCGATCTCGCGTCGCCGATGCCGATGCCGAGGAAGAGCTAGCGCGACTGACCGCCGATGCCGTCTGCCCGATCGCCACGCTCGCCACGCTCGCGCCTGAGGCTCCGACGGGTGGGAAGCTCGCTGAGGGTGTCGGTCGCCCGCTCGGACGCGGGCACTGTGGCGGGCATGGCGGGCTCGGCGGGCTCGGCGGGCTTGGCGGGCTCGGACGGCTCGAGGAGTTCGGTGGGCTCGGGGAACTCGGACGGCTTGACAGGCTCGCCGGGCTTGGCGGACTCGGGGAGCTCAGACGAGGTGGGGCGCTCGGCGATAGCGACGGGGGCCAGCTTCTCGACGGTTGAAGCGTCCATTGCGGCTGAAGCGTCCGTCGTGGCTAAATCATCAGTCGAGACTGAAGCGCTTGTCGCGGCTGAATCATTCATCGCGCGTGCATCGTCCGCGGATCGTTCGTGAGCGGATGGAACGTCCGTCGCGGCCGAACCGGTCATCGCGGCCGAACCGGTCATCGCGGCCGAACCGGTCATCGCGGCTGAACCGGTCATCGCGCGTGCATCGTCAGCGAATGAGTCGTCCGCCGCAGGTGAGCCAACGCGAGCCACAGGCTCGGCATCCGTCGCGGCGGCTTGGGCTTCGGTCGCGGCAGCTTTGTCTTCGCCCGGAGCGCTCTTCTTCCGACGAACCACCGTGACCACAAGCGTCACCACCGCGTAGCCAATCAGCGCAACGCCCAGCCCTTGAGCGAGCCAGGTACGGGTGTCGCTCGTGACTCCGTTGGTGACGTACCCGATGACCGGAAGCCAGTACCAAACCTTGCCACGAACCTGTTCCTCACGAACGAGCTCCTGGTCAGGAACCGGATTCGCGTCACCCTGCGTTTCAAGCCGGACGCCCTCGGGAGTCACGTTCACACCGATCACCCGGTGCGTCACGACCTCCGGCTCACCGGATGAAATCTGGTAGGTGATGACATCGCCAACGGAAATCGCAGCAAAATCGATCGGCTTCACCACAACCGTTGTTCCCGGTGGCATCGACGGACGCATCGACCCGGTCAACACCGTGTACGGCGTAGATCCGGTAAGCCGAGGCACAAGCACAAAGCCGATGATCAGCAACCCACAGCCGATGAGCACAACCCAGCTGACAACGCGAAGCAGGATGCCCGGAAGCCGACTCAGCAGCGAACCCCTCGGCTCCGTGGAAGAACCGTCGCTGACAGATCTGTCGGCGGGACCGTCAGCAGAAGGGCTGACAGACCCAGCGGCAGAAGAAGCATCCGCATCAACAGACGGATGCATCGTCGCATCCGTCACAGGTTCGCCCATCGATTTAGTCGATCAGGTCGTGCCGCACCACGATCGCGTCGCGACCAGGGCCAACACCGATCGCAGAAATCCGCGACCCGCTCATCGCCTCGAGCGCGAGCACATAGTCCTGTGCGTTCTTCGGCAACTCTTCGAAGGTCCGGCACCCGCTGATGTCCTGCTTCCAGCCGGGGAATTCCTCGTAGATGGGCTTCGCGTGGTGGAAGTCCGACTGCGAAACGGGAACTTCCTCGTGGCGTACCCCGTCGACGTCATAGGCAACACACACGGGAATCGTCTCGAGCTCATCGAGGATGTCGAGCTTGGTCAGCACGAAATCGGTCACACCATTGATCCGCGCGGCATAACGGGCGATCGGTGCGTCATACCAGCCGACCCGACGCGGACGCCCCGTGGTGGTTCCAAACTCGAAGCCCTTCGACCGCAGGTACTCCCCCGACGCATCGAACAGCTCGGTCGGGAATGGTCCCGCTCCGACACGGGTCGTGTACGCCTTGACGATCGCAATGACCCGATCGATCTTGTTGGGCGCAACACCCGAACCGGTCGCCGCTCCACCCGATGTCGCATTTGAGGAGGTGACGAAGGGATAGGTGCCGTGATCGACATCCAGCATCGTCGCCTGCCCACCCTCGAACAGCACGATCTCACCACGCTCAAGCGCCTGGTGAAGCTCGAGCGCGGTGTCGGCCACCATCGGCCGCAACCGCTCAGCGTAGGAAAGCAGGTCATCCACGATCTCGTCCGGCGAAATCGCCCGGCGGTTGTAGATCTTCAGCAGCATGTGGTTCTTGACGTCGAGGGCACCCTCGACCTTCTGCCTCAGGATGTTCTCGTCAAAGAGATCCTGGATCCGGATGCCGACACGGTTGATCTTGTCTGCGTATGCCGGCCCGATTCCACGCCCGGTCGTCCCGATCTGGCGCTTGCCCAGGAACCGCTCGGTCACCTTGTCGAGCGTCCGGTGGTAGTGCGTAATGACGTGCGCATTGGCGCTGACCTTGAGCTTGGACACATCAACACCGCGGGCGTTGAGCGCCTCGAGCTCGGAGAACAGCACCTCGAGGTCGATGACAACACCGTTCGAGATCACCGGCGTGACACCTTCGGTCAGGATGCCGGACGGCAACAGGTGCAGAGCATACTTTTCGTTACCGACAACGACTGTGTGACCGGCGTTGTTACCGCCGTTGAACTTCACGACATAGTCGATTCGGCTACCCAAAAGGTCGGTAGCTTTACCCTTGCCTTCGTCGCCCCACTGGGCGCCGACGATCACGATTGCTGGCATTACGGATGCTCCCTTTTGACCTGATGCTTCTTGCTGCGGAAAAACTTGGTGCGTGTAGAACGCTTCGCGCCTGACCGCGCGACTGTGACTAGTCCTGACCGCGAATGAAAAACGCCTCTGTGGGCGGCTGCGGCTCGGACGGTTGGCCTTCGCTCTCGATTCGCGCCACAGCCGTCTCGTCTGCGTCACGGAGGAAGTCGGTCAGCCGAGTGACCTCGTCGGTTTCACCGATGGCATCCGCCGCCTGGCGGAGTGCATACAGCGAGCGCAAAACACCCTGGTTCGGCGTGTGGTTCCACGGAATGGGACCCTGGCCACGCCAGCCTGCCTTGCGAAGCGCATCGAGCCCCCGGTGGTAGCCGACCCGCGCGTACGCGTAGGCGGTGATCGGGTCCGCTCGATCGAACGTCGCCTCCGCCAGTCGAGCCCATGCCAGCGAGGACTTCGGGTATTTCGCCGCAACCGCAGCGATGTCATCCGTCGTCGTGGCACGATCGAGGGCGTCCACGACCTCCGGTTCAAACGGGAGTCGGGTCTCTGGCATTCCGAGCAGATTGTCTCCGGTCACAGAGCTAGCCTACCGCGCCTCGTTCCGAGGGCCACGTCTCTAGAGCGAGACACCCTTGCCGCGGAGGAACGGAGCCGGGTTCGTGGCGCCGCCATTGATCTTGAGGTCGAGGTGGCAGCCCGTGGCAACACCGGTCTTGCCAACGCTCGCGATCACCTGTCCACCGGACACCTGCTGGCCGGGACTGACCCGGAATGACCCGGCACTGAGGTGACCGTACGTGGACGTGACTCCGCCGTGATCGATGATGATGCGGTATCCGAAGTCGCCGGCATTCCCGGCCGAGACGACCCGGCCACCGTGGACGGCCTTGACGGCGTGACCACAGGCGTTACCGAAGTCGATGCCACCGTGGAAGGATACCGAGCACCCTGTTCCTCCGCAGAGGATGGGTCGGTTGCCGTACCACGACGTGATTGCACCGGGAAGCGGACGCCACCAGCCCTGTGATGAGGCCTGGAAGTAGGTGCCAGTCGCGCCGGCGTTAGAACCGCCACCGCCGGCGCTTCCGCCGCCGCCAGTGCTTCCGCCGCCACCGCCACCGCCGGTGCTGGGCTTCTTCTTAGCGGCTTCCGCCGCTGCAGCAGCCGCTGCGGCCTCAGCAGCCTTGCGCTGTTTTTCAGCTTCGATCGCCGCGAGCCTGGCCCGCTCGGCAACGCCCGCCGCATAACCCTCTTCGACGGATGCCGTCTGCCCCTTGAGCAGAGAAAGCTGGCCAAGAAGGGTCTCTTCGTGGGCTTCCTGCTCGGCAACAGCGGCCGCAGCCGCTTCAGCCGCAGCGGTCGCCGCCTCGAGCTTTTCTTCGGAATCAGCCCTGGCCTCTTCGAGGATTGTCGCTGCTACTTCACCCTGCGCACTCAGCGAAGTGACCTGGTTTGCGTCCTGTTCGGCAGAGTC
Source organism: Mycetocola sp. Y444 (assembly GCF_059445295.1). Taxonomy (NCBI): domain Bacteria; kingdom Bacillati; phylum Actinomycetota; class Actinomycetes; order Micrococcales; family Microbacteriaceae; genus Mycetocola; species Mycetocola sp. Y444. The sequence continues at coordinate 745,618 of NZ_JCAIUB010000003.1, read as the reverse complement.
GAGCAGCTGCGTCGACAAGGCAGTCAGCTTCGAAACCGCACCGAGCTTGTACAGGGTGTCATCGGCTTTACTGGAGTCGAGCAGCAGGCTTGCCGTCGTGTCGAATGTGCTCGTCCGACCCATCTGGGCGAACAGGGCACCCGCCTGTTTTGCCGAATCGGCGGCCTTGGCCTGGGCATCAGCGAGCTGCAGCTTGAGATCTTCTGACTTGATCAGGGCTTCCTCAGCAACGGCGAGTGCGACCTGGTACTCGTCTGCGGCGGCGACCGCAGCGAGCTGCGCTGTTTCAGCGTTGCTCCGAAGCGTTGCGATGAGACCCTCGATGCGCGTAATCTCCGCAGCCTTGGCCGACTCGCTTGCGCGCGCGTTCTGAACGTCTTCCCACGAGGGGTAGCTTGTCGCCGCGGTTGCGGGCGCCGAAACTCCCATGGAGGCGACGACTACCCCGAGGGCGATCGTCGCGATGAGGGTCCGAAGTCGCATGCGCATTGCTCCATGGTGTCAGAGAACAGCACTTTCGATCGTAAGCAGCGCCGAACTGGGGGTAGTCACATGAGTAACACTCGTCACATCAGCAACAAGCGGCTCGCGCCCCATGCTACGGACCACCGGGCGCTTTTGGCAATCAATCGGCGTCAAACTGCGCCGTTACAGCTCCGAATCCGGAAACGGCACAGCCCGGCGACCGAGGCCACCGGGCTGCGCAGCAGAGCGTTTAGAAGAGGTCCTTCTCCTCGAGCCAGTCACGGGCAAGAGCCTCAGGCGACAGCTTCTCATCGCCCTGGTTCATGGCGTTGAGCTCAATCAGGTCTTCGGTGGTGAGTTCTGCCGATACGGCATCGAGCACCTCGACCACCTCGTCACTCGCCTTCTCCGCGTTGATGAGCGGCAGGACGTTCTGCGGCAGAATCAGGTTTTCGGGATCCTCAAGAGTGACAAACCCGAACTCCTCGATCGACGGTGTCGTCGAGTAGATGTCGGCGATGTTCACCGTTCCGTCAACGAGCGCCTGGGAGGTCAGCGGTCCACCGGAGTCGCTGATCGGAACGAAGGTGATTCGAGCAGCATCCACCCCGTACACCTCGGTCAGGCCGGTCGGCCCGTACGGGCGCTCCGCCAGCTCGGGGTTCCCTCCGAGAACGAGAGGAACATCGATCCCCGCCAGGTCGGCGAGGCTCGTCACCCCGTTCGCCTCGCTGAACTCCTGCGTGACGTTGTAACTGTCCTTGTCCTGGGCCTCGGCCTGGTTGAGCACCTCGAGGTCGTCCGGAACGACCTCCTGAAGAGCGGCGAACACCTCATCGCTCGTCCTGGCATCCGACGAATCGTCAAAGAACTGCAGCAGGTTGCCGCTGTACTCGGGAATCAGGTCGATCGAACCGTCTTCGAGCGCCTCGATGTAGACATCGCGCTGACCGATCTGCCCCTTGAAATCGACGGTGATGTCGTTCGCCTCGAGTGCCTGCGCATAAATCTGCGCGATGATCTCGGATTCCGCGAAGCCAGCGGCACCGATCACAATGGTGTCGGTCTCGCCGCCCGCCGAATCGTCATTCGCAAGCGGGTCGCCGCTTGAGCACGCGGCCAGTGTCAGGACGGCACCGGCGGCAAAAACTCCTGCCGCGGTCCGTCCGCGTCGTGAAGTGAACATCTGTCTTCCTAACTGTGGGTGAAAAGTGGAGAGAGTCGTGACGCAGTTTTACGCCGAAGCTGACACCGTGCGCGCCGACTTCGTTGTGCTTCGTTGCTCGGGTGATTTTCGGATTGCCCGGACCCCTGCGGGAACGGTAAGGCGCTGACACACGACGAGGATGCCGTCGAGCACCAGGGCGAGGACCGTCACGAGCAACGCCCCAACGAGCACCTCGGTGTAATTGCGAAGCGGAAGCGCGTCAATGATGTATCGACCGAGACCTCCCAACGAGATATAGGCGGCAACCGTTGCTGTTGCCACAACCTGCAACACCGCCGACCGTATTCCCCCGAGAATGAGCGGAAGCGCCAGCGGCACCTCGACCTTCCACAGGATCTGCCACTCCGTCATGCCCATCGACCTCGCCGCGTCGACGGTTCGCCCATCGACGGACTCCACTCCTGAATAGGCACCGGCAAGCAATGGCGGAATGGCGAGCACAACGAGAACAATGATGGTCGGCACGAGCGCGAATGAGATTCCCCCGCCGAACAGCACGGCCAGGTAGACGAGCAGGCCAAGCGTCGGCAGGGCGCGAAGCGCACCGGTCACCCCGACGACGAGGCCGCGATACCTGCCGGTATGCCCGATGTAGAGACCAAGCGATATGGCGATGAGCGCCGCAATAACCACGGTGAGCGCCGTGTAGCCGAGATGTTCCGCGACACGGTTCGGGATGCCGTTTGCCCCGGTCCAGTGCACCGGGTCCATGATCCACCGAATGGCATCGGCAAACAGGTTCATGCCGTTGCCGCCTTCACTGTGACACCGCCGGCGCCTCGCCGCGCCGCCTCATCGACACGGGCCCACGGCAGGAGCACCCGTCCGAGGAGCACGAGGAGCACGTCGAAGACGACGGCAATCAGCACGGTTCCGACGATTCCGGTGAGGATCTCGGTCGGAAAATTGCGCTGGTACCCATCGGTGAAGAGGTAACCGAGTCCGCTCATCCCCACCAGCGCGCCGAGGGTCACGAGACTGACGGTACTCGTCGACACCACCCGGAGACCCGCGAGAAGAACCGGACCGGCAAGAGGGAGCTCGACCTGCCAGAACCGGCGCCACGCACCAAAGCCGACAGCGGTCGACGACGAAATGACGTCCCGCGACACAGCCTCGAAGGCATCCGTCGCTGTCCTCACCATCAGGGCAATCGCGTAGATCGTCAGCGTGACGATGAGGTTGAGCGGATTGAGGATTTTCGTCCCGAGAAGAGTGGGCATCGCCACAATGAGCGCGAGCGATGGAATCGTATAGAGCAGCCCGCAGACGGTGAGGACGATGCCTCGCGACACTCTGAACCGATAGGCGAACCAGCCGATCGGCACAGCAAGCAGAAACCCACAGATGATGGGCGCGATGCTCAGCAGCACGTGGGCGACCGTGAGACTCCAGATCTGCTCGAAGTTCGCGAACACCCACGTCATGGCTGGGTGCTCGACTCTCGCTCCGGATTCCTGAGGATGCCGGCGAGCCTGCCGGTGCCGTCGAAGACGACGTCCTTTCCGTCCACGGTTCGGATCGACAGTGACCGACGCCCCCGCTCCGCCCCGATAAACGTGTCGACGAACTCATCGGCCGGGTTGGCGAGGATCTCGTCCGGCGTCCCCATCTGCGCGATTCGCCCCCCGGTCTTGAGAATGACCACCTGGTCGCCCAGCAGGAACGCTTCATCGATGTCGTGGGTGACGAAAACTATGGTCTTCGCGAGGTCGCTCTGAATCCGGAGCAACTCCTGCTGCAACTCGCTGCGCACGAGCGGGTCGACGGCGCCGAACGGCTCGTCCATCAGCAGGATATTCGGGTTGGTCGCGAGGCCCCTCGCCACCCCGACCCGCTGCTGCTGGCCGCCCGAGAGCTGGGACGGGTAGCGGTGAGCAATCGCACGATCGAGACCGACCGTGTCCATGAGCACAAGCGCGGCCGCACGCGCTGCGCCCTTTTTCACACCGGAGAGCAACGGAACTGTCGCGACGTTGTCGACGACCGTCCGGTGAGGGAGGAGCCCGGAGTTCTGCATCACGTAACCGATCCGCCGACGAAGGGCGACGGGTTCGAGCGTGGAAATGTCGTCGTCATCGATATGAATGGCGCCGGCGCTGGGGTCGACCATCCGATTGATCATGCGGAGCAGCGTGGTTTTTCCGCAACCGGATGACCCAACGAAGACCGTGGTCGTGCGCGATGGAATCGTAATACTGAAGTCATCGACCGCGAGGGTCCCGTCAGGAAACCGCTTCGATACTCCGTCAAACCTGATCATGCCGTTGGACCCCCTGAGCGCACTGTGCCGTCGGTGACTCCGGTTCAGCGTATCCAGAACTGCCCTGAGCACACCAGCTACTTATGACTGATGGACCCGGAAACCGCGACAGGTTAAGGTGCTTCGCTGGCTCAGGCCGGCGTCTGCTGGTGCGCGGCAACCTGCCACGCACCGTCGCCGTAGAGATAGGTCGTTGTCATGCGCAACTGAACCGTCTCGCCGCCGCGGGTCGCGACGGCACGATACGCGAGGATCCCGCTGTGTTCCTCCAGCCGGATGAGTGCTGGTTCGTGGATTTCGTAGGAGTCCCATGGCGTGACACCGGCAAAGGCTTTGACCACATCGTCGCGACCGAACACCGCACCTTCAACGATCATGAGCGCATCGCGGGTCATTTCGCGTGCGTAGTGCTGGCCGCCATGTCCGGCCAGGATTGCTTTCCAGCCTTCGTGTTCTTCGCGGAGGAGAATGGCGGGCAAATCATCGGTGATCAGAGTCATGGCCTCACGCTACCCCCAGGCACCGCACCCGTGTCGAGGCTTAAGTCGCGCGGCCGGTCACAGCGTCGAAGCTCACGTGCTGCATGACCCAGGAGTGCATCGCGACAGCCGCGGCCGCCGACGCGTTGATCGACCTGGTCGACCCGAACTGGCTGATCTCGAGAACAGCATCCGACGCTTCGATCGCCTCGGGCGAAAGCCCTGGACCCTCCTGACCGAAGAGCATGACGCACCGCTCAGGAAGCGCGAACGTCTCAATGAGCACCGAGCCCGGCACATTGTCGATGCCGATCACCGGCATGTTCTCACCCCGTGCCCACTCGACCAGCGCCGCAACATCCGAGTGATGGACGACGTGCTGGTACCGATCGGTCACCATCGCACCCCGCTTGTTCCACCGTCGGCGACCGACGATGTGCACGGTGTCGGCGGCGAAGGCGTTCGCGGTGCGCACGATCGACCCGATATTCATGTCGTGCTGCCAGTTTTCGATGGCGACGTGAAACGGATGCCTGTGCTCGTCAAGGTCAGCGACGATCGCGTCGAGCTTCCAGTACCGGTATCGGTCGATGACGTTGCGGGTATCGCCGTGCGCGAGCAGTTCAGCGTCGTAGTAATCCTCGACCGGCCACTCACCGCTCCACGGACCTACTCCGTTGGTGGACAGCTCGTGGGTAGGGGTGTTCGTCGTTTCGGGCACAAAGACAGGGTAGCCGGACCGCCTGAATGGGAGAGACTGAGGTATGGAGTCCCTGCCGAAAACCCCTCATGACCCGTCGCTTGTCCCTTCTGTGGAACTGGCCAGCCAGCTCGGGGTCGACCCGACGGTGGGGCTGACCTCCGACGAAGCGGCGCGGCGCCTCGCGGCAGACGGCCCCAACGAACTTCGCGGCAAGCCCCCTGTCCCCCTCTGGCGCAAACTGCTCGCCCAGTTCGAGGACCCGCTGATCTACCTGCTGCTCGCTGCCGTCGCCATTTCACTCGTCGCCTGGTTCGTCGAAGGAGCCCACGGCGTTCCGATCGACGCGGTAGTCATCTTCGCGATCGTTCTGCTCAACGCCATCCTCGGCTTCGCGCAGGAAGCCAGGGCCGAAGACGCCGTGGCTGCGCTCAGCACCATGACGGCAGCGACGTCGACAGTGCTTCGGGACGGCAAGCTCGCGACGATTCCGTCGGCCGAACTCGTTCGCGGGGACATCCTCGTGCTCGGTGAGGGAGACGCCGTCGGCGCCGACGGTCGCCTGCTCTCGGCGAGCGGGCTGAGAATCGCTGAGGCATCGCTCACGGGTGAGAGCGAAGCGGTGACGAAACATCCGCAGCAGCTCACCGCTCCAGCCCCACTGGGCGACCGCATCAACATGGTGTTCAAGGGCACCGCCGTCACCCAGGGGGTCGGCAGGGCGGTCATCACCGGCACCGGCATGAACACGGAAGTCGGATCGATCGCCGACATGCTCGATGCCACCGTTGAGGAGCCTACGCCGCTGCAAAACGAGGTGGCGCGCATCGGCAGGGTTCTCGGCATCATCGTCATTGCGATCGCGATCATCGTGATGGGCACGATCATCATCGTGAACGGGGTGTCATCGATCAGTGACCTCGTCATCGTGCTCCTGCTCGGTGTCTCCCTCGCCGTTGCTGCGGTCCCCGAGGGACTCCCGGCGATCCTCAGCGTCGTGCTCTCGATCGGTGTTCGCCGCATGGCGAAACGCAACGCGGTGGTCAAGCAGCTGAGTTCCGTCGAAGCGCTCGGATCGGCATCCGTCATCTGCACAGACAAAACCGGCACGCTGACCCGCAATGAGATGACGATCGAGCGCGTTGTCACGTCCTCGGGCTCTGTCGATGTCACCGGCGTCGGCTACCGCCCGCAGGGCGCTGTGTTGCACAACGGGGCTCCTCTGTCCGACCCCGCCCTGCGGTTCGAAACCGAACTCGTACTCGCTGCCGGCTCAATCGCCAACAACGCCCAGCTGGCCGAACGTAACGGCCAGTGGGAGATTCAGGGCGACCCCACCGAAGCGGCATTCCTCGTCGCCGCCGCCAAGCTCGATGACACAGCCACCCGGATCGACAGATACGAACGAACCGCTGAGATTCCCTTCACGTCCGACCGCAAGATGATGTCGGCGGTGTGCCGCGAAAAGACAGATGACTCTCCGGTCCTGTTCAGCAAGGGTGCACCGGACGTCCTGCTCGACCGGTGTACCCGGATCCAGTCCGGCACCGAGGTCGTCGAACTCACCGATGACCTCAGGCAGCGGGCACTGGATGATGTCGAGGCGCTCTCCGCCGAGGCCTTCCGAACGCTCGGCGTTGCCTACCGCTCGATATCGGACGACGATGAGCTCGCCGACGACGCCGACGAATCGATCGAGCATGGACTCATCTATGCCGGAGTCGTGGGCATCATCGATCCCCCCAGGGATGAAGCGGGCCGCGCAATCGCCCAGGCCCACCGCGCCGGCATCCGCATCATCATGATCACGGGAGACCACCCGTCAACAGCGGCACGCATCGCTGCCGATCTGGGGATCATCGCACCGGGTGAGCGCGCTGTGACCGGTACCGAACTCGACACCCTCGACGAGAACCAGCTCAGGGAAACGGTCCGTGAGGTCTCTGTGTACGCCCGGGTGGCCCCGCAGCACAAGCTCAGGCTCGTCGATGCGCTCCAGGACGATGGCCAGATCGTCGCGATGACAGGGGACGGCGTGAACGACGCCCCCGCGCTCAAGTCGGCCGACATCGGCGTTGCCATGGGAATTACAGGCACCGAAGTAACCAAGGAAGCGGCGCGGATGATCCTCGCCGACGACAACTTCGCAACCATCGTGGCTGCGGTGCGCCAGGGCAGGGTGATCTTCGACAACATCCGGAAGTTCCTGCGCTACCTGCTCTCCTCCAACATGGGCGAGGTGCTCACGGTGTTCCTGGGCGTGCTCCTCGCCGGAGCGATCGGCCTGTCCGACGCCTCCAACGAGGCCATCGTCCTCCCCCTCCTCGCCACACAGATCCTCTGGATCAACCTGCTCACCGATTCAGGGCCAGCGCTCGCGATGGGCGTCGATCCCGAAATCGATGACGTCATGGCACGCAAACCGCGGAAACTCTCCGACCGCGCCATCGACGGGCGAATGTGGGGAGGAATCCTCTCGGTTGGACTCGTGATGGCCATCGTGACCCTGTTCACCATCGATCTGTTCCTGCCCGGCGGGTTCGTGCCCGGCGAGGATTCACTCGAGGTCGCCCGCACCGCGGGGTTCACCACACTCGTGCTCGCCCAGTTGTTCAACGCCCTCAACGCCCGTTCCGAGGTGACCTCAGCGTTCCACGGCCTGTTCACCAACCCCTGGCTCTGGGGAGCGATCGCGCTCAGCCTCGTGCTGCAGATCGCCGTCGTCAACCTCCCGTTCCTGCAGGTCGCCTTCGGAACAGCACCGCTCGCCCTGCACCACTGGCTCATCTGTACCGCCCTCGCCTCCTGCGTGCTGTGGTTCGACGAAGTGCGGAAAATCGTTCTTCGCTCGCCCCTTTTCGGCACACCGAAATAGCATTAGGGTTTCGGTATGCCGAAACCTCTAGCCGACGTGCAGCCAGCCCTGCCCGCTGCGCCGAAGCCGGCAACACGACCTCGGCTCATCTGGTTGCTTGGCCCAGCGCTCGTGGCCGGTGTCGCCTACCTCGACCCCGGAAACGTCGCGAGCAACATGACGGCCGGAGCCGAGTACGGGTACCTGCTGGTGTGGGTGGTCGTCGTCGGCAACGTGATGGCCTGGCTCATCCAGTACCTCTCCGCCAAGCTCGGCATCGTCACGGGCAAGAGCCTTCCGGAGGTGCTCGGGGAACGCATCAAGAACCGGCCGGGACGCATTGCGTACTGGGTTCAGGCCGAACTCGTCGCCATGGCGACCGACCTCGCCGAGATCATCGGTGGCGCGGTTGCCCTCTATCTCCTGTTCGACCTCCCCTTGTTGGTCGGCGGCATCATCACTGGCACCGTCTCGATGGTCATGCTCGCCGTGCAGTCCCGTCGTGGACCCCGTGCGTTCGAGGGCATCATCGTCAGCCTGCTCGTCATCATCGCCGTCGGATTCAGCGCTGGCGTGTTCATCTCCCCACCGGATGCCGGTGGCGTGGTCGCGGGGTTGGTCCCACGTTTCGACGGTGCGGGTTCTGTCCTGCTCGCCGCATCCATCCTCGGCGCAACGATCATGCCGCACGCTATCTACGCCCACTCGGCGCTCACCCGTGATCGTTTCGCAGTGCGCGCGGCCGGCCTGACCACGACGCGACTGCTCCGCGTGACCCGCTGGGATGTCTCCATCGCCATGCTCATCGCCGGCAGTGTCAACCTCGCGATCCTCCTGCTCGCGGCCACCAACCTCGCAGGCGTACCGGGAACCGACAGCCTCGAGGGAGCGCACGCCGCGCTCGAGACCTCGATCGGCCCCGTCGTCGCGACGCTGTTCGCCCTGGGACTGCTCGCCTCTGGCCTCGCGTCCACGTCGGTCGGAGCGTACGCGGGCGCCGAGATCATGCAGGGACTGTTGCGTGTCCGCATTCCGCTCCTCCTCCGGCGGCTCATCTCCCTCATTCCGGCGCTGCTGCTCCTCGGGTCAGGCTTCGACCCCACCCTCGCCCTCGTGCTGAGCCAGGTCGTGCTGTCGTTCGGAATTCCGTTCGCCCTTATTCCCCTGGTGGTCATCACGGCGAAGCGGCCGATCCTCGGTGGGTTCACCAACCGCTGGTTCACGACGACCGCTGGCGCCGTGGCATCCGTGCTTCTCGTCAGCCTCAATGCCCTGCTGCTGTTCCTGCTCTTCACCGGTGCCGAATAGGGTGGGTTGCCATGAAGTTGTCCAAGTCGGTGATCGAGAACTATCTCAAGACGATCTACGCGCACACCGAGTGGCAGGCTGACCCGATCACACCATCGGTCCTCGCCGAGCGGCTCGGCCTGGCACCGTCAACGGTCACCGAAATGGTGAAGAAACTCGCCGCGGCCGGACTCGTCACCCACGTTCGCTACGGTGCGATCACGCTCACCGATTCCGGAAGGCTCGAAGCCGTCGGCATCGTGCGGCGACACAGACTCGTCGAGACCTGGCTCGTCCGCGAGATGGGCTACGGCTGGGATGAGGTGCACGACGAGGCCGAAATCCTCGAGCACGCCATCAGCGACCGTCTGCTCGAGAGCATCGATGCCAGGCTCGGTCACCCCGACCGCGACCCGCACGGAGACGCTATCCCGGCCACCGATGGCGCGGTGAGACGCGAGGATGCCGTGTTGATCGGCGCAGCAGAGACCGGTCACACCGGCGTCGTGCTTCGGATCAGCGATCGTGACCCCGCACTCCTGCGCACCCTCGACGCTGCCGGTGTCGACATCGGAACACCGGTAACGGTCGTAGACGGAGGTCTTGTCGCCGCCGACGTTCGAATCCCGCTCGACGGTGCCGCGACATCCGCCATCTGGGTAAGCGCCTGATCCCGGCCCCCTCAACAGGTCACAGCCCTACACTGAAAGCACGACCGAAGGAGCCGAATGACCCGTCGCGATGAAGTTGAATGCTGGTTGACCGATATGGATGGCGTGCTCGTCCACGAGAACCGTCCACTCCCCGGCGCCGCCGAGCTGCTTCAGCAGTGGCGTGACCAGGGCAAACCGTACCTCGTGCTCACCAACAACTCGATCTTCACACCTCGGGACCTGAGCGCGCGTCTCCGCTCGTCGGGGCTGGAAGTGCCCGAGGAGTTCATCTGGACCTCGGCGCTCGCCACCGCCGCCTTCCTCAAGGACCAGATGCCGGGAGGCTCAGCCTTCGTCATCGGCGAAGCGGGCATCACGACGGCCCTGCACGAGGCGGGGTTCATCATGACCGAGACCGCTCCCGACTATGTCGTTGTCGGCGAGACCCGCAACTACTCCTTCGAGGCGATCACCAAGGCGATCCGGCTGATCAACAACGGCGCCAGGTTCATCGCGACGAACCCGGATGCCACCGGCCCGAGTGCGGACGGCCCCATGCCCGCAACGGGAGCAATCGCCGCCCTCATCACGAAGGCAACGGGCAAGGAACCATACATCGTCGGCAAGCCGAACCCGATGATGTTCCGCTCGGCCCTCAACAAGATCGGTGCACACTCCGAGAACACCGGCATGATCGGTGACCGCATGGACACCGACGTCGTTGCGGGAATCGAGGCCGGACTTCACACGATTCTGGTGCTGACCGGGATTTCGGACGAGAAGGAAATCGCACGGTACCCATTCAGGCCGTCCGAGATCCTCGGCGGCGTTGTGGACCTGCTCGAGCACAATCCGATCGAGTCAGAGGTCGTCTAGGTCGTCTGGTCGTCGAGGTCGTCGCGGTCGGCTGGTCGTCTAGGTCGCTGGCTGCGCGATGGCGAGCGTTCCGGTGAGCGCCTCGCCGGTTGAACGGCTGATGAAGCAGTAGTAGTTGCGCTCCCCCTCGGCCCACTGCTCCTCGGTGACCGGGTAGGTGCCCTGCACCTGGAGGTCGGAGTATGCTCCCGCAGCCGCCGAGTCGAGGACGCCGGGCGCACTGCACCAGAGTGAGATCTCAGACGCGATCTCGGCTTCACCGGGGTATGCGGCGGCGGGATCGGATGTGACCGGGGCCGTGAACACCATCTGCGCTGTGTGTGCCGTCGCGCAATCCACGACCGCGAACTTCTCGGCCCACGGTGTTGTGTACGGCTCGAGGCACTCCCCGCCGAGGAGGCCGTTCCACTTGTGTTCGCCGGGTGCGACCGGGCCGACAGCTGCAAGCGTTTCCGTGGGCGGGGTCGTAGGAGTGGGGGTTGGGGTCTCGGTCGGCGTGGCCGCTGTCGTCGTGGCCGCGGCTGCGGGGGTTGAGCCGGCGCTTCCGAAGAGACTCGGCAAGCTCGTACCGAGGAAGAACAGCGCGATAAGCACCAGGACGACGGCAATCCCGAGCGCCACCCACTTCACGACCGGAGGAAGTGCCGACATCCCCGATCGGCCTGAGCCGCGCTCTGGACGCTCTGGACGTTCTCCCTCCCGTGATGCCGGTTTCACGCCCAAGGGCGGGACCAGCCCACCGAAGGTTTCCTGGCCGAACTCGGACATCGGTAGTCCCGCCGCCGAAACAGGACTGTTGTAAGCAGAAGCGGCGCTTGCCGTGTCGGCGGCGTCGTCGGCGGCGTCGGCGTTCGCCTTGTCGGCGTCGGCGTTGTCGCGGTCTGGATTGGTGTCGGCGTCCGGCGCAGCTGATGAGGTCGCGGCTGCGGCGGCCTCGAGTTCCATCAGGAACGCGAGGCTGTCGGTGTCGTAACTGGCGGGGGCGCGCTTCGCGGGGCGGGGTTCGCCAGGATCGGGTTGCGACGGCTCTTCGGCGCGTTCGGGCTCGTCGGGCCGTTTGGGTTCGACCCCGGCGTGCGGGTTCTCGACCGGCTCGGCATCCACCGGCTCGGCATCCACCGGCTCGGCATCCACCGGCTCGGTCCCTGCTGGCCCGGTCTCGGCCGGCTCGACGGCGACGGGTTCTGTCCTGGCACGCCGCGGCACAGCGGGCTCAACAGGCACAGCGGGCTCAACAGGCGACGGCGATGATGGTGGGACCGACGGGGACGTGTGGACGACGGGGTCGAGTTCATCATTGGGAGTGAGCGACCAGTTGAACGGTGCGCTGTCGTTGTCGCTCGCGTTGGCACCCGAGGTGGCGCCGTCACTCGTGCTGCCCTTCCCACTGTCAGCGACGACGGGCTCGACCGGTACGCGGGGCGACCGTCTCAGCCAGGGCCGCTCGACATCGGGTCGCGGCTTAAAAAGCGCCGACTGGGGCACTGCCGTGACCTCGGGTGTCGCGGATGATGATGTCGAGGATTGTGGCGCGGGTTCTGGTGTTACGGGTTCATCCGCCCGCACAGGCTCGACGGTCGGCTCAACAGTGGGGTCGACAGTGGGGTCGACAATAGGCTCGGCGAGCGGCTGGAATGAGCTCCGGCGACGCGGAACGGGCTCGTCCGACGGTTCGTCGCCACCGGAATCGCCGCTGCCAGCGTCAGGGGTATCGGCATCACGGGCGTCAGCACGACCGGAATCGGCAGCGCCAGCATTGCCGACGGCGTCCCGTGCGTTGCGCCCCTCGTCACCGACATCGGCGGCAGCAGCGCCAGCGCCAGCGCCAGCAGCAGCGGGCGGGCTGGTCGGCCACCACGGCGTCAGCTCAACAGCGGGTTCCTCGGTCTCCTCGTTCGCCGGGAAGCGGTCTCCCGAGTGATCGCCCGAGCCGTCGGCAGGATCGGAACCGCGGCGTCGTCGCCGGCGGAATGACGACTCGTCGTCGCTCACTATTCGAGTCCCAGGTCAGCGAGCCCAATCGCGGCAAAGTAGGGGTAACCCGCCGCTTCGATCACTTCACGCGCTCCCGTGTTGCGGTCGACAACCACGGCGACACCTGCGATCTCGGCTCCGACTTTCTTGAGCGCTTCGATCGCCGCGAGGGGCGAACCGCCCGTGGTCGAGGTGTCCTCGAGCACAATCACTCTCTTGCCCTCGAGGTCAGGCCCTTCGACCTGTTTGCCTCGACCGTGATCCTTGGGCTCCTTGCGAACGACGAATGCGTCATAGGCCAGTCCGCGCGCCGCACCCTGGTGCAGCACAGCTGCAGCGACGGGGTCAGCACCCATCGTCATTCCACCGACAGCGGCGACGTCGGGAACGTCGGCGATCAGGTCGATCATGACCTGGCCGATCAGCGGCGCGACCCTGTGGTCAAGGCTGACCTTTCGAAGGTCGACGTAGTAGCTCGCCTTCTTGCCGCTCGTCAGGGTGAAGTCCCCGTGGAAGACGGCCTCGGCCGAAATGTACTTGATGAGTTGCTCGCGTGCGTCGGTCACGCGCCAAGTTTAGCGATTCAGGCTTCTGTAGCCGCGGGAGGCTCGCCACATGGCAGTGCCGCCGTCGCTCCCCGAACGGGGAACGACGGCGGCAGTCGGCAAAAGTTGCTTCGCGGTGTCAGTCTCAGAACGTGGCGACGAGCCGGCCGATGACCTTCCCGTTTGCGAGGCGCTCGATGCCGTCAGCGATCTCGTCGAAGCCGATTTCGGTCACCGTCGGGTTCAAATCTCCGGTGGCGAGGTAGTCGTACACTCCCTGCACGTCATCCTTCGTGCCACCGACCGACCCGACAAGCGTGACGTTGTTGGTGATGAGCACCCGGGTGTTGATGGTGGCCTCGAGGCGACCCATCCCGACCTGCACGACACGGCCGCCCGCACGCACGGTTTCGATGGCATCCGCCGTTGTGACGCCAAAACCAGCGAAATCGACGATGACATCAAGCCCAACGTCAGCGAAGTCCCGAATGCTCTTCCGAACATCGGTCACCCCGGCTGCACGCGCGTTCTCCCAGACGTCTTCATTGACCTCGGCGACATAGACGTCAGCACCGGCGAGAACGGCAACACGAGCACCGATCTGACCGAGCCCACCGAAGCCGATGATCCCGAGCTTCGTGCCCTTCGTCACCTGACCGTTCGCAATGACGGCGTGGTGGGAGGTCATGCCCGCGTCGGTTCCGGCTGCGCCGTATGCGAATGACACGGAATCCGGAATGCGAACGAGCGCTTCCTGGCCGATGACGGTCTTCGCGGCGAAACCACCGTCGAAGGCATACCCCGGAGCGCCGAGTTCGGTGGTCGGGCAAATGCCGACCCGGTCGCCAACTGCCCAGTCTGTGACGCCATCGCCAATTTCGCTGACAACACCGGCCACTTCGTGCCCGATGGTGATCGGCGTCTTCGCGAGCAGGGCGAGCCAGCCTTCGTCCTCCATCAGGCCCACATCGGAGTGACAGAGTCCTGCCGCCTTCACGTCGACGACGACCTGGCCTGGCCCCGCTGTGGGCTCGGCAACCTCGGCGAGAACGAGTGGTTCGTGGGTATTGGTGAACTGCCATGCGCGCATGTGTGGTGCTCCTCTATTTCTTTGAGAACCGAAAAACGCGCCTCCCCCAGTGATCAACCGCATCTGGCGCTACGGGATCGGCCTGGGAGGGCGCGGATTTCGGCGGTGCTGCCGTTACGGCAACGGTGCCCAGGTGCGGGTTGGCACCTGGCGGTAGCCGTCACGTTTCACAACGACGAGGCTGCCGATAGCTGCGGCGGCACTCAGGACTGCAATTCCTGCGAAGAATACGAACACGAATCCGGCCCTTTCTGTGGTGAACGGCGACGGCCGTTGGATACAGCTCAATAGTGCCCGCGTCAACTATTCAGAACAAGCGAATGTTTCTTAGGCGAATCGGTAGCATAGCTACATGGACGTTCGTCGCCTGGAGCTTCTCCGCGAGTTAGCCGACCGGGGCAGCATCGCCGCTGTTGCCGCAGCCACCCACCGCACCCCGTCCGCGGTATCCCAGCAGCTGAAGGTGCTCGAACGCGAAGCCGGAGTGCCGCTCACCGAACGCAACGGTCGCGGAATCTCACTCACGGATGCCGGACGGGCGCTCGCACACAGCGCCACCGATGTCGCCATCGCCCTCGAACGCGCACACGCGGTGTGGGACGAGTACCGCAACGACGCAACGGGCACTGTCTCTGTCGCGACATTTCCGACAGCGGGGCAGATGCTCCTACCCGGCGTGGTCTCCACGCTGGCAGATTCCCACGGTCCGACAGTGACGCTCACCGACCGCGACCCCGACAGCGGCAACTTCCCGGCACTCACGGTCGATTTCGACATCGTGCTTGCCCATTCGATGCCTGGCACCCGCGCCTGGAGCGGAAAGGGACTCCGCAATCTCCACCTGCTGACCGAACCGCTCGATGTTGCCCTGCCTGTCGGCCACCGCCTGGCCGGTGTCAACATGCTCACGCCCGACCAGCTCGTTGACGAGCCCTGGATCGGGGTTCCGCACGGTTACCCGTTCGACGGACTCATGCACGAGATCGAAGCTGCGACCGGCGCCCACTTGAACGTGGTGCAACGCGTCACCGACAACCGCGTCTCCGAAGCGCTCGTTGCAGCTGGAATCGGGATCGGCATCGTTCCGCGCTTCACCGCATCCGGACCGGAACGCGGAATCGTGACGCGCCCGCTCACGGGAGTGGAGGCATCCCGGAACATCGTCGCGCTCATGCGACCGGAAAAGGCTGAGCGGTTCGCCGTGCGGACGGTCGCTGAAGCGCTGCGCGCCGAGGCCGTCCGGCTGCAGAACGCCCACAATCCCGTCGAGGACCCTGCCGCATACACGACACCGCGCTGGACGTGATCCGACCACGAGCCGGCCGACCATGAGGCCAGCCGGCTCGCCGGTCGATCAATCGTGTTCGGGGAAGCCGAGGTTGAGGCCGCCGTGGCTCGGGTCGAGCCAGCGACTCGTGATCGCCTTCTCCTGCGTGAAGAAGTGAACGCCGAGGGGTCCATACGCCTTGGAGTCACCGAACATTGACTCCTTCCAGCCACCGAAGGAATGGTAGGCAACGGGGACAGGAATGGGCACGTTGATTCCGACCATGCCGACGGTCACCTCACGCTGGAACCGGCGCGCGGCTCCGCCGTCGTTCGTGAAGATGGCCGTGCCGTTCCCGTACCTGCTGCTGTTGATGATCTCGAGGCCCTCCGCGTAGCTCTCCACCCGGACGACGCTGAGCACAGGCCCGAAGATCTCGTCCGTGTAGACGGTGGAGCTGAGGGGCACCCGGTCGATCAGCGTAGGGCCGAGCCAGAATCCGTCGGCATCGCCGTCGACCTCGACCGTGCGCCCGTCGACGACGATGCTCGCACCATCGGCTTCGGCGACGTCGAGGTAGGACGCGACCTTGTCGCGGTGCGCCCTCGTGATGAGCGGCCCCATGTCGCAGGACCGGCGGCCGTCCCCTGTCGTGAGTGTCGACATCCGTTCGCTGATCCTCGCGATGAGGTCGTCGGCGATGCTGTCGACGACGAGCAGAACGCTGATCGCCATGCACCGTTCGCCCGCCGAACCGAAGCCCGCGTTGACTGCCGCGTCGGCGGCGAGGTCGAGGTCAGCGTCCGGGAGCACGAGCATGTGGTTCTTCGCACCTCCGAGCGCCTGCACCCGCTTGCCGTTTTTCGCCGCCGTCTCGTAGATGTACTTCGCGATCGGCGTTGAACCGACAAACGAAATCGACCTGACCACCGGATGCTCCAGCAGTGCGTCGACTGCCTCCTTGTCGCCGTGGACCACATTGAAGACGCCGTCGGGCAGCCCGGCCTCCGTGAACAGCTCGGCGAGCCAGTTCGCTGCCGACGGGTCCTTCTCACTTGGCTTGAGCACGACCGTGTTTCCGGCCGCGATGGCGATCGGGAAGAACCAGAGCGGCACCATCGCCGGGAAGTTGAACGGGCTGATGATGCCGACAACACCGAGCGGTTGCTTCACCGAGTACACGTCGACCCCCGTCGACACGTTCTCGGAGTACTCCCCCTTGAGCAGGTGCGGGATCCCCGTCGCGAAGTCGACGACTTCGAGACCGCGGGCGATCTCACCCGCCGCGTCGGAGAGGACCTTTCCGTGCTCGGAGGTGAGGATCTGGGCGAGCTCGTCCTTCCGTGAGTTGAGCAGTTCACGGAAGGCGAAGATCACCGACTGGCGCTTGGCGAGCGAGGCATCCCGCCAGGCGGGGTACGCCGCAGCGGCCGCGGCGACAGCACTGTCGACGTCGGCGACGCTGCCGAGTCGCACGTCCTTATCGCTCGTGCCCTTTGCCGGGTCGAACACCGGTGAGGTTCGCTGTGACTCCCCCTCGACGAGCGTTCCGCCGATGAAGTGGTTGATGTAGCTGGTCATGACTGTCCTTTCGAAACTTCTGTGAGCACGGCGTCGTAGCTGTCCATCGCCTCGCCGACCTCGTCCGCCGTCACCGTGCACGGCGGTACCACGTGAATACGGTTGTCCTGCACAAACGGAAGCAGCCCGCGCCCGACGAGCGCCGCCTTGATGCTTCCCATGACCGGGGCGGGAAGCGGCTCGCGGGTGGCGGCATCCGCGACCAGTTCGATCGCCCAGAACACCCCTTCACCGCGCACCTCGCCGATGACATCGTGCTTGTCGGCGAGTTCCGCGAGTGCTGGCCCGATGGCCTCGCGTCCGATTGTCGCCGCGTTCTCGACGATGCCTTCGTCGGCCATCGCGTCGAGGGCGCCGACGATCGACGCCATGGCGAGCGGATGCCCGGAGTAGGTCAGTCCCCCCGGGAAGACCGTCTCGTCGAAATCGGAGGCGATCTCGTCGGAGATGATGACGCCTCCCGCCGGCACGTACCCCGAGTTCACCCCCTTGGCGAACGTGATGAGGTCAGGGACGACGTCGTATCCCTCGAACGCGAACCAGCGTCCGGCCCGGCCGAACCCCGCCATCACCTCGTCGAGGATGAGCACGATGCCGTATCGATCGCAGAGTGCGCGCACCCCCGCGAGATAGCCGGGCGGCGGAACGAGCACACCGGCGGTGCCCGGGATGGACTCGAGCAGGATCGCGGCGACCGTCTGGGCGCCCTCGCCCTGGATGACCCGTTCGAGGTGGTGAAGGGCCCGCGCCGATTCTTCCTCGGGGGTCGAGGCCCAGAACTCGGAGCGGTAGAGGTACGGGCCGAAGAAGTGCACGTGCCCGCGCGCAAACTCGTTGGGCATTCGCCGCCAGTCCCCCGTCGCGACAATGGCAGCGCCGGTGTTGCCGTGGTACGACCGGTAGGTGGAGAGGACCTTGTCTCGCCCCGAGTGCAGGCGCGCCATCCGAATGGCGTTCTCGTTGGCATCCGCACCGCCGTTGGTGAAGAAGACCCGCGAGAATCCCTCGGGGGCGAGATCCGTGATGCGCCTGGCTGCTTCGCCACGCGTGAGGTTCGCCGTGGACGGTGCGACCGTCGTGAGCTGGTCAGCCTGTTCCTTGATCGCAGCGATGACCGCCGGATGCTGGTGGCCGATATTCACGTTGACCAGCTGGCTCGAAAAGTCGAGGTAGCGGTTGCCCTCGAAGTCCCATACGTGGGTGCCGAGGCCACCGGCGACGACGAGGGGTTTCAGCGTTCCCTGGGCCGACCATGAGTGAAAGACGTGGGCGCGATCGAGGTCGGCTGTTGTCTGATTGCTTTCTGATGTGAGCGTGAGTGCCACAACATCTCCTTCGCGTTGGTGCGTGTGCCGGGCCCGGGCGGAAAGCGAGAGCTCCCCGCCCGGGACCGGCTTGTGGTGCTTCTAGTTGCCGCCCTCCTCGAGGGTGACCTCGATCGGAGTAAAGCTGTCGCCGGTGGTATCGACGCCGTCCTCCTCCAGTTCATCGAGCGCTTCCTGGATGTACTCGTTCGTCCAGACGCCAGCCGGCGGCTCTTCGGTGATGAGCGCAGCGCCTGACTCGTTGACGGCGGAGAGCGCACCCTGCACCGTCTTGTCGAACGCCGCTTCGTCGATGATTCCGATGCCGTTCTCAGCAGGCCAGATCAGCTTGTTGGTCTCGTTGACCATCCACAGTTCGTGGCTCGGACCCCAGCCGGAACCGGCGTCGAGCGTGATCTCGGAGGCTTCCTCCGGGTTCTCGGCCGCATAGACCCAGCCCTTGATGACGGCCTTGAGGAACGAAACAGTGGTGTCCTGGTACTCCTCATCGCTCTCGAGCTTTTCGGTGTCTGCCCAGATGGCGTCCTGAAGCATCGCACCGACGGTGTCCTGGTAACTGATGACGTTGAAGTCCTCCTCGGTGTACAGCTCGCCGGTGTCCGGGTTCGGCGTCTCGAGCAATTGCGCGTACTCGTTGTAGGTCATGGCCTGCGCGGCGTCGATGTCACCCTGCAGGAAGGAGTTCATGTTGAAGTCCTGGGTGATGATCTCGACGGTTGACGAGTCGAGGCCCTCGGCGGCCATGGCCGCGAAGATCTCCCACTCGTTACCGAATCCCCATGAGCCGATCTTCTTGCCCTCGAATTCGGCGACCGATTCGATCCCGGAATCAGCCCACGAGACCTGGAGCGTTCCCGAGCGCTGGAAAATCTGGGCGACGTTCGTGACGTTCGCACCGGCCTCGATCGAGCCGAGCACCTTGGGCACCCAGGCAATCGCGTAGTCGACATCGCCGTTGGCCAGGGCATCCTGTGGGACGATGTCGCCGCCGGACGGGATGATTTCGACGTCGAGGCCCTCCTCCTCGAAGTAGCCCTGGTCGAGGGCGGCGAAGTACCCGGCGAACTGGCCCTGCGGCAGCCACTGCAGCTGCAGCTTCACCTCGGTGAGTTCGCCTCCACCGTCGGCGTCGGAGTCTGACCCTGTGTCTGCTGGTGCCGAACACGCGGAGAGTACGAGCGCCGCTGAGACGGCGAACGCACCCACCGTCGCGAGGCGACGTGTGCTGTGTTTCATGGTCTGTCCTTTCATGCGTGGTGCTTGAAGGTGGTGCAGGATAGGCCGTCAGCCCGGCGGGCTGAGGACACTCATGAGCGCTGTCTGCCCCGGGTGGCAAGCCGTTCGAGAGCGAGCGTGACGAGGAAGAAGAGCAACCCGAGCACGATCGACGCGACCACGTATGCCCAGGCTCTCGGGTAGGCGCTCGACGCCGCCGACGTCGAGATCAGTCCGCCGAGCCCGCCGCGTGGGCCGCCGAAGTATTCGGCGACGAGCGCGGAGATCACCGCGAGGCTCGAGGCGATCCGGATGCCGGTGAACACAAAGGGGACGGCGGTCGGCAACGTCACCGTGCGAACGATCTGGGTGGAGCTCGCCGCGTAGACCTTCATCAGGTCACGGTGAACCGGCAGGGTCTGCCGGAATCCACGGAGGGTGTTGATGAACACGGGAACGAAGGACGCAAGTCCCGCAATTGCCTGCCTGCCGAACTGGCTGTCCGCGCCGAACATCGAGTTGAGCACCGGGGCGAGCGCGACGATCGGAATGACGGCGAGCGACGCAACGACCGGTGCGCTCATCCCATCGATCGGGCGCGAGGCCGCAGCGAGAGCCGCGAGCAGGATGCCGAGGATCGAGCCGACAACGAGACCGAGCAGCGCGTTCAGCCCGGTGATGCCGGTGGCGGACACCATCGACGGAAAGAACTCGACAAACTGCCCGGCGATCGCTGCAGGACTCGGCAGCAGGTAGTCGCTGACCCCGCCGACGCTGACGAGAAGCTGCCAGATCCCCAGCGCAATCACACCGACGGCGACGGGTGCGACGACCCTGAGGGTGGTCTCAGCGTTCGCCGATGACCGAGACCGCTGCGGGATCGTGAGGGCCATCAGCGGTTCTCCACTCCGCGAGCGCCCGTCGGCACTGGCGACCCCGCGTGGAGTGCCTCACGGACGGCGGTGACCCCATCGAAGAATGCGCGTTCCTCGCGGAGCGCCTCGGCGTGAGCCGGGTCCCGGTTGAGCACCATCGGCACGATCTCCTGAATGCGACCGGGGCGGGGCGACATCACAACCACCCGGTCGGAGAGGTAGACCGCTTCTGGGATGGAGTGGGTGACGAACACGACGGCGGCACCGGTCTCGGCGCAGATCCGAAGCAGTTCGGTCTGCATCCGTTCGCGGGTCATCTCATCGAGCGCGCCGAACGGTTCGTCCATGAGCAGGAGGTCGGGCTTCTCCGCGAGCGACCTCGCGATCGCCACCCTCTGCTGCATCCCGCCCGAAAGCTGGTCGGGGTAGCGGTCCGCGAAGTCGGTGAGCCCAACCATCTCGAGAAGCTCGGAGATCCTGGCCGCCCGGTCAGCGCCGGACACACCGTGCAGTTCGAGAGGGAGACCGACGTTCGCTGCGACGGTACGCCAGGGCAGGAGGCCGGCCTGCTGGAAGGCGATTCCGTAGTCCTGGTCGAGCCTGGCCTGTTTCGCGCTCTTGCCGAACACCGTGACGCTCCCGGCCGTCGGCTGGTCGAGATCGGCGATGAGCCGCATGAGCGTCGACTTGCCGCAGCCGGACGGCCCAATGAGCGAAACGAATTCGCCGGCAGACACTGTGAGATCGATGGCGGTGAGCGCGTCGACCCGGCCGGAGCGGGTGTCGAAGGTTTTGTCGACCGCACTCACCGCGACGGCGGCGGTTCGCCCTGCGGCATCCGTGGTGGATTCGATTGGCTGAGTCACGCTGTGATCTCCACTCGTCGGTAGTTCCTGAGGATGGCGCCGAGGATGGCGACCGAGCCTGCCGCGGCGAGCCCGAGCACGATGGAACCGAAGATGGGTCCCCACGCCTTCGCCGGGTCGCCACTGGCCTGGCCCGCGTACTGAATGAGGATGCGTCCGATTCCACCCTGCATTCCCGTCGAGACCTCGGCGACGACGGCGCCAACGACGGCGTTGGCTGCCCCGAGCCGGAGCGCGGGCAGGAGGTAGGGAACGGATGCCGGAATCCTCAGCTTCACGAGGGTCTTCCACCAGCCGACGCCGTAGCTGCGCATCAGCTCGGTGTGGATGGTGTCTGGCGACTGGAGCCCCTTGAGCGCGCCGACCGCGATCGGAAAGAACGCGAGGTACGACGCGATCACCGCGACGCTCATCCAGTCCTGCCATTCGAAGGCGCCGATCTCGATTCGAGAGCCCCAGCTGCGCACGACGGGGGCAAAGGCGATGAGCGGAACCGTCTGGCTGAGGATGATCCAGGGCAGGAGGCCCCACTCGGCCAGCCGCCACCGCTGCATGACCAGTGCGAGCGCGAACCCGACGACGATGCCGACGAGCCAGCCAACGGCCGCGATGCCGAGCGTCACGAGGGCGGCGAGCGCCACCTCGAGCCACAGCGGGTTTGCCGTCGACGACCGGGTGACGGGCTCGAACAGCCGCGCGAGCATGTCCCAGGTGTGCGGCATGGCGAGGTCGGTCGTGCGCGGAAGCACCCGCATCTCGCCTATGACGACGCCATCAACCGGCCCCAGGAACTTGTACAGTTCCCACAGCGCGGCGATCACGAGGATGCCGAGCACCCCGTATCCCCAGCGCGCAGCCTCCCTGGCCGGCGCCCCGCGGCGCCGCCGGATTGCCGGGGCCAGGTTTTCGGCGGTCATGTCGTCGCCACGATCTTTTCCTTGAGCGCGGGGATGACGGTCTCACCGTAAACGCGGAGGGTCTCCTCCTTGTTGTCGTGCTGGAGGTACCCCGCAAAATGGTCGACGCCGATGCTCTTCAGTTCTTCGAGCTTCTCGATGTGGTCACTCGTCGAACCGAGCACGCAGAACCTGTCGATGATTTCGTCAGGCACAAAGGCGGCGTGGGTGTTTCCTGCCCTGCCGTGCTCGTTGTAGTCGTACGATTCCCTGCCCTGGATGTAGTCGGTCAGCGCTTGCGGCACCGCACCGCCCGTTCCATATTTGGCGACGATGTCGGCCACGTGGTTGCCGACCATGCCACCGAACCAGCGGCACTGGTCTCGCATGTGCTCCCGGTCGTCGCCGATGTACATCGGTGCCGCGACACAGAACTTGATCGACATCGGGTCACGGCCGACGTTTTCGGCGGCATCCCGAACCGTCTTGATCATCCATTTGGCGATGTCGATGTCGGCGAGCTGGAGGATGAACCCGTCTCCGACCTCGCCGGTGAGCTTGAGCGCGAGCGGGCCGTATGCCGCAACCCAGACATCGAGCTGGGAGCCGACGCTCCACGGGAACTGCACCGTAGCGCCCTGGTACTCGACGGGACGGGAGTTCGCCAGTTCACGGATGACGTGGATCGATTCGCGGAGCGTCTTGAGGTTGGTCGGAGCGCCGTTGGTCGTGCGCACCGCCGAGTCGCCCCGGCCGATCCCGCAGATTGTCCGGTTGCCATACATTTCGTTGAGCGTGGCGTATGTCGACGCGGTCACCGTCCAGTCACGCGTCGCCGGATTCGTGACCATCGGGCCGACGGTGATGCGCTTGGTCTCGTTGAGGATCTGGCTGTAGATGACATACGGCTCCTGCCAGAGCAGGTGCGAATCGAAGGTCCAGACATGACTGAACCCGTACTGCTCGGCAAGCTTGGCCAGATGGACGGTTCGTGCGGCGGGCGGGTTGGTTTGAAGTACGGCTCCGAAGTCCATGGGTGCCCTCAGATCAGGTACTGGCTGAGGCCGCGGGGGACGTACTGTCCGTCACCCTTGGATCCCAGGTACTGGTTGTCGTCGACGATGACCTTTCCGCGGGAGAGGACAGTGTCGACGTGACCGTCGATCTCGTACCCTTCCCAGGCGGAGTAGTCCATGTTCATGTGGTGGGTTTTTCCTACACCGATGGAGGTGTGACCGTTCGGGTCATAGATGACGACGTCACCGTCTGCGCCCGGCTGGAGCACTCCCTTCTTGCCGTACATGCCGAACATCCGCGCCGGGGTCGTCGACGTGACTTCGACCCAGCGTTCGAGCGAGATCTTCTTGTCGACGACGCCCTGGTAGAGCAGGTCCATCCGGTGCTCGACGCTGCCGATACCGTTCGGGATCTTCGCGAAGTTGCCGAGGCCCATGTCTTTCTGGCCCTTCATGCAGAACGGGCAGTGGTCGGTGGAGACCATCTGGATGTCGTTCGTGCGCAGGCTCTGCCACATGTGGTGCTGGTGTCCCTCGTGCTTCGAACGCAGCGGTGTCGAGCACACCCACTTGGCGCCCTCGAAGTCACCCCACTCCTCGCTCGTCGCTCCGAGCTGGTCTTCGAGCGAGAGATAGAGGTATTGCGGGCAGGTTTCGCCGAACACGTTCTGCCCGTTGTCGCGGGCCATGGCGATCTGCTCGACCGCCTGCTTCGCGCTGACGTGCACGACGTAGAGCGGTGCACCCGTGAGGTTGGCGAGCATGATCGCGCGGTGGGTGGCCTCCTCTTCCGCCTGCCAGGGCCGGGTGATGCCGTGGTAGTACGGCGAGGTGTTGCCCGCGGCGAGCGACTGTTGCACGAGCAGGTCGATCACGCTGCCGTTCTCGGCGTGCATCATGATCATCGAGCCGTTGTCAGCCGCACGCTGCATGGCCTTGACGATCTGGCCGTCGTCCGACAGGAAGACTCCCTTGTACGCCATGAAGAGCTTGAAGCTCGAGACGCCCTCTTTCACGAGTTCGTCCATGGCCGTCAGCGAGGAGTCCTGCACGTCACTGAGGATCTGGTGGAACCCATAATCGATGGCGCAGTTACTCCGCGCCTTGTCGTGCCACAGTGCGTACTGATCGAGGACGTTCTCACCCGCATACTGCACGACGAAATCGACGATGCTCGTTGTGCCGCCGTGTGCGGCGGCACGGGTACCCGTCTCGAAGGTGTCGCTCGCTTCGGTTCCGCCGAACGGCATCTGCATGTGGGTGTGTGCGTCGATTCCCCCGGGGATGACGTACTTTCCCGCTGCATCGATCACCGTGTCGACATTGTTCTCGATGTCGAAGCCGAGCAGGGTCGAACCTGGAGCGAGCACCGCGGCGATCGTCTCGCCGTCGATCAGCACGTCTGCCGGTGCCGATCCCGTCGAGTTCACGACGGTGCCGTTCTTGATGAGGGTCTTCATGATGCCTCCTCGCCTGGTCCGGTTACGGCTTCGGGATCGACGTGTAGGACTCGGGCCGGCGGTCGCGGTAGAACTGCCAGTCGTCGCGGACTCTCTTGATCATGTCGAGGTCGAGGTCACGGATGACGATGTCCTCGTGCTCAGCGCTGCCCCTGTCACCGACGAAGTTGCCCTGCGGGTCGGCGAACTGGCTCGTGCCGTAGAACGTCACTGCGAGGTCGCCGTACTCGTTGTCTTCCGTTCCGACCCGGTTGGGAGCCGCGACGAAGTACCCGTTCGCCGCAGCTGCGGTCGCCTGCTCAAGGTCCCAGAGCCGATTCGAGAGACCGGGCTTCGTTGCGTTCGGGTTGAAGACAATCTGTGCCCCGTTGAGGCCGAGTTCTCGCCAGCCCTCTGGAAAGTGGCGGTCGTAACAGATGTACACACCGACGGGCCCGACCGCGGTGTCGAAGACGGGGTATCCGAGGTTGCCCGGGCGGAAGTAGAACTTCTCGTAGAACTTCTCGAGGTGGGGGATGTGGTGCTTGCGGTACTTGCCGAGGATGGTCCCGTCGGAATCCACGACGACCGCTGTGTTGTAGTACACGCC
Organism: Mycetocola sp. Y444; assembly: GCF_059445295.1. Classification (NCBI taxonomy): domain Bacteria; kingdom Bacillati; phylum Actinomycetota; class Actinomycetes; order Micrococcales; family Microbacteriaceae; genus Mycetocola; species Mycetocola sp. Y444. The sequence goes on along the minus strand of NZ_JCAIUB010000003.1, from coordinate 720,114 downwards.
GGGCATGTCCTCTTCATAGATCGGCAGAACCATCACGAGGTTCAGCTCCTTCGCGAGCTTCGCGAATCGCTGGACGATGGGACCGTCCGCCGGTTCAGCGAACTCGTAGTACTTCTTGTCCTCGGTGATTCCGAAGTACGGTCCATAGAACAGCTCCTGGAAGCAGATGATCTGCGCTCCCTGGGCAGCCGCATCCCGCGCGAACTGTTCGTGCTTCGCGATCATGGATTCCTTGTCGCCGGTCCAGGTTGTCTGGGTGATAGCCGCGCGAACTACAGTCATCTCTAGCCTCCGTGTCGTCATTGAGCGGTAGGTGTTTCTGTCTGTCTGCCTCGGGTGAACCGTGGGTTTCGGTGTCAGCGTGAGGTGTGTGGTGCCGTTCCGCTCATTTGTTATTATTCGAGTTGAACATTTCTCCATTGTTTCCCTCTGTGACGCATTCGTAAATACCCAAAAACCCGGATGGGGTTCTCCCGATGCCTGAGTCGTACGCAGAACTCATCGACGATCGTTCGCCCCGCGGCATCGCGGCCGCTCTCGCCCGGCTCATCAATTCCGGGCAACTGGCACCGGGTGACCGCCTCCCGACGGTCAGGGAGCTCGGCGCAGAACTCGCCGTGAGCCCGGCGACCGTGAGTGCCGCGTGGCAGGCACTGACCACCGTCGGCCTCATCGTGTCTCGCGGCCGCAGTGGCAGCTTTGTGCGTCAGGCTGCCATGCCCTGGTTGAGTCCGCGCATGCAGCGTATGGCCGGGTACACCGAGCAAACCCGCATCGACCTCTCACGCGGCACGCCCGACGACTCCCTGCTCCCGTTGCTCGGGCCGGCTCTCTCGCGCCTGTCCGAGCATGCAACGACGTTCAGTTACACCGACCAGCCGGTGATCCCCGCCCTCGCCGAGGAACTGAGACGAACCTGGCCCTACAACGCCGACGAGATCACCGTGGTCGACGGGGCGCTCGACGGTGTTTCGCGCGCGCTGGAACAGGTCGTGAGGTTCGGCGATCGCGTGGTCATCGAAGATCCCACCTTCCCGCCGTTTTTCGACCTCCTCGATTCTCTGGGCGCCGTACCCGTGCCTGTCCCCCTCGATCACCTCGGGATGCGTCCTTCCGCACTGGCCAGAGCCCTCACGTCATCGCCACGCGCCGTGCTGCTCCAACCGCGCGCACACAATCCCACGGGCGCGTCGATGACCCAGGATCGCGCGCGCGAACTGGCCGCGGTGATCGCGGCATCCCGTCACGCCGGCGACGCCGTCGTGATCGAGGACGACCACTCGGCCGGCATCAGCACCGAACCCGACGTCAGCCTCGGTGCCTACATCCCCGGGCAGGTGCTCCACGTGCGCAGCTTCTCGAAAACACACGGCCCCGACCTGCGCATCGCCGCACTCGGCGGGCCGGAAGAACTCGTCAATCGCATTGTGTCGAGACGGATGCTGACGACCGGGTGGACGAGCCGGATGGTCCAGACGATCCTCACCGAGCTGCTCACCGAGAACGCATCGGTCACCGCGGTCAACGAGGCGAGAATGGTGTATTTCTCCCGGCAGAAGGAGCTCGCCGCTGCACTCGGAAGACACGGGTACAACGCCACCCTCGCCGACGGCCTCAATACCTGGATCGCCGTCGACGACGAACGAAGCGCGCTCGTGCAGTTGTCAGCGGCAGGCATCCGTGTGGCCGGCGGGACGCCGTATCTGTCGTCGCCCGATGCCGGCTCGTTTGTTCGCGTCACGGCCGGTGTCCTCAGTGGTGAGTTCGATTTCGTCGCGGATGCCCTCGCGAACGTCGCGGTGAGGGCGTAGAACTGTCGGGAAAACCCTACGGAAAGAGCTCGGCCATGATTGACGCACATCGAGGATCCGTCATGCGGTCCTGGCGCGGTTGGATTCGACCGGACGACCGCGAGAACTACACCGCATACCTGGAGAAGACCGGCCTGAGCGAGTACCGGACAACGCCGGGAAACCTCGGCGCGATCGCGGTCTTCCGGGACCTTCCCGACGGTCGATGCGAGGTCCGCACTCTGTCGTGGTGGGAAAGCCGGGAACGCATCTCCGCGTTCGCCGGGAATGACATCGCGGTGGCGGTCTTCTACCCGGAGGACGACCGTTATCTCATCGACCGCGAGAGCTCCGTCGAGCATTTCGACGTGGGTTAGTCGAGCACTTCGCGACGTGGGTTAAATCATGTCGACGAAAACTCAGGTCCTCGGCGTATTATGACTCACCACTTCGATCCGAAGGATGTTGATCGTGTCGCGTAACTCTCTCAAGTGGCTTCCCGCCCTCGCAGTACCGGCGCTCGTCGCCGCGGGTATCGTCGCCGTGCCGCTCTCCGCTGGTGCAGCCGTCGACCTGCCGGACAAGACGGCGGAGGAGGTGCTCCTCCTGATCTCCGACAGCACAGAGGACTCGTTCTCCGGAACAGTGACGAAGACCGCCGAACTCGGGTTGCCCGCCGTGGATGCCGCTACCGGCATGACCTCCTCCATGAGCGGGGCTTCCGGTCTTTCGGCCGAAGAGTCGAGCGAACTCGTCTCGAGCGCACTCGAACTGCTCAGCGGCACCCACGAAGGCAACGTGTACGTGTCGGGTGACAACAACGTCAGGATCCAGGTCAAGGACCAGCTCGCAGAGCGCATCGCGGTGCTGAACGGCACCGATGCCTGGTACTACGACTCCGAATCGAACGTCGCGACCCACGTCGCCATCCCCGCTGACCTGGAGTCTTCGCTCCAGAACAAACTCGACGGCCGCGCCGACGAGACGATGAACCCCGCTGAACTGGCGAACCAGCTCCTGACCGAACTCGAACCGACCACGCTCGTCACGGTCGGCACCGATGCCCGCGTCGCCGGACGGACCGTGTACGAGCTCATTCTCACGCCGAAGGCATCCGGAACTCTCGCCGAGTCGGTGTCGATCGCCGTCGACTCCGAGACCGGGCTTCCGCTTCAGGTTTCCGTCGCGGCTGCGGGCCAGGACGAGCCGGCATTCCAGGTCGGCTTCTCGTCAATCGATCTCTCGGAGCCAGCCGCTGACCTGTTCACGTACACACCGGGCGACGGCGTCACCGTCGAGGAACAGCCGTTCCCCTCGATGCCACCGGCATCCGACGGCGGACCGAAGCCCGACGACGGCAGTGGTCTTGTCACGACCGGAACCGGATGGGAGACCGTTGTGGCCTTGCCAGCCGGTAGCGCCCCCGAAGGCTTCGAAGACAACCCGATGCTCGACCAGCTGACCACAAAGGTCGACGGCGGGCGACTTCTCTCCACGTCACTTCTCAACGTGTTCCTCACTGACGATGGCCGCGTGTTCGCCGGGTCAGTGACCGTGGACAGGCTCCAGGCGGCTGCGAACGCAGAGTGACGGCATCCGCCGGGGCCTCACCCGACCTCGCCATCGAGAGCTCGGGCCTGACCAAACGGTTCCGAACCCAGACCGCCGTCGATGCGATCGATCTCGCCGTGCCCCGCGGCTCGGTGTTCGGGTTCCTCGGCCCCAACGGATCAGGTAAAACCACGAGCATCCGCATGCTGCTCGGCCTCGTCAGTCCAAGCCAGGGGGAGGTCAGGGTGCTCGGCGAGAGCATGCCGGAACGGCTGCGCGACGTACTCCCCCGGGTCGGTGCGCTGGTGGAGGGCCCGGCGTTCTATCCGTTTCTCTCGGGATACGCCAACCTGCACCGGCTCGACACTGCGGACCGGCACGCACCGCGTCGAACCCGCGCTGCGCGCATCGACGCCGCACTCGAGCGGGTCGGACTCACGAACGCCGCGACGAAAAAGGCCGGCGCGTACTCGCTCGGTATGAAGCAGCGGCTCGGCATCGCCAATGCGCTCCTCTCCCCGCGGGACCTCCTGGTGCTCGACGAACCAACCAACGGGCTCGATCCACAGGGAACACGCGAGGTGCGCAACCTCGTCAGTTCCTTCGCTGCGGAGGGCACCACGGTGTTCGTCTCCAGCCACCTGCTGGCCGAGGTCGAGCAGATGTGCACCCACGCCGCGATCATGAGTGCAGGCCGCATCGTGGCCCAGGGCTCGCTCGATGATCTTCGGGGCGCCGGCGAGTCCCACGTACGGGTGCGAACACCGGATGCCGAGACCGCCGAGAGCGTGCTTGCCCGTTTCGGGCTCATACCGAGACGCGAGGGCAAGGTCGACTCGCACGCCGAAGTATCCGCCCTCCTCCCGGCGACAACCGACCTCGATCCCGACCGGATCCTGCCAGCACTGCTCGAGGCGGGCGTCCGCGTCCGCGGGTACGGCCTCGAGGAAGCCAGTCTCGAGGAACGGTTCGTGGCGCTGACCGGGGAGGGATTCGATGTCGTCTCCTGACCTCGCTCCGACGCCGCCCGCATCGAACACGAGGGCGCCGCGGAACGCCGGGGCCGCAGTCGACCCTCTGAACACGGCGCAGCCCTCCGCCGGGCGCGCACGCCCCGCCCTCGGCCTTGACCTTCTCGGAAGCGAACTCACCGTGCTGTTCCGGCGGCGACGCACCTGGGCAATGCTCGCTGCCGTCGCGCTCATCCCGATCCTTCTCGCCGTTGCCGTCCGCTTGACGGCGAGCGAGCTCGACCCGGGCGATGGGCCGCCGTTTCTCGACCGGGTGACCCAGAACGGGCTGTTCGTCGGATTCACGGCGACGGTCGTCGCTATCCCCCTCTTCCTCCCGCTCACGATCGGGGTGGTCGCCGGAGACACGATCGCCGGCGAAGCAGGACTCGGCACGCTGCGCTACCTGCTGGTGTCGCCGGCCGGCCGACTGCGACTGCTCCTCGTCAAGTACGCGGGAGCGGCGGCGTTCTGCCTTGCGGCGACGCTGACACTCGTGGCTGTCGGGGCACTGATCGGCGCGCTCCTGTTCCCGGTCGGGCCGGTGACGCTGCTGTCGGGCGAGACCATCGGCGTCGGTGAGTCCGTGCTGAGATCGCTTCTCGTCGCGGCCTATGTCACCGTGTCGCTTCTCGGCCTGTGCGCGATCGGCCTCTTCATCTCGACGCTCACCACGGTTCCGGTCGGCGCCATGGCTGCGACGGTCGTCGTCTCGGTTGTCTCCCAGATCCTTGGTGCTCTCCCTCAGCTGGAGTGGCTGCACCCCTGGCTGTTCACCCAGCACTGGCTCGGTTTCGCCGGGATCCTGAGCCAGCCCGCTGACCTGAGCGCGTTCGGCACCAATGCGCTTCTCCAGGCCGGCTACATCGCCGTGTTCTTCGCCCTCGCGTACGGCCGGTTCTCGACCAAGGACATCCTGTCCTGAACGAAGTTCCGTCGGCTGGTGCGGGAGTTGTAGTCTGGAGGAAGACCGCCGGTTGGTTATGACCGGTCGAGCTTGCCCGGATTTGGGTGGCTGGTCGAGACGAGTACTTGTTGTGCTCTCTCACCCCGCACACTCGATCCGAGGTCACATGACTCTTCGTAACCCTGCCCCCCGTTTCTCTCGAGCTCTTGCTGCGATCGGTATTGCCGGCTCGCTCCTCGCGGTTTCCGCGTGTGCCGGCCCGGCGGCATCCGCCCCACCGTCGGAATCGGCCGCCCCGAAAGCGGCGAGCTATCCGCTCACCCTCGACAACTGCGGCACAGAGGTGACCATCGAGCAGGCGCCGGAGCGCGTGCTGACCATCAAGTCCACGACGACGGAGATGCTCCTCGCGCTCGGCCTCGAGGACAGCCTGATCGGTCGGGCATTCCCCGATGGCCCGTTGCCCGATGATCTGGGCGGTACCGGCGTTCCGGTGATCAGCGACAAGGTGCCGGGCCAGGAAGCCGTCCTCGACCTCGAACCCGACTTCATCTATGCCGGCTGGGAATCGAACTTCTCAGCGGATGGCGCTGGCGATCGGCCAACGCTTCAGTCACTCGGGGTGAACACCTACGTGTCTCCTGCCGCGTGCCAGGAAGCGGAATACGCACCCGAATCGCTGAGTTTTGACGATGTGTTTGACCAGATTCTCGAGGTCGGTTCCATCTTCGACGTGAGCGATGCGGCCACCGAACTCGTTGCAGAACAGAAAGAGCAGCTCGAGAAGATCGAGCCGGTCGACGACGTCAGTGCACTCTGGTTCTCCAGCGGATCAGACACCCCGTACGTCGGTGCCGGATCCGGCGCACCGCAGATGATCATGGATGCCGTCGGGCTCACGAACATCGCGGCAGACGTTGACGAGACCTGGACGTCGTTCAACTGGGAAGCCGTCGTCGACGCCAACCCCGATGTGATCGTGCTCGTCGTCTCCGATTGGGGCAGCGCCGAAAAGAAGATCGGCGTGCTCGAGGCCAACCCGGCGACCGCCCAACTCGACGCCGTCGTGAACAAGCGATACGTCACTGTTCCGTTTGCGACGGGCGAGGCCGGCGTGCGGAACGCCGAAGCGGCATCCACGATCGCTGACCAGCTGGCGGACCTGAAGCTGTGACACTGGCGGCCGAGACCGGGGTACCGGCGGTGGGGAGACCTCACCGCCGGATCCGGCGCGGGCTGCCGACCGCTGTCTGGGTCGTCGCCCTCTCGGCCGTGCTCCTCGTGTCGATCGTGTTCGCCGTGACCTTCGGCCCGGCCGAGATCCGGCCGACGGAGGTGTGGGGGTCGATCCTCGGCCACCTCGGGTTCTCGCCGACGGCGCTCGGCGGCGAAGCGCTGTCACCGCTGCGCGACGGCATCGTCTGGGAACTGCGCATGCCTCGCGTCCTCACCGCTGCGGCGGTTGGCGCTGGTCTGGCGCTGTCCGGCACCGTGATGCAGGCGATCACCCGTAACCCGCTCGCCGACCCGTACCTGCTCGGGCTTTCGTCGGGGGCGTCGCTCGGTGCCGTCGCCGTGATCCTGCTCGGCCTCGGGGTACTCCTGCCCGTCGCGGCGTTCGGCGGAGCCGTCGCAGCCCTCGTCGGCACCCTGCTGCTCGCGGGCGCGATCGGTTCACTCACGCCGACCCGCACCGTGCTCGCCGGCCTCGCGGTGTCGAGTTTCTTCGGCGCGCTCACGAGCCTCATCATCTTCTGGTCGGCAACCGGCGACACCTACCGCGAAATCCTCAGCTGGCTGCTCGGCTCGCTCAGCGGTGCGCGCTGGCCCGCCGTCGCGATCGGACTCGGCGCCCTCCTGATCGTCGGCATCCCGCTCATGCTCACCGGCCGCACGCTCGACGCCTTCGCATTCGGTGACAACGCGGCATCCGCTTTGGGTGTCGGCGTGAATTCGACCCGGTGGACGCTCCTCATCGCCACGGCGCTGTTGACCGGTGCCATGGTCTCGGTCTCCGGCTCGATTGGCTTCGTCGGCCTCATCCTGCCGCACGCGGTTCGACTTGTGGTGGGGCAGCGCAATCGGGTCGTGCTGCCTCTCTCCGCGCTCGCCGGGGCCATCTTTCTGCTCTGGATCGACACCGGCGCACGCACGCTCTTCGACCCGCGAGAACTGCCCGTCGGCATCCTCACTGCCGTCGTCGGTGCCCCGGTGTTCGCCATCCTGCTGCTCAGGGGCAGGAGGGTCTCGTGACCGACCTGACCGCCTCATCCTCCTCGACCGCGGATGCCGCCGCCGACGTTTCTGCGCTCGCGGCGAGTCGGCTCCTGTTCCGCCGCGACGGCAGGCTCATCGTCGACGGCGTCGACATCACGGTGCCCGTCGGGTCGTTCGGTGCCGTCATCGGCCCAAACGGTGCGGGAAAGTCGACGCTGCTGCACCTCCTGGTCGGCACGCTTCCCGCCGACAGCGGTGCTGTGCTGCTCGACGGCGCCGACCTGCTCGGGCTTCGACGCAGGGACCGCGCGAGGATCGTTGCACTCAGCGAGCAGCACGGCGATTCGGACACCGGCCTCGCGGTCACCGAGGTGGTCATGCTCGGCCGGACGCCGCACATCGGCAGGTTCTCGAGCGAGAGCGAGGTCGACAGGCAGATCGTCGCGGATGCCCTTGCCGCCGTCGGCATGGACTCCTTCGCCGACCGTCCGTTCGACACGCTCTCGGGCGGCGAGCGCCAGCGGGTGCACCTCGCCAGGGCTCTCGCCCAGCAACCGCGGCTGCTCCTCCTCGACGAGCCGACCAACCACCTCGACGTGCGGGCGCAATTGAGCCTGCTCTCACTCGTCAGGGCCCAGACCGCGGCGGGGATCACCGCTGTCGCGGCACTTCACGACCTCAATATCGCCGCGGCGTACGCCGACAGTGTCATCGTGCTGAGTGCCGGGCGCGTTGTCGCCGCCGGTGATGCGGCATCCGTTCTCACCCCTGAACTCATCGGCGACGTCTACGGGGTCCGCGCCGATGTGCTCGAGCACCCGCGCACCGGACGACCGCTGATCGCGTTCGACACGACGTAGTCGCGCTCTGCGACTCCAGCACCCACCCCCTCGACCGCACGCCCCACACCCCGGCCACCAGCCGCGTTTCGGGCGGAGAATCAGGGGGTCGGAGCCGGCACAGCCGATGGGCCCCCGGTATTTCCTCCGGAAGCGACGGCGCCGGCGGCCGAGGCCGCGCTGCGGAGACCCGGCCCCGGACATCCGCACCCCGCCGCCGACCTCCCGCAGCGCACGGCACCCGCGACGCACCGCCAGGCTTCTCGCACGGCGCAGCCCGACCCCCAACACCCACCCCCGGGTGTGTTTCGGGCGGAGAATCAGGGGGTCGGCGCCGGCACAGCCGATGGACTCCCGGTATTTCCTCNCGCAGCCCGACCCCCAACACCCACCCCCGGGTGTGCTTCGGGCGGAGAATCAGGGGGTCGGCGCCGGCACAGCCGATGGACTCCCGGTATTTCCTCCCGAGGCGACACCGCCATCCGCACCGCACCGCACCGCACCGCCAGGCTTCTCGCACCACACAGCCCGACCCCCAACACCCACCCCCGGGTGTGCTTCGGGCGGAGAATCAGGGGGTCGGCGCCGGCACAGCCGATGGACTCCCGGTATTTCCTCCCGCAGCAGCAACACCGGCGGCAAAACCCGCGGCGTACGCCTCATCACTGCCGAGCCGGAACATGTCCTTCTCCGCATCGCGCACAAGGGCGCGGGCACCCGGCCCGTCCTCATCGGTCACGAACCGCGCCATTCCGCGCGCGACGGCAACGGGTCGACCGCTCGTCTTTCCCTTGACCAGGTCGCCGGCCGCCGCGAGTTCGTCAGCGACAGCGGCAGCAGTGACGGTGAGTGGGCGACCAGACGCATCAGTGTGCCCGCGAAGATCGTCGACGACACGGATGCCTGCAGCCCCGATCGCGATATCCGTCTGTCCTTCGCGCCACGGCCTGCCGACAGTGTCGGTCACGATGACGCCGACCACGACACCGAGGCGTGCACGAAGCTCGGCGCGCAGCGCACGAGCCGACGCGTCAGGGTCGACGGGCAGCAGCAGGATCGTGCCGTCGGGGGTGTTGCTCGCGTCAACACCGGCCGCCGCCATCACCAGACCCAGGCGGTTCTCGACGATGCGCGTGACACCACCGGGGTGCTCACGCCGCGCGACGACGCGCACGGTTTCCGCGGTGATGGCATCTTCCCGGTCGGCAGTGCTGAGCTGCCGCCCCTCGGCCTTTGACACGATTTTCGAGGTGACGAGGAGGATGTCACCGTCCGCGAGTGCGCCGTCAGCGGCGACAGCGATCAGGGCGGCAAGGTCGTCGCCCGACGCGACCTCGCCGATACCGTCGAGGGGAAATACTGTCAGCACTGTGCGCCTATCGCTTGAGGGAGGGAAGAACGTCGCGGCCGAAGGTCTCGATCCACTCGCGCTGGTTGCGCCCGACGTTGTGGAGGTACACCCGGTCGAACCCGAGGTCGATGTAGGACTGGATATGCCGCCGGTGCACGTCCGGATCAGAGGAGATCACCATGCGACCGTCGAAATCCTCCGCCCGCACCATGCGCGCCATCTGCTCGAACTCGAACGGTGAGCGGATGTCGGACTTCGGGAACCGCATGCCGCCGTTGGGCCATTCCAGCACGGCGTTGCGACGTGCTTCCTCGTCGGTCGGCGCCCAGGAGAGGTGCAACTGAACCACCTTGGTCATCCCGGATGGGTCCTTGCCGACCGACCGTGCACCCTCATCGAAGCGAGAGAGCAGCATTGCCACTTTCTCGCGAGGGGCCTCGACAGTGATGAGCCCGTCCACGGTCTTTCCCGCACGCTTGGCCGTGACGGGCCCCGAGGTGGCGACGAGAATCTCCGGGGCAACCTCCGGCATGGTCCACAGCCGGGAGGATTCGAGCTTGTAGAACGGGCCCGTGTGTTTGGCGTCCCGACCGGCGACGGATGCCGCGAACAACTTCTTGATCACGTCGACCGCCTCGAACATGCGGCTGATGCGCTCGTGCGCCTCTGGCCAATACGCGCCGACGACGTGTTCGTTGAGCGCTTCGCCCGAGCCGAGCCCGAGCCAGTGCCTGCCCGGATACATGGCCGCGAGCGTGGCCGACGCCTGCGCGACCACGGCAGGGTGCATGCGGAAGGTCGGAGCCGTGACGCCAGGACCGAAGTTACCCGTCGTCCGTTCACCGAGCGCGGCAAGCACGCTCCAGACGAAAGACGACTGTCCCTGCTGCGGAACCCACGGCTGGAAGTGGTCAGCCGCCATCACACCATCGAAGCCGTGTTGTTCAGCGTACGCGCTGAGCGCGACGGCCTCCTGCGGGGCGAACTGCGAGAGCATGGCCGAGTAACCGACAGAGAGTGACGCCATTGTCCCATCTTGGCCCACAGAACCCGTTCGAGCCGAGAACCGAGAACTTGAGAGCCGAGAACTGAGAAACACGGGCGAACAGAACCGTCACAGGTCTCGGCTAGCGTTGACGCATGCGAATCGCCACCTGGAACGTCAATTCAATCCGCGCCCGCGTCGGACGCACCGTCGACTGGATGGTGCGGGAAGACATCGACGTGCTCGCGATGCAGGAGATCAAGTGCAAGCCAGAGCAGTTCCCGCTCGAGGCGTTCGAGGCGGCAGGGTACGAGGTCGCGATCCACGGCTTCAGCCAGTGGAACGGCGTTGCCATCGCCAGCAGGCTCCCGCTCGAGGATGTCACGACCACGTTTGAAGGCATGCCCGGCTTCCTCAAGGGCCAGGAAGGCCCTGACCTCCCGAAAGAGGCACGGGCAATGGGTGCGACGATCAACGGCGTGCGGCTGTGGAGCCTGTACGTCCCCAACGGCCGCTCGCTGGATGACCCGCACTACGTCTACAAGCTCGACTGGCTCGCCGCGCTGAAGAACGACACGGCGAACTGGCTCGCGAAGAACCCTGGCGTCCCGCTCGCGCTTATGGGTGACTTCAACGTCGCCCCCTTCGACAGTGACATGGGCGACCCGAGCATCGTTCCCGGCCTGTCCACACACGTTTCCCCGCCTGAGCGCGAGGCCATCGCCGCTTTCGGTGAGATCGGCCTGACGGATGTCGTGCGCCCGCTGGTGCCTGAGGGATTCACCTACTGGGACTACAAGCAACTGCGTTTCCCCCGCAACGAGGGCATGCGGATCGACTTCATCCTCGGCTCACCCGAGTTCGCCGAGCTCGTCACGGCAGCCTCGATTCACCGGAACGAACGCAAGGGTGAGGCCCCGAGCGATCACGTTCCCGTCATGGTCGAACTTGATCTGCCCACCGAAGACGAGGACGACCGGCCCATGATCTTCTAGCTGCAGTGCTCTTCCAGCTGCAGTGCTCTTCCGGCTGCAGCGTTCTTCCAGCGCGCGCAGTTTTGGTTTTTCTGTGTTTTCGCTTGCGTTCCCACACAATCGGGCATAAAGTCACTGAAACAAAGATTCGTCCGGGCGGTGGTTACCCCCGGACGGGTTCCGGTTCAGAGAAGTCCGAGGGGTCAGCGTCGACATGTATGCCATTGAACGCCACGAGCGAATAACGAGGCTTCTCCACAGCAGCGGACGCGTCACAGTGGCGGGGCTCGCCGACGCTCTCTCGGTCACCGCGGAAACCGTGCGTCGCGATCTCGACATCCTCGAACGCCAGGGCTCACTTCGCCGGGTGCACGGCGGAGCCGTTGCCACCAGTAAGACCAGCCTCGTCGAATCAACGGTCGCCGACCGTTCCGGCAAAGCGCGCGACGCGAAACTGGCGATTGCGCGTGCCGCGTTCGGACTGCTCGGCAACGACTTCCGTGGTTCGATCCTCCTCGACGCCGGCACGACAACCGGTGCCCTGGCCGAGCTCCTCGCCGAGTGGCGCGGCCACGGCCCGTCGAGCATGACGGTCATCACGAACTCCGTCCCGATCGCTGCACTGCTGCACCACAACCCGGCGCTGGATCTGCACCTCCTCGGTGGCAGTGTGCGCGGGGTCACGAGCGCCGCGGTCGGCGGCAGCACCCTCGAACAGCTCGCACACCTGCGCCCGGACATCGCGTTCCTCGGAGCCAACGGCCTCTCCGCCGACTTCGGACTCAGCACCCCGGAGGAGCGCGAGGCGACCGTCAAGGCCGCCATGGTTCGCGCCGCACGGCGCACTGTCGCGCTCGTCGACTCGTCGAAGCTCGGCGATGAAGCGCTCTACCGGTTCGCCGAACTCCGGGAACTCGACACCCTCATCTCAGACACCGACCCAATCGGGACACTCTCAGCGGCGCTCGACGCCGACGACGTGGAGGTAATCGTCGCATGATTCTCACAGTCACGCTCAACCCGTCGTTTGACCGGACGGTGGAACTCACCGCACCGCTCGAACGCGGGCAGGTGCAACGAGCTGCCAGTGCCGTCCAGGAACCCGGCGGCAAAGGCGTCAACGTCTCCCGCGCGCTCCATGTGGCCGGAGTCGACACTCTCGCGGTGCTCCCCGGTGCACCGGCAGATCCGATGGTCATGGCCCTCGAGGCCGACGGCATCCCCGCCCTGACAATTCCGGTGACGAGCCCGATCCGTTCGAACACCACGCTCACCGAGCCCGACGGAACGACCACCAAAGTCAACGAACCTGGCGCGCCTCTGACCGACGAGACGGCCGACGCCCTCCTCGAGGCGATCGTCTCGCGGTCGGCGGATGCCACGTGGCTGGTTCTCGCGGGATCGCTGCCTCCGGGGATCCCAACGGACTTCTACGCGCGCATCGTGAGTGCCGTCCGAACGGCCGCCTCACGCAACGGCGTCCAGGCACCCCGCATCGCCGTCGACAGCTCGGGCGCACCGCTCACCGCACTGCTCGCGTCGGCCGAAACCGTCGACCTGATCAAGCCGAACGCCGAGGAACTGTGGGAACTCGCCTCAGGGCTCGGCATCACCGTGCCGGACGATGACCCTGAGTCGCTGGGCTTCGACGATGACGCCGTCGTCGAGGTCGCAAGCCGCGTGCTCGAACATGGCCTCGACGCTGCGCTCGTCACGCTCGGCTCCCGCGGGGCCGTTCTTGTGAGCACAACCGAGGTGGTGCGGGCGTCCGCCCCACGAATTGTCGCCCGCAGCACCGTTGGCGCGGGAGATTGCTCTCTCGCTGGCTTCCTCCTGGCATCCGAACGCGGAGACGACGCCGCGGGGTGCCTGGCCCAGGCCGTCGCCCACGGCGCGGCAGCCGCCTCTCTTCCCGGTTCACAGGTTCCCACCCTTGAACAGGCGGCTTCCGGCCCTATTGCCGTGACCCGTACCCGTCGCACTCTTACCGAGTAGCGCCCTTCTTCACACGACGTTCCCGTACCACCACATTGAAGGATTCTCGTCTCATGTCATCTCTCATCACACCGGAACTGGTCATCCTCGACCAGGACCTCGGAACCGACCGTGCAACGGTCATCCGCACACTCGCGACGCTCGTCGTCCAGAACGGCAGGGCGACCGATGTCGACGCGCTCTTCGCCGACGCGTGGGCCAGGGAGTCCCAGACCGACACCGGGATTCCGGGCGGCCTCGCGATCCCCCACTGCCGTTCAGAAGCGGTCACGGTACCGACGCTCGTCATGGCCCGCCCGAACCCTGGAGTCGACTTCGGTTCGGACGATGGCCCCGCTGACATCATCTTCTTCATCGCGGCGCCGGCCGGCGCCGACCAGGCCCACCTGGCACTGCTGTCGACCCTCGCGCGCTCGCTGATCCGTGAGGACTTCACCGCGGCACTCCGCAGCGCCCCGACGCCACAGGCGGTCGTCGACCTCGTCGATGAAGCCCTCGCTCCGGCGGCCCCACCCGCTGCCGAGTCGAATGCCGCGACCGGCACTGCCGCCGCCACGAGCACCGGCACCGCCGCGACCACCGGCACCGCGACATCCGCCCCCTCCACGACCCAGGACAAGCCCGTACTCATCGCGGTGACCGCATGCCCCACCGGAATCGCGCACACCTACATGGCGGCAGACGCCCTCGCCGCAGCGGCGAAACGGGCCGGCGTCGAACTGCACGTCGAGACCCAGGGCTCGTCGAGCGTCACGCCGGTTGACCCGTCGGTCATCGGGCGGGCGTCAGCGGTGATCTTCGCCGTCGACGTCGACGTCCGCGACAAGAATCGTTTCGCCGGGCTGCCGCTCGTACAGGCACCGGTGAAGCGCGGCATCGACGAACCGGACAAGATGATCGCCGAGGCACTCGACGCGGCGAAGGACCCCAACGCCCGCCGCGTCTCGGGTGGCGGCGCCGAACCCGCAGCGGCCGGCGACGACACCAGGAACGAGCACATCGGCCAGAAGCTCAAGCGATACCTGCTCACCGGCGTCAGCTACATGATCCCGTTCGTCGCCGGAGGCGGTCTCCTGATCGCGCTCGGCTTCCTGCTGGCCGGCTACCGGATCACCGACAACGCCGGCGAGATTGTGCTCAGCAACAGCCTGCTGAACCTTCCCGATGGCGGGCTCGGCCAGTACCTCGGTGCTGTGGCATACGTCATCGGCAACGCGTCGATGGGATTCCTGGTCCCTGCACTGGCGGGCTATATCGCGTACGCCATCGCTGACCGTCCCGGCATCGCCGTCGGGTTCACCGCTGGAGCCGTCGCCCTCGTCATGAACGCGGGCTTCCTCGGTGGACTCGTCGGTGGTCTGCTCGCCGGATTCATCGCGTGGGCCATCGGGCGTATCAACGTGCCCCGCTGGCTCCGCGGCCTCATGCCCGTTGTGATCATCCCGCTCGTCGGCTCGATCTTCGCTTCAGGGCTCATGATCGTGCTGCTCGGCGGACCTATCGCTGCGCTCATGACCGGACTCAGCACCTGGCTCAACTCACTCACCGGAACCTCGGCCGTACTGCTCGGCCTGATCCTGGGCGCGATGATGGCTGTCGACCTCGGTGGCCCCGTCAACAAGGTCGCATACGCCTTCGCCGTTGCAGGACTCAGCGCCGGATCGTTCGAGAACCAGGCACCGTGGGCCATCATGGCCGCGGTCATGGGAGCCGGAATGGTCCCGCCTCTCGCCCTCGCTCTCGCGACGCTCGTCGACCGCAGGCTGTTCAGTGCCGCCGAACGCGAGAACGGCAAGGCGGCCTGGCTGCTCGGTGCCGCGTTCATCTCGGAGGGCGCGATCCCGTTTGCCGCCGCGGACCCGCTCCGGGTCATCCCGGCCGGAATCGTGGGCAGCTCGATCACCGGCGCAATCATCATGGGCACCGGAGTGACCTCACAGGCGCCGCACGGCGGTTTCTTCGTCTTCTTCGCAATCGGCAACTTCGGTATGTTCGTCCTCGCGATCCTCGTCGGAACCATCGTCTCAGCGGGCCTCGTCATCCTGCTCAAGCGCTTCGTCCGGCGTCGCCCGATCGCCGATGAGACGTCGACGACGGATGCCACAGCGGTCGAACAGGGCATCCCGGCGACGGTCTGACCCCGGCGCCATCTCCACTCGTCGTCAATCCACTCCAGTTCAACCCAGTTCAACCCGGTTCAACCCAGTAAAGGAATCTCCATGCCAGAACGCTCAGCAGTCATCGGCAGCCGTGTCGGTCTCCACGCCCGTCCCGCCTCACTGTTCATCGACGCGGTGAAGCGCCAGCCGGTCAAGGTCACCATCGCGAAGGGTGACAGCGGGCCGCTCAACGCGGCGAGCATCCTCTCCATCATCAGCCTCGGTGCGACGAACGGTGAGACGGTCACACTCGCAGCCGAAGGCGACGGAGCCGACAAGGCCCTCGACGAACTGGTCGCGCTGCTCGAGAGCGACCTCGACGCCGAGTAATCCGGTTCACGCACAACCGAGGCCAGACGCACCTGTTGCGTCTGGCCTCGATTGTGTCTGGCCTCGGTTGCGTCTGGCCTGTGGAGTCCTGGCAGCTACCCCTTGGTCACTATGGCGAACCCGCCCGGTTTCACCGAAATCTGGGCGACACCGCTGATGGAGTGCACAGCCACAACGACACCACGCGAGTCGTAGCTGGTGAGAGTGCCAGCGCCGCCACCGGCGTTCACCGAGACCCGCTGCGTCACAGCGCTCGCTGAGTGCACGAGCTCGGTGCTCTGGCTCGGCCCGGCGAATTTCAGCCGGGAGAAGAGCGGCCGAACGATCAGTGCGTCGACCTTGACTGGCCCGGTCACCGCCGTGACAGACACCGTGGAGCTCTTGGACGGTGCCGCGATCGGCAGCGACTGCGGAAGCAGCGCACCGGGCACCGCGGTAACGCCCTGCGCGCCGACGCCATGCTTCAGCAGTCCGAGCGGGACGTAGCCGCTGCGCCACAGCGAACTCGCCTTTCCATTCGCCGCTGAGAAGACGACGGGAGCGATCAGTCGCGCTGAGGTCGAGGATCCGAGGGAGAACGTCGCTGAGCGACCTCGCGCGAGTTCCAGGTATCCGCTCCCCGAGTATTGAGACTCACCGGTCCAGGTCGACTCGGGCGTGAGGACTTTGCCGGTCGTGGATGTCGCCGATTCGGCCTCGACGACGGTGGCTCCCTCTCGCGAGACAACGGTGGTCAGCCCGAGTGTGCGATCCCGGAGTTCGGGATTGGCATCGAGGGCGAGCATCGACAGCTGCCCGTGGATCGTCGACTCGGCTCCGCTGTTGCGGTTGACGGTCCCGTCTGCTGCGACGCCATCGAACGTCACACCGGTTGACGGGTCGTAGACGGCGGTACCCGACGCGTTGGTGCCGAAATACCAGCTGCCGACGAGCGAGGCGAGGTCGAGGAGGCCTGGCAGCCCGGCGGCCTCAGACACCGCCACAAGCGACTGCAGTCGTGAGTCGACGCCGTATGCGATCTGGGTACGGTCGACGGGAGCGGGATTCCAGCCGTTGTCCGGCCCGCCGGCGGTGAGAAGGATCGGATCGAACACCGCCGAATCGGTAATGGCCGGTTCGAGCAGCGCAGGTTCAGCCAGAACGACGGATGCCTCGGCGAGCGCCGCCGGCATCTGCGATCCCCAGGCGTGCCAGATCGAGCGCGACTCGGCCCACGGGAGCACAGCGCCGTACGGCCAGTTGCGAGCGTCGCCCGCGCCGAGCGCGGCGACGCCCTCCGCCAGCTTGCTGGTCGCGTCGCGCACCCGCTCATCACCCGGCGACGCACTGAGATACGCCGACAGCCCGAGAATTGCTTCGGCACTGGCATCCGCACCATTCGTGATCAGCGATGCGGGCAGCTTGACTCCGTCGACCGTGAGGTATTCGCCGTACCTCGAGAGCGTCTGTCGTTCGAGGGCGGCAACACCGAGCGTGAGACGGTCGGAGAGGAACTCGGCGAACTCAGGATCGCTCTCCTGGAAGGCCGCGAACCCCTCACCGAATGCCCAGAGCGATCGGGCAAGCCAGTAGCTTTCCCCCGAGTCGGATGGGTCGGGCAGTTCGACGGGCTCTGCGCTCGGGTTGAGCGTGCCGTCCGGCTGCATCCACAACACGACGTTTCCGGCATTCGGCCCGGATGCCGTCTGCAGGTATGCCGTCGACCTGAGCAACTCGTACGCGCTCTGCTTCGAGGACTCGTCGCCGAATTGTGTCCAGTGCCTGAGGTAGACGACCGCCGCTCGTGCAACATCGTCCGCGTTGAATGCGCCCTGTCCCCAGTACCCGGTGGCCGGGTCGAGCGGACCGCCGCCGACCCGCTCAAAAGTTCCGCCGCCGCGGGCATCAGCGTAGGTCCACGGCATGACGAGGGCTGGTTCCTCTGCCAGGCGCCACGTGGTGTGCTCGGCCGTGTCGGCTGGCGTCACGTCGTCGAGGAGAAAGTCGAGGTGAGAGAGGTTGCTCAGCTGCGGAGTGTCGGCCGTGGCCGGAGCGGCAAGCCCGATACTCCCCGCGAGCAGTACGACACTCGCGGCCACTGCCGCCAGCCGCCGTACCAGTGAGTTCGCCACAATCCCTCCAACGCCATCGTTGTATCGGATCAAATCCCGAGTCGCCGTCATCATACGCTCTCAAGCCGTGCGACGCCGATCTTTGTATCGGCCATCCCGTAGAACACGAACCGTGCGCCGTCGATCTCCTCGATCGCCGTCGGAAAAACAACATTCGGAACGATGCCGGAACGCTCATCATCGGTCTCGGCTTCGAGCAGCGGGACCGCGGTCCTCGCGGTCACCCGCCACGGTTCCTCCGCGTCGAGAATCATGCCGCCGGTTGCGTAGTTGACGTTCTGTTGCTGGTCGAACGCCCGCGCGAGCACTCCTGTCACACCGTGGTGCAGCACCAACCAGCCCTCAGGCACCCGCACCGGCGGTGGCCCTCCCCCGATCTTGAGCGCCTCGAACGCGAATTCCGGCGCTGCGAGCAGTCGATGACCGGCCCAGTGCGTGAGAGAACGGATGTCACGGGCAACGTCGTCCGCGTGCACGAAGCTGATCCAGATCGATTGCCGTTCATCCTCGACGCCCCGCGGCACCCGAATTCCCTGGCCGGGCCTGATCTCGTCGAGATCCCACATCGGTCGGTGGAGGACTGCAAAGCTCCGGATGCCGTCCGGCCCGGTGACCGCCTCGGGGAAGAACGCTGTGTCCTTGTTCGGAAACAGATTGAGGTCGGTGTCGAGCGCGTCGTCGTACTCGAAGTGCACTGGCCCGAGCCTGGTCCAGTCGCGGAGGTCACCAGACGTCGCGATCGCACTGCGCGGCCCGAGCGGACCGTACGCAACATAGGTCATCACGTGCAGGCCGAGTTCCTCGATCCAGGTGACGCGCGGGTCCTCGACGCCGGCGTTGCCAACGCCGCGCTCCCAGCCGCGCTCGGGCGCCAGCACGACGCCCTCCCGGTTCACGCCGACCGGGAGGCCGTTCTCGACCACGACCCGCGCAAGACCCACTCTGGAGATGTTGCCCCTCTCCACCATTCTGGGCAGGAGATACAGCTCTCCGTCCGGTCCTCGGCCGGACCCCGGATTGAGCACGCCCTCCGCCTCGAGGTCGTTCCCCAGCTCCGGAGTCATCACGACGCCGACCCGGGAGAGCGTGTATGGGAACGAACTCGACTCGGTTGGCATGGTCACCCTTTCACGCCCGACCCGATGTCGGTCGAGACGAAGTACCGCTGGAAAACGATGAAGAGAACAACCACGGGAGCCGCGAGCACGACAGCGCCGGCGAGCATCGCGCCGAAGGGATTCGACGTTGATGACGCGACGTTCGAGATGAAGTTCGCGAGCGACACAGCGAGTGGTTGCAGGCTCGCCTCCTTGGTGATGAGGAACGGCCAGAGGAACTCGTTCCACGGGCCGATGAAAGTCAGCAGAATGACGGTGAGCAGCGCAGGACGGACCAACGGAATCGCCACCTGCCAGAGCAGTCGGAACTCTCCGGCGCCGTCGATCCGCGCGGCATCGAACAGTTCTTTCGGAACCTGCAGGAAGTACTGGCGGAAGATGATCACCGCTGTCGAGTTGATCGCGAACGGGAGGATCATGCCGAGGTGGGTGTCACCGAGTCCGTAGTCCCTCGCGATCATCACATAGAGCGGAATCATGAGCAGCTGGAACGGTACGACCTGCACGAGAAGGGCCAGGGCAAAGATGACTCCGCGCCCGCGCCACTCGAGCACCGCAAGGGCGTAGCCGACGAGGAGACCGAACACGGTTGTGCCCAGCAGAACGCCGCCCGTAAAGATGCCTGAGTTGACGAGGCCGGAGAACAGGTTGATTCGCTCGTTGATGTTCGCGTAGTTCTCGACCGTGATGTTCCCTGGGGAGGGCAAGATGCCCCCGAGTGACGTGTCTGGCGCTGCCTGCAGTGAACCGATCACCATGTAGTAGAACGGGAACAGGAAGAGCACGGCGCCGATGGCGAGCACAATTCCGCGGAGGATCGACTGCCCGCGACTGAGCTGGCCTGGAATGCGATGTCTCTGAACCATCACTTGTCATCCCTTCCACCGGCGTAGCGGTACTGCAGCAGCGCGACCACGAGGACGAAAATCACCAGCACGACACCGATGGCCGCCGCGTAGCCCGGCTTTCCCTGCTGGATTCCCTGCTGGTACATGATGAGCACCGGGGATGCCGATGCTCCGTTGGGTCCACCGCCTCCGGTCAGGAGATACGGCTCGGTGAACAGGTTCGCCCCTGTCACCGTTGCGAGGAGGAGAACGAGCACCGTCGCCGATCTGACACCGGGGATGGTCACCGAGAAGAAGGATCGGACGGCCCCTGCCCCGTCGGTCGACGCGGATTCGTACAGTTCGTTCGGCACGTTCTGGAGTGCGGCGAGGTACAGCAGGATGTAGAAGCCAAGCTGCTTCCACGTGACAAACAACGCGATGGTCGGCATCGCCCAGTACGGGTTGATGAGCCAGGCCGGATCGGGCGCGAGCGGCCCGAGGAGTGTGGACACGAGCCCGTTTCCGTTGAAGAGGAACAGCCAGACTCCAACGACGGCGACACTCGCTGTGACGTAGGGAATGTAGTACGAGACGCGCAGGAACGCCCGGAAATGCACGACCTTGTTGAGCGCGGTGGCGAGCACGAGCGACAGCACAACGGTGAGCGGCACATTGATGATGAGGAAAATACCGACGTTGAGGAAGCTGCGCAGTACGCGTGGGTCGGTCAGCGCTGTGACATAGTTTTCGATTCCGGTGAACGGCCGGTCGACGACCGCGCCCGGTGCCGAGAAGAAGTAATCGTGCACCGAAATGTAGCCGGCAAAGATGAGCGGGTATGCGAAGACAAGCAGCACGAAGATCAGGTACGGCGCACTGAACAGCGCACCGAGCGGATGCTTGCCGAAGACGCGTTGCCGTACCGGTAGTTTTCGGGATGCCTTCCCTGACGTTCTCCGGGGGCTGCGAACCCCCGGAGAACGGCCGAGCGTATCGCTCGACATGGGTTAACCCTCACTCGCGAGGGCGTTGACCTTCTCGGCAGCATCATTGAGGGCATCTTCAAGGTCGCCATCACCCGAGATGACGGCCTTGGTGTATGCATCGCGGAAGTCCTGCAGCATCTCTACGGTGTTCGGACCAGCCGGGACTTCGATCGTTCGGCCGGCCTGGTCACCGAACATTGTGTATGCCGGGTTCGCCTCGAAGTAGTCAGCGTAGGTTTCAGGAAGGTCGGAGCGCATGGGCATCTGGCCCGTCAGCTCGAGCAGTTGCCCGTCCTGTTCCTCGCTCGTCGCGAACTTCAGCACCTCCCACGCCGTTGCCTGGTTCTCGCACGCCGAATAGAGGCCGACGTTCTTGGCGTCGCTGAAGGTGTAGGTCTCCTCGGCCGCGGTACCGTCCTGGGTCGGAACCGGGACGGCACCCCAGTTCACGTCTTCACCGTAAACGGCGATCGCCCACGGTCCGACGATCGCCATGGCCGACTGGCCGCTGGCGAAGGCATCCCCCTGGATCTGCTCTTTGCCCGCGAGACCCTCGTCGTAGATGGTCTTCCAGAAGGTGGCGACGTCGAGCCCCTCCTCGCTGTCGAAAGTCGCCTCGCCGTCTTCGACCAGGCCGGTCCCGCCGGTCTCGGCGGCGTACAGCGGCATGAAGTCGAACTGAGCCTGGAAGAACTCGCTCGTCGGCGCCGGGTGGATCGCAAACGGTGCCGCCCCCGATTGGACGAGCGTCCTCGACGTGGCGAGGAAATCGTCGTACGTCGACAGGGCCGGGTTCTCCGGGTCGAGTCCAGCCGCGGCAAACATGTCCTTGTTGTAGAAGATCATCACGGGGTTCGACTTCCACGGCATCTGGAAGTACCCGCCGTCGGGTGAGACGTACTGCTCGGCAGCGTCGCCCGACCGTTCTTCGACATAGGAAGCGCCATCGTCAAATGACGCCAGGTCGACGAGGCCTCCCTGCTTCTGGAACTGGCCGACCGCAGACGGAGCAGTGTTGAAGACGAGGCACGGCGCAGTCCCTGCCGTGATGGCGGCGCCAATGACCTCCTCGCTCGACTTTCCAGCGGGGATCTCCTGGCCCTTGATCTGCTCATCGGGGTGGTCGGCGTTCCAGGCCTCGACCATGGCTTTTCCCCAGGCCACTTCCTGCTCGTTGTTGGAATACCAGATGGTGATGTCGCCCGTTGAGGTGAGGGCATCGGAATTGCCCGCGCCGCCAGCGGAGCAGGCGGTGAGCGCGAAGATGGTGACCGCAACTGTGGCGGTTGCCGTGGTGAGAGTGCGTCGGTGCACGGGAGTTCTCCTTATCTGTGTGCGGCGACAGCGCCGCGAGGTGCGGGGGGTGGTGCTGTGGATTCCCGGACCAGGAGTCGGGCGGGAGGGAGCGCCACGTTGGACGCGGTTCCCGTCGTGATCCGATCGAGAAGTGTTCTGGCCGCTACCCGGCCCCATTCGACCGGGTCGCTCGTGATCGTCGTGAGCGCCGGGAAGACGTACCCCGAAATATCGGTGCCGTCGAACCCTGTGATCGACAGGTCATGGGGAACGCTGAGACCGCGCTGCTGCGCCACCCCCAGTCCGGCGATCGCCATGGGATCGTTGGCGTAGACGATGGCCGTCGGTGGGTGGGGTCCGTCGAGAAGGCGACGCGTCGCATCCGCCCCGTGAGCCACCGAGAAGTTCGTCTCAACGACGAGCGATGCGTCGAGACCGGCGCTGCGCATGGCATCCGCGAACGACACGCGACGCCTGCTGCCGTGGATCATCGCGGGGTCGCCGGCCACGTGGCCGATGCGGGTGTGCCCGAGTGAGACCAGGTGCCTGACGGCGGACTGGATTCCCGAGGTGTCGTCGAGTTCGACGAACGGGAACTGCACGTCTCGTGCCGGGTGCCCGAGTGCAACGGCGGGCAGACCCAGCTCGTCCAGGAGTGCGAACCGCTTGTCGTCGTGGCGGAGATCCGTGAGAAACACCCCGTCGACGCGGTTGTCCGCGGCGAGGGTGCGGTAGGTGGTCAGCTCGGCGCCCTCATCGGGAACCACGCTGAGCACAAGCGCCCTGCCCTCTTCGGAAAGCACTGATTCGACACCGGCGATGAAGGACGGGAAGAAGGGATCTGCGCTGATCACCTCGGCCGCGCGACGGATGACGAGGCCGAGGGCGAAGGAGGTGCGGGTGGAGAGCGACCGCGCGGTGACGCTGGGACGCCAGCCCAGGTCGTCAGCCACGGCGAGGATGCGATCGCGGGTGCCTGGAGCGACGCCAGGCCTGTCGTTGAGGGCGAACGAGACGAGGCCCTTGCTGACTCCGGCCGCGCTGGCCACGTCAGAGATGGTGGGCTTTCGAGCGCTCATCGTGCCTCCGCGGTGAGGTTACGACCGGGGCAGACGAGGCGAATTCACTGACTGAACCGGTTTAGAACGATCACGGTAGACCCGATTCTGGCCCCCGTCAAGGGACCGGCGGGCGAGGCCACCAGAGCAGCGCGATACGATCGAGCGCTCTGCTCTGGGTGGACCCGTCACAAACCGGCGCTGAAGCGGCTACCAGGTGGAGTCCCCACGGATCACTGCGTCGGAACCGCCGTCGATGAAGATGACCTGCCCGCAGAGGTGACCGTTCTCCTCGCTTGACAGCCAGGCGAGGAGTTGGGCGACGGACTCGGGTCCGAAGAACCCGTTGAGCGGCATCGGAACCATCCCGGCCAGTTGGGTGCGGGCTTCCTCGGTGCCTGTCAGGGATGCGGTCATCGGCGTGAGGACGACCCCGGGTGCAACAGCGTTGAGCGGAATGCTTGCGCCCGCCCAGTCCGCCGCTGGCGCCTGACGGCGGACCCAGCGGGAGAGCGCCTGCTTGCTCGAGCCGTAGATGAGGCTTCCCTGCTCCGGCGACCCCGCAGCCAGCTCGGCCGCCCGAGCGAGCGCTGCCTCCTCGTTCCCGTCGAGGAACGCGTCAAGCAATGCGTCGTCGTGTGGCATGAGTGACGCCATGGAGGTCACGGCCACCGCGCGCGGAGAATCCGACTTCGCGAGCAACGGCCGAAGCCCCTCGAGCGTGGCGACAGCGCCGAAGTAATTGACCGCGGCGGTCGCGACGGTAGGAGACGAGAGCCCGGCCACGGCGAGAACCGCGTCGATCCTGCCGTCGCTCAGTCGCTCGACCTCGGTCACGAGGGTCTCCCGGCCCTGAAGGGTCGTCAGGTCGACATTCACATCACTCCCGGCGATGTCAGCGCCGATGACCCGAGCACCCCTGGCCTCGAGCAACTCCTTCGTCGCCTTCCCGATTCCGCTTGCTGCTCCGGTGATGACATAGGTTCGTTCCACGAGGATCTCCATTGGTCGATTGAGCTGGATCCAGCTCTGCTCCGCCAGCATGGCAGGGTCGGGCGGCGAGGACAGCAACGTCGCCGGACGACTCCCTGTATTGGGGGGCTTCTAGGTCAGGAGCAGGGATGCAATCAGCAGCACGCCGACCGAACCAACCGTCGTGAGGAGCACGGTGTCTCGGGCGAGGATGACGCCGCGGGAATAGCGCTGCGCGTAGTTGAAGACGTTCTGGGCGGACGGCAACCCGGCAAGAACAACGACGGCGAACAGTTCGTGGCCGGTCATGCCGAAACCGAACCGCCCGACGAGCCATGCGGCCACGGGCATGATCGCGAGCTTGATCGTCGTCGCCAGCAGGACGTCCTTCCGGCCGGAACCCGGCTCGAGAACTCGCGTCCCCGACAGTGACATCCCGAAGCTGATGAGCATGATCGGCAGCGCCGCCGCACCGATGAGGCGGAACGGCTCGATCACCGGGTCAGGCAGTTCGACGCTGGTGAGCGAGACAACGAGCCCGAGAAGGGACCCGATGATGATGGGGTTGCGGAACGGCTGGGTGAGAATGCGGCCGACGGATGCCTTCCCTCCGGTTCCGACGTCAAGCAGGGTGAGCGCGACGGGCGTGAAGATCAACAGCTGAAGGAGCACGACGGGTGCCGAGTACGTGGCGTCACCGAGAACGTATACCGAAACGGGAATGCCGATGTTGTTGGCGTTGACGTAGCCGGCCGCAAGGGCACCGATCGTCGCCTCCGGCAGAGCCCGACGCCAGAGCAGGGCAGCAACAGCGATGAAAATCCCGAACGCCGAGACCGCGGCGAGGAGCGAGACGACGAGAAGAGGCGAGAAGAGGCGGCTCACCTCTGCCTCGGCAAGAACCGTGAACAACAGGCACGGTGAGAGCACAAAGAAGATTGCACGCGCCAGCACCGGTTGCCCGTGTGGGCCGAGCAGACTGGTGCGACCAACGACGTACCCAACGGCGATGATCACGCCGATCACGAGAAACCCCGTCAGGACCCCAGACATTCGTCCATTGTGTCAGCACCGGTGGCATCCGTTCGTCGCTGCCCACCACCTCTAGCCGCGGGCCATGCTCGTCGGTAGTGTCAGAGCATGCCCCACCTGGATGTGCCGGGAGCCCGGCTGTATTACGAGACCGACGGTCACGCGTCGGACGAGCCGTTGCTCCTGATCCACGCGGGAATAGCCACTCTTCGCATGTGGGACCCCATCGTCGACGCTCTCGCGTCAGACCACTACGTGATCCGATACGACGCGAGGGGCTTCGGCGCGACGACCTGCGGACCTGACCCCTATTCCGATCGCGACGACGCGAGGGCGTGTCTCAACCATCTTGGCGTCTTGCGGGCGACGGTCATCGGCGCATCGCGCGGCGGGCGCATCGGTCTCGATGTCGCTGTGGAGACTCCCGACCGGGTCGCCGGGATCGTCACCATTGGATCGGGTCCAAGCGGTTTCCCCGAGATCGAACTCACCGACGCCGAAGAGGAGCTCTGCACCCAGCTGGACCGGGCGTCGGAGGCGAACGACCATGCCAGGTTTGCCGACCTCGAGGTTCGCCTCTGGTCGATTGGTCCACTTCGGAACGAAGCGGACCTCGACCCGGATTTCGTTCGGACCGCTTATGAACTCAACCGGCTGAATCTCCGTCACCGGTCAGCCACGGTCGGCGCAGCGGCCGACCTGGAACCACCGGCGTACGACCGGGTGGTTGATCTCGACATTCCCGCCCTGGTCACCGTGGGTGAGTTCGATATCACCCCGGCTCTCATCCAGTTCGAGTACCTGGCCGAGACGATCCCGCACGCGAGCCGCCACATCTTCGCGAACTCGGCACACCTGCCGAGCGTCGAGCATCCGCGGCAGTTTCTCGAGGTGCTGAAACCGTGGCTGAGTGAGCACGGGTTGTGAACCATGGCGGCGGAACCCAGCTCTTCGGCGGTCTCTTCGACGGAGAACACGGTGCGCGAGCTGCTCACGGTCGCCCGCAACTGGGCCGACGCGATCGTCGCCAACGACGCGGCGCGGATTCGCGAGTTCGTGACGGAGGATTGGGCGATCGTCTCGGCGTCGGGGATCTCCCCCGGCTCACGCCTGCTCGACCTCGTCGCGTCCGGTGACCTGAGACACACGGCCATGACGACCGTCGGTGACACCCGGGTCAGCGTCTTCGGAGACACGGCGGTACTCACCGCTCGCATCACCAACACCGCCCTCTACCGCGGTGCGCGAACCGACGCAGACGAGTGGACCACCGACGTGTTCGTCCGTCGGGGCGACCGCTGGGTGTGCACGCTCACGCACCACACGGCGACCGCTCTGCTCGGCAGCGAGTGAGCCCTCAGGCCGGCTGGCCCGATCGTTTGACGACGTCGTATGCGGCGAGCGCGGCCTTCCTCGTGACCGCAAGGTCGACGATCGGCTCTGGATAGGCATCCGTTCCCCACTCCGGAACGTTCTGCCGGATGTACTCGCCGTGCGGATCGAACTTTTTCGCCTGCAGCTCAGGGTTGAAGATGCGGAAATACGGAGCGGCATCCGCCCCCGAACCGGCCACCCACTGCCAGTTGAACGCGTTGGCAGCCTGATCGGCGTCGACGAGGGTGTCCCAGAACCAGCGCTCACCCTCCCGCCAGTCGATGAGGAGGTTCTTGGTGAGAAACGACGCGACGACCATGCGGATGCGGTTATGCATGCTGCCGGTTCGCCAGAGTTCGCGCATTCCGGCGTCGACGATCGGGATGCCTGTTTCACCCCGCTGCCATGCCGATAGCGCGTCCGCGTCGAGCGGCGGCCAGGGAAATGCATCGAATTCGCGACGCCAGTTCGTCGTCGCGAGGTCCGGAGCGGCGAACAGCACGTGGTAGCAGAACTCCCGCCAGCCGAGCTCGGTAAGAAAACGGGAGGCACTCGCCGCCTCACGAGCCGGGGCGCCACGGCGAGCCAGATCGGCCTGGGCCCAGACCCGGTGCGGGCTGATCTCACCCCAGCGCAGGTGTGGGGACAGCCGCGAGGTGGCCTGCTGCGCCGGCAGGTCGCGTTCCTCGTCGTACGCGGCGAGGTTGTGAGCGAGAAACTCGTCGAGGAGTCGATGAGCGGATGCCTCACCCGGCTGCCACGCCTCCCTGAGACCGTTCGCCCAATCGGGGTGCGTTGGCTCGAGTTGCCATTCGTCCAGCAGGTCGGTGGGCACGTCTCCGTCCCAGCCCTCTACTGCCTCCGGCTCGTCGAGCGGCGCCCGCGGTGGCGGACTCGACAGACATGCCCGCCAGAACGGGGTGAAGACCGAGTACGGCGTCCCCGACCCCGTCGTGATCGTCCATGGCTCGAAGAGCAGCGAAGCGGCGAAACTGGCGACCTCGAGCCCGTCCTGCCGAAGTCCGGTTTTCAGCGCGGCATCCACGGCGCGTTCTGCAGCCCCGTAGCGACGGTTCCAGAACACCGCCCCGGCGCCGGTCTCCTGCACCAGGCGCGGAATCTCGATCCCCGCCGCCCCCTGTCGGAGCACGAGCCGCACGCCGAGGTCGGCGAGAGACGCCGACAGCGATTCGAGGCTCGAGTGCAGCCACCACCGCGCGGCCCCGCCGAGAGGACGAATCCCTGGCGACGATTCGTCGAGAAGGTAGACAGCAACGACGGGCCGACCTGAGTCGGCCGCGGCCCTGAGCGCCGGGTTGTCGTCGATCCGGAGGTCGTCGCGGAACCAGACGAGAGCGGGCGCTGTTACAGCCATTTGTTCTTCTTGAAGACGATGTAGAGCGCGACAGCCCCGCCGAACATGAGCAGCAGGGAGAAGGGATATCCCCACTCCCAGCCGAGCTCAGGCATGTACTCGAAGTTCATCCCGTAGATCGAGGCAACGAGCGATGGCGCGAAGAAGATCGCCGCCCAGCTGGAGATGCGCTTGACCTGCTCACTCTGCGCAAAGCTCGCCTCGTTCTGGCGTTGACCGACGAGAGCTGTGTTTACCATGAGTGCGTTCTGGAGGAGCGCGCGGAAAGCGTCTGCACGCTCGACCACCCTGAGCACGTGATCGTGAACGTCGCGGAGGTAACGCCGCAGTTCGACCGGAACGCCGTACTTGTCAGCTCCTTCGCCGAGCGCCTCGAAAATCCCGACGAGCGGCTGGGTGGCCCGCTGAAACTCGATCACCTCACGACTGAGCGCGTAGATCCGCTGGGATGACTCCTGCCCCTCGGTGAACAAAGCGTCCTGGATCTCGTCGATGTCATTCTCGAGGCCGGCGATGACCGGGGCGTACCCGTCGACGATCTCATCGATCACCGCGTACAGCACGGATTCGGGGCCCATTCCGAGCAGGGCGGGATCACCCTCGAGTCGCCTGCGGATGGCCGCGATGTCCGGTGTCTCCGCGTGGCGGATGGTAATCGCGAAGTCTGATCCAAGCACCACGTGCACCTCACCGAACTCGACGCGCTCGTCGGCATCGACGTATCGGGCAGCCTTGAAGACCGCAAACAGCGTGTCGCCGTATCGCTCGATCTTGGGTCTCTGGTGTCCGGACAGTGCGTCTTCGATCATCAGGTCGTGCAGGTCGAACTCGGCCGCGACCGACCGAATCTCTTCCTTATCCGGCCGGTACAGCCCGATCCACGCCATGCCGCCCTTCTCATGGAGAACCTCATAGGTCGCGTCGAGGCTTGGCGGGCTGGCCACCCGGTTGCCCCTGAGATACACGGCGTTGTCGACGACGACCATTTCCAGTTCCTTTGTTTCAGCCCGGTGGTGCAGCGGGTCTTGCGGCGGGGGTGGTGCGGCGAGTGTTACGGAGTGTTTCGGTGCACCTGCTCTCACCCGGCCCTTGTCAGTACCGTGAGATCACCCCGATTACTCGCTCTGAGGAGCAACCGTATGTCATCTTCCCAAGGGAACGCCGGTCCGCCCGGGGCCTTGCGCGCCGTGTCGGGGTCCGCAACGCGACCGGCAGCGGGGTCCGCGGTCGTCCGGTCGGATGCCGTGGGGTCGGATGCCGCATTCGGTGTATCGGTTCGGAGCATCCGTCGGGACTTTCCCGGCGAACGCGGCGCGACCCGTCGGGTCCTTCGCGACATCACCATCGACGTCAGTGCCGGCGAAGTTCTCGCCATTCTCGGCACGAGCGGCTGCGGAAAGTCGACCCTGCTCCGCCTCGCCGGCGGTCTCGACTCCGCAACAGCGGGATCGATCCTCATCGACGGTTCCCCCGTCACCCCGTTCGACGCCCGCACCGCGGTCGGATTTCAGGAGCCGCGGCTTTTGCCATGGCGGAGTGTCACCCAGAACGTCGCACTCGGCCTCCCACGAGGCACCCCGAAGGCCGAGGGCGATGCTCGCGTTGCGACCCTCATTGACCTCGTCGGCCTCGGTGCGTTCGCCAGCAACCGACCGCGCGAGATCTCCGGCGGAATGGCCCAGCGCGCGTCTCTCGCCCGAGCCCTCGCACGCAACCCCGGCGTCCTGCTGCTCGACGAACCGTTCGGTGCGCTCGACGCCCTGACCCGCCTGAAGATGCAGGACCTCCTGCTCGACGTGCACGCCGCGGCCCCGACGACAGTGCTCCTCGTCACGCACGACGTCGACGAGGCGCTTCAACTCGCCGACCGGATCATCCTGCTCGGCCGCGAAGACGGTCTCGAGGGGTCGACGATCATTCAGGAGATCGTCGTTCCCGGTCGGCGCCCGCGTGATCGCGGATCCGCCGAGCTCGCCGAACTGCGCGGTCGCCTCCTCGCCGGTCTCGGCATCGACCGCCACGGCGAGGCGCGCGGCGTCGAGAAAACCACGGCGATGCCCACCTTCCCGTACTGAGTACCGAATACCCCGCTCTCCCCCACAACTGCCCACAGCACGTAAAGCACCTCTTTCAGCAAAGGACGTCACCATGAACCGCAAGCGCTTCTCCCTCGCGACACTCGTCGCGGGTGCTGCCACCGCAGCGCTGCTCCTGACCGGCTGCGTCGCCGGCGAAGGCCAGGCAGCATCCCCTGCGAAAGAAGGCAGCGACTCGGCGACGGTGACAGAGGGCGGAACCCTCAACATTGACTTCGCGACCTATAACCCGCTTTCCCTCATCATCAAGGAGAAGGGCTGGCTCGAGGACGCCCTCGCCGACCAGGACGTCACGGTCAACTGGGTCCAGTCCGCCGGGTCAAACAAGGCCAACGAGGCGCTCAGGGCCAACGCGATCGACGTCGGGTCGACCGCAGGTTCGGCTGCACTGCTCGCGCGGTCGAACGGTTCACCGATCCAGGTCATCGGCCTCTTCTCCCAGCCCGAGTGGGCGGCCCTCGTCGTCGGGCCCGATTCGACGATCACGGATGTCGCCGAGCTCAAGGGTAAGAAGATCGCCGCGACCAAGGGCACCGACCCCTACTTCTTCCTGCTCCAGGCCCTCGAGGACGCCGGGCTCACCCCCGAGGACGTCACCATCGAGAACCTTCAGCATGCCGACGGCTGGGCCGCGCTGCAGAACGGCGCGGTCGACGCGTGGAGCGGACTCGACCCGATCATGGCCAACGCCGAAGAGGCGGGCGCCAAGCTCATCTACCGCAACGTCGACTTCAACACCTACGGCTTCCTCAACGCCACGGAGACCTTCATCGAGGAGAAGCCCGACCTCGCCCAGGCCGTCGTCAACGCCTATGAGCACGCTCGCGAATGGGCCGCGGAGAACGAGGAAGAAGCAGCCGAGATCCTCGCGGAGGTCGCAGGGCTCGACATCGCGGTTGCCACGAAGGTGATCGCCGAACGATCGAACCTCGACGTCGACCCGGTCCCGGGGGACGCACAGATCGACGTGCTTTCGATTGTCGGCCCCATCTTCGTCGAGACGGGTGACGTACCCAGCCAGGATGTGGTCGACGACGCACTCGACACCATCATCAACGACGAATTCATCACCAAGGCCGACCCCGACGCAATCGGCTAGCCCACCCGGGAGGGGTGCGGCATCCGTTCCCCTCCCGTCCCTTTCCGCAGGCTTCCCAGGCAGGACCGCTCATGAGCAACACCGACAAGCTCACCACCAGTGACGAGGTGCGTACCGGCGTTGCGTCATCTGCGGGTCTGTCCGGGCAGCCTGTTGCGGTGCGGGCCAGGCCCGCTGCTGCCGCTCGCACCGAGGCATCCGCTCGCCGTGAAGACTCTGCTCGCGGGCGGGTTCCGCTGACCCGCCGCACCTGGTTCGTGATCGTCGGTGGCTCGCTGCTGCCGCTTCTGGTGCTCGCGATCTGGCAGCTGGTGACGTCACTCGGCCTCGTCAGCGCCTCGCAACTGCCGTCGCCCGCGTCCGTCTGGCTCGCGGGCATTGACCTGTTGCAGCGCGGCCTGCTCGGCCAGTACGTCGCAATCTCCACCCAGCGGGTGCTCATCGGCTTCGCCATCGGCGCTCTACTTGGTCTCGTCCTCGGGGCATTCGTCGGACTGTCGCGGCTCGTTGACATCCTGATTGCGCCGACCCTCGGCGCAATCAGGGCTGTGCCGTCGCTCGCCTGGATTCCGCTGCTCATCCTCTGGCTGAAGATCGGCGAGGAGTCGAAGATCACGCTCATCGCGATCGGCGCGTTCTTCCCGGTCTACACGACCGTCTCTGCAGCGCTTCGTCACGTCGACCGGCAGCTCGTTGAAGCCGGTCGCGCGTTCGGTTACAACGGCGTTCGACTGTTCACCACGGTGCAGCTGCCCGCCGTTCTTCCCTCTGTGGTCTCGGGCCTGCGGCTCGCCCTCGCGCAGTCCTGGCTGTTCCTCGTCGCTGCCGAGTTGATCGCGTCGTCGATGGGCCTCGGCTTCCTGCTGACCGATTCGCAATACAACGGGCGGATCGACCGCATCCTGCTCGCCATCGTTCTGCTCGCTGTGCTGGGCAAGGTGACCGACTCCCTCGTTGGGCTCTTCGAACGCTGGGTCAACAGGCGCTGGAGCTAGCTTTCTTCGTTGTCGCGCGCCGTTGTGCCGCGCCGGTGTTGCCTGAGCTTTGTGGGCTCTTGTCACGGGCCAGTTGGGCTGGTGTGATTGATGCACCACGACTTTTCTGCGCTACCCGCGCTGTGAGTCGTTGCCCTGACCCGGGCGAACCGCATCACCCACAAGGAGATCCGACAATGACGTCATTTCACGCCGACGCGTCCTTCGACGCCCTGCATGCAGCAGCACTCGACCACGAGACAGTACTGATCACCCACGGAGTGCGATCCGGGCTCACGATCAGCGTCGCGGTCCACTCCACCCGGCTCGGCCCCGCACTAGGCGGCGCTCGCGTGTGGCACTATCCAACCTGGCGCGACGCCGTCGAGGATTCCCTCCGGCTCTCGGCGGGGATGACCCTCAAGAACGCCGCAGCGGGGCTAAATCGCGGCGGCGGCAAATCCGTCGTGTTCGTCCCGGACGGCGAGAGTCTCGATCCCGAACGCAAACGGCTCGCCATGCTCGACCTCGGCGATGCGGTCGAGAGCCTCGACGGGCGCTATCAAACGGCAGAGGATGTCGGCACGAACGCCGCCGATATGGCGATCGTCGCCGAGCGCACCAGCCATGTCTCGGGACTGCCCGCCGACCGCGGCGGGGTGGGTGAGCCCAGCGACGCCACGGCGCAGGGCGTGTACGCGAGCATCGTTGCCACCCTCGAGACGGTGACGGGCAGCCCGCTGCTCGCGGGCAGGCACGCGACGATCTCGGGACTCGGCCAGGTGGGCTCGCGACTCGCCCGCCGATTGAGCGACGAAGGCATGTCGCTCATCGTCACGGACGTGAACCCGGAACGGCGCGCGTTCGCCGAGGAGATTCATGCCAGCTGGATCGACCCGGGCGACGAGCACCTCTTCGAAACCGACGTGTTCGTGCCGTGCGGAGTCGGCGGCGCGCTGACGGCGAAGGTCATCTCCGAACTGCGCTGCGCGGCCGTCGTCGGCGCGGCGAACAACCAGCTCGCCGACCAGGGCGGTGCGGAACAACTCGCCGACCGCGGCATCCTCTGGGCACCCGACTTCATCGTCAACGCGGGTGGCGTGATCTACCTCGACATGGCCTCACGGCCCGGCGCGGATCTGACCGACATCCTCACCCGCGTCGACGGCATCGGCGGCACCCTTTCGGCGGTGTACCGGGATGCCGCCGCGCGGTCGGTAACGACGCTGGCGGCAGCGGAGAAGCTCGCGGCAGACCGGCTCGATGCCGCCGTGCCGTGGACAGCGGAGGGGCAGCTCCTGCAGTCGGTGTAGTTCCGCAGCCGGACCCCAGCGCCGGCCGGACACCCGGCGCCGGACCGGCTCGCGCAGTTAAGCTGCGCGCCCATCCCCGTCTGCGCAGCCAAACCTCGCGATAGTCAAAGAAACGCTCACGGTCCCCCGGATACGCTCGATGCACACCGTTTGCAACGACGCCGGGAGGGTTGTTATGTCTGAATTTCACGCACACGTGATCGTTGGCGAGCCCGAGGTCGTTGAAGACCGCAACCTCGCCACCTCCCCGGCCTGGCTCCGCCTCAAGAACGCGGCCATCGGCATCCGCCCCCTTCAAATAAAAGACGGATCCATTCCCGAACCGGATGCCCACGCCCCTGCCCGCGAATTCGTCACGACGATCGTCGGCGCGGTTCGTGAGCTGGCGCCGCTGTTCCCCTGGGATGCCGAGTACCTCGACGCGGTCACCGTCGACCTCGAGCGCTGGGCGGCAGCGGACTTCGGTGTGCCGGACTTCTACGATTCCCTGATGGCGTTCCAGCCGCAGCAGCACCGCGCCGATGGGCGCAGGCACCTCGTGCTGTTCCCGATGTACACGCAGAACGGGTCGGCCGACCGGCTGATCGAGGCCGTGCTCGTCGAGGTGGTCTGGCCGGAGTTCGTCGCAGAACTCGAAGCGGGCGACTACTCCAACAGCCTGTTCGTGCCGATTCGG
This sequence comes from Mycetocola sp. Y444, assembly GCF_059445295.1. Lineage (NCBI taxonomy): Bacteria > Bacillati > Actinomycetota > Actinomycetes > Micrococcales > Microbacteriaceae > Mycetocola > Mycetocola sp. Y444. Next base: position 685,696 of record NZ_JCAIUB010000003.1, on the reverse strand, counting down.
TTTCTCGATTTCACGCCGGGCTACGACACCAACTCAGCCGTCCTGTTTCCCGAGACCGTTGCGATGCGCGCGATCCCGACGTTCACCTGGGGCGCGATCTTCGCCGACCGGGAGGCCGCGCGCTTTCGCCGCGTGGTGAAGGCCGCCGCCGAAATCACCAGGCTCGAACTGCCCGCGGACGCACAGGCACTGCTCGAAAGCCAGGAGCTCACCGAAGAGACCTTCGTGATGTGGGATCTCATCCACGACCGCACCCACATGCGCGGTGACCTGCCGTTCGACCCGTTCATGATCAAGCAGCGGATGCCGTTCTTCCTGTATTCGCTCGAGGAACTGCGCTGCGATCTCACGGCTTTCCGCGAATCGGTGAAGCTCGAGCGCACCCTGTCGGCGCAGAGCCCGGCGGAGCTCACCGAGGCGGAGACCGAGATCCTCGCCCACGCGAAGCTTGTGCAGTACGCGGTGATCTTCGACCGGATCTTCCGGTTCGCGCTCACCGGCAGCCGGGTGCGCAATTACGACGGGCTCGGCGGCCAGCTGCTCTTCGCGTGGCTGCACCAGCACCACGTGCTGCACTGGACCGACACCGCGCTCACCATCGACTGGCCCGAGGTGCCCGACGTCGTCGTCGCGCTCGGCACCGCGATCGACGAACTCTACTGGCGCTCGATCGACCGGCCCAAGGTTGCCCACTGGCTCGCCGCATACGAACTCGTCTCGAGCACCGTCGAACCACACCCGGCATCCGCGTGGGCTCGTGGACTTCCCGACGACGTGCTCACAGGGCTACCGAAGGGCTACACCGACCTGGTGAGAGACGACGAGTTCCCGCTCAGCATGTTCTATGAGGCGCTCTCGAAGAAGATGGGCGACGTGATCGGGTCCACGGCGGGGATCACGGGTCGTGGCTGAGCGGGGAGCGGCGGGCGCCGGGGCGGCGGGCGCCGGGGCGGCCGGACGTGGTGTCGCCGGTCGCACTGTCTCTGGCCGCCGGGTTCTCGTTGCCGGTGCGACCAGCGCGGCGGGCGTCGCCGTCTGCCGCGACCTCGCGGCCGCGGGCGCGCGGGTGATCGCCGTCGGCTCGAACCAGGGCCGGCTCGACAGCCTCATCGACCAGGTTCCGGATGCCGTCGGCCACGTCGCCGACCTCACCCGCTTCGATGAGGTGGCACGGTTGGGCGAACGCATCCACAACGACCCTTCCCTGACCGGGCCGATCGACGGGCTCATCCACCTCGTCGGCGGCTGGCGGGGTGGCGGCGGACTCTCCGGACAGAGCGATGAGGACTGGGACTTCCTGCACTCCCGCATCGTCACGACCCTCCGCAACACCACCCGGGTGTTCGTCGACGACCTGCGCACATCCGACGCGGGCCGACTTGCGATCGTCTCGAGTACGACGCTCGACCACCCGATGCCGGGGGGTGCCAACTACGCTGCCGCGAAGGCTGCGGCAGAAACGTGGGTGCGCGCGGTGGCAAACGGGTTCGAGAAATCCGCGCCGACGGCATCCGCCACGATCTTCGTCGTTCAGGCACTCAACGGACTCGAAGCCTCACTCGCGACGGCGATCACGGGGCTCTGGGACGCCGAGCGGCCGCCACTGTCGCGGGTTTCGCTCCAGGCGTCGGCATCCGTTGAATAAATCGTCCGCTGGGCACGGAGAGTGGCTGTTGTCTCCGTCGCAGGACGGATACTCTCCGTCGCGGGACGGATGCCGGAACCTCGCCGGATCGCTAGCGTGAGACTGTGATGCCCGCTCAAGTTGCTCTCGTCGACCCCAACGATCCGTCGTGGCGCCGCCCGGCGGTGACACGCAGCCAGTTGCGCACCGACGCAGTGCTCGCCGCCGTACTCTTCGTCGGCACTCTCTTCAGTCTCATGCTCTATCGCGTTGCCGGGCTCTACGACGAACCAGCTCCGATGTGGATGTGCCTGATCTGGGCCGTGCTCATCACGCTGTCGCTCGCGTTCCGCCGATGGTTCCCGAACACGGTCGCGATCGTCGTGTCTGGCGCGTTCATCGGCGGTGGAGAGCTGCAGGTCCCCGAGCTGCTCATGTGCAACATCACGCTGTTCATGGCGCTCTATGCCGTTGGCGCGTGGGTCGACAACCGCCGAACGGCGCTGGTCGTGCGCGCGGTCATCATCGCGGCGATGCTGGGCTGGCTGGTGATCGCCATGCTGAGAACGACAACGGATCCGGATGCCCTCGATGGATTTTCGCGGGCGGGGGCGTTCTCCCCGCTGGTCGCGTACCTGATGATCCAGATCCTCACGAACCTGCTCTACTTCGGTGGGGCCTATTACTTCGGCGACCGTTCGTACGCGTCGGCGAAACAGAAGGCGCTGCTCGAGTACCGCACGGCAGAACTGGAGCGTGAGCGGGAGCGCACCGAACAGCAGGCCGTCGCGCTCGAACGCGTGCGCATCGCGAGGGAGCTGCACGATGTTGTCGCCCATCACGTGTCGGTGATGGGAGTGCAGGCCGGTGCCGCCCGCACGGTGCTCGACTCGGATCCCGCCATGGCCCGGGACGCCCTGGCGAACGTGGAACTCGGTGCCCGTACGGCGATCGATGAATTGCACAAGCTGCTGCACACGCTGAGGGAATCGGAGCCCGGGGACAGCCGGGCGTCGACGAGTGCATCGACACTCGGTCTTGAGTCGCTGTCCGCGCTCGTCGCAGATTCAACGGCATCCGGGTTGCCCACGACCCTCGACGTCATCGGGAAGCACCGGAACGTGCCGGGCCTTGTTCAGTTCAGCCTCTACCGCATCGCTCAGGAGGCGCTCACCAACGCGCGGAAACACGCGGGTCCGACAGCGACGGCCGACGTTCGAGTGCGCTATCTCCCTGGCACCGTCGAGCTCGAGGTCACGAACACCGGCAATGTGCCGTCGCGTCCGCAGCCGGGAGGTCTCGGGCTGATCGGCATGCGCGAGCGCATCGACGCGATCGGGGGCACGCTCGAGACCGGCGCGCGCTCTCGCGGCGGGTACCTCGTGCGCGCGCGAGTGCCGATTCCCGGTGGCGGGCCGGGTGAGCGACCCGGTGTTCCAGCCGGCGCAGCCTCCGGTGCCGCCGCGGACAGCAGGGACGGCACACCCGTGTCCGCCGGGCAGCAGGACGCAGAGGTTACGCCAGAGAGCCCACAGGGCAACGCACAGCACATCGCACAGGAGACGGCACGATGACGACGGCAACCCGGGTACTGCTCGCCGACGACCACGAGATGGTGCGGGCCGGCTTCCGCATCATCCTTGGCTCCCAGCCCGACCTCGAGATCGTCGGAGAGGCGGCCACGGGCGCAGAGGCGCTCGCGCTGGCCCGCGAACTCAACCCAGACGTCGTGTGCATGGACGTGCAGATGCCCGGGACCGACGGGTTGGAGGCGACACGGCAGATCATCGCTGACGGTTCGCTGGCATCCGCTGTTCTCATCCTCACCACCTTCGACCGTGACGACTACCTGTTCGAGGCGCTGTCGGCCGGGGCAAGCGGGTTCCTCCTCAAGAACTCGACTCCCGAGCAGCTCATCGACGCCGTTCGCGTGGTCGCTGCGGGCGACGCCCTGCTCTCACCTGCCGTGACGCGGCGGGTCATCGAACGGTTCGGAACGCCAGGGGAAACGGATGCCGTCACCACGGGTGCTCCGCCTCCCGCGCTCGAGAGCCTCACGGATCGCGAAGCGGAGGTGCTCCAGCTCGTCGCGCAGGGCCTGTCGAACGCCGAGATCGCCCGCGACCTCTTCGTCGGCGAGGCGACGGTGAAGTCGCACGTGTCGAAGGTGCTGCAGAAGCTCGGTTTGCGCGACAGGATCCAGGCCGTGGTCTGGGCGTACGAGAACCGGGTGGCGGTGCCAGGGGCCTGAACTCGGCTATTTCGGGAGGAAAAACACCGGGCCCGCCGCCCTATCCGGCCCGGGCCCCAAGTTCCGCCTCCCGAAACGACACTCAGGCCGACCCGCGCTCTCCCCCGGGAGCCACTCTCACGCCGACCCGGGTTCTCCGCCGGGAGCCGCTGTCAGGCCGGGATCCGGCACCCGTCCGCCCGAGCAGGCGCGTTTCGGGAGGAAAAACACCGGGTCCGCGGCCCTATCCGGCCCGGGACCCAAGTTCCTCCTCCCGAAGCCGCACTCACGCCGCCGCTCACCGCGAGGCCAGACTCACGCCGCCGCGCGCGGCTCCCTCGGCATGCGCGCGGCGTAGGCCGACGTAGCCAGGAGGAACACCGCCGCGACGCCGAACGCCAGCGGGAACGACCCGGTATCGACGAGCCAGCCCGCGACGAGCGGGCCGACGATCGCCCCGAGATCGCTCGCCATCGAGAACACAGCGACCGGCCGGCCACCCTTCGCTCCCGCCGTCGCCTCCCCAAGTGCAGCGGCGGGCGCCGTTCCCATGAACGCTGCGGCGACACCGTAGACCGCGAGCAGAATGGTCAGCACCACGATGTTCGGCGCAAACGCAATGCCCAGCACAGTGACAGCGGCTACGGCATACGCACCGAGGATCGCCGGCTTGCGACCGACGGTGTCGACGAACTTCCCGGCGGGAGCGAGCGCGAGGGTCTGTGCAACGGCGGCAATTGCAAACGCGATTCCCGTCCACGCCGGTTCGCCGAGAAGGACATCGACGACCAAAACCGGAACAAGGGCGCTCCGAACACCGAGCGACGTCCAGCCGTTCGCAAAGTTCGCGACGACGGCCACCCGGAACCGCGTGTCACGGAGCACAACCCGGAACGGCACGACGTCGACCGGCGTATTTCCACCGACGTCTCTCGTCCGCGGTCGCAGCAGGATGACCCCGACGAGACCGGCCACGGCGAGCGTGCCTGCGTAAAAGAAGAACGGGGCGGTGAGCGAGATTGCGGCTAACACGCCGCCGATCGCCGGGCCCGCCATTCCACCGATGAGAAATCCGCCCTGATAGAAGCCGACAGCCCGGCCCCGCAGCGTCGCCGGCGTTGAGCCGAGCAGCAGTGTCATCGCCGCGACGGTGAACATGGCGGAACCGATGCCGCCGGCACCGCGCAGAAGCAGCACTTCGACGTAGCTCGATGCAACGCCGACGAGTCCGCTGGACACCGCAACAATCCCGATACCCACCGCGAGCACGACACGTTCGCCCCACCAGTCGATGAACCGGGCGCAGAACGGGCTCGTCACGAACCGCATCAGGGCGAACGCCGAAACGACGGCGCCCACCTCGACGTAGCCGACACCGAAACTCGCCACATAGACGGGCAACACCGGAACAACGACCCCGAAGCCGACCATCACAAAGAACGCAACGACGCCGAGCACGAGAACGTCGCGCGGCAACCGCGGACGGTCGGAACGTCGGCGACCGAGCAGCGGAAGTTGTGGCACCTGACCAGCGTATGCCAGCGGCATCCCCCGAGAGACGGAGACAAAAGACTCGTCGTCAGGCGGATGCCGTGCGCCACCGCGCGCCCGTACCGTTGAACCACACTCAGAGGAAGGCTCGCGATGCTCGAGATTCGAGATGTCAACAAGACGTATGGAACGAGGCAGGTGCTCACCGACGTAAACTTCGACGTCGCCCCCGGCCGGATGACCGGCTTCGTCGGCGGTAACGGCGCAGGCAAGACGACGACGATGCGCATCATTCTCGGCGTGCTGAACACCAACACCGGCACAGTGACCCTCGACGGACACCGGCTCACGCCCGAGGACCGTCGGCGTTTCGGGTACATGCCGGAAGAACGCGGCCTCTACCCGAAGATGAAGGTCGAGGAGCAGCTCGTCTACCTCGCCAGGCTGCACGGCTTCACGACCGACGCCGCGCGACGTAACGCGGGCGACCTGCTCGAGCGCCTCGGCCTCGGCGAACGCCGCAACGACGCCGTCGAGAGCCTCTCGCTCGGAAACCAGCAGCGCGCCCAGATCGCCGCTGCCCTCGTGCACGACCCCGAGGTGCTCATCCTCGACGAGCCGTTCTCCGGCCTCGACCCCCTGGCGGTGGACGTCGTTGTCGGTGTGCTCAAGGACCGGGCCCTGTCCGGCGCACCAGTGTTGTTCTCCTCGCACCAGCTCGACATCGTCGAACGACTCTGCGACGACCTCGTCATCATCGCCGGCGGCACGATCCGGGCCCACGGGTCTCGTGAGGCGCTTCGGGCCGAACACTCGAGGCTCAGGTACGAACTGATCACCAGTGGGGATGCCGGCTGGTTGCGTGAGGCTCCGGGGATCACCGTCGTCGACTTCGATGGCGGGTTCGCACTCTTCGACGCCGACAGCGAGGCCGCGGCGCAAGATGTACTCCGCACAGCGGTGAGCCGCGGCGACGTCGCAACGTTCGCTCCCCAACGCCCGACCCTCGCCGAGATCTTCAAGGAGGTCATCAAGTGACGACAACAACGCACACCCGGGACCGCGCTGAGCGCACCCGCCCAGCCGCACCGAGCACGGCACAGGCCACCTGGCTCGTCGCGGAGCGTGAGATCACCATGCGCCTCCGCAGCAAGGCGTTCCTCATTTCGACGGGGCTGCTCCTCGTCCTCGTCCTCGCCTCGATCGTGATCGGAGGATTCGCCGCCCAGAACACGAGCGACACCCCCGTCGCTGTCGTCGGCACCGCGTCAGACGCCGTCGCCGGGGCATCCGGCCTCGACATCACCGAGGCGTCGAGCGTCGAGGAGGCACAGGAGCTGGTAAAGGACGGATCCGTCGAGGCGGCGATCGTCCCCGATTCATCCACCCAGCTCGGCATCGCCGTGATCGCCAACACCGACGTTCCGAGCGGCTTGCTTTCGCAGCTGAGCGTGTCGCCACCGGTGCAACTGCTGGACGAGAGCGAAACCAACCCGTTCATCGTCTATCTGGTCGCTCTGGGCTTCGGGCTCGTCTTCTTCATGTCTGCGATGACCTTCGGATCGACCATCGCGCAGAACGTCGTCGAAGAGAAGCAGACCAGGGTCGTCGAGATCCTGATGTCGGCGATCCCGGTGCAGGCGCTCATGGCCGGAAAGGTGCTCGGTAACTCGATCCTCGCGTTCGGGCAGATCGCGGTGATCGCGGCGCTCTCGATCATCGGACTGACGATCACGGGCCAAGCCGACCTCCTCACCGGACTCGGCGCCCCGATCGTGTGGTTCGTGGTGTTCTTCGCCATTGGCTTCGTGCTGCTGGCGTCGTTGTTCGCCGCGACGGGGTCGATGGTCTCCCGCCAGGAGGACATCGGCTCGACGACGACACCGGTCACCATGCTCGTGATGATCCCGTACTTCCTCGTCATCTTCTTCTACGACAACCCGACGGTGCTCGCCGTCATGTCGTACGTGCCGTTCTCCGCTCCGGTGGGAATGCCCCTGCGGTTGTTCCTCGGTACCGCCGCGTGGTGGGAGCCGCTCCTGTCGCTGGCGATCCTCCTCGTGTCGACGGCCGGCGTGATCTGGTTCGGATCCCGGATCTACCAGAACTCGCTGCTCAAGATGGGTGCACGGGTGAAGTGGGCGGACGCCCTCAAGAGCTGACCCGCCAGCACCCGACCCGGCAGCATCCGGTCGCCCCTGCGACTGTCTCGATGACACGTCGACAGGGGCGATCGTGCGCGTGCCCGCAAACGCCATGGCCGACAACGGTCGCAGTACGCTGAGACGGTGACCGAAACTCTGCATGACCCCAGCTCGCGCGGCTTCGCCAGCGACAATTACGCCGGTGTTCACCCCGAGGTCCTCGAGGCCATCGCGAGTGCCAACGGAGGACATCAGGTCTCCTACGGGGCGGATGTCTACACCGCGCACCTGCAGGACGTCTTCGCCTCGCACTTCGGTGCGGGCGTCGAGGTCTTTCCCGTCTTCAACGGCACCGGCGCCAACGTCACCGCGCTCCAGTCGATGCTTCCCCGCTGGGGAGCCGTGATCTCGACATCCACCGCTCACATCAACGTCGACGAGGGCGGGGCGCCCGAACGCGTCGGCGGCATCAAACTGCTCACCGTGCCATCCCCGGACGGCAAGCTCACACCGGAGCTCATCGATCTCGAGGCGTGGGGCTGGGGCGACGAGCACAGGGCACAACCGCTCGTCGTGTCGATCACCCAGTCGACGGAACTCGGAACGCTCTACTCGGTCGACGAGGTGCGGGCGATCGCCGACCACGCGCACGCGCGCGGCATGAAGCTGCACATGGACGGTGCGCGGATCGCGAACGCCGCGGCATCCCTCGGCGTACCGATGAAGGATTTCACCACAGACGCCGGTGTCGACGTGCTCTCCTTCGGCGGCACGAAGAACGGCCTGCTGTTCGGGGAGGCCGTCGTCGTTCTCAACCCGGCGGCATCCGACGGTCTGGTCTTCCTCCGGAAGCTGAACATGCAGCTCGCATCCAAGCTCAGGTTCGTGTCTGCGCAGCTCATCGCCCTGCTCGAGGGCGACCTGTGGCTGCGCTCGGCCCAGCACGCCAACCAGATGGCGGCACGGCTCCGCGGGTCACTCGACCAGCTCGTGTCGACCGGCGCGATTAGCGGCCTCGGCTTCAGCCAGCCGACCCAGGCGAACGCCGTCTTCGCGGTCCTCCCGGCGGATGCCGCCAACCGGCTTCGCGAGCGATTCCACTTCTACGACTGGGATGCCACGAAGCAGGAAGTCCGGTGGATGTGTGCGTTCGACACGACGGAGGCTGATGTCGACGCGTTTGTCGACGGCATCCGCGCGGAGCTGGCGGTCAGGATAGAAGAACGCGCCTGATGCTCCGGCGGAAGGGTTCTTGCGGGCGCCGGAACCGCTTGCGATACTGACGCTCTGTCCGGCGCTGGCACCACCTGCGGTCTCTCCGCCGGATGGAGCCGGACAGAGGCAGGTGGAGAGACGGACAGGGGACTCCGATGACAACAGCAAATCCCAGCCAGTCGGTTCTGCGGCGCAAGCCGATCGAAGACATCGAGGAAGAGAACAAACGCAGTGGCCTCTCGAAAAGCCTCGGGCTGTGGCAACTCACCGCGATCGGCGTCGGCGGCATTATCGGCGTCGGCATCTTCTCGCTCGCCGGCCTCGTTGCCGCTGGCAGCGAGGGCACGCCCGGCGTAGGCCCCGCCGTGCTGATCTCGTTCCTCATCGCCGGGCTCGCTTCGGCCGCGGCAGCACTGTCCTACGCGGAGTTCGCCGGGATGATTCCCCGTGCGGGGTCGGCATACACCTACGGTTACGTCGCCCTGGGTGAGATCATCGGCTGGTTCATCGGCTGGGACCTGCTCCTCGAGTACATCGCGATCGTCGCCGTCGTTGCCATCGGCATCTCGGGCTATTTCGAGGCGTTCCTCTCCGGCATCGGGATCGAAATGCCGACCGCGCTGACCTCGACATTCGACGAGGGCAGGGGCGGCATTATCAATCTGCCCGCCATCGTCGTCTGCCTCCTCGTGACCTGGATCCTCAGCCGCGGCACCAAAGCGTTTGGCCGGTTCGAACTCGTCGCCGTCGCGATCAAGGTGCTGTTGATCCTGTTCATCATCGGGCTCGGCGTGTTCTTCATCGACACGGCCAACTACAACCCGTTCATGCCGAGCGGCTTCGGCCCGGTTATCGCCGGTGCGGCAACGGTGTTCTTCGCTGTGTTCGGGTATGACGCCATGAGCACCGCCGCCGAAGAATCAACCGACGGCAAGAAACACATGCCGAAGGCGATCATCCTCTCGCTCATCATCGCCATGCTGCTCTACGTTGCCGCCACCCTCGTGCTCACCGGGATGCAGAACTATCAAGACATCTCGCCGACAGCGGGCTTCGCGTCCGCGTTCACGAGCGTCGGCCTGCCGGTCATCGCCACGATCATCGCCGTGTTCGCCGTGCTCTCCATCCTCACGGTGATGCTCACCTTCCTCCTCGGTGTCACACGCGTGTGGTTCTCGATGAGCCGCGACGGGCTGCTTCCCGCGTGGTTCGCCGGTACCGACAAGAACGGCACTCCGCAGCGCGTGACCTGGATCGCCGGGATCTCGTCGGCGTTCCTCGCCGGGGTGTTCCCGATCAAGGAGGTCGCCGACCTCACCAACATCGGTATCCTCGCGGCATTTGTTGTGGTCTGCACGTCGGTGATCGTGTTCCGGTACAAGCGACCGGATGCCCCGCGCACGTTCCGCCTGCCGCTGATGCCGTTTGTTCCCGCTTTCGGCGTCCTGGCATCCGCCTTTCTGATGCTGCAGCTGCACTGGGAGACGTGGGTGCGGTTCGGTGTCTGGCTCGTGATCGGACTCGCCATCTACTTCTTCTACGGCCGCCGTCACTCCCTGATGAACCCGGACAGCCCGCGGCATCGGGTCGCAGACGCGCCGAGCGCGACCTGAGCGGGGTGTGAATTGCCGGGGTGCGGCCCGGCGGCCCGGCAACCGGGAGTCCCCCGCGTTACAACGCGAAGCGGTCAGCGAGCCGATCGGACAGAGCGTCGAAGTCGGGATCAATGGTGCGGCGGCCGGCCTCCGCGTCGTACCACTCGATGATCTCGCGCGCGCCATCCTCGAAGAACGTCGACTGCCGGAAGTCGGGCACGAGTGCCTTCAGCTTGCTGTTGTCGAACACCATCGAGTGGGCCTTGTCGCCGAGGAGACCAGGGCCGAGCTCCGGTGAGGCCTCGGCGATGGCTTCGCTTGTCACGTGGACGAGCACCGGTTCGACACCGGCAGCCCGGCCGAGCGCGGCGTAGATGGCGTCCCAGGTCGGCGCCTGGTCGCCGGTGATGTGGAACGTGTCCCCGATCGCGGCTGCCCGGCCGAAGAGCCCGACAAAGCCGACAGCGAAGTCGCGGGTGTGCGTGATCGTCCACTGGGTGGTTCCGTCGCCGTGCACGATCACGGGCGCGCCGCGGCGCATCCGATCGATGTCGGTCCAGCCGCCGAGGGTCGGCAGCGCCGTGCGGTCGTATGTGTGCGACGGTCGGACAATCGTCACGGGGTACCCGGATGCCCGGTACTCGGCAACGAGGACGTCTTCGCAGGCGATCTTGTTGCGCGAGTATTCCCAGAACGGATTACGCAGCGGCGTGGATTCCGTGACCGGCATGCGCGATGGCGGCGTCTGGTAGGCAGACGCCGAACTGATGAACAGGTACTGCCCGGTGCGATCGCGGAACGTGTCGAGGTGCAGATGGTCAGGGGTGAAGCTGAGGAAGTCGGCGACGACGTCGAAGCTGCGATCGCCGATCGCGCTCGCGAGGGACTCAGGATCGCGGATGTCCGCTTCGAGCGTTTCGATCTCCGCGCCGAGTGGTCGGTCGCTCGATCTGCCACGGTTGACGACGGTCACTTCCCAGCCGCGTTCTGCGGCGAGCGCCACTGACGCGCTGCTGATGATTCCGGTACCACCGAGGACGAGGACGCTCTGTGCAGACATGTCGCTCAGTCTGTCAGGGTCGGTGCCCGACTGGTCAGATTCTCGAAAGGGTTGCGCTGCACCGGAACCACCCCGTAAAAGTCCAGCGCGTGCGGAGTCCGTGGCCGGAGCGAAGCCTGACGATCACTCCGCGGTGAGCTGCCGTTCGATCGCCACGGTTCCCTCGACCAGGACGCCACCGGTGTGTGCGGTTGTCACCGTCTCAATGAGCACGATGCCGACCTCCTCAGCCGCAACCGGGTTGTGCTGAACCCCCTTCGGCACGACGAAGAACTCGCCTGCCGCGAGCGCCACCTCACGGCCGCCCTCGAGTTCGATGCGCAGATTTCCGTAGACGACGAGAAACATTTCGTCTTCATCGTCGTGCGCGTGCCACACCAGCTCGCCGAGCAGCTTGGCAACCTTGATGTACTGGTCGTTGACGCGACCGACGACGCGCGGCGTCCAATACTGTGAAACCTGATCGAGGTGCTCGCGGATACGGGTCGGCTCGAGAAGATCCATAACCTCAGCCTATGGCGGAGCGGGCGGGAAGGTTACCTCCTGTTGCGCTCTGATTGAGAGCCGAACACCCGCCGCACGTAACGTCGAAGAATGACCGCGCCCGAGACATCCGCCCCCACGATCTCAAATCTGCTCGCGGAGACTCGACGGTACCCGGCGCCAGAGGCGTTCACGGAGCAGGCGAACTTCGGCGCCGCCGAGTGGGAGAGAGCGGATGCCGACCCTGTCGCGTTCTGGGCGGATGCCGCTTCCCGGCTCGACTGGGCGGAGCCGTGGCACACGACGCACAGTTGGGAGCCGGTGGCCGAGGGCGCGGACGGCGAACTGACCGTGCCGAAAGCCGAGTGGTTCGCTGGCGGGAAGCTCAACGTTGCCGTGAACTGTGTCGACCGGCACGTCACGGCGGGCAATGGCGACAAGATCGCGCTGTTCTTCGAGGGTGAGCCGGGTGACCGGCGGGCGATCAGCTACGCCGAGCTGCAGCGTGAGGTGTCGAAGGCGGCGAACGCACTCACCGCGCTCGGCATCACCAGGGGCGACCGGGTGGTCATCTACCTTCCGGTCATTCCCGAGACCATCATCGCGACCCTTGCGGTGGCCCGGATCGGCGCGATCCACTCGCTCGTGTTCGGCGGGTTCAGCGCCGAGGCGCTGAGGTTCCGGGTTGAAGACACCGGGGCGAAACTGCTGATCACCACCGACGGACAATACCGCCGAGGGGCGGCCGTCGCCGTGAAGGACAACGCCGATGCCGCGGTGGACGGTGTCGAGAGCATCGAGCACGTGCTCGTCGTGCGCCGCACCGGCGATGCGACCCCGGGCATCGCCTGGACGGCCGGGCGCGACGTCTGGTGGCACGACACCGTCGACGTGGCATCCGACGTTCATGTTCCCGAAGCGTTTGACGCGGAGACCCCGTTGTTCATCATCTACACGTCGGGGACGACCGGGAAGCCCAAGGGTCTCGTGCACACCTCGGGCGGCTATCTCACCCAGGCGTCGTGGAGCCACTGGGCGATTTTCGACGCGAAGGCTGATGACGTGCACTGGTGCACCGCCGACCTTGCCTGGGTGACGGCGCACACCTACGAGATCTACGGACCGCTGTCGAACGGGCTGACCCAGGTGATCTACGAGGGCACGCCGAGCACCCCGCACAACGCGCGGCACTTCGAGATCATCGAGCGCTACGGGGTGACCACCTACTACACGGCGCCGACGCTTATTCGCACGCTCATGACCTGGTTCCCCGACGGGGCGCCTGCCGAATACGACCTCACGTCGCTGCGCCTGCTCGGCACCGTCGGCGAGGCGATCAACCCGGAGGCGTGGGTCTGGTTCCACACCCATCTTGGCCGCGGCGAAACGCCAATCGTCGATACCTGGTGGCAGTCGGAGACGGGAGCGTCGGTGATGGCACCGATGCCGGGCATCTCGACCCTCAAGCCCGGTTCAGCGAACCGCGCTCTGCCCGGACTGTCGACGCTCGTGGTCGACGACGACGGCAACGCAGTGCCATTCGGTGAGGGCGGCTACCTCGTTGTCGACCGCCCAGGGCCCGGTCTCGCCCGCACCGTGTGGGGCAACCCCGAGCGCTACCGCGACTCGTACTGGGCACGGTTCTGGAAGCAGGGCTACTTCTTCTCCGGCGACGGCGCGAAGTGGGACGACGACGGCGACATCTGGGTGCTCGGCCGGGTCGACGACGTCATCAACGTGTCGGGGCACCGGCTGTCGACCATCGAGATCGAGTCGTCACTCGTCGCGCATCCCGCCGTCGGCGAGGCCGGTGTTGTCGGGGTGACGGATGCCCTTACCGGTCAGGCCATTGCGGCGTACGTTATTCCCGCCGCTCGGTCGTGGGGTGCGGAGTCCGAGGACCCCGCCTACTGGCTGGGTTTGCGGGACGAACTCACGGGCATCCTGCGCGCGCACGTTGCGGCCCAGATCGGGCCGATCGCGAAGCCACGCGACGTCATCCTCGTACCGGATCTGCCCAAAACCAGGTCGGGCAAGATCATGCGCCGCCTCCTCGGCGATATCTCGGACTCGCGACCCCTCGGTGATGTGACGAGCCTGCAGGACGAGACGGCACCGGCGCGCATCGAGCAGATCGTGCGGGCGGGGCGCGTCCTCGCCCTCTGACCCCTCCGTTTGCCGAGCGCTGCATTCCCATGCCCGCGCTACAGAAGTATCTGCAGCCCGAGCATGGATGTGCAGCCGTCAGCGAGCTGTCGGCTTGGCCGAGCTTCACGGATGCGTTCAGCCATGAACATAGGATGAGAATAACTACACGACCCTGAACCCGGTGAGCGATGCCCAACCAACCCTCTGCGACACGCACGAGCGCGCACGGACGAATTCGCTCACGGCCTCTGATCGCAACCGCGGTTCTTGCAGTTCTTCTGACTCTCTTCACCGTAGGCAGCATCGGGCCCTCCGCCGCGTCACTCCGGGACACCACAAGCGGTGAGTTGCTGACGGCGCAGGCCGCATCGATCCAGGCCGTCAGCACTCTCGCGTCCCCGCTGACGGTTCAGTATTCCGCAGGGGTGATGGAAAAGACCGGTGCCCTGATCATCACGAACACCGGGACCGTTGACGCCACCTACCGAACGATCACGGCCGCAACCGGTGCTGCACTACTCGTGAGTGGTGTCAAAGTCTCGATGTGGCCATCGACGGCCGCCGCCGGGTGCGCCACTCCCGCGGTCAATGCGATCAGGGGCAGCTGGGCATCGTTCCCAGCGCTGTCAGGAACTCTGGTTCCGGGTGGATCGCAGTTCTACTGCGTGAAGAGCACTCTCGACACCCCGGTCGGCCATCCGTCGAACACGGCCGTGACAGCTGTCTTCTCCACAACGCTCTCCCGCAGCAACTGGACGAGCACGGCGTCGTCGACGGCCACCCAGACGTTCGTCGACGCCGTACCGGCAGCACCCACCAACCTGACGTTCAGCGGAACAACGTCGGCGTCCACCACGCTGAACTGGACCCCGTCAGCCGATGACGTTGGCGTTACAGGGTACGACGTGTACCGGGGCTCCTCCCTGGCGGGAACCACCACGGGAGCGACATCCCTCGTCGTCACCGGCCTCACCGCCGGCACCTCCTACAGCTTCACGGTTAAGGCCAGGGACGGAGCTGGGCATCTCTCGGCCAGCTCACCCATTGCCAACGTGAGAACTCTTGCCATCAACGCGCCCAGCGGATGGTTCCAGCTCGTCAACACGAAGAGCCAGATGTGTATTGATGCGTCAGGTCGCGGTACGACAAACTTCACACCCCTTGTGCAGTGGACCTGCAGCAACCCCGCCGCGACAAATCAGCAGTGGTCATTCTCCGGCCCCAACGCGGCCGGTTACTACACCGTTGTGCCGCGCCACTCAGCTTCCATCGTTTGGGACGTCGAGTTGGCGTCGAACAACGACGCAGCGAAGATCATCCTCTACGGTCCGAACTCGGGGACAAACCAGCAGTGGAGCGTCATTGCAGTCGGACCCGATAAATATCAGTTCGTCGCCCGCAACAGCGGGAAGTGCCTGGGGGTCATCGGTGGTTCCATGGCAACGAACGCGGGGTTCGAACAGGTCACGTGCAACGCGAGCGACCCTGCGCAGACCTTCAGCTTGCGAGCCATGGCGGTCGCGGATGTGCAGGCCCCGACCGCCCCGACGAACCTCACGGCGGCTGCTTCCACAAATACTTCGGTAACGCTCAATTGGGCCGCGGCTTCAGACAATGTCGGCGTTAGCGGATACGTGGTGTACCGCAATGGAGTGCAAATCGGTACAACTTCGCCGTCGCAGAGGACATTTACGGACTCCGCCGCCGCAGCGAACGTCACGTACTCGTATTCGGTTCGCGCCATAGATGCCGCTAGCAACATGTCAGCTCCCTCCACCTCCGTTTCAGTGACCACCCCTCAAGCGCTGAGGTGTTCTTACCCAGACCCGAGCGCCCCCGGCTATTGGCTCAACTACTCGTGGACCAACACCATGAAGGATGACGCGTCCATTAACAGCTACCAGCTCTACATCAACGGTCTACCGGTCGAACCAACTGGGAACAGGTGGGCAGACGCCCTCGGGGTGTCAAACGAGACGGTCCACCAGAAGGCGTCGGTCCCATCTACTACTGTGCCCGTGGTCCTGAAACAGAAACTGGTCAACGGGCAAGAACGTATCGTTGCGACGGGCGCGGTACGTCTCGCTGTTGATCAGTGGAATAACAAGCGCGCGTACTGCGTGTAGCTCTCAGCGGGACGGCCCGACAGCGCACCAGTTAAAACGTTTGTTGTGTCAATCCCTGAATAATGGAGCGACCTCACCAATAGGCTGACCTCCATGAGATTTGGAATATTTGTGCCACAGGGATGGCGCCACGACCTAGTTGGAATCGACCCCGCAGCGCAGTGGGACACGATGAGCGGCCTCGCAGCCCACGCCGATTCCGGCGACTGGGAGTCGATCTGGGTATACGACCACTTCCACACGGTGCCGGTGCCGAGTGAAGAGGCAACCCACGAAGCATGGACGCTGATGTCCGCGTTCGCCGCCACGACGAAGCGCGTTCGCCTCGGCCAGATGTGCACGTGCATGAGCTACCGCAACCCCGCGTACCTCGCGAAGGTCGCCGCGACCATCGACAACATTTCGGGCGGCCGCGTCGAGATGGGCATCGGCGGTGGCTGGTACGAGCACGAGTGGCGCGCATACGGCTACGGGTTCCCGAGCGCGGGTGACCGGCTCGGTCGCCTCGACGAGGGCGTCCAGATCATGAAGCAGGCCTGGGAAACCGGCACAGCGACCCTCGACGGCAAGCACTACCAGGTCGACGGTGCCATCGTGCGTCCACTCCCCATCCAGGAGAACGGCATCCCGTTCTGGATCGCCGGCGGCGGCGAGAAGGTCACCCTCCGCATCGCCGCGCAGTACGCCCAGTACACGAACTTCGACGGTTCGCCCGAGGGCTTCGCCCACAAGAGCGACATCCTCCGCGGGCACTGCGACCGCATCGGCCGCGACTTCAACGACATCGTGCGCAGCGCCAACTACAACGTCGTCATCGCCGATACCGAAGCTGAAGTCGCCGACCGGCTCAAGGCCATCGAGGCGAGGGTTACGCCATACCTCGGCGAAGCAAAGGCCGCCGACTTCATGGCCGAGTACCGCAGCGGCGCGGCGCTCGGTGTCGGTACTCCGGAGCAGATCGCCGAGCGCCTCTCGTCCATGCAGGACCAGGGACTCGCCTACGCGATCACCTATTTCCCCGAGGCGGCATATGACCGCTCAGGCATCGAGTTGTTCGAGCGTGAGGTTCTGCCAGAGCTGGCTCAGCCCTCGCGGACCGAGCCGACCGCCGCCTGACGCTGGCATCTGAACATCCGTGAACGAACGGATGCCGTCACCCACGTGAACAAAGCGGGTGCCGTGGACTCCTCCACGGCACCCGCTTTGTCGTGTTCTTCTACCGAACGATCGCGGTGCGCAGCAGCCGCCACGTGCCAATCGAACTCAACGCGATCACGATCACGGCCGCAACGGCGAGCCACCACAGTTCAAACGCGGTGAGAATGTCTGCGGCCGACGGGATGAGCACGATCAGCGCGAGGACAAGCACGAGACCGATGCCGACACCGATCAGCTGGGGGCCGCGAGCGGCGAATCGCAACCAGGCCGCGCCGAAGACCCCGCCGATCGTGAGCATCGTCAGCGCACCGAGGAAGACGATCGGCAGGAGCCGACCGAGGTCACCCGCACCAAGCACGTAGATATCGAAGACGTAGAAGTCGGAGAACCAGTGGCCCGTCGCGATCTCGATCGTCGTCAGCACGGCGAACACCACCGCGAGGTAGGCAGAAACCAGAACAGCCCAGAGCACTGTTCCACCGGCGAATCCGCGGCGGGTGGCACCCAGTGTCAGCGCGAAGGGAAACGTCGTCGCGACGGACTGCACGCCCAGATAGACGAGGAAGCCCGCGAGCGCGTAGAGAATTCCGGGGTTCGACTGTGAGCCCGAGATCCAGTCCGGAGTGCCCGGGATGCTGCCGGAGCGCCAGAAGAGGAACGAGATCAGGACCGAAATCACAGCGACCACCGCCGTGATGTAGAGCGGAACGACGAAGGTGACCTCCCGCTTGTTGAGGTGCAGCTTCGTGGTCGGGATCAGTGTGCTCATGCTCGTCGTACCTCGTTCATGGTGTCGGATGCTGTTTCGTCGGCTCCGTAGGCGGCGACGAGTTGCTGAAGGGACGCGCGCGTGATCTGTACCCGCAGGTCTTCGGCAAGCGCGCGGGTGCCGCTGTCGAGAACGCCGGAGCCGGTTGCTGACATCAGCCCGCCGACGACGCTCGTCGACAGGACATTCGCCGCGGTCGTGAGCTGGCTGACCGCGACGGTCGTTCCGCTCATCACCCACGCTGATTCGCTCGCTTCGTCGCTGTCGGCGTTGAGGACCACGCGCCCCGCGTCCATGATCACGACCCGATCGAAGAGCGACGCACTTTCGTCGATCAGGTGGGTGGAGAAGACGACAGTGCGTGGGTGCTCCGTGTAGTCCCGCAACAGGATGCGGTGGAAGAACGCCCGCGCGGTGACGTCGAGGCCGAGGTACGGCTCATCGAGGAGGGTGACGGGGGCCCGCGATGCCAGGCCGAGCACAATCGCCACCGATGAGAGCTGCCCGCGGGAGAGCTTCTTGATCGGCGTCTTTGCCGGAATGCGGAACCCATCGACGAGTTCGGCGGCGACTTCCGCGCTCCAGTTCGGCGCGAAGTCCGGGGCGATGCGCAGCACGTGGTGCAGCCGGTAGTCGTCGGGATAGCGCTGGTTGTCCCGAACATAACTGATCTGAGCCAGCGTCTCGGCGTGCTCGAACGGGTCGTGACCGGCAACCTGGACGCGACCGGACGTTGGTCGATCCTGTCCGGCCATGATCGACATCACTGTCGTCTTGCCCGCCCCGTTGCGGCCGAGAAGCCCGACGATCGAGTGCTCCGGAACGGCGAAGCTGACGTTGTCGAGCGCGTGCACACGACCAAAATGTCGGCTGACGGAGTCGATCTCGATGGCGTTCGTCATTTGCTGTCCTCCTGGTTGATCAAGTCGTTGAGTTCTGTTCTGTCGATGTGAAGCAGACGGGCTTCGCGCACGAGCGGAGCGATGTGCCGTTCCGCGAATTCTGCGCGCCGTTTGGCCCGCAGTTTCTCCTGCGCCCCCGTCGACACGAACATTCCGACGCCCCGCTTCTTGTAGAGCACTCCCTGTTCGACGAGCAGGTTCACTCCCTTGGCGGCCGTGATGGGACTGATCTGGTAGAAAACCGCGTACTCGTTGGTTGAGGGCACGCTGGATTCCTCCGGATACGTTCCGGCCAGGATGTCTTCGGCAACGCGATCAGCGAGCTGCTGGTAGATCGGGGCTTCCCCAGTGAACATTGTCACGACCTTAGGTTCTATAGTTCACTAGTTAACCTAGGGAGCTGGACCGGTGTTGTCAACCTTCTGACGGCATCCATGCCAATCCGCCATCGAACGGATGCCGTCAGTACAGTGAGAGAGGACGGTCGGGTGGAATTTCCCACGCTGCCCGTTCCTTTCATGTGAATAGGTCAATGGCGACTTCCGTTTCAACCAGAGAAGGGTCCCATGACCATCGCAGCATCCGACCGCGCCGCCATCACCAGCGCTCCCATCCACGAAGTCCTCGCCGGCCGCTGGAGCCCCCGCTCCTTCGACCCCACGATCGAGGTTCCCACCGAGAAGATCACGGCCGCCCTCGAGGCTGCCCGCTGGTCGGCATCCGCTTCAAACACGCAGCCCTGGCGTTTCATCGTTGCCCGCCGCGGCACGACCGAACACGCCACGATCGTCGAAAACCTGATGGGCTTCAACCGCGAGTGGGCCTCATCCGCCGCCGTACTCATCGTCAACATCGCGACGATGACGACCGACGACGGGACCCCGCTCCGCTGGGCGCAGT
Source organism: Mycetocola sp. Y444 (assembly GCF_059445295.1). NCBI lineage: Bacteria > Bacillati > Actinomycetota > Actinomycetes > Micrococcales > Microbacteriaceae > Mycetocola > Mycetocola sp. Y444. The sequence goes on along the minus strand of NZ_JCAIUB010000003.1, from coordinate 665,851 downwards.
ACGACCTCGGCCAGGCGGTTGCTCTCCTCTCGGTGCAGGCGCATCACGACGGTCTCCACGTACACCAGATGGGCGGCATCGAGGTCGATGGACTGCGTGCCGCGTTCGACATCGCGCCTGACCTTGAACCGATCTCCGTCACCGCACTCGGAGTGCTCGGGACTCCCGAATCACTGACGAGCGAGGTCCTGCGCGAGCGCGAGATCGCTCCCCGCAGCCGCCGCCCGCTCGACGAACTCATCCTCGCCAGCGCGTAAGCGAGAGCCGCGCCGGACAGCGGCATCCCCTGGCGGAGGGGATGCCGGTGTTCAGTCGTCCTTGCGGGTGCGGTTATCGATCCCGGGGCGTTCGGGGATCACGGGGAATGAACCAGTGAATCCCTGGCGCTCCTGCGCTATCTCAAGAATCCCGCGACGCGCGGCGAACCAGCCGAGGATGAGCAAGGGGATGACGATGACGAGCGATCCGATGGTGAACGTGCCCACCGGGTAGTCAAGCGCCATGAGCACGAGCACCGTGACGAGGAACGCCAGGGTGAGCCAGGCGGTGAACGGTGCGCCGAAGAGCCGGAAGGACGGACGCTCCATCTTGCCTTGCTTCGCCCAGCGCTGAAGCTGCATCTGACACAGGATGATCATTCCCCAGCCGGTGACGATGCCCAGCGCGGAAATATTGAGGACGATCTCGAAGGCGTCGTCAGGCACAACGGCGTTGAGACCGACGCCGAGGAGGGTGATCACACCGGTCAGAAGGATGCCTCCATACGGCACCCCGCTCTTGTTCATCAATCCGGTGAACCGCGGAGCTGCGCCGTTGACCGACATCGAGCGGAGGATCCGGCCGGTGGAGTACAGCCCGGCGTTGAGGCTGGAGAGCGCGGCCGTCAGCACGACGAAGTTCATGATGTTGCCAGCGGTCGCCGCAACGGCCGGGCTGCCGATGCTGGAGAAGAACGTGACGAAGGGGCTCTCATCCTTGCTGTATTCGGTGTACGGAAGCAACAGCGAGAGCAGCAGGACACTGCCGACGTAGAAGACGGCAATCCGGATGATGACCGTGTTCACCGCCTTGGGCATGATCCGTTTGGGATCAGTGGTCTCCCCCGCCGCTGTGCCGACGAGCTCAATGGCGGCATAGGCGAACACGACCCCCTGCACAACGAGCACGGCGGGCAGGAGCCCGTTCGGCAGGAACCCGCCATTGTCAGCGAGCAGTGACAACCCGGGTGTTCCCACATCCGTCGGCAAGCGGAAGGCCAGGAAGGCTGCGCCGATCAGCAGGAAGGCGACGAGCGCCACCACCTTGATGATGGCAAACCAGAACTCCATTTCGCCGAAGACCTTAACCGAAACCAGGTTGAGGGACAGCACCACGGTGAGGGCGATCAACGCGAGGATCCACTGCGGCACGTCGGTGAACGCCGACCAGAACTTGACGTAAATAGCCACTGCGGTGACATCGACGATGGCGGTCATGGCCCAGTTGAGGAAGTACATCCACCCGGCGACGAACGCCGCCTTCTCACCGAGGAACTCCCGCGCGTACGACACGAACGAGCCGGACGACGGTCGGTGCAGAACGAGTTCACCGAGGGCACGCAGGATCAGGAACGCAAAGAAACCGCAGATCGCGTACACGAAGACGAGAGAGGGGCCAGCGGATGCCAGTCGGCCGCCTGCCCCGAGGAACAGACCGGTTCCGATGGCGCCACCGATGGCAATCATCTGCAACTGACGAGGCTTGAGTGTCTTGTGGTACCCCTCCTGTTCGCCGGAGAAGTCCTGCACCGCCATCATCTCGTCGCCGAGACGCTCCCGCGGGTTCTCGAGATCGGGCGCCGGGTCGTGGTCCGGCGGCTCGTAGTGGTGTTCGTGCTGCATGACCGTGCTCCCCTCGCCGTCCCAATAAAAGACTCTGAGCCTAGACCTGCCCAGTGGGTCGGGCACAAGGGACGAACGAGAGGAATTGTGCCGCCTCGAACCACCCAGCCCGACACGGGGATAAAAAGCACAAGAACTATTGCGCAATACTTGTTGTGCTTATACGCTGCTTCCATGACCCCGATCGAGGCTTCCCGCAGCACCCTGGTTTCAGCGACGTCGATGCGCGTACTCGCGCATCCAACCCGTCTCCGACTGCTCGGCCTGCTCCGCGAACGTGGCCCGCAAACCGCCGCCCAGCTCGGCGACATCGTCGACGAGGCACCCGGCACCGTGAGCTACCACCTCGGCAAGCTCGCCTCGATCGACCTCATCGAGCCTGCGGAAGCGGGGAGCACCGATCGCCGCGAGCGCTGGTGGCAGGCGACCTCCGCCCTCACCAGCTGGGAGCCATCCGAACTGCTCGATGACCCGGAGAAGCTCATGGCGTCGTCGGTGCTGCAGAAGACGATCGGGCAGGCATACGCGTCCCGATACGCCGAGTACGTAGACGCCATGCCGACGCTGCCCAGGGAATGGGTGGCGGCCGGCGCGAGCAGCGACCGAACGCTGCGCCTCACCGCCGACGAGCTCACGAGGATGCGGGCCGAGCTGGAGGAACTGACCGAGCGATGGCTCGAGGCGAGCGCCTCACACGACCCGGCTGCAGACGACGGCGCCGAGCCCGTCGTGCTCGTCTACCAGGCCTACCGGCGCCCCTAGGCAGAAACCCGTGACCTCCGTCGAGACCCCGGGACGCGATCGCCGCGCCATCGGCTCACTCACCGCGCTCCTCGCCGCCCACTCGATCTCACAAACGGGCAACGTTGTGACGGCATTCGCCGTCCCGTTCTACGTCCTCGCGATCGGCGGCTCCGGCCTCGAAGTGGGCATCGCCGCCTTCTTCGCGACAGTGCCGATCGTGATCGGCGGCCCGCTCGGCGGAGTCGTTATCGACCGGGTCGGTTATCGGCGGGCAGCGATCGTTGCGGATGTGGTGAGCGGCATCGCCGTCCTGGCCATCCCGGTCCTGGCCCTGACGGTCGGCCTCCCGTTCTGGGCGCTGCTCGCGCTCGTCTTCGTTGCGGGGCTGCTCGACACACCGGGACAGACCGCGCGCCGGGTGATGCTGCCGGCGCTGACGGTGCGAGCCGGGGTGCGTATTGAGCAGAGCGTCGGACTTCTCGACGGTTCCGAGCGTTTCGCCAGGCTCATCGGCGCGTCGATCGCCGGACTTCTCGTCGCTCTCGTCGGCCCGATCCCCGCCCTCTTCGTGAACGCAGCGACGTTCGCGGTGTCAGCGCTGCTGACCTGGCTCTTCGTGCCCGTCGTGCCGATCGCGCACCCGGCCTCTCGACAGGGCGACGGCAGCGCCGCAGGCAGGCAGGGCCCCTCCTATTGGAGTGACCTGGCTGAAGGTTTCCGATTCGTCGTCCACGACAAGCTGATGCGACTGATCGTCGGACTCGTCGTGGTCACCAACCTGTTCGACGCTGCGCGCAGCGCTTCTCTGATGCCGCTGTACGCCAACGATCACCTCGGCGGGGCCGCGGCGCTTGGCCTGCTCGTCGCCGTGATGGGCGGGTGCGCCCTCGTCGGCAACGTCGCGTTCGGACTCGTCGCCCACCGGGTTCCGCGACGGGTGACCTTTGCCGTGTGCTTCGCCCTGGCTGGCGGCCCGTCGAGCGCCGCGTTCGCGTTCGGAGCGCCACTGCCCGTGCTCGTCGCCGTGACCGCGCTCTCCGGACTGGCCGCGGGGTCAATCAACCCCATCCTCGGCGCCGTCGAGCTCGAACGGGTTCCCGAACACATGCGCGGTCGGGTGTTCGGCCTGATTAACGCCGGCGCCTGGGCCGGCGTTCCGTTTGGCGCATTGCTCGGCGGCATCGCCGCTGACACGATCGGGCTCGCGCTCGCCTTCGGGATCATCGCCGTCGCCTACGTTCTCGTCACACTGAGCCCGCTGACGGGCGGCGCATGGCGAGAGATGGAACGGCGAGAGGATTCATCGTCCGTGTCGAGCGGGAACACCGAGACCGAACGCGCGGGCAGAGCATCCGTGAGGCGGTAGACCCTCGTGAATCCGTGCTCCGATGTGGCGGCGGCGTGTGCTCTGCTGCCACAGTGGATGCCGTGATCGCACTCCTGTCCGCGCCGACCAACCTCGGCCTGCGGCCCCCCGAACCCGGCGGCGCCCCCGGCACAGCAAAGGCGCCGGAGGCATTGCGTGAGGCTGGCCTCTACGGCGCATTCCAGTCGGCCGGTGCGCTGGACGCCGGCGTCGTGCTCCCCGGCCGATACGTCGACGACGACCAGACCCGCCCGAGAGGCCGGGTTCGGAATGAAGAAGCCATCGTGGACCACGCTCGACGGCTTGGCGCGCGCATCAGCACCCTCATCGAGCGTGGCCACGCGCCACTCGTCCTCGGCGGTGATTGCAGCGTGCTTCTTGGCGCCGGACTCGCCCTCGCTGACCGACCAGCGCCTGGTCTCATTCACATCGATGGGCACACGGACTTTCGCCACCCCGGCAACAGCGACGAGTGCGCGAGCGTCGCCGGCGAAGACCTGGCGGCGGCGATGGGGCTGCACTGGCCCGCGATTGCCGATATCGATGGGCTCGGCCCGTACTTCGCCCCCGGGAACGCAGCCCACATCGGATGCCGTGACGACGACGCGGAACTGGCGGAGGCATCCGCTCGCCTCGGTCTCGTTGTGCAAGCGAGTGTCGCGATGGAGAGGGGCATGGCCGAGACAGCGGCGGCGGCGGTCGCTGTTGCCGGCGGCTCGGGTTATTGGCTTCAACTCGACGTCGACGTTCTCGATCCACGGTGGATGCCCGCTGTCGACAGTCCAGACCCGGGCGGTCTCGACCCCGATGAACTCGTGCGGCTGCTCCGTGCCCTGGCCCCCGGTGCCGTTGGTGCGTCTCTCACCGTGTTCGACCCCGACCTCGACCCGGACGGCCGCTACGCGCTAGTGCTCGCGGGAATCCTCAGGGACGGGCTCGGAGAGCTCGGCTCGAGGGCGCACGGCGGCTGAGACCCGCCCCCGCGCACCCGCCCGCGCTCTAGACAGGTACCGGGACAGAACCGACGGTCAGAGCGTCGGCGTGGGGATCGAGATCCACCCGCACCATGTCGCCGTCCCGGACCTCGCCACTGAGCAGCGCCATCGCGAGGCGGTCGTCGATTTCGGTCTGCATGAGCCGGCGCAGCGGACGTGCCCCGTAAATCGGGTCGTACCCTCTCTCGGCAAGCCAGCTGCGGGCATCCGGGGTCACCGCAAGCTCGAGGCGACGTTCGTTCAACCGGCGCTGCAGTCGATCGATGTAGAGCTCGACGATCTGGCTCAGGTCATCCTGGCTCAGGGCCGAGAACACGACGATGTCATCGAGCCGGTTGATGAACTCGGGCTTGAAGGCCTGGCGTACCATCTGCTGGACGGCCTCTTCCTTCTCGGTCCACGACAGCGTCGGGTCGACGAGGAAGTGCGAGCCGAGGTTCGACGTGAGGATGAGAATCACGTTGCGGAAGTCGACGGTTCGGCCCTGGCCGTCGGTCAGTCGACCGTCGTCGAGCACCTGCAGCAGCACGTCGAAGACCTCGGGGTGGGCCTTCTCGACCTCGTCGAGCAGCACCACCGAGTACGGGCGGCGACGAACGGCCTCGGTCAGCTGGCCACCCTGCTCGTAACCGACATAGCCGGGAGGGGCACCGACGAGCCGGGAGACGGAGAACTTCTCGCCGTACTCCGACATGTCGATGCGAACCATCGCCTTCTCGTCGTCGAAGAGGAACTCGGCGAGCGCTTTCGCGAGTTCCGTCTTGCCGACGCCGGTTGGGCCGAGGAACATGAACGAGCCAGTAGGCCGGTCGGGGTCCGAGATGCCCGCTCGCGTACGCCGAACGGCATCCGACACCGCACGAACGGCGCGGTGCTGGCCGACGAGCCGCTTGCCGAGCTCGGTTTCGAGGTGCAGCAGTTTTTCGGTCTCGCCCTGGAGCAGGCGGCCGACGGGGATGCCGGTCCACGCGGCGATCACCGCGGCGATGTCATCGGCGGTGACCTGGTCGTTGACCATGAGCGGCCCCTCGCTCTCGGCCTGCTCGGCCTCGCGCAGTTCGCGCTCCATCACGGGGATTTCGCCGTAGAGCAGGCGCGACGCCTTTTCGAGGTCGCCCTCACGCTGCGCACGCTCGGCGGAAACGCGTGCGGCGTCGAGTCGTTCCTTGAGCTCGCCGACCCGGTTGAGGTTGGCGCGCTCACGATCCCAGCGGGCCTGCAGCTCTGCGAGTGTTGCCTGGCGCTCCGTGAGGTCTTCGCGCAGCTTCGCGAGTCGCTCCTTCGACGCGTCGTCCTTCTCCTTCTTGAGGGCGAGCTCCTCGAGCTTCAGCCGGTCGACCGCACGACGCAACTCGTCGATCTCGACGGGCGACGAGTCGATTTCCATCCGCAGCCGGGAGGCGGCCTCGTCGATGAGGTCGATCGCCTTGTCCGGGAGCTGGCGGGCAGGAATGTACCGATTCGAGAGGGATGCCGCTGCGACGAGGGCCGAATCGGCGATCGTCACCTTGTGGTGGGCTTCGTACCGCTCCTTGAGTCCGCGGAGAATCGCAATGGTGTCTTCGACACTCGGTTCGCCCACGTACACCTGCTGGAATCGCCGCTCCATGGCGGCATCCTTCTCGATGTACTCGCGGTATTCGTTGAGCGTGGTTGCGCCGATCATGCGCAGCTCACCACGGGCGAGCATCGGCTTGAGCATGTTCGATGCGGCGACACTTCCCTCGCCGGCGCCGGCGCCCATGAGCGTGTGAAGCTCGTCGATGAAGGTGATGATCCCACCCTCGGCGTCCTTGATCTCCTGCAGTACCGCCTTGAGGCGCTCCTCGAACTCACCGCGGTATTTCGCACCGGCGACGAGTGCGGCGAGGTCGAGCGAAACCAGCTGCTTGTCCTTCAGCGAATCGGCAACGTCACCCTGGACGATGCGCTGGGCGAGACCCTCGACCACCGCGGTCTTACCAACGCCGGGTTCACCGATGAGCACGGGGTTATTCTTCGTCCGGCGGGTGAGCACCTGGCTGATCCGGCGGATCTCGGCGTCACGGCCGATCACAGGGTCGAGCTTGCCGGTACGCGCAACGTCGGTGAGGTTGACCCCGTACTGTTCAAGAGCGCTTTTCTGCTCTTCCTGCGGCTGCTGTCCAGGCTGCATTGTCGTTACCCCTCAGAGTTGAGTCGTGAAGACTCAAGTTTAGCAAGTGTGCACTCGTGTGACCACCTTCTATGCTGGGAGGCGCCGTGCGCCCGGAGCACAGATCATGGGCACGCTACATCCCCCCGAAGAAGGACACCAGTGAACAAAGTCGACGTCATCGTGATCGGACTCGGTTCAATGGGTGGTGCAGCGGCGAGTGCCCTTGCCCAGCGCGGTCACAGCGTGCTCGGCATCGAGCGGTTCTGGCCGAGCCATGACCGTGGGTCCGCACATGGCGGCACCCGGATCATCCGCCAGTCATACATCGAGGGCATCGAATACGTGCCTCTTCTGCGCCGAGCCTATGCGGGCTGGCGTGAACTGGAGGAGCAATCGGGCCGGTCGCTCATGACACTCAGCGGCGGCATCTACATCGGTGACCCCGAGGAGCAGACCTTCACCGGCGCGCTCGCCGCTGCCCGCCACTGGGACCTGCCGCACGAAGTGCTCACGAGTGATGAGATCGCCGCGCGGTTCCCGGCGATGCGACCCGCACCGCACGCGATGGGCCTCTTCGAGCAGAACGCGGGCTTCGTCGACCCCGAGGGCACGACGGCAGCCAACATCCAGGTCGCCACGATGCACGGTGCCGAACTGCACTTCGGCGAGACGGTTCTCTCCTGGACGGCAACACCCGGCGGTGGAGTCGAGGTGGTGACGACGCGGGCCAGGTACGGCGCCGATCGACTCGTTGTCGCGCCGGGCGCGTGGTCGCAGCAATTGCTCGGCGAGGTCGGCGCGCCCGTCACGGCGGAGCGCCAGGTCGTCTACTGGTTCACCCCCGATGTCTCGCCGGGCCACCCCGGACACAGCGACTACGCCGTTGGCACGCAGCCCGTCTTCATCGAGCGCACCGACGGCAATCGACTGGTTTACGGGTTCCCGATCGTCGACGGCCCCCTCGGCGGCATCAAGATCGGCTTCTTCAACGACCTCACCCCCACCGATCCGGATGCCGTCAATCGTGAGGTCCTGCCGTTCGAGGTCGCTGAGATGCAGGCGCGAGCGCTCGAGCTGTTCCCGCACCTCACGGGCAGGGTGCTTGCGTCAAGCACGTGCCTCTACCCGAGCTCGCCGGATGACCACTTCATGATCGGACTGCACCCCGAGCACTCCCAGGTCACCGTCGCCACGGGATTCGGCGGGCACGGCTTCAAGTTCGTTCCCGTCGTCGGTGATATCGTGGCCGACCTGTCGACGCGTGGACGCACCGACCTCCCGATCGACCTGTTCTCACTCGACCGGGAGGCGCTGCGGCGGTAGCCCGCGCGGCGGCATCCGCACCCAGCGCTACAGTTCCATGCCCGCGCTACGGAAGTGTCTGCAGCGCGGGCATGGATGTACAGCGGTCGGCAACTCACTCAGCGGGGGGCGCCGCTTCCCGAGTCCCGGCCGACGAAGTCGTCGCTGGGAATCGGTGTTGCGTGGCGGCCGGGTGCGTCGTCGCTGTCGCCAGCGACAGCATCCGTTGCCCGCTCCGTGCGTGCGTCCGGTCCACCGGGTGTTGTGACGGCGTCGGCACGCTGCGCGGTGTGCTCGTCGAATTGATCGACGATGCCGTTGGTCTGGTCGAAGGGGTGGGCGACGTCGCCCAGGACGCCGACGTTGGCTTCCCGGTCGGCGGCGGAATCAGAACCGGTGTTTGCTCCGGCTTCCGTGCGATCTGCGGGGCTGACTTCTCCGTCGGCATCCGTGATCTTCAGCTGGTCTTCGATTTTGCGTTCGTCACTCATGACCCGAACCTACGCTCGGGCGACCGCCCAGCCAAGCCCTTGACAGTAGCTGGGGAAATTCAGGCGACTCTCGCGCCGAGCGCTGCAGGTCCGTGCCCGCGCTGCAGATGCTTCTGTAGCGTGGGCATGGATGTGTAGCGGTCGGGAGCGCTGGCTCAGCGCGCACCCCGGGAGGCCGGGCGGGCTCACCGGCGAACGGGCGAGCACGCCCGACCGCGCAAGCATCAGTTCCGGTCGAGAACATCACGCGCAACTGATGCTCTCGACCGAAACGGATGCTCTCGGCGGGCGAGGGCAGGCAGCGTCAGGCCGACGCGACCCGCTCACGGTAACTGAACGACGCTCCGCGGTGCTCGGCGGGCAGCCGGTCGCCCCGCCCGTGCAGCTTGTTGCGGAGCGTGCCCGGCGTGTAGTCGCTCGGGTAGGCGTCCCGCTTCTGCAGCTCGGGGATGACGAACTCGACGATGTCCTCGAACGAACCCGGCGTGATCGCGTACGCGAGGTTGAAGCCGTCGACGTCGGTCTCTTCGACCCAGGACTGCAGCTGATCGGCAACCTCGCTGCCCGACCCCACGATGCGGGTACCGAGCCCGCCGATGCCTGCCCACGCGGCGATGTCGCGCACGGTCCACTCACTGCCGTCCTCAGACGCCGCCTGGAAGTTCGCGACCGCCGACTGGATGGCGTTGCTCTTCACCTCGCCGATCGGAGCGTCGAGGTCGTACTGTGACAGGTCGACACCCATCCACCCCGACATGAAGACGAGAGCGCCCTCCACACTCGCGTACTGCTGGTAGTCCTCGTGCTTGGCCCGCGCCTTTTCGGGCGTCTCATCCGTGATCACGGTGACCAACTGGTAGATCTTCGCGCTGTACCTGTCGCGACCTGCCGCTTCGAGGGCATCCCGGATCTTGGACACCGTCGCCTTCAGTACCGCCTTCGTCGGCGAACCCACGAAGATCGCCTCGGCGTTCTCGGCGGCGAACTGCACACCACGACCGGACGCACCGGCCTGGAAGATCACCGGCGTGCGCTGCGGCGATGGCTCGGCGAGGTGGATGCCCGGCACCGTGAAGTTCTTGCCGGAGTGGCCGATCTCGTGCACCTTGGTCGGGTCGGTGAAGACGCCGGTCTCCCTGTCGCGCACGACGGCGTCGTCTTCCCACGAGCCCTCCCACAGCTTGTAGAGCACCTCGAGGTACTCGTCCGCGATGTTGTAGCGCTCGTCGTGTTCGACCTGGTCGTCGTGGCCCATGTTGCGCGCGGCGCTCGGCAGGTAGCCGGTGACCACGTTCCAGCCGACCCGACCCTTCGTGAGGTGATCGAGCGTCGACAACCGTCGGGCAAACGGATACGGGTGCTCGTACGCGGTGCCGGCGGTGATGCCAAAGCCGAGGTCCTCGGTCACGGCGGCCATCGCCGAGACGAGCAGCAGCGGGTCACCCACCGGGACCTGCGCACCGTTGCGGAGCGCAGCCTCGTTGCTGCCGGCGTACACGTCGTAAGTACCGAGCACGTCGGCGATGAACAGGCCATCGAACTTGCCCCGCTCGAGCAGTTTCGCGAGCTCCGTCCAGTAGCTGAGGTCGGTGTACCGCTGTGACTGGTCATCGGGATGACGCCAGAGCCCGGGTGACTGGTGGGCGACGCAATTCATGTCGAACGCATTGAAACGGATGTGACGAGCCATGTTTCCATGGTCGGTCACGTCATCCGTGAGGTCACGTGGCACCGCAACACGACGTCACACTGTGCTGCCGGCCGAGACCATCAGTTCCGGTCGAGAACATCCGGCGCAACTGATGCTTTGGACCGGAAGTGATGTTCTCGGCGCACCGCCCGTAACCGGCGTGGACCTACCCCCTGAGCACCCGCTCGTACACGGCGATCATCCGCGCGGTCTGGTGACTCTGCCGGAACTCGACGCTCTCCTGCGGCGCCACGACGAGCCGCGCCCCCGACGTTACGTCCGCTGCCACGTGCCGAATGGCATCCGCGAGCGCACGCACACTGCCGTCGGTGGGCTGCCAGTAGATCCCATCGGGCAGCTCACCCGCGATATTCGGGTCGCTCACGATCGACGGGGTACCGAGCGCCGCGGCCTCGAACACCGTCATGCCCTGGGTCTCGAAGCCGATCGAGGTCTGGACGAGCGCATCGGCGGAGGCAATCGCGGCGAGCGCATCGCGGTACGGCACCTTGCCGGCAAAGACCACCCGGTTCTCGAGCCCGTGCTCACGCACGAACGCCTGCGCTTTCTTGAGCAGCAGCCCGGCGCCGTAGAGCCGGAACTCCGCGTCGACATCCGCGAGCCGAATCGCGTCGAGGTACTCCATGATGCGTTTCTCGGCGCTCATCCGACCCATCCAGACGAAGAGCGGCCGACCGCGGTCGGCGGCGGTGGGCGCGGCGAGCACCTCGTCGACGAGGGCATCGTCCGCCCCGGTCCAGATCACGTCGATATCGCTGCCGACCCCGTTCGATTCGAGCAACCGGGCGAAATGACCGCTTGGCGCCACCGACGCAGCGACCCGCTCGGCGAACTCATCGAGGTAGCTCCACGCACTCGGACGGAGCGCCGACAGCCGCGGCTTCAGCACACGGTGCTCCCACCAGAGCAGCGCGCGGATCACGAGCTTCGGAAACGGCACCACCTGCTCGAGTCCGAACTCCATGTGGTTGTGGAAGGTATGCACCGAACGGATGCCGTGGCGCGCGGCGAACCGATACCCGAGCATCGCACCCCAGTAGTCGGCCTGCACGTGCACGATATCCACCGGCGGGCGGGTGGCCAGCGCCGCATCGAGCAACCGGTCCGCGCGGCGACTCGGCACCGTCAGCGAGTACTCGCGGTCGAGGGTGATCGGAACGGACGGCGTGTCGATGTAGTCGGCGCTGCCCGCGTGCTCCCGATGCATCTTCGGGGCAACCACGGTCACCCGGTGCCCGGCGAGCTCGAGGAACCGTTTCTGCAGTCGGATGGAGACCTGCACTCCGCCGAGGGAATCGGCGTGCTGGTCGCTGAACATCAGTATGTGCATGGTGCTCTCAGGCTACCGGTGACGTGCCGGACGTTCCCGCAGGCCGGCGCACCGGCATCCGCTCGACCGCGCCGGAACATCGGCCGGCAACACAGCGGTCAGCCGCTGATGCCCTCGACCTCTTCGAGGGCCTCGATCAACGAGCCCTGGGTGAAGCCGAACCACTCGTAGAGGCTCTGCACGTACTCGGTGTCTGCGCCGTCGACCGCTGGAGCTTCGGTGCCGATGCCGAGGTTGGTGGCAAGCACGAGACGCAGGTCGGTGAGGGTGCCGAGCCAGTACATCGAGTACTCACGGTCCAGCCGGACAAGCGTGACGTCGCCATCGACGGTGGTGCGCACACCGGCCTTGTCGAACGACTCGAGCACGCCCTGCGCGTTCTCGATCTTCCGGTCGATGAGGTCGTCGATGGTGAACCGCCGGAATTCGTCGGATGCCTCGGGGTCGTCGGTGTAGGCATCCGGAAACAACCGGGACAGTACGGCGCCATCGATGTCGGCTTCACCCTCCTTCACGCGAACGAGAAGCGAGATGATCTGCTGCACCAGGTCGGTGAACATCATCACCTCCTGGGACTCGAACTCCGCGAGGATTTCGCCCCCGGAGGCAACACCGAATGCCCTCATCGCTCGCTCCGGGTGAGGCTCGCGAGGAGGCCATACCCGTGCATCGCGACGACGTGCCTCTCCATCTCTTCGCGGGTGCCCGTTGCGACAGTGGCGCGTCCGTGGTGATGCACCTGCAGCATGAGTTCGTCTGCGCGTGCCTGGCTGAAGCCGAAGTAGCTGCGGAAGACCCAGGAGACATACGTCATGAGGTTGATCGGGTCGTCCCACACGACCGCGTTCCAGGGCTCGCCGAGCGTCAATTGCTCGTCGAGGTCGCGCAGCTCATCTAACTTGGGCACACGACCAGCTTTGCACTGACGGGCGACAAAGCACAGCCCGGCCTTCAGGCTGTAGCGTCCTGCCGCAAAGTGCAGTACCAAACCGATCCGAGTGGACACCGCGTGCGGATTGCCGGATAGTCTCGAACGAGACGGCGCGTGCCGTCGAGGCCACGGGAGGCACTGTTGTTGAAACTGGGTTTGAAGGCATCGGCTGAGCAGTTCGGTCCTCGTGACCTCGTCGAGCTCGGCGTCGCAGCGGAGCGGCACGGCTTCGACAGCGTCACGGTGAGTGACCATTTCCAGCCGTGGCGGCACAACGGAGGACACGCCCCGTTCTCCCTCGCCTGGATGACCGCTGTCGGCGAGCGGACCGAGCGGATCACCATCGGCACGAGCGTGATGACACCGACTTTCCGGTACAACCCCGCCGTCGTCGCTCAGGCGTTCGCCACGATGGGCTGCCTGTACCCCAACCGCATCTTCCTCGGCGTCGGCACCGGTGAGGCACTCAACGAGATCGCCACAGGCTTCCAGGGCGAATGGCCCGAGTTCAAGGAGCGTTTCGCCCGCCTGCGCGAGTCGGTCGACCTGATGCGGCAACTCTGGGTCGGCGACCGCGTCGACTTCGACGGTGAGTACTACAGGACCCAGGGCGCATCGATCTACGACGTACCCGAGGGCGGCATCCCCGTGTACGTGGCGGCCGGTGGTCCGGTGGTTGCGCGCTACGCGGGCCGTGCCGGCGATGGTTTCATCTGCACGTCGGGCAAGGGCATGGAGCTCTACACCGACAAGCTGCTTCCCGCCGTGGCCGAGGGCGCAGCAAAAGCGGGTCGGGATGCCGCGGCGATCGACAGGATGATCGAGATCAAGATCTCCTACGACACCGATAAGGACGCGGCCCTCGAGAACACGCGCTTCTGGGCGCCGCTGTCACTGACCCCCGAGCAGAAGCACTCCATCGACGACCCGATCGAGATGGAAGCGGCCGCCGACGCGTTGCCGATCGAACAGGTCGCAAAGCGCTGGATCGTGTCGAACGACCCGGACGAGGCGGTGTCGCTCATCAAGCCGTACATCGACGCAGGCCTCAACCACCTCGTGTTCCACGCTCCCGGTCACGACCAGGAGCGGTTCCTCGAGCTGTTCGAGCGCGACCTCGCACCCAGACTCCGCGCGCTCGGCTAGAGACCTGCACGCTGTCGGTGACGCGGTCCCTCACTGATTCCTCCGGTTCACCGCCGTCGTCCGGCGACCGCGGCGGGTACACCCAGGTGACAAGCACCACCGAGATGATCATCAGCAGGAACCACGACACGAGTTTCGACATCGACACGATCTGCCAGCCATCGACCTGGTCGGGGTAGGCCCACGCCCCTGCCCAGGTCGCGATGTTCTCGGCCAGCCAGATAAAGAACGCGACGAGCGAGAATGCCAGGAGTAACGGCATCCGGAATGTGCGTCGGAAGACGCGGAAGTGCATCACCGTTCGGGCATAGATCGCGATCACAGCGGCGAGCAGCACCCAGCGGAAGTCCAGGACAAAGTGGTGCGCAAAGAAGTTGACGTAGATCGCGCCGGCCACGATCGCCGTGATCCAGCGCTTCGGATACCGGGTGAAGCGCAGGTCGAAGAGCCGATAGACCCGAACCAGGTACGAGCCCACCGCGGCATACATGAACCCGCTGAACAGCGGCACACTTCCGATCCGCAGGATGCCCTCGGCCTCGTAGCTCCACGAACCGACGTCGGTCTTGAACAGCTCCATCGCCGTTCCGACGATGTGGAACAGGATGATCACCCGCAACTCGCGCAGGGTTTCGAGTTTCGCGACGACCATGACGATCTGAATCGCGATGGCCGCGAGGGTCAGGGCGTCGTTCCTGGCGAGCGCCGCGTCGTCCGGGTACCAGAGCCGTGCGACGAGAAGCACCGCGAGCAGCGCGGCACCGAACACGCAGGCCCAGGCCTGCTTTGCACCAAAGACGAGGAACTCGATCAGCTTCGAACGGATGCCGTCGGTCGGCGCGCCATCCAGTAGAGCGTGTGCGCGAGCGTCGATGAGCTCTTCGACGGGCGTGAAGCGGCGAGGCATTCGCCCACGCTACAGCCCCCGGACGCGGGACTGATCGGACCGCGCCGTTCACCCTAGGCTGGGCAGGTGAGAAAAGCTCACCTTGGAAGTCCGCGAAAGGCGCTCGAGTTCATGACCGAACGAATCGGAGTCGTCGGCGGCGGCATCGTCGGCATCGCGGTGGCCCGCGCCCTCACCAGCCGCGGACAGGGCGAGGTAACCGTACTGGAAAAGGAGCGCAGGCTCGCCGTCCATCAGACCGGACGCAACTCCGGCGTCGTCCACGCGGGTATCTACTATGCCCCCGGTTCCCTCAAGGCGCGGCTGTGCGCGCTGGGCCGCGAACGCACGCGAGAGTTTTGTGCCGAGAAGAACCTCCCGTATCGCGAGGTCGGAAAGCTGGTTGTGGCGGTGACGGATGCCGAACGCGCGGCCCTGTCGAGCATCGAGGCCCGCGCTCGCACCAACGGCGTTCCCGGGTTACGCCGCGTCGACGGCAACGAGCTCCGCGAGATCGAGCCGCACGCCGCCGGTGTCGCCGCATTGCACTCTCCACACACCGCCGCCGTTGACTATGCGGCGATCACCGAGGCGATGGCGGATGACGTGCGGCAGGGCGGCGGCCGCATCCTCCTCGGCACGGAGGTGATCGACATCCGCAGGGAACCAGGCGGCGTTCGCGTGATCACCGCGACCGCCGACCTGCACTTCGACCGGCTGATTGTCTGCGCCGGCTTGCAATCCGACGTCGTCGCCGCGTTCGTGGGCGCACCTCCCTCGCCCCGGATCCTGCCGTTCCGCGGAGAGTACTGGGCCATGGCCCCGGCGAGGCAGTACCTCGTGCGGGGCATGATCTACCCGGTCCCCGATCCGCGGTTCCCGTTTCTCGGCGTCCACTTCACCCGTGGCGTCTACGACGACGTCCATGTCGGGCCTAACGCGGTACCGGCGCTCGCCCGCGAGGGGTACAGCTGGGGACGGGTATCGATGCGCGACACCTGGGGATCGCTGACCTGGCCCGGCGCCGGCGCCCTGGCCCGCCAACACTGGCGGATGGGGGCGAAAGAGGTGGCGGCGTCCCTGATCAAACAGGTCTATTTCGCCGAGGCAAGGCGGTTCGTACCCGACCTCGAGATGAAGGACCTGACCACGAAAACGGCGGCAGGAGTGCGTGCGCAGGCGTGGGATTCCAGCGGGGCCCTCCTCGACGACTTCGCCGTGGATCAGGTGGGCGCTGTCACGATTCTCCGCAACGCGCCGTCGCCCGCCGCAACGTCATCGATGGCGATAGCCGACTACCTTCTCGACACCCATGTCTTCGCGGGCCGCTGAGCGCCAGCGCACGTCCCGGAGTCAGCTCCTGGTCGACGCCGTCACCGTGAACTTGGCGTTGCGTCCGATCTGACGGGTCGGGCCGATCTCGCGCTCAAGCGCTGACCGGTAACCAAGGTGGGAATTCCACACAGCCCACAGTTCGCCGCCTGGCCTCAACACGCGTGCGGCCTCCGCGAAGAGCTTGTGCGCGATGCCGGCGTGCACGGTGGCGCCGACGTGGAACGGCGGGTTGAGCAGGATCAGCGACGACGATGCGTCCGGCTGCATCGACAACCCGTCGTCGCGCACAACCGAGACGCGATCGGCGACGCCGTTCGCGAGCGCGGTCTCACGGGCGGATGCCACGGCGGCCGCCGATTGGTCAGTCGCGGTCACGCGCATGGCGGGCCGGGCGCGAGCGAGGGCTGTAGCGAGCACACCGGTGCCGCAGCCGAGGTCGATGGCATCAGCGGCATCGGGAACCGCGTCGAGGACCTCGAGCAGGAACCGCGTACCGATGTCGATCTTCGTACCGGCGAATGCAGCACCGTGCGCCACGACCCACAAGCCGAGGTCGGGGTGGAACTCGCGCGCCGGCCACGCCGGTTCACCACTGACACTCACTGGGTCGCGGGCAATGAGCACTCGGGATTTCTGCTGAGCGAGCGACGCGGTCACGGTGCCGAAGTACCGCGCGAGCACGTCGTTCATCGCTCGGGTCATGTGTTTGACCCGCCCGCCGGCATACACCGTCACGTCCGGCTCGGCATGCCTCGCGATCAGTTCGGCGATCTCGGCGAGGGCGTCGAGCGAGCGGGGCAACTGCAGCAGCACCACCCGTGCACCTCGAAAAAGGGTGGCGTCCAGCGGAAAGTGGCGCACGGCATCCGTCATCGACAGCGCCCTGGCATTGGCGTCGAGTGCACGTTCGCCGGACAACTCATCCTGATGCGTACGGATGCCTGTGGCCCCGTCGTGCGCCGCAGCGAGGGTGAGTGCGCCGTACCGGTCGCCGACGACAACGGTCTCTCCGCTGCCCGCTGCGCGGAGTGCGTCAGCCGCTGTTTCGAGGATGAGCCTGTCGCTGGCGTCAAACGCGAAGAGATTGTCGGCTTCGATGTCTGGCCAGCGGCGGAGCCGGTCGAAGGCGAAGTCAGTCACCTGTTCAGGGTATCTCCCCGGCTCACACCGATTCGCCTGGTTCGCCCCGGTCCGGCATCCCCGGACCGGGCGAGCTCGGTCTGCGGTCAGCCCTGGCGGTTCTTCGGTTCCCCGTCGGACGGATCTGTGCGCCCTCGAGCCGGTTCAGCCGGGGTCGGCGTCCCCGGGTTCGATACTCCCGGTGCCTGTGCCCCCGGTGCCTGTCCGGCGTGCGTCGTTCCGGCGTTCGGGGTACCTCCGTGTGTGGTGCCGACTGGGGTGTTCGCACCGACGCCGTGCTCACCACCGGCGGACACCCGGTGGTCTGCTGGCGCCTGTTCCCTGAAGACGTGAGCCATCCACCACCAGCTGAGCAGACCGATAGCCGCATTCACGACGAGACTGATGAGCAGGAAGAGCAGGGCAAGACCGAGCGCTGTCGGTGCAAAGTTGACGCTGTCCATCCACTGCATCTGGCCCGGGTCTCCGAAGTTGCGGAAGTCGTCAGGATCGTTGAAGTCCGGGTCCCACACATTGAAGAGACCGGTGATCGGCGAGCTGAGCGCGCTGAGGAAGAAGTTCCCGACGACGGCGATTCCGAGTCCGCTCCAGGTCACGGCAACCGGTCTGTTGACCGAGTGGCTGCGCAGGATCCACAGGCTGGAGAAGTAGCCGAGGAGCCAGATGATGATGCCGAGTATCAGGGCACCGATGAGCCACGGAAGCAGGGTCGACCATGCCTCTCCGATGAAGCTCTCGATCTCCTGGGGCTGTGGTCCTCCGTTGGGAGAGAAGTCATCGGGATCGTTTCGGGCGGCCCAGCCGATAATCGTGCCGAGGAAGGCGCCGAGCAGAGCGATGACGAGCGGGATGGCGATCATGGTGAAGCCGAGAGTCATCAGCGTAAACCCGACGGCACCGGCGATCATGGCCCCGCGGCGCTGGCGAGGAGCAAGCGGCGGCCGCGGCGGGGTGACCGGACCGGCAGCGCGGGGAACATAGTTTCTCGGCGGCTGGGGACCACCCGGACGAGGCGGGTACCCCGGCTGCGGCGGGTAGCCCGGCGGGTAGGGTTGACCACCCTGCTGGGGCGGATAACCGCCCTGTTGCTGCGGATAACCACCCGGTTGTGGCGGGTATCCACCCTGCTGGGGGGAGCCAGCCTGCTGGGGGTAACCGGCCTGGGGGTAACCGGCGTGCTGCTGCGACGGGTAACCCGCATGCTGCTGCGGGTAACCGGACTGGGGCTGACCCTGGTTGATCGTGGGCGAGGTTCCGGCCTGCTGGCCCGGCACCTGCTGGCCGCTTATCTGCTGGCCCGGCATCTGGTGAGCCGGCGCCTGACTCGCATCGGGAGGAGGAGGGGGCGGGCTTCCGGGAGGTGGCGCCTGGGGCGATCCTGGTGGTGGGCCACCGGCGGCGTTCGAGCCCGTCGGTGGCGGTGTCTTGGCTTCAGCGCGTGGTTTGCTTTTCCTGCCCGCCGGCGGCTTCTGCTCGCTCATGCGGTCAGCATAGACCGGGACCTCCCGGGCCGAAAGGGACTAACGCTGGAACGGTCTCCAGACGACGAGCTCGGTCCGGCGCTGTGCCCTCGTGCCGCTCTTGAGCGGCACGACGTCGCCCTGCGAACCGGCGGCGAAGACCCGCCGGCCGGGTGATTTGAGCATCTCATCAGCGAGCGCGTGTTCAAGCTCGCGAACACGCGATGACAGCGAAGCGACCTCGTTCTCGAGGGCGAGAATGCGGCCGATGCCCTCGAGGCTGACGCCCTCGGCACTCAGTTTGGCGACCTCGCGCAACTGCACGACATCCCTCATCGAGTACCGGCGGGACTTGCCGGCCGTTCGGGTTGGCGAGACGAGGCCGAGCCGGTCGTACTGCCGCAGTGTCTGCGGGTGCAGTCCGGCCAGCTCGGCCGCTATCGCGATCGCGAAGATCGGCGAATTCTCGTCCACGCTCTATCCCCTCGCGCGTGCGATCAGGTCTTCGCGAGGGTTTTCTCGGGGTTCCACCTCGTGGAATCGCTCGAGGGCCTCGCGTGCCTCAGCGCTCAGGTGCGACGGCACGGCTACCTGGACAACCGCGAGCAGGTCGCCGGTGCCCTTCGAGGTAGCGACGCCCCTGCCCTTGACCCGGAGCACACGACCGGACGGCGTTCCCGGTGCGACTCGCAGCCGCACGGGTTCCCCGCCGAGTGTCGGCACCTCGATCGTCGCGCCGAGCGTTGCCTCGACGAACGTCACGGGGACGTTGACGCGCAGGTTGAGTCCGTCGCGCTCGAACACCGGGTGCTTGCGCACGGATACCGACAGCACGAGGTCACCCGCTGGCCCTCCGTCCGGAGACTGGTGGCCCTTTCCGCGCAGCTTGATCTTCTGCCCGTCGGCGACACCCGCGGGGATCTTGACCTTGATCGTCCGCCCCTCCGCGGTCTGCAGGGTGATGGTGTCACCCTTGACCGCGGTGAGGAAGTCGATAGTGGTGGATGCCGTGACGTCACGTCCCGGCGTCGGGCCACCGAACCCACGGTAGCCACCGGAGGGCTGGCCGAAGCCACCGCCCCGGCCGAAGACGCCACCGAGGATGTCCTCGAAGTCCGCCTGCTGGTAGCTGGTGCTCGTGCCACGAGCACCCCCACCGAACATGCCGCCGAAGACATCGTCAAAACCGCCGGCCTGTCCGCCGCCACCGGGAGCGGTGAACCGTGCACCGGATCCCATGGCGCGAACCGCGTCGTACTCCTTGCGCTGTTCCGGGTCGTTGAGGACCGAGTAGGCCTCGCTGAGCTCCTTGAACTTTGCTTCGGCCTTCGGGTCGCCCGCGTTCGAGTCCGGATGGTATTTCCGCGCAAGCTTGCGGTAGGTCTTCTTCAGTTCAGCCGGCGTGACATCCTTCTTCACGCCAAGAACCTTGTAGAAGTCCTTGTCGAACCAATCCTGACTTGCCATCGTTCCTACTCGGCGGGAACAGCGACGACGACCTTCGCCGCGCGGAGGAGGGTCGAGCCGACCATGTAGCCCGTCTCAACGACATCGAGAATTGTTGCGATCTCAACGTCGGGGCTCGGCTGCTGGAAAATCGCCTCGTGGATGTTGTGGTCGAACGGTTCACCCTTCGCGCCAAACGGGACAAGGCCCAGTTTGGTGACGCTCGTGCGGAGCTTCGCGGCGATCGCCGTGAACGGGGTATCGCCCTCGAGGTCGCCGTGCTTCTCGGCACGGTCGAGGTCGTCGAGCACGGGAAGGAGGGATTTGACGACGTCACCGGTCATCCGCTCACGGTCAACCTCGCGGTTCGCCTCCGTGCGCTTGCGGTAGTTGGCGTACTCGGCGCTCAGCCGCTTGAGGTCGACCAGGTGCTCGTGCTCGGGGTCTGCGTCTGCAGCACGCGCCGCCTCGTTCTCGGCGTCCTCGGTCTGGACCGCGTCGAGGATGTCCTGAACGGTCAGCTCGTGGTCGCCATCTTCGGGCAGTTCGGCCTCGGGGACGTCGGTCTCGGATACTTCGGGGTCCACCTGCGACCGAGGGCCGGAAGCCGTAGCTTCCGACCCTTCGTTCACTGGCTGAACCTCGTCACCGTTTTCTGGAGTCGGGTTCGTGTCAGTCATTGTTATTTCTTGTCGCTTTCCTCGTCGTCGACTACTTCAGCGTCAACAACATCCTCATCGGATGCTGTCTCAGCCGGCTGCTCGGTTCCCGCTGCTCCCGCTGCTGCGTCGGCCTGCTGGGACTGGGCGTAGATGGCCTCGCCGAGCTTCGTCTGGCTTTCGTTGAGCTTATCGAAGGCGGTCTTCACGGCTGCGTCGTCGTCGCCAGCGAGCGCTGACTTGAGTGCGTCAACGTCGCCCTGCACCTCGCTCTTGACGTCTTCGGGCAGCTTGTCGTCGTTTTCCTTGATGAGCTTCTCGATCGAGTAGGCGAGCTGCTCTGCGGTGTTGCGGGTCTCGGCCGACTCACGGCGGGCCTTGTCCTCAGCAGCGTGCTCTTCCGCCTCGCGGACCATGCGCTCGATGTCTTCCTTAGCGAGGGACGATCCACCGGTGATGGTCATCGACTGCTCCTTGCCCGTGCCCTTGTCCTTGGCGGACACGTGCACGATGCCGTTGGCGTCGATGTCGAAGGTGACCTCAACCTGCGGGACTCCGCGCGGCGCCGGAGCGATACCGGTCAGCTCGAAGGTTCCGAGGTTCTTGTTGTCGCGGGTGAACTCGCGCTCACCCTGGAACACCTGGATCGCAACGGACGGCTGGTTGTCGTCTGCCGTCGTGAAGGTTTCGCTTCGCTTCGTCGGGATGGCCGTGTTGCGCTCGATGAGCTTGGTCATGATGCCGCCCTTGGTCTCGATACCGAGAGACAGCGGGGTGACGTCGATGAGTAGAACGTCCTTGCGCTCACCCTTCAGCACACCGGCCTGGAGTGCGGCGCCGACAGCGACGACCTCATCCGGGTTGACGCCCTTGTTGGGCTCCTTGCCGCCGGTCTCCTGCTTGACGAGTGCCGAAACGGCGGGCATGCGGGTCGATCCACCGACGAGTACGACGTGGGCGATGTCGCCCACCTTGATGCCGGCCTCACGGATGACGTCCTGGAAGGGCTTCTTGGTGCGGTCGAGGAGGTCAGAGGTCATCTGCTCGAACTGCGCGCGGGTCAGGGTCTCGTCGAGGTTGACCGGGCCGTTCTCCGTGAGGGAGAGGTACGGCAGCTGGATCGACGTCGACATGCTCGACGACAGTTCCTTCTTGGCCTGCTCTGCGGCTTCCTTGAGACGCTGCTTGGCGATCTTGTCGTTCGAGACGTCGACGCCTGTGGTCTCCTTGAAGCGCTTGATGAGGTACTCAACGATGCGCTGGTCCCAGTCGTCCCCACCGAGGCGGTTGTCACCGGCGGTCGCGCGAACCTGGATGGTCGAGAAGTCGTCGTCCTTGCCCACTTCGAGCAGGGAGACGTCGAACGTTCCTCCACCGAGGTCGAAGACGAGGATGAGCTCGTCTTCCTTGCCCTTGTCGAGGCCGTACGCGAGCGCTGCGGCGGTGGGCTCGTTGATGATGCGGAGGACGTTGAGTCCGGCGATCTCACCGGCTTCCTTCGTGGCCTGACGCTCAGCGTCGTTGAAGTATGCGGGGACCGTGATGACGGCATCCGTCACCGTGTCACCGAGGTACTGCTCAGCGTCGCGCTTGAGCTTGGCGAGGATGCGCGCCGAGATCTCCTGGGGCGTGTACTTCTTCGCGTCTACGGCGAAGGTCCAGTCGGTTCCCATGTGGCGCTTGACCGACGCGATGGTGCGGTCGACGTTGGTGACTGCCTGGCGCTTCGCGGTTTCACCGACGAGGACCTCGCCGTCCTTCGTGTATGCAACCACAGACGGGGTGGTGCGGAGCCCCTCAGCATTTGCGATGACGGTGGGCTCGCCACCTTCAAGTACGGCCACACAAGAGTTGGTGGTTCCGAGGTCGATTCCTACTGCACGTGCCATGTGTCTATTTCTCCTTTGAGACCGCGAACGGTCTGATTCGATGTTGGCCGGGTATGTTGGCCCGCAATTCGAAGTGTGTGATGGTCGCTCATAGTTGAGCGCCGATGACTCAAGTTTACCGAACCGCCGACGGCTGTCAACTTTTGTCGGCAAATCTTGAGCCAGGTCGACTCAAGTTTCCGGGCGCGATTGACAACCGGAACCGCCCAACCTCGGGTGTACACGACGACCGGATGACACGCCAGAGGCGACCATCGAAATGGCCGCCTCTGGCGTGCCTCTGGTGCGCCCCTGCACCGCCCGAAGCCGGCATCCGGGAGTCCTCAGTCGGTGCGCCGAAGCGCCGCAGCGATCCCCGCGATGACGAGGACAACTCCCCCGGCGACGAGAGCCACGATCAGCCAGGTGCCCGCATCCAGGCTGAAGGGAACGAGCGCGTTGGTCACCATGAAAGCGGCGAAGACGAGCAGGATCACGCCCCACAGGATGGTGCCGAATCGAGCGTGCCGCCGTTCAGAATCACGGGATGCCGCCCGGTCACCCGTGCGATCCTCGAGTCCAGAGAACAGGGCACCGGTGGCGTCGGTTGACGGGTCGGTTGACGGGTTGGTTGCCGGGTCGGTTGCCGAGCCGGCTGCCCCGGCTGTGAGATTGCCGTTGCCGTTCATCGTGCACTCCTCGCGTTGTTCTCAAGGTCGACGCTTCCCGCACCGATCCAGATCCGGACCGTCGTGGTGTCACCCTCCGAGGTGTTACCGAAGCGAAGCACCTGCCGGTACAGCGCCGCTCCCCTCTCCCGCCGCTCACCGTTATCGACGTCGCTGATACCGGCGACACCGCCGGCGACCTCGAGGATGACGGGGACGTCCTGCGGGAGAATCAGGTCGACGGTTCCCGCTGCAAGCCACAGGTCAACGGTCCCGCCGGTCTGAGCACCGCGATCATCCAGCGCCGAGAGATCAAGCGTCGGCGATCCAGCCGCCATGGCGAATCCCGACGTGGATTCTGACGGAGCATCGGTCACCTGCCAGGTCGTGTTGCCGAAGACGGAGAGCGCTGTTCCGCGCGGGAACACTCCCACGAAGAGCAGTGCGAGAACCGCGACGACGGCAAAGAAGCCGAGCCAGCCACTCTCACGACCGCGGATGCCGGCAATGACGGTGGCGAGCGCCAGCACTCCGAGTGCGGATCCTGTGCCGATCACCACCGCGGTGTCTGACATCGTGGTGTACCCGAGGGCAATGGCGACGAAAACGCCAGTGAGCACCGCCAGACCGAGCGAGATCGAGACGAAGGCGGCTCCGGGCTGGCGGGAACGGTAGCGCTCCTCGTGCTCACGCCGTTGCTCAGCGTGAATGGCCGCGCGACGCCTGCGCTCGGCATCCCGCTCGGCCGCGCCTGGCCGCTGCGGCGGGTTCCAGACCGCGCCGTACACCCGGGTTCCCTGGTCTGGGGCGGAGTGAGCTGCTTCAGCCGTTGCGAACCAGGGCTCAGCGCCGGCCGGGGTGGCTGCGGGAGCAGGACCGAACCCGTATTGCGCGCCCGCCCCGGCATCCGGTGTCGAATCAGTGCCGACGCCGGTCGACGGACGCTCGTGAGGTGCCTGCGCCTGGTTCGGTGCTGCCTGCACCGGGCTGGTCCAGAAATCGGCGTGCGAGCGGGGCTCGGGCTGGCCGGGGGCCTGTGCTCGTGCGGACGGCACCCGCCGTGCGATGACGACGGTGAGCCAGATGAGCCCGGCGATGAGGGCGAGTGTCCAGCCCGTGCTGAGCGTCGACTCGAGCCACCCGGGCATATTCCACGCGTCGGGGGCACCCCGCCACCAGATGCCCTGCATGAAGGGGAGAAAGGCAAGGGTGACAAGAATGATGATGGCAATCATGGCCGGGTCGAAAATCCCCTTGAGGGCCCGTTCGGCGTATATGCGGCCAGAGCTGTCGGGCAGCAACGCCCACGCGATCGCGTAAAGGAACAGTGCGGGGCCACCGAGCAGGGCGACGACGAGGATGACGCCGCGCACGATCAGCGGGTCAAGGCCGGTGTGCCGGGCGATGCCACCGGCGACTCCGCCGAGCCAGGCGTCGTCTGAACGACCAATACCCGTTCCCCGGATCCAGTCGAAGAAGGTGACCTGTGGCACAGGCGGCGTGTGGCTGTCCGGTGCCGGTGGGGCGTCTGGTGTTGACGGTGCTTCATTCATACTCCGAGTGTGGCGCTCACCGGCACGCCGCTGCCATGAGGGATCCCCCGGATCGGACCCTGAGATTTCGGATTTCGGTCCCTCGGTGAGGATCAGGGGTGCTTGGATTGCAGCATGGACGCAGCGCTGATGACCCGCCCCCGCGTCCGACTCGTTGGCGGGGTGTGCGCTGGTTTTGCCGAGCACACCGGTCTGCCCCTCCCCCTCGTGCGGACGTCTGCGGTGATACTCGCCCTGTGCGGCGGAGCGGGGATGCTCCTCTACGCCTGGTTGTGGGCGACGACACCGGTCGCGATCGAGACCGCCGACCCGGTGAAGCGCGCGCTCACCAAACCCCACGACGAAGACGACCCGTCGTCACCGCCGGAACGACGGGCACCGGTCACCGAGGTGCTGCTCGGCCTCGCGCTGCTCGCCGCTGCCGCGGCTCTCGTCGCCTCCCGACTCGGCGTCGATGTTCCGCTCTCCTTTGTCATCCCGGCCATCGTCGTGCTTGGCGGAGCCGGACTGGCCTGGCGCCAGTTCGACGATCTCAGGCGCCAGCGGTCCTCCTCGTCATCGGCGCTGCTCGTCCGGGCGCTCGGGGCGCTCATTCTCGTCGCGGTCGGAATCCTCCTGTTCTTCCTCACCGGCGACGAGCCCAACGTCTGGACCGTGTTCGTCGCCGCGATCGCTGTGCTGTTCGGAGTCGCGATCGTGGTCGCGCCCTGGCTGGTCCGACTCACCCGTGACCTCGCCGACGAGCGGGCAGCGCGCGTGCGCGAGGCCGACCGGGCGGAGATCGCGGCGCACCTCCACGACTCCGTGCTGCAGACCCTTGCGCTCATCCAGCAGAAGGCCGGGCCGGCGAGTGAAGCATCCCGGCTCGCGCGAGCGCAGGAGCGTGAGCTGAGGGACTGGCTGTTCGCCGGCTCCCCCGGATCCTCGGTCGAGTTCGCCGATGAACTCCGCCGAATCGCCGGGGTGATCGAGCAGGATTATGCCGCCCTCATCGAGGTCGTCGCCGTCGGCCAAAGCCAGACCTCTGTCCCTGACGCGCTCCTCGGCGCCGCTCGCGAGGCGATGCTCAACGCGGCACGGCACGCGGGTGGCACCGTGTCCGTCTACCTGGAGTCGTCGCCGACCGCCATCGAGGTCACAATCACCGACCGCGGGCCGGGGCTGAACCTCGACGAGATCTCCTTCGACAGGATGGGGATCCGCGAATCGATCCTCGGTCGCATGCAACGCATCGGCGGCACAGCCGAGCTGACAACCGGACCGGGCGGCACGGGCACCGAGGTCCGCCTTCTTCTGCCCCTGACCACTGGAGCCGACCATGCCGACAGCTGAATCGAACCACCCCGAGGCCTCGAGCGGCCCGGACCTCACCGTGGTCATCGTCGATGACCATTCGATCTTCCGCTCCGGTCTTCGTGCCGACCTCGCCGACAGCATCCGGGTCCTGGGCGAAGCGGCGACGGTCGAGGACGCCATCGACCTCGTTCTCGCGACCCAGCCGCAGGTCGTTCTGCTCGACGTTCACCTCCCCGGCGGTACGGGGGGTGGGGGTGCCGAGGTCATCCGGCGGGCAGCGCCGCAGGCCCCGAACACACGGTTCCTCGCGCTCAGCGTCTCCGATGCCGCCGATGATGTCGTGACGGTCATCAGGGCGGGGGCCCGCGGTTACATCACAAAGAGCGCATCGGGTGCTGACGTGTCGGATGCCGCGCGGCGCGTTCGCGACGGAGATGCCGTGTTCTCGCCCCGGCTCGCCGGGTTCGTCCTTGACGCGTTCGGCGCGGTCGCGGGAGAAATCGCGGAGGCCTCGGATGAGCTCGATCGCCTCTCTGCGCGAGAGCAGGAGGTGATGCGCCTGATCGCGAGGGGCTACTCGTATAAGGAGGTAGCGGCATCCCTCTTCATCTCGGTGAAGACCGTGGAAACCCACGTCTCCAGTGTGCTGCGGAAGTTGCAGCTGTCGTCGCGGCACGAGCTCACCGCATGGGCGCTTGCCCGCAAGCTGCTCTGAGCCCCGCACGTACGAACGTCTCTACGTGCACCCCGTCCCCCGGCGGCGGATGCGATCGTGCTGCATCCACCGCCTGGCGGTTTACCCGGAGTGGGCAGATCTAGCCGAGCCGCGCGGCATCGACGACCGCTCGCGCGAGGGTCGCCGCGACAGGCGATATGGGCTGCGCGTGCCGCAAGCGCAGCGTCGTGAGTGTCACGCTGCCCTCACTCCAGCGCACGGTGGCTGTCGTCGTCGCAGCTCCGCGCAACCAGCCGGAGAAGATCCCCGAGTAGACCCTGGCGGAACGGATGGCGTTCGGAATGCCGGTGAGCACGTGCTCGCCGAGCAGATCCTCGAATGCGATGCCGAGGAGAGTACTTCCAGGCACGTTTGCGAACGGACCCGAGCGGTCAAGCCATTCGCTGCGCGGCACCCAGTCGCCGTCACCAGAGCGCGGGCCGACCCGACCGGCGGTGAGCAGGTCGAATGCCCCGTCGAGGGCACCCGGCTCTTCGACCAGCACGAGCACGCGGCCGCCGTCACTGGCGTGTGCGCGGGCAGCGGCGTCGAAAACGGTCGTGACCAGGAGTGAATCCGGTTTCAGCTCGGCATCGCAGCCAAGCCCGATGGACCGTGCCCAGTCGGCGATGCCGCTGTCTGCGGCAACAACCGCGCCCCCGGCATCCGCACCGACGGGTGCGACGACCACGAGGTCGGCGGCGTCGCGAGCAGCCACCTCACCGTTCACGACAAGTTCTGCGGCGAGCTCGTACTGGCCGGGCTCGCCCGGCACGGGCACTGACACGCGCGCGGTCGTCCAGCGCTCGGCGTCGTCCGGGATCGTGGAGATCTCGACGCCATCGAGCAACACCCGGACGGTACCCGCAACAGGAGAAGATGCCGATCCGGTGCGAGCGGGCACCGTCGTGATGCTCAGCGCCAGACTGTCACCGGTGACGGCGCTGTATGCGTCCGGCCGGAGGGCGATTGCCCGGTCGCCGTTGGCGAGGGCAAAAGCCGCGGTACCCGCCTTCGGCGTGCGGTTCATGTCGAACAGCCCGTTGGCCTCCCACTGCACATCGCTCAGCTGCGTCAGCACGTATCCGCTGATGCTCGGCTGCATCCGGATGGATGTGGTCTGGTAGCGGTTCGCCACGAGTTGCGCGTGGTGCAGCTGGGCGACGAGGCCCTCCCACGTGCCGAAGACGCGGTCGAGACCGAGTTCACCGAATCGTTCCATCAGGCGGGTGCCTTCTGCAGCGCCGTAGGCCCAGTTGGCGCCGAGGCCGAACCACCACGGTTCCGCCCCGTCGGTGTACTGGTCGCGCACGACCGGCAGCGCCCAGTTTCCGAACTCGGAGAGCATGAGGGGCTCGGTTCCGGAGCGTTCCGCGTCGCCGTACGCGGAGTACGTCCAGTCGGGACGGGCGGCGAACTCCTCGATCTTCTCGTCCCATTCCCGACGCGACTCGGGGATGCCACGGTAGACGTGATAATCATCGACATCCGAAACCATGTGGAAGTTGGGGAAGCACGCGGAGTTGTCGACGACGAGCGAGCCGCGAGCAACAGCCTTGATCCGGTGGAACGCGTCGGCGAGCCAGCGCCGCTGGCGTCCGCTCGTCATGTCGAGCCCCCAGGACTCGTTGATGATCGTCCACATCACGATGCTCGGGTGATGCTGGTCTGCGGCGATGAACCGCTCGAGCATCGCGAGTCCCTCGTCTGCGCCGCTTTGGGTCCAGACCATCCAGCTCGGAAGTTCGGTCCAGACCAGCATTCCCATCCGGTCGGCGATCTCGTAGTAACGCGGATCGGGACGCTTGATGTGCACGCGGAGCATGTTGAAGCCGAGCGCACGAGTCTCGTGCAGCAGCTCTTCCCACTCCTCGGTGCTCTCGGGGATCGGTGCCGAAGAGGGGTGGTAGTCCTGGTCGAGAACCGCACGTACCTCGAGCTCGTGGCCGTTGAGGAAGAACGCACCGTCGCGTGCCTCGATCGTGCGGAAACCCGTGTTCCGCGAGACGACATCGGCTGTGCCGTCTGTCGCCTCCAGCCTGAGCGTCACCGTGTAGAGCGTGGGCTGGTCGATGCCCCACAGCTGCACATCCGGCACTGTGACAGTCCCGTTGTACTGGCCGTCCTGTTCTTCCAGGTCGGCTCGAGCGACGACCTCGTCGCCACGGCTGACCGTCACCTCGGCCCGCGCCCCGGGGAGCGAGGCAATGGCGCGAACATCGATGGTGCCCGTCGGGGCATCCGCCCGTACCTCGATCTCGGCGATGTGGTGCAGCGGCCTCGACTCGATGAAGACCGACTGCCAGATGCCCGCCGAGGTGCCGTACCAGGACTGTTTGCCGTGCGGGATCTCGAGGTAGCCGGGCTCAGTGTCGGTGTCAGCGCGCGGCGGATAGGCAACAACCACATCGAGTGAGTTCGTCCCGGCGGTCACAACGTCGCTCACGTCGAAGGAGAAGGCTTCCCAGGCGCCGACGTGGGTTCCGACCACGGTTCCGTTGAGCCTGACCTCGGCGGAGTGGTTCACTCCGTTGAACACGAGGTGCACAGCCCCGGTGCCTGGCGTCCAGTCGAACGTGCGCCGGTACCGGACGCTCTCGTGCGAGTCCCCGTGTCCGGCCAGCTGAGCGGTCCACGCGCCGGGCACGGTCACGGCCTCGAGCCGCCCGCCAGCGTCGTCGCCGTCGAGGAGTACGAGCTCCCATCGGCCGTCGAGGGAGAGTCGTTCGCGAGGGTGCAGGCTCATGTGCCCATCCTTCTTGATAATGAGTGGATCAGAGCCGTGGCCCGCCCCGAAAACGGGAGCGGGCCACGATTGTGTTGCGAATCAGTCCTGCTACTTCAGTTCCTGGCCGACGCGCTGCTGCGCCTCGGTCAATGCTGAGTCGAGGTCTTTTCCGTTGAACCAGACCTCTTCGAGCTGCTTGTGGATCAGCGACTTGATCGCCGTCCAGTTCTCGACCTGCGGCACGAAGCTGATGTTCTCGAGCGCCGTGTCTGTGTAGTTCGCCCGCTCGGGAGCGTTCTGGTAGTCGGCGGATTCAACGACCGAGACGCGAGGCGCGATGTGCCCGGTCGCTGTGGCCCAGACACTCGTGTTCTCGTAGAGGAAGGAGGCGAACTCGAGCGACGCACGGTACTTCACCGGGTCGTTGTCCTTCTGCACGGGCAGCACCCACATGTGCGAGGACGCCCAGACGGCGGCTTCGTCCATGATCGTCGGGAAGTCGGTGACCGTGTAGCCGAAGGTAGCCGTCGATGCGTACTCGTTGACGCCCCACGTACCGTTGACGAGGATGGCGGACTCGCCGTTCTTCCACTCCTCGATCGAGCCCGAGTAGTCGGCCGTGGTGTGGATGTAGCCGTTGTCGATGAGTTCCTGGAGCAGCTCCATCGCGGCCTTCGCCTCGGCGGAATCGACGTTCGCCTCACCGTCGACGATGAGGTCAGAGCCCTGCTGGCGCACGAACGAGTAGAACATCCGCCATGCCATGTCGTCGTTGGCGAACCCAACGGACATCAGAGCCTTGCCGGTCTTGTCTTTGACAGCCTGACCCATGGCCATGAGCTCGTCGGCGTTGGTCGGCATGACGGGCCGGCCGTCCGCGTCCATGTAGCCGGCAGCGCCGAGGACATCGGTGTTCACGTGGGCGAGAATCGCGTGCGAGTCGAACGGGACCGCGAAGGTCTTGTCGTCGTAGGTGACCGAGTTCTGGGCCTGCTCGGTCGCGTCATCCATGTCGATGTCGAGTGCTGCGGGGTCGAACGACACCAGCTGGGCACGTCGCGCGTAGTCCGACAGCGCGTAATCGTGCAGGTTCGCGATGTTCGCGGGTTCCCCACCGGCGATCGATGCGTTGAACGCGTCGTAGTACGAGTTCCAGTCAGCACCGCCGAGGCGTTCAACGGAGATGCCGTGCTCGTTCTCGGCGTTGAACTTGTTGGTCAGGATCTGGATTGCTTCACACTCGGATGCCGCCATGGCGGGGTCGGTGACGCCCTTGGTGGTTTCCTCGCAGTCGCCGAACATCCGCGACATCGTGATGCTGGTGCCCTTGAGCTGCTCGTCTGTGACCGCTTCGATCTTCGCCGTCATGTCATCGTCTCCGGCGGCTGTGCCGGTTCCGGTTCCAGTGCCACAGCCGGCGAGCAGCATCGATGCTGCCGCGACCGTCGCGAGAACCGCTGGGATGCGTTTTCCGTTCATGTCTGTTCCTGTCTTGTTAGTGGAGTGCTTGTTACGGGTGTTCTTGTTACGGGTGTTACGAGTGGACCTGCAGCACAAATGCAGGGGGATGCGGTTGCGGGGCGGATGCCCTACTTGCCGCCTGAGGTCATGGAGATTCCGCGGATGAGATGACGCTGGAAGAGCAGGAAGATGATCAGCAGCGGCAGCGAGCCAACGAGCCCGCGCGCCATCAGGCTGCCGAGTTCGGTGGCCTGGGCGAAGTTGCCCTGCAGCGACGCAAGTCCAGTGGTGATCGTGAACATCTCGCTCTTTGTCGCCGACACGAGCGGCCACAGGTAGTCGTTCCAGGTCTGGACGAAGGTGAAGATTCCGAGCGCGAACATGCCGGGGGTAGCCAGCGGGAGCATGATCGAGAAGAACGTGCGCCAGGGTCCTGCGCCGTCGACGCGCGCCGCTTCCTCCATCTCCAGCGGAATCTTCGAGAAGAACTGCGTCATCAGGAAGACACCGAGGGGAGCGGCGATCCGCGGCAGGACGAGCGCAGCGTAGGTGTTGTGCATTTCCACGTCTGCGACCATCGTGAAGAGCGGGATGAACATCGCCTCCTTGGGGATCATCAGACCCGCGAGCACAGTGGCGTAGACGAACGTGCGGCCGGGGAACTCGATCCGCGCGAAGGCATAGCCCGCCATTGCGCAGAGGAGCACCGTCAGGACCGTGGTGAGGATGGCCACGATGGCGCTGTTGAGGAACCAGCGGCTGGTGAGTCCGACGGAAAAGACGCCGAAGACATTGTCGAGCGTGAAGTCCCGCGGGATGAGCCCGGTGACTCCCTGGCTCAGCGTCGCGTTGTCGCTGAGCGCGAGCGACAGCATCCACAGCATGGGAAGAAGCCAGACCAGCGCGGCGACGATCATGGCGAGGTGCCACCAGGTCGCACGCGTCGCGGTGTGCCGTGATGCGGTGAGACCGGGCTGAGCGGCGCTCGCCTTCCGGGTCGAGGGAGGGCTCATGACGTTCACTTGGTGTCGTCCTTTCCGAGGAAGCGCATCTGGACGACGGAGACGATCAGCATCAGTGCGAAGAGGAAGAGCGACATCGCCGACGCGTAGCCGAGCTCGAAGTCGCGGAAACCGGTCTGGTAGATGTGCCGGATGAGCACCTCGGTCGAGGTACCTGGGCCACCACCGGTCATGATGTTCACCTGGCCGAAGACCTGGAACGATGCAATCGCCTGCATGACCATGACGAGCAGGATGACGTGGCGGATGCCGGGAAGCGTCACGCTCACAAACTTGCGCCACGGGCCGGCACCGTCAAGTGATGCTGCCTCGTAGAGCGACTTGTCGACATCCTGGAGTCCGGCAGCGAACATGACGAGGTTGAACCCGACGGTCCACCAGATCGTGGTGATGATGACGGCGGTGAGCGCTGTGTTCGAATCGCTCAGCCAGGGAATCGGGTCGATGCCGAGCGGGGTGAGGATCTGCGCGAGCAGCCCCTGCCCCGGTGAGAGGAAGTACGTCCAGATGAGGGTGACGACGGAGACCGGGAGGATGTACGGGAGGAAGAACGCCATCTGGTACCAGCGGGATCCGCGTCGCTGTCCCTGCAGGGCAAGCGCCATGACGAGTCCGAGCAGGGCGATGATCGGAGTGGAGATGGCCGTGAACAGCAGGGTGTTCTGCAGGGCGATCCAGAATGTCGGGTCGTACCAGTAACCGTCTTTGCCCGGCGCAAAGCCGAGGGCGACGAACACCCCGAGCAGGCCGAGCACGCCGGCGACACTCCAGACACTGATGTGCCTGCGCTTGATCGGACCGACCAGCAGTGCAGCAACGAGGGCGAGCACGCCGATGCGCCACCAGAGCAGGTTGGTGATCGACCACTGAATATTGACGCCCCAGAGCATCCGCTCATAGTTTTCGAGGCCGATGAACTCGCGGACCGAACCGAGCAGGTCCCAATCGAAGAAGCTCATCTGGGCAGCCTGGACAACGGGGTACAGCACAAAGATGAGGTACAGGACCGCGAAGGGAGCGACGAAAGCGAAGCCGTACTTCAGGCCGGCCTGAGAACGCCGTTTGCGGGGTAGTCGCGGTGGGCGCTTCCTGGTCGCTTGGGCCGCTTGATCGAGCGTCAGCGTCATCGATTCCTTGCCTTCCGGTTTGCCACGTTGCAAAAACTGCACTGGAGCTATTGTGTTCACTCCCGCGATACTTTGTCAAAACGCCGTCGTGCGTACCTTTGCCACGTTGCACAAACCGGTTCACCGCTGCATCACTTTGTAGGCCAAGATGGTCGAGGAGGGAACATGGCAACCAACATTCACGACGTCGCGAAGCTTGCAGGCGTGTCCCCCCGGACGGTCTCCAACGTCGTCAATAACTACGTGCACGTCAGGGCCGACACGAGGCAGCGCGTCCAGGACGCCATCACCAAGCTCAACTACCAGCCGAACATCTCCGCCAGGCGGCTCCGCCAGGGCAACACGAAGATGCTCGGCTTTGCCGTGCCCGAGCTCTCCCAGCCGTATTTCGCCGAACTGTCCGAACTCGTCGAACGGTCTGCCCAGCGGCGGGGATACACGGTCATCGCAACCCACACGCAGGGAACGAAAGAGCGGGAACTGCGCACCCTGAAGAGTTTCAGCTCGCACCTCGTCGACGGGCTGATCTTCAGCCCGATGTCCCTGACCAGGGAAGACCTCTACTCCGCTCCCCCGAGCGTGCCCACCGTACTCATCGGCGAACAGATCTCGACGTCGTCCTATACGACCATCGCGATCGACAACGTCGGTGCTGCACGGGAGATCACCGCGCATCTCATCGCCTCGGGACGACGCCGTATTGCGACGGTGGGAGCGTACCGATCCGACGACTACCGGAGTTCGCGGTTGCGACTGCAGGGCTTTCAGGAAGCCGTGTCGGCCGCGGGGCTCAGCCTCGACCCCGAGCTGCTGCTCTACACGGATCGGTTCGGCACTGCAGCCGGCCACGACGCTGTCGGCCGCGCGCTCGCCGCAGGCATCCGTTTCGATGCCCTCGTGTGCTTTGCAGACGTCATCGCGTTCGGCGCGATGCGCTCGCTCGCAGACGCGGGCCTGCGGATGCCGGAGGACGTCGCCATCGTCTCGATCGACGACGTGCAGGAGTCGACCTACTCGATTCCGTCACTGACGTCCGTTGCACCCGACAAACAGGCGATCGCCGACCGAGCGGTTGACACCCTCGTCGACGCCATCTCCTCGGAGCGGGTGAACCCGCGCAGCATCGAAATCGGGCATCGTCTTGTCGTGCGCGAGAGCTCAGGTGCACGAGCCGAAGACACGGCAGGACAGGATTCGGGTGCGAGCCTCCCCGTGCCAGTAGCCTGAACAGCATGACGACGAACGCGGGCAATGGTGCAGCGATAACAGCAACCCCCCTCTCCGAAACTCCGACGAAAGCCTCGACCAAACAGGTACTGGCGTGGGGCTTGTGGGACTGGGGATCCGCGTCGTTCAACGCCGTGATCACCACGTTTGTCTTCACCGTCTACCTCACGAGCGACGCCTTCGGCGAGGAAGCCGCCGTCTCGGCACAGCTCGGCTGGGCGCTCGGCGCCGCCGGTCTGTTGATCGCCATCCTCGCCCCGGTCACCGGACAGCGCTCAGACAGTTCGGGCCGCCGCAAGTTCTGGCTCGCCGTCAACACGTACATCGTCGTCGGGATCACCGCGGCCATGTTCTTCGTCGAGCCCGACCCAAGCTTCCTGTGGCTGGGACTTCTGCTCGTCGCCGCAGGCAATATCTTCTTCGAATTCGCTGGCGTGAACTACAACGCGATGCTCGCCCAGGTCTCGACGCCGACGACTATCGGACGGGTGTCAGGCATTGGCTGGGGCCTCGGCTATATCGGTGGAATCGTGTTGCTGCTCATCGTGTACTTCGGCCTGATCCAGCCCGAGGTCGGCATCTTCGGAATCACGGGCGATGACGGCATGGACATCCGGGTGACCGTTCTGATTTCCGCGATCTGGTTCGGTCTGTTCGCACTGCCGGTGCTCTTCTTTGTTCCCGAGTACAAGGGCGTCGGCGCGCGGCGCGACAAAGTCGGATTCTTTGCCTCGTATCCCCGGCTCTTCGGCGACATCAAGAAGCTCTGGAACGAGAGCAGGCAGACCGTGTACTTCCTGATCGCGAGCGCGGTCTTCCGTGACGGGCTCGCTGGAGTGTTCACATTCGGTGGTGTGCTCGCCGGTGGCTGGTTCGGTTTCTCGCCGGGTGAGGTCATCATCTTCGCCATCGCCGCGAACGTCGTCGCGGGTATCTCGACGATTACCGTCGGTCTGCTCGACGACAAGCTCGGCGCAAAACCGGTGATCATGGCATCCCTCATCGGGCTCGTGCTCGCCGGTCTTGCCGTCTTCTTCCTCCACGACGGTGGTGCGCTCATGTTCTGGATCTTCGGACTCGCGCTCTGCCTGTTCGTCGGCCCGGCGCAGTCGGCCTCACGGTCGTTCCTGGCCCGCCTCATCCCGGCCGGCCGCGAGGGAGAGATATTCGGCCTGTACGCAACGACGGGTCGTGCCGTGTCGTTCCTCGCTCCGACAGCGTTCGCCATCTTCATCACCATTGGCGGAGAGCAGTACTGGGGAATCCTCGGCATCATCCTCGTCATCCTCGTCGGACTTCTCCTGCTGATCCCGGTGCAGGCGAAGCAGAAGCAGCTGGCGTAGCAGCGAAGCCTCTGGATGAGCGATACACCCCAGCAGAAGGACACCATGAGTTCCCGAACCTCAGCATCGGCATCCGGTGGCGTGCTCATCGTCGGAAGCATCAACGTCGATCTCACGACCTTCTCGTCGAGGCTCCCGGCTCGAGGCGAGACGATCATCGGCGACGAGTTCACCCTCGTGCTCGGCGGCAAGGGTGCGAACCAGGCCGTCGCCGCCGGACTCGCCGGCGGCAACGCGCACATGGTCGGCTGCGTGGGCACCGACCTCTTCTCCGACGTAGCGAGCAGCGGGCTGGCGGATGCCGGCGTGCACGTCGACCACGTCCGCTCGGTTCCGGGGCCAACAGGAGTAGCGCACATCCGGGTTGACTCATCGGGTGAAAACGACATTGTGGTGGTTCCGCTCGCGAACTCGTCACTCAGCGAGTCACACATCGACGACGCGTTCGAGGCCATCGGGTCGAGCTGCCGGGTTCTGCTCACCCAGCTCGAGATCCCGTGGGCGCTCACGCAGTACTCGATCAGGAAGGCGCACGACGCCGGCCTCACCGTCGTTCTCGACCCAGCGCCGGCCACGGCCCTCGACGACGCGATCTGGCCACTCGTCGACATCGTCACTCCGAACGAGACAGAGGCCGCCATCCTCACCGGCATCGAGGTGACCGACGAATCATCGGCGGTCGAGGCCGGTCGCTGGTTCACCTCCCGCGGCGCGACCAGCGCACTCATCACCATGGCGGCCGCTGGAGCGGTTCTGGTCACGGCGACGAGCGTCGAACGGTTCGACTCCATCCGGGTCACCGCCGTCGACACAACGGCAGCCGGTGATGCATTCGCCGGTTACCTCGGTGCTTCACTCGCCGACGGCCTCGGACTCACCGCTGCGATCCGGCGTGCGATCGCCGCTGGAGCGCTCACCGTGACGCGACAGGGCGCTTCCCCGAGCCTCCCCCACCGTGACGAGGTCGACGCGCTCCTCGCTCGTACCCGCTGAGTCCAGCGGGCGTTGAGCGCCCTGGGTCGGGTTCGGGGTCAGGGTCGGGCCTGATACCGGGGTCACGATTGGGCCGCACGGCCTGTCCCTCTCCCGCACCGCGGAGTAATCTCTGCCGGAACGGGCTTCGCACCGGCGCGGCCACCGGGGTGGAAGGACACGATCGTGCTCATCGGCGCACACGCTCTCGTCTTCTCAGGCTCATTCGACGCCGCGGGGCTGACCCTCGCGATCGAGAAGACGAAACAGGCGGGATTCGACCTGATCGAAATCCCGCTCATGGACCCTTTTCATTTCGATCGGATGCTTGCGGCTCGCCTTCTGCAGGACAACGAGCTCGCGGTCAGTGCGTCGCTCGGCCTGAGCGAGGCAACCGACCTGACGAGCGACGACCCCGATGTCGTGGCTCGAGGCGAACGGATGCTCGAGGAGTGCCTCGACATCGTGCACGCGATGGGTGGGACCAACCTCTGCGGCGTGATCTACAGCGCCATGAAGAAGTACATGACGCCCGCGACCCCGGGAGGTCGCGCGTCGAGCGCCGCCGCACTCGCCCGGCTGGCGTCACGGGCCGAGGGCCTCGGCATCCGTATGTCACTCGAAGTCGTCAACCGTTACGAGACCAACGTGATGAACACGGGCAGGCAGGCGCTCGCGTTTCTCGACGAGGTGGGGCACGCCAACGTCTCAGTGCACCTCGACACGTACCACATGAACATCGAGGAGTCGGATCTGTACACCCCGGTCCTCGACGTCGGCGATCGGCTGGGTTACGCGCACATCGGAGAGAGCCACCGCGGCTACCTGGGTTCAGGCACGGTGGACTTCGGCTCGTTCTTCCGCGGCCTCGCGCGGATCGGCTACGACGGGCCCGTCGTGTTCGAGTCGTTCTCGTCGGCCGTGGTGAACGAGGACCTCAGCAGGATGCTCGGCATCTGGCGCAACCTGTGGGACGACTCAGACGACCTCGGCGCGCACGCCAACCGCTTCATCCGCACCCAGCTGCGTGCCGTGGAGTCCATCACGCTGCACTAGGCGAAAGAGCCGCCTATTCCTCCGGGTAACCGGTACTGAGGCTGAGGTCGCGCCAGGTGTCAGCGTCCTGCCGCTCCCGATAGGCCAGCGTCTCGAACCCGTCCATGGCGTCGGCGCCGAGCAGCAAGAGGAGGGGTGCGTTCGGCGATTCGACCGCCGTGATGATCGCCTCGGCGGCCAGCGCAGGGTTGCCCGGCTGGGTGCCGTGCACCGTGTCGTTTTCCTTCCTCCGCTTGCCAGCGGTCTCGGCGTAGTCCGGGATGGCGGTCTCAGACTGTGCCAGCGAGCGCCCGGCGAAGTCGGTGCGGAAGCCGCCCGGTTCGACGACGGTGACGGCGATTCCGAGCGGTTCCAGCTCCTTGCGGAGGGAGCCGGACATGCCCTCGAGGGCCGCCTTCGACGCCGCGTAGTACCCCGACCCCGGGGGCGTGAGGCGCACGCCGATAGAGGAAATGTTGACGATGGCGCCGGAGCGGCGTTCCCGCATCGCGGGCAGGACCGCCTTGATCATGGCGACGGCTCCGAAGAAGTTGGTGTCGAAGAGCCGCTGGACGTCTTCGGGGGTGGCTTCCTCCACGGCGGACCGATACCCGTAGCCCGCGTTGTTCACGAGCACGTCGACGGCGCCGAACCGGCGCTCCGCCTCTCGAACGGCTGACTCGATCTGCGCCGGGTCGGTCACGTCCAGCGAGAGCGCGAGGGCGGAGTCGGGAGACGTGTCGGCGATGTCCTGCACCGTCGACGCGTCGCGCGCCGTGACGACGACGTTGTTGCCGTGGGCGAGCACGGCGGTCGCGAGCGCGCGACCGAGGCCTGTCGAGCAGCCGGTGATGAGCCAGGTGGACATCTGAGTTCCTTTCGACGGGCGCCGGGCGGGAGAGGCCGACGCGCTCCGAGACTAGTGGTGAGCGCCGGGACACGGAAAGGGCTTGCACTGGACCGCGGGAGCCCTCGTTGTGCCGGTAGATTTGGTCGATGCGCGACGCCACGTTCTCCATCCGCCCCACCACCGATGCTGACTGGCGCGAGGTCAGGAGGCTCCGGCTCGAAATGCTCGCGGACACTCCGATCGCTTTCGGCGAGACGCTCGCGCACGCACAGGCCGTGGGCGAAGCCGAGTGGCGGATGCGAGGCAGGCGAGGCATAAGCAACGGTGGAACCGTGCTCGTGGCGATCACGGATGACGGCCGCTGGGTGGGCACGATGGGTACATACACGCCGAACGGCAGCACGGTGCCGATGCTCGTCGGCGTCTACGTCACTCCGGAGTTCCGGGGTGAAGCGGCCGGCGTCACCTCCGCTCTCCTCGAGGGCGTCGAGCAGTGGTCAAGGGAACGATCCGACCGGATCACCCTGCACGTTCACGAAGACAACGCCCGGGCGCACGCGTACTACGCGAAGAAGGGCTACCGCGCCACCGGCGTGACCGTGCCGTACGACCTCGAGCCGGGTAAGCGCCAACTCGAGATGGTCAAGATCCTGGTGCCGGGCGAGGCCAGTCCCGCCTAGAGTCCGTCGGCGACCGCCGCCGTCACCTGGAGCCACGCTTCGCGAGTCTGCGGAGAGAGCACGTCGACGTTGAGGGGACCGCCGCCCTGGAACCCGGGGTCGTACGGCACCTCGAGCACCACGCGGGTGAGGGCCGAAAAGTGGCTGTGCAGTCGCTGGGACAGCTCGGGCTGCACGGTGTCTCCTGGTGACGAGAGGACCGTCACGGCCTGGCTGACCTTGTCCTGGTGCCCCTTCTGCCTGAGCCCGTCGATGAGCCACGCAGCACTCGCCGCGGTTTCCTCGTTCACCGTGGTGACGACGACGAGCTGGTCGGCTGCTTCGACGGCCGCTTCCCAGTTGGATGCGCGCATGTTGTTGCCCGTGTCGATCACGAGTACGCGATAGAACCGGCTGAGTGTCGAGTGAAGGCTGCGGAAGGCATCCGCATCGATGGTGGATGACGCGGCGGCATCCTCGTCAGAAGCGAGCACATCGAACTGGGCATCGCCCTGCCCGCGCACGTAGTTGTCGAGGTACCCGACGCGCGCCGACTCGACATCGGAGAACCGTCCGAGGTCGCGAAGCAGGTCGACCGCGGTGTTGGAGTGCACCGAGGGCTGGGCCCGCCAGCCGAGGGTGCCGCGGGTTTCGTTGTTGTCCCAGGCGAGCGTTGATCCGCCGCGGTGGGTACCGAAGGTCGCGGCGAGCAACAGGGTTGCCGTCGTCTTGTGCGCTCCACCCTTCGGGTTGAGCACGACGATGGTCCGCGGCCCCTTGAGGCTTCGCTGGACCCGCCGGATCGCATCGCGGTGGGCTCGCTCGACCTTGCCTGGGCGCGGCGAGATCAGTCCGCCGGTCACGCGACGGACGGCTCCCTGCCAGCCCTGTTTCGCCGGACCCTCCGGCGCCGATGGCCGTGACTGGAGGAAGTCCTCGAGGGTGGGCGCGACGCCCGGTTCACCGTCCGATGGCGAGGATGTCGAAGTGGATGCCTTCTCCCGTCTGCTCGATGACGGCAACAGCTGGTCAAACGTACGCTCTGCCGCCTCCGCCGAGTCAGGTTCCTCGGTGGTTTCTCCGGCAGCGGACCGTGCAGTCGTGAATGGAGTGACCTCGGCTGGCGCGGCGGATCCGGAATTGTGGTGCGACAGGTCGCTCTCCTCTGAATAGGACCGGAAGGTTGACCTCCGTGTCGGTGCTGGCTCGAAGCTTCTGTCGTTGTGCGGCGTCGGCTCGGATCCGGACTCGGCGAAGTCGATGAGGTCATCGATGCCGAAGGGGGGCGGGGGAATCACCGGGGTTGCCTCGCCGAAGGCGGGGTTCAGCACGGCTCGTGCCGGTGCTGACCCGCGGACTGATCCTTCCGCTGGAGACGATGGGCGGGTCGGCCTGGTCTCGTGTGCCGGCTCCTGTGCGCGGGCGGACTCGCTTCTGGACCCAGCAGCTGTCGCATCGCGCGCCGAGGCAGCGGCATCCGGAACAACAGGACCTTCCGACTCGACGTTGCCGTCGGGGTGAACAGACAGCAGGTAAACGCCGTCGAGATCGGTGATGGCCACCAGGACCCGTTGGTTGCGCGCCTTCGCCTCGTCGGTGACACGCGCAATGATCGCGGCTCGAACCTCCGCGACGTCATTTGCGCGAATGTCGGACTGTGCGCCGTCGACCGAGATCGTGCCTGTACCGTCGGCTCGGGCTACGGCTGTTATCCACGGCTCATTCGGCTCAGTGGACTCGTTCGGCTCGTTCGACACGTCAAGTCACCATCTCTATCAGCGGCTGATCAGTACCCGTGCGGGCGTCAGATCGGCCGGTTTCCAACTACCAGTATCGCCTGACCCACATTCGGGGGGCGAATCCGGGCCGCCCCCTCACCGCTGAGCGGCGCTGCAGCATCGCCGCAGCATCAGTGTTCGCGGTTCAGTTATGGGTGCAGTAATGGGTGGCGCAACGGGTGGCGCCGAGGCATCCGACCTGTCCAGACTGGGGAGATGACGACTCAACTCGAGAAAGCTCAACTGCTGAACCGCCTCCACGCCCCCGGTGATCCGCTCATCGTGACGAACGTGTGGGATGCCATCACGGCGAAGATCGTTTCCGAGGTCCCGGGAGTGCGTGCCCTCGCGAGCGCCTCACACTCGGTCTCTTTCGCGCGGGGCGTGCCCGACAACGAGGGACCCACCGTCGATGCCGCGATCGAGGCGGCGCGCATCATCGCCGGTGCCGTCGATCTGCCGCTCTCGGTCGACTTCGAGAAGGGCTACGCCCCGGATGCCGCCGGCGTCGGTGACAACGTTCGTCGCCTGATCGAAGAATCCGGTGCTGTCGGCATCAACATCGAGGACTCCCTCGAGGCGGCCAACGGCCCGCAGCGCAGTATCGACGACTCGGTCGCCCGCGTTGCCGCTGCCCGCGGCGCCGGTGGCGCGACGGGCATCCCGCTCGTGATCAATGCCCGCGTCGACACGCTCGCCGGTGGTGGCGAGTGGCAGGAGGCGGTCACGCGGGCGAACGCGTACCTCGAGGCGGGGGCCGACGTGATCTTCTTCCTCGGGCTGAGCGATGAGGATCGCGTGAAGCGCGCGCTCGACGAGGTGAACGGGCGCATCTCCACGATCGGTGGGCTCGGCGGCATCCCCCTCAAGAGGCTCGCCGAACTGGGAATCTCCCGCGTCAGCTTCGGCCCGCAGACCCTCGGCCTCACCCTCGCTGCGCTGCAGCGTGCGGCGACGACGCTGACGGCGCTCGGCGACTACCCCGAGGACCTCAGCTTCCGGTTCGAGCTGTAGCGGGCACCCAACGCATCAGTTCCGGTCGAGAACATCAGGCGCAACTGGTGTTCTCGGCCGCAACTGATGCTCTCGCGGCACGTGCGGCGGTCAGCTGACGCGCATGCCCTCATTGTGCTCGTTGAGCACCCACGTGGTTCCCTCGTCTTCCGAGACGAAACTCTCCCACCGGTAGGAGTGCTCGGTGATCTTCGAGAAGTTCCAGCGGATGAGCAGACCGTCGTTCCGCGTTCCGTCCTGGCGGATGCCGTCGCGCTTGTGCGCGGTGGCGACGAGGTGCGCGTATTCGCCGCGCTCCGGCTCGAAGTAGCTCACGCGCCAGGCACCCATGTCGCGGTCGTAGACCCGGACCGCAGTTGAGATGGTTTCGAAGCCGTCCTCTGTTGGCGTGAGCGCGACATCCTGAACGGCCTTCCCGTCCAAAATAAACCCGACCACCCAGACGAAGTCCGACTCATGCCAGTTCCCTGTGGCCTCATCCATGCGGCGCGAGTGCACGTTCCAGCGACCGACAAGCCGACCGAAGCGGAACATCCGATTCGGGTATTTCTCGGTGGCCGCATCCGATATGAGTGCGTCAGCGAACGAAAGGTCGATGGGGTCACTCATGGCGGTGGCCTTTCTTGCCTAGCTGCCGGCGCTGCCGGCGTCGATGAGGCCGACGTCGGTGCGGTGGAAGTTCTTGAACGAGCGGGATGCGGTCGGGCCGCGTTGACCCTGATAGCGGGAACTGTACGCAGCTGAGCCGTACGGGTTCTCAGCTGGGGAGGTCAGCCGGAAGAAGCAGAGCTGGCCGATCTTCATGCCTGGCCAGAGCTTGATCGGGAGGGTCGCGACGTTGGACAGCTCGAGAGTGACGTGACCGGAGAATCCCGGGTCGATGAAGCCGGCTGTCGAGTGCGTCAGCAGACCGAGGCGGCCGAGTGAGCTCTTGCCCTCGAGCCGGGCAGCGATGTCATCGGCGAGCGAGACCTGTTCGAACGTTGCGCCGAGCACGAATTCACCCGGGTGCAGGATGAACGGTTCATCTGGCTTCGTTTCGATGAGGTGGGTGAGCTCTGGCTGGTCTTCGGCCGGGTCGATGTAGGGGTACTTGTGGTTGTCGAACAGCCTGAAGTAGCGGTCGAGGCGCACGTCGATGCTCGAAGGCTGGATCATCTCGGAGTGGGACGGTTCAAGACCGATGCGTCCGGATGCCAGCTCTGCCTTAATGTCGCGGTCGGAGAGAAGCACGAGGTCAGTTTATCTGGCGCGTCTTGCTAAGATTGCGAACGTCGCCGTACAGCGTCACGCGGATGTAGTTCAATGGTAGAACTTCAGCTTCCCAAGCTGATAGCGCGGGTTCGATTCCCGTCATCCGCTCTCTTCTGTCTCACACATCGCAGGTTGTCAGTTTTCAAACTAGTAGCGACTTTTCGCATACTTGCTGAGACAAGGGCCAGCACCGTCCGGCTCAGTGCAAGTAGCGTTCTCATTGCAACTGAGACAAGGAGACCAGCGACGCTGCCAGCTACGACCGAGGGTCGTTACAGGCTCAACCGACCTTGAGTCCCCAAGAACGCTGACGACAATCTGACGGCACCGCGATGCATTCTTGAAAAGACCAGCCAGATAGTTGTCCGCGAATTCGCGTTCCACCACGTTCAGCATTTCCGAGTAGACCCGCTTGGCGATAGCCGGCAACTCAATGAGCATCAAATCGAGTTGGTCCTGATCCCCGGTAAGCACACCGCGCCTCATCACCTGGAACACAGTGTGTGCGATCAATCGACGCCAATGAGTCTGCTCCTGCCGTCGAGGTCTTTTCGGTTCTTCGCGATCGCTTCATCGACGAGGCGGAGACGCTGGACCGATCGCCAGAGTGCAGTTTCTGACAACTTCTCGCTGAACAGGTGCCTATATTGGCTACCCGGCTGGGGAGCTTCTGCCCCGGACCAGGGCCGCCCGACTTCCCGTTTCGATTGCACTGCGAAATCTGGATCGGGGTCGGCGCACGCAAGCGCGACCGTCGCCTCGAGAA
Organism: Mycetocola sp. Y444; assembly: GCF_059445295.1. NCBI lineage: Bacteria > Bacillati > Actinomycetota > Actinomycetes > Micrococcales > Microbacteriaceae > Mycetocola > Mycetocola sp. Y444. The sequence goes on along the minus strand of NZ_JCAIUB010000003.1, from coordinate 621,556 downwards.
CGGTAAATCCGGAATCTGGGGTAGGAATTTCGGATCCGCTCTTGATTCCGTCCAGCGTTAGTGCACTAGCAAGTCGCTCCTGCTGCGGGTCAAGCGAAACGAAATCTCTCCGCTCCACATGATTTTGGGTATTCGTGCCGCGCGTTACGTCGGCCGCGAACCCGGGAGGACAGTTCTCGAGCGAGATGAACCGAACCGTGACTCGCGCGTCCGAGACGGAAGTGGGGTCCTCTTTGAACACCTGACCAATGGTGCCTACGGTTTGCGCCCCATTTACTTACAAACCTTGTCTCATCTGAGATGAGAACTGACACAGGTATTGGACTCTGCCTCACACGTCACAGGTATTGGACGCGGTTCTCCAGCTCCGTTTACTGACGATCGTCGCTGTGCGAGTCTGCGAGGGCAGATGGACGTGAGTCGCCGAGCCGTGACACCGTCAGCCCCGGTGCAAAACCCGCCATTGACTTGAAGTCGTGGATGAGGTGCATCTGGTCGTGGTAACCGGAGCCGATCGCAATGTCGAGCCAGGTCCTCTTCGGAGCCTGTATCCGAGCGTCGAGGGCGGTCTGGAACCGTGAGACCTGGGCGAAATATTTGGGAGACATTCCCATCTCGTGAAGAAATGCTCTCTCAAGCTGCCGCACGCTGACGTGCATTCGCACCGCCAACTCACTCACGCTGATGCAGCCGCCTTGACGAGTCACAATCGACGCAGCCGCGGTGCTCAGTGTGTCCTGGCGTTCGAAGCGCGCATGAGTAAGCAGAAATCGCTCCACCGCTCGAATCCGATCGTCGAATCCGGGGCGATCCGCGAGCACGTTCCACAGCTCCGCGATGGGCGCCCCCAAAACGTCTGCGGCGTCATAGTGCGTCTCCACAACGGCGCTGGTGGGAACTCCAAACAGAGACCAGAGCGCGGTGGGCTGCAAAAAGACTGCAAAAGAATCAATGTTGCCGTCGAATCGCAAGCTGGTTCCCGCCCGCGTGTGCGGCCCTACGAGCGCCAGAGGCCGCGCCATTTCGAGGCCGCCGTCGGATGAACGGATGCCGAGTACGTCCGCAAAATCGAAATGAATCACCGTTTCCAAGAATGCCGGCATGGCCTGGGACTCCAGGGCGCCCGAGGTGGTGCGGTGCGCGAACGCTCGAATAAACGGGCGCAACACTGGGCCGGGGCGGACGGACTGAATTGTACGCATCAGCCATGGCCCCCGATCCTGTCGCTTTTTTACTAGTCGCCGAGAACCGGCAGTGCGAATGATGGTGTGAACGGATTGTCGCCCAGGACGAAGCCAAACACAATGCCTACGAGCACCGGCGCACCATCCCGCCACCGTTGCCGCCGCGATCGGAAACCCACTCCTGCAACCACGCAGCGCTTCGATCGATACAGCACAACGCTGAACCACCTCAGAGGAGGGGTGTCGAAATGGAACGCTTGGAACACGAAAAGATGCTGCTGGACCCAGAGGCCCTGGAACAACTCAAACTGTGGTCGCTGAGAGCGAGCCAGAGGCCGGAGTGGAGCGCCGAGAATCGAGTGTCGTCAATCGAGTGTGTTGAGGTTCAGAGGCCTTCAGATTTGCCGCCGCCGCTTGACATCGATGATCGGCAGGAGGGCCGGGCCGGATCAGCAATTTCAGCGGTGCACGAACTGGCGTCATTCCTGCCAGAGTTGGTCGATAAATCCCCCGTGGACGGGCTCCGCTTCATTGAAAAGCGATTCCGATCTGATGGGTCGACTCAGAACGCCGGCCTGCTGCAGGCGGCCATCAACGCGGTGACCGCCGCGTCGGCGCTAAGCGCCTCAGAATCGACCGCGGTCGAGCGGGCGATGGAGCTCTTTCACGGTGAGCGAGCGGGCGAGCCCGATTCGGCTACTGACGACATCTGGTGCAAGTACTACGTGGACTCCAATTTCTCGGGAGCTTCGATCTTTGACGATATGACGCCCGGCTGGGGATATTGGCGTCGTCCTGACTACCGCAGTTTCGGTATGAACGACAGAATCTCATCGTTGTCGTACAGCGCTCACACGAGCGAAACAGGTGGAAGCGTTGTGCTGTTCGAGCACATCGGATATCGGGGCCGATACCGCAACTTTCCCGTCGTGCCTGGCCGACAGCAGGATGTGTGGTTCGTTGGAAACGATTTCAACGACATCACCTCGTCGTCACTCGTCATCCGGCGATGGCCGAACGAGACGAGCCCACTGTCGCTCACTGCCTTGGTTCCGCAGGACCAGATTGCAGAAATCGTCAACGCTCAGGGCGATGTCAGCACGGCAGGCGATGCACGGTTCAGCTGGGACATGTGGCCGACCGGCAACGTGTCCAGTACCGATGTTCATCCGAATCGCCCCGACCGAACCTACATTTACGTGAATGTGCCGATCACGGTGCACACTCCATGGCCGTTCGCGGACTATTACGCCGAGGTTCGGTACTGGATCTATCTTTACGTGGACCGGAACGGAGACATTCAAGGTTACGTCGATCAATACGGATGCCATGTCGAAAGTGGGATGATTCACGATCGTGTAGCGCGGGGGCTCATGAACGCGATACCCGGCACCATCGGAGCGGTCAACAGATTGATTGCAAACGCCGTCGTCCTGCCCAACCTGGCCGGACCGTATCGCTTTACCTATTACCTGCCCGGACGTTTCGAGTTGCGCGGCAATACTGGCGATGACGTCAGTATTGTGGCGGTTCGCTGAGAGGACGATCTAATGACTTTGCTCTTGGCTCCGACGGTCCTCGGCCCGGTGTCTGAATGCAGCACCTCGATCGAACTTGAAGGGCAACTGACAGGCGCGAACGTCGTCATTTACGCTGGCACGCAGGTTGTCGCTCGCGGTGTGGCCTCATGGCCACGCCAGACGTTCCCCTTGGATGCGGGCGTGACGTTGCCCGTTGACGAGCTCGTTACAGCGACGCAAGATAACGGGACAGGGCCGAGCGCGCCCTCGGCGGACCCACGAATCTGGGTCCAGCGAAGTCCAGCTGTCATCGGCGCCGTCGCGTTTACGAACCCGATGTACGCGTGCGCCGGCGTCGTGTGGATAACCGGTGCGGTACCAGGGGCGGTCATCACTGCTCAGGTCGGAACGGGACCGGTGCGTGGCACAGGTTCTGCCGAACGCGGCGATGCTCGGTTCTCGTTCAGCCCCGCACTCAGCGCACATGAACAACTCACGGTGTCACAAACTGCGTGCGGTGTCCCCGGGTTCGAGATAACAGCCCCGCCGGCCGAGCACCTTCCCCGCGAACTGCCAACGCCGCAGCTCCGCCGACCGCTATGGTCGTGCAGTCGAACAGTCACCGTTGAAGGGGTTCTCCCCGGGGCCACCGTGGTTCTGAGCCGGCCGACGCTCGGCCTCACGAACTCCGCTGTGTTTGACTCAACGAGCCTCTACTTCCAACTAGACAAGCCGTTGGTTGAGGGAGAAGAAGTATCGGTCGCTCAGTCATTCCCCGGCTGCAGGGAAGAGAGTGCCGCCGACACGGACACGGTTGTCGACGCCCCAGCAGTTCCTCCGCCCTTCATTATCGGCAAGCCGTGCACCGCTTCTCGGGCAGCAAACCTCAGCGGGCTCATCCCGGGCGCCCAGGTGCAGATTTCCATCAATGGCGTCACAGTCGGCACGGTCGAGGCTGCGGATGATTCGATGCTGATCCAACTGCCCTCATTACAGGCGTTCGACACCATCGTGGCGCGTCAGGAGCTGTGCGGCGTGTGGAGCGGGCCCTCCAATGCTGCGGAGGTTGAGGGTACAAGCGGCGGGATGAACCCCAGCCCGGTAATCGTCGAGCCACTCTTCGCGTGTGGAACCGCAGTCCGGGTGCGCGAGCTGACGCCCGGGTACAACTGGATTTCCATCGTCTCCGCGCGGACGGGCGCATTCCTGGCCGTAGCGCGGATGACGGCAACCGAAATGACGATTCCCGTCTCACCGTCACTCACCAGAGGGGACACCCTTATTGCCCATGCGTCAGGATGCAACACCCTCTCAAACACCGAGACCGGCGAAATCCAGCGAGCGCCGGATGTCGGACGGCCAGTGATCACGAAGGGTCTGGTCGGGAGCCAAGAACTGGAAGTAACCGGCCTGGTTCCTGGAGCGTGGATCGATATCGTGATTAACGGTGTGTGGGACCGAAGCTACCCGATTGGTAGTGACGAGGAGATCGTCATCACCAAACGTGTGCTCAAAGCCGGCGACATCGTGAAGGTCCGGCAACGCCTGTGCGACATGGTTTCCGGTGACGGCCCGGAGTTTACCGTCGTCGCGCCACCGGTAGCGAAGTTCACGCCATCTGCGACGTCCGGCGTCGTACCTATCACGGTTGTCTTCACGAATCAGTCCACTGGAACGATCACGTCGAGCCAATGGTCCTTCGCGGGTGCCGCACTTCCGGCAACCGCTGCTCTCACCTCGCCATCACGAACCTTCACCCAGCCGGGAAACGTCCTCGTTTCGCTGACCGTGTCCGGACCGGGAGGCAGCAGCAATGCGGTCTCAACGTTTAGCGCGAGCGCTCCCGTTCCAACTGGTTACGACGAACTCCTTATTCAGAATTGTCATACTGACCATCGCCCACTCCACATCTACTATCGCCGCGTGGGTGAGACCGATCTCGACTGGGCACCGATCAATGATTCGCCGCATTCCGCAGACTACAGCGCGGCCGGGACATGTCCGGCTGGCCCGAACGTAGGCGCTCGTTTTTCTGCAGACGACGGAGTGGATTACGAGGTGGTCTGCACCGACCCCCAGCTGCCGGGGTGCAACACGGGCGGTCCTGGCGAACAGGCATGCCGCCGCTCCCCCGTCTTCGTCATCCGTGGCAAAGCCGGAGGCGGAACCAAAACCGTCATCGTGAACTAAGACCTCCCATCGACGCGGCGCGAGGCGACCTGCGTGAAAGGGTTTCGGACCGGTCTCTGAGACGTTTTCTCTCTGGGCTGTCAACCTTCGCGAGGAACTCGAGGAGCACAGACGCCAGTTTCCGAGGTGCCTCCTGCGCAACGAGGTGACCGACGCCCTCGATGTGCACCGCAGTGAACTCTCCAGCCACCACCGGGCGAAACGACTGCTCTGTGAATGGATGATTGGCGCCGTCGACGGCGAGGACGGGGACGCGCAACGGATGCGCCTCGGCGAGCGCCCGAGTCGCCCCCTTGTCCGTGAACAGGGAACGGTAGAGACCTTCCGTACCGCGCCAGGCGTTCGGCCGCGAGTACGTGCGAACGAACTCATCGAGGTCCTCGGCACGGATTGCACCGGCCGTGCCGTTCATCATCGGGTAAGCCCAGTCAGCCAGGAGCTCGCGTTCGTGTCCGGGCAGGAGCATCGAAGGGATGCCGGGAGTGCCAAGAAATCCGACATGCCACGAACCAAAGGCGTTGACGTCGGCAAGCGCCTCGAGACCGAACCCGGCAAGGGAGGATTCGACCGCTGTGAAGCTTCGCACCTCATCCGGATGGGACGCAGCGAACCGGAACGCCACGCCTCCGCTGATGTCCTGAGCGAGAAGATGCACAGGGCCAGCCCCCAGATGTGTGACGAGCTGGTGGAGGTCGTCGGCCAGGGCCTGCTCGCTGTAATCGGTGTCGGTGGTGCTCGAGTCGCCGAATCCGCGCAGGTCGAGAGCGTAAACCCGGTGGGACTCCGCAAGCAGCGGAATGAGGCCCCTGAATGCCCACCACGTCTCAGGCCAGCCGTGCACGAGCAGGATAGGTGAACCGGACGTACCGGCGGTGACGTAGTGCAGCTCGGTGCCGTTGACCTGAGCTCGATGGTGGGAGACGCCGGGGATGGTTGCGCCGAGTGCCGCAGTGGCGGACATATCGCTCTCCTTAATAGACAATCTTGTTGTCCATTAACTATAGACAACAGGGTTGTCCATATCAACCCTGGCTTAGACTTCCCCTATGTCTCGGAAGGGTGGCGACCTAGCGCTGCTGATGCTTGCGGGGTTCCGCACTCTTGCCGACAGAGCCACCGCCGAACTGGCGCGGCGAGGCCACGATGACTTTCGTCCGGTGCACGATTTCGCGCTTCACTCGATCCTCTCCGGCGCCGAAAACGCGTCAGAACTCGGTCGAGCGATGTCGGTGACAAAACAGGCGGCGGCACGAACGATCGCCGTCCTGGAAGAACGAGGCTACGTCGCCAGGGAGCCCGACGAGGCGGATCGCCGGAAGATGCGCTTGCGCGTCACCGAGCGCGGGACAGCTTTGCTTCGCGAAGGCGAGGCCGTCTTCGATGAGATGCGGGATGAGCTGGAGAAGCAGGTGGGCACAGAATCACTCGCCATCACGGAAGCCACGCTGCGCGCGCTCGTTGGCGACAATGCGATCCGTCTCGACTCACCCGGCTGGGCCGCCGACGTCGACACCGACGCTCGCTCCTGACCGTCGACCTGAGAACGTCCGGCTCAGACAGGGCAGCCCACACAGCGCAGCTCAGACGGGGCAGCCCTTGCCTACGAACGGATCGGGGACGGCGCCCGCACTCCGAGGTGTCTCGCTATTGCCCAAGCGCATTCCTCGGCCGGCCTGGAGGTCGTGTCCACCTCGAGGTCGTAGCTCACGCCGGTGTGCACACTCAGGGCCTGTTGCCGCGCCATTCCCTCTGCCCGGTCGGGCCGCCGCGCTTCGCGGGATGCAGCAACGTCGGCCGCGCAATGGACACCCACCCACAACATCCCGGTATCGCTGAACGTTGAACGCAGACTCTCCTGCCCGGTACCCCCGGAGAGAAAAACTTCGTCGAGGATCATGTGCGCCCCCGCCACTGTCATCGCGCTGAGGGCGGCATACCAGCTTCGTTCGAGAGCCCGATACTCGTCGCTGAAGGTGATCGTGCCGTCGTGCTCAAACGTGATCCCGGCTCGCGGGCTGTCACCGCGACCCGGAAGTGCGTCGATGAAGGTGTCGACGCCGAAGGTCAACCAGACGCCGGGGAGCATTTCCTGCAGCGCTCTCGCGATCGACGATTTACCTGAACTGGATCCGCCGTTCAGCACGATCACTGTGGGGTTGCGACTGGCAGACACTCTCCGAGCGTAGCCATATTGGCTGCCCGCTGAAACACGTGAGCTGGCAGGATGTCGCCATGACGACAATCGCTCCGTACGGGTCCTGGCGCTCACCGATCTCCGCTCATGATCTTGCCGAAAGCGGGCACGCCGTGAGCGAGGGCACGTGGGTGGGCGATGAGGTGTGGTGGCTCGAACTTCGACCGAGTGAGGGCGGCCGGTTCGCGGTCCGCACGACAGGTGAAAATGGCGACCCCATCGACATCCTGCCGGAGCCCTGGAATGCCCGGACCCGCGTGCACGAGTACGGCGGTGGAGCGTGGGCAGCGGACGACGACGGCACTCTCGTGTTCGCCGAGTTCACGGATCAGCGACTGTATCGCCTGGATCGTGGCAGCCGTAGTCCTGTACCGCTCACGAGCGCCGGTACCGGATTCCGCTTCGCAGATCTCACGTGGCGCGACGGCGAAATCATCGCCGTGCGCGAGACCCACTCTGGCGACCTCGTTGACAGAGACATCGTCGCGGTGCCGGTGGACGGCACTGCCGATGGCAACAACGAAGCGATCCGCTCCATCGTCACGGGTTCACACTTCCTCGCCTCTCCGAGGTTCTCCCCCGACGGCAGACGCCTCGCCTGGATCGCGTGGGATCACCCGCAGATGCCATGGGACGGGACCGAGTTGCGCGTCGGCGACCTCGACCGAGCGGGCCAGGTCAGCGAGTGGCGCACGCTCGCGGGTTCAACGACAGAGTCTCTTCTGCAGCCCGAATGGCGGGATGACGACCACCTGACGATCATCACCGACCGATCCGGCTGGTGGAATCTTGCCGAGGTTGATCTCGAGGGAAACGTCACACCGCTGCACCCGGACGAGGCCGAATACGGCGACGCACTCTGGTTCGTCGGGCTGGCCTGGTATCGACTGCTGGCGGATGGCCGCATCCTCGCCTCGCGAACTCTCGGCCAGAGCGAACTCGTCATCATCGATCCGGCGACGGGCGCCAGCTCGGTCGCGGCCCAGCCGCTCACTCACATTGTCCTCGGACCGGTCCGCAGCACGAGTGTGCTGCTTGCGGGAGGCAGTGCGAAGGACGCACCCGGGCTTCGCCGTCTCGACCTCGACTCGGGAGAGATCACGGTGGTTCGGCTCTCGGTCGATTCCCTCCCGGATGCCGGATACCTCCCCGTCGCTGAATCCCGGACGTTCGAGGGAGACCGGGAGGTTCATGCCATCGTCTATCCGCCCCGGAACGCGGATTTCGCGGCCCCCGATGGCGAGCTGCCACCGTTCGTCGCGTTCGTCCACGGTGGCCCAACCACCCGGGCACCGTTCGTCGTCAACCCCACGATCGCCTATTTCACCAGTCGCGGTATCGGTGTCGTCGATGTTAACTATGGCGGATCGACGGGATACGGGCGGGAGTATCGGGAGCGGTTGCGCGGGCAGTGGGGCATCGTCGACGTGGAAGACACCGTTGCCACCGTGCTTGGACTCGCGGACGCAGGACTCGCCGACCGGGCGCGCCTCGCGATCCGCGGAGGCTCGGCGGGCGGGTGGACGGTGCTCGCTGCGCTCACGAGCTCGGACGTGTTCGCGGCGGGTACCTCGTATTTCGGCGTGGCCGAGCTGACCCAGTTCGCCAGGGACACGCACGACTTCGAATCGCGCTACCTCGACGGGCTCATCGGTCCGCTTCCGGAAGCGGCCGATCTTTACCGGTCGCGTGCGCCGCTCAACCGGGTGGATAACCTCTCCACCCCGGTCCTTCTTCTTCAGGGCCTCGACGACCCGATCGTGCCGCCGTCGCAAGCAGAGCTTTTCCGTGATGCCCTGGCACGGAAGGGCATCCCCCACGCATACATCGCCTTCGAGGGAGAGTCACACGGCTTCCGTCGCGCGAGCACAATCGTGAGCGCGACGGAAGCCGAGTTGTCGTTCTATGGTCAGGTGATGGGGTTCGACCCGGTCGGCGTACCGCCGCTCGAACTCGTCAGCGAATAAACTCGTCGGCCCGCCCTGCTCGGTCCCGAGCAGCAGCAGGATGCCGTCCGGCCGAGAGCCGTCAGCGCTGCTGACGCAGGCTCACGAGCACGACAGCGCCGGCGATTGCAGAGATGCCGCCGACCAGGAGGGGGGCGGTGGCTGCGACATCATCGACGAGGATTCCCCCGACGATCGCACCGACAGCGATCGCAATGTTGCACACGGTCACGATCACTCCGCCGATCTGCTCGAGACGGGTCGGCTGAGTTCGGGCACCCCACGTAAGCACGGCGGTCGGAAGGCCACCGAAGCCGAAACCCCACAGCGCAGCCGCGACAAACAGAGCGACGGTCGAACCGCCGGTCGCGAGCATGACAAGCATCCCGATTCCCAGGACCGTTGGGAACAGGAAGACGGCCACTCGGAGTGCACGGTCGGCCAGCGGACCGCTGAGGGCCGTGCCGACGAAGTTGGCTACTCCGAACACGAGCAGAAGCAGAGCGAGTCCCCCGGCATCGATGTCGGATACGCTCTCGGCAGCCGGCCGAATGTACGTGAAGCCGCTGAAGTGACCGCCGAAGGCCAGCAGCACCGCGACCAGTCCGATGATGACGGCCCGGGAGCGCAGTGTCGCTCCGAGCGCCCGAATTCCGCTGCCAACAGTGGGTGTGACGTGCGGCAGTGTTGCCGCCTGCACGATCAGCGCCAGTGCCGCCACAACAGCGCCGAGGACGAACACTCCCCGCCATCCCCACAACTCCCCGAGCCATGCGCCGAGGGGCACCGCGGCGACGGTTGCAACGGACACACCGGCATTAACGACGGTGAGCGCGCGCCCGAGGTGGTCCGCGTGAACCAGATGCGCGGCGACCGCCGTGGCCATTGCCCAGAACCCGCCGAGTGCGACACCCAGCAGGAGCCGGGACGAGAGAAGCACCAGGAGGTTCGGTGCCAGCGCGACGGCGAGGTTGGAGATGATGGCGAGCAGCGTGAGGCCGATCATGACGCGGCGCCGGTCGGCATGCGGCAATACCACCGAGATGAAGAGGGCTGAGAGCGCGGCCGCGAGCGCGGTGACTGTGACGCTCTGCCCCGCTGCGCCGACCGTCACCCCAAGGTCGCCGGCAATACGCGGCAGCAGGCTCGCTGGCAGGAACTCCGACATGACGATCGCGAAGATCCCCAGTCCGAGTGAGACCACGCCGGCCCAGGAGCCGGGCTTATGGTCGGTCGATGTGTCGATCGACGAGGTTGTGCTGGTCACGATTCAATTCCTTCGATTGTTCGAGTGGTCAGGCGTGCTTGCGTACGGGGGGATGCCGTTCTCACCAGTGAAGGTGCCCGTCTTCGTCCTGGAACGTCCCTGTCGGGCCGTTCGGGTCGAGGGTCGCCAGGCGCACGACGGTTTGCGCACTCTCCGCGGGCGGCCTGCCGCCTTCGAACGCCGCCGTCATGTCTGTGGCGGTGTACCCCGGTTCGAGTGCGTTGAACTTGATGCCGGGATGCGACTTGGCGTACTGGATGGTGAGCATGGTGGCCGCCGCCTTGGACGCGGCATAGAGGAGATTCCTCAGTTGCGATTCGACCCGGTCGGGATTGTTAACCGCCCAGAACGACCCCGCGCTGCTCGAGACGGTAACCACCGTCGGGTTGGACGATTTCTTCAGCAGCGGGAGCGCAGCTTCCGTGACGCGCACGACTCCCACCGCGTTGGTGTCGAACGCTCGCAGCGCCATAGGGCCGTCGACATCGCCAAACTCCTGAATTCCCGCGTTGTTCACCAGGATGTCCAGCTGGCCCTCGACATCCCCGATAGCCCCCAGCGCGTTCGTTACCGACAGGTCATCGGTCACATCGAGCTGCACAAATCGCGCACCGAGCGACGCGGCAGCCTCCTCACCCCGCTCAGCGTCCCGCGCGCCGATGTACACGATGTGCCCCAACTCCACCAGCTGTCTGGCGGTCTCAAATCCGATGCCCCTGTTTGCCCCGGTAACCAGTGCGACGCTCATGCGTCTCCTCTCGAAATAAGCGGCCCGATCGGGCCGTTAAGGAAGCTATGAGAAGCGCACACCGCCAACCAGCACCCTTTCCAGCCGGGGGTATGACAGGGCCCCCTCACTCCGCGCCACACAGCCATAGGCTGGCGTCGTGAGCGAGACAACGAATCCCCTCGGCGCATACCTGCGGGCGCGCCGCGAACTGGTGACCCCGCAGCAGGTCGGTATTCCCGACGGTGGAGTCCGTCGCGTGCCCGGGCTGCGGCGCGAGGAAGTCGCCATGCTTGCCGGCATCAGTGCCGACTACTACCTGCGCCTCGAGCGCGGTCGCGATCGCAACCCCTCGATTCAGGTGCTCGAGTCGATAGCTCGCGTGCTGAACCTCAACGACGAGCACCTCTCCCACCTGCTGACACTGGTGGCGGATGTTCCGCGCCAGCGGAAACGGCGGCCACGGCAAGAGACGGTGCCGTCCGGAGCCCTCAAACTCCTCGACTCCCTCGTCCAGCCAGCGTTCATCGAGGGCAGATACTTCGACGTGCTTGCCTCGAACCCCCTCGCCCGAGCGCTGTCCCCCGGACTCAACGTCGGCGGAAACCAGCTCAGGGATCTGTTCCTCGATCAGGGCGAGCAGGCGCTGCAACCGGATTGGGAAGACCTCACTGAGTGCTTCATCGCGAATCTCCGGCAGGCCGTCGGCAATGACATCGATGATCCACGGTTCATTGAGCTCACCGGGCAGCTCAGTCTGGCGAGCCCGCGCTTCCGCCAGCTCTGGGCGCGCCACGAGGTCCGCGGCCAGTACGGCACACTGATTCGGTTCGACCACCCTCAGGTCGGGGAACTCGTCCTCAACCGGGAACGACTGAGCATCGGCGGCACTGACGGCATCATGCTCGTCGTCTTTCACGCTGACGCAGGGTCGATCGATGCAGACAAACTGGCGCTGCTGGCATCCGCGAGCGCCCCCACCTCGGATCCGTCACTCGAACTGCAGAGCCAGGATCCGTCGGTAACGGCCCGGTCCTGACACCCGCGGTCAGCTCTCCCGGTTGCCCTTGCCCCAGCCCCAGCCGGTCCGCTTCCTGGGAGCGGCAGGGGCGGATGCCACCAGTGGGGGCAGTGAGAGCGCCTCGCGAATGCGCTGGTTGGCCTCGGTCCATTCGTCCGCACCCGCATCGGCCCACAACTCTGCGAGTTCGCCGTCAGGGACCGTTGCGACGTCGAGGGCCCTCAGCGCGATAGAGGCGACCTCAGCGGGCGGGGCAGGGACGCGATCGACGAAGGACGAAATGCTCTCGGTGTAGCTGTCGGACTGCGTAGGCCGCCCACGCTGATGTGCCACGACCTCAGCGGCGGCGATGGCGACGGTTGCCGCGTCAGCGTCCACGGACGCGGGAGCTGTGTCAAGCACGGCCTGAAGCGCCTCAAGGACAGCATCCCAGCCGTCGGACCCGTCCAGTTCCCATGCCCAGTCGGCTGCGGCGTCATTGCCAAACGGTTGTCCACTCCAGGTTCCCATGAGGGAATCCTAGGGGGACATCGCGGCTGGCGGGGGCATGTCGCCGACCGTCGCGTCGCTGCGCTACGGCCGACCCACCCGCTCTTCGCGCACGTCGTCCTGCGACGCCATCGGTTCACTGATCAGCCGCAGCCCGGCATCCGAGTTGGACGACGCGGTGAGCGCGCTGATCCAGTCGAGGTTGATATTGGGCAGTCTCGATTCGTCGTACCTGAAGTGAAGCGAGATCCCCGGCGCAATCCACAGGCTCCCGGGTAGTCCCCCGGCGCCATCAGGCAGCTTCCAGCGGAAGGGAAAGCTTTCGCCTCGCCTGAGCTTCGCACCAATCACGATCTGAAGGTGCGCGAGCGTGCGGTCGTCGAGGTTGATGCTCGTCGTCGAATCGTAAACAAGCCGTCCCACCAGGACTCCCTACCCGGCGGGTATACGGGACTCGCCGTTGCCCCGAGACTACTCCCGGGTCGGCCGGCGGGAAAGACCGGTATTCAGGTGGACGATGCGATCTCGAAGGCGTGCCGAACCGCCTCGATCGACGTGGCGATGTCGTCGGCATCCGTCGACCAGTTGCTCACGGAGATGCGCAGGATGTCCCTGCCCTGCCAATGCGAACCGGACATCCACACTGAGCCATCGGCGATGAGCTGCTCGGTGACCCTGCGGGTGAGGTCGTCTGGGCCGAAGGCGAGACAGACCTGGGTGAAAACGACGTCGTTGAGGACCTCGATGCCAGGCACGCGCGAGAGCCCGGCGGCGAGCTCGGCCGCGGTGTCGACGAGGCGCTCAACCAGTGCGACGGTTTCTGAGCGCCCCAGTGAGCGCAGTGCTGCCCAGACGGGGACGCCGCGGGCGCGGCGGGAGAGTTCGGGGACCTTCTCCCATGGGTCGCCCGGGCCGTGGTCGTCGTGAATCAGATAGTCGGTGTGAACGCCGAAGGTGGAGCGGAGGACCGGAGGTTGAGCGACGATCGCGATGCCGCAGTCATACGGCACGTTGAGGGTCTTATGGGCGTCGGTCGCCCAGGAATCCGCCATGTCGATTCCGTCGAGCACGCCTCGGTAGCGCGGGCTTGCTGCGGCCCAGAGCCCGAACGCCCCATCGACGTGCACCCAGGCGCCGTGTTCGTGTGCCGCTCGGATGGTCTCTTTCATCGGGTCGAAGGCGCCCGAGTGCAGGTTGCCCGCCTGGAGACAGACGATCACCGGGCCGTCGACGCTCGCGAGGGCATCCGTCAACGCTGAAGCGATGAGCCTGCCCTGAACGTCGGAGGCGACAGGAGTCGGGGCGCCGAGGCCGAGGTAACGGAGGGCGAGGTCCACCGACGCGTGTCGTCCCTGGCCGACGAGCACGGTGACCCGTGGGCCGCCCGCCAGACCGTGGGCATCGAGGTCCCAGCCGACGGCATCCAGAACCGCTTTTCGACCAGCAGCGAGACCGACGAAGTTTGCGACGGTGCCGCCTGTTGTGAAGCCGACGTCTGCCGTTGCTGGGAGGCCGAGCAGGTCGAGGATCCAGTCCCCTGCCGCTTGTTCGATGGCGGCCGTTGCGGGCGAGGCGTACCGGAGAGCGCTGTTCTGGTCCCAGGCGCTGACGAGCCAGTCCGACGCGAGGGCGGCGGGAAGCGTTCCGCCGATTACCCAGCCGTAGAACCGGCCGGACGGCATCGCCATGAGGCCGGGTTCGGCGAACCTGGCCAGCTCATCGACAACCGCTGCCGGATCGGTTGGGCCGTCTGGCAGCGGAATGGAGAAATGCTCGGCGACCTGATCTGCGGTTTGCTGTGGCCGCACCTGGCGCGTTGGCAGTGACGCGAGCCACTCCAGGGAGTGCTCCCGTGCGCGGTCGAGAGGTTGGCGGTAGGCGTCAGGATGTGCAGCCACAGTCAGAGGCTAGACCTGGCCGGCTCGGCGCAACACCCCCTGCGTCGGTAACGTGCAGGCTCAGCGTCCGCCGCCCTGGTACACGTCGGGGGTCCCGTCGTTGTCCGCGTCCACGCGCTCCTCGGCTTCGATCTGCTTGTACCTGCGGTTCCGGATGCGCAGTACCACTGTCGCGAGCAGGGCAGCCAGAACGGATGCCGTCAGAATCGCCACCTTGGCGTGGTCGTTTTCGAGGCTGCCGAATCCGAAACTCAGCTCGGCGATGAGAAGCGAAACGGTGAAACCGATTCCCGCGAGCAGGCCGACACCGAACAGGTCCACCCAGCGGAAGGATGGGTCGAGCCTCGCCCGGGTGAATTTTGAGACCAGCCATGTTGTTCCCAGGATTCCGACGGGCTTTCCGGCGACGAGGGCAATGATGATGCCTATCGTGACCGGGTCCATCAGGGCGGAGGTGAAGCCATCAACGCCACCGATCGCGACGCCGGCAGAGAAGAAAGCGAAGACGGGCACGGCGAACCCGGCGGAGATCGGCCGGAACCGGTGCTCGAAGATCTCAGACAGGCCGGGCCCAGCCGCCGGGCCGCCACTGGCTTTGCTCCTGATCACCGGAATCGCGAAGCCAAGCAGAACACCGGCGATCGTTGCGTGAATCCCGGAGGCGTGGAGCAGCGCCCAGGTGACGACACCGAGGGGCAGCAGGATGAGCCACGCCGCCGCAGGCTTCAGACCGAAGAATCGCCGGTACTTCTGGGCGAGGAAGGTGTACAGCGCAAGCGGAATCAGTGTGAGTCCCAGGGCCACCACGTTGATGTCTGTCGTGTAGAAGACGGCGATGATCAGGATGGCAATCAGGTCGTCGACGACGGCGAGGGTCAGGAGGAAGATCCGAAGCGCGCTCGGCAGGTGGGAGCCGACTATGGCGAGGACGGCCACCGCAAAGGCGATGTCGGTCGCTGTGGGGATCGCCCAACCGCCGATTGTGGCGTCGTTTCCCCAGTTGATGGCGGCATAAATGAGCGCTGGAACGAGGACTCCGCCGACCGCCGCCGCAACGGGAATCACCGCTTTACGGAAGTCGCGCAGGTCACCTGCAACCAGCTCTCGCTTCAGCTCGAGGCCGACGAGGAAGAAGAAGACGGCGAGGAGCCCGTCGGATGCCCAGGCCCCCAGACTCAATTCGAGGTGCCAGGGCTCGTAACCGACCTTGAAGTCCCGCAGGGCGAAGTAACTGTCTGCGGCGGGCGAGTTCGCCCAGATCAGGGCGATGAGCGCGGCGGCGACCAGGAGCATCCCGCCGACAGTTTCCTTACGGAGGATCGTCGCGATTCTGCTCGCTTCGGAGTAGCTGCCCCGCGACAGTACGTTGGGGCGGTCTGGCGGCAGGGTTGCCATGGGAACTCCTTGAAAAATGGGTCGTTGATCGAATTTGCCGACCAGACTTCCCGGCGCACCACGTCGATACTATCCGGCCGAACTCCGGAACGGCACAGACCTATACCGGGAGAGCAATGGCCACGAAGTTGGCATTACGACGGGGTTGGGCCGGCAGGCTCCACAAGCGCATCTAGTGCGGCCTGCAGCGTGTCGAAGCGCTCCCATTCAGGACCGTGTTGCAGACGCACCAATTCGTAAACGCCCGCTGTCCTGCCGATGTAGCCCAGCATCCGTCTGGCATCGCTCTGGCTGAACCGCCCATCGCACACGCGCCACTCGTGGTCGCTGATGGCAAGAATCTCCAACACCGGCTTTGCTTCAACATTCCGGGAAACCGGCACTCACTTCTCCACTTCTTCGTCAGCGATACCGCTGAGACTTGCCCGCGAGGGTCTTCCACCGTAGGTTCACAACACAAGTCACGTCAGGACTTGACATCGGTCAACAGGGAGGTCCGGGCGCGTCTCTCTGGAGCGGCTCTCTGGCCGTTTCCGGGTTGTCGGTGTTGAACCGGACGATCCAGACGCTTGACCTGGAACGGTCACGCGAGTCGGGGGTTCGCTCTTGACCGGGACCACCCGTGGCCGTAGCTTGAGAGCCACCAGCCGAAGGAGAAACCCGTGAATCCTGACCTCGTTCTCACCTGGCTGGTCGCTGGTCTCGCCGGCGGGGCGTACCTGGCCGCCATCGGTTACGGCATCGTACAGATCGTCCGGACCCGTGACCTTTCGCGGGTCGAACGAAACCTTTGGATCGTCGGGTTTGTCGTCTCTCCCCTTATCGCAGCGCTCGTCTGGTTCTTGGCCGGCCCGCACCCCTGGGGGCTGCGGTTGGGTACTCCGGCCTTCCGCTGATCCGCCCCAATGCCGCAGCGGCATCCGCCATTGCCTGAAGGGCGACAGGCCCGCCCGGGGCGTGCAGCGACGACGGGGACTACTGGCGTGAGCGCGTTGAAGCGGCGGCGATCGCCGTCAGCTCACCGCGCGTGCGGACCCCGGCCTTGCGGAGCAGGTTTGACACGTGGAACTTGACGGTGTTGTCGGTGATGCCCAGCTGAGCAGCGATCGCACGGTTGCGCGCGCCCGATGCCACCAGTCGAAGCACGTCACGTTCGCGGGGGCTGAAGTCGGCGGAATCCTCGAGCGGTTTCGTCTCGGCGGGCGGGTCCAGCGGGAGTCGGATCGCGAGCGTCGTCCCCCAGCCCGTTGTCGATGACACGTCGAGACCGCCGTCGAGTGCGGAAACCCGTTCCGCGATGGGACGCAGTGAGTCGTCGTGGGCGCTGATGCTGCCTTCACCATCGTCCCGGATGTCGATCAGCAGATTGAGGCCGTCGCAATCCCATTGGATCCGCACACGTTTGGCGTCTTCCTGATCCACGAGGGCAAGCACCGCGCTGCGCACAATCGCCCGCGCCGCGTGGGCAACCTCTCCGGGCAGGGCGCGACCCCCGGTGGGCGGTTCGACGAATTGCACGTCGAGCCCGCCGAACCGGGCAAGCGGACGCAGGTCGGAGCGAAGCCGGGCAAAGGCTCCGTCCACGGGTTCGAGCATGGTGCCGCGCTGCTGATCGGTGGTGCTGCGCAACCCGATCAGCGACGCGGATGCCAGGTCGATCGCCGTCGTTCGGCTCGCGCGGTCATCCAGCCGCGACGAGCGGAGAACGGCAAGGATCGACTCGAGTGTCACGGCGTGCCGGTCGGCCTGTTCGGCAACCGCCTGCGCGTGCTCGAGCTGGAGTCTTCGGGGTACGGGGGTCGGATGCTCGCTGTCGATTGTCACCGGTTCAACCTACCCAGAGAAGCTGTACCTCCCCCGATGGGTAGGCCGACTGCACGGGCGGGCGGGGACCTCGGGGCCGCCGTCTGGAGACGATGGACCAATGACGAATTCCGAGACGGCGACGATCCCGAACACCGAGGTGACGGCATCCCTCGCCACGATCATGCGGGAACTCACCGCAACGACAGATGCGATTGCCGCACACGGCACCGACGATCTCGCCGACGTCGCGAACGCGGTGCACGGCGCTCGTCGGGTTTTCGTGCTCGGAGCGGGGCGGTCGGGACTGGCGCTACAGATGACAGCCATGCGCCTGATGCACCTCGGCCTCAGCGTCCATGTCGTCGGTGAAGTGACAGCTCCGGCGATCGGACCCGGTGACGTCCTCGTGACGGCAAGCGGTTCGGGGACGACGCCGGCAACAATTCGCGGGGCGGATGCTGCCGCGAACGCTGGTGCATCCGTGGTCGCCATCACGACGGCCGCTGATTCCCCGCTGGCTGCTCTCGCCACCGTGGTCATGGTTGTGCCGGCGGCGGGCAAGCTCGACCGTTCCGGTTCGGTCTCGGGCCAGTACGCCGGAAGCCTGTTCGAGCAGACCGTCATGGTTGTGGGAGACGCCCTGTTTCACACCCTCTGGCTTCGCTCGGGACAGAGCGCAGACGATCTCTGGCCACGCCACTCAAATCTTGAATGACCGATCCCGCTGCACTCGCACGCGATCACATCACCAACAGAAGGAACACACTATGAAGCTTCAGTTCGCTATGGACACCCTGACCACCGAGGCCGCCCTCGAACTCGCCGCTGCTGCCGCGCCGCACGTCGACATCCTCGAACTCGGCACTCCCCTCATCAAGAGCGCCGGTCTCTCCGCGATCACCGCGGTGAAGGCGGCACACCCTGACAAGGTCGTTTTCGCGGACCTCAAGACAATGGATGCTGGCGAGCTCGAGGCCGACATCGCGTTCACGGCGGGTGCTGACCTCGTCACCGTGCTCGGCGTTGCCGGTGACAGCACGATCGCCGGAGCCGTGAAGGCCGCGAAGAAGCACGGCAAGGGCATCGTCGTGGACCTTATCGGTGTGGCGGACAAGCCCGCCCGAGCGCGCGAGGTTGTCGCACTCGGCGCCGAGTTCGTGGAGATGCACGCCGGACTCGACGAGCAGGCCGAAGAAGGCTTCACGTTCGACACGCTTCTGCGTGATGGAGAAGCGTCTGGCACACCGTTCTCCGTCGCTGGCGGGGTCAATGTCACGACCATTGCTTCGGTCAAGGCCTCCGGTGCACAGGTTGCCGTTGCCGGCGGAGCGATCTACGGCGCACCCGACGTCGGAGCAGCTGCGGCCGCTCTGCGTGCGGCGATCGGCTAGGGAGTCCTGAGCCGGACACGAGTCCTGCACCCGGCACCCGGCACCCGGCACCCGGCACCCGGCACCCGGCACCCGGCACGAGCGTTTATGCGCACGTGCCGGGTGTTGTGCTGTCTGGAGCCGAAGTTGCGGTCATTTATCGGAAGTATGGTTTCCGGCGGATCCATTCGGCGATGGTGACCTTGGGTTTGCCGTTCACCATCGTGACGGTGAAGACTCCGGTGTCGACCATCCGATGGTGGAACCAGCAGAACAACACACCGTTATCGAGATGGGTGGGCCCACCTTCGGAGTGCGGGATGATGTGGTGGGCTTCGCAGCCGGTGGCCGGGATCTGACAGTCCGGCATCGCGCAGGTTGGACCGTCGCGGGCGATCATCCCCATCCGTTGCGTCCGGTTGAACCCACGTTGGTCGTTGCCGAGGGCAACGACGGTGCCGTCGGGGTCGATGAATACCGGGATAATGCTCGCGTCACAGAGAATCTGGCTGATCGTCGATGGCGCCACCGGGCTGTTCACTCCCACGATCTGTCCGGTACCGGACTTCGAGTCGATGACGTCCGCATTGACCGTCACGACGACGGTCGGTGCAGCACCGGTGACACTGGGCGTGTCGGTGGAGCGGGCGAGGGCGTCGATCATCGCGGCGAACACGTCAGCGCGTTGCTGCCCCGCGGTGCGGCGGGCCCGGATGGGTTCGCTGAACTCCGCAGCGGGGCTCCCGTCGGTACCTTGCGGTGAGTCAGCGGTGTCTGGATTGGTGCCGGCCACGATTCGAGAAGCGCCGGATGCGAAGGCGCCCGCGTCGCCGGATCCGAAGGTGCCTGTGTCGCCGGATGTGGTGGCGCCGCTGTCGCCGGTTCCGGTGCCACCAGCTCCGCCTGTTCCATCACCAGAACCCGCGGCAGCGTCCGCGGCCGTTGGGGCGTATCGGTCCGCGGTCTTCGGACTCAACACCGCATCGAGCAGCGCGTGGAGTTTCGCGCCGACATCGACGGTGACCTGCCCTCCGAACTTCACCAACCCGTCCTTCGCGGCACGGGCGATCCAGAAGTCACGTTTCTGGAACGCTTTGTCGGTCAGGGGTTCGATCCCGTCTTCGTCCAGCCGGTCACGCCACTGCCGAGCCTGAATCCCCACAAGGTCGGCCGACATCGGTAAGCCGTCGCGCCAGCCCGCACCGACCGCCTCACTGACCAGGGTGCGTTCGGCAATCGCGAGGTGCTCCACCTCAGCGCGGGGTGCGGCCAAAGAGAGTTCCCGCGTGATCGCTTCAGCGGTTTCCACCCCGATCAAACCCTGCCGGAACGCCTCACCGACCACCGGGAACAACGGCGGCAACGGGAACCCGGCATCCGTGGAGCGGCGGCAGGTCCGCTGCCCGACCCGGATGAACCGTGACGCGGCAGCGGAGGACACTCCGGTGATCACCTCGATCAGGTGCGACGGACGCTGGTAGTTGTGTTTCACCGCCAACCCGTCGTTGCCCCGGGCCGGGTCGGACCGGTCCGCGACCTCGGCACTCAACGCTGCGAGGACCGCTTCACCGGCTCGCACCACCCCGGCGACCTGGCCCAGCTGCGTCAGCAACTGTTCGCCGGTCAACCGGTCGAGGTGATCCAGGTCAAGAACATCAACCACCTGCCCCAGATGAGTGAGCAGTCCGATGAGCGCACTCTCCCCCTCCGGCACACCGGCCGGCGGAAAGTCGCTCACCGCGAGGCTCATGACACCCGCACACCCCCACCCACCGGACCTTCGGTACCGGGCACGGCCAGACCGAAACCCGCCACACCAGAACGGTGGCGGATCGGACTGCTGACCGGGATGTTCATAACCTCAGTACACACCCAACCACTGACATTGGAACTGCCACACTGGGGGCCTCGCACCGGCACCATCCCGGGCGTTCGAACGCGACCCTGTAAGGGTGCGGATTGAGCAGCTGACCGGGATGTTCATGACTTCAGTACACACCCAGCCACTGACATCGGCGTTGACCGAGCCGAGGCGCTGACCGCGGCATCCGGCAGCGCCTCAGATCTCCGGATCAGCGACAGTGATGGTTTTTCGGGAGGAGGATCGCGGCGGCGAATCGCAATACGAGGCCGGGTACCCGGTTCTTCCTCCCGAAACGCGGCTGACACCTCCGAGGCTCGACTGCCGCCTCCAGGACTCGGCTACCACCCCCGCCCAGCTGGCGCTGACCGCGGCATCCGGCACCGCCCTCGACGCCGCAAATCAGGGAGGGCGGCGGGGTTTTTCGGGAGGGGAATCGCGGCGGCGAATCACAATACGAGGCCGGGCACCCGGTTCTTCCTCCCGAAACGCGGCTGACGCTCAGTCGCCCACACTCTGCAGGCCAGCCAAAACGTCTCTCTTGAAGTCGCTTATCCGCTTCGCCCGCAACTTCTCATACTTCGGATCGTTGTCGCGAACGTAACCCGTGTTCCGCAGCCTCGACCGCAACTCCCTGCCGATCTCCTCCCAGGCGTCGTCCCGTGCCTGTTCCACGACCTCGCGAATCCGCTCCGGGTTATCAGCCTCGGCCCTCAGTGCATCGGCGAGCGCGCGATGTACCTGGGGTCGCCGCCTGTGCTGTTCATCGATCTCGTCTTCATCGATGAATGGGTCGGCCAGGTCTGCGGCTCCGACCGAATACGCATAGTGCCCCAGTCTCTCGAGCCGTTCCGCGGTCGCCGCGTTCTCCTCGGCGGCCGCGAGAAATTCCTGACGGGCAGCCTCACCGAGGGACTCTGCGTCGAACTTGCGGTCATCACGGAGCGCGCCGACGATCAACTTGTTCTTGATGGCCATCCGCACCGACGACGCCGTGATGAGCACGCCTTCGTCGACAACCCTGCCGATGGGAGCGATCGGTTCCTCTGGCGCGGGCTTATAGGTGCCGAGACTCACGCGTTTGGGGCGGCGACGGAAGAAGGACACCGGTCAATTGTCTCGCGAACCCTCTCGCGGTGCACCTTTCCCTTGAGGGGTGGCGCATTGGAGAAAGAAGGCCATCGGATGCCGTTATCCGCCTCGGTTCGCCCCCGCGAGAAAGCGCATTGAAAAGCCCGCGATCAACGAACCGACACCGCCAGCGGCGATATCCCCGACGGTGTCGGTGTACGACACGTAGATGGATTCGTCGAGGTAAGTGTGGCCGAACCACTCCCACATCTCCCACACCGCCCCGAGCGCAAGACCGAACGCCGTCGTCAGGCTGACCGTGAGCACGAACCGATACCTCGACTCCGCCTCGACAAGCGAAACCCCGAGCTGCGTGCAGAGCACCCAGGCCACAGCCGCGATCAGCCCGTTGAGGGTGCAGTGGACAACGATGTCCCACCACGCAATCGCCTGGTAGAGCTGGAGCACAGCGCTCCAGGCCGCCACGAGAACGGCGACGCAGACCGCGACATCGAGGGTTGCTCGCGCGCCGAGGAACCGCGGCAGAACCACGCCGAGCATCGACAACGCGAACACCGCCATGGCTACAAAGCCCCAGCCGAAGGCTACGACGACCAGGCTTACCAGTCCGATAACCCGGAGGAGATCGGCGGCATGCTCTCCCGTGGTGCGCGCCGGCCGGAGGAAATTCTCAACCAGCCGATGATGAAACAGTGTCGCGTGGGGCACTCTCGCTTCTCCTCCTCATCCGCAGCACTGCCTGGATTGGTTCGTGGTCGGATGCCGCGGCACCGGAATAACGGACAGCGTTGATGGCCACAGATTCAACGGCGACAGCGTCGTTGACGAGGATCCAATCAATGCGCTTGCCTCCCCGCCGTGGCGGACGGTATCCCGAGTACGTCACCCACCCCTCCGTGAGGCGGCGCTCGGCGACCACCCAGCTGTCCTGGAGTGCGCCGTCTCGCGTCATATACCGATACGGCAGCGACCGCGGTGTCGTGTTCATGTCACCCATGACAATCGCGGCGGCGGGTGCCTCGGCCGCCAGCTCACTCACCATGCGCGCTGACCGCTCACGGGATTTACGCGAGTAGTGATCGAAGTGGGTGTTGATCAGCCGTATCGGCAGCCCGGTGGCGAGGTCCACGAAATCGGCGACAACCGCCACTCGCGGGACCAAATTTCCCCACGATCGTGAGCCAGGCACCTCCGGGGTGTCCGAGAGCGCGAACTGCTTCCACGACTGCAGCCTTAGCCGCTCGGAGTCGAAGAAAATAGGAATGTGTTCGCCGCCATGGTCGGCATTCCTGCCGTACCCCACCCACTGCCAGAACGGCCCAAAGGCCGCCCGCAGAAAGTGCAACTGGTCTGGCATGACCTCCTGCATCCCGATCACCGAGGGTTGCTCGCTCGCCAGCAGGCGGACCGCGAGCCATTTGCGGTCTTCCCACCGGTCAGGATGCCGTCGCGCCAGATGCGGAAAAGGCCTGCGGATGTTCCAGCACATGACGTGCAGCCGAGCCGGGCTGGTCGGACCGATGAGGGCGGGATCAGCCGCTGACGGATCACTCACAGCCGCGCACCTCCCTGGCAGTGTCGGAGCCCGCTCATCACCGCACCCCTCATCATCGTGGTCATCCGGTCAGGCTATCCGCGTCACAGATACGCCGCTACAGCCTTTTGATTGGTTGCGGACAGCGCTGTGGTGTTGACCAGGGACGGTTCCTGTCAACCCACGGGGTGAGACGCCGGATCGGCATAGGCTGCTCGAGGAGCACGCCGGCACGAGAGCCGACGGCACGCCGGGCACGGGCCCAACACGAATCGAGGCAGCATGACCGCACGAACAGTCGTCATCACCGGAGCGAGTGACGGCATCGGAGCTGAGGCCGCCCGTCGCCTGCACGAGGCGGGCGACACCGTCATCGTGGTCGGCAGGTCGCCGGAGAAAACGAAGGCGGTGGCCAACGATCTGAAGGTGGCATCCTTCACCGCTGATTTCTCAAAACTCGACGATGTCAGAAAGCTCGCAGCGGACCTCCGCGATAACTACGAACGGATCGACGTTCTTGCCAATAACGCTGGCGGCATCTTCGGGCCACGGCAGCTCACCGTCGACGGAAATGAGACGACCTTCCAGGTCAACCACCTCGCGCCCTTCCTCCTCACCCACCTGCTGATGGACCGCCTGATCGAAAGCAAGGCGCGCATCATCAACACCTCGAGCATTGCCAACACCCGATTCGCGAAGTTCGACATCGACGACCTCAACCTGGAACACGGGTACTCGGAGAACCGGGCGTACGGAAACGCGAAACTCGCGAACATCCTCTTCACCGCAGAGCTGAACAGGCGCTTCTCCGACTCGGGAATCTCGACAGCAGCGTTTCACCCCGGTGTCGTCGCGACGAGCTTCGCCACAGGCTCGACGACCGCAATGCGCCACATCTACCGCAGCGTTTTCCGGTTCCTGCTGATCTCGCCCGAACAGGGCGCAGACACTCTGGTCTGGCTCGCGCAGTCGACCCCCGGTGTCGACTGGGTCTCCGGCGCGTACTACGCGAAGCGGCGGATCGCCAAGGCGAATCCGCTCGCATACGACGAAGCGCTGGCCGCCGAGCTGTGGGACAAGAGCGAGAGGCTCGTCGGGATTTCCAGCGGGTCCACCGACCGGCGCTGAGGGTTCCTGGGCCACCGGCCCTAACGTTTCCCGGTCGAACGGAGAATACTGCTTACATGAGCGACAGCGAATCCACACCATCGGCCGACCCCACTGCAACCCGACCCCGCCCGATAGTCGTGGGAATCGACGGTTCAGAGCTGTCGATCAAGGCACTCCGTCATGCGCGGCGGCTCGCGGAGGCGCTCGGTGCCCCGCTCGAGGCTGTCGCGGTGTGGCAGCAGGCCCACTCCCTCTACGACTTCTACCAGGCGGAGTCGGGCTGGACTCCGGAGAAAGAGGTGGAGAAACTCCTCGGTGACGCGGTCACCTCCGCTTTTGGAGAGGACCGCCCCGATGGATTCACCCAGACGGTCCTGAACGGCCCTCCCGCCCGCACGCTCATCCGCTACTGCGCCGACGCCGAGATGCTCGTCCTCGGTTCACGCGGCTACGGCGGCTTCACCGGACTGCTGGTCGGGTCGGTGAGCACCGCGTGCGTTGCACACGCGACGTGCCCTGTGCTCATCGTCCACGGTTAACCGCGAACCGTCAGACAGCGCGTCGCGCGGTCACATCCCACAGGTGGTGGATCGGATCGTGGACGAGATAACGTCCGAGCGTCTCGACGGTGAATACCGCGCCGTCGCTGCGCCGACCGGTGCGGGACACCGCATCACGGGGAACCGCCTCGAAGGCGTCGGCCAGCTGATTCCCCGCTGAGACGAGTTCAGCGGACACGAAAGCGGGATCGAGTTCCGCGTATCGTTCCGCGACTGCGGTGGCATCCTGATCCCAGTTCTCGAACAGCGGATCGTCGTCGGAAAGCATCGCGGCGAGACGCGAGGCGAAGATCCGGAACACATCCCTGACGTGAGCCGCGTACTCGAGCGGTGACCACGTGCTGTCATCGGGACGAACCCGCACCCGGTCGTCGCGCATCACCGCGGGCCATGCCGCGGTGTTCTCGCGAATGATGGCCGGCACGTCGGCGAGCCGCACGGCACTCGCATCGAAACCGCACTCGGGGCAGGGGCGCGCAAGCACCCAGGTCCAGTTCTTGGTGTCCGGGACGATAGGCATGACCCAACACTAAGCGGAGCCGCTCTCTCACCGGGAGAGGAAAACCGCCGCCGACCGTCGAGTTACGGCCACGCACGGTGCCCGCGTCAGCACACGCGACCCGCGGCGAGCTGTGCTGACATCTGCTCCTCGGACCAGGGCAGCCCGATCTCGGGCGGACTCCCTTTGCCCGACGGCGCGGCCTTCGACGCAATGGCCGCCAGCTTCATGGCGAGCGTTTGGGCGAACTGCTCGCCAGCGCTCGAGTTATTGAGCATCACGACAACGGTCAGACCCGATTCCGGGTCAGCGAGCATCGCGGAAATGTGGCCGGGCATGTAACCGGACTGGCCCCGCATCGGTCCCACCTGGACGGCACCCGGGCCGTACGACTGCCAGGACGGGGCCCCTTCCATCGGCATCGTCTCCCACGCGGCATCCTTCGTTTCCTGGCCGCGGAGCGAGCCGACCGCGAGGGCCTGCACGTACCGTTTCAGGTCACCGACGGTCGACACGACGCCGCCAGCGGCGAAAACCATGGAATTCGACAGCAGGGACTCGTCATACGGTGCATCGCATGCGAACGATCCGTCCGGTTGCCTGCGCCCTTCCCAGCCGGTCGCGAACGGTTTGGGAAGGGTCAGGTCGTGCGGGCC
This sequence comes from Mycetocola sp. Y444, assembly GCF_059445295.1. Taxonomy (NCBI): domain Bacteria; kingdom Bacillati; phylum Actinomycetota; class Actinomycetes; order Micrococcales; family Microbacteriaceae; genus Mycetocola; species Mycetocola sp. Y444. The sequence continues at coordinate 595,237 of NZ_JCAIUB010000003.1, read as the reverse complement.
GGGGTATCCGCTGTTCTCCATGCCGAGCCGCTCAAAGACGTAGTCGTTGTAGAGAGAGGCCATGTTGGACTGCGTCGCCGCCTCGAGCGCGAGTCCGAGAAGTACGTAGTTCGGTTCCGACGGGAAGTACGTCGTTCCCGGTGTGGCGACGGCAGGGTAGGAGACGCCGTGCGAGACGAGCTCGAGGGGCGTCCAGAGCCGTTGCGGATTGCTCGCGAACATCTGCTTCAGTTGAACCGGGTAGGCGCCGAAGCCCGACGTGCTGCGACAGAGCTGTCCCAGGGTCCTGCCGTCCACACCGACAACACCGGGAAGATAGTCTGCGACGTCGTCATCGAGCGACATCTTTCCGGCATCGACGAGGCCGAACAGCACATCGCAGGTCATCGGCCTGGTGTTCCCACCGATCCGGAAGTGCATGTCCAGCGTCATCGGTGCTCCGCCCGGCGTCACTGTTCCTGCAGCCTCGGTCCAGTGTCCCGACCATGGGGCCCAGACTCCGACGACGGCACCGGATGCCGCAGCGAGCGACATTGAATCGGCGAGCGCCGCGTTGAGCTGTTCAACCGTCGCGGCGGGAAGATCACCCGCTGCCTGTTCCGGCAGATCGATCGGCGTTTGCATCGGCCCGGTCGCGCACCCGACGAGCGCCGCGACGAGGCTCATTGCGACAGCAAACGCAGCAAAGCGCGCGCCTGTGGATCGAACAGTTCTCATCCATCCCCCGATGGCTCAACGAGGGGCGATCATACCTACCGGCGGTCACACCTCTGAGAGGCCAAAGACAGGTGGAGTCAATCCGTTATGCGATCAAGACATCGCCGGAGCGCGCCGCCGTCAGTAGAGGCGCCTGCTCCCCGGCTCGATCACCCGAAGCCACCGGTAGCCGTAGCCTCCAAGTTCGAATTCAGCGGCACCGTCATCGGAGAGCGTGACTTCGCCGGTGGTGAGCAGGTCGACAAGCCGGGTACCTTCAGCCGTTTCAGGAATGGTGAGCTCGAGGCTCACGGGATCCGGGCCGAAGTTGTGCAGTGCGACCATGCGGCCCTCCGACGCACTCACGACATGCGCCATTACCGCTCTGTTCGGCTGATCGAGCACCTCAAAGTCGCCCCAGCCGATCTCCGAGGAGTTGCGGTAGGTCCTGATGAGCGTCCTGATGAAACTCAGCAAAGAGTCCGGCTCGTGGCGTTGCTCCGCCACGTTGACGAACCGTGGCCCGTAGCCATCGTCCACCACCGGCGCTGTCAACCGCCGCGGTTTCGCGTTCGAGAAGCCACCGTTCGGCTCGGGCGTCCACTGCATCGGCGAACGAACCGCCTCGCGCCCACTGATCTCGAGGTTCTCCCCCATACCGATCTCTTCACCGTAGAACAGCACGGGCGTGCCGGGCATCGAAAAGAGGAGGCTGTACGCCATCCGTATACGTCGCGGGTCACCGTTCAGCATCGTTGGCAGCCGGCGGATGATGCCGCGACCGAACACGCGCATGTCCTCGTCGGGAGCGAACGCGGTGAAGACCTCGTCACGCTCGCCGTCGCTGAGCTGGTCGAGGGTCAGCTCGTCGTGGTTGCGGAGGAAGTTCGCCCACTGCGCGGGTTGCCCGAGCTGCGGGCGGCTCGCCAGCGCTTCGGCGAGCGGTGCCGCGTCTTCCCGCGCGAGCGAGAGATAAAACTTCTGCATGGCGACGAAATCGAACTGCATGGTGAGTTCATCGAAAGCTTCTCCTCCGAAATACGTGAGCTGCTCCTCGCGCGGGAGGTTCACCTCACCGAGGAGGATGCCGTCTCCCGTCCGCCTGCCGAGGAACGCCCTGAGCGACTTGAGGTAGTCGTGCGGGTCTCCGTACTCGTCTCCTGAAACGGCCCCTGGATCTCCCTCAATAAAGAAAGGAACGGCGTCGACGCGGAACCCGCTGAGTCCAAGCTCAAGCCAGAACCCCATGATCTTGGCGATTTCTTCGCGCACCGCGGGATTCTCGACATTGAGGTCGGGCTGGTGACGGTAAAACCTGTGCAGGTAGTACTCGCCCGTCTTCTCGTCCAGCTCCCACACTCCGGTTTCTTCGCCGGGAAAGACGGTCTCCGGCTGGCTCTTGGGAAGGTCCTTCCGCCAGACATAGAAGTCGCGGTACGGCGAGGTCACACTCGAACGGGACGCCTTGAACCACGGATGCTGGTCAGACGTGTGATTGACGACGAGATCGGCGATCACCCTCATGCCCCTGTCCTTCGCCATGCGAAGAACCTCGACGAGGTCGCCGTGGTGGCCAAGCCTCGAGTCGACCCCGTAAAAGTCAGTGATGTCGTACCCGTCATCACGGTCAGGCGTCGGATAGAAGGGCATCAGCCACAAACACGTCACGCCCAACTCGGCCAGGTAGTCGATGCGCTGAGCGAGCCCGGCAAAGTCTCCGACGCCGTCGTTGTTCCAGTCCAGGAATGTCTCGACATCCAGACAGTAGACGACGGCGTTCTTCCACCAGAGATCGGCGGTGTCGGTCTTCTTCATGTCGTTCATGCAAACTGCCCGAGCACGCGGTCGCCGAAGACATCGAGAAACTGGTCCTGCTCAGTCCCGACGTGGTGCAGGTAGATCTCATCGAAGCCGAGGTCCACGAACTCGGCGACCCTCGCCGCGTGCCAGGCGGCATCCGATGAGACCAGAACACTCCCCCGCACATCCTCGGGCCTGACGTGGCGCGCTGCCTCGTCGAACGCTTCAGGAGTGTCGAGGTCCCAGCTGACCGGTGCCGAGAAAACGTTGGTCCGCCACTGCGTGTGGGCGATGGCGAGCGCTTCGTCGTCTGTGGCCGCATAGCTGAGGTGCACCTGGAGCACGACGGGCCCGCGACCGCCGGCACCGCGGTACGCGTCGATGATGCGGCGGAGGGCGTCCGGCTCCTGCAGCACTGTCGCGAGGCCGTCAGACCACGGCGCGACGAAGGCCGCGGTTTCCGGGCTTGTCGCAGCGCCGAGCAGTGGAGGCGGAGCATCGGGCAGTGTCCACAAGCGCGCCCGGTCTACTGTGATCAGGCCATCGTGGGTGACCTCGTTTCCGGCGAGCAGTTGCCGCATGACATCGACGCTCTCGCGCAGCCGGTCGTTTCGCAGGCTCTTTCGAGGCCAGCCATCCCCGGTGATGTGCTCGTTGACGTTCTCGCCTGAGCCAAGCGCGGCCCAGAACCGACCCGGGTACATCGCTTCGAGCGTCGCCACAGCCTGCGCGATGATCGCCGGGTGGTACCGCTGACCGGGAGCGTTGACCACACCGAGCTTGAAGCTTGTTGCCTGCAGCGCGGCACCGAGCCAGGACCACGCGAACCCGGAATGCCCCTGGTCGGTTCCCCACGGTGCGAAGTGGTCGGAGCACATTGCGGCGCCAAACCCCACCTCTTCCGCCCGGATCACCGAGTCGAGCAAGCGACCGGGGTGGATTTGTTCGTGGGATGCGTGGAAACCAAGGATCACTGCGTGTGCCGCCTTTCGGGTCATCCCGAGCCTAGGGAGTCGCGATGAACCCGGACCAGCCCTCGCGTTTGCCGCCTGTTCCGTGGTATCCACATTGACTTTTCACGCGGCAGTGGGCTGTGATGAGGGCATGGCAGGTCACAACTTCGACTCGAGCGTCGTTGACGCGGTTCTCCGGCACATGAACAGCGATCATTCCGACGACAACCTTCTCATCGCGAGGGCGTTCGTGGATCAGGACGCCTCGGCGGCGAGGATGGTGGGCCTCGACGAAGACGGCGGAACGTGGCTCGTGCGGGTCGGCGGCGTGGAGCGCGAGGCCCGGGTTCCCTGGTCGACTCCGGTCACGGAACGCCCCGAGATCCGCCGGGAGGTCGTTGTCCTGTACGAGGCGGCGTGCGCCAAACTCGGTGTCCCCGCACGCGACCACTGATTCGCTGCCACTCGGCATCAGCTCGCACCTGCCATCGACTAGCCCGTGCGACCGTCCCATAACACGCTCGCGCCGTCATTACCAGTCAGCGACCGAACTCAGCGTTCTGCCCAGTCGGTTTCGATAGAATAACGCTGACCGCGACGTTTCCCACACCGTGAGCAACAGCAACGCAACCGCCGACGACGGAGTCCCTCATGTCAGTCATTCCCTTCTCGCAGGAGCTTCGTGAGCGCACTCGCACGAGTCACTCCGAGAGCGAAGGCGCGGATTTCATGGGCGACCTGATGAGCGGCAAGGGAACGGTCGACGATTACATAGCCCTCGTGGCCCAGCATTACTTCATCTACGAAGCGCTCGAGGCCGCAACAGAACGCATGAAGAACGACCCGGTGGCGCTCCCATTCATCTCAGACAAGCTGACACGGCTTCCAGCGATCGAGGAAGACCTGCGTTTTCTCATCGGTGACGGATGGCGCGACCAGATCAGCCCTCTCCCGACGACGGTGGCGTACGTTGCCCGCATTCGTGAGGTTGCCGCTGTCTGGGCCGGTGGCTTCGTTGCCCACCACTACACCCGTTACCTCGGCGACCTTTCGGGTGGCCAGGTGATCCGCACCCTCATGCAGCGCCAGTTCGGTTTCGAGACCAACGGTGTCGGATTCTACCTGTTCGGCGACATCGCCGAACCCAGACGTTTCAAGGACACCTACCGCGAACAGCTCGATGCTGTGCCGTGGGAGGAAGACGAACGGTCGCGCGTGATCGATGAAGTTCGCGTGGCGTACCAGTTCAATACAGATCTCTTTCTCGACCTCTCGCGTGCAAAGGCAGCGAGCGTGGCGTAGAGACCGCTTCCGTACCAGGATGCGTGAGTTCCAACCCGAGGAGAAGTGTGAATCCGTTTGAAAACAAGCCGTGGCTTGATGCCTATGCGCCGGGTGTGCCGCACGAAATCACCCTGCCGACGGGGTCGCTTGTCGACATGATCGAGGATGCCGTCAGGCGATTCCGGTCGAAGCCCGCGCTCGAATTCTTCGGGAAGAGCATGACATACGGCGAACTGGGCGCCGAGATCGGACGCGCGGCCGAGGGACTTCGGCGGCTCGGCGTGAAGAAGGGCGACCGGGTCGCTCTCGTGCTCCCCAACTGCCCGGAGCACGTCATCGCGTTCTACGCGGCGCTCCGCCTCGGCGCCGTGGTTGTCGAGCACAACCCGCTCTACACGGCGCGTGAACTCCGCCACCAGTTCGAAGACCACGGCGCGCGCGTCGTGATCGCCTGGGACAAAGTCACCGACACCGTTGCCGGGTTCCCCGCCGACCTTCCCATCGACGCCGTTGTGTCCGTTGACATCACCAAGTCGATGCCCTTGTCGACGAGGCTCGCCCTCCGCCTTCCCGTCAAGAAGGCTCGCACCTCGAGGTCTGCCCTCACGAGTGGGACCGTCACTCGCGGCACCACCACCTGGTCACGCCTCGTCTCGCAGGGCACCCTGCGCAAGCGCCACCCGCGCCCGGATGTGCACGACCTGGCACTGCTGCAGTACACGAGCGGGACGACGGGAACCCCGAAGGGGGCCCAGCTCAGTCACTTCAACCTTCGCTCGAACGCCGAACAGGGTCGCGCATGGGTGCCTGGACTCCGCGAGGGAGCAGAGGTGTTCTACGGCGTCCTCCCCCTCTTCCACGCCTACGGCATGACCCTCTGCCTCACCTTCGCCATGAGCATGGGTGCACGCCTTGTGCTCTTCCCGAAGTTCGATGTCGACCTCGTCCTCTCCGCTTTCGCGAAGCATCCGGCCACCTTCCTCCCCGCCGTCCCACCGATCTACGACGCGCTCGAGCGCGAAGCAGAGCGCCGGAAGGTGGACCTGTCCGGGATCAGGTACTCGATCTCGGGCGCCATGAGCTTGCCGGTATCCATCGTCGAACGGTGGGAGGAGTCGACGGGAGGCCTGCTCGTCGAGGGCTACGGCATGACCGAGACGTCGCCTGTCGCCGTCGGCAACCCGATGGGTCCCACCCGGCGGCCTGGCACTGTCGGCGTCCCATTCCCGAGCACGGAGATCCGCGTCGTCGACCCGGAGAACCCGTCGGTCGACCGTGAACCCGGTGAAGCCGGCGAACTCCTCCTCCGCGGGCCCCAGGTGTTCTCCGGGTACTGGAACCGGCCGACGGAGACCGCGGCCGTTCTCGACTCGGATAACTGGCTCCGCACGGGCGACATCGTCGAGGTGTCAGAGGACGGTTTCATCACTGTCGTCGACCGGGTGAAGGAACTGATCGTCACCGGTGGGTTCAATGTTTCTCCCTCAGAGGTCGAGGTTGCGCTCATGAGTCACCCCGACGTCAGGGAGGCCGCCGTCGTCGGACTGCCGCTGCCCTCCGGTGGTGAGCAGGTCGCCGCTGCCGTCGTGCTCAGGCCCGGCGCCGTTTTCGACGAGATCGGGCTTCGCGACTTCTGCCGTCACGGACTCACCGCGTACAAGGTCCCGAAGCGCATCACCGTCGTCGACGACCTGCCCCGTTCCCTCATCGGCAAGGTGATGCGACGTGAGGTCCGTGAGGCGATGTTGAAGAAGGGCGCCTGACGCTCAGCGCTCGATGCCGCGCATGAACCGTTCGACATCCTTGTCGACGATGATGTCGCGCGGCCGCAACGGCCTGGTCAGGTACAGCCCGTCGAGTGACGTAAGCCTGCTCAGCGCGACGTAGGTCTGGCCAGGGCTGAATGCCCGGTCGCCGAGATCTACGATCGCGCTGTTGTAGGTCTTGCCCTGCGATTTGTGGATCGTGACGGCCCACGCGAGCCGCAGCGGAAACTGGGTGAATTCGGCGACGATTTCCTTCTTGAGCTTCTTCGTCGCCGCGAGGTAGCTGTACCGGTACTTCTCCCACACGACGGGTTCGACCTCGAAGATGTCGCCGTCGACCTCGACGAACACGTTGACGTCGATCTTCGTCACCGTTCCGATGGTCCCGTTGACCCAGCGCTGACCTTCGCCACCACCACCCGAGTCATTGCGCAGGAACATGACCTGCGCGCCGACCTTGAGCTCGAGCGACTCGTCGGCCGGGTATGACGCCTTGCCGAAGTCACCGCTGACTTCGGCCTCTGCCTTGAGCGCACGCCCGGGCAGCTTGGCGAGCGCCGCGGCGTTGATTCGATTGACTATGTCGTTTCGCGTCGCGAGCGTGATCGTTCCGTCGTCCGGTGGTGTCCTCGCCCCCGTGCTGTTGAGGATGCCGGCGATCTCCGCCGTGACCTGCCCGAACCGTACGGCGTTGAGCATGTGCTTGAAGTCGGCGTCTGCCTGCCGGTGGATTTCGGTGAGCTCGATGACCTTGAGCGGCGTCTCCTGCCAGACCTTGGCGTCGAAGAACCAGAACGACCGGTAGGTGTCGGCGATGTAATTGCGCTCATCACCCTGGCCGGGCACCGGTGCCAGCTGGTACGGGTCCCCGAACAACACGAGCTGCACACCGCCGAACGGTTCGTGCCGCCGCTGCCGTGCCTGCCGGAGGCTCCGGTCGATGGCATCCATCAGATCGGCGTTCACCATGGACACCTCGTCGATCACGAGGGTGTCTATGGTGTTGAGCAGCTTCTTGAGCGCGTCGTTCTGGTCAATGTCGTGATCGGCGATCAGCCCGATCGGAAGCCGGAACAGGGAGTGGATGGTCTGGCCGCCCACATTGAGCGCGGCGACACCCGTCGGCGCGCAGATGACGATCTGCTTCTCGGTTTGCCACGACAGGTGGTTGAGCAGGGTCGATTTACCGGTGCCCGCTCGCCCCGTGATGAAAACGTGTTCCCGGGTTCCCTCGATGAGGTCGAACACGAACCGCTGCTCGGGAGACAGCTCGATCGTCGGTTTGGTCTGGGTCACGGATGCCTTCACTTCTTACGTCTGCACCTCAATGGTATGCGGCGTTCCTCAGGCTCTGGCGCGAGGCCTCGCCACACCGGCATCCGGCGCCCCGGCCGCTCACCCGTGCACGTGCCGCTTCCGCATAGGATAGCGGGGTGAGCCAGGTCCATGCCCCGCACGACTCCTATCCGCAGCAGGCCGTGCCCCCGGCCGGTCAGGAAACACCCAAACGCGGGAAAATGGACGAGAAGTCTCAGTTGCTCGTTACCTGGCTGATTGTGGGTGTGCTGCTCGTTGGCTCGGCATTCGCCGCCATCGGCGCGCTCAACCGTGACGTGTACGGCCCGGGCGCCTTCGTTGGCACCTATCTGTCGGAACTCGCCGCAAAGGATGCCGCCGCAGCGCTCGCCATGCCCGGTGTCGAGATCAGCAAGGCCGATCTCAAAGCCGCCGGCCTGCCGGAGGCCGCCTCGGGTGCGTTGCTGCGGAACGCGACGCTTGGCTCGATCGAGGAGATTACCGAGGTCGCAGACGAGGAGGTCGGCGACGGCATTCACGAGGTCACGTTCTCCTATGAAGCCGACGGCGTTTATGGAGAGTCAACGTTTACCGTCGCTCCCAACGGCACCCGGTTCCCGCTCATTCCTACCTGGAAGTTCGAGGTGAGCCCTGTCGCAGTCGTGAACCTCTCTGTCGAGCACGCCACGGCGTTCACCGTCAACGGGTTCGACGTCGACACTCGCGCGGTCGCTCCGGCCGAGCAGAAGCCGGCGTTCGACAACATCGTCAACCTGCAGGTGTTCACGCCTGGGCACTACACGTTCGAGACCTCGACCGAACTGCTTGAATCCGAGCAGGAAAAGGTGCTCGTCGATGTGCCGTCAGACATGCACGAGGCTGCGGTCACCGCTGGACCGACCGAGGAGTTCGTCGAAAAAGCACAGGAGGCTGTCAACGCCTCCCTCGATACCTGCGCAGAACAGGTGGTCCTGCAGCCGACCGGCTGCCCGTTCGGCATCGTGATCGACGACCGGGTCGACGGCGAGCCGACCTGGTCGATGGATGAGTACCCGGAGATCACCCTTGAAGCCGGCGCCGAGTCGTGGCTCATTCCGTCGACAACGGGCACCGCAAAGATCGATGTCAACGTCCAGTCGCTGTTCGACGGCTCGGTCACCAACCACAAGGACGACGTCGACTTCACGATGGACGGGCAGATCTACCTGCTGTCCGACGGCTCCATGCAGGCCCTCGTCACCGGTGAGCCGGCCCCGTAGGGCCGCACCCGCGCTGCCCCTTTCGCCGAGAGCATCACTTCCGGTCGAGAACACCCCGCGCAACTGATGCGCTCGACCGGAACTGATGCGCTCGCGCACGGCCCGCTCGCGGGAGCGACGGGCGCTCGCGCGCCGCCGGTACCGAGGGCAGCAGGGGCCCGCTACGCGGACGTGCCCGACCTTCCCTGACCGGAGACCGCGTCGGACCTCTCCGCGCCTCTCGCGTCCACCTGGTCGTCATCGGATCCCGCCGGGGCCGCACCCGCGTCAGCCGCATCGGCCTTCGCCAGTCGCGCGAGCCGCTCGTTGTACTCGTTGAGCTCGGCGTCACCGGTCCGGTCGGCGTTCCGGTCGAGGCGCTTCGCGTCCTTGGCGTCGCTGCGGCTCCACTGGATGGCAACGGTGATGGCGAGTGCAATGGTGGGCAGTTCGCCGATGCTCCAGGCTATGCCGCCACCGTTCTGCTGGTCGATGAGCGGCGGATCTCCCCAGGTGCGCCCCATCGCGCCGAACCAGTCAGGCAGGAACAGGCCGACATTGGACATGATGGAGAGTCCGAAGAACGCGTGGGCAGCCATGGTCGCGAGCAGGACCAGCAATCGCATCGGATAACTCAGCCGAACCGGAACCGGATCGATGCCGATGATCGACTGCACGAACAGGTACCCGGTGAGCAGGAAGTGGACGATCATCCACTCGTGCCCGATGTGGTCCATCGTCGCCCAGCGGAACAGAGGCGAGTAGTAGAACACCCAGAGCGAACCGACGAACAACGCGGCCGCAACGATGGGATTCGTGATGAACCCGGCGTATTTGGAGTGAACCGCGAGCAGGATCCACTCCCGGGGACCCCGGGAACCGTCGGTGCGCTTGTTGATCGCCCTCATTGCCAGCGTGATCGGCGCACCGGGCACGAGCAACACGGGCACGAGCATTGTCAGGCCCATGTGGCCAAGCATGTGCACGCTGAACAGGTAGTCCTGGTACGCCGCGACGCCACCGTTGGTGAGGTAGAACAGCACGAGCAGGCCGAGCACCCAGGAGACGGCGCGCAGCACCGGCCACTTGTCACCGCGGCGGCGCAATCGCACGACGCCGGCGAGGTAGAAGAAGATCCCGAAGGCGCAGATGAGCAGCCAGATCAGGTCGATGTTCCACACGGTGAAGTACCGCTCGGCGGTGAGCTCGGGAGGGAGGGGTTCGCCGGTGAGAAGCTCGGCCGCCGTCGGCGTCCCGCCGAGTTCCTCGGGAACCGGCGTGGCGGTCCGGGCGAGTCCAGCCGCCAGGCCCGACGCAATACCCATGAAAGCCAGCTCGACAGACACGAGTACCCAGAAGTATCGTCCGACGGCGTTGGCCGCCACTGCCATCTTGCCGATCAGCCATGACCGCTGCAGTGCCCCTAATACCCCGAGCACGATGAGCGCCCCGACCTTCGCGAGCACGAGAATGCCGTACGGGGTGAACAACTGGTCCCAGGTGCCGACGCGAAGTGCCGCGCTCGCGTAGCCGGAGACGGCCACGACGATAAAGGAGACGAGCGCGATTGTCGAGTACCGCTTCATCACCGGGATGATCCTGTCGCTGCCGAGGGTGTTTCGCAGCAGCACGATCGTGACCAGTCCACCGAGCCAGACAGCGGCGAACACCAGGTGCAGCCCGAGCGCGTTGACGGCGGCGTCGTGGCCGGCGCTGCCGGCGGCGTGTCCCTGCTGCGCCATCGGCACGAGCGAGACCACGGCGAGAAGCCCGACGAAGACCATGAGGGTCTGGCCACGGACGGCGAAGCACAGGACGGTAAGCGTCGCAGCGATCAGGGTGGTGACGAGCCAGGCCTGCCCGAGTTCCACATCGGTAAAGAACATTCCGAGCTTCGACCCGAACTGGTCATCGAAGCTGAGCGCCGTCCCCGTGACGTTGAGGAAGGTGAAGAACCCGGTCATTCCGGCGGCGACCGTGTACAACGCTGCTCCGGCAGCCGCGATGTCGAGGGCCTTGTGGTACTCGTCCTTCTTCGCGGAGAGGGCGAACAGGGCGAGCAGGATCGGACCGAGGGTCAGTGCGGCGCCGAGGTTCACGAGCATCTTCGCGATCGGCAGCCCGAACCTGACAACCGCACCCGGGTCACCGATGGGGCGTGCGTTCGCTCCGCCGCCGAAGGCCAGGGCAACGATCAGCGTCACGAATGCCGCGGCGATAAGGGCGGCTGGACCGGCTAGGCGGATTACTCGGGACACACGTCAAGACTACGTTGTCGTACCTGCACGCTGCGTCTGAGCGCAGCCGCCGGGAGCCGCCGGCTGTGACCAACGGATGCCGCGTTAACGCCGAAAGGGATGCCGCTTTCGCGGCATCCCTTTCTGTGAAGCGGGGAAAGCTACTTTGCAGCGGCCTTCAGCTTCGAACCAGCGGAAACCTTGACGGAGTGGCCGGCCGGGATCTGGATCTCGGCGCCGGTCTGCGGGTTGCGGCCGGTGCGAGCTGCACGAGCGGTGCGCTCGACGGCGAGCCAACCCGGGATGGTGACCTTGACGTCGTTGCTGACCGAGTCAGCGAGCACGCCGAACAGCGAGTCGAGGACGCCACCGACGGTAGCCTGGCTCTGGTTGGTCTCAGCTGCGATCTTTGCAACGAGCTCGGTCTTGTTAAGCGACTTATCAGCCATTGAGTTGTCCTCCTCGGACTTTGCTTTCTACAGCCTGTTTATAACTGTCCGTGGGCATTTCTTCACCCACGGTGGGTCTGTCTGACCGCCTCGAATGTATCAGAGTTCCGCGTGTTTTCGCGGAATTGGGTGTCGTGTGAGGCATTTTTCTGCGGCGTGTCCCAGCATGGGTCCCTCTGGCGCCCCCCAAATCGACGTTTTTGACGCTCTGAGCGTAAATCCGCACGATTCCGCCGTAATTGCCCCCGGATGGCGGGTCACTCTCGTTGCTCCCTCGCGCAGCCGATCCCGGCGGTGCTACGGGTCAGTCGGTGCCGGGCCTGGCGCTGCTGACGGCAACATAATGCTGCCGTCCTCCCGGCGGTTCCGGCGCTTCTGCACCGGAGCGTCCTTGCGGATCGGACCCTGTCCATCGAGCGCGATTTCTGCGTCCCGTCCCGGTGCCACCTCGAACGATTCACCCCGGACGGTGAAGGGAACGGTGCCGTCCCCATCGACGACCGAGACGCGCATGGCATCCGCAGTGAGGTGGACAAGCAGCCGCGTCCCGCGCCAGGTCAGCCGGTAGCGAAGCTCCGACCACGTCGCCGGCAGGCGCGGGTCGAAGCTCAGCTCGCCGCCATAGTCCCGCATTCCCCCGAAGCCGTAGATGAGCGAGCTCCACACTCCCCCTGCGGCAGCGACGTGCACGCCGTCCTGGCTGTTTCCGTGCCGGTTCTCGAGATCGACGAACGCTGTATCGATGAAGTAGTCAAGGGCGAGGTCCTGGTAACCGACCTCAGCCGCCATGATCGACTGCGCCACCTTCGACAGGCTCGAATCGCTCGTCGTGAGCGGGTCATAGTAATCGAAGTCCGCGAGCTTCTCGTCGAAGGTGAACTGGTCGCCCTGCAGGTACAGCGCGAGAACGACGTCTGCCTGCTTGAGCACCTGGAACCGGTAGATCACGAGCGGGTGATAGTGCAGCATGAGCGGCTTGCGGTCCTCGGGGGTGGTCTCGAGGTCCCACACCTCCCGCTCGAGGAAGTGCGAGTCCTGCGGATGGATCTTGAGGCTCTCCGCGTAGGGGATCGTCATCGCTTCAGCGACCCGTTCCCACTCCTCGAGCTCCGAATCCTCGATAGCCAGGCGTTTCACCGCACGCGCGTACGCGTCAGGTCGCTCCTGCTCGAGCGTTCTCAGCGCTTCGATGGCGTAACGGAGATTGAACCTCGCCATCACGTTGGTGAACAGGTTGTTGTTGACGACCGTGGTGTATTCGTCCGGACCGGTGACGCCGTGGATCTCGAAGCGTTCTTCTCCATTGCGGCGCCAGAACCCGAGGGTGGCCCACATCCGTGCGGTTTCAACAGCGATGTCGATAGCCCCGTGGCTCAGGAAATCGATGTCACCCGTCGCGTGAATGAACTTTGCGAGCGCATAGGTCACGTCGGCATTGATGTGGTACTGCGCTGTGCCCGCTGCGTAGTACGCGGATGCCTCTTCACCGTTGATCGTCCGCCAGGGGAAGAGAGCGCCGGCTTCGTTGAGCTCCCTCGCGCGCTCGCGTGCTTTGGGCAGCATCTGCTCCCGGATCCGAAGTGCGTTCCGCGCCCAGAGCGGGCTCGTGTACGTGAGGAACGGCAGCACATAGATTTCGGTGTCCCAGAAGTAGTGGCCGTTGTACCCGTTTCCTGTGACGCCCTTTGCCGGCACGCCCAGGCCGTCGGCCCGAGCTGACGCCTGTGCGAGCTGGAATAGGTTCCAGCGCACGGCCTGCTGCAGTTCATCGCGCCCGGGGATCTCGACATCCGAGCGCGACCAGTATTCCGTCAGCCATTCCTTCTGCTTTGCGTACTGCGCCGTCACGCCAGCCGAAGCGATCCGGTCGAGAGTGCGCCTGCACCTGTCGATGAGTTCGCGCGTCGGCGTGGTCCGGGAGCTGTGGTAGCTCACGACCTTCGTGATTTTGACGGGATCTCCGCGCTTGGCGTCAACGGAGAAGACGTTCTTCGCGATATCGCCGTCGATGTATCGTTCGACCGTGTAATCGTTTGACGTCTCGATCAGGTGGTCCGCGGCCACGGCGAGCGTCATGCCGGAATGCGCCGTTTCGTAGCTCAATACGCTTCGGTTACCGTCCTGCCAGCGCTCCTGCGGTTCGAATACCCGTTCGGACACCCGGCCTCCCGCGCGGGGATCGCTCTGTTGCGCGTTGCCGCCAACACCGCTGGGGCCGTCGTACTCGTCTTCACCGTCCTGCCGGTTGAGGATCTGGCAGGAAATGGTCAGGGGAGCATCGGCGTCGAGCACGGTCACCTCAAGGGTCATGACGGCCAGGTGACGCTCGGGGAACGAGACCATACGGCTCGCAGACACCTGCACTCGCTTACCCGATGGGGTCAGCCAGACGAGGTCGCGCCGCAGCACGCCGTCGCGGAAGTCCAGTGCACGCTCATAGCTGAGCAGATCGGCGTCACCGAGCGACAGCGGTTCGTCGTCAACGTAGAGCCGCATCACCTTGCTGTCGGGCGCGTTCACCATGATCTGCCCGACCTGGGCGAACCCATACGCGTCCTCAGCGTGGCGGATCCTCCAGGTCTCGTGCAGCCCGTTGACGAAAGTGCCGTGCTCGTAGGCCCTTCGCCCCTCGGCAGCGTTGCCACGCATGCCGAGGTAGCCGTTGCCTACCGCGAAGAGAGACTCGGTCTCACCGAGGGTCTTGCGGTCGTACTCGGTCTCGATGAGACGCCACGGGTCAACAGGAAAACGATCGCGGTTCATGTGTTGTTGCGCTCCTCGGTGGGGACTGATCCGTGCGCGTACACGGCAAGATCGTCGATGACGACGTCGGCCCCGGCCGCGAGCAACGCGTCGCTGCCCGCTCCCCGGTCGACACCGACCACGAGGCCGAAGTTGCCGGCGCGCGCCGAGGCCACCCCGGAGATCGCATCCTCGAACACGGCGATTTCGGACGGACTGAGCTGCAACTTTTCGGCGGCGTACAGGAACATGTCCGGTGCCGGCTTACTCCCGAGCCCCTCCTCAGCCGCGACAACGCCGTCAACGATCACGGCGAATCGGTCCAGCAGGCCGGCGCTGGTGAGTACCCACCTGGCGTTCTTCGAACTCGAGACGACGCCCATTGGCAACCGCCTGGCGTAAAGCTCATCGACGAGGGCGAGCGAGCCGGGATAGGGGCTGATGCCACGCTCCTCAAGGACCCGTGAGAAGTAGCCGTTCTTGCGGTTCCCGATGCCACACACCGTATCAGCGGCCGGCGGGTCGTCTGGCGCTCCGAGCGGCACCTGGATACCGCGGGATGCCAGCAGGCTCGCGACGGCCTCATACCGCTGTTTGCCATCCAGGTATTCGAAGTAGTCGTCGTCGGTATACGGCTGGGAAACGCCCTTTTCGGCGAAGACTTCCGTGAACATGGATTGCCATGCGTACCGGTGCAGGTCAGCGGTCGGCGTCAGTACCCCATCGAGATCGAAGAGCACAGCGCTGACCTGGTCAAGACTCCGGAGAGCCGGGTGTGGTGCGTTCTCGTGCGCGTTCAGTGGGTACTCCTGAGTATCGGGTAAGAGTGTGAAACTGACTCTACGACAGAGCAGACCGGCCACAAGAACCTGGCCGTCAGACTTGCGCGCGGGTGGCCGGGGGCGTTAAAGACAAAAACGGGTGCCGGCCAGAAGGCCGACACCCGTTTCAGGGTTCGAGAGTGCTTACCAGCTCGACTTGGTGATGCCGGGCAGTTCGCCCTTGTGCGCCATGTCGCGGAAGCGGACACGCGAGATGCCGAACTTCGAGAGGTGGCCGCGGGGGCGTCCGTCAACAGCGTCACGGTTGCGCAGGCGCACCGGTGAAGCGTTGCGGGGAAGCTTCTGCAGGCCGACACGAGCGGCTTCACGCGATTCGTCTGTGCCGTTCGGGTCCACGAGGGCCTTCTTCAGCTCGAGGCGCTTTGCTGCGTAACGCTCAACGATAACTTTGCGCTGGTTGTTCTTCGCAATCATGCTCTTCTTAGCCATGGCTTAGCGCTCCTCTCGGAATTCAACGTGCTTGCGCACTACGGGGTCGTACTTCTTCAGTACGAGACGGTCGGGGTTGTTGCGACGGTTCTTCTTGGTCACGTAGGTGTAACCGGTTCCTGCCGTCGAACGAAGCTTGATGATCGGACGAACGTCCTGGGTCTTTGCCATTAGATCTTCTCCCCACGGGCCAGCAGGTCCTTGACGACCGACTCGATTCCACGAGCATCGATAACCTTGATGCCCTTGGCGCTCAGCGTGAGCGTGACGTTACGGCGAAGCGACGGTACGAAGTACGTCTTCTTCTGCACGTTCGGGTCGAAGCGACGCTTGGTGCGTCGGTGCGAGTGCGAAATGTTGTGTCCGAAGCCGGGAATGGCTCCGGTCACCTGGCAGGTTGCTGCCATGGTTCTCTCCTTCAGTACCGCAGGACTCTCGTCCTGCCCAAGATCTCTTGTCGGCACACGCAAACCACCCGAATTTGAAAGCGGAGGGAGTGTCTGTGCGATCCGAACGGGAGGTGCCCGCTCAGCCAAAGATCAATCGTACAGGAGAAATGGCATCCCGGCGAATGGAGGTGGAGCAAGCGACAGGCACAGCCCCGCCAAACCGAGGAAGCTGGCAGGCCGCTCTTAGCCTCCTGATAGCACCGCCGCACACAATCGAGTTACAGGCAACAGCCGATGAAACCACAGGTCCACAGAGAATCGAACAGGAGCACAGACACCTCAAACATGCGTAAAGACACACCAAACACGAACACGCCGAACACGAACGAGACCACCCCGAACGTGAACACGGGCGCACCAACGGTGGACCCGGCCGCCCCTCGCGCTTACCCGCAGTCAGCGTTCACGTATCCCCCGGCAGACCCCACGGAGCAGCACACGGATTCCAGCCGACCCAGCGGCAAGCGCATCGCGCTGCTCAGCGTCGCGGGCGTCGCCCTCGCCGCCGTGCTCTTCGGCGGCGGCTTCTGGGCAGGAACCGCTGTCGACGACGGCCCGGGGATGTTCCACAGCACGTCGGACGACGGCCCCCGCTGGGGCGACAGAGGAGGCCAGGGCGGCCCAGGGGACGATGGCCGTGACGGCGGACCCGGCGGCAGCGGCCACGTACGCCCGCACGACCTGGATCGTGACGAGATCGACCCCGACCGTGCAGCTCCGGACGAGACGACCCCGGAGGACGGCGAGTCGGCCCCGGAGACGGACGAAGGATCCGACCCGGCTGACACCGAACCGGCGAACCCCTCGCTCTACGTTCGCTGACGCGCGCATCGCGTGAGCCCACACAGCGCCCGCACCCGACCCCGGTCGGGTGCGGGCCTCTACGTTGTCAGGCCGTGGTTATCGCCCGCGAGCACTCGGCACAGTAGCCAAAGATGTCCACAATGTGCTGCGCCTCGGTGAATCCGTGTTCGGATGCCGTGCGCTTCGCCCACTGCTCGACCTCCGTTGCCTCGATCTCGACGGTCAGCCCGCACGAGCGGCAGATGAGGTGGTGGTGGTGGCCGGTTGAGGCACAGGCGCGGTAAAGACTCTCGCCATCAGGTGACTGCAGCGAATCCGCCTCACCGACCGTGGCGAGATCCGCCAGGGCGCGATAAACCGTTGCCAGTCCGATCGGTGACCCCGCGTCGCGCAGGCCCTGGTGGAGACCCTGCGCACTGACGAATCCGTCGCGGGAATCGAGCGCTTCGCGAACCGCTTCACGCTGCCAGGTATTTCTCTTGACGGCCACGGGTCACCTCCGCAATTCGACTGTTGGAATGATCTTTGTCATGGCTAGCGTAGCCCCGGCCGCGTCTTCGTGCCGAGGCCGATGAGCCTCGCGACGAGGTAGATCGTGAACGAGATCGTCGTGATGTATGGGCTGATCGGGAGCGACCCTCCGAGCGCGAGGAGAATGCCGCCAACGGCCGAAACAAACCCGAAGACCATTGCGAGCACGGGCACCCAGAGCGGCGATGCCGACAACCGGAGTGCCGCTGCGGCAGGCGTCACGAGGAGCGCAAGCACGAGCAGGGCGCCGATGATCTGAACCGAGACCGCGACGATGAGGCCGAGCAGCACCATGAACGCGAGCGAGACAAAGCGGGTGGGAACACCACGCGCGGCAGCGACGTCTGCATCGAGGCTGTCGAAGCTCAGCGGGCGCCACATCCACAGCAGTCCGGCGAGCACGACGATGCTGATCCCGGTCAGCCAGACCAGCTGAGGGTCGTCGACCGAGATGATCTGACCGGTGAGCAGCCCGAACTTATTGCCACTCCTGCCCGGATACAGGGCGAGGAACAGGATGCCGAGACCGAGACCGAACGGCATGAGCACACCGATGATCGAGTTGCGATCCCGCGCTCGCGATCCGAGCAGCCCGATCATGATCGCAGCGATGAGCGCACCCGCGATCGAGCCCGCGACGACATTGACACCGAACAGCAGCGCAGCCGCTGCACCGGCAAAGGAGAGTTCGCTGATGCCGTGAACGGCGAACGCCATGTCGCGCTGCATCACGAAGACGCCGATGAGCCCGCCGACGATCCCGAGGATGGCGCCGGCGATGAGCGAGTTCTGCACGAGCGCGAGCAGTTCACCGTAGTTCTCGAAGTTGAAAAGACGGGACCAGAGCTCGTCGAGCGTGATCACAGGACACCCTCCGCGTGGGAGTGGTGGTGATGGTGGGTCTCGCTGTCGGGGATTCCAACGACGACAACACGCTCGCCCGTGCGAAGCACGTCGACCGGCGTGCCGTAGAGCTCAGAGAGCACGTCGCTCCGAAGCACCTCATCGGGCGTTCCCTCACGGAACTGTCCGCCGGCGAGGTACAGGATCCGGTCGACCATGCCGAGCACCGGGTTGACGTCGTGGGTGACGAAGACAACGGGCGTCCCGTGCTCACGGCGTCGCCGGTCGATGAGCTCGGAGACTCCCCTCTGGTGCTGCAGGTCAAGACTGAGCAGCGGTTCGTCGCAGAGCAGCAGTTTCGGGTCACCGGCGAGCGCCTGGCCGACGCGCAGCCGCTGCTGCTCGCCACCAGACAGGTTGCCGACAGGCTCGTCGGCGTACGCGGTCGCGCCGACGGCCTCGAGCAGTTCGTCGACCTGGCGCTTTTCCGATGCGCGCGAAACGGGAAGTCCGAAGCGGTGTCCGTTCACACCGAGCGCAACGAGGTCGCGGGCTCGCATCGGCGTCCCACCCGGAATCAGTTTCTGCTGGGGAATGTAGCCGATCCTCCTGTCGCCACGTCGAACAGGATGCCCGTCGAAGTCGGCGGTTCCCGAGTCGAGCTTCTGCTGGCCGAGGATCGTCTTCAACAGGCTCGTCTTGCCCGACCCGTTTGGCCCGAGCACCGCGAGAAACTCGCCGGCGCACACGTCGAGGGTGAGCTTGTTCCACAGCACGCGGTCTCCGAAGCTGAGTGCAGCGTCGGTGAGGCTCAGGACCGGTGCGGTGGGATGGCGGTGACCGCCTGGATCGGAGGGCGCACTCACGAGGCGAGCACGTCCGTGATGGCGTCGAGGTTGTTGGTCATCCAGCTCACATAATCCTCACCGTCAGGAAGCGTCTCAGCGAAGGAGACGACGGGGACGGAATTCTTGTCGGCAGCGTCCCGGACCTGTTCGGTTTCCGGGCTGCTCGTCTGCTCATTGTAGGCGAGCATCGCGACCTTGCCCGAGCTGAGGAGGTCGAGCGTCTCGCGGAGACTTGCCGGTGGCACATCGGTGCCTTCCTCGATCGCTTCGCTGAAGTCATCAGGCGTGAGGTTGTGAAGACCGGATGCCTCGAGCAGGTAGAGCGGGACCGGTTCGGTGAGCGCGACCGCAGTTCCGTCATTCGCTGCCTTGAGCTCAGCAGTGCGCCCGGTGAGCTCGGCGATGTCTTCGGAGAAGGCCGAGTAATTGGCTGAGTAGCTTTCGGCGTTCTCCTCGTCGAGGTGCGAGAAGGTGTGGGCAAGCGCGCTTGCCAGTGCGTCAGCGGCCGCGAGGTCGTACCAGACGTGCTCGTTTACCCCCTCGATGTGTTCGTGGTCGTGCTCCTCGCCCTCCGCGTGGTCGTGGTCGGCGTGGTCGTCGGTCTCGACGGGCGCCCGGCCCGACAGGTCGACGACGTTGACGAGTTCGACGTCGTCGCTCGCCCCGGCGTGGACGAGCGTGTCGATGAAGGGGTCGTAGCCGCCGCCGTTCTCGATCACGATGTCCGCTTTCGAAATGGCGAGCTGGTCCCGAGCACTGGCCTCGTAGCTGTGCGGGTCCTGCGCTGCGGAATCGATGATGCTGGTGACGTCGACGTGATCTCCCCCGATCGTCGACGCGATGCTGCCGTAGACGTTGGTGGAGGCGACGACACGCAACCTCGAGGGTTCGGTGGCGGCAGAATCTGCCTGGCCGGAGCATCCGGTCAGGAGAAGTGCTGCCACCGGGATCAGAACGAGAGAAGCGCGGAGTGTGATCACGAGAAACGATACTAGCCGTAATGATAACGGTTATCAATTCGTTTTGTGGGGCAGGCCCGCAGACAAACCACGAGAGCCCGGCTCGCCAGTGGCGGGCCGGGCTCTCGTTTCACCGAGTTGCTTCGGAGTCGGGGCTTCTAGGAGGTGAGTCCGTCGACGTACTCCTGGTTGTCTTCGATCCACTTCTCGACGATCGGTGCGTAGTCGTCACCGTCGTAGTCGACAAAGAGGGCCTTTTCCAGGGAGTACAGGGTGTCGAGGTCCATCTCGAAGTCCGAGAACCAGCCGGCGACAGTGGGGTGGCTTTCGCTGAAGTCGGTGGAGGCGTAGGAGTGGATCGACTCAACTGCGCCGAGTGCGCCCTCGGGGTCCTCGAGGTTCTTGAGCGGGAACTCACCGTATGCCCAGTGCGGCTCCCAGAGAGTAACGGCGATGTTCTCGCCCGCCTTGGTCGCACTGGTGAGCTCGGTCAGCATGGCCGACGTGGACGACGTGACGTACTCCATGTCTTCGAGGCCGTACGTCGGGATGACCCGTTCCTCGGTTGCCATGGTCAGTCCTGCGCCCGGCTCGATGCCGATGATCTTGTTGTCGAACAGGTCTGCGTTCTCGGCGAGTTCCGCGAGCGAGTCGATCGGGGCATCCGCGTTGACAGCTATGGCGTTCTTGCCCTCGTTGTTCCACGCGCCGAGCTCGGCGATGTCGTCGCCGTACTCCTCGAGGTAGCTCTTGTGGGTGAACGGCAGCCAGACATCGAGGGTGACGTCGTAGTCGCCGGCCGCAACGCCGGCGAAAACCGGTGCGGGGTCTGCGTAGTCGAGGGCAACGTCGTAGCCCTTGTCGTTGAGGATGCTCTCCCAGAGAACGCTCGTTGCAACCGCTTCGTCCCAGCCGTTGAAGACCGCGATCGAGACATCCTTCTCGTCTCCGTTGTCGTGCGCTGCGGAAGTCTCGGCCGCCGTGCAGCCGGTGAGGGCGATGAGGCCGGCGCTGAGCGCTGCCACTGTTGTGATTCGTGAACCGGTGTTCATGGGATTACCTTTCGGCCGCCGGTATTCGGCGACATGGTTGTGGTGCCTGAACCGCGAGAAATGACAAACGCCGGGGTGAGATCCAGCCCACCCCGGCGCTTGCCGGCTGTGTCGAACTAGGCGGTGAGCCCGTCGACGTACTCCTGGTTGTCTTCGATCCACTTCTCGACGATCGGTGCGTAGTCGTCACCGTCGTAGTCGATGAACATGGCCTTCACGAGTGACATGAGGGTTTCACTGTCCATCTCGAAGTTCTCGAGGTATCCGGCAGCCTTCGGCGAGTTCTCGGCGAACTCGGTGCTTCCGTAGCTGTAGAGGCTCTCGGTGGCGCCGAACGCGCCATCGGGGTCCTCGAGGTTCTTCAGCGGGAACTGCGCGTACGCGCGGTGCGGCTCCCACAGGGTGACGACGACGTTCTCGCCCTTGTCCGTCGCACTCTTGAGTTCGGACAGCATGGCGGCCGTCGATGAGGTCAGGAACTCCATGTCGTCGAGTCCGTAGGTCGGGATGACCGCATCCTCCATCGCCGCGGTGAGGCCGGCGCCGGGCTCGATGCCGACGATCGTGTTGTTGAAGAGGTCGGCGTTCTCGGCCAGTTCGTCGATCGAATCGATCGGCGCGTCCTCGTTGACCGCGAGTGTCAGCTTGGACTCGTCGTTCCAGGCGCCGAGCTCGACGATGTCGTCACCGTAGTTGTCGAGGTATGCCTCGTGCGTGACGGGCAACCACACGTCGGTCGTGAAGTCGTAGTCACCCGAGGAGAGGCCCTCGAAAACCGGCGCGGGATCGGCGAACTCGAGGTCGACGGAGTATCCCTCGTCTTCAAGGATTGTCTTCCAGAGCCAACTGGTCGCCACTCCTTCATCCCAGCCGTTGAACACAGCGAGGGTGAGGTCGGTCTTCTCGCCACCATCGGCCGAGTCTGACGAGCCCGTGCTTGCGCATCCGGCCAGTCCAACCAGACCGACCGTTGCGAGTGCTGCAATGGCGATTCTGCTGTATTTCTTCATTTTTACCTCTCAGTGCTGTCGATCAGATCCTGCTGGCCGGGCCCACCGCGTGAACCCGGCAGATGTGTGTGGTTAGGCGCTTGCGCCCTGCGGGGTGCGGCTGTCGGTGGGTGCACCCGCACCGGCGGCCTGCGCGATGAGCTGCTCGTCCTTCGGTGAAACGGGAGTCACCTCAGATCCGGAAGAAGCGGCATCCGCCTTCTTCGCACGCTTTTTCCTGGTGCCAAGTGACGCGGTGAGGCGGTCGAGAACAATGGCGAGGATGACGACAGACAAACCAGCTTCAAAGCCGAGGCCGATGTCGATGCGGTTGAGGCTTGCGACGACGTCGCCACCGAGTCCGCCAGCGCCGACCATTCCGGCGATGACGACCATGGAGAGCGACAGCATGATGACCTGGTTGATACCGGCCATGATGCTCGGCATCGCGAGCGGCAGCTGGATCTGGCGCAGGATTCGGAAGGGTGACGAACCGAAGGCGTGACCGGCCTCGACAACTTCCTTGTCAACGCCACGGATGCCGAGCTCGGTGAGACGGACGCCGGGGGCGAGCGCGAAGATGATCGTCGCGACGATTCCCGGAACGACACCGACGCGGAACAGGATGAGCGCGGGGATGAGGTACACGAACGCAGGCATGGTCTGCAGGAAGTCGAGGATCGGCTTGAGGATCCGCGACCAGGTGTCGGAGCGCGCACCGAGAATGCCGAGCGGCACGCTGATAAGCACCGCGAGGAAGCTGGCGACGAGCACGAGGGACAGTGAGTCCATCGCGTTCTCCCACTGGTCGACCGAGAAGATCAGCGCGAAGCCGATAACGACACCGACGGCGAGCTTCCAGCCCGTCGCGAAGAAGCCAAGAACAGCGACCGCGAGGATGATGACCCAGAACGGCGGGGTCTGGAGAATCAGGTTGACGAGGTCGTAGAGACCGAGGAAGACGGCGCGAAGCACGTCGAACAACGGCTGGAGCGTGTCGGTGAGGATGTCGACAAAGTCTTCGACCCACTGGCCGAGCGGAATACGGAAATCCATCAGCGAAGGCTCCCTTCAGAAGCGGTGCGGACATCGTCGGCAGGCATTGCCCTGGCCTGGTCGACTTCGTCGGTGAGCCCCGCGGTTTCGCGGAGCGTCTGGGTGATGACGTCGACGGCGACGGTTGCCGGAGTCTCGATGACCTGGTTTTCACCGGTGGCCGTCGGCAGGTTGGCAAGCGCGGCGAGCAGCGTCACGCGGGGAATGGCGCCGAGCAGGCGGCCCTTCTCATCGACGACGGCGACGGGCAGCTGGCTTTCGGCTGCTGGCTCGAACAGGTCGACCAGGTACTGGTCGGGTCCGACCGTTGCCGGGTCGTTGCGGACGATCGGCATCAGGTCGCGGTTGCCCGCCTTGACGAGGCCGAGCACCTCGCGGTCGTGAACGACGCCGAGCAGCCTGCGGCCGTTTCCGACGACGAAAGCGGCGGATGTCTGCATGTCACGCATGGTGCGCAGCGCGGCACGCGGTCCGGCTGAGCCGGAGACGACGGCGCGCGCCGGCTCCATCACGCTCGCGGCGGTGAGCACGCGGGCACGGTCGACGTCCTGGACGAACTGGGCGACGTAGTCGTTGGCCGGATCGGTGAGGATCTCATCGGGAGTTCCGACCTGCACGATGCGACCGTCGCGCATGACGGCGATGCGGTCACCGAGGAACATGGCCTCGTTGAGGTCGTGGGTGATGAAGATGATCGTCTTGCCGAGCTCCTGCTGGAGTTCGACGAGCTGTTCCTGCATCTCACGCCGGATGAGCGGGTCGAGTGCCGAGAATGCCTCGTCCATGAGCAGGACGTCGGTGTCTGCGGCGAGCGCGCGGGCAAGGCCAACGCGCTGCTGCATTCCACCGGAGAGCTCGCCCGGAAGCTTGTCTTCCCAGCCGGAGAGACCGACGCGGGAGACGACCTTCTGCGCGCGCTCACGCCGCTCGGCCAGAGGCACACCCTGGACTTCGAGAGCGTAAGCGGCGTTATCGAGCACCGTGCGGTGCGGCAGGAGGGCGAAGTGCTGGAAGACCATGGAGATCTTCGACCGGCGCACCTCGCGGAGCTGCTTCGCGGGCACACCGCTCACGGCTGAGCCGTATACGGCTACGGAGCCGGATGTCGGCTCGAGCAGCCCATTGAGCATGCGGATCAGCGTGGACTTGCCCGAACCGCTGAGGCCCATGACAACGAAGATCTCGCCCTTTTGAACGTCGAAACTTGCGTCGATGACCGCGGCGGTTCCGAGCGAGGACAGCTCATCCCGTTTCGCTCCGCCTTGCAATCGCTTGACGACGTCGCGCGGCTTTTTGCCAAAGACTTTGTAGACATTGTTTACCTCAACGGCAACAGTGTTGGTCACGTTTTCTCCGTGCGCGCGCAGGTGCCACAGCCACATTTCATGACTTTCCCGGGAGGGGACGGATGCCTGCACGGCATTCTCGTAAGTTACGACCGGGTCAGGGACGAGTGCACCTGCCCCACCCATCAAGCGGCGACGACCAGTGCGTCTGAAGCGATTCGGGAGCTGTGCTGACGCGGCCATGGGACCGCCGCCAACGTCACAAGACCATACGTCCGAATGCGCGACATTCCTGTGTCACATTCGCCCGCGGACTAGCGTTACGGCCATCATGGCCAGGGACGAGCCTAACAGAAACCGGAGGGAGCTTATTCTGGGCTGTGCCTTTGCCGTGAAACTGCCCAGAGTCTGAGTGCCAGCGCGCACGACCACGCGCTGGGACACTGCCCTGGATATCTTCGCAGTGTGCTCACGGCATCCGTTCGTAAACTGGGCCAACTCGACAACATGCAAGGAGCACACCATGGGTTTTCTTGACAGGATTTTTGGCTCACGCCAGCAGGACGCACAGCAGCAGTATCGCCCGCAACAGCAGGGCTACGGCCAGCAGGGCTACGGGCAGGGCCAGCGCACCGACGATGAAATCGCCGTGGAGCGTTACCGCTACCTGCTGCGCACGGCTCCCCCCGAGGCAATTGAGCAGGCTCACGAAGAGGCGTTCGCAAAGCTGACGCCCGAGCAGAGGCAGCTCCTGTTCACGCAGCTCAGCGCTGACGCTGCACCGGGTGATGCGCCACGCGGCGACGACCCCCGGTCGCTCGCGCAATCGGCGACGCGTTCCGAGTTGCGCCAGCCCGGCACGATGGAGCGCACCATGAACGGCCCTGGCTTCGGCAGCATGGTCGGCGCGTCACTCCTCGGCACCGTCGCCGGGTATGTCATCGCTTCGGCTGTCGTCGGAGCGTTCATGCCTGACCCGTCAACCGAGGCCGGCGCAGAGGGGTCCGGCACCGATGAGTCAGGTTCAGATGGCGGATCGGATGCCGGTTCAGACGCGGGCGCGGATGCCGGCGGCGGAGACGGCGGCGGTTGGGGCGACTTCGGCGGCGGCGGAGACTTCGGTGGCGGAGACTTCGGCGGCGGCTTTTAGGCCCGCTGCCGAACCGGCAGCCACCGCTCCACGGGTCGCGCGCTGAGCGCCACCCGAGGAGCGTGCACTTCTACTCGAGCAGCAGCGCCGGTTCCTCGATGATCGATGCGACATCGGCGAGGAATCGCGACGCGACATCACCATCGACGACCCTGTGGTCGAACGACGCACCGAGGGTCGTGACGAAGCGAGGTCGCACCTCACCGTCGACAACCCACGGCTTCTGCTTGATCGTGCCGAGCGCAACGATCCCGACCTCGCCCGGGTTGAGGATCGGTGTTCCGGTGTCCATCCCGAACACACCGATGTTCGTGATAGTGATGGTGCCGTTCTGCTGGTCGGCGGGCGGCGTCTTCCCCTCACGCGCGGTGAGGGTGAGCTGCTCAAGCGACTGCGCCAGCTCGAGCAGAGTCATCGACTGCGCTTCCTTGACGTTCGGAACAATGAGCCCGCGCGGGGTGGCGGCGGCGACACCGAGGTTGACGTAATGCCGGACGATGATCTCCTCATCGGTCCAGGTTGCGTTCACCGTCGGGTTCCGGCGCACGGCCCAGATCATCGCCTTTGCCATGATCAGCAGTGGCGAAACCTTGACCCCGGCAAAGTCGGTCGAATTCTTGAGCCGTTTGATGAACTCCATGGTGCGGGTCGCATCGACGTCGACGAACAGCGACACGTGCGGGGCCTTGAACGCAGCCTCGACCATCGCTTTCGCGATCTGCTTACGCACACCCTTGACCGGAATCCGTTCCTCGCGGGTGTCGCCCCACTCGGGTGTTTCGATGTTGCGGAACACACTCGCCTGGCCGGCCTCGCGCACCACGTCGTCCCGGGTGACCTCTCCCCCGACACCGGTGCCGGTGACCTGGGCGAGGTCGACGCCGAGGTCCTTCGCGAGCTTGCGGATCGGCGGTTTCGCGATCACCGGGCCCTTCGCGGGTGGGACGGATGCCGGTCGAGCGGCGGGCGGGACGGGCCGCGTCCGCGCGCGGCGGCGAGAAGACACATGACCGGCATCGCCGTAGCCCACGAGAACCGCGCCGGGCTTCTCGTCGTCAACGGTGCCCCTGGTGTCGGCAACCGCTTCTGCGAACTCCGTTGAGACGGCGGGCGGGGCGACTTCTGCAGCCGCCTGGCCACCGGCATCCGCTGCACTGATCGTGATGATCGGGGTGCCGACATCGACGGTTGTGCCCTCGGTGACGAGGATGGATGCGACGGTGCCCGCGAAGGGCGATGGCAGCTCGACGAGGGACTTGGCGGTCTCGATCTCGACGATCACCTGGTTGAGCTCGACGGCGTCGCCTGGCGCGACCTTCCACGAGACCACTTCGGCCTCGGTGAGCCCTTCACCGGCATCCGGCATCAAAAACTGGAACTCACTCATGGTTCTCCATTCGGTCGACGGGCGACTAGTAGGCGAGCGCGCGATCGACGGCCTCGAGGATGCGGTCGGCGTCGGGCAGGTACAGCGCCTCGAGCTTGGCCGGCGGGAAGGGGACATCGAAGCCGGAAACCCGCAGTACCGGGGCTTCGAGCGAATAGAAGGCGCGCTCGGCAACGGTCGCTGCAATCTCAGAACCGACGGAGACGTTGCCCGGTGCTTCCTGGGCGACGACGAGGCGGCCGGTCTTGCGCACGCTCTCGAGGATCGGGCCATAGTCGATCGGCGAGATCGACCTGAGGTCGATCACTTCGAGGCTGATGCCCTCCGCAGCCGCCAGCTCTGCGGCCTGGA
Source organism: Mycetocola sp. Y444 (assembly GCF_059445295.1). Lineage (NCBI taxonomy): Bacteria > Bacillati > Actinomycetota > Actinomycetes > Micrococcales > Microbacteriaceae > Mycetocola > Mycetocola sp. Y444. Next base: position 567,800 of record NZ_JCAIUB010000003.1, on the reverse strand, counting down.
TCAGCATGCTGACCATCGCGCCGTGTGCAACGACCGTGACGTCGGTTCCTGTCCGCACGATCCGGCTCGCGTGCAGCGGTGCTGCTGATCCGGAGAGGTCGACCTCGCCCTTGGGCCAGTACCGGCTCTTGGGCTCGAAGAACATGACGGGGTCGTTCGACGCGATCGCTTCCTGGATCATCCAGTACGCGTCGTTCGGTGTCGATGGGCTGACCGAGCGAAGGCCAGCGGTGTGGGCGAAATACGCCTCGGGGCTTTCCTGGTGGTGCTCGATCGCACCGATATGTCCGCCGTACGGCACCCGGATGACAACGGGCATCTCGAGGGCGCCCTCGTTGCGGTTGGTCAGTTTGGCGAGCTGCGACGTGATCTGGTTGAAGCCGGGGTAGATGAAGCCGTCGAACTGGATCTCGCACACCGGGCGGTAGCCGCGCATGGCGAGGCCGATCGCTGTCCCGATGATGCCCGACTCCGCGAGTGGGGTGTCGAGCACCCGGCTCTCTCCGAACTCGGCCTGCAATCCCTCGGTGATGCGGAAGACGCCACCGAGCTTGCCGATGTCCTCGCCCATCAGGAGGACCTTGTCGTTCTCGACCATCGCCTGCCGGAGTCCGGCGTTGATGGCCTTCGCCATGGGCATGGTCGCGACCTGCGCGTCGATGCTCAGCGTCATGCTGCACCTCCGGCCATGGTGCGCTCGTAGGCTGACAGCCACTCCCGCTCCTCGGTGACGAGCGGGTGGTCTTCGCTGTAGACGTTGTCGAACATGCTGGTCAGGTCCGGGTCCTTAATGGCGTGTGTGCGCGCACGGATGTCTGCGGTGTAATCGCGTGCCTGCTCGGCGACACCGGCGAAGAACTCGTCCGAGGCGCCCTGACCGCGGAGGAACGCCTCGAACCGCACGATCGGATCCTTGAGAATCCACGAGTCGGTCATTTCCTGGGTGCGGTACTTCGTCGGGTCGTCACTCGTGGTGTGTGCGCCGACGCGATAGGTGAGCGCTTCGATGAGCTGCGGGCCACCGCCTGACCTGGCATCCGACAGGTGTTTGGCCGAGACCGCGTAGCTCGCGAGCACGTCGTTGCCGTCCACCTGCACGGCGGGAAGGCCAAAGCCTTTGGCCCGTTCGAAGAGCGGTGTCCGCGACTGGGTGGTCACAGGAACGCTGATCGCCCAGTGGTTGTTCTGCAGGAAGAACACCTGCGGGGTCTGGTAGCTGGCCGCGAAGATCATGGCCTCGTTGACGTCGCCCTGGCTGGTCGCTCCGTCGCCGAAGTAGACCATCACTGCCTCGTCGGTTTCGGGATTTCCCGTTGCCGTCGCGCCGTCGAACTTCACACCCATCGCATAGCCCGTCGCGTGCAGCGCCTGCGCTCCGATGACGAGTGTGTACGGGCGGAAATTGCCGTTGGCCGGGTCGGAGATGTCCCAGCCCGAGTGGGTGGTTCCGCGCATGACCTCGATGATTCCGAGGAGGTCGACCCCGCGAATCAAGCCGACGGCGTGCTCCCGATACGACGGGAAGATGTGGTCCTGGGCGCGCGCGGCGCGACCGGATCCAACCTGGGCACCCTCCTGGCCGTGGCACGGCGGCCACAGGGCGAGCTGGCCCTGACGCTGCAGGTTCGCCGCCTCGGTGTCGAACGCCCGAGCGATGACCATGTCCCGGTAGAACTGTTCGTGGTCCTGATCGGTCAGCGCGTCGAGATACGGCAGATACGGCTCGGCCGACGCGGTCGGTGAATAGCTTCCGTCAGTGGCCAGAACCTGGACCGGGGGCGTGAGAGACGTCGTTTCGGTTTCCGCCATTGTCCTAACCTAACTGCCGGGCCGGATGCCCAGCTGGTAGAGATCCCACAACGTCCGCGCTCGCCTGTAGGAGCTTCTCCATAGCTTCTTCCTCGCCAATCGTGATTCTGATGCCCGATCCGGGGAAGGCCCGCGCCACGATCCCGTGGCTGAGGAACACCTCATTGACGTGGAGCGTCTCGTCACCCGTTGCGAGCCAGATGAAGTTGCCCTGGGCATCCGGCACTCTCCAGCCCTGGTCGAGAAGCGCCGAACGGATGCTGTCGCGCAGCACGCTGAGACGGTCCACCCGTTCGAGCAACTGGTCTTCGAGCCCGAGCGAGGCGATGGCCGCTGACTGGGCGGGCTGGGTGACCGAAAGCGGGATGGCAGACGCGCGCGCTGCGTCGAGAATGCCTACGGGCCCGAGAGCCCAGCCGACGCGGAGGCCGGCGAGCCCGTATGCCTTGGAGAAGGTGCGCAGGACGACGAGGTTCGGGTAGCGGCCGGTCAGGGTGAGTCCATTGACGGCATCCGGGTTCGTGACGAACTCGGCGTACGCCTCATCGAGGAGGACGAGGACGTCGGCGGGAACCCGCTCCATGAATGCCTCGAACCCAGCGGCGGTGACAATCGTGGAGGTGGGGTTGTTCGGCGTGCACACGATGACGACGCGGGTTCGCTCGTCGATCGCCGCGGCAATGGCGTCGAGGTCGTGAGTCCCGTCGTCCCGGTTGGGGACCTGCACGCTCTCGGCGCCCGCGACGGTGACGAGCCCCGGGTAAGCCTCGAAGGAACGCCACGCGTAGACGACCGTGTCGCCTGGGCCGGCGGCAGCGGTGATGAACTGGCTGAGCAAAGCAACGGAACCCGATCCGATGTGGATCTCCTCGGGGCTGACGCCGTGTTTTTCAGCGAGCACCTCCCGCAGCGCGGCAGCGCTCGCGTCCGGGTATCGATTGAACGCGCCCGCAGCGACGACAGCCTCGACGACCCCGGGCAGTGGGGGGAAAGGGTTCTCGTTGCTGGACAACTTGAACGCGTCATCCGTCGCCGCTTTGCCCTGCCGGTATGGGGGCGTTGCGAGTATCTCCGGCCGAAGCTTCACCGCGGGCCGGGAAAGCGGGTGATCTGCGTTTGCCGGGGTGAAAGTCACACGTCGAGTCTAGACAGAGGCCATTCCGCTGATCGCATACGTACGGGCGCGGATACGTATGTTCCGCTCGGCGTTGGCCACCCCGGCCGGGGGTTCGAGACGGGTGTCGCCGCACGGGCTCACAGGGGAATGCACGGATTCCGACGCGGTGCCATAGTAGAGCATGGCCAAATTCCTCCTGAACATCGTCATCAACGCTGTGGCGATCTGGTTGACCACGCTCGTTGTCGCCGGCGTGCAGGTCACCCCGTACGCACCGAACAACGGTGTGGCAACGGCGCTGACCTACCTGTTCGTCGCCCTCATTTTCGCGATCGTGAACAGCATCATCGGCACGGTGATCAAAATCGTGGCCTTCCCGCTCTATATTCTGACGCTCGGCCTGATCTCGTTCATCATCAACGGCCTGCTCCTTCTCATGGCCGGCTGGGTCAGCGGATGGTTCGGCTTCGGTCTCACGGTCGACGGTTTCTGGTGGGCGGTTCTCGGTGCTCTCGTGATCAGCGTCATCAACTGGATCTTCCAGATCATCCTGCGGCCGCAGCGCCGATCCTCGGGCCGCTGACTCCGAGCGGGGCGTCACCCCGGTCGAACCCGCTCCGAACGAAACGCCTGGGCGACCCCGGCGCCTGAGCCGATTCCGGCCAGCGCCTCGGTGAGGTCAGTGAGGCGCGGGTCGGTGGACTCATCGATGAGCGCTGCCGTCGTCTCATACCCGTCCATGGAGTGGGACGCCCCACCGTCGTCGGCATCCGGCGGGGTTTCATCGAAGAGGGAGCGGGAAACGACGAGACGGTCGCGTCCTTCGGCCCCGTCGACCGGTTCGCCTCCGAGCGCTGGCACCAGGTCCTCCGCGTGCTCGACCGCAACCTGGGTCACCGAGTCCGGCACAGCGACCTGCCCGCTCGGCGCACCAAAGGTGACGAGGGACTGGGTATCGAAGCTCCCTGACTCGGCGATGCGGGCGGCGACAAGCCCGCCCTGGGAATGGCCGAAGAGGTTGACCCGGTCGCCGGGCTGGATCCCGGCCTGCTCCATGGCATCGAGCGTGGCCCTGTACGCCCCCGCGTCGCTGTCGGCGACCGCGGCCAGGTTGCTCGCCATGTCGAACGGCTCGGCGCTGTGGCCGCCGAAGTCCGTCGTGCCCGCGATGTACACCGCGTAGGAGGCGGTGCCAGAGGGGTGCGTGTACTTCTCGACAGTAATCTGGGGTCTTCCCACGCCGGTCGGAGGAATCCGTCGCGCGGCATCCGCGAGGGAGGCCGGGGGCCGTACATCCCGCGCGACCCCGTAGCTGACGGTCCGCACCGGCGTCTCGGTGAATACGTGTCGTCCGCCGAGGATTATTGCGGCGCTGGCGACAGTGTCGAGTCCGACGAGGCCGGTCCCTTCATCGCCGAGGATTCGCGCCGCGGGCAGACTCGTTCCGCTGAATCCCATCAGGATGTCGTCTGCCGCTGACACCACATCGCGCACCATCCCCACGAACGCCGGATTCGCGGTGAGGCCCGGGTTTTGCGCCAGTCCACCGGCGAGGCCGACCCCGAGAAGCGCGGCAGCGCGGCGCAGCGCCGGCTGCTTCATGACCGTCGCGGTGAGAATCAGGCCTGGCAGAAGAGGGAGTGCTCCGATGACGAGGTTGTGCAGATACGTGCCGACCAGGAACCCGGCGAACGCCTGCATGGCACCGAGAGCCTCCCGGCTTCGTGCCTCTCCGTCCGCGTAGGCATTCGCGGCATCCTGAACCACTTTGCCGAGCCGCTCGGCGCAGTCCGACGCGTCGGTGAACAACCGGCTGGCCTTCATCAGCGGGGGTTCCGCGAATCCGTATGGTGCGGCATCCGTCGACCACTCCGTCAGGCACCGCGCGATCGATGCCCCGTGTGCCCAGTCGGTTGCGTCGACGGCGAGAACATCGAGAGCGCTCGAGAATGCCAAAAGCTCCTCGGTTGAGACGCTCGTCAGCCCGCCCGTCGACAGGGTGAGCGAGTCGGACATCAGAGAGCGCCTGTCGCGCCAGGGCCGCCGCTCGCTGCTGGGTAGTCGGGGTAGCCACGGGAACCGGGCGCCGCTCCGCCCCCGGAATAGCTGGCGAGGGCCGCCCTTCTCGCGTGCTCACACTGCTCGAGCGCCTCGGTGAGATGAATCGCAGCGAGGGTGAGCCGGTCTGCGAGTTCGGAAACCCTCGCCTCGAACTCGGCCCGGCTGGAGGACCGCCAGGTCAGGTCGCCCGCTGCATCGAGAATGCGCCGTCGGCCGGGCATGACATTCTGCTGGAGCGCATCGATCCGACGGCGCTGTTCGGAGATGACGTCCAGAGCCCGCAATTGCGCCGCGCGAAATTCCGCGTCCCCCGCTGCGCCGACCCCACCAGTCACCGCCGTATCCAGTGCCGCGGTGATCGATGTCGTGATGGGCGTATTGACCGTCGTCATCGTGAATCTCTCCTTCACTTTTCACTGCACTCGCGGGGTGAGGCTGTGCTCCAGAGAAGCGCTCGGCCGTCGGATCCAGTGTGGCCGGGCGACCCCGAGAGATCCGCGATGCGCACAGGCCGTGGACAGCCCACCCCGATTCGGGGGTTTGTGAAGGGGTTTGGGGGACTCCCGCCTGAGCCTCGAGCGGTACAGAATAGGGGAATGATTTCCGACCCGGACCCGACCGAGGTGCAACCTTTCCGGGTGTGCTTCGTGTGCGCAGGCAATATCTGCCGATCGCCGATGGCCGAAATCGTCTTCCAGCACCTCGTGCGCCAGGCCGGGCTGAGCCGATACGTGGAGACGGTGTCCGCCGGAACCGGGGACTGGCATGTCGGCGAACAGGCAGATGCCCGCACCATCGCCGCGCTCCGTAAGTACGGCTACGACGGCGCACGGCACCGGGCGAAGCAGTTCAACCCGGACTGGTTCGAGAAGCTCGACCTGGTCGTTGCCCTCGACCGCACCCACGATCGGGTCCTTCGGGCGTGGGCGCCGACCGAGACGGACCGCGGAAAGATCGCGCTTTTGCTCAGTTTCGACGCAGAACGCAGCGAATTGACCGACGTTCCCGACCCCTACTACGCGGATGACGAAATGTTCGATCGGGTATTGGGCATGATTGAGGGGGCGATCCGTCAACTTTTTCGCCAGATCGAACCCGCAATCCGACAGGGAGCCACCCGATGACCTCACTACCCGCCCAGCCACTCAGCCCGCTCGATGGCCGTTACTCCTCTGTGGTGAGCCCGCTGGGTGAGTACCTGTCCGAGGCCGGCCTCAACCGGGCGCGGGTGCAGGTCGAGGTCGAATGGCTCATTTACCTGACCGGTGCAGGAATGTTCGGATCCGCACCGCTCAGCGAAGAGCAGATCTTCTCGCTCCGTTCGCTGTACCTCTACTTCGGACAAGCCGAGATCGACTGGCTCGCCGAGAAAGAAGCGGTCACACGCCACGATGTGAAGGCCGTCGAGTACCTCGTGCGCGACCGGCTCGCCTCCCTCGGCCTCGACTCCATCGCCGAGCTGACGCACTTCGCCTGCACGAGCGAAGACATCAACAACCTCGCGTACGCGCTCACCGTATCGAACGCCGTTCAGGCGGTGTGGCTCCCGAAGCTGCGGGTCACCATCGACACGCTGCAGGCGCTGGCCGTGAAGCACAGGGCGGATGCCATGCTGGCGCGCACACACGGACAGCCGGCGACGCCAACCACCATGGGGCACGAGCTCGCGGTCTTCGTCTTCAGGCTCGAACGCATCGCCAAGCAGATCGACGGCACCGAATACCTCGGCAAGTTCTCGGGCGCGACAGGCAACTTCGCCGCTCACACCGTCGCTGATCCGACAGCGGACTGGCCGGCTCTGTCCCGGGCTTTCGTCGAATCGCTCGGACTGGTCTGGAACCCGCTGACCACCCAGATCGAATCGCACGACTGGCAGGCGGAGCTCTACGGTCGCGTCTCGCACGCCAACCGGGTGTTGCACAACCTCGCAACCGACATCTGGACCTACATTTCGATGGGCTACTTCCGGCAGATCCCGCAGGCCGGTGCCACGGGTTCGTCGACGATGCCACATAAGATCAACCCGATCCGGTTCGAGAACGCCGAAGCCAACCTTGAACTCTCCAGCGCCCTGCTCGACTCGCTCGCCGCAACCCTCGTCACCTCCAGGCTGCAGCGCGACCTCACCGACTCGACGACCCAGCGCAACATCGGTGTCGGGCTCGGGCACTCGCTGCTCGCCCTCGACAACCTCGCCCGCGGTCTCGGTGAGATCGACCTCGACCGCGAGGTGCTGGCTGCGGACCTCAACGCCAACTGGGAGGTTCTCGGCGAGGCGATCCAGACGGTCATCCGCGCCGAGGTTGTCGCCGGTCGCTCGACGATCACCGACCCGTACGCCCTGCTCAAGGACCTCACCAGGGGCAAGCGCATCGGCCGTGACGACCTGATCGAGTTCGTATCGACGCTCGACATCGGCGTCGACGCGAAGGAGCGCCTGCTCGCTCTCACCCCCGCGCACTACACGGGCCTCGCCGACGAGCTCGTCGACTACCTGGCGTAGCGCCCGCGTAACCGCGAGAAAATCAGAAGCGGTCGAGAACATCACGCGCAACCGATGTTCTCGACCGGAACTGATGTTCTCGGCGGGTGCTCGACAAGTGCCACGCGTCGACCCTTCCGCGTTTCGCACACCGCGCGTACCCTGAAATCGGGAGGCGATCATGCAGACAACAGCCGGACAGCGGATTGTCATTCGGGGCCAGAGCGTCGGAGCGCCGGAACGGCACGGACAGATCCTCGAGGTGCGTGGCCCGGACGGCGCACCGCCCTATTACATCCGGTTCGACGATGGCCACGAGAGCCTCGTCTATCCGGGGCCGGACTGCGTCCTGGAACACGCCTGACCTGGCATCCGCGGACCGTGCCAGCAAGCTAGCGGGCGCTGGTCAGAAGCCGACTGCCAGAACCCGATTGCTAGAAGCCGACTGCCAGAGCCCGACTGCCAGAGTTCGGACATTACCGCCCGAGAGTCAGTGCCCGGTGTCCTGGTCGTGAATGTCTTTCTTCTCCATGTCGTCGGGCTTGACCGTGAGGGCGAACATGGCGATGAAGACGAGCGTCACGATGAACGCGATACCGAACCCGATCAGCGCAAAGGAGATGTCGCGGGTCACCATGAGGGTCACGAGGCCGGTGAAGATTCCAGCGACCGCAGCGAAGACAAGCAACTCGACTGGTTTGAGAATCTCGCGACGGCTTGGTGGCTGTGGTGTGCTCATGATTGTGACTCCGTAGTGCCTGTTGTAGACGAACGCCCGGCGCCGTCCGTTCCCCATTTGAGCGACAAACCGCCAATGATGAGGAGCACGGCGACGATCGCGGCGTAAGCGCCGAAGACCCCCACCGTAACGATGGATGCTGTGAGGCTGCGGTCGACGCCGTCAGGCCCGGTGTAGTGCTGGTCGAGTCCCGGCGGCACGAGTAGGTAGACGATGCCGAGGAGCACTGTGGCCCCGCCGACGGTCATCCAGTCTCGCGCGAACGGCGATCGCCCGCGCAGGCGGAAGCCGCTGTAGAGCTCGAGAACGCCGGTGAGCAGCGCCCAGATGATCACCGTGAGGAAGAGACCGGGCAGCGCGGATGTGCCGGTTCCGGCGAGGAACAGAGCGGCCGCGCCGGCGAAGAGGCTGACAACTCCGCTCAGGAGGAAGTTGAGGCGCGAGCCCCGATCGTCAGCGAGGACCCGTGGCACGAACACCACGGCCATCAGGCCGGTGACCACGGCGAATGCGCCAAAGACCGTCAGACCGAGGGGAGCCGAGTGGTCGACGCTGAACGTGATGACTGCGGCCGCGACCGCCGCTGGTACCGCCCTCAGCACCTGGAAGATCCAGTACCGCGACGTCGAGTCGACGGAGCCGCGTGGTGCAGCAGCGGCGGAACTGGCCAAGGAGAACGCCTCTTTCGTGGTGGAGCGTGAGGGGGATACCTCTAGTCTACGCGGCGTAGAAGAACGCGGGACTCGGCCGGGGCTTAGGCCGGCGCGAGGTCGGCGAACCGCGAGAAGTGGCCGTGGAACGCGACGGTTACCGTGCGCGTCGGTCCGTTACGGTGCTTGGCGACGATGAGGTCCGCTTCACCGGCTCGCGGGTTGTCTTTCTCGTAGGCGCTCTCTCGGTGCAACAGGATGACCATATCGGCATCCTGCTCGAGCGAACCGGACTCACGGAGGTCGGAGATCGCCGGCATCTTGTCAGCACGCTGCTCGGGTCCACGGTTCAGCTGCGAAAGCGCGATGACGGGAACCTTGAGCTCCTTCGCGAGAAGCTTCAGTGCACGCGAGAACTCCGAAACCTCCTGCTGGCGGCTTTCGACACGCTTTCCGGACGTCATGAGCTGCAGGTAGTCGATCACCACGAGCTTGAGTCCGACGCGCTGCTTGAGCCTGCGGCACTTGGCGCGAATCTCGACGAGCGTCATATTGGGGCTGTCGTCGATGTAGAGCGGGGCGTCGTTGATCCGCCCACGCACAGCCGCGAGTTTGTTCCAGTCGCGCTGGTCGACGTTTCCTTTACGCATGCTCTGAAGTGGCACGGATGCCTCGGCTGAGAGGAGTCGCATGGCGATTTCGCTCCGCCCCATTTCCAGGGAGAAGAAGATCGACGGCTGGTCGTTTCCGATCGATGCAGCGCGCGCGAAGTCGAGCGCGAGGGTCGACTTACCGAGCGCAGGTCGGGCCGCCACGATGATGAGTTGGCCTCCGTGGAAGCCGTTGGTGAGGTCGTCGAGTTCGGCGAACCCGGTCGGCGTGCCGACCATCTTGCCATCTGAGCCGTTGTTCGCTTCGATCTCTTCGAACGCGGTTCCGACGGCTTCGTTGAGCGGCACGTAGTCTTCGGCCGTCGTCGACCCGGTCACGCCGTAGATCTCGGCCTGGGCGGTGTTGACGAGGTCGAGGACCTCACCCTCGCCCGCGTAACCCATCTGCACGATGCGGGTTCCCGCCTCGACGAGGCGACGGAGCAGCGCCCGTTCTGCGACGATCGAGGCATAGAAGCCTGCGTTGGCTGCCGTCGGCACGAGGCTCGTCAGCGTGTGCAGGTAATCAGCGCCGCCCGCACGGGACAGCTCACCGGTCTTGATCAGTTCATCGGTGACGGCGATGACATCCGTCGGTTCGCCGTGGGAATACAGCGACAGAATCGCGTCGAAGATGATTTCGTGCTTGGGGATGTAGAAGTCAACACCGCGCACCGACTCGACGACGTCAGCCACTGCGTCTTTCGAGAGGAGCATTCCACCGAGAGCGGACTGCTCAGCGAGCAGGTCGTGAGGTGGGGTCCGCTCAGCGCGCTGCTCCGGTCGTTCGCCCGACGACTGATGGTCGTTGAGCCCGAGATGAGCGATCGACACTCGTTCCTCCTCTGGCTTTTCAGCCCGTCCGGCGGGGACAGCTCATGACTTTCATGCTCAGTTACAGCAGATCATCGACCACCGACATTGGTGGGATGAACCGCCTGGCGCGCCCCGATAAAAACCTGCGCTGCTACACACTAGGAGCGCCACTCCCCCGGCACAAATGCGCCTGTGGATAACTCTGTGAATAAAGTGGGCGAAACGCCGGGCGGTGTGTGCACAAGGTGTGGATAGATCTGTGGAAAGGGAAATACTTTTGCCCGATAAATAGCACCTCACCGGGTAAATCCTGTTTCCACATGTGTGCACTTCGACCTGTTTAGAGTTTGTGTTGAACGTTGGCGCGCCGCCGAACACCTGTGCACAAATAACTTGACATTTCGGCCAACAGGGCTAGAGGCATCCCTACAGAAGTCGAATAAATCCTCATGTTTACGGGGCGAAAAAGCGGCTGAGCCCGTGAGGGCTCAGCCGCTTATTCGAGAGGGGATGACGGGCTTTTAACCCGTCACCCCGCATCGCGTTGTACTACTTGGCAGCAACCACCTGGAGGGTGATGACGGCGCTGAGGTCTTCGCGCAGGCGGACCCGAGCTTCGTGCGTACCGACGGACTTGATCGGAGATGGGATCTCGATCTTGCGCTTGTCAATCTGGCCGAGGCCAGCTGCGGCGACCGCGTCAGCGACAGTGCCTGTCTTGACGGAACCGAAGAGACGGCCTTCAGCGCCAGCCTTGACGGCGAGCTTGACCTTGGTGCCTTCGAGGGCAGCCTTGAGGGACTGAGCGTCTTCGAGGGTGGCAAGTTCGCGCGCTGCGCGTGCGGCCTTGATCTGCTCGACCTGCTTCTCAGCACCGCGGCTCCACGCAATGCCGAAGCCCTGCGGGATCAGGTAGTTACGTGCGTAACCGTTCTTGACCTCGATGATGTCACCAGGAGTGCCGAGACCGGTCACTTCGTGCGTGAGGATGAGTTTTGACATGTGAGTGTTCCTTACCTGCCTGAGCCGGCGTAGGGAAGAAGAGCCATCTCGCGTGCGTTCTTGACTGCACGGGCGATGAGGCGCTGCTCCTGGACGGAAACACCGGTGATGCGGCGGGCGCGGATCTTTCCACGCTCGGAGATGAACTTGCGAAGGGTTGGGACATCCTTGTAGTCGATGACCCCAACGCGGATTGCCTTCGCGGGAGCGAGCGGCTTGCCGCCCTTGCCACCGCGGGCAGGCTTGCGGCTTGCGCCGCTAGACTTTCCAGCCATTTGGTTTCCTTAGTGTGAATGTGTCCGCCGGGACCTGGGCCCCAGCGGACGAAGTGTTTAGAAAGGGGTGTCGTCGCCGTAGGATCCGGGCGTGTTCCAGCTGTCGCCGGAATTGCCCGCATTGCCTGCGTTCGAGTTGCCGCCACCGAACGCCTGTGGGGCGGCCGGTGCACTTGCTGCCCACGGCTCGTCCTGGACTGCAGCGGGGCCGCGGCCACCACCACCGCCGGAGGACTGTGCGCGGCTGACCTGTGCGGTTGCGTACCGAAGCGAAGGGCCGATCTCGTCAACCTCGAGTTCCATCGAGGTGCGCTTTTCGCCTTCCTTCGTTTCGTACGAACGCTGCTTCAGACGCCCGGTAGCGATGACACGGCTACCCTTGGTGAGCGATCCGGCGACGTGCTCGGCGAATTCACGCCAAACGCTCGCTCGCAGGAACAGTGCTTCGCCATCTTTCCACTCGTTTGCCGCGCGATCGAAATTGCGCGGAGTGGATGCGATGGTGAAGTTGGCAACCGCCAGCCCGTTCTGCGTGTAACGCAGCTCAGGGTCAGACGTGAGGTTGCCCACCACGGTGATTACGGTCTCGCCAGCCATCGGGACTAAGCGCCTTCGACCGTTGCCGGCTCGGCAGGCTTGGCGTCAACCTTGGCCTTGGTGGCAGCAGCCTTGCGGGCAGCCTTCTCCTCGGCGCGCTTGCCTTCGGACTCAACGAGAGCGATTGCCTCTTCGGCACGCAGCACCTTGGTGCGCATGACTGCCTCGGAGAGCTTCAGCTGACGGTCGAGCTCGACCGTTGCTTCGCTCGTCGCGGTGAAGTCGACGACGGCGTAAATGCCTTCGGTCTTCTTGTTGATTTCGTAAGCCAGGCGACGACGGCCCCAGATGTCAACCTTGTCGATGGTTCCACCATCGTTGCGGATGACATTAAGGAACTTATCGAGACTGGGAGCAACTGTGCGCTCGTCAATCTCGGGGTCGAGGATAACCATGAGTTCATACTGATGCGTCACTAACCCACCTCCTTCGGACTCGAACGGCTGCAGACGATCTGCAGCAGGAGGGTTCTAGCATCGTTGGACCGCACGGGAACAGAGTGTTCACATACGGGCAACCTGAGTAGCTTACCGGATCTCGCCGGGTTTTACCTATTGGGGCCGGCATCCGCTGGCTGGGTCCGTGGCTGCTTCGAGCGCAGGTCATCGCGAGGGCATCACTTCCGGTCGAGAACATCCGGCGCAACTGGTGTTCTCGACCGCAGCTGATGTTCTCGCTCCGGGCTCGGTCGCGCCGAGAGAGGTCCCCCACAGCGCCGCCACCCCCGCCACCTTTCCCACCGCTTACCCGGGAACCTCGCTACACGCCGCCGAGCCGCGCCATCCTCGAGACCATGGCGACCGATCTGATTCGCGACGACGACCCCCTGCAACTCACCCGCTCCCTCGAACTGATCGGGGGCGACGGGAGGGCGCTTCGGCGCGGCCTCGCGTCCGGCACTGTCGTCGGCCTCCGCCGCGGCGCCTATGTCGCGAGTGATACCTGGGCAGCACTCACCGACCGGGACAGGTACCTGCTCCGCATGCGGGCGGCCACAGCCACCCGTGCGGGCGGCGCGGTGTTTGGCTACGAGTCGGCGGCTGCCCTGTGGGGGCTTCCGGTGATCGGCAGCTGGCCCGACACCGTTCACCTCTATTCGGCCGACGGCAGTCGGCGCGCGTCCCGCAACGGTGTTCTGTGGCATCAGGCGCCGCTCGGGGACACTGACGTCGTGGATCTCAACGGCACTCTCGTGACGAGTCTGGCGCGGACGATGCTCGACCTCGCTCGATCGGCGACCTTCCTCTCAGCGGTTGTCACGCTCGACGCCGCACTCGGTCGCGATGCGCGCGGCCGCGATGCGCGCGGCCGCGACGACACGACAGCGGCCGAGCTCGTGCGGAGCGATCTTTTGGAGCGACTCGCCGCGCTGGGGCCGGCCAGAGGCTCCCGCCGGGCCCTGCGGGCAATCACCTTCGCGTCGCCGAACGCGGAGTCACCCGGCGAGTCGGCAAGCAGGGTGACCATGTACCGGTGCGGATTTCCGGCACCTGTTCTCCAGTTCCCGGTGACCGACAGGAACGGCACCACCTGGTTCGCTGACTTCGGCTGGCCAGCGTTTCGACTGCTCGGCGAGTTCGACGGTTACGTCAAGTACTCGCGGGCATCCATGACCGGCGGCACGAGCATCGAAGAGATCGTGTGGGCTGAGAAACGGCGCGAGGATCTGATGCGCGGCACCGGCAACGGGATGGTCAGGTGGTTGTGGGATGCCGCGCTGAGCCCGCGGCTTCTCACCGCGGCGCTGCGCGAGGCTGGCCTGCCCCAGTCGGCACGCCGGTAGGCACGAGAACATCAGTTCCGGTCGAGAACACCCCGCGGAACTGATGGCCTCGGCCGGAAGTGATGTTCTCGGGGTGGGGCAACGCGCGGGGCGGGCTCGGGAGAGCTAGCCCGCGATCGCCGCGTTCGCCGCGTCCTCGGCCCGCTTCAGACCGGCCTTCACGTCGAGCGTTCCCTTGAAGATCTCCTGGAAGATCGGGTCGAACGCCTCGAATCCCTTGCCGTAGTTGGGTCCGGTCGGAGCGGGAATCGGATCGGCCTCGTCGATCACGTCGAAGAACGGGTCCACCGAGACGTTCTCGCCGTCCCAGAAGTCGAAGTAACCAGCCTGCGCGCTCTTCACAGCGGGCACGGCTGCACCCGAGGTACCGAGATACCCGTTACCTTCCTCCGAGCCAAGCCAGGCGAGGACCTCCGCGATGGCATCCTGTTTCTCGGATGCCGCGTTGCCAGCGACGACGACGCCGTTCGTCACCGAGACACGGCCAGCAGGCCCGGCGGGAATCGGCGCGACGCCCCACTCGAATTCCGCGCCGTCGGCGATGTTCTTGAGGTTGTAGAGGCCCGACTGGAACATGGCGACCTTGCCCTGCAGGAACGCGTCACGGCTGAAGTCGCTGTTGGTGTTGGTGTCAGCGGCTGACGGCGCGACCTTCGCAACGTTGATGGCGTTCACGAGGTAACTGACAGCTTCGACCGTCCTGGGATCCGTGAAGGCGAACTCGTCGCCCTCCTGGTAGACACCGCCGTTCGATCCGATGAACGGGAGCGTGATCGCCTGGGTGTCGTAACCGACGTTTGTGCCGTACTGCGCGATCGCCCCGTTGAACGCGGGGTCAGCGGCCGAGACTCCGGCTGTGTCGAGGGTCAGCGCCTTCGCGACAGGCAGGTAGGTGTCCGCGGCCGGGTCCGGGGACCAGGTGAGGTCGGCGAGGGACTCAGGGGTCACTCCCGCAGCGTCAAGAAGCGCCTTGTTGTAGTAGACACCCACTCCGGCGTCGTACAGCTGCGGAACTCCCCACAGCTTGCCGTCGCGGGTGAACTGGTTGACAACACTTTGTTCCCACTCGGCGCTGGCGTCGTCGCCGAGGACGTCGTCGACGTTCACGAGCTTTCCCGAATCGGCGTATGCGCCGAAGTAGGAGTTGTTGACCCAGAAGATGTCATCCATCGTCTTGCCGGCGATGTCGGTGCGGAGCTTGGTCCAGTAGTCGCCCCAGCCGACGATGTTGATCTCGACGTCGATCTCGGGATTCTGCTTCTCGAACGCCGCGAAGGATTCCTCATAGGCCTCGGCCACGGTGTCGTCCCAGAGCCGGAACGACACTGTCGTCTTTTCGTCGTCAGGGCTGCCTGCCGCACAACCGGTGAGTGCGAGGGCGGACGCGGCGACGACTGCCGCAAACTGAAGAAAACGCTGAGCCATTTCGGGTGGTCTTTCTTTTACTTGAATCCGGAGATCGTGATGGAGCGGACGACCTGCTTCTGGAAGGCCAAAAACAGCACGACCAGCGGGACCAGGGCGAGCGTCGTCGCGGCCATCACGAGGGTCCAATTGCCGTTGTACTGAGACTGGAGGCTAGCAGTTGCGACTGTGATGACCCTCCAGTCCGGTCCCGTCGTGATGACGAGGGGCCAGAGGAAACTGTTCCACTGGCTGACGATGGTGATGAGGGTAAGTGTCGCGAGAATCGGTTTCGAGAGGGGAACGATGATGCTGCGGAGGATGCGCCAGTGCCCGGCCCCGTCGATCCTCGCGGCATCGACGAGGTCATTGGGAATGCCGCGGAAATACTCGCGGAGCAGGAAGATCGCATACGGGCTACCGAACATGAACGGCAGAACCAGTCCCCAGAACGTGTTGCGAAGTCCGAGTTCGACCATCATCAGGTACAGCGGAATGACGAGCACAATATTTGGGACCATCAGGCCGGAGAGATAGACCCAGAACAGCACACGGCGGCCAACGAAGTCGATGCGGGCGAAGGCATATGCAGCGAGCACCGAGAACCCCAGCTGGAATATGACGATGACGGATGTCACGGCGACCGTCACGAGGATCGCATTCCCGAATTCGGCTGGCCCGGTGAGCAGCGTCACAAAGTTCTCGAACGCGAACGGAGCCGGCACGGTGAGTGAATCCTCACTCGCGAACTGGCGCGGCGATTTGAATGCGGTCATCACGCTGAGCACAAATGGCCCGAGCGTGACGATGGCGGCCGCGATGAGGATCAGGTAGGCGCCGATGGTGGTGATGATGCGGCTAGGAGAGGTCATAGGTCGTCCTCTTGCCGAAGTAGAGCTGCTGGCCAAGCGTGATGACGACGAGCACGGACAGAAGCACAACGGCCATGACGGCGGCGTGCCCGAGATCAAAGGTCGAGAAAGCCTCGCTGTAGATGCGGGACGCGACGACGTCGGTCCTGCCGTACGTACCGGCATCCGTCACGACGAACGGACCACCGCCGGTGAGCGCGTAGATCTGGTCGAACAACTGGAAGACGCTGATCACGCTCGTGACGAGCACGAAGAAGGTGGTCGGCCTGAGTAGCGGCAGCTTGATTCGGAAGAACGTGGCGATCGGACCCGCCCCGTCCATGCGCGCAGCGTCGAGGATCTGAGTGGGGATATTGAGCAGTCCCGCCATGAAGAACAGGGTGATGTAGCCGACGTTTGACCAGATCACCACGGCGGCAACGGATGGGAGCGCAAGCGCGGGATCGCTGAGCCACTCGATGCGTGTGCCGATCAGGTCGTTGAGCAGGCCATCGGTGGGCGCCAGGATCCAGCGCCAGACGATGCCGAGAGCGAGCGGGGCACATACCCACGGGAGAATGTAAATGGTTCGGAAGAACAGTGACCCGGGGAGCCCGCGGGTGAGCAGCGAAGCGGCGACGACGCCGAGCACCGTCTGCACCGGAATCACGATCACGACGAAGAACAGCGTCACGGCGAGCGAGTTGTAAAACGTGGGGTCACTGAACACGTCACCGTAGTTCGCAAAACCGACCGGCGTTATCGGGGAGAGCAGATCCCAGCTCTGGAAGCTCAACCAGAACACCACGAGGATCGGCAGCACAAGGAACGCGGCGAGGCCGAAGAGGCTCGGTGCGAGCATCGAGTACGCGGCGACGTTGCTCCTGCCGCGATGAGTCCTGCGGCTGGGCATGGGAGGCCTGCCGTGGTCTGTCCTGCGGCTGGGCGCGGACACGCCTTGCTGCAGTATTTCGGGCATCCGTCAATCGTAAATGCTGCATCGGGGTCACCCCGACCGCGCACGACGGATGCTGCGGCGTCAGTCCTCGGGGATCACCGGGTTATTACCCGGCGTCGCGTGAGGCAGATCTTCCTCGACGTCGTGTTCCACCGACGAGATCGGATTTCCCGGCGTCGTCCGGTCAACGTCGTCGTCGACCTCATCAGTGCCCGAAAGCGGATTTCCCACCGTGGCGTGAAGTTGGTTTTCTTCGGCGAGGTGTTCCGGATCCTCGATGGGGTCACCGGTCGTTGTGTAATCCGCACCGTTCGCTGCCTGAGATTTGTCGGCGGTCCTGAATTTCTCGTCCGAGCCGTATTCCTCCGTTGGAATAGCTGGCTTCACCCGGTCGTCCGGGTCGTGTGAGTGAGTCATTCTGCAGACACTACGCGCGCGATGAGGCCAGCAACAGGGGCTTTCTGCGGGTCAGTGCGCGCCGAGCTTCTCCGGTGACACTGTGTTGAGGAGCGAACGGATGCTCCCGTCGAGAGTGAGCTTTTGGGAAACCTCGACGGCCCGCGCGAGGTCGGGACCCGTCAGCGCGACGTACACCGGTTCGACATGGTGGACGAATCCGATAGTCATGCCGTTAAGGAGCACTTTCTCAACGTCCTGCCCGGCGTGCTTGAGGTGAAGTTCAACATCCCGCTCCACCTTGTCGCTCTCGAGCTGGATATGAACAAGCCAGGTTGCCGTCTTCGGTTTGCGACCGAATGTGGTCGCTGTGTCGATTCGCTCGGCGGTGGTGATGCGCATGAGATCCTCCTGACATGCGTACGCTGCGTTGAGTACGCTCTCGACACTCAAAATAGGCGCGGAACACCCGAGTAAAAAGGGCTTGACAGCCGGACGCTGTGCGCTGCATGGAGCCTGAGCGCTGCAGGGCCCTCAGCCGCCGAGAATACCCGCGACGACAGCGGCGATGACACAGACCGCGTACGTGACGAGGACAATCGCCGTGAGGTTCGGCGTCGGCAGCCGTCTCCCGCCATCGGCGACGATGTCCGTCCTGACGTCCCCGACGCGCTCGTCCCGATAATTCACGGTTCGCTTGTACGCGCCCTCGGCAATAGTGCCGATGATCCGCTGGATGCGCTCCCACTCCGCGGGCTCAGCGAGGGCGAACGGCCGTGGCCGGTAGAGGAAAAGCCTGTCGTCAACGACTTCGATGTCGAAGTCCCGGCCTTCATCGATGAGGACGGCCATCAGGTCCGGGGTGAGCAGGTAGAGCGCGTCACGCTCGTATCCGGGCGGACAGGTCATCCGGAAGTGACGGCTGAAGTCACCCTCGAGTGCGATGGCGCCCTGTCCCGAGTACGGGTTCTCGAGTTCGCGTCCGCGCAGACCGTGGTTGGACAGCGAGTCAAGGACGATATGGGGGAACCGTCGGGGCAGGTCGACCTCGACGTAACCCCACACGTGCTGTTCAGCACCACCCTTCGGAAGGCTCCTCAGATAGGAGAGATTACCGACGCTCCACCGTGACTGCTCACCAAAGTCGACGACGTCGGACGCGCGCCTCCGGTCGCCGCGCGAAAAGAGCATCCCGGCCAGCTGCGGCGCTGGCATGACCACTGAGTACCTGGCGCCGTTCTGCTCGGCGAAGCGGGCGATCCGGACCCGGTCCCGCCACAACCGTGATCCCCATCGCGGCCAGCGAAATCGCCCGACGATGAGCGTTGAACCGAAGACCATCAGCGCTGAGACGAGGGCGACCACGACACTTTCGACGCTCACGCCCTCGACGAGGACCAGCAGGCCGACAAGGGCACTGGCAACGCCGAACACGGCCATGCCGATGACGGTCACCCATCCCCGGAGGCTCGGCGCTGTGGGGTCCAGCCTCGGCACCCCGGCAGCGATGGACGTGTGACGAAATGAGCGCAGGTCGGGGCCGGTCACCGGCTCAGCGAGGGCTCTCAGGTCGAGTGCCGTCGCCGCCCCGCCGCTCACGAACTCGCGTCCCGCTGAGCCCACCACTCACGAAGACGACGTTCGGCTTCTTCCGCGCCAAGCGGTCCCTCATCGAGGCGCAGCTCGAGCAACCACTTGTAGGCCTCGCCCACCTCGCGGCCCGGCTTGATTCCCAGAACCCGCTGGATATCGTTGCCGTCGAGATCCGGACGAACGGATTCCATCTCCTCGCGTTCGCGCAGGTCGGCGATGCGGGCTTCGAGGTCGTCGTAAGCGAATCCGAGGCGGTCTGCCTTGCGGCGGTTTCGGGTGGTGACATCGGCCCTGGTGAGGATGTGCAGTCGTTCGAGCAAGTGGCCGGCATCCCGCACGTAACGGCGCACCGCCGAGTCGGTCCAGGCCCCGTCGGTGTAGCCGAAGAACCGGAGGTGAAGCTCGATGAGCCGGGAAACGTCCTTCACCGTGTCGTTGTCGTACCGGAGCGCGGTCAATCGCTTCTTCGCCAGTTTCGAGCCCACCATGTCGTGGTGGTAGAAGCTCACGGCTCCGCCGGGCTCGAGCCGACGGGTTGCGGGCTTCCCGATGTCGTGCAGGATGGCCGCGAGTCGCAACGTGAGGTCCGGCGCCTCGCCCGGATGCCGCGCCTTTTCGTAATCGATGGCCTGTTCGAGCACAGTCAGCGAGTGCTGGTAGACATCTTTGTGGTGGTGGTGCTCGTCGATCTCCAGCCGCAGCGCGGGAATCTCCGGGATCACGATCTCCGCGATGCCGGTGTCGACGAGGAGCTCGATCCCCGCCCTCGGCTTGTCGGTGAGCAACAGCTTCGACAGTTCCCCCTGCACCCGTTCGGGAGACACGATCCGGATGCTGTCAGCCATATCGCTCATCGCCGCGGCTGCCGCCGGTTCAACGGAGAACCCCAGCTGTGCGGCGAAACGTGCGGCACGGAGCATCCGCAGTGGGTCGTCTCCGAAGCTGACCTCTGGGGCACTCGGGGTCCGCAGGGTTTCAGCGAGCAGATCCTCAACACCGCCGTGCGGGTCGACGAGGATCTTCTCGGGCACCCGGAACGCCATGGCGTTGACCGTGAAGTCGCGCCGGTGAAGATCGTCTTCGAGATTGGTGCCGAACGCGACGACCGGCTTGCGGGTTACACCGTCGTAGGCGTCAGCGCGATAGGTGGTGATCTCCACGGTCTCGGTCACACCGTTCGCCGTCACTCGCGCGCCGATGGTGCCGAAGTCGCGGCCGATGTCCCACTGCGCGTCTGCAACGGGTTTGGTAACCGCGAGGATCTCATCCGGCGACGCGTTCGTGGTGAAGTCGAGGTCGGTGACCGGGCGGCTCAGCATGGCATCCCGCACCGGACCGCCGACGAGCGCGAGTTCGAATCCCGCTGCGGAGAACGCGGATGCCACCTTCATCACGACCGGCGACGCGGCAAGTTCCGACAGGCGTTCCAACGATTCAGCCATGCTCACCATGGGTTCAATGGTAAGGGGGCCGCTGGTGCCCGGGCGACGGCGTCTTCTCGACAACCGACCTCAACAACCAACCGTGATCGACCAAAACTCGATCGACCAAAAGTTTGAGCCACGCGCCATCGGTGTTCAAGCTGCCCCACGAGAACACCGACGGACGCGAAGCTACAGAGATAGTGTGTCCGAGCTGACTACGCCGCACACTAGGGGGCATCCCTAGTCAGGGATCTCTCAGGTTGGGCGGACGGAGGTAACTCCTCCCCGTCGATCAGGTGCCGGATGCCGCGCCGCGAGGTGAGATGGAGCTTCGCGAGAACATTGCCCATGTGGTACTCGACACCCTTGACGGTGACGAAGAGGCGCTGGGCCACCTCTCGGTTCGTGAGTCCCTGGGCAGCAAGGCGTGCGACTTCGCGCTCCCGCCCGCTGAGCACGCTCAGGGGGTCCTTCGTCGCCGCCGATGGACGCGAGGGAAGCGCCGATTCGTCGCGGAGCTCGAGCCACCAGCCACGCTCAACCTGAGCGCGGGGGTGCTCGGTCGCGAGCGCCTGCCTGGCGATGCGCACGACAGCGGCGCGGTCACCCTTTGCCCGCGCGGCGACAGCCCTAACCAGCATGGTGAGGGACGTGTCGACCGCGGATCGCGACAGGTCGGCGTCGGGGAGGAGGATCTCCGCTGCTTCGAGTTCACCGCGCGCCGCTGGCACGAGCGCGGCAACGACCTGGCAACTCCCGTATGTCCAGGAACCACCGAAGTCGTCGGCAAGTGACACAGCGACAGCGGCGGCGGTCGACGCGTCGTCCCAGTTCCCGCGTCTGAACTGGGCAAGGGCGAGCTCGATGCGCCCGAAGGGAGCGAGTGCGGGGTTTATCGCGTCCGTCAGTTCGATCCCCAGCTCGAGGTCGCGGATCGCGTCATCGAGGCGACCCTGCTGGCGGCGAACTCCGCCGCGAACGACCAGCATCAGCGCGTGGCGCGGCTCAAAACCCGATTGCTCCCCCCGGCTGATGTGCTCGGAGATCTCCTCATCGACGGGTTCCGCGGCACCCGACCGCCACCTCGCGAGCGTCCGCCAGGTGAGCGCGATGCCTTCCAGCTCGTCAAGGTCGACGCCGCCGATTGACTCCGGAGTGTCCAGCAGGGCAGAACGGGTTCTCCCGACCTCGGAGAGGACAGCGTCGCACGCCTGGCAGACGGCCTCGAACCTGCGGGCTTCGATCTCCAGGTATGCCATCGAGCCATTGGCGAGAGCCACGATGGCTCTTTCTCGCAGGGTTGCCGGGCGACACAGCGCTGCACGGGAGAGCATCGTCCTCGCGGGCGCGATGTCTCCCATCGCGTAGAGAGCGCTACCGAGGAGAAGATCCCGTTCCGGCCCTGCGGGGAGGTTACTGAACTCAGGCATGGCCGGCACCAGGAGGCTGTAATGCTGTGTCGTGACGGCGTAAATACCTGCCCTGATGAGCCGTTCGTGCCGGTCGGCCAAAGAGCTGGACACGGATGAACCCCAGCGAAGGTAACGTACGGCCCTCGCCGCCTCATGGTTCCGCAGGGCTTCTTCCGCCGCCTCATCGAGTGTTCTCGCGAGTGAATCGTCGGGGCCAGGCGCAGACCTGACCCGGTGACGGAGACCTCGATCGCCTCCGACAACCTCGGCAGCCGCTCTGTGCAGTTCCTGCCGCGACCTCTCCGGGAGCTCTGCAAGCACAGCGTCACCGACCCGCTGGTGATGCATCCGCAACTCGAGCGACCCACTCCCCTCCCCGGCATCGATCATGCCGGAGAGGATTGCGTCGTCAATTGCATCCATCGTGACGGTCGGCGCTCCCAAACGGCCGGCTGCAGCCATCAGCAGGCTGGCGCTGACCGGGCCCTCCAGCGTTGCGACGAGGTGTATCACCCTGCGCGCGGCCTCCGGCATCCTGTCCATTGCCTCCCTGGTGATGGTGTCGAAGCCCGGCGCGGGCGCGAGCGCTCCGTCACCGAGCCGGCGTTCGATTTCGACGGCCACGTCGGGGGCGGATGCCACCCGGTCCAGAATCGCCCGGATGTGGAGCGGATTGCCATCGGTGGCAGCGACCAGCCGCTTGGCGGTCCGGCGCGGCACAGACACACCGAGCACCGTCCGGACGAAGTCCACCACGTGATCCGGCGACAGCCCGTCGACCTCGACGCGGATACCGGATTCGCCATCGAGAGCGAACCTCCTCACCTGGTTAAGGACGTCAGTGGCAACGGGGCGGGCGACGACGATAAAGAGCAGTCGGTCATACAGTGATCGCCGCGCGGCGAACCAGAGCGCCCTCGCCGATTGTTCGTCGACCCACTGCGTATCGTCGATGGTGATGATGGATGCTCCCTCGCTCGCATCCACCACCGCGAGAAGCGCGGCCCCCGCGACGAGGGCCGAGACGTCCTGCTCGACCCCGCCGGCCAGGACAGGCGGAAGCAGGGACTGGTCGAAGGGTGCGAGGAGCTGATTCAGGACACCGTACGGCAGAGCCCGTTCATAGGCGTCCGCCACGGCGTGGTACCGCGGCCAGTCAGGAAGGACAGCCAGAGCCGCCCGAAGAAGCGCCGTCTTTCCGAATCCCGACTCCCCCTCGATGAGGACGAACTTCGCTCCGCCCTCCACCGTCGAGGCTGTTCGCACTATCGCATCCAGCTGGCGGGCGCGCCCAAAAAGCACCGGTGGGGGCGGTGATTTTGCTCGCTCGGGGCGCACATCTGACATGGGACTCCAACGGTAAACGGGAATGGATTATGTCACCACCCCTCATACCGGTGTAGTGCGCCGAACTTTCTGGTCCGAACTCTGGCGGGTTACCGGTCAGCGCACAAGGTACCAACGTCCCTGGTCACGAGCGGTCACCGTCCAGTTCAGAACCTCAGCGATGAGCCCGGTCTGCTCCGCCACGTGACTGCCCACCCTCAGCGCCTCACTGGCATCCTCGGCGGTAAACCGCACGACGATCCGAGGAGAGCCGGCGACGACGGAGAGATCGGATGCTTCAACAACGACGAGCTCAGCCGCAGCGGCAGCAGCTCCGGGGAGCACTGAGTCAGGCATCACCCGTGGCGCCAGCCTGCCAACGCTGATGGTCACTCGGTAGGAGGGCATTCTCCGAGCCTACGGGCCGCCGGGCGAGAGAATACAGTTGACCGGTGCCTTCACCACGATCAGCCGCTACCCCGGCGCGCTCCGGCGCTCCCCTGGCCCCGACGGTTCTCGCCACACTCAGGAACCCCAAAGCCCTGAGTGTCGAAGTACTCGCCGGCATTGTCACGACGCTGGCGCTCATTCCCGAGGTGATCTCGTTCTCCGTGATCGCCGGCGTGGATCCGAAGGTCAGCCTCGTGGCATCCGTCGTTCTCGCGATCTCGATGTCGTTCCTCGGCGGACGGCCCGCGATGATCACCGCGGCAGCGGGAGCCGTCGCACTTGTCGTCGCTCCGCTGGTCAAGGAGCACGGCGTCGAGTATCTGCTGCCCGCCGTCATTCTCGCCGGACTGATCCAGGTGCTGTTCGGCGTTACCGGGCTGGCCCGCTTGATGCGATTCATTCCCCGCTCCGTGATGATCGGTTTCGTGAACGCCCTCGGCATCCTGATCTTCACCGCGCAGGTGCCCCACCTCCTCGGACAGCCGTGGCTGGTGTATCCACTGTTCGTCCTGACCGTCGTCATAGTTCTGGTCCTGCCGAAAATCACGACAGTGATTCCGGCACCGCTCGTTGCGATCGTCGTCGTGACGGCGATCACCATGGTGGCCCACCTCACAGTGCCCACTGTCGGCGACGAGGGCGACATTGCCGGTGGCCTTCCCGGGATCACGCCTCTTCTCGTGCCGCTCAACCTCGAGACCCTCTCGATCATCGGCCCGACGGCTCTCAGCGTTGCCTTCGTCGGTCTCATGGAGACGCTGCTCACGGCCAAGCTCGTCGACGACATCACCGAGACCCGGTCAGCGAAGAACCGCGAGTCCTGGGCACTCGGCATTGCGAACATCCTGGCTGGCTTCTACGGCGGCATTGCCGGCTGCGCCATGATCGGCCAGACCGTGGTCAATGTGAAGCTGGGCAGGGCACGCACGCGGATCTCGACCTTCGTTGCCGGCGTTGTGCTTCTTCTGCTCGTGACGGTGCTCAGCGACGTGATGGAGCAGATCCCGATGGTGGCCCTCGCCGCGGTGATGATGATCGTTGCCATCACCACGGTGAACTGGCACAGCGTCTCGCCGTCGACGCTCAGGCGGATGCCGGTTCCCGAGACTGTCGTGATGCTCACGACGGTTCTCGTCGTTGTCGTCACGCACAACCTGGCCGTCGGCGTTGCCGCGGGCGCTGTCCTCGCCATCGTGCTGTTCGCGCGCCGGGTGGCGCACGTCGTTCGCGTCTCGAGGACCGTCTCAGAGGACGGCTCGAGTGTGCGTTATGCCGTGAACGGTCCGCTCTTCTTCGGATCGAGCAATGACCTCGTCGAGCAGTTCTCGTACGGCCAGGACCCGGCCGAGGTGATCGTCGATTTCAGCGCGTCGCAGATCTGGGACGCGTCGACAGTCGCGGTCCTCGACTCGATCGAATCCAAGTACAGGGCGCACGGCACGACCGTGCAGTTCGTCGGGCTCGACGACCGATCGACGAGCTTCCGCAACAACCTGACAGGACGACTCTGACCCGCGAGGGCGAGCCGCAGAGCGCGGGAATGTACACCCAATGAGGCGACAGTGGAAGAGCTGTGCGCTTTGTGCCGCCGGTGGGTAGCCTCGGGGCATCCGTCAATGAAAGGACCCCCGCATGACCGACCAGCACCCCACCGAAAGCGGAAACGACACGCTCCCTGAGCTCCCCGACCAGGGGCAGCGCGACGGCAACTACGAAGAAGCCAAGAACGCTGACGCGGCTGACCACTCGTCGCTCGAAACCCCGCCGGCTGACGGGACGGGCTCCGACGGCGCCAGCTCCGACGACTCAGTGGACGGAGCAGACGACCACGGCGGTTCGAAGCCGTCCGGCCAGTCCGGCACCTACGCCGGAACCGATGCCGTCGACGAGACCGTGCCCGTTCAGGATTGACCTGACGAAGAGAGCGCGACGCCGCTCCCGCGCACTGCTCCCGCGCACCGCTCCCGCGCTCAGAGGACCATCGATCCTAGGTGCGACCGAACTCTGTGATGTCCTTGTGGTGCCGGGCGAACGGGAGCGGCACGGCGCCAGCGTCGTCCGGGTCGCGATGCCGCAGGGGGAGGGCGACGAGCCCGACAATCAGGAGAATGATCCCGGTACTCGCCATCGTCGGCGGGAGGCCAGCCAGGAATGCGGCCACCGGTCCGTCGAAGATGGCGAGTACCGATCCACTCAGATCGGTTACGGATGCCGTCCACGCGGCCGGACTGACGATGTCGCGGAGAGCGACAGTGCCGTCGTCCACCTCAGCCACGCGCCCGACGGCCACCGAGAGCGGTGTCGTCGACGTGCGAACGACCACCGTCTCCCCCACGGCCGGCGCGCCGGCGGCCGGACCGACGATGGCGATGCTGCTGGCGGCGTCGCTCAGGGCTCCCTCAATCCTGAGGGTGCGTTGACCGGTCACCGCCGTCCACAGGGTTGGCCCGATGAGCAGCAGCATGAGAGTGATGATCATTACGCGACGAAGCACAATTCCGAGGCGGAGTATGGGCTCGACGGCTGGTACGGCGCCTGCAGCTGCCTGGCGCCCTGACTCTGATACCGCCGAGGAAAGTCGGTCATTCACTGGTCGTCCCCTCGATGCCCGAATCCGTCGGGTACGGAGGTACGCCGGGCATCCGTAATTCTGGCGGTCCTGCGCGTTCAACCCACTGGGGTTGCCCCCTAGGTTTCAGCTGTTGGCGCTGTCATCGTTGACGCCGGAGCAGGCCCGGATGCCGCGTCATCCGTCTGGAACCTGTAGCCCATGCCGGGTTCAGTGAGCAAAAATCGCGGCCTGGACGGATCCGGCTCGATCTTCTTGCGCAACTGGGCGATATACAACCGCAGGTACCCGGTGTCGGTGATGTGCTCAGATCCCCAGATGTCGCTGAGGAGACTCTGACGAGTGACCAGTTTTCCCGGATTCCGGACGAGAAGCTCAAGTACCTGCCATTCGGTGGGCGTGAGTCGTACCGACTCGGTCCCGGAGGCGAGGGAGCGGGTGACACTGCGCGCTGCGAGGTCGATGGTGATATCGGCGATCCGCGTCACCGGAACGGATTCCTGTGACGGCACCCGCCTGGTGAGGGCCCGGATCCGGGCGAGGAGTTCATCGATGGAGAAGGGCTTGGTGACGTAGTCATCGGCACCGGCATCCAATGCCTCGACCTTGTCGGTTGCGCCCGTGCGACCAGAGACAACAAGGATCGGCGCCTGGGTCCACCCGCGCAGCGCCTGGATCACCTCGATGCCGTCGAGCTCCGGCATCCCGAGATCGAGCATGAAAATGTCGGGGCGGTGCTCGATCGCCGCGTTGATCGCTTCCACTCCGGTCGCGGCGGTGACGATGTCATACCCCCGTGCCCGCAGGGTGACCCGCAGCGCGCGGAGGATCTGCGGGTCGTCGTCCGCGATGAGAATCTTCATGTCGGTCATTCCTGGTCGTTCGGAGCGGGCGGGGTGCTAACGAATCCGGTCTCGGCCGGAACGTCCTCGGCAATGGGGAGAGCGATCACCATGGTCAGTCCACCGCCGGGGGTATCCTCCACCTCGAGAGTTCCGCCCATCCCCTCGGTGAATCCCTTGGACAGCGCGAGCCCGAGGCCGAGTCCAGTGAGGTTGTCGGTGTCGCCAAGACGCTGAAATGCCATAAAGACGTCGTCGCGACGTTCGGGGGCGATGCCGGGGCCGTGATCGATGATGCGGATCTCGACGGTGCCGCCGAAGCTGCTCCCCGCGACCCGCACCCGGGTTCCTGGCGGGGCGAAGCGGGTCGCGTTCGCGAGGATGTTGACGACCACCCTCTGCAGCAGCCCGGGGTCGGCGATGATGTCTGGCAGCCCGGGTTCCAGGGCGATTTCGACGTCGCGCGGTCCCAGGTGAAGCTCGTCAAGCGCGGGAAGGATGACGTCGTCTGCGGCGACTCGACTCAGTGACACCCCGAGCACGCCGGCTTGCACCCGGCTCACATCGAGGAGAGTAGTGACGAGCGATGAGAGGGTGCCGAGGCTTTCCTCCGCGGTAGCGAGGAGCTCCTCTCGATCGTCGGGCGACCAGGAAACATCGGTCGCCCGCAATCCGCTCACCGCAGCTGTTGCCGCGGCGAGCGGGCGCCGAAGATCGTGACTGACCGCGGACAGCAGCGCGCTCCGTACCCGGTCGGTCTCGGCAAGCGGACCGACCTCGCGAGCCGTTGCCGTGAGGTCGGAGTGTTCGAGTGCCGCGTTGACCTGAGCGGCGATCACGGCGAGAAGACGACGTTCGGATGCCTGCAGGTCGCCTCCGTGGAGCTCAAGCGTTGCCCGATCGCCAACGGGCACCGCGGTGAATTTCTCGTCAAGGGTCGGCTCGCCATCACGAACCAGTACCTGCCCGTCGACCACGAGGCGCACTCCGGTCAGGGAGAACGCCTCCCTCGTCCGGCTGATCAACGCCTGGAGCGCGCTCTGCCCGCGGAGCACACTCCCCGCGACAGTTGCGAGAAGTTCCGCTTCTGCTGCGGCGCGCCTGGCGGCTCGTGTCCGACGCGCGGCCTGGTCGACGACGTAGCTGACAAGCGTCGCATTGAGAACGTAGAGCGCGAGCGTCACGAGCTGGATGGGTTCGTTGACCGTGATCGTGCGCACCGGCTCGACGAAGAAGAAATTGAGGGTGAGTCCCGAGAGGAAGGCGGCGAACAGTGCGGGCCAGATTCCACCCACGAGCGCAACGATGACGACGAGCAGCTGGTAGGCAAGCACGTCGCTCGAGAACGAGTCAGGGTTGCGGAGCGAGACGAGCAGCCAGGTGAGGAGTGGACCGGCGCCGAGAGCGAGGAGGAACCCGGCGATGCGCCGCTTCATGGTGAGCGCCCCGCCCAGCCGCGGGAGCGAGAATTTCCCTCCTCCCGCTGCGGAGTGCGTGACGATGTGCACGTCGATGTCACCGGACTCGCGAATCACCGTTGCGCCGATTCCGGGGCCGCTGATAGCCGCCGCGACGCGGTTCCTGCGGCTCACCCCGATGACGAGTTGAGTCGCGTTCGCTCCTCGCGCGAACTCAACGAGCGCACGGGGAATGTCGTCACCGACGACCTGGTGGTAACTGCCGCCGAGCTTCTCGACGAGGGCTCGTTGCTCGGCGAGGGCTTCGGGGTGTGCGCTCCGAAGCCCGTCCTGGCCCGTGACGTGCACGGCGAGGAGCTCGCCTCCAGAGGACCTGGCAGCGATCCGGGCACCGCGGCGGATGAGGGTCTCTCCCTCAAGGCCACCGGTCAGCGCGATGACGACCCGCTCCCTCGCCTCCCATTTCGCGTCGATCCCGTGCTCAGCGCGGTAATTGCGGAGCGCACTGTCGACCTCATCAGCCAGCCAGAGCAGCGCAAGTTCGCGGAGAGCCGTGAGGTTTCCGAGCCTGAAGTAATTCGACAACGCGGCGTCGATCCGCTCTGCCGGATACACCCGGCCCGCCGACAGCCGATCCCTGAGCGCCTGCGGGGCCAGGTCGACGACCTCGATCTGCTCGGCCGCTCGCAACACCTTGTCGGGAACCGTTTCGCGTTGGGGCACACCGGTGATCTGGTGAACCACGTCGTTGAGCGACTCGATGTGCTGGATATTGACGGTCGAAATGACGTCGATCCCGGCGGCGAGCAGGGCGTCGACGTCCTGCCATCTCTTCTCGTTCGCGGATCCGGGAGCATTGGTGTGGGCTAGTTCGTCCACGAGGGCGACATCCGGATGCCGGGAAATCACGGCGTCGAGGTCAAGCTCGGTCAGTTCCACACCGCGGTGCGAGACGGCCATGCGCG
Organism: Mycetocola sp. Y444; assembly: GCF_059445295.1. Lineage (NCBI taxonomy): Bacteria > Bacillati > Actinomycetota > Actinomycetes > Micrococcales > Microbacteriaceae > Mycetocola > Mycetocola sp. Y444. Next base: position 538,211 of record NZ_JCAIUB010000003.1, on the reverse strand, counting down.
GGATGACCTCGAGGCCTTCGACCATCGCTGCTGTGGCCGCGCGACCGTGGGTTTCCACGATCGCGACGACCACATCGCTGCCTTCATCGCGAAGACGTTTGCCTTCTTCGAGCATGGTGAAGGTCTTTCCGACACCGGGAGCGGCGCCGAGCAGGACCCTCAGCCGCCCTCGCTTCATCCTCAGCCCTTCAGGCCCTGGAGGGCGATATTCAACTCGAGCACGTTCACGGTCGGCTCGCCCAGAAAACCGACATCCCTATTCTGGACGCTATCCTCGACCAGAGCTGCGACATCATCCTCTGACAAACGTCGTTCAGCCGCTACCCGTGCCACCTGGAGACGGGCGTATTCGGGGCTGATGTGGGGATCGAGACCGGAGGCCGACGTGGTGAGGGCATCGACAGGGACCTCTCCGGGATCGACATCGTTGAACGCGGCGACCTGGTCCCTGCGCTCTTCGATTGCCGCAATCAGGTCGGGATTCTCCGGGCCAAAGTTGGAGCCGCTCGAGGCGCCAGCGTCGTAGCCGTCACCGGCTGCTGACGGCCGCGGCTGGAACCACTCGGGCAGAGGGTTGCCTTCGGCGTCGCTGAAGGACTGGCCGATGAGGGCTGAGCCGACGGTTGTCCCGTTCGCTTCAAGAGTGGAGCCATTCGCCTGGCCGGGAAAGGCGATCTGCCCGATACCGGTGATCGCGAGCGGATAGGCGAGGCCGAGGGCGACGGTGAGGACCGCCATCGCCCGGAGCGCTACCCCTGCTGTTCGCAGGGTGGTGCGTGAGGAACTCATTGTTTTCTTCTCTCTCAGGAGGTAAATCAGAATCCGGGGATCAGGCTGACGACGAGGTCGATGAGCTTGATTCCGATAAAGGGAGCGATGACGCCGCCGACGCCGTAGATCAGCAGGTTCCTCGACAACACCCGTGAGGCACTCAACGGGCGGTACTTCACTCCGCGGAGGGCGAGCGGAATCAGCACGATGATGACGACAGCATTGAAGATGATCGCGGACAGCACAGCGGATGCCGGCGAGTGCAACCCCATGATGTTGAGCACGGCCAGACCGGGGAAGACCCCGGCGAACATCGCGGGGATAATCGCGAAGTACTTCGCCACGTCGTTGGCGATGGAGAACGTGGTGAGCGCTCCACGCGTGATCAGCAATTGCTTGCCAATCGCCACGATGTCGATGAGCTTGGTCGGGTCGGAGTCGAGGTCAACCATGTTGCCCGCCTCCTTCGCCGCTGATGTGCCCGTGTTCATCGCGACTCCGACGTCGGCCTGTGCCAGCGCCGGGGCGTCATTGGTGCCGTCACCGGTCATGGCGACGAGGTTGCCGCCCGCCTGCTCCTTCTTGATGAGCTCCATCTTGTCTTCGGGTGTGGCTTCAGCCAGGAAGTCATCGACTCCGGCCTCCGCGGCAATCGCCTTCGCCGTCAGAGGGTTGTCACCCGTGATCATCACCGTGCGGATACCCATGGCCCGCAGCTCAGCGAAACGCTCGGCCAGTCCGTCCTTGACGACGTCCTTCAGGTGAACCACACCCAGGATCCTGGCGCCTTCCTCCGGCGACTTCGCGGCAACGACGAGGGGGGTTCCGCCCGATGAGGAGATCCGCTCCACCTGCTCGTCCAGGTCCGCGAGTATGGAACTCGCGGCACGCTTGTCCTGCTCGATCCAGGCAATCACGGCAGAGCTCGCGCCCTTCCGGATCTGGGTGCCGTCCGGCTGGTCGATTCCGGACATCCTGGTCTGCGCGGTGAACGGCACGACGTCACCGACGGCAAAGTCACCGACGTGGACACCCTGCTCGTTGGCGAGGTCGACGATCGACTTGCCCTCCGGCGTCGGGTCGGCGAGCGACGACAGCGCGGCAGCCCGAACGAGCTCCTGCTCGTCGATTCCGGCAAGCCTCACGAACTCGGATGCCTGTCGGTTTCCGTACGTGATCGTTCCCGTCTTGTCGAGCAGCAGGGTCGTCACGTCTCCGGCGGCCTCAACGGCTCGGCCCGACATCGCCAGAACGTTGTGCTGCACGAGCCTGTCCATTCCGGCGATGCCGATCGCGGACAGCAGGGCGCCGATGGTTGTCGGGATGAGGCACACGAGAAGCGCGATGAGCACCGGAACGCTCACCTCGGCCGACACCGACGACGCAATCGGGTTGAGTGTGAGGGTGACGACAACGAAGATGATGGAGAGACTCGACAGCAGCACATTCAGCGCTATCTCGTTGGGCGTCTTCTGCCGTGCCGCACCCTCGACCAGCCCGATCATGCGATCGACGAAGGTCTCGCCCGGCTTGGACGTGATCCGGATTACGATGCGGTCGGACAGCACCCGGGTGCCGCCGGTAACGGCGCTTCGGTCGCCCCCCGATTCGCGGACCACCGGCGCTGATTCGCCGGTAATGGCTGACTCATCGATTGAGGCAATGCCCCAGATGATGTCACCGTCTCCCGGTACGAGTTCACCGGCGCTGACGACGACGACGTCCCCGAGGGTCAGATCAGCCGACGAGACCTCGTCGGGGACCGCCCCTGAGGCGGAGGGGTCCCCCGCCTCGTCGTAGTCGACAACGCGGTGGGCGGTCGTACTTGTCCTGGTCTTTCGCAGGCTGTCGGCCTGAGCCTTACCGCGCCCCTCGGCAACCGACTCCGCGAGGTTCGCGAAGAGAACGGTCAGCCACAGCCAGACGGCGATACCCCAGGTGAACGTCGAGGGGATCGCAGATCCGCCCGACGCTTCCGGTCCGCCGAGGAACGGTTCAGCGATCGCGATCGCCGTGGTGAGAACGGCTCCGACCTCGACGATGAACATGACGGGGTTGCGCCACATGATTCGCGGGTCGAGCTTACGGAATGCGCCGGGAACGGCGTCGAGGAGGGCGGCGGGCCCGAACGCCGCCTTGGGTTCTTCCGCCGGTTTCTGCTCGGGAGCGTTCCGTGACGATGACGGTGCGGTGAGTGTGGACATGGTTTACAGCAGCCCTTCTGCGAGGGGTCCCAGTGTGAGCACGGGGAAGAATGTGAGTGCGGTCACGATGACCGTCACACCGGTGAGAAGACCGACAAAGAGCGGCCGGTGAGTTGGCATGGTTCCCGCTGTTGCCGGAACCTTGTCCTGTGCCGCGAGCGAACCGGCGAGCGCGAGAACGAAGACCATCGGCAGGAACCGCCCGAGGAGGATCGTGACGCCGAGGGCTGTGTTGAACCACGGAGTGTTCGCTGTCAGTCCCGCGAATGCCGAACCGTTGTTATTCGCGGCAGAGGCGAACGCGTAGATCACCTCGGAGAGGCCGTGGTTGCCCGGGTTCCAGATCGACGTCGACTCAACGTCAGAACGGATGGCGGGGATCGCGAAGCTCAGGGCCGTGCCACCGAGAACGAGGGTGGGCATGACCAGGATGTAGAGGCTCGCGAGCTTGATCTCCTTCGGCCCGATCTTCTTGCCCAGGTACTCCGGAGTGCGTCCGACGAGCAGTCCGGCAACGAACACGGCGATGATCGCGAGAATCAGCATGCCGTAGAGCCCAGAGCCGACCCCACCTGGCGCAACTTCTCCGAGCATCATGTTGAGCATCGGCATCATGCCGCCGAGAGCCGTATATGAGTCGTGCATCGAGTTCACGGCACCGGTCGAGGTGAGCGTGCTCGTCGAGCCGAAGAGGGTCGAGGCGAAGATTCCGAAGCGCTGCTCCTTGCCCTCCATCGCACCTCCGGCCAGCTGTGGCGCCGTACCGAGGCCGGCGCGCTCGACGAGCGAGAGGATGGTGAGTGATGCGATGTAGAACGTCGCCATGACCGCGAGGATCGCAGAGCCCTGACGGCGGTCTCCGACCATGCGGCCGAAGGTGCGTGGCAGCGCGAACGGGATGGCGAGCATCAACACGTTCTGGAAGAGGCTTGTCCACGCCGACGGGTTCTCGAACGGGTGCGCGGCGTTCGCGTTGAAGAAGCCACCACCGTTCGTACCGAGGTTCTTGATGGCCTCCTGCGAGGCAACGGGGCCACCCGGCAGGCTCTGCACGCCACCGGACAGTGTGGAGATTTCAGTGAACCCGTTGAAGTTCTGGATGACTCCGCTCGCGATCAGCACTATTGCGCTGAGCACGGAGAGTGGCAGCAACAGCCGGAGGGTTCCGCGCGTCATGTCGACCCAGAAGTTGCCGATGGTGCCGGAACGACTCCGCGCGAAACCGCGGACCAGCGCGATGGCAACCGCAATTCCGACGGCAGCTGAAACGAAGTTCTGCACGGCAAGACCAGCGATCTGCACTGTGTAGCCGACGGTCACCTCGGGCGAGTACGACTGCCAGTTGGTGTTACCGACGAACGATGCCGCCGTGTTGAACGACAGGCCCTCTGGCACAGCCGGGAGCCCGAGAGAGTACGGCAGCACGGTCTGGAAACGCTGCAGGAGATAGACCAGGAGAAGACCGATGCCGGAGAACCAGAGCACGCCGCGCACGTAGGCCTGCCAGGTCTGTTCGACCGAGGCGTCCACTCCGATGAGCCGGTAGAAGCCGCGCTCGATCCTGAGGTTCTTCGTCGAGGTATAGAGGTGGGCCATGTAGTCGCCGAGCGGGCGATACAGGAGAGCGAGGATGAGGGCAAGGGAAGCGACCTGAAGGATCGCGAAGAGACCGGCCATCCTAGAACCGCTCCGGTTTTACGAGTGCGTACACGAGATAGACGATGGCGGCGATTCCCAGGCCAGCGGCCAGGAGGGAGAAGAACATCACAGCTTCTCAACCCCCTTGGCGGCAAGGCCGACCAGCACGAACACGGCAATGCTGCCGAGCACGTAGACGATGTCAAGCAATTTCGGTTCCTTCAGGGGATTTCTCGCGCGATGCCGACGGGCATGCGGTCACCCGGGCTCGGGTGCGACATCTGATTAGACACCCGTGGTTCAGGGCCTTTGCGGCGTCCTAACGGAATCCAAACGGCGCTTACGCGAAACCTAACGACACCTGAACAGCGGGTCCGAACGACCCTCGCTGCTCGCGCACACCGAGAGGGATTCCGGGGAGGGCCCGTCGTCACAAACCCGTGGGGCCTCTGGTAATCGACACACCCGGCGTGAGAATGGGAGGGTGATTCGCAAACATGTCATCGTGCACGGCAGTGTGCAGGGGGTCGGCTTTCGCTACTGGACGAGAGCCGAAGCTGCGCGCCTCGGTGTCACCGGTTGGGTGCGCAACAGGCTCGACGGCAGCGTAGAGGCCGAGGTCGAAGGAACTGAGTCCGCCGTTGCCGCCATGATGGCCTGGCTTCAGCACGGCCCGAGTTCAGCGGTCGTCTCCGACGTGGACAGCGCAGACATCCACGTGAGGAACGACACCGAGTTTTCGGTGCTCTAAAGCCCCGTCCCCCTGGCCATAGACTCGGCACATGTCGCGCGTGGTGGTGGTCGTTCCCTTGGAACCGCTCCGGGCCGGCGACAGTTTCCTCGTCAGTTCGTGGCCATTGCACATCACAGTGGTTCCCCCGTTTGCAACGGAGGCGGAGACTGCCGTGATCGCGACCGCTCTCGCCGACGCGGTCGGTGACCTCACACCGTTCAGCGTTCGCGCCACCGGGGACGCCCTTTTCGGGCGCCGCCACGACATCCCCGTCACCCTCATTGCCGACGACGAACGCCTGTTCGCCCTCCGCGACCAGCTGGTTGCGGCTGTGCGGCCGCTCGCGACGACACCGGACGAACCTGCTTTCTCGCGGCCGGACTTTCGCCCGCACGTCACCGTGAAGGGTGAGAAGCGGGTTGTCGACGGCCAGGAACTCCACCTGGCGCAGGTCGCTCTCGTCGACATGGCTCCGCGCCAGTCGCCCGGCGGACGAACGGTTCTCGCGACAGTGCCGCTGAACTCGTGCCGCTGAACTCGTGCCGCTGAAACCCGCTCCATTGGAGCCAGGCGTACTGGGCCAGGCCGCTACGCCTGGTCCTCGGCTCCGTCGACCTGCTGCTCGTCCTGGTCGTTATCGAGGAACACACGTTTGTATTTGCGTCCGTCTGGCAGCTCAACAGTCTCAGCCCGAAGAGAACCACGGCTCACCCGAAGGTAGATGGCCTGCGCGGTGACTCCCAGGCGGGCGGCCGCCTCCGACACGGACAATCCGGGAAGGTCCGTCGGCACGCTGCTCGGTCGTGCTGCCCGCTTGCGTCCCGCCTCGTGACGCTCGGTGATCTCCTCGTCGGTGCCGAGCCAGCGCCATTTCGCTGCCGACGGTTTCAGGCCGGACGCATCGGCGACGCTTTCCCACGACGCGCCGCCGTCGATGGCCTCGCGCACCGCCGTGAGGGTTGCCGGGTCTTTCTCCAGCTCTCCGAGAAGTGAACGGATGTCGCGAAGCCGGCTGAGGGCATCCGGCGGCGTTTCGGCACTGTCGCCATCAACGACGCGGGAGAGGGCTGCACGTGAGGCAGGCGACAGGTAAGGCACGGCCCTATGGTAACTGCAGGCCGCTGCATGACGCGGATCTGTCTCGAGCGCAACCCCTTGAACCGTGGAGCATTAGGCAACAGGGTTGACGCTGTCCCCACCATGACTGTCAGGAGCTAGACATGAGTCCCAGGTTCATCTTCATTCTCGCCATAGCGTTCAGCGCCTATGTGCTCGGTGCCAAGGCTGGCCGGCCGCGTTATGAGCAGATTCGCAAGAGCGTGACCTCGTTCTGGGACGACCCGCAGGTCAAGGCAGCCCGCAAAACCGTCGGCAAGAAGGCCAAGAGGTCCGAAAAGGCGCTCGTGAAGAAGATCAAGCAGCGCACGCGGTAACCAGCACGACCAGAATTGACCGACCACACACTTTCCCGGAGGTAACAATGAGTGAGCCCACAAAAGACGAAATCCCCACCCCGGCGGAGGTCTTCGCCAACTCCGACCTGGCCGATGCCCCCGACACCAGCCACACAGACGACGACGCTTCGGCGGACGACTCAAGCAGCAACGAGCCGAACGACAGCGACTCGAACAGCAACGACTCGAACGACAGCGACTCGAGCGACAATGACTCGAACGACAATGACTCGAACGACAATGGCGGGTCGGATGACGCAGACAGCGCTGCCGACGCTGACGCCCCGATCGCTTTCGAAGAGCCCCACGCCGACCAGTCCGGTGACGAGCAGTCGGATGAGTCCGACGGGCAGTCCGATGGCGAGCCGTCCTCGATCGGCGAACCAGACGTGGAGGCCGCAGCGGACCACGCGCACACGGCAGTCGACGAGGCGCCAATCGACGCACCGGGGCTGAAGGACGCCGCCCACGATGCTGTCGAGCGGGGCGCCGAGGCGGTGAAGCCTCTCGCCGAAAAGGCCGATGATGTTGGCGAAGCTGCCGAGAAGGCGGCGCAGGCGGCCCAGGCGGTCGCCGCCCAGGTCTCCGAGAGGCTCGCGAAAGCGGCGGCGATGGCCTCTGACAAGGCGTCACAGGCTGCGGACGCCTCACGCGAGGCGATCGATGCCGCCCGTGATGCAACGCAGGCCGCTGTCGCAGACTTGCGGACGAACTACGAAAAGCGTCCGGGCAGGCTAATCGCTATCGCGGCCGTCGGCGTACTCGCGACCGTCGGACTTCTCGTCAAGGCGTTCCGCCGCTAGACGTTCCCAACACCGACGAAGGCCCCCGACGATCCGTCAGGGGCCTTCGTTCTGTGGCGGGTCAGGTCGGGTCAGCCGGCGTACGGCAGCACGGGCTTGCCAGCCACGTCCACCCTGACGGTGAATACCGCGCCAGCCTCCGGCTCGGGGTCGTCGAGGTTCTCCCTGGAGGTGGTGATGAACAGATCGCGACCGTCCTCTCCGCCAAGGGTGCACGCTGTGACAAGGCGAACCGGCAACGCGATCTCGGTGAGGATCGTGGCATCCGGTGAATACAACCGCACCCGGCCGACGGAGTTCATCGCGACCCAGATATTGCCCTCGGAGTCGACGCAGAGCCCGTCGGGGCTGCCGTCGCCTCCGTCGGCGAACGGCCGGCGGTTCACCAGGACGTTGTCGACGACGTCGAAGACATCGGTTCGGCCGGTGGCCGTGTCGTTGTAGTACGCGAGGCTGCCGTCCGGGGAGAAGTCGATACCGTTCGACACCGTCACGTGCGGCAGAAACGTCGACACCGAGCCGGCTGGATCGATGCGGTAAAGCGCCGCGGCACCCGGTGTCTGGTCGTAACCCATCGATCCGGCGTAGAGACTGCCGTCTGGTGCGCACCCGCCCTCGTTCATGCGCACTCCCTGGTCGGTCCACAGCTCGATCTCCGACGTCGGCGGCGCGTCGACATCGTCGGCGAGTCCGATGCCGCGCTCGAGGCCGACGACATAGCCGCCGCGCGTGCGAGGGCGCACGAACGCCGCCACGGTGCCGACGTGCATCCGTGTGACGCCGCCGGAGGCATCGACGGAGAGGATGTCGCCCGCGAGCATGTCGACGAAGCGGAGGCCACCCCAGGTGGTCGACCAGACGGGGCCTTCACCGTGGTACGCGACCGGGTCTGTCAGTTGGTGCAGGGGAGCCATACCGTCAGATCTCGTTCGGGATGAGTATCCACAGGATGACGTAGGCGAGGATCTGTGGGCCGGGAAGCAGGAAGCTCAGCACGGTCAGCACCCGCACCAGGGTGGCCGATACTCCGAAACGATTGGCGACCGCCGCGCACACACCGGCGATGACACGGCCGCGACGAGGACGAATGAGGTTCATGCCTCACAGCCTGTCACCGCGGGCGGCCTCGCACAATCGGGGTTGTACCTGATCCTGAGTCAGGGTGAGCGACCGGCTCAGGAAAGCCGGCTCAGGCCAGTTCGAGGTGAGTGGGTGCGGTGCTCATCGCCACGCGGCTCGCGCCCGAGTCGGTGACCTCGATGCGAAGTTTCGCGTGGATCTGTTCCTTCATCGCGTCGACATGACTGATGAGACCGATGGTGCGGCCCCCTGATCGCAGGCTGTCGAGCGTTGACATGGCGATCTCAAGAGTGTCGCCGTCGAGGGAGCCGAATCCTTCGTCGATGAACAGGGTATCGAGGGTGATCCCGCCCGCCTGGTTCGTGACCACCTCGGCGAGGCCGAGCGCGAGCGCGAGCGACGCGAGGAAGGTTTCGCCTCCCGACAGCGAATGTGTGGGGCGGGCGCGCCCCGTGTGCTCGTCGAGGATGGCAAGCCCGAGTCCGGACCGCGTATTGCGGTATTGCACTGAATCGTCGTGCTGGAGCGTGTACCTGCCGCTGGTCATGGTGGCGAGGCGGGCGTTCGCCGCGGTCACGATCTCCTCGAGCTGGGCTGCGAGAACGTAGGTCTCGAGGCGCATGCGCTTCGTGTTGGGTTCATTACCCTGTACGGCACTCGCGAGTGCCCGCACGCGGTCGTATTCCTCCCTCAGCTGGGCGGATGCTTCCTGCTCGGCACGCACCCGGCGCACGATCACGGAGAGCTGGTCGAGGCGCTCCGCCAGAGAGCTTGCGGTCTGGAGTGCTGAGTCACGGATGGCCCTGGTCTCGGCGACGAGAGTTGCTGCTGGCGCGAGATCGACGAGATCGACCGGCAGGTCGGCCAGTTCCGGGTCGGCGAGGGTGGACCTGGCGGACGCCACGGCGTTGTCGAACTCACGGATACGGACCTCGAGCGCCGCAATTTCGGCCGCGCCTCTGCGCGCAGAATCAACGGCGGACTCGTCGGCGAAGTCGTTCTCGGCGAGTTGGCCGACAAGCGTTTCGGTGGCGGCAGCGAGGGCGTCCTGTCGCGTTCGGGTGACCGAGGCGGCTTCGAGCAGGTCACGCGCGGCATCGAGTCGCTGCTCGAGCTCTCCAGCGCGTTCGGCGACCGAGTCGAACCCCGCCCGGTTTTCGGTGACCAGTGACGTTGCGTCATTCAACCGGGCGGTGGCTTCGACTACATCACGAGCGGCGTTGTCGAGGTCGGCGCGCAGCGCCGTCAGGGTTTCTCTGGCGGTGTCGAGCCGGGTTCGGAGTGCCCCCTGCCTGGCCTCCAGCTCGGCTACTTGTTCATCGGCCGTTTCGAGGTCGACGAGCAGGACCGTCGCGTCGGCCAGCTCGGCGTCGATCTCGTCGAGTGGCTTTGACTCGGCGCGCGCCTGCTCACTCGCCAGGCGCGTGGCGAGGTCCTGAGCGGCAAGCGTCGCCGTCTCGAGGTCGGCGCGGCGGGCCTGGACGAGAGCTCGCGCTTGAGTGATGTCGGCCTCGGTCACCTCGGCACCGTCCCACGACGCGGGCTTCGGGTGCTCGGTCGAACCGCAGACCGCACACGCGTCTCCGGCCGCGAGTGCGCCGGCGAGCTCGGCCGCGTGGCCGTTCAGTCGAGCACTGAAGAGTTCGTCGAGGTGAGTGGCGGCGGCGAGGTGCGCCGCACTGGCGTCTTTCTCGGTGAAGCGTGCCTCGGTGAGTTTGCGGTCGAGCGTTGCCGCGCGCTGGGCCGCAGCCCTGGCCACCTCGAGCCGCGCCACCCTGGCCCTCGCCTCGGGGAGGGCGGCGGCGGTAACCCGAACCGTCTTGAGTTCGTCGGCGACGGCGTCGAGTTGCGTTGGGAGCTCTGCGACCCGGGTGGTGGCGTCGGTGACGTCGGCCGCACGGGCAGCATGAACCTGTGTGCACCGCTCGACCTCGGCCGAGAGCCGCGGGAGGGCACGCTCTTCGGCGAGCACGCTCTGCAGCGTGCCGAGCGAACGCGCAAGTTCGTCGATGACCGAACCCAGAGTGTCCGGATCGATGTCGGCGGCACTGTCGGTGTCACTGTCGGCGTCCCTGTCGAGCAGGCCGAGGTATGCCCCGGTCTTCTTCTTCTCGGTCTCGATCGCACGCTGGTACGCCGCCTCGGCACCACGGCGGGCGGCCACATGAGCCCAGACCGATGACGCTCGTCGCGCTCGCTCGAGTGCCTCGCGATCGACCTCAATCGCGCCTGTCTGCGCTTCGAACGTCTCGAGCGTGGACAGGGCACTGTCGCGTCGGAGCTGGCGACGGCGGAGGTCTTGCAACCCCCGGTGCTCGGCGTCGGCCGTGGAGAACTCGGCGTCAGCGACGGTCGCGGCCTCAGCAGCACTCGCGTGTGCGTCGGCGAGACCGGCGAGGATCTCATCGAACCAGGCGAGGGCCGGCTCGCTCGGCGCGTCGTCCTGGACGAGTCCGGCGGCGAGGGCCGCCTGGGTCCTCAGGCTGCCCGCCGAGGAATCGAGCATGGCAGCGAGGTTTTTGCTCCGGCTGACGAGAGCGAGCTCCATTTGTTCGAATCGCTCGGTTCCGAAGAGCGTTCGGAGCACGGCCTGGCGCTCGTCGTTCTTCGCGAGCAGGAACTGCTGGAACCGGTTCTGAGCGAGCAGGATGACCTGGAGGAACTGCTCCTTGGTGAGGCCGAGGATGGCGTCGAGTTCGTGTGCGACGTCGACCGGGCGGGCGGCGATACCCTCCCACACACCGCCGGTCAGCCGAAACAGCTCTGCCGTCGCCTTCTGCGGTGTCGTGCCCGTGCCGCGGGCCTTCGGCCGGTCATATTCCGGTGCTCGGCGTACACGATAGCTCGTACCGTTCACCGTGAATTCCAGCTCGACGAAAGTTGGGTCGCCGGTCTCGCAGTAGTCGCTGCGCAGCCTGGACTGGGTGCCGTCGTACCGGGGAACGCTGCTGTACAGCGCGAAGCAGATGGCGTCGAGGAGGCTGGACTTGCCCGCGCCGGTCTTCCCGGTGATGAGGAAGATGCCGTCGTCGTCGAACCGCTCGAAATCGATGTGCTGCTCGTCTTTATATGGACCGAAGCCGGCGATCCTCAGTTGCTGGATCTTCATGCGTCGACCTCGGCGAGGGCGTCAACCGGGCCACGGGCATCCGTCGGGGAGACGCTCGTCTTCATGGGCTTCGCGGCCGATTCATCGGTCTCGCCAACCGCCACCTCGCCGATCGCCACCTCATTAAGCACCGAGCTGAGTATGTCGGTTTCGAGTTCGGTCGGGCCGATGCCGTTGCGCACGAACTCGAGGAACCCCGAGACGATCTCGGCGTCGGTGCGGGCTCGCACGCGTTCGGCGTACGTGGTTTCAGTTGCCGCAGTGGTCACCGCCGGGCGGTGCTCGAGCGTCACGCAGTGCCCGAACCTCCGCTGCAACTTGCGCATGCCGTCGAGCGGTCGCACCTGGTCGGTGAGAATGACAGAGAGCCAGTGGTCTTCGACCGCTGTGTGAGCGGCATCGGCGAGTATCTCGTCGAGGGAACCGGTGATCACCGAGAGCGAGCGCGGAACCGGAAGACCGACCCACTCCACGGTGGACAAGCCGTCAGCGTCGAGGTCGACGAGCCAGCCGCCCCGCGGCTTCGATGCCTCGGAGAAGGAATAGTGCAGCGGCGCACCCGAGTAACGGACACGCGCACTGAGCGTCGACCTGCCGTGAATGTGCCCGAGCGCGACGTAGTCGGGACCGTCGAAGACGCTCAGCGGGACGTAGTCGATGCCGCCAGAGGTGATGTCGCGCTCGACGTCGCTCGGCTCGACCCCCACAGCGAAGCAGTGGGACAACACGACGCTGCGGCCCCCGCGCTCGGCGAGATCGTCGCGGATGCGGTCCATGACGAAACCGAGGACCTGCTCGTGGTTCTTCAGCGGAACATCCGGGTAATGGTGCCGCAGCAGCGCCGGCTCGAGGTAGGGAATGCCGTAGAAGTGAACAGGACCGAACCCGTCGTCGATCGTGATCGGCTGGCTGTGCTGTTCCTGCCGCGTGACAACGTGCACACCGGCGAGCCCGGAGAACCGCGACATGAAGCCGAGGCGGGTCGCCGAGTCGTGGTTGCCGCTGGTGAGAACGACGGATGCCCCGGCCTCACGCAGCGCGACAACGGCGGCTTCAAGCACGGTGTATGCCTCGGCTGACGGGGTCGCCGAATCGAAGATGTCGCCCGCAACAACCACCACGTCGACCGAGCGTTCGCGCACCTCTGCGGCGAGCGCCGCAAGCACGGTGCGCAGGTTCTCGATGGTCGAGTGACCATGGAACGTGCGACCGATGTGCCAGTCGGAGGTGTGCAGGATTCTCATACCGACACGGTAACCCGGGCCACTGACATCGCTCGCGTGCGACGCCGGTGGCGCGGATTCCCACCGACGTACTGGCGGCATCCGTTGATGAAATCAAGCCCCCCGCGCTACTTGTGCCTGTGGGTGGTGGCTGTCCTAGTCTTGCGGCATGACTGCAACCCAACTGTGGCTCGTGCGGCACGGCGAGAGCACGGCGAACGTGATCGCGACCGAGGCTCAGCGGGCGGGACTCGAGGCGATAGCGGTTGAACACCGGGATGCCGATGTTCCGCTGTCGGCTGCCGGTATCCAGCAGGCAGAGGCGCTCGGTTCGTGGCTCCGAGCGGCGGAGGGCACACCTCAGTCCGTGTGGAGTTCGCCATACCTTCGCGCGCAGCAGACCATCGCCATCGCGATCGAGGAGTCGGGGCGGCCGCTGCCCATCCTCGTCGACGAGCGGCTGCGGGACCGTGAACTCGGGATCCTCGACGCGCTCACTGCGCACGGCGTCGACGTCCGGCTGCCTGACGAGGCCGCGCGGCGACGCTGGCTCGGCAAGTTCTACTACCGCCCACCCGGAGGCGAGTCGTGGACGGATGTCGTGCTGCGGGTACGTTCCTTCCTGCGCGACCTCGATTCGTCGAGCGACGGCGGCCCGGTGCTCATCGCCGCCCATGACGCCGTCGTGATGGTGTTTCTCTACGTCTGCCTCGGCTGGTCCGAGCGGGAACTCCTCGAGTTCGCCTCGACCCACACCGTGCTCAACGCCTCGGTCACCCTGCTGTCCAGGGAAGCGGGCGACGCGCGATGGACACTCGATGTGTTTTCACACGACGACCACCTGGAGGCGCTCGGCGCCCCGGTAACCCGACACGGAGGAGACAGCAATGTCCAGCCCATCTGAATCGACGGATGCCGCCACGCCGGCTGGTGAGGTCGTGGTCACCCCGAACCTTCTCCGCGACTGGGCATTGCCCGACGCCGGGGAGTCCAAGTACGGCCGCGGCACAGTGCTCGTTGTCGGGGGCGCCAGGCGCTCCCCCGGTGCGACGATGCTCTCCGGGATGGCGGCGCTCCGGGTCGGCGCTGGGCGACTGACCCTCGCGATCGCCGACTCGGTGGCCTCGGCCGTCGCGGTTGCCGTGCCCGAGTGCGGAATCGTCCCGCTCCCCGAAACCGACGGCACCGTCTCCGGTGAGGGTATCGCGACAGCGGAGCACGACCTCGAAACCTCTGACGCTGTGCTCGTCGGACCCGGCCTCGACGATCCTGACCAGCTCGAGGTGATGCTCAACGCGCTTCCGCCCCTGGTGGGCGACGAGACCGTCGTGGTGCTCGACGCGTTCGCGCTCGGCGTCCTCCCCCGCGTTCCCGACGTCGTCAGTGCGCTCGCCGGTCGGCTCGTGCTGACGCCGAACAAGGAGGAAGCCGCGCGGTTGCTCGAACGGGACCTCAGCGACGACCTCGCCGCCGACATCGCGGAGATCGCCGAGCGATACGGCGCGGTTGTCACCTGCTACGACGCGATTGCGCACCCGGACGGCCGAATCTGGCGCACGGGAAGCGGAGGCGGCGGTCTCGCCACCTCCGGAAGCGGCGATGTCCTCGCCGGCGCGATCGTCGGGCTGTGCGCCCGGGGCGCTTCGCTCGAGCAGGCTGCGGTGTGGGCGACCCACGCCCACGCCGCCGCTGGTGACCGGCTCGCCGTGCAGGTGGGTCCGCTCGGATTCCTCGCGCGGGAGCTGCTCGACGAGTTGCCGCGGGTGCTCGTCGAGATCAACGGGTAGTCGCGCCGCGCGCGCTGTTGTCCGGGTCCGCCCCGCCACGGCATCCGCTCTACCCCGCTTTCCTTGCTCGGCCACAAACGGTCGTTCGCGCGTTGCTCGGCCACAAATGGCGGGAGTTTTCGCGAAACCTCGACCATTTCTGGCTGAGCACGGATGCCCGAGGCGCCGAACAGCCATTTGTGACCGAGCACGGGGCACGGGAGATTTCGGTCGACGGAAAATTGTTCCGCGAGTCGGGAATAGCTCAGCGTTCCCTGTCGTTGCGGCTACGGCGACGTCGATCAGGCGTTCGCATCGCACTCTGGCCCCCACGGTCCTGAAAGCTCGTCGAGCCTCGCGCCCGACCCCCAAGATTGGACCCTCGTGAACGAACGTGCCCCTCTCCTCGATGGCTCGGTAGCGTCATCCGCTGCCCCCATCACTCCTGACCACACCGCCCGTAACCGGCGCGTGATCTGGTTGCTGCTCGCCGCGACCTTCGTCGTGATCCTCAACGAGACGATCATGGGCGTCGCGATCAACGAGCTGATGCTCGATCTCGACATCGACGCCCGCGCTGCCCAGTGGCTCACGACGGCGTTCCTGCTCACCATGGCGATCGTCATCCCGATCACCGGGTTCCTGCTGCAGCGCTTTCACACGCGACCGATCTTCATCACAGCGATGAGCCTCTTCTCGGTCGGGACTCTCCTCGCCGCTCTCTCCCCCAACTTCGAGGTACTGCTCGGCGCACGCGTCGTGCAGGCGTCGGGTACCGCGATCATGATTCCGCTCCTCATGACGACGATCATGACGCTCATCCCGGTTGCCCAGCGCGGCCGCATGATGGGAAGCGTCTCCATCGTCATCTCGGTGGCACCCGCCATCGGCCCGACGGTGTCCGGCATGATTCTCAACGCCCTGACCTGGCGTTGGATGTTCTGGATCGTCCTGCCCATCGCTCTCGTCATGCTCGTCATCGGCATCAAGCGGGTTGAGAACGTGTCGGAGCCCGAGCGCGTTCCGCTCGACGTGTTGTCGGTGCTCCTCTCGGCCTTCGGTTTCGGCGGCCTCATTTATGGCCTCAGCCGGATCGGCGAAAGCGCCCCCGCAGACGCCACAGCGGCGGAGCAGGCCACGGCGACAATGCCGATGTGGATCGCCCTCGGTATCGGCGTTCTCGGCCTCGCCTCGTTCGTCTGGCGACAGCTGCGCCTGCAGCGCACCGACAACGCGCTGCTCGACCTGCGCACCTTCCGCTCAGCGAACTTCAGCGTCTCGCTCCTCGTGATGGTCGTCAGCATGGCCGCGCTGTTCGGCACGATCATCCTGCTGCCCATCTACATGCAGCAGGTCCTCGGACTCGAACCGGTCGAGACCGGCCTGATGCTCCTGCCCGGCGGGCTCCTGATGGGACTCCTCGCACCGTTCGTCGGCCGCCTCTACGACAGGGTCGGTCCCAAGCCGCTCCTCATCCCCGGCACGATCGTCGTGAGCGTCGCACTGTGGGCACTCGCCATGGTCGGTGAATCGACATCCCCCATGTACCTGCTCGGCGCTCACCTCGTGCTGAGCCTCGGGCTCGCGTTCCTGTTCACGCCGCTGTTCACCTCAGCGCTCGGTTCGGTGAACCCGCACCTCTACTCACACGCCTCCGCGACAGTCAGCACCGTGCAGCAGGTCGCCGGCGCCGCCGGGACCGCCCTGTTCATCACCCTGATGTCGACAACGACGGCAGCTCTCGCGAGCGACGGAGCATCGGATGTCGCGGCTGCGGCGGGCGGTGTGCAGTCGGCTTTCATGGTCGGCGCGATCATCTCGCTGCTCGCCATCGTCGGAGCGATCTTCGTGAAGAAGCCAGCTGACGTGCCCGAGGGTATGCCGGTCGGGCACTGATCCTCCAGCGATCAACAGCACTCAACAACAGCACTCAACGGCGAAGGGCCGGTCAGGATTCTGACCGGCCCTTCGCTGTGTCATTACCGACGTGTCACCGCGGTGTCGATCCAGGTCACGCCCCCGCTCGCAGCACCCGATAGGTTGCCTGGGTGAAGCCAGCGCCGAGCTCGCGCGTCGCGGTCAGTTCGAGCGCCACATCGCTCTCGAGCGGACCGAACAGCGGGATCCCGCTTCCGATGAGTACCGGCGCAACGCTGATCGTGATCTCATCCAGCAGCCCCGCACGCAGGAACGTCGACACGGTCTTACCCCCGTCGACGTAGATTCTCGTGATTCCCTCCCGCGCGAGCGTCTCGAGCACATCGTCGAGCGACCGGTGCACCGTGGCGTCCGGCCACTCGGTGCTCTCAAGTGACGTGCTCAGGATGAGGAGCCGCTTGCCCGCGTACGGGTACTCCTCAAACTCCTTGACCACGTCGTGCGTACCTCGGCCCATCACCAGCGCACCGACCGAGGCAAAGAAGTCGTCGTACCCGGTATCCCCGAGCGTTTCACCACGACCGACCAGCCAGTCAAGACCGCCGTCAGTGCGCGCGATGAAACCGTCAACGCTCGTTGCAAGAAAAGCGGATGCCGTCAGGCCACTGTCCTTGTGGTTGCCGTTGTTCGTTGCGTTCATGCCGACACGCTACTCGCAGCATCCGACTCCCGAAAGTGGCTTCACCCCGCCCTCGCGGTCAGGCTCCGGGATTACTCTTAACGGATGCCATCCACCCTCGCCCACGAACCCGACGCGAACCGGTACACACTGCGGATCGGCGACGAGCTGGTGTGCGTCGCCGACTACTCGACGCGTCCCGGCGCCATCTATTTCACCCACACGTACACAACCCCGGCACGCCGCGGCAATGGCTACGCGGCCGAACTCATCGATTTCGCGATGAAGGACATCGAGTCGCGGTCACACGACCGGGTGGTTCCGGTCTGCTCGTTCGTTGTTGACTGGTTCTCAGATCACCCGGAGCGCCGCGGGCTTCTGTCGCGCTGACGCCGAGCCCCGGACTTTACCCGCGCGTCGGCACCGATTCGCGCTCGGCCGCCGGCCGTGCTTCCGACTCCGGTAACGGGTCCGCCCTGACTGCGGCTCAGACCGTGACTGAGCTTTAGACCGTGACTGGGCCTTAGACCGTGACTGCGATCTCGGACTCCACCCGCGGCTCCAATCCTGATTGCGAACCGAGCTCATGCTCCGACTCCGCCAGGGTGATGAACGCGCTGAGTTCCGCGACCTCCTTCGCGGTGACGGGGAGGTAGTCGGTGAGGGCGGGCGAGTACACGAGCCAGGCCGCCCACTTCGCCCGAGAGATAGCGA
Source organism: Mycetocola sp. Y444 (assembly GCF_059445295.1). Lineage (NCBI taxonomy): Bacteria > Bacillati > Actinomycetota > Actinomycetes > Micrococcales > Microbacteriaceae > Mycetocola > Mycetocola sp. Y444. The sequence goes on along the minus strand of NZ_JCAIUB010000003.1, from coordinate 520,159 downwards.
CATTGAGCCGGTTCTTGAGGATGAGAAAGCCCATCCCCCTCGGCACATCCGCGGCACTGGACGCGGCCAGCGTCATGATCGCGACGGCGGCTTCCTGGCCCTGGAATTTGTCGACGGTGCCGACTCGAACGTCGCCGAACCCCGCCTCAGCGAGTGCCTCCCGGACCTCGGCCACCTGTGCGTTGTACGGCGAGACCACGATGACGTCGTCCTGCTCGAGCGGGCCGGCAGGGCGCGCCTCGGTGGGATCCGTCCACGTCCGGCCGATGACGGAGCGCACAATCTCGACCACACGATTCGCTTCTTCTCGCGAGGATGTGGCGTTTCCGGAGTGTTCGACCCGCTCCACGTGGAGTCCGGGTTCGACGCCCTCGAGCCGTCGCGTCGAGGCGACCTCGTGAGCCCGCAATTCTCCCTCGTAGGACAGCCTCGACACCGGTGCCGTGACGGCGGGGTGCATGCGCCTCGACTCCGCGAGGAAGTAACCGAGTTCGGGCGGCAGCACGTCGTGTCCGTCGCTCACCCAGCCGAGTGCGGAGGTGTCGATGGGTTCGGGATGGAGCCCCTGGCTCACCTGCGGCAGTTGCTGCGGGTCACCGAGGAGAAGGAGATTGCGTGCCGCGACACTCGCGGCGATGGTGAACGCGAGCGAATACTGACCGGCTTCATCGATGACCAGCAGATCGAGCGAGTGCCGGGGGAACCGCGCCTTGTTGCTGAAGTCCCAGGCCGTCCCGCCGAGGACGAACCCGCTCTCCTCGCGCTCGGCGGCAAACATCAGCTGTCCGTTCGACTCCAGCGGGGTGTACGCAACGTCTGTGGCATCCGCACCGCTCTTCTGCACCTTGCCGACGAGACCGCCGCCAAGGCCAGCTTTGACGACCGCGGTGAGCAGGTTCTCCACAACCGCGTGTGACTGCGCGACGACGCCAATCTTCCAGCCGTGGTCGTTCACGAGCGCGGTAATCACGTGCGCGCCGAGGTAGGTCTTGCCGGTGCCGGGCGGACCCTGGACGGCAAGGTAAGAGGCATCAAGATCGAGCAGGGATGCCGTCACGGCGTCGATACGCTCACCCGTGACCGGCGCCAGGCGGCCGGTTCCTGTGCGGGGAGCTGTGCGGCGCAGAATGTCGACGACCGGGTCTTTCGGCCACTGGGGCTGGGCGTCGACGATGGCCTGCGCCCACTCTTCGATCGCCGGCTTTTGCTGCCCTGCAGGGGGCGGGGCCCCCGGGGTCAGCGCGATGGGAACGGCGTCGTACGGTTCGACGCCCGCGGGCGTCGTCTCTTCGACGAGCGCGCCGCGGTCGTCGACCTCGAGCACGCGAACGGCCCTGGGCACACGTGCCCCTGGATCGCCGACCTTGGCGTCGAACGGGCGACCCTCGTACTCGTAAACGATGTACGGACCCGCCGATTCGCCGGGTTTGACGCTGCTGCCGGGGCCCCACTGCCCGGTGAGCCTCAACCAGCGGCGATCGTTCTTCTGCCTGCCCTCACGGAACCAGGGTTTCTCGACGCTGACACCGCCCGGGGCAACGATGAGGACATCGCGGGTGTCTGCCCAGTCACGGACATCCTGGACGAGCCGGGCAAAGTGTCCCCACCAGAAGCTCTTCTGCTCACGCTGGTGGTAGTCGAGTGCTGCAGCGGCGAACGCGGCGGCGGTCTCGTCTGCGCTGCGCCCGGCGGCAAGCCGGTCGCCGGCGAGGCCGAGCAGCGCGTAGCGCAGGGGCGACGGCTCAACATCAGGAACGGAGTCTTTCGCTTCGTGCAGGGTTCCGGGAAGGATGCCGTTCTCGCGGGCACGCTCGATCAGCCAGTTGCGCAGGCGAACCGTCGAGACACAGTCGTACCGGTTGTAGTCGGCGATCTCGTCGAGCTTCTTCTGACCGGCCACGGCGTCGCCGGTCGCGATCAGGTGCTGCGCGTCGGCGTACTCGGTGATCGAATCAGCGGCGTTGGTGACGCCATCCTGGTTGCGGATCTCGTCGCCCATGTAGAGCGGCTCGAGCTTTTTGATCGAGTACGACCTCGACCCGACGCGAATGCTCTTCTTGACCATGGGGTACAGGTCGACGAGCACATTCTCCCGCAACAGCGCGTCAACCTCTTCTTCGCCGACGCCGTGCCGAGCCGCGATCGACGAAAGATGCGTCCGCTCGTATGAGGCGTAGTGGTAGATATGCAGATTCGGGAATGTCCGACGGCGCTCGGCGACGAAGTCGAGGAACTGCCTCAATGCGACGCGTTCCTCGGCGAAGCTGTGGGCCCAGAATGCCGTGAAGTTCTCGTCGTTGTCGACGAGGCCGAACAGGTAGTCGAGCCCCCAGGAGTGACCGTCGCCCTCGGTGTACAGCGGGTCGCCCTCGAAGTCGAAGTAAATGTCACCGGCATCCGGTTGCGGCAGCGCCGCGAGCGCCTCGGGGTGGAACACGCGAACGGGTGGCGGGCTGTGATCCTCGGGGCTCGACGGTCCGTGCAGCTGAAGGTCGGCCTGCAGTTTGAGGCCGGCGAGGGTCGAGTCGCCAATTCCGTCGATGCTCGTGCCGGAATATGCTGCGAGCTGTTCGATCGTCGTGATCCCGGCATCCGTCAATCGCGCACGCTGGGTGACACGCATCCCGGCAACGAGGAGAACATCGCGGCTGGCCTGAATCTCCAGTTCGCAGGTCTCGCAGCGACCGCAGATCGAATAGCGGTCATCACGCCATGCCACAGCGACCGTGTCGGCGAGACGCTCGGCGATGATGCCGGCGAGCCGCTGCTTGCGCTTGCGGTACACCGGCAGGATGTCGCTGACCCTGTGCTCGCTCGTGGTGCCGTTGCCCAGCAGGAGTTCGACGGTGTCTGCCGCCGCCACCCCGCGATTTTCGAGCTGTTCGACGTACGCGGCCAGCTGCAGCAGCGCCGTGACCTTCGCGGACCTGGCCAGCTTGGTGTCTTGCACGAGATACCTGCCGTCGGGCCTCCGCACGATGAAGTCTGCGAAGCCGACGAAGGTACCGTCGAAGAAGGTGGCCTGGAAGACCACGTCAGCCTCACTGGCGAATGCCCGATCGGTGGCGGCGACAGCGGTCTCGAGGGCGTCGCGGGTCATCTTGTCTGGCCGCTTGATCTCCGCGACTCCGTCGCCGAACTCGGCGCGATAGGTATCGAGCACCCTCGCCTCGTGTTCGTCTCCGAGCCGGCCGGTGCGGGCCAGCATGGCGTCGGCTTTCTCATCGACCTTCTCGGCGCGGCCGAGCTTCGCATCGAGCTTGCGGAGGAACGCGAATTCACACTTCGACGCCGCTGTGAGGTCGCTGGCGCTGGTGACTAGTGAGTCGTCGAGGAAGAACACGTACCCTCCGATGGTCGGTGCTTTGAGGCTAGCGGCAGCGACCGACATCGGGCTGGGCGACGTCCACTCCGGCTACTCCAGTGCGAGGGCCACTCCGTCGAGGATGTCGTGCTCGCTCGTGAGCACATCGGTCAGCGGATGCCCGCTGGCTTCCGTGAGATCCCTCACCCAGCGAAGCACCTCGGCCCAGATCACCGCGCCAGCCGGAAGAACATCCACCCGACCCTCGACCAGGTACGGCAGAGCAGCGCGTTGTTGCCGCGGCATCCGCACCAGCTCGTCACACGCGGAAAGCATGGCATCGAGGGGCAGCCGCGTCCCGTTGATCGCCACCGGGTCATAGCCGGGCAGGCGAAGCGCGTGCGCCGTGATCGTCGTGACGGTTCCCGCGACACCGAGAACCACGGATGCCGCCGCCAGGTCGACGACGCGACCCGCCTCCTCGAGGGCGGAGCGCACGTCGGCGGCGAGCGCGTCCCTCTCCGCATCAGATATGGGGTCGCCGGGCGAATGCCGCTCGGTGAGCCGCACGGACCCGACCTCCATCGACACCGCGGACACCGGGTGCGAATCGCCGAGGACCAGTTCGGTCGAGCCGCCACCGAGGTCGACGACGAGACGCATGCCCTCGTCGCGGTCGGCCGGTGCGAGGGCACTGAGCGCGCCGGTGAACGACAGTTCGGCCTCCTCGCGACCGTCGATGACCTCGGGTTCCACCCCGAGGATCTCGCGAACCGGGCCCAGGAAATCGTCGCGATTGGCGGCATCCCGGGTCGCACTCGTCGCAACGAATCGCAGCCGCTCAACCCCGTGCTCGCGGCACAGCTCGGCATAGTGGCGGGTGACGGCGAGGGTGCGGTCGAGGGCGTCGGCGGCGAACCGGCCGGTCCGGTCGACGCACTGGCCGAGCCGCACGATTTCCAGGGTCCTGACCACGTCGGTCAGGTGCCCCCGCTCAACATCGGCGATGAGCAGGCGGATCGAGTTGGTTCCGCAGTCGATGGCGGCGACTCGGGTCATGGGCGGCTCCCTGGGGTGGATCGGGTGGGGCTGGGTTTACGGAGTTGGGTGGGCGACGGGACGGGTTCGGGTGGGCAGCGGACGGGTGGATCGGGCGGGCGACACGGTGGCCCGCTCGCTAAGCGCTGCAGCTCCATGCCCGCGCTACAGAAGTATCTGCAGCCCACGCATGGAACTGTAGCGCTCGACGAGAGCGCGAGCACGGGCACCCGGCCCGCACTCCAGCGCGCACCCAGCACCGCGCGATTAGGCTGAGCGGGCCATGACCACAGCACACGACCAGGATGCACTCGACGACCAGACCCGCCGTCTCGTCGGCGCGCTTCACGGCCGCGTGCTCGAGATCGGCGCAGGCAACGGCGAGAACTTCGACATCCTTCCCAGCGGGATCGACTGGGTCGGCCTCGAACCGAACCCCAAACGGCTCGACGAACTCGCCTATGAGGCCGACCGCAACGGCCACAGTGCACCGCCCCTGAACACGAAGGCCGAGAACATCCCCCTCCCGGATGCCAGCGTCGACGCCGTTCTCGGAACCCTCGTCCTGTGCTCGGTCGCCGACACCGATCGCGTGCTCGACGAGGTCGAGCGGGTGCTCAAGCCCGGCGGCTCCTTCATTTTCGTCGAGCACGTCGGAGCGCCGCCCCGTACCTGGCGCCGCGCCGCCCAGCGGATCGCCGCCCCATTCATGAAGCTCGCCGCCGGCGGATGCGACCCTGTCCGCGACACCGAATCCCGGATCCGCGCCTCCCACCTCGCCCTGACGGAGATCGAGCACTACGACCTGCCCGGCACGCTCGGCGTCAGCGTGCCGTTCATCGCCGGCCGCGCCGTCAAACCGGTCGAGTCGGTCACACCGTCAGAGTCCGCGCAACCCGTATAGCACTCGAACCCCGCCGGAGTCTCGCCCTTCCACTGGAGCTTTCCGGCGGTTAGCGTTGGGTCATGACTGATCACGAGAACGCCAAGTCCGACGACCTCTCCACCGCGAACTCGGAGGAGTCCCCCAGCCAGCCAGCCGAGAACCTGCCTGACGGCTCGGGTTCGGACAACCCGAACAAGGGCGACACCGACCGCGACACGGTTTCGGGTGGCCCCGCAGACTAACTGCGCTCGCGCCCTCACGCGCAACCACCGACGAACGGATGCCGCCCGCGATCACCGCTGGCGGCATCCGTTTGTCTGCCCCCGGTTCTCCGCCCCCAACCGAGGTCGATCGGCACCGATACAGCCCTCAGCGAACGGATGCCGCCCGCGCGGCTCCACGCGGCTGCCTGTCAGTGGCGCGTGAGAACATTGAGGTATGACGTCGACCGCAACTCCCCTGGTCGATGTGACCGACATCATCCGGCTCGTCGGCAACTCGGCGTTCAACCGAGCGGCTGTCTATGCCCGCAACGGCGCCGTTCTCAAGGTCAACTGGAACTCAGACACGAGCCGCCTGACCGGCACCGTCCAGGGCACAGACTTTGAGCCGTACCTCTGCAAGGTCAACCTGGCCGCCGGAAGCAAGAGCTACAGTCGTCCCACATCGAGCACCTGCACCTGCCCGCTCGGCGGTGCGTGCAAGCACGTGGCCGCGACCCTGCTCGCGAGCAACGCCGCCCGGGTGAAGCAGCTCAACGCCGGCTCGGCCGCGAGCGCACGCACCAGTGACGACGAGTGGGCCGACGAAGCGCCGTCGGTCGAAGACAGCTGGCTCGAACGGCAGATGCGCGAAGCCGACGAGTGGGCCGGCATCGAACACCGCCCGCTGCGACCTGCGGTGAAAGAGCCATCCGGTCCGCCGCAGCCCGCGTGGAAAACCGCGGTGAGTGCCCTGACCGGCGACGCGACGGCATCCGCCCCACTCACTCACACGATGATGGGCCTGCAGTTCGAGCTCCGCGAGCAGACGCCGCGCACCCAGCACCGGTGGAACGGCCCCACCGCCAAGACGGCGAAGTCGACGAGCGAAATCAGCGAGTACCGGCTCGGTGTTCGCCCCGTTATCCGCAACGGTAAGGGCAACTGGGTCCGTACCAACGTGGGCTGGAACACTTTCAGCTATCAGGTCAACCGGCTGGGTCTTCAGCCCGACCAGCACCGCTGGTTCGGCCAGTTCTCGGCGCTGCACCGCGCCACCCGCGAGGTGTACGTGGGCGGACAGGAACTCGACTGGCTCTACCTCGACGATTTCCACAGCCCGCTTCTCTGGACCCTGCTCGCCGAGGGCAGGCGCCTCGGCATCGAGATGCTCGGTGCCAAGAAGGATGCAACGGTCACGATCGGCAGCGAAGCGAGCGTCACTCTCGACGCACGCACCGACAGCGACGACCTCCGCCTCGAGACCACCCTCATCATCGATGGCGTCGAGTACCCGGCCTCGGACGCCGGCAGCATCGGCAACCACGGCGTCTACAGCTACGCCCTCGAACCCGTGCCGTCGTTCACCCTCGCGCCGACGAAGTCCCCGCTGACCGACGAGCAACGCCGCCTCATCGGCAAGCCGTCCACCGTCATCGTCCCCGCCGACGACATCGGCGAGTTCCTCACCGAGTTCTACCCGAAACTCCGGCGATCCATCGCGATCACCTCCTCCGACGAGACGGTCGTGCTGCCCGAGGTCGAGCCGCCGACGCTCGTGCTGACCGCCACCTTCGGCGCGAAGCACACGCTCTCACTCGACTGGGGCTGGGAGTACGCCGAAGGAAGTTCGGTCAGACGGATGCCGCTGGCCGCGTCCCCGTCCGACGCAAGCCTCCGCGATACCGAGACCGAGCTCGCCGTTGCACAGACCGCCATGCGGATCCTGCGGCCGGCCCCGCTCGCTCCGGTTGCCCTGCAGGGTCTCGACGCCGCCGAGTTCACCGACAAGGTGCTGCCGCAGATCGAAGCGGCTGACGGCATCCGCGTCGACGTCATCGGTGAACGCCCCGACTACCGCGAACTGACCGAGACCCCGAAGCTCAAGGTCACCACCGTCGAGACCGACCAGCGCGACTGGTTCGACCTCGGCGTCGTGATCACCATCGACGGCCAGAACATTCCGTTCGGCCCGCTGTTCAAGGCGCTGTCGAAGGGCCAGAAGAAGCTCCTGCTCGTCGACAACAGCTACCTCTCGCTTGAGCAGCCCGAGTTCCAGCAGCTGCACGACCTCATCGAAGAGGCCCGCTCGCTGGCCGAGTGGGACACCGGCCTCAGGATCAGCCGCTACCAGTCGAGCCTCTGGGACGACCTCGAAGACCTCGCAGACGAGAGCGAACAGGCCGCGAGCTGGCGGGCATCCGTTACCGGGCTTCGCGAGCTCACGAGCGTCGAGCAGACGCCGCTGCCCGCCGGCCTCCAGGCGAACCTCCGGCCGTACCAGCACGACGGTTTCAACTGGCTCGCGTTCCTCTGGAAACACCAGCTCGGCGGCGTCCTCGCCGACGACATGGGCCTCGGTAAGACGCTGCAGGCGCTCGCGCTCATCGCGCACGCCAAGGAGACGGCACAGCCTGGCACGCATCGGCCGTTCCTCGTCGTCGCACCGACGAGCGTCGTCTCCAACTGGCAGCTCGAGGCCAAGCGGTTCGCTCCAGACCTCAAGGTCGTGGTCGTGACGTCGACTCGGGCGAAACGGCCCCGCGCCGCCCAGATCGCCGACGCCGACATCGTCATCACGTCGTATACGCTGATGCGGCTCGATTTCGACGAGTACCTCGACCGCGAGTGGGCCGGGCTGATCTTCGACGAGGCCCAGTTCCTCAAGAACCGCACGTCGCGCGTGCACCAGGCCGCTCGCGACCTCCGCGCTCCGTTCAAACTCGCCATCACCGGAACCCCGATGGAGAACAACCTCCTCGAGCTCTGGTCGCTGTTCGCGATCGTTGCACCCGGCCTGTTCCCCTCGGCGAAGAAATTCACCGATGCATACGCGAAGCCCATCGAAAAGGGATCGAACGACGAACTTCTCCCCCGCCTGCGCCGTCGCATCCGCCCGCTGATGATGCGCCGGACGAAGGAACTCGTCGCGAACGACCTGCCAGCGAAGCAGGAGCAGGTGCTCGCGATCGACCTCAACCCGAAGCACAGGAAGCTTTACGACACGTTCCTGCAGCGTGAACGGCAGAAGCTGCTCGGCCTGCTCGGTGACATGGACAAGAACCGGTTCATCGTGTTCCGCTCGCTGACGCTGCTGCGGATGCTGTCGCTCGACGCCTCGCTCGTCGACGAGCAGTACTCGAACGTGCCGTCGTCGAAGCTCGACGCGCTGTTCGAGCATCTCGAAGACGTCGTCGCAGAGGGTCACCGCGCGCTCATCTTCAGCCAGTTCACGTCGTTCCTGCAGAAGGCGGCGGCCCGGCTCGACGAGCAGGGCATCCCGTATGCGTACCTCGACGGTTCGACGACGAAGCGAGCGGATGTCATCGCGAGCTTCAAGGAAGGCGAGGCACCGGTCTTCCTCATCAGCCTCAAGGCCGGCGGGTTCGGGCTCAACCTCACCGAGGCCGACTACGTGTTCCTGCTCGACCCGTGGTGGAACCCCGCGAGCGAGGCCCAGGCCGTCGACCGCACGCACCGGATCGGGCAGACCAAGAACGTCATGGTCTACCGGATGGTCGCGAACGGCACCATCGAGGAGAAGGTGATGAAGCTCAAGGAGCAGAAGGCCAAGCTGTTCAGTTCGGTGATGGACGACGACGCCGTCTTCAGCTCTGCGCTCACGGCCGACGACATCCGTGGTCTGCTCGAAGAGCCTGAGGAGCCGACGGCGATAGAGAGGGCCGCCGAAGAGTTCGCCGTTGTCGAGGCCGAGCGGCGCTCCCGCTGGGTCTCCGTCGAGTAGCGGTCGACTGCACCCCTCGGTTACGCCGTCGACTGCACTCGGCTTGGCCGGCGATTCGGCCGACGGTTACCGTACCCCCCGGTCGAGGGGTATGTGTCCATGGCATCCCGGCCTAGGCTGTGTAAATGTTGGGCCACGACAGATCGGACACCCCGCCTCAGGCAGTGCGCGAGCGCCTCGCCGACGCGGCCTACCCGCTGCTCGACGAAGCGGGCGTCCATGAGACTGGCATCCACGACACGGCCGAAACGCAAGGCCGACGGGCATCCGGAGTATCGGCAGACGACCGCGAATTCTCGCTGAACGACGACGTCACCGGGGCCGCGAAGGGCGGACCGGAGTGGACATTCGGAATCGTCACGGCCGGCGCGCAACGGCGCGGAACGACCCCCGAGAGCAGGTTGCTCGCCATTTTCGATGTCTTCGACGAGTGGTTTACGCGCGACGACCACGAGGCGCAGACGTTCATCAGCGTGCTTCTCGACATGGAGCCGGCTCACTCGTCGGGGCGGGTCAGCATCATCCACCTCGACCGCATCCGGCTGTTCGTCCTCAGCCTCGCCCGCCAGGCGGGTCTCGTCGATGTCGAGGAGTTCGCGCTCTCGTGGCACATCCTGATGAAGGGCGCGATCCTCAATGCTGCCGGCGGCGACACACGCGCTGCCACCCGGTCCCGCGAGATGGGGCGCGACCTCATCGCCAGGTTCTCTCCCGGCAGCATCCGCGCGGAGCGGGCAAGCGACGCCTACGACGACGTTGACTGGGAAGTCGAGGATGCCGTGACCGCGCGTCGGCCACGCGTCGACTCCAGCATGTCGTTTGAGGACTACCACTGAGTCGAGCGGTGCGGTGCTCCCGGGCGGCCGCACCGCCGAGCGCGGCAGATGCATGCTCGCGCTACAGAAGCTTCTGCAGCCTGAGGATGGATGTGCAGCGCTCGAGCCTGAGCCCGTGCCTGAGCCCGCGCTTGAGCCCGCGCCTGAGCCCGCGCTTGAGCCCGCGGATGCCACGACGGCTCAGTGCGGGGCGTGGTACTCGGCTTCCCCGCGCTTCCAGTAGCCCTTGACGACCGCCGTCGCCGGATCGAGGCCCCACCGGTCGAAGAACAGGGCGCGCCCGGGCTTCATCACCGACTGCTCGGCGGCGATGAACGCGAAGATATCCCCGGCGGGCCGGTCTGCTTCGGTGAGAGCGTCGAGGGCCAGGCCGAGTGTCGAGCCCTCCTCGGCCCGCCCGCGATGCACCCAGCGCACCTGAACCCCGTCCGGGGTTGCGAGATTCTGCTCACTCGCGGCACCCGGGACTTCGACGACGACCTGGCCAACGGCATCCGCCGTCATCGCGCCAATGAAGCGCTTGATCGCCGGGAGGGCTGATTCGTCGCCGGCGAGGAACCAGCCGTCGGGCGCGCCGTCGAGCACGAGCGACCCTCGCGGGCCGCCGATCCCGACGGTGGCGCCGACCGGAGCGGTTGCCGCCCACGGGCCCGCGACCCCGGCATCGCCGTGGAGCACGAACTCAAGATCGAGGATCCCTGCCTCGGCATCCCACGACAACGGGGTGTATTCACGACTGATCCCGACGGAGCGGACCGCGGCAGGATCAAGGCCGGCGAGGGCATCCGGCGCACTCTCGCGGTTGGGGAAGAAGACGCGAATGTGGTCGTCCGAGCCGAGCGATCCGAAGCCGCGGAGATCGGCACCCTCGAACCTGAGACGGATATAAGACGACGTCAACCACTCACGGCGGGTCAGGCGGGCGGTGCGAAAGACAAGCTCGCGGGGTGAGCGGGTGAGCGAGAAGGTCATGGCACTCCGAGGTCGACAGACTGAATACTTTTAGGTTAGCCTAACCTACAGAACGCCTCCCGGCTCCGAGCCGCCTCGGGCTTCCCACCGGCCGAACGGCCCATCCCCCCACGAACTGGAGTTCTCCAATGACCCATGCCCGCACGCGCATTTTCTCGCTCGGCGTCCTCGCTCTCTCCGGCGCTCTTGCCCTCTCCGGGTGCGCATCCGCTCCGGCCGAACCGGCGCCGACGAAGGCCGCGGCCACCGAGATCGATGTCGAGCACGTGCAGGGAACCACCGAGGTTCCGCTGAACCCCGAGTCCGTCATTACCTTCGACATGGCCTCCCTCGACACGCTCGACGCGCTCGGCGTGAAGGTCGACGGGCTGCCGCAGCAGAACGTTCCCGAGTACCTCAGCGAGTACGCGGGCGAGGAGTACCTCAACGCCGGCACGCTGTTCGAGCCGGATTACGAAGCCGTCAACGCGGCCGAGCCCGACCTCATCATCGTCGCGAACCGCTCCGCTGCGGCGTACGAGGAACTCAGCAAGATTGCCCCGACGATCGACCTCACCCTCGACTGGGAGAACTACCTCCCGAGCTTCCGCACCAACGTTGAGACCCTCGCCAGCATCTTCGAGAAGGAGGACGAGGCCACCACGGCTCTCGAAGAGATCGACTCGAAGATCGACGAGGCGAAGGAACAGGCAACGGATGCCGGCACCGGCCTGATCGTGATGACCAACGCCGGTGAGATCACCGCCTACGGCAGCGGTTCGCGGTTCGGCTGGCTGCACGACGAGCTCGGCCTGACGCCGGCCATCGACGACGTCGAGGCCGCGACCCACGGTGACCCGGTCTCTCCTGAGTTCATCCTCGAGACCAACCCGGACTGGCTGCTCGTCATCGACCGTGACGCCGCGGTCGGCGAGAGCGGTTCGACAGCGCAGCAGGTGCTCGACAACGAGGTCATCGCTGGGACCACCGCGTGGCAGAACGACCAGGTCCTCTACCTCGACAGTGTTCCGTTCTACGTTGTCATGAGCGGTCTTGGCGCGGTCAACCAGATGGTCGACCAGATCACGGACGGCCTGAAGTAATTTCCGCTCCGACCGGCACCGAAGCGCCCTCCTCGACCGGGGGCGCTTCGGTGCGCCAGAAATCGGTGGTCCGGAAATTCGGGCGCACGGCCTCCCGGCACCGATCGGCGCTCCTGCTGACCGGCGCCGGCATCGCCGTCATACTGCTCGCGGCGCTCAGCACCTTCATCGGCGTGAGCGATGTTTCGCCACTGAGCCTTCTCGAGGGCGGGCCCGACGGCAAGGCCGCTCAACTGCTCGTCGTGAGCCGCCTCCCCCGCACCCTCGCTCTCGTGCTCACCGGCATCGCCATGTCGATCGTTGGCCTCATCATGCAGATGCTCGTCCGCAACAAGTTCGTCGAGCCGTCAACAACCGGAACCGCGGAATCTGCTGCGCTCGGCCTGCTCGTCGTCACGATTTTCGCGCCGACCCTGCCGCTCTTCGGCAAGATGGTCGTCGCCGCGATCTTCGCCCTCGCCGGCACCGGGCTGTTTCTGCTGATCCTGCGCCGTATCCCGGTGCGCTCGATCGTGCTCGTGCCGCTCGTCGGCATCATGCTCGGTGGGGTGATCGGCGCCGTCACCACCTTCTTCGCGTACCGGCTTGACCTGCTGCAGACGCTCGGCACCTGGATGACCGGCGACTTCTCCGGCATCCTCCGCGGACGGTATGAGCTGCTCTGGCTCGCCCTCGCAATGACGGCGATCGCCTGGATTGCCGCCGACCGGTTCACCGTCGTTGGCCTCGGCCAGGAGTTCACCACCAACCTCGGCCTGCACTACGGCCGCGTGCTCGCGCTCGGCCTCACCATCGTCTCCGTCGTCACCGCGATCGTGATCGTGACCGCTGGCGTCATCCCCTTCCTCGGGCTCATCGTGCCCAATATCGTGAGTATCGCCAGAGGCGACAACGTGCGCCGCTCCATCCCGTGGGTCGCGATGCTCGGCGCGGGCTTCGTGCTCGCCTGCGACATCATCGGTCGCATGCTCCGGTTCCCCTACGAGATCCCGCTGGGCATCGTCGTCGGCGTGATCGGCTCTGTGCTGTTCCTCTACCTGCTGCTGCGGAGGCCGTCCCGTGCCCACTGACACCCTCGCCCCGAGCCGAACCGACACGGTTCTCGCCTACACCCGTCGTCCGGGCGTGCGACTCTGGATCCTCGCGGTCCTGGCTGCGGCATCCGTCGTCGTCTTTCTCACGGTTGGCATCACGGGCAGCTGGGACTTCGCGGTGCCGTTTCGGGCCCGCAAGGTTTACGCCATGGTGCTCGTCGCGTTCGCGATCGGGGTGTCGACTGTGCTGTTCCAGACCATCACGGACAACCGCATTCTCACGCCGTCGATCATGGGTTTCGACTCGCTCTACCTGCTGATCCAGACGCTCGTCGTGTTCGTATTCGGTGCATCCGCGCTCGCGACCGCTGACGAGCAGGTGAAGTGGGTGGTCGAGGTCGCGGTCATGGTGGCGTTCTCGACGCTGCTGTTTCGCTGGATCTTCGCGGGCGCCAAACGCAGCATCTACCTGCTCGTTCTCGTCGGAATCGTCTTCGGCACGCTCTTTCGCAGCCTCTCGTCGATGATGCAGCGGATGCTTGATCCAGCGTCGTTCGCGGTGCTCGCGGATGCCTCCTTCGCCAGTTTCAACGCGGTCGACGTCGAACTCATGCTGCTGGCGGCGATCGCAATCCTGCTGGTCAGTCTCGTGGGGATCCGGATGATGCGGGTGTTCGACGTGATCGGACTCGGGGAGAGCCACGCGATCGGGCTGGGTGTGAACCATCGCCGGGTCGTGACGGTCATGCTTGTGCTCATCGCCGTGCTCGTTTCGGTGTCGACCGCACTGGTCGGACCGATCACCTTCTTCGGGCTGATTGTGTCGAACCTGGCCTACACGCTGCTCGGCTCGTCGCGGCACGCGCTCGTGCTGCCGGCGACGGTACTGCTCGGTGTGATCTGCCTCGTCGGCGGGCAATTCATTCTTGAGCACGTGTTTGCGCTGGACACGGCGCTGAGCGTCGTGATCGAGTTTGCCGGCGGCATCCTGTTTCTAGTTCTGCTGTTGAAAAGAGGAGTGCGATGATCTCGATCTCGCGAGTGACGAAACGATACGGCCGGCAGGCGGTCGTCGATGACGTGTCGCTCGAGCTCGGCGGGTGCGGGGTGACGTCGATCATCGGGCCCAACGGGGCCGGCAAGTCCACGTTGCTCTCGATGATCGGGCGGCTGCTCCCGGTCGACAACGGGTCCATCTCGATCGACGGGCTCGACGTGAAAACGACGTCGGGGTCGGTGCTCGCGACGAAGGTCGCGGTGTTGAGGCAGGACAACCACCTCGCTGCGCGACTGACCGTGCAGGATCTCGTGTCATTTGGGCGTTACCCGTACTCGAAGGGCCGGCTCACCACCGTCGACCGCGATGCGATCGCCCGTGCGATCGGCTACCTCGACCTGACCCCGTTCGTGGACCGGTTCCTCGACGAGCTGTCCGGCGGGCAGCGGCAGCGCGCGTTCATCGCGATGGTCATCGCTCAGGACACCGACTATGTGCTGCTCGACGAGCCGCTCAACAACCTCGACCTGCGGCACGCCGTCGAGATTATGAAGCTGCTGCGGACCGCGGCCGATGACATGGGCAAGCGCATCGTGCTTGTGATGCATGACATCAACTTCGCGTCGGTGTACTCCGACGAGATTGTCGCAATGCGCGACGGCAGGGTGGTGCTGCACGGTTCGTCAGAGTCCGTCATGCGGTCGGAGGTGCTCAGCTCGATTTACGACGTCGACATCGATGTGCGGGAGGTCGACGGGGAGCGGATCGGGTACTACTACCGGTAGACGGCCCGCACCAGCCACAATGGGACCAGCCCGCACCCCGGTACATCACCGAGCGCGGCAGATGCATGCCCGCGCTACAGAAGCTTCTGCAGCGTGAGCATGGATGTGCAGCGCTCGAGCACGTGCCCGTGCCGCACCCGAGCCGCACCCGAGAGGATCCCGTGACCACCATCGCGATCGTCGGCGCCGGCTACATGGGCCGCACCCACGCGGCCGCATTCGCCGCGCTCGGCCACGCCGACGACATCGCGTACGTCTGCAGCCCGACGGCCGTTACCCTCGCCGACGCCCCGAACGCGCAGTACGTCTCGGACCTCGGCATCGTGCTCGCCGACCCCGCCGTCGACGTCGTCTCGATCTGCACCCCGACCCCCACCCACAGGGACATCGCGGTGCGAGCACTGGGAGCCGGCAAACACGTGCTGCTCGAGAAGCCCATCGCCCTCTCGATTCCCGACGCGCTCGCGATCACCGCCGCGGCCCGCCTGAGCGGCCGCATCCTCATGGTCGCCCACGTCGTCCGGTTCTTCGAGGGCTACCGTCGCGCCCGCGCCGACGTCGGGGCGGGCCTGATTGGCACGGTGCTCTCGGCGCGCGCCCGACGGCTCATCACCAAACCGGGCCCGGGCTGGTGGCACGACGACGCAAAGTCGGGCGGAGCGGTCGTCGACGTCGGCATTCACGACTTCGACCAGCTCAACCTCTTTCTCGGCACACCGATCGCCGTCACGGCCCGCGCACGCGACGCACTCGGCCCGATCGAGACCACCGTCGACTACGAGTCGGGTGCTCTCGGCCAGGTGCTGACCTTCGCCGACCTGCCCGACGGCGCACCGTTCACCACGGGACTTGAGCTTCTCGGCAACGACGGGCTGCTCGACTACGATTTCGCAGCGGATGCCGCCACCGCGTCGACACCGGACTCGGGCGTCAACTCGTATCGGCTGGCCACACCCAGCGGCAGCGCAACCGACACCCTGTCGAGGCTCGATCACTACACCCGGCAGGCGGAGTACTTCCTCGAGTGCGTCCGAAACGGGAACGACCCCGTGTTCTGCCCGACGGCATCCGCAGTTCTCGCGCTCGACGTCGCACTCGCCGCCCGCCAGTCGCTTCTCAGCGGCGAGACGGTGCTGCTCGAGGCGCGCGCCTGACGCCCGCCACGCGCTGGAACGAGTTCGCCACGCGAAATCCGTCGTTCCAGTCGCGCGATTACGTCGTATGAACCGCTATTCGACGTAATCGCGCAACCGGAAGCGGCAATCGAACGGATGCCGAGGCGCGCGTTCGCACATTCACCCAATACTCACCAACGAGTGCCACGATGCATCCATGACCGTCACGACGACCTCCCGCGAACTGGCCCAGCAGCTCCGCGATGCCGGGCTCGGCTGGATCCCGGAATCGGGCGACCAGTTCTGCCTCGACGCCGCAGAATTCGACGGCGAAGTGTTCACGGTGAGCGACATGACCATCGAGCCGCACGACTACGATTCGGGCACGATCCTCGGCTTCAACGGAACCACCGAGTGGGCGCTCGACTCGGTCGCCCTCGAGAACACCCTCTGGCTGCCGCGCGAGGACCAGCTGCGCGAACTGCTCGGCTCCACGTTCAGCTTCCTGCTGCGGGTCGACGACATGTACGCCGTCGAGATCGACCGCGGCGGTGAGACGTTGCGATTCGACGCGGCGACGGTTCCGGATGCCTATGCGCTCGCGGTCCTCGGAGTGCTCAGCGCGCAGACCGCCTGACGCGAGCGGCGGCATCCGCTCGCCCCAAGCGCAGGCACACGGCATCCGTTCGCAGGCACAAAAAAGACCGCCACCGCAATGCGGTGGCGGTCTTTTTCAGACGTACTTACGCGGCCAACTGGGCCTCGAACGCCCTGGACGCGACGGAGAGCTCATCTCCGGCGACGCCCACTTCGATGATCGAGCCGGCGGGAAGCTCGGCGTCGACCATGAGCCCGGCGATCCGGTCGTCAACCTCGCGCTGGATGAGCCTGCGCAGCGGGCGAGCACCGAACTCGGGCTCGTACCCGTGCGTCGCGATCCAGTCGACGGCACCATCGCTGACACTCAGCGTCAGGCCCTGCGCGGCGAGCCGCTCCGTGGTCTTCGCGAGCATCAGGCGAACGATCTCGTGCAGCTGCTCGGGGGTGAGCTTCTGGAAGAGAACGATCTCGTCGATCCGGTTGAGGAACTCGGGACGCATCGCCTCACGCAGCTTGCCCATCACCCTGTCGCGCAGTGCCTTCTCCGATCCGAAGCCTGTGCTGTCGTTGGCAGCATCGGCGACGAAACCGAGGGCGCCGCTGCGGCTCGCGAGGAACTCGGAACCGATGTTCGACGTCATGATGATGACCGTGTTGCGGAAGTCGACGGTGCGACCCTGCCCATCGGTCAGACGCCCGTCGTCGAGCACCTGCAGGAGCAGGTTGAACACGTCGGGGTGCGCCTTCTCGATCTCGTCGAGGAGAACGACCGAGTACGGGTTGCGACGAACCCGTTCGGTGAGCTGGCCGGCCTCGTCGTAACCGACGTAGCCCGGAGGAGCACCGACGAGTCGCGACACTGTGTGCCGCTCGCCGAACTCGCTCATATCGAAGCGAACCATGGCCGAGTCGTCACCGAACAGCGAGAAGGCGAGGGCCTTCGCGAGTTCGGTCTTGCCGACACCGGTCGGGCCGAGGAACAGGAAACTGCCCACTGGGCGGTTCGGGTCCCCCATCCCCGTTCGGTTGCGGCGCACGGCCTTCGCGATCGACGTGACGGCGTCATCCTGGCCGATCACCCGCTGGTGCAACTCGGCCTCGAGGTGACCCAGGCGCTGCCGGTCACTCTGCGTGATCCGGTGTGCCGGGATCCCCGTCGCACGCGAAATGATTTCCGCGATCTGGCCTTCGTCGATAACCGTGTCGACAACGGATGCCGTCCCTGACGATTCCGCAGACGCGATTCGCTTGGTCAGCTCCTCGATTTCGTCGCGGATGCGGGAGGCCTCCTCGTACTTCTCGGCGGCGACAGCCGTGTTCTTCGACGCTTCGAGAACTGCAAGCTGTGCGTGCAGTTCACTCGTGTCGACGACGGGGCCGCGGCGAAGACGCAACCGTGCGCCGGCCTGGTCGATCAGGTCGATCGCCTTGTCCGGCAGGAACCTGTCGGTGACATACCGGGCGGACAGGTCGACGGCGGCCTTGAGGGCCTCGTCGGTGTAGGTCACACCGTGGAACTCCTCGTAGCTTCCGCGCAGCCCCTGAAGGATGCGCTCAGCGTCTTCGACACTGGGCTCGTCGACGTGAACGGGCTGGAAGCGACGTTCGAGAGCCGAGTCCTTCTCGATGCGGCGGTACTCCTTGAGCGTCGTCGCACCGATGAGGTGCAGGTCGCCGCGGGCGAGTCGCGGCTTGAGGATGTTTCCGGCATCCATCCCGCCGCTCTCTCCCCCGCCGCCGGCACCGACAACGGTGTGCAGCTCGTCGAGGAAGATGATCAGCTCGCCCTTGTGCGCGGTGATCTCGTCGACGAGCTTCGTGAGTCGCTCCTCGAAGTCTCCGCGGTAGCGGGTGCCACCGACCATCGACGCAAGGTCGAGCGAGATGAGTCGCTTGTCCTCGAGCAGGCTCGGCACTTCGTGGTCGACGATCGCTCGCGCGATTCCCTCGACAACAGCGGTCTTACCGACGCCGGCTTCACCGATCAACACTGGGTTGTTCTTGGTGCGACGCGAGAGGATCTCGAGGGTCTGCGCGATTTCGTCAGCCCGACCGATCACCGGGTCGAGTTCGCCGTTCCGGGCGAGCTCGGTGAGGTCGGTGCCGAACTGGTCGAGCATCGGGGTGTCGCTCGAGGCTGCGCCGTTCGGCTGGGCCATCGGCTGCCCGGTGCGGGCTGCCTCGTGAACGGCCTGCAGCGACTGCGGGGTGACGCCGAAGGACGTCAGCAACTGGCCGGCGATGGCCTCCTGGTTGACGACGAACGCAAAGAAGAGGTGTTCGGGGTCGATGTAGGTCGAACCAAAAGCACGGGCCACCTGGTGGGCGTCGAGCAGGGCTCGTTGCGCGGCCGACGTGAGCGAGGGAGCGGCCGAGGTCGACCCGTCACTCTTGTCGGGAAGTCGTTGTTCTGCGGCATCAGCGAGAGCGGCCGGATCGGTACCGATGGCACGGAGAGTGTCCGCGATCGGGGCCGTCTCGACGAGCACGCGGAGAATGTGCAGCGCGTCGACTTCGGTGTGGCCGTGCGCGATCGCGAATCGGGCCGCCTCAGCGAGCACTGCGTGGGTTCGCCGGCTGAGCAGCCTGGTCATGTCGACGCTGCGTCCCGACTGTGCGGAGCGCTGTCCCTGCAGATAACGAGCGAGGAACTCGTCGAACGATTCGCTGCCGGAGCCGGCAGGACCGAAGAATGTAGGCAATGCAACCTCCTGTTACGTGAGTAATGATCACTCAACTTAACGCTGGGGTGGCCTGCCTATTCCCATGCTGGGAGAAACCTGAGTCGATGGCACTCAAGTTTGAAATCAGTAGTCGACGCGGCGTCCAAACGTCCTCGGCGCTCGGGGCCGCGGGGAACAGAACGCCTCGCCGCGAAGCCGGGCGATCTCGTGAGGCTGAAGCCCGGCGGTTGCCGCGAAATCCTCGAGGGAGACGAAGCCCTTCCGCCTCGTCCGTTCGGCGGCGGCCGCCTTGGCGCGTCCGCGATCCATGCCAGTGAGCTTGGCGAGAGCCCGGTGGTTGGCCGTGTTCACGTCCACAAGTTCGACCTCGGTCGGCCCGGCTTGAGCGGCGGGAGACGAACCCCGGTCAAGCGTGCCCGCTGGCCGCGCAGGTTGAGCTGTACGAGCCGACGACGCGGCGGATTCTGCACGCGCTCGAGCTGTCGCTTTCGCGGCGCGCCGTTCGGCCCAGGTCGGACGCTTTCGGGGCGGCGCGGCCACCGAGTCGTCGACGTAATCCGACCGAGACGCGCCACGCGCCCCGAGAACTCCATCGAGTTCCTTCGGGACCTCGGCTCGCCGCGAGCCGGCCGGGTTCGGATCGGTGAGAGATGAAGCCTTCATCGGGAAGCCGAAGATGGTGAGCCTGTTCTCGTGGCGGCTCCAGAGGAGGAGCAGCCAGGACTGGTTCACCGCGAGGCCGTGCGCGAGAGCAACGAGGGTCAGACTGCCCTGCGCCACGTGACCGGCAACGCCCTCGAGGTTGTGCACAACGACCGCGGCCACCGCGTAGAACACCGCGGAAATCCACCAGGCGGTCCGTCGACCGATGCCGGCGATGATCGCGAAACCGAGCCATGACAGCCCGGCGCCCGGCGGAATCAGCAGGATCAGCCACGCGCTCGCGACGAAACGCCAGGTCAGCGACGGGCCCTCAACGGGAACGGGTGTCCGCGTCCTGCTCCTCTTCGCCTCGGCGTTGGTCATCGTTGGTTACGCGCCCGTCCGGACGTTGAGCACCATGGTGACGGTGTCATCCGTCTCCCGGGTTTCCGAGACCAGGTCGAACCCGGCATCGAGGGCTCGAAGCCGGATCTTCTCGGCAACCGCGTGTTGCACCCCCTGAGCGTACGCAGCGTCGAGCCGCTGCAACAGGTCGGTTGCACTCGCGACGGTCACCTCACGCGCGTCACTCTCCACGTGCGCTTCCCATACCGCATCGTCGGTGAGCGTCATGGTCAACGCGACGCCATCTATATCAGCGGTGACCCGCGACCGCGAGACGTCGACGCCGGTCGCGCCAAGGCTCCTGAGGGCGTCGGCGAGGAGGGTGCTGTCTTTCATCCGGGTGCGCACGCGGATCTCCGGCGCGGGCCGACCCGCGGCGGAGGCGTCGGTCTTCGCCGTAGCGACAGCGCCGAGCGCGCCAACGCCACCTGCCGCCGCGGCAGCGGCCAGGGCGATGGGGAGGAGGACCAGGGTGACACTCATGCGCGTCTCGCTTTCGTTCCGGGCCGGTCCTGTCGCGGACCGAGGTCATGCAGTAGTTCTTCGAGCGCCGAGGCATCCGCCCAGCCGTTCACATCGATGCGACCGTCGCGGGAGATCCGGATCTCAAGCCGGTCGAGCCCACCATCGCGCTCGATGGCAGCGACCTCGTCGGCGTAGGCCGTGGTGAGGGCACGGATGCCCTGGTTGGTGCTGCCGAGCCACGGCCGCACGCTGTCCGGCGAATCGCGCAGGTAAGGCCCGTCGATGAGCAGGTCGGTGGCGGCGAGCAGCCGGGCGATGTCCTCGCGTTCGGTCGCCCAGTCGGTGAGCAGCTCGAGCGTGTAGCCGCTGAACGTCATCACGGTGAGTCCGGCGGCCCGAAACGCTTCGGCAATCACGGCGAGCGCGGCGGCCTGGTCGAAGGGTTCGCCGCCGAGAAGGGTGATTCCCTCAACGCCCGCACTGGCGGCATCCGTCACGAAACGTGTGGCCAGGTCCGCCGTGTTCTCGACGGTCCCGCCGATCTCTGCCCAGAGGTGGGGGTTGAAGCAGCCGGGGCAGCGCACGCTGCAGCCCTGCACCCAGAGCGCCGAGCGCAGGCCGGGGCCCTCGGCCGTCGTTGCGGACAGAAACCGCGACCAGCGCAGCTCCTCCCCCGACCGAGACACAGGCTCGACGGTGCCGAGCTGCGCTCTCGCTCCCGCACTCCGCATCCGCGGCGTGGCGAGCAGGGTCATCGGGCGCCGTCCCAGTTGTTCGTCGCCGTCTCCTGCTGCGCGGCGACCTGCGCGTACGCCTCGGTGAACGACGACGACGTGGTCTCGGCGTCGAGCAGATTCTCGAGCACCGCGATGTAGTCGAGGCATTCGTCGCCGTACATCCCGATGGTTTCGGCGTGCACGGTGCCGTCCGGCCGGACCTGCACGATGAGCTGCTTGTCTGTCATTCGTCGTCCTCGAGATCGAAACTAGTGAAACGGATGCCGTCAGCCGGCTTAGAAGTCAACGGTGCGTCCGCCGCGTCGGCTCGACAGCCCGGAACCGAGCGAGTCGCCAGCACCGACGAGTGCGTCTTCGTTGGCGTCGATGTCTTCGCTGCCGGTTGCCCGCACGGCGCGGACCTCGGCCCACGCCCGGATCGCCTGCACTTCCTCCGCCTGCGTCACGGCGAGCGGGATCATGTTGGTGATCGCCTCGGTGAGGTCGTCGAGGGTGGCCTGGCGGCGCTCGGCGAACGCTTCGTACAGGGCGACGACGACGGCCTGCTCAATCTCGGCACCCGAGTAGTTCTCGCTGACGGCGACGAGGGCGTCAACGGCCCGGGACCCCATGGCGGCGAGGCCGTTGCCGTCTGTGGCATTGGAAGCGAGCTGGATGCTCCAGATGGCCCGGCGTTCGACGGCGGTCGGCAGGTCGACGAAGAAGATCTCGTCGAACCGCCCCTTGCGCATGAACTCGGGCGGCAACGAGTCGATGTTGTTCGCCGTCGCGACAACGAACACCGGATGCTTCTTCTCCTGCATCCAGGTCAGGAAGTATCCGAAGACCCGCGCGGTGGTGCCGGAGTCGCCGGTGCCCGTCGTGTTCGAGAAGCCCTTTTCGATCTCATCGACCCAGAGGATGCAGGGGGAAACCGCCTCGGCGGTCGCGAGCGCCTGGCGCAGGTTCTGTTCGGACGATCCGACGAGCCCGGAGAAGATGCGGCCGATGTCGAGTCTCAACAGCGGGAGGCCCCACGATGCGGCCATGGCCTTGGCGGTGAGCGACTTGCCACACCCGGGAACGCCGGTGATGAGCACACCCTTGGGCGCGGGAAGCCCGAACTCCTCGGCCTCGGCGAGCCAGGATCCGTTGCGCCTCGAGAGCCAGCGTTTGAGGTTATTGAGTCCGCCGACACTGTCGAGGTCGAGTGCCTTCGTGACGAAGTCGAGCAGGCCTGACTTGCTGACGATCTGGCGCTTCTCGTCGAGCACGACGGTGATGTCACTCGCGGTGAGGTGCCCGTCGTCGACCATCGCGCGGGCGAACGCGTTCTCCGCCTCGCTCATCGTGAGGCCGCGCGCCGCCTGGACGAGACTCTCGAGGGTCCTGGCGTCAGCCTCCACCCGGATCCTGCCGCCACCTGACGTGTTGTTCTCGATCATGGCGTCGAGCATCGCGGCCAGCTCTGTCGTGTTCGGCAGCGGGAATTCGAGCAGGTGCGCGAGCTTGTCCAGCTCGGGTGGGATGGCGCGAACCGGTGCCGTCACGATCAACGCGCGGGCGGCATCCGCGTGCCGTAATTCGAGGACCGTCTCGCGAACCTTGCGGACGATGACGGGGTCGCCTGGCCGCTGTTCGGTACCGAAGTAGGCGTGCAGGTCGCAGAACACGAAGACGGCGTTCTCGGGCACGGTGATGATGTGATCGAGCGCCCGGGCGGGCGCTGTCGTGTTGTTGATGCTCTTGCCGTCCGGTCCGATGAGACCGACGGCGCTTGTCCATGTCCAGACGTCGCGGGGGCGGCGAAGAGCCTGGGCGGCGCGGGTGATCTCCTCGAGGGCGCGCACTTCCTCACTCGTCTCGATGTACAGAAGCGGCAGGCGTGCCTTGAACGCCTGGTCGAGCGTCTGAACGAAACTCATGGTGTTCCTCTCGTGGAGCGGGATGCTGGTTCGGCGGGTTCTGCGGGCGGGGTGGCCGGGGTGTCCGACGGCGGCGGGGTCGACTGCTCCGGGGAGTCGCTCGCCAGCTCGTCGATGTCGACGGTCCAGACGCCGCGTTCCGCGTCAGACTCGATGCTGAAGAAGACCGAGTCGGCGGGATCCCACGACAGCCGTTCGCTGACCTCTCCCGAGTCGATGATGGGCTGGTCCCGGTCGCTGCCGGGGGTCTGAATCGTGACGAAAAAGACGCCGGCGCCCGCGTGCTCGAACCGGGCGCTGACCGCATCGCCCCGGTAGATGAGCAATTGGTCGCCCTTGCCCGAGGCGTAACCGTCGGTGATCTCCCGGACATCGGCGGGGGCAAGCGTGAAACTCCACTCGCCTTCGGTGCGAACCCAGAGCTCGAGGTCAGCCTCCGCCGGAAGCACGAACGCCTCGTCGTCTGGCTCGTACATATACGCGACATTGTCGGGGTAATACCGGTCGTTGGCAGGCTGGTCGAGGTCTTCCGGTCGCGTCACGAACAGGTCAACGTATTCGCCGGCTTCGAGCTGCACCGTGAGGGGGTCGCCATTGTGCTCCTCGAGCGGGATACGGATGACACCGCTGCCATCGCCCGAGTACACGTTCCCGTCCGCCTCGAAAACCGGCGGGTTCTCGGCATCCCACGGGTACTCGTCTTCACCGAGAACGGCGAACCCGTCGTCACCTAAACCGATGTTCTCATAGGTGTTGAGCGCGCTGACGAACAGGAGAACAGATCCGAAGACCCAGAGCGCGACGGAAAATGAACGGATGCGACGGCGGGCGGAACTCGACACGGTGACGTCTCTCAGACTCACGATGCGATCCCTCCCCCGGCGTGGCGCGACGTCCCCAAGACTAGTAGGAGGCGCGCGGATTCCGGGGCAGTTCTGATGGGCAGAGCTGCCCATTAACCGGGGTCAGTCGACGGGCAGAAGGGTGGCCCGCTTCGGCTCCCGCCCGTCGCCGGACGACCGCCCAGTGACGCGGCGGCCGATCCACGGCAGGACGAACTCGCGGTAGTACGCCGCGGTGTTGCGGGAGCGGGGACCCGAGGCCGCTGCCGCGACCTCGTCGACGCCCCACTCCGGCGGAACTGGGACGCCGAGGGCGGTGAGTACGTTGGATGCGACACGGGCATGGCCGAGTGCGTTCAGGTGCAGCTTGTCTGGCGACCAGTACCGGATGTCGGTGAGCGTCTCATCTGCCCAGTTGTTGACGATCGTGACGCGAGGGTCTTTCAGTGCCGCGAAGACGGCATCCGCCAGCTGGTCACCGCGCTTCTGCATCAGGCCGCCCATCGGGAGGTGCCTGGACGGGTTTGCGCCGGCGAGGACGACAATCGAAAGGTCGGGCTCCTGGAGGGCGCGATCGACGAGTTTGACCGTCTCGTCGACGACCCAGTCGATGGCAACGCGCGGCCGCATGATGTCGTTGCCGCCACCGTTGAAGCTGATCAGGTCGGGCTTCAGGGCGAGGGCTGGTTCGAGTTGCTCGGCGATGATCGGGCCGAGTTTGCGCCCGCGGATCGCGAGGTTGGCGTAGCCGATTGGTTCGTGTGCCGCGGCCTGCAGCCCGAGTGCAACGAAGTCCGCCCAGCCTCGCACGCGGCCGTCAGGCAGTTCGTCGCCGACGCCCTCGGTGAAGCTGTCGCCGAGGGCGACATAACGGAAGTATCGAGCGGTCATTGGGTCACTCCGAACGGATGCCGTTCGCACCGGATGCGCGGACGGACACATTCCATTATCACCGCCGCCGTCGCGGGCTCCAGAGGCGCACGCCCCACGTGCACTGTGGAGACACGGTACAGGTGCGGGCTCAGCCGTCGCACATGCCGGGTTCCGCGTGGATAACCCGACATTCGCGACCGATGAGGGCCACCACCGCGCAACCATTCGACTCATCCGTCGCACATGCCGGGTTCTCCACCGGAAACCCGACCCCGTGACGGATGAACGCGCCCCGCGACACCGGCCCAGGCCCGTCCGTCGCAGATGCCAGGCTCCGGGTGGATAACTCGACATTCGCGACCGATGAGGGCCGCCGCCGCGCGACCATTCGACTCATCCGTCGCACATGCCGGGTTCTCCACCGGAAACCCGACCCCCGTGACGGATGAACGCGCCCCGCGACACCGGCCCAGGCCCGTCCGTCGCAGATGCCAGGTTTTGCACGCACAACCCGACAGGTGTGCCGGACGAACCCGCGGCATCACGCGGGGCGTCACGCCTCGGGCGCCAGCCGCGCCAGCTCGGGACCCAGCCCGATGTCGACGACCACGATCCGGCCCGCGTAATCGGCGGCCGGACGGATCAGCAGCCCGGTCTTGCACGCTCCGAACGTGACGGTCAGGTCGGCGTGCAGCACCGTCGGGTCCGGCACCGTGCCGTCATCGGGGTGCACGCCGCTCGGCAGGTCCACCGCCACCACGACGGGCGGGCGCTTGCTGGCCAGTACCGGCAGGATCGCGGCGACGAGCTCCCTGGCCCGCCCGCGCAGCGCGGGGCTGTCGCTCGTTCCGGTGCCGAGGATGCCATCGACCACCACGTCGGATTTTCTGGCGACGGATGCCACGGCATCCGTGTCGATATCGGCCGACAGCATCCGCGCGCCCGCGTCGAGAACGGCCGCGCGGCCTTCGTCGTGCATCCGATCGGCGGTGGGCAGGACGGTGACATCGACCCCGGCCGCGGCGAGTTCGGCACCGGCGAAGAGGGCGTCGCCGCCGTTGTTGCCAGGGCCGACGAGCAGGAGAACTCGCCCGGGGCGGTCGGGAGGAAGGAGCAGCCACAACTCACGGGCGAGCGCGGCGGCGGCTCTCTGCATCAGTGGAACGCCGGCGGCGAGGAGCGGAGCTTCGGCCGCCCTGATCTGCGCGGCGGTATACGCGGCGGGTGCAGCGCTCACCGCTCGGCACCGAGCAGTTCACGCCAGTTCGGGGGAACCAGCGACGCGGGGCCAGGAACCGGCTGCCCGGCGGGATGGCTCGTCGGTTCGGCGAGCGCCGGTCCACGCACATACGTCTCGTCGGTGTAGCTCCAGAACCAGTCCTCGCCCGGTTCGAAACTCTGGATGATGGGATGCCCGGACTGGGCGTAGTGCGCCGTCGCATGCTTCGCGAGGGAGTCGTCGCAGCATCCGACGTGGCCACACTCCGCACAACGACGCAGGTGCAACCACCAGCCGCCGTTCGCTTCGCAGTCCACGCACCCCGTCGTGGTCGGTGCTGCCCCTGGGTTGATTCCGTCACTGTCGGTCATGGCGTGTCACCTCCCGCTCGGATGGAGCCTACTCCGCGGGCCCCGGCGACGGTACTGTACGGGGGCTGTGACGGGGGCTGTGACCGGCGCTGCGAGCGACGCTAGCGACTTGCCCTACAGCCGAGCGAACCGGGCCCGCGCGAAGCAGTACACACCGTAGGCAATGAGGCCGAGCGCCACGACGGTCAGGATCACCGGTCCGAGCGGCAGCTCGGCCAGGGATTTGAGGGCGCCGTCCAGACCTGTCGCTTCACTGGCATCCGCGGTGAATCCGGCGACACAGAACAGGATGCCGACAACCGCGATGGCGATGCCCTTCGCGATGTAACCGGTCTGGCCAAGCACGGTGACCGTTCGACCGGTCTTGCCCGACGGCGCGGTGATGTCTTCGAGGAACTTCTTACGGGCGCCCTTCACGACGAAGTACACGCCGACGGCGAGAACACCGAGTCCGAGCAACACCACGAGGATGACGCCGCCCGGTGTCGCCAGGAGCGTCGCGGTGAGGCCCTGCGTTTGGCCTGAACTGCTGCTGCCGCCTCCGGTCGCCACACTGAATGCTGAGAAGCCGATGGCGAGGTACGCGATCGCCTTGCCGCCTTCCTTCGCGCGCTCGGCCCAGGCATCCTTGTCGCTGCCACGCACCAGCACGGTTTCCAGCACCTGGAACAGTCCGAGAGCCCAGAGGCCGATCGTCACGGTCCAGAGCAGGAAGGTACCGCCCGGAGACGACGCCAGACCACTGAGCGCCCCGCCCTGGTCTGCCTCGCCGCCAGCGCCGAACGCGACACTGAGGGCGATGCCGCCGATGAGGATGTGCAGGAGGCCGTTGACCGCAAAGCCGCCGCGGGCCATCAGCTGGAAGGCGTGGTTGTCCTGAAGCCGGGATGCAGCCGAGCGTGCCGATCCGGACGAGTGGCCGCTGGGTGAGGCGGAGGACGATGACGCTGCGCGAGAAGACATGGCTTTTACCCTAGGGGCGACCACCGCTTCGGCGACAAAATAGCGACCCCCTTGCACTCGGGGCCGTCAGTCTCTACCGCGTCAGCTCGCGGTGAGGAATGCCAGGGCCGCGCTGCGGAAATCCTTCGACGTCGGTGCGTTGAAGTGGTTCCTGCCGGGGATCTCGAAGAAGGTGCCGTTCGGCGCCGACGCCGCGAGGGTGCGGGATTTCTCGAGGATCGCATCCTCACTGCCCGTCGCGAACAACACAGGCTGCTGCGGCGGATTCGCCGGGTCGGGCTGCGCGCCGCCGCGCATCCCCTCGACGAGCGAGATCAGCGCGGCGAGATCGTTGCCACGGATGCCGCTCGCTATCGACACGTAGGCTCCCGTGAGTTTGTCGGTGGGTGCGGTTCCGGTCTCGAGGCATTCACGAGCCTCATCGATGCGGAACCGGGTCAGCGGGTCGCCGTCGGGGATCCCGCCGAGAACAGCGCGGGTAATCCGGTGGGGAAGGTCGAGGCACGCCTGCCAGCCCACCCTGGCGCCGAGTGAGTAGCCGACGAAGAGTGCTTCATCGATGAGGAAGGTGTCGAGTACATCGAGCAGATCGTCGACGAGCAGCGGCATCGAGTACGCCTCGGGCGAGTGCGGCTTGCTGCTCGCGCCGTGCCCGCGCTGGTCGATCGCGAGCACACGGAATCCGGCACGGCTGAGCACACGGGTCCACCCGGCGTGGTGCCAGTTGAGCAGTCCCCCCGAGGCGAAACCGTGCACGAGGACAACCGGCGGCCCAGCGGGATCGCCGAACTCATAGGTTGCGATCCGGATGTTGTCCCTGGCGAGAACGAAGCGGGGGTCCGGCGATTCGGGCAGCAAGGGCATGCTCCCATTATCGCCGGACCCCCGGTTGGTTCCTTTTCGTCAGCTGCGGCGGTCGTTCCGCGACTCCGACCCCGGAGCGGACTGCGACTCGCCCTGTGTCTCACGCAGCTTACGGCCGCGCTCGATGTCGTCTTTTTCCTTCTCGAGCTTCTTCTCGCTCGCTTTGGTGTCGCGCGGCGGAAGCTGCAGCGAATCCTCGGCCTCGATTCCGCCCTGGAGCTGGCGACCCCGCTCCATTTCAGCATCGAACTCTGCTCCGAACAGCAGCGACAGGTTCATCAGCCAGAGCCAAAGCAGCATGATGATGACGCCGGCAATGCTTCCGTAGGTGGCCTGGTAGTTCGAGAAGTTCGACACGTAGAAGAAGAAGGCGACCGTTGCGATTGCCATGACGAGCAGGGCAATGAACGCGCCGAGCGTCATCCACTTGAACTTCGGCTGCTTCACATTGGGGGTGCCGTAGTAGAGGACGGCGACCATGATGATCGCGAGAATCGCGATGATTGGCCACTTGGCGATGTTCCAGACGGTCACCGCAACGTCGCCGAGCCCGATCACATCGCCAATTGCCTTGGCGATCGGACCGGAGATGATCAGCAGGAGGATGATCACGACAGCGATGACGAGAAGCACGACGGTGATCAGCAGGATCACGGGGCGCAGCTTCCAGAACGGCCGACCCTCGTCGACTTCGTACACCTGGTTCATTGCCTGGCTGAAGGCATTCACGTAACCCGAGGCCGACCAGATCGCACCGAGGAGACCGATGACGAGCGCCAGTCCGGCACCCGGTGCACTCGCGAGTTGCTCGATCGGTCCGCGCAGGGTCTCGGCCGTCGACTCGGATCCGGCGGTCTCGATGATCTGCAGCAGCAGCTTGGTTGTCTCACCGGCCTCGCCGAACAGGCCGATCAGCGAGATCAGCGCGAGCAGCGCGGGGAAGATCGCCAAGACGGCGTAGTAGGTCAGAGCGGCGGCGAGGGTGGTGCACTTGTCACGGCCGAACTCGCGGAGCGTTCGCTTGAACACGTATCCCCACGACGGCTTCTTCACGTCGCTGGGGTCGTCTGGCTTACGCGAGTCATTCGGGTCTGGAGCGTTCTGCTCCTTCGCGACGCTGTCCTCGCGGCCCTTGCTCGGGTTGTCTTTGGTACTCATGTGTTGCCCCTTCGAATCGGCCGTTCACACGGTCGGTACTCAAGGTTGGCTGAGCAACCCGCCTGAGGCCAGAGGGTCGACGGATGCCGTCGGCAAAGTTATAGTGCCGGTCACCGCCCGCGTGGCTCGCGACCGTCCGCCTCTCCGGAGACCGCCGCGACCAGGCGATCGAGCGTCAGTTCCCAGTTCTCTTCGACGCCGGACTCAGCCCACGCCCGCGCTTGCTGGGCAGTGAGGTGGTCGGGCAACGCGAGGGAAAAGACCATGTCTGTCCCGGCATCCGCTCCGCTGTCCGTTCCCGGGGCCGCGCCGCTATCGGGAGTGCTGTCGGTGGATCTGTCGGCAGCTCTGTCCGCACTACGGGCTGCACCGCTGTCGGCACTCTCTCCGCTGTCGTCCGCGCGGCGGGTGACGTCCGCGGCATCCGACCGGTCAGCGTCTGCGTCTGCGTCTGCGTCTGCGTCTGCGTCTGCGTCAGAGTCAGAGTCACCCAGGATGACCGTGACAAGTGGGACATCGCCGAGTTGGCTCATCGTGATCTCCGGCCACCCGCCAACGGCGCCCCACGAGAACACGAGCCTGTCGACCGGCGAGATTTCGCGGTAGATCCCGCCGGTCACGTACCTCGTGAACTCATCGATGACCATCTGCTGCCGCCACGCACCGCCCACTCGAAGATCGATATCGATGGGCTCGGTCGGCAGCGGAGCCGTGTCGTTATAGAACCAGCCGAGGTGAGCCGGGTCTGTCCAGGCCCGGAATACCGCGGTGCGCGGGGCGTCGACGTGGCAGACCAGCGTGAATCCCCGGTGCAGCTCGTATGTTGCGATCATGGTCGTACTCCTTGCGGGCGGATGGTGCTCGAACGCCGCCTCATTCAAGAGAACGCTCCGGCACACCGGCCGTCAACCCATAGACACTTGGGCTTTTCCGCCTCCAGATTCGACGCTCGGTTCTCTTGTGGACTGCTCGATGCCGACCTACACTGAACCACATGGTTCACGATGCAGTTCTCGACCGGGCGTTCTCCGCTCTCTCAGACACCACCCGTCGCTCGATCCTCACCCGGCTCGGTGAGGGACCAGCGACGATCGGCGAACTCGCTGAACCCGCGGGCATGACGCTGACCGGCATGAAGAAGCACGTCCAGGTGCTTGAAGACGCCGGACTCGTCTCGACCGAAAAAGTCGGGCGCACACGACAGGTCCGACTCGGAACCGAACGACTGGACGACGCCATGGCGTGGATCGGCTTCTACCAGCGGCTCTGGGAGCGTCGACTCGACGGCCTGGACGCCTACTTCACGCTCCAGAAGGGAACAGAGAAATGACTGAACAACCTGGCACCACCGACACCATCGGACTGCGGATCACGCGCTTCCTTCCCGCGACCCCCGATCAGGTCTTCGACGCCTATACGGACGCCGAGAAGCAGAAGATCTGGTTCAGCATTCTTGACGAGAAGCCAGGAGTCGTCGACATCCACGTCGACTTGCGGGTCGGCGGAAAGCAGACCGCCGTGTGGGGTCCTGATGCCGACACCCTCTTCCACGAGACGCAGACGTTCCTCGAGATCGACCGCCCGCACCGGCTCGTGACGGAGTCGACCGGCGGCGGACCGGACGGGTCGGCGATGACCACCCGCATCGAGGTCACCTTCGACGCCCAGGACGACGGATGCCTCGTCACCGTCGTGCAGACCGGATTCCCGGTCGTCGAGGTACGCGACTTCTTCAGCCGGGAAGTGTGGAACGGTGCGTTTGCGCGCATCGAAGCGTACCTGCGAGCCCAGCATGTCTAGCCCGGCCACCGTCGACGAGTACATCGCCGGCTTTCCGGCCGAGCGTCAGGTCGTGCTCCAGAACATCCGGGAGGCGATTCACCGGGGCGTGCCTCACGCCGATGAGAAGATCCGTTACGGGATGCCGGCGATCATGCTGGGCGGGCGCTACGCCATCCACTTCGCGGGCTGGAAGAAACACATCGGTCTGTATCCGGTGCCGCGCTTCGACGAGTCCCTCGAAGCCGAGGTGGCGCCCCACCGCAGCGAGAAAGACTCGGTGACCTTTCCGTGGGAATCGCCAGCGCCGCTGGCTCTGATCGAGCGGGTGGCCGCCGCCATCGCGCGCAAAGCACCGGGCGGCTCTCCGTAACGCCCGCAGCCGGCGGTCCGCTCACGGTCAGTAGCCGGTGCCGCGTTCAGCCGACGGTCAGTACCCGGAACCGCGTTCCTGCAGAAACGCGTACCCGTCGCGCCGACCGACCACTGACCCCACTGGCCACCGATTGGCGGTGAAGCGCGAGTCACGCACCATCTGGTCCGCGTAACCGTCGCGGCCGCACTCGCGGCAGCATCCGCTCACCACAATTTTCCGGAATTCCCTGACGTCGAGAAACGGCAGGTCGGCGATCACGGCCTGCGTCGTCAGTCGCCCGGACGCAGCGCCGATGAACGAGAAGCCGCCAACACAATCCCTGACGTCGCACGAACACGGGCCGGGGTCGATCACCAGCTCACCCTCGATCGCCAGTGAGTTGATGCTGCCGTCGGGGCCCTCGATTACGGGTGGTGCCACAAGTACCTTCATGATGTCCTCCATCGAATTGGATAGGTTCATCCGGCACACTTCAGGTATAGAACGCCCCACCGACATCGCCGCGAGGGCGGATGCGGGCGCGGGGCTCACCGGGCCCCGTTGCTCGGCCAGAAAGGGCTGCACGCGCGCTGCTCGGCCAGAAACGGCGACACTTCCACCCGAAACCTGACCATTACTGACCGAGCAAGGGCAGAAACGCGTCGCAACGACCGTTTCCGGCCGAGCAATGGTCGGCGCTCGGCACGACGCCCTCGCAACGAAGGCATCGGGCCACTCGGCGAAACTCGATGAAACTCGATGAAGCTCGGGCTAGACGCGGTTGAGCGCGGAGGGCAGCGACTCACGCCACTCGGCCGGCGCCTCAAGCGCCGGTGCCGCCGGCAGGATCCCCTTGCCGTCCGGCTCGGGAATCGCCGAGATCAGAGCCTTCGTATACGGATGCACCGGTTCATTCCAGATCCGCTCCGAGACTCCGTCTTCGACGATCTTTCCCCGGTACATCACCGCGGTGCGGTCGGCGATCAACCTGACGATTGCAAGGTCGTGCGAGATGAAGAGCAGCGCAGCACCCGCATCGAGCGCCAGCCTTCGCATCATGTCGGCGACGGATGCCTGGCTCGACGCGTCGAGAGCGGAGATCGGCTCATCCGCCACCAGGAGGTCTGGGCGCGCAGCCAGAGCACGGGCTATGGCCACGCGCTGGCGCTGCCCGCCCGACAACTCGTGCGCGTAGCGTGAGGTCATGGATGTCGGCAGGCCGACCCGCTCGAGCCACTCCTCGGGACTCGAACCGGCATCGCCCCGGCTCACAGCTGCGCGGATACCCGCGGCGATCTGCTGCCCGACCCTGACGCGGGGGTTGAGAGAGGAGTTCGGGTCCTGGAACACCATCTGGATCGAGGTGAATCGTTTGTCGCGTTTGCGCACACCGAGAAGCGGGACCACGTTGTCGCGGTAGCGCACGACGCCCTCCCTGGGCTTCTCCATCCCGACGACGGCGCGGGCAAGGCTGGATTTTCCGCAGCCGCTCTCACCAACGAGAGCCAGTACTTCGCCGGCATCAATCGAGAGGGATACCCCGTCAACGGCGCGCACGACAGAGTGGCCGTGGTACTCCACGACGAGGTCCTGCACGGTCAGAAGCGCGGTCATCGGGCATCCCTCTCTCCTGCTCGCGGAATGGCGACTGGCGCATCTTCGTCTGCCACAGGAGGCAATTCGGAGGCAGCCTGACTTGCGAGAACATCCGAAATCGTCTCTTCGGCCGACGGTCGGTGTGCGCTCGGCAGCGACGCCAGTAGCTCCCGGGTGTATTCGTGCTTGGGCGCGGTGAAAACCTGCTCCCGCGTACCCGATTCCACGACGACCCCACGGCGCATGACGGCGACGTCATCGGCGATCGCACTCATCACGCCCAGATCGTGCGTGACGAGGAGGACGGCCAATTGTCGCTCATCCGCGAGATCGCGGAGCAGGTGGAGAATACCGGCTTGGACTGTCACGTCGAGCGCAGTGGTCGGTTCGTCTGCGAGCAACACAACGGGATCACAAGCGAGCGCGATGGCAATAGCGATGCGCTGTCGCTGACCACCGGAGAACTGGTGCGGGTAGCGCCCCAAAGCGTCATCCGGGTTGGGCACACGCACCCGATCGAGCAGCTTTATCGCGTGGGACCGTGCCTCCGCCCTGGCTAGTCCCAGGTGAGTTCGGACGTGATCGGTAAGTTGCGAGCCAATCGTGAGTTGCGGATGCAGGCTCGCGGACGGGTCCTGAAAAATCATCGCGATACGACGACCGCGGATGTCATTCATCTCACGCCGGCCAAGTCCGACGAGCTCGGTATCTCCCAAGCGAATCGAACCACCCACAGTCATATTCGTCGGCAGCAGGCCCAGGATCGCCAGTGACGACACCGTCTTGCCCGAGCCTGATTCGCCCGCCAGCCCCTGCACTCGGCCGGGAATCAGGTCGAGGCTGATCCCGCTGACGATGGGCCTTTGCTGCTTTCGGGGGCCGACGGAAATGGTGAGATCAGTGATCCGGAGAGCTGCGCCGGATGCCGCAGCCTCGGCAGCCCGTGCCGACCGGGTGAAGGAGCCGCTCATGAACGGACCCCGCTCATCTGCGACGTTGGATCGAAGATGTCGCGTAGCGAGTCACCGACGAAGTTGAAGGCCATCACAACCGTAAGAATGGCCAGCCCAGGAAACACCCCGATCCACCAGCTGTCGAAGTTCTCCATAGCCGCTGAGATCATCGAGCCCCATTCCGGCGTCGGAGGCTGTGCGCCGAGCCCGAGGAAGGAGAGGCCGGAGAGCAACAGGATCGCAGTGCCGATATCCAGGCTCGCGAGTACCAGAATCGGCCCAACCACGTTGGGGGCAATATCGACCCGAAGCGTCTTACCGGGCGAGAAGCCAAGCAGCCGGCCGGCCATGACATAGTTCTGGCCGCGGAGCCCGAGCACGATACTGCGCGTCATACGGGCATACTGCGGCCACGACACGACGAAGGCCGCAATCACCGCGTTGAAAAGCGACGGTCCGAGCGCAGCAGCGACCACCATCGCGAGAATCACCGTGGGGAACGCCATCACGAGGTCGGTGAGCCGCATCAGAATCTCATCGATCCAGCCGCCGAAGTAGCCGGCGACCGCGCCCAGGAGAGTGCCGACAAGAAGGGACATGACGACAAGCAACAGTGCGAGGGGAATGGTTACGCTCGCACCGGTCATCAGGCGGGAAAAGATATCGCGACCGAGCGCATCCGTGCCCATGAGAGTCTCGAGGCCGGGAGCCTGCAGGCGTGGCAGATCCTGCGCAAGCGGGTTGAACGGCACCCACAGGGGCGCCGTGAACGCGACGACAATCCAGAAGGCCGCAACCACAGCGCCGACAATGCCGAGCGGAGTGACCCATGCCGTAGGAATTTTGTACCAACGCCGCTTCACGCGAGCCTCACCCTCGGGTCGAGAACGCCATAGAGCATGTCCACGACGAAGTTAATGCCCAGATAGATCACACCGACAATCAGACCAACACCCATGACACCCGGCAGATCGAGGCTTGTTGCGGAGTTGTAGGCATAGGTGCCGAGCCCCGGCCAGGCGAAGACAGCCTCAACCAACACCGTTCCTGAGAGCAGCGATCCAAAGGCAAGCCCCACGATCGTGAGAATGGGCAGCGAGGCGCCACGCAACACATAGCCGAACAGCATGCGCGGTCCACGCAGACCCTTCGCACGGCCTGCACGAATGTAGTCGGCGTCGAGCACCTCGAGAACTGACGTACGCACGAAGCGCGTAAGCAGACCGATGGTGAACAGGGCAAGAACGAAGACGGGGAGCATGAGGTGCGCCATCGCGTCAGCAAAGGTCACCCACTGTCCGGCCAGCAGGGAGTCGATCGTGTACAGCCCGGTCACATGAGGCGGCGCACTCAGGATCGGCGAAAGCCGCCCGGAGCCCGGCGCTATCCGCAACTGCAGGAAGAAGACGTTGAAGCTGACGAGGGCCATCCAGAAGGTGGGGATGCTGAGGCCGATGAGTGAGATGACGCGGACGACCTGGTCGCTGATCTTGCCGCGACGGTATGCGGCGATCGAACCAAGCGTGATGCCAACGGCAAGGCTCACGATGATCGCGCCGAGCGCCACCTCGACAGTGGCCGGAACGGCCTTCTGCAGGTCAGAGGCGACGGGCTGACCCGTGCGCAGCGATGTCCCCATCTCACCTTGGAAAAGGTTCGTGACATAGGTGAGGTACTGGACAGGCAGGGGCTGGTCGAGCCCATGTTTTTTGACGTAGGCGTCGACGGTGGCCTGGTTGCTTGCTGCCCCCTCGCCCAGCGCCGCGACGATCGGATTGCCCGGCACAAGATTGGCCAGGGCAAAGGTCACGACGGTGACGCCGAAGAGCAGCAATATAGACATTCCGAAGCGACGAAGCAGGTATCCGGCCAGAGGAGATCTGGCCGGATACCCGCGGGTCGCGCGGGGTTTCGTTCCCACGCCGGCGGTTCCCTCTACTCGGCCTTGAGCTCGGCGATGTCCATCGTCCACGTCGAGTTGTACGCGACGCCGGAGATGAAGCTGGCCGTTGCGATGTTGGATCCTGGGACGATGAGTGGCACGAACGGCCCCTCCTCCTGCAACGCCGCGGCGAATGCGCTAAACGCGGACTCACGCTCCTCGACGGTTGTGGCGTTCTCGGCCGCTGTCGCGAGTTCGACGATCTCTGGCGACTGCTCGGCTGCCCACCCGGCGCGGAGGCCGACCTTCTGGCCGGCCGCGAAAGGCAGGAAGTTGGCTGAGTCGGCGTAGTCCGGTCCCCAGAACCAGATGCTGAAGGCCTCACGGCCGTTGACGTACTCGTCGATCTGCGTGGTGAACGGCGCAGGGGCGAGTTCGACGGTGATGCCGGCATCTTTCAGCTGTGACTGGATACGTTCGGCGAGTGGCGTGAAGCTCACACCGCCGACCGGGTAGTCGTTCGGGTACTTAAGAGTGACCGTCTCGCCGGCATAGCCGGACGCTTCCAAAGCGGCCTTCGAGGCGTCGAGGTCCTGCTCTACTCCGTCTGTGAGTGCTCCGAGGAAGGACGGTGGGATGACACCGGTTGCCTGTTCAGACCCGGCACCCGCGAGTTCGAGCAGGGCATCGTAATCGAGCGCGTAGCGCACCGCGGACACGAAGTCCGGGCTGGATGTGACGGGGCTGACACCGTCGGCCTGGTTCAGCAAGAGGAAGATCGTCTGCGCCGAGGGCGTTGAGGTGACGGTCACCCCATCCTTGAGTTCCGCTACCTGGTCACCGCTGAGGTCAACGGCCACCTGGGAATCGCCGCCCTCGAGGTTCATCTTCTGGGTTGCGCTTTCGGAGACGCTGCGGATGACGACCCGGGTGAAGTCGATGTCCTCATCACCGTTGTAGTTCTCGTTCTCGGTGAGCACGACCTGAGATTCGAAGTCGAGGGAGTCGAGAACGTATGGACCTGACCCGGCCGAAGCGCCGTTGAGGAACTCCTCGGCAGCGTCAGTATTGTCGGTCGTGCCGCCGTTTTCGATAACGACCTTGGAGTTGACGATTGCCAACGAGGGATTGGTCATCAGTGCTGGCAGCTTGAGCGACGGCGTGGCCGTGGTGAGCTCCACGGTCTTGTCATCGATCTTCGCGACCTCGATACCTGCCATGAGGAAGTTGGCCTTGCTCTCGGTCATCCCCTTCACCCGGTTGAGTGAGAAGACGACATCATCAGCCGTGATCGGCGAGCCGTCGGAGAAGACCCGGCCCTCTTCAAGGGTGAAAGTGAACACCGTCGCATCCTCGTTGGCGGTGTAGCTGGCCAGACCGTCGATGGGGGTGCTCTCATCCGAGCCTGCGAAGTCGAGGAGGGTCTCGTAGACCGCCTTGGACACCATGTAGCCGGTCGGCACGTAGTTGCGGCCTGGGTCTCCTGTCTCCAGGGTGAACGCGGTGTCGATGACGACACTCGTGGGCGCGTCACCACCCTCCGGCGCGGAAGCGGTACAGCCGACGATGCCGAGCGTTGCGCTCAGGCCGATGGCCGTGGCGACGAAACGGAAGTTCTTGCGCACGGGTAACTCCTTTTGATGAGACAGAGGACGAAAGTTGACCGCCGTCGCCGGGAGCAACGTGGGTCGGGACCCCACCTTGCCGCCTGCACTGACTCTGGACAGCTTTGCTTGAGATTCCCACAAATACCGATACTCTGTCCACTCAAAGCGAGTTGTTAGAGAACTTGCACCCCACCCCGAGGGAATAACCTTCAGAATGTCTGCAAAAGCCAGCACCGCCGCGTCCACCGCTGGACAATCACGGCCTCCGCTCGATGAGATCAACCTGAAAATCTTGATGGAGCTGCGAGATAACGGTCGAATATCAATGTCGGCTTTGGCGGAGCGCGTGAATGTCTCGCGAGCGAATGTCTACACCCGCGTGGAGCAACTTGTCGCAGATGGGGTGATTACGGGATTCAGCGCCCGCATCGATCCCGCCAAGGCCGGGCTCGGCATTTGCGCGCTCGTGTTCCTCTCTGTCCATCCGCAGAGCTGGCAATCGTTTCGCGAGCGGGTCGAGCAGATGACCGAAATCGAGTCGTGCCGCATCACCACGGGCGAGCATGACGCCATGCTGCTCATTCGCGGAACCGATGTCGGATCCATCCACGATTTCGTGATCGGAGTGCTCGCCGCGCAGCCCGAAGTGAAGTCCGTTGAAACGGTGCTCGTGCTCGACGAAGTGTTCCAGCG
This sequence comes from Mycetocola sp. Y444, assembly GCF_059445295.1. Taxonomy (NCBI): domain Bacteria; kingdom Bacillati; phylum Actinomycetota; class Actinomycetes; order Micrococcales; family Microbacteriaceae; genus Mycetocola; species Mycetocola sp. Y444. The sequence continues at coordinate 481,573 of NZ_JCAIUB010000003.1, read as the reverse complement.
CCCGTACCTCCTGCCAAGCGACCTGCCCCCGCGTGAGCCGGAGGGCGCCCCACTGGGGATGACCCGCTTTACCAGAGTCAATCCAGCGCGTCCTGGACTCAGCGCCTAAACACTCGCGGCAGCGTGAGCGCTCGATTCGGAAGAGTGGGGCGACTGTACACAGACGCTGTACCCGGGGACGCCATCGAGCACGAAGTTCTCGATCAATTCGAGGCGACCGTCGTCGCGGCGCTGCAGCTTGCTTGAACTGTCACCGAGCAACGTGGCATCCGTCGCCCTGACGTGATGCACGAAGTATTCCTCGAGCGCACCGTCCCGAAAGCGACCGACGCAGTGCCCGCTCGTGACGGTGTCGCCACTGTAGCTGCCCCAAACCACACCGGTACTCTCCTCGAAATCGAAGCGGGTCGGATCGGTGGGGCTCACTGTGCTCGCCGTCGAATGCTCGAGAACGAAACTGGCGCCGTCCATCGGCGATGTGCTCGCCTCGGGTGCGCGAAGGTTACGAGGCTCCGGCCAACTGAGGTCAGCGGCTACCTCGACGCACGCACTTTCGTGCGTATCTCCGTTCTTTTCGAACGTTTCGTCCAGGTACAGCCGCCCGTCGTCGCCTCGGCGCAGAACGCTGCGCGCGATGCCCATCACAACGTCGCCCACCCCGCTGGCCGGGCTGTGGGTGAAGCAAACCGTCAGCGTGTCGCCCTCGCGACGCCCGACGAAACGGCCGACGGCGACCGTGTCCCCGGCGTATTCACCCCAGATCATCGCTCCGTCCTGGTGGTACCGGAAGCGAGAGGGCTGCTCGTTCGATACGGCGCTTCCGGAGGAGCTGATCATGGCGAATTCAAGGCCGTCGATGGACGTGGGGATGGCGCTGGAACGCGGGTCGGCAGTCACGCTGATGAGTATTGCCGCGAGAGCCTCTCATCCCGAAATCGAGGAACGTGAGTCCAGAAAAATGACACGACCGCCCGGATGAGACGACATCCGTGCGGCATCGGCCACCGTTGGGAACGGATTGTCCAACCGCGCCGATTCAGGCCGAGCGGTTCGCGGGCGGCCCACGACAGGCATCCGCACAGCAAAAAGGCGGGCCCCGGGAGATTTCCCGGGGCCCGCCGTTTCACTACGGGTTGGTGCTGGTTACAGCGTTACAACGACGTGCTCGTTGGGCACGCAGTGGGTCATCACCAGTCCGGCGACGTCCCGCGGGCCGTTGTTGCCGAGGTTCGCGAGGCGGGCAAGCTCAGCCTCGTTGAGGGTCTGGCTCGCGAGCGGCGGCAGGTGACGAACGTCGTCAGCGCTGATGCCAAGACCGGCACCGACGCGGGCGCCGAGGGAGTCCTCCACCATGAAGAAGTGCCAGACCATACGTTCCTGCACCTCGCGGCTCGCCTGTCCGATGAGCTCGACGAAGTTGGCGACGAGGTCGTCCTGCTCCCACGGCTCCATGAGCAGGAAGCGCTGGCCAGCCTGCGTGTAGTCATCGGTGCGCGGGATGCGCTTGCGCGTGAGGCGCCCGACGATCTCGGGACCCTGCTCGTCGTGGGTCGGGTACGTGGCTTCACGCAGCGAACCATCGGTGATCGACGGCTCGTAGTTGATGTGCGGGTTCTCGCCACCGTCCACGTGGTAGGTCATCTGGCCATCGCGCTGGTTCGTGTGAACCTTGGCGTTCTTGGCCTGGTTGACCGGGAGCTGGAGGTAGTTCGGCCCGACGCGGTAGCGCTGCGTGTCGCTGTACGAGAACGTACGGCCAACGAGCATCTTGTCATCGGAGAAGTCGAGACCATCGACGAGCACACCGGTACCGAACGAGAGCTGCTCGTTCTCGGCGAAGAAGTTGGAGACGTTGCGGTTGAGCACCATCTTGCCGACCGTCTTCGGCGGGAAGTCGTTCTCCGGCCAGAGCTTGGTGTCGTCGAGCGGGTCGAAGTCGAGCTCGTCGTGCGCGTCGTCAGACATGAGCTGGACGCGAAGCTCCCACTCGGGGTATTCGCCGTTCTCGATCGACTCGTAGAGGTCCTTGGATGCGTGACCGAGGTCGCCGGCCTGAACTGCCACAGCGTCCTTCTCGGTCATGCTCTTGACGCCGACGCTCGGAATCCAGTGGTACTTGACGAGCTTGGTCTCGCCCTCGGAGTTGACCCACTTGTAGGTGTTGACACCGAAGCCCTGCATGGTCCGGTAGTTGGCCGGGATGCCGCGCGGGCTGAAGAGGTTGACGAGCATGTGCATCGACTCTGGGGTCTGCGACATGAAGTCGAAGATGCGAGCCGGCTCCTGGCGGAAGGTCACCGGGTCTGGCTTCAGGGAGTGGATGACGTCGGGGAACTTGATCGCGTCGCGGATGAAGAACACGCCGAGGTTGTTGCCGACGAGGTCCCAGTTGCCGTCTTCGGTGTAGAACTTGACCGCGAATCCGCGGGGGTCACGTGCGGCTTCGGATGAGTCGCGTCCGCCGATAACGGAGGAGAAGCGGATGGCAAGGTCAGTGCGCTTGCCCGGCTCCTGGAAGAGCTTGGCGCGGGTGTACTTGGAGATGGGCTCGTCGCCCCAGTTGCCGGTTGCCTCGAAGTAACCGAATGCGACGGCGCCGCGTGCGTGAACGACGCGCTCCGGGATACGCTCGCGGTCGAAGTGGCTGATCTTCTCGAGGAACTGGTAGTTCTCGAGTGTGGCCGGGCCGCGTGCGCCGACGGTGCGCGAGTTCTGGTTGTCGTAGACGGGGTGACCCTGTCGGTTGGTCAGGACCTCCCGGTCATCGCCCTCTGCGGGTGGCTGGCTTGCGACATCGGTCATGGATTTCTCCTCATTTACTGCATTACGCATCTGGACGTTCCAAACACGGAAGTTGGTTCAGCTTACGGCCTTGTTTTGACTAAATCAAAACAAGGCCTAGCATTGACCCATGGCACTTGCGGCTGACCCCCAACTCGACGTAGAGGTGTTCGGCGCGGCCGCACTCGACACCGATGTACTCCGACAGTCGCTTCGCGCGGCGGGACTCAGGGTGACGGCGCCACGCCTCGCAGTGTTGGAAGCCGTGGAAAACCACCCGCACTCCAGCGCCGAAGAGATCTTCACGCGGGTGCAGGAAATCCTGGGCAGCTCATCACCGCAGGCCGTCTACGGCATCCTCGCCGTGTTCACCTCTTCAGGCCTCGTCCGGCGCTTCGACCCGCCAGGATCCCCCGCGCTCTTCGAGCGAAAGGTCGGTGACAACCACCACCACCTGCTCTGCGTGCGCTGCGGTGCGGTAAAGGACGTGGACTGCGTCATCGGCGAAGCCCCCTGCCTGACTCCCTCCGATACATCCGGGTTCGAGATCTTCGCCGCCGAAGTGATCTTCAACGGTATCTGCGAAGAATGCCAGACGGCATCCGCGCGGTAACTGCCCGGCGTCTGTACCGGTAACAATTAGAGCGCGTCCTGCCCGGCGGTCAGTCTGGCGAGGTCAGCGACGACGTCGGCGAACTGCCCGGTGCGTGCGAGAACGGCCCGCTGGCGCATCGCACCGTTACCCCGTGACAGCACCGCGTCGATGCGCTGTTCGACCAGCTCTTCGTCGCCGCTCTGACGGAGTGCAGGCCGCACCAGTTCGAGGAGATCGGCGACGACCTCCGCAGCTGGCCGCGGCGTGAGTATCACCGGGTCGACCAGCATGCCCTCGAGTCCGTAACGACCGGCCTGCCAGCCCGCGAGGCGCACCAGCGCAGCCGGCACCTGCGGCGCTCGTTCGCCGTCACGCCACAGGGCGACGGCCGTCTCCACAAGACCGCGACACAGGGCCGCGATCAGCACGGTGTCGGCGGCATCCGCACAGACATCCGCCACCCGGATCTCCACCGTCGGCGCGTGATGCGACAGCCGCGCGTCGAAGTACACCATGCCCCTGTCGAGCATGACGCCCGAGTCGAGCATGGCCGCGATCGTCGCGTGATACTGCTCTGCTGAGCCGAACACTTCGGTCGGCCCGGCGGTCGGCCAGCGCAGCATCGCCTGTGACCGGTAGCTCGCGTAGCTCGAGTCTGCGCCCTGCCAGAACGGTGAGTTCGCACTCAACGCGACGAGCACGGGCAGCCAGCAGCGAATCCCGTCGAGGGCGGCAACACCCTCCTCGTCCGACTCGACCTGCACGTGGACGTGACACGCGCAGGTCAGTTGTTCCCTGGCCGTGATGCCGAACACCTCGGCCATGTGCTCGTACCTGGGATGCGAAAACAGCCGCGGCTCAACCCGCAGAGGCGACGTGGCCGACGCAATCACGCGCACGCCGGCATCCCTCGCTGCGTCGATCGCCCGTGAACGACACTGACGGATGTCATCGGCCAGCTCTGCGAGATCGGCGTGCGGGGCCGTGTTGGTCTCCACCATCTGCTGCTGCACCTCGTGCTCGAGCCGTCCGCCGAGGTGGTCATGAGACCCGGGGACATCGTTGGTCTGGCGGAGGACGCGCGTCGCCACCGACCGCGCGGCACCACTCTTCGGATCAACCAGGAACAGCTCTTCCTCGACCCCGACGGTGCGCATGCGTATAGTGTCGCAGCCCGCATCGGTTGCCACCAGCGCGAGAGTGGAGAAAGCTGGACACTGCGGAAGGGGGTGCGCCATGTGCCGATTGCTTGGTTACGTTGCAGCCCGCCCTGTCGCCGCTGTCGACGTGCTGGGTGAGGGGCCATTCGAGGCGTTCACCTCGCTCGCGTCGCTCCACGGCGATGGCTGGGGAATGGCATGGCGCGACGGCGACCACCTCACGCACGCGGTCTCCAGCCCGGATTCGGCGGCCCGCGACCCTCGGTACACCGAACTCACCCACACGCCGCTCGGCTCAGCGGGGCTGGTGCACCTGCGCTGGGCCACCGGGGGCCTTCCCGTCGCACCGGAGAACACGCATCCGTTCACCGATGGGCAATACGTGTTCGCCCACAACGGCAACATCACACCGATCTCCCGGCTCGACGAACTGCTCACGCCGGAGTCGACGGCGAAGCTCAGGGGTGCGACCGACAGTGAGCGGTATTTCCGTTTCGTCATGCAGTGCATTGGGGAGAGCGCAAGCGAGGCGAGCGGCGTCACGCGCGCGCTGCACACGATGATGAAGGAGTTTCCGGACGCGAGTCTCAACGCGCTTCTGCTCACGCCGACGACCCTCTTCGCTATCCACATCAACAGCCGGGCTGCGTCACCGCCCCCCGCGCTGAGCGCACTCTATGACTCGTATGAGGACATGCCACCCAGGCACGCGACGGAGTATTACGCGATGGACTACCGCGTGAGTGCGGATGCCGTTCACATCATTTCGAGCGGGCTTGACGAGCCGGGGTGGACGCACGTGCCGCCCGACTCGGCGGCGATGATCGACCTCGACACCCGTGCGGTGACGCGGCTCGACCTCCTGCCGGTCGGGCCGGGGATCTGAGCGGGCGGCCGGGGCGGCCCTTCACCTCGAGCGCGGCATATCCATGCCCGCGCTACAGATACTTCTGCAGCCTGAGCATGGATGTGCAGCGCCGGGTGCGGGCGCAGCCGCGCAGCCCGCCCGCTTGTCCCGTAGCATCCGTCGCGCGCAGCCGCAAGCGCGGCACTTCCATGCCCGCGCTACAGATACTTCTGCAGCTCGAGCATGGATATGCAGCGCCGGGCGGTGAAGGGTGGGGTTGGTGAGCGGGAGCCCAGAGAGAGGAGTGGGGCTCGGCGCGCGCCGCAGCCCGCTACTCGCCGATGTCCTCATTCCAGAGCGCCGGCTCCGCCGCGATGAACTCGCCCATGAGCTCGACGCACTCCGCACTGTCGAGCACCACCACATCGACGCCACGCTCGCGGAGATAGTCTTCGCCGCCATAGAAGGTCGAGTTCTCGCCGATGATCACGCGCGGAATCTTGTACAGCAGGATCGCGCCGGTACACATGTCGCACGGCGACAGCGTCGTCACCATGGTGGCCCGAGCGTAGACGCTCGCCGGCAGCCTGCCCGCATTCTCCAGGCAGTTGGTCTCACCATGGTGGATCGGGCTGGCATCCTGCACGCGTCGGTTGTGCCCGGTGGCGAGCACCTGTCCATCGACGATCAGGGCAGCACCGATCGGGATGCCGCCTTCCGCGCGACTCTTCCTGGCCTCGGCAATGGCAACGTCGAGTTGTTCGGCATCGGTGAGTGGTGTCGGCATTGCTGCTCCGTTCGAGAGACGTGACGGGGTGGGATGTGAGGAAGTGGGATGCGACGGGGTGGGACGAGACGAGGTTGGCTCCGGCGCAGTTGGCTCCGGCGCAGTTGACTCCGGCGCAGTTGGCTCCGGCGCAGAGGGCTGAACCGCAGTTGGCTGAACCGTAGTTGCCGGAAGCACACTGGGCCGCGGCGCCGGGGCGGACAACGGCATGGAACCGGACATCACGCCCGCCGATACGGCTTGAGGTAGGCACCCGGATACCGGACGCCCCGCCCCCAGATGGCAAGCGCCGCGATGACGACGAGGTACGGGAACGCGATGAGCAACTCGTTGGGCACCTCACTGAACAGCGGCGTGATCGCGAGCTGCAGCTGCAACGCATCGACGACGGCGAAGAGCAGCGCACCCGCAACGACGGGCCACACCTTCCAGCGTCCGAAGATGACGAGCGCGATACAGATCCAGCCGCGCCCGCTGACGATGTCGATGGTAAACGCACCGAGTAGCGAGAGTGTGAGGAAGGACCCGCCGAGAGCCATCAGCACGCTGCCCAGAATGAGGGCGGCGTAGCGCGTTTTCGCGACCGGGATGCCGGCGGCATCCGCCGCTTCAGGGTTCTCACCGACCGCCCGGAGACGCAGCCCGAACCCGCTCGAGCGCAACACCCACCAGAGCGCCGGGGCGAGCAGCATGAACGCGACGTAGGTCATCGGGTATTGCGACAGCATCCCGCCACCGGGCAGCAACCGATCGAACTTCTCGGTCGTGGTCTGCCCACCGCCCGAGAACAGCAGCCGGTTGGTGAAGTCGCAGGCCGCGACGAGCAGCAGGGTCGTGCCGATTCCGGCCACGTGCTGGTTCACGCCGAGCGTGACGGTCAACAGGCCCACCAGCGCACCGGCGAGCGCACCGGCCACAATGGCCGCGGCGAGGCCGAACCAGAGCGACCCGCTCATCACCGTGGCGAGGAACCCGCAGAACGCCCCGGCGTACATCGTCCCCTCGATACCCAGATTCAGGATGCCGGCACGCTCGTTGATGACCGCGCCGAGCGCCGCCCAGACGAGCGGGGTCGCGATAGTGAGGGTGGCCGCGAGGATCGCGAACAGTGGCAAGTTCATGCGCTGTCCCCCTCACTCGTCGACGGCTTTCGTCGGCGGAAGACCACCGTGTAGCGCCGCAGCGCGAGGAATGACACCACGGAGAGCAGGAGGGTCGAGCTGACGATCTCGCCCATCTGGGTGGGCAGCTGCAGCGTGATCGACGCGTTCTGCGCACCGACCGTGATCGTGCCGAGCAGCAGCGCGACGAGGAGCACGCCACCGGCGGTCAGCGCGCCGAGCGTCGCGATGACGACACCGGTGTAGCCGTAACCGTTCGAGATGCCCGCGGTCAGCTGGTGCTGCACGCCGAGGACCTGGGTCGCGCCACCCAGCCCGGCGATCCCGCCGGAGATGAGGGCGAAGCGCCACTGCAGCTTCGCGACCGGGATGCCGGAGAACTGCGCAGCGGCCGGCGCCTGGCCCGCCGCCTTGAGCTTGAGCCCGAGCGGGGTGAACGACATCACGACGAAGGCGATGAGAACGAGTACGAGGCCGATGATGAGCCCCCAGTGCGCGCGTGAACCGTCGATGATCGCGGGCAGCGTGTAGCCGTCGCCGTACCGGTCGCTGTCGGGGAAACCGCTCTGTGAGTTGCGCCACGGCCCGTTGAGCAGCCCCTGGATGAGCAGCAGCGCCACCGGGTTGAGCAGCAGTGTCGTGACGACCTCGTCGATGTGGGCATGCCGCTTGAGCCAGGCCGGCACGAAAGCCCAGGCCACTCCCCCGAGCGCCCCGGCCCCGAGCGCGAGCGGCAGGGCAATAAACGCCGGAGCGTCGGTGAGATACAGCCCGGGTACCGTTGCGGCGGCGGCTCCCGCGAGAAACTGCCCCTCAGCACCGATGTTGTAGTAGCCGACCCTGAACGCGACGGCCACCGCGAGTCCCGTGAAGATCAGCGGGGTGGATGCCAGCAGCACCTCGTTGAGGCCGCCGATGGTTGTCAGCGGGGTGACGAGGTAGCGCTGGAAGGCGGCGGCGGGATTAGCGCCGGCCAGCCGGATCGGCGCCGCTGTGATGAGGAGCGTGACGATCACCGCGAGAGCGACGGCGGCGGGTGCGAGCCAGCGGGGCTCGGTCGCGCGAAGGAGGATTTTCATGCGGCATCCTCCGCCCGGTGTCCGGTCATCAGCAGTCCGAGCGAGTCGTGCGTCGCCTCGGCCGCGGGCAGTTCGCCGATGATCCGGCCCGAGAAGATCACGGCGATGCGGTCACAGAGGCCGAGGAGCTCGTCAAGGTCTTCGGAGATGAGCAGGACGCCGGCGCCCTGGTCGCGCAGTGCGCGCAGCTGGGAGTACACGTAGTCGCACGCGCCGATGTCGAGTCCGCGGGTCGGCTGCGACGCGACGAGCGCGCGCGGATTGCGGGAGATCGCGCGGGCGAGGAGCACCTTCTGCATGTTCCCGCCCGACAGCGACTTGATCGGATCGCTCGCCGACGCGCGGATGTCGAAGCGCTCGATGAGTGCAGCGACGTGCTCGCGAATTGCCCGCCGGTCGAGGAACGGCCCACGCCGGAAATCATCGAGGTCTTCGAGCACGAGGTTCTGGCCGACGCTGAGCGACGGAATGACACTTCCCTTGCGGTCCTCGGTGAGCCGGCCGAACCCGGCTTTGATCCGAGCTCCAGGCTCGAGGCTCGTGATGTCGGTTCCGGCAACGCGCACCGATCCGCTCGTCGCCAGCAGGGTTCCGCAGAGCACCGACACGAGTTCGGTCTGCCCGTTGCCCGAGACCCCGGCGATGCCGACGATCTCGCCGCGACCAACGCTCAGGGTGACACCGTCGAGCACCGTCGAGCTCGCGCTGCCGAGGCTGACCCCGCTGAGTTCGAGTGCCGCTTCACCGGGAAGGTCGCGAGCGGATGCCGTCGGCGTCACGGTTGCGTCTGCCGTCGGCGCAACATCCGTCGGCGCAGCATCCGTGGGCGCAGCGGCAGTCGCTACAGAAAGATCGTCCGACTCGAGCCCGATACTCGTGGCCAGCGCGATCGACGGCGCGTCGACCGGCGCGGTCGAACCCACCATGAGCGCGGCGATATCGCGCGGTTCAAGCCCGTCGGCGGGACGGGACGCGACGATCCGGCCGCGCCGAAGGATGCTCACCCGATCGGCGATGCGGGTGACCTCGTGCAGTTTGTGGGAGATGAAGATGACGCCCATGCCGTCGGCGGTGAGCCGCTCGATCGAGGCGAAGAGCAGTTCGACGTCCTGCGGCACGAGCACAGCGGTCGGCTCATCGAGGATGAGCACACGGCAGTCATGGAACAGCGCCTTCACGATCTCCACCCGCTGGCGTTCACCGACCGAGAGCGCGCCGACGAGAGCGTCGGGGTCGAGCGAGACGCCGATCCGCGCCGCTGCTGCCAGCACCCGCTCCCGGGCATCCGCGGTCCGCACCCGGCCCAGCCCGACGCCCGCGAGCATGAGGTTCTCGGTCACCGTCATGGTGTCGACGAGCGAGAACTCCTGGGTGACCATTCCGATTCCGGATGCCATGGCATCCGCCGGTGAATCAATACGGGTCGGCACACCGTCGACGCGGACCTCGCCGCTGTCGGGCTGACTGAGGCCGTAGAGGATGCGGGTGAGCGTCGACTTGCCCGCGCCGTTTTCACCGAGGAGCGCGTGGACCTCCCCTCGGGCGACGGCGAGCGAAATCGAGTCGTTCGCGACGACGGCACCGAAGGTCTTGGTGATGTCGATGAGCTCGGCGAGCGGGGTCGAATCGTGTGGGGCGGCGTCCGGCGCCGCCCCGGTGGTGCGAGAGATCACGGAGCGCTTACTCGCCGATCGTGGTCGAGCCCGCTGGGGCTTCTTCGTTGACCGGCGTCTCGAAGCTGCCGTCGAGGATCTCGGCCTGGCGGGCCTCGACCTTCTCGATCAGGTCAGCCGGGATCTCGAACGCGGTCTCGGTGTTGATCGGGGCGAGTGAGCTTCCGCCGTTGACCATGAAGGAGTACTCGGCGAGGTTGGATGCCTCGAACTCACCGGCGGCGACAGCCTCGACGATTGCCTCAACGGTGGGGCGCATGTCCCAGAGCAGGGAGGAGACCACGTGGTCGGGAGCCTGGTCCTGCTGGTCGACCATCATGCCGAAGACGGGGAGCCCGTTCTCGTCCGCGGCGGCGATGACGCCGTCACGTTCGGCGAAGAGCACGTCGGCCCCGCCGGCAATAGCGGCCTCCGCAGCCTGCTTGGCCGTGGCCGGGTCGAAGAAGGAGTTGATGAACGACACGGTGACCGTCGCGGTCGGGTTGGTTTCCTCGACGCCCGCGATGAAACCGTTGACGATGCGGTTGACCTCGGGGATCGGCATCGCGCCGACGACGCCGATCGTGCCCGTCTCGGTAAGTCCACCGGCGAGCATTCCGGCGAGGTAGGCGGGGTCCTGCATCCAGTTGTCGAACACGCTGAAGTTCGGTGCCTGCTCCTCGCCACCGGAGCCGAACGCGAACGCAATGTCGGGGAACTCGGCCGCAACGGTACGGACGGCGTCTTCCGCCGCGAACGCGTCGCCGATGATGATGTCGGGTGCCTGGTTGGTGGCGATGTCGCGCAGGGCGCGTTCCATCTCATCGGCGGTGTGCAGGTTGTCGGTGTGCTCGTAGGTGATCAGGCCGTCTTCCTCGGCCGACTCGAGCGCCGCGTGGATGGCGCCATCCCACGGCTCTTCGAGCGGCGTCGCGAACGCGCCGAACACCGAGGGAACGTCACTGCCGCCCTCGCTCGTCGACGCACCGCCCGAGCCCTCGTTGCCCGTCGTGCCTCCGCATCCGGCGAGGAGAAGCACTGCTGCGGATGCCACGCCAATCGTTGCGAGCATTCGGGCGGGACGGCGGGAGGAGCGGTCGAGCATCGGGGCCTTCTCTCGGGTTGGTGCGGGGTGTGGCTGGCAGTGTGGCTGGGCTCGGGTGGTGCCGGTGTTCGTGCGGTGTTGCGCTGGTGCAGGTGGGGCGGTGTTCGGGTGGGGGTGCGGTGCTCGGGTGGTGCTGGTGCGGTGTGCGGGCGAGTATTGGGCGGTGTCGCGGTGAGCAGGTGGGGCGGGCGTGAGCCGGGTGGGGTGACCTTCTCTGAGAATAGGGTGACGGCATCCGATGTCATCAGGGACACAGTGTCATTTCTGCTGCGTTAACTCTTGACACTGTGTCTGGTGCGCTGGGAGGGTATGGCAATGCCCCTGACCGTGACTGACCTCCTCGATTTGCCCGTGCTCGCGCGGGCGCGACCCGAGATTGTCAGCGGCGAGAACCTCGACGCCCGGGCGGTGCGGTGGGTGCACTCGAGCGAGATTTACGAGATCTCGTCGCTTCTCCGGGGCGGAGAGGTACTCCTCACCACGGGTCTTGGCCTGGTCGCGCTGACCCCCGAGGCGAGGCGCGCGTACATCGCGGACCTCGCCCGGGTCGGAATCTCCGCCCTCATGCTCGAGCTCGGCCGTACGTTTCCGGTTGCGCCGGACGACCTCGTCGACGAAGCCCGCCGGGTGGGGCTGCCCCTCGTGCTGCTGCACGGGGTGGTCCCGTTCATCGAGGTGACCCAGGTTGCCCACGCGCTGCTGCTCGGTTCCGACCTCGACAGTCTGACGCTCGCGGCATCCGTCACCGAACGACTGCTGCTCGCGCTCGGCGAGCGCGCCGGCCTGGCCGGGTTGACCGGCATCGTCGGGGAGCTCGCGGGGTGCGGAGTTGCGCTGTACACCGCCGACGGGGAGCTTGTTGCCGGGATAGCGACGGATGCCGGCGCAGAATCCGCGGCCCACCGTGAACCCATCGTCGCCGGCGGGGTCGTCTGGGGTGAGCTCGTGCTCGATGGCGCTCCGACCGACCGGGTACGCACGGTTGCCGCCCGGGCCGCGCAGGTGCTCGCCGCCGAGGTTGCGCGCTCGGGCTCGTCTCCGGTGAGCCGCAATCAGGCCGGGGCCGAGCTGCTGCGGGACATCGTGACGGGGCGGTATGGCTCCACCGGCGAACTCACCAGCCGCGCCCTCGGAACCGGTATGACGGTGCGACCCGGGCACAGGGCGCTGGCTCTGTGCGTGCGGCCGCGCACTGCGAACACGACGGCCAACGCCGTTCTCATCGCGGCACGGGAGGCAGCACGGCGCGTGTTCACCGGATCGATCACCGCTGAGCACGATGGCGACATTCTCGTCGCCGCAGTGATCGCCCCCCGTGACCTGCGGGCGGCTGTTGCGCGGTTCGCGGACGAGGTCGAGGGCGAGTTGCGGTCGACCACGGGTGGAAGCGTGCTCGTCAGTGCCGGCAACGCCGTCGGTGATGTGCCCGCGCTCGTGAGTGCGTTCCCGAGCGCGCGCGACACTGCACGGCTCGCGATGCGGCTGACTCCGGCGGCGCGTGTCGTGGTCGCGGCCGACTTTGCGCTGTACCAGCTGCTTGCCTCGTTCGTCGACGATGAGGCGCTCGAGCGGTTCGTCAACGACCAGCTCGGCGCCCTGCTCGCGCATGACGCCCACACCGGTGCCGGCCTCGTGATGACGCTCGACGCGTATCTCGCTGCCGGGCTGTCGAAGACGCGAACGGCGGATGCCCTCGGCATCCGTCGCCAGACGCTCTACGGCAGGCTCGAACGGATCAGTCGGCTGCTCGGCGGGCTGGACCTCGACAACCGCGAGCGGCGCACCGCCCTCGACCTGGCGCTCGTGAGCTGGCGGCTGCGGGTGGCGGCTGCGGTGCGGGCCTGAGTCGCGGGCTCCGGCGCACCCGCCCGCCCGGCCGGCAGCATCCGCCCTCAACGCACCCGCCGCTGCAGATCCGAGCGCTGCAGATGCATGCCCGCGCCACGCTGCCGCGCGACCATCCTGCTCGACTCGCCCCGAAGCATCCGTTGCCCACCTCAGCTCGTCTGCACGCCCACCAGCCTCGAGCGCTGCAGATCCATGCCCGCGCTGCAGATACTTCTGCAGCGTGAGAAAGTAACTGCAGCGCTCGGCACTCGCGCCACGCTGCCGCGCGACCATCCTGCTCGACTCGCCCCGCCGCATCCGTTGCCCACCTCAGCTCGTCTGCACGCCCACCCGCCTCGAGCGCTGCGGATCCTGCGTTCCGCTGCAGATACTTCTGCCGCGCACAACTAGTTTCTGCAGCGCTCGGCGCGCGAGAGCGCGCGCTCAGGCGCCGTCGTACGTCCGCGGCCCGATGCTCAGCGACGGGACAAACCGGGTGCGCCGCACCTGCAGCCGCAGCTGCCCGCGCCGCGCGAGCACGATCGCGACGATCGCCGCGGCGAGCGCCGGCACACCACCCGAGACGATCATGCCGACGTTCGCGCCGAACTCTTCGATGAGAACACCCATGAGCGGCCCGCCGATCGCCTGCCCGCCGAGCAGCACGAGAACGTAGAGCGACATCACCCGCCCGCGGATGCCGATGTTGCTCGACATCTGCACGAGCGAGTTCGACGCGGTGAGGAAGAGAAGGGATGCCACGCCCACCGTGACGAGGCAGACCGAGAACAGCGCAACCGACGGCATGAACCCTGCAGCAGCCTGGAGCAGCCCGGTCGCGCCGACGCAGATCACAATCGTCCGCAGCCGGATCGATGCCCGCCGGGTGGACAGCAGCGCACCGACGAGCGCGCCGACGGCGACCATTGAGTTGAAGAGGCCGTAGCCGCCCGGTCCGACGTTGAACACGTCGGCGGCGTATGACGCGAGCAGCACGGGCATCGTGAGCCCGAACACGGCGAACACCGCGATGAGGATCACCGGGTACACAATCGTGGGCTTCGACTTCGCATAGCGCAGCCCCTCCCTCAGCTGACCCTTCGCCCGCGGCGACGGCGCGAGCCGGGTCATCTGATCGGTGCGGAGCATCCAGAGCATGCCGATGACGATGACGCACGCCACCCCGTTGATGACGAACGCGGGGCCGGCTCCGACGGTGAGCAGGAGCACACCGGCGATCGCGGGCCCGATCATCCCGGCCAGTTGAAAAACCGACGAATTGATACTGATCGCGTTGCGCAGGTTGCGCTGCCCGACCAGCTCGGTGACGATGACCTGGCGCGCGGGGTTGTCGATCACCGTGACGAGCCCGGTCGCGAAGGCGATCGCGAAGACGTGCCACGCTTCAACTGTCCCGGTCAGCGCGAGGGCCGCGAGGCCCAGACTGAGCACGGCGAAGAGCGCCTGCGTGATGACCATGAGCATCCGTTTGCTGTATCGATCGACGATCACACCGCCGAACAGGCCGAAGAGCAGCATCGGCGCGAACTGCATCGCCACGGTGATGCCGACCGCTGTGGCGCTGCCGGTCAGTTCGAGCACGAGCCAGTCCTGGGCGATGCGCTGGGTCCAGCCCGCGGTCATCGCGAGCAGATTGCCGATGGTCCACAACCGGAAATTCGGCACGCTCAGCGCGATGAAGGTCTTGCGCCAGGGCAGTCGACCGGTCTGAAGGGAGAGGGGTTCGGTGGGCGGGAATGCGGTGAGAGGCGCGCTGGCCACGGAAGATCTCCTGAAACGTTGAAAGAGCGGATGCCTCGATTAACGCTAGGGGCGGCATCCGTATTCGGACCCTCAATAGATAGAATTATGGTCATTGGTGTTCTCAATGGCTGAGACTGGAGTGGCATGTACGACCCGGTATTGCTCAAGACATTTCTCGTGGTCGTCGAGACCCACAGCTTCACCAATGCGGCGCTTCGGCTCGGAATCAGCCAGCCCACCGTGAGCCAGCAGATGAGCAAGCTGGAGAAGGCGGCGGGGCGGATGCTCATCGTGCGGGATACGCGCGAGGTGCGGTTGACCGACAACGGCGACGCGATGGCCGGTTTCGCCAGGACGATCCTCGCCGCGCATGCCGCAGCGGAGAGCTACTTCAACGGGTCGGCGATGAAGGGACGGCTGCGCTTCGGTGCAGCGGACGACCTCGCGATCACGCAGCTGCCGAGCATGCTGAGGCACTTCCGGCAGCTGTATCCCGAGATCAACCTTGAGCTGACCGTCAACCAGAGCGCACCGCTGCGCCGCCGGCTCGAACAGGGTCACCTCGACCTCATCTTCGTCAAGCAGAGCGCGGGCGAGGCGACGGCGAGCACCCGGGTCGCGAAAGACACCCTGGTCTGGATGGCACAGGACACCCTGACGATCGCGGAGGGCAATCCCGTGCCACTCATCGCGTACCAGGCGCCGAGCCTCAGCCGGCAGATCGCGATCGACGCGCTTGAGTCCGCCGGTCGCACCTGGCGAATCACGTGCAACACTCGCGACGTCAACGGGATGCTCGCCGCCGTGCGGGCCGGGATCGGGGTCGCGGCGTTCCCCCACTCGCTCATCCCGTCCGACCTCGTGAAGGTGAGCAACCGGTTCAGCCTGCCCGAACTCGTCGACGTCGACTACGTGCTGATGGCGAACCCGTCGGCCGCGCGCGAGCCAGTGCAGGCCCTCATGTCGGCGATCATGAGCCGCGGGGTGCGGCGGGAGGCGTAGGACGCGCGCTCGCGCACTGAACGTGGCGACAGCATCCGTTCTCGCACGCTTTCGCCCCGAGATCACTCGTGCCGGACGAGATCACCCGGCGTAACGGGTGATCTCGTCCGGCACGAGTGATCTCGGCCGCAGCGTGCGCCGCCGTGCGGTCAGCCCGCCGCCAGCGCGGCCCCGGTGAACGTGGAGCGGTAGCTCTGCGGCGTGACGCCGACAAGCCGACGAAAGTGGGACCGGAAATTGCTGGGACTGGCGAACCCGACACGACGGGCGATCTGCTCAACACCGTGGTCGGTCGTCTCCAGCAGTTCCTGCGCGTGGCGCACGCGAACCCCGGCCACCCACTCCATCGGGCTTTGCCCCGTCTCGGAGTGGAAGCGCCGGTTGAGGGTCCGAACGCTCGTGTGAGCCGCCGCCGCGAGGTCGGCCAGGACCAATTCTCGATGCGCGTTCTTCTCAATCCACACCAACACGTCCTCGAGCGTCGCGGTCGCATACCCCGGTGTGTTCCTCACGATGAACTGTGCCTGCCCTCCCGTGCGATGCAGCGGAGCAACCGCGAGTCGAGAGGCATCCGCCGCGACCGCCACGCCGAAGTCCCGTTGGATCAGGTGAAGGCAGAGGTCGAGGCCAGCGGCGGCTCCCGCCGAGGTCAGCACCGCCCCTTCGTCGACGTAGAGCACGTCTCGGTCGACCTGCACCGCGGGATATCGCTCGGCCAGCAGGTCAGCGGCGAGCCAGTGCGTCGTCGCGCGGCGGCCGTCCAACAGGCCGGCCTCGGCGAGCGTGAACGCTCCGACGCAGATCGACGCGACGCGTGTGCCATCCTCCGCCGCCGTCCGTAGAGCCTCAAGGATGGGGGCGGATGCCGGAGCGTCAGCTCGGTTCCGCCCCGGGACGATGATGGTGTCGGCCTGGCGCAGCTCGTCGAGCCCCGAGCCCGCAGAAATTTTCATCGGTCCCGCGTCGACCGTCGGTTCTGCGCCGCAGACGATAACGCGATAGGCGGGCCTGCCATCGGGCATCTTCGCGCGCCCAAAGACTTCGACGGCGGTGGCCAGATCGAATGCGATGACATCGGTCAAGGCGAGAACCGCAACGGTGTGCATAGGGTCATGGTAACCCCGCTCCGCCGCGCGTGTTCGGGCGACTGTCGCCGATCTGCGTCGAAGGACCGGTGTGGCCAGATTCAGTCGAAACGTGGCAGCACGGCCACTGGCACTGTCTCGACCCACACGGGACGATGAGTGAACGCAGGCGCACTTCCCCGCCTGCGCCAGCCTGCAAGGAGCCGTTTTTGCCACTGTCAGCCCAGATCCTCCTCTTCGACGGCTTCGATCCCTTCGACGTCATCGCTCCGTTCGAGATGCTCGCCGCGGGCAGTGATGCTCTCGGCGGCGAGCTTTCGGTCGAGCTCGTCTCAGCGGAAGGGCCGGGGACCGTCGTGTCCGGAACGCGGGGACTCACGCTCACGGCAACCGCACGGTTGGACCCACGGGCGCGGGGCTACGTGATCGTTCCGGGAGCATCCGGTCCGGTCCAAGGTGACCCGGATGCCGGCGCGGAAACAATCCCGGTTCTGCTCGCCCGCCTTGCGAACGGCCCAGCTGCGCCCATGCTCAGAGACGCCATCGACAACCCTGAAATCACCATGGTCGCGGTCTGTGGCGGTGCGCTCGGCCTCGCCATGGCCGGCCTCATTGAGGGCAGAAACGCAGCCACCCACACGCTCGGCATGGACGTACTCGACGCGACCGGCGTGAACGCGATCCGCGCACGCGTTGTCGACGACGGCGACCTCGTGACATCCGGGGGTGTGACGTCGGGACTTGACCTCGCCCTGCACCTGCTCGATCGGGATTTCGGCCCGGCTGTTGCTCGCGCCGTCGAGGATCTTTTCGAATACGAACGACGTGGCGTCGTCTGGCGCGCGGGCGGTCGCATCCCCGTCGCATATTGACCCTGATCTACCGACAACGACCAAGAGAGAGAACACATGAACACCCTTCCCGGCATCTGGGACCTGAGCTTGAAAACTCCCATCGGCACCCTCGCCGCCGAGTACCGCTTCACCTCACGCGACGGCATCCTCGAAGGCACCGCGACCGGCGCTGGCGAAACCGTGCCCCTGAATGACATCGTCCTCGAGGCAGCCGACGGCGAGACCGCGCGAGTGACCTGGCGGCAGAGGGTGAGCAAGCCGATGCGGTTGAACCTCGAGTTCGACGTCACGGTTCAGGACGAAAGCATGACCGGCTACTCGCGTGCGGGGCGCCTGCCGCGCACCAGCGTCTCGGGTCACAAGCGCGCCGAGTAGCAGGCGACCGTGGGCCGAGCTGCGACTCACGCGCCGACGGCATCCGTTTCGGTCGAATCACGGGCACACATTCACCGAAAGCATCCGTTCCCGCCGAACGCATCAGTTGCGCCGGATGTTCTCGACCGGAACGGATGCTCTCGCGAGCGTTCAGAGGACGCCGCTAGAACACCTGGGTCGGCGGGCGGTCCGAGCTCGACGGTTTCCTCCGCCGTTTGAAGATGGACCTCCGCCCCGCGGGGACGGCCGGTTCGAGATCCTCGGCATCGAGCCCGTAGTACGTGCCGATTCGATCGAGGAACGCCGACCGCCGCGCCTTCTCCCACGCCTTGTACTCACGGTTGAACGCGATCGCCGTCGCCCAGCAGATGAGCAGCATGATCACGCTGAACGGCAGGGCGATGATGATCGCCGCGGTCTTCAGCGCCTCCAACCCGCCAGCGAGAAGCAGCGCCGTGGCGAGAACCGACGTGATCACGGCAAAGAAGGCACGGATCCACCGCTTCGGCTCGACCTCGCCGCCACTCGCGATCATGCTCATGACGAGCGCACCGGAGTCCGCCGAGGTGACGAAGAACACTGCAATGAGGATGATCCCGCCGACCGTGAGCACCGAGCCCGCCGGGAGCTGGTCGAACATCGCGAACAGGGCGCCCTCAACGTTGACAACGCCGTCGGCACCGATGAGCCCACCCGGCCCGTTGAGCTCGGAGTACAGTGCCGTGCCGCCGAGCACGCTGAACCAGAGGAAGGTCACCAGGGTCGGCACGAGCAGCACGCCCGTGACAAACTGTCGCACCGTGCGGCCACGCGAAATTCGGGCGATGAAGACGCCAACGAAGGGTGCCCAGGAGATCCACCAGCCCCAGTAGAACGTGGTCCACGCCGCCTGCCACGCCTCCCCTTCCGCACCGGCGAACGCGCCGACATTGAACGAAAGGCCAATGAAGTTCTGCAGATAGGTGCCGATTGACTGCACGAAGTCGCGCAGCAGGAACTGCGTCGGTCCGACGATGAGAATGAACAGCACGATGATGCCCGCGAGCACGAGGTTGATGTTCGACAACCACTTCATGCCCTTCGACACCCCGGACAGCACAGAGAAAAGCACGGCACCCGTGATGAGGACGATGAGGACGATATTAACGAAATCGGATGCCGCGATGATCCCGGCGCTTTCCAGCCCGGCGCTGATCTGAACGACGCCGAGCCCGAGCGAGGTGGCAACACCGAACAGCGTGCCGACCAGGGCGACGATGTCGATGAGGTTGCCCCAGCCGCCGCGCACCCGCTTGCCAAGCAGCGGTTCGAGCGCCCAGCGAATCGACACCGGTCGACCCCGCCGGTGGATCGAGTAGGCGAGTGCGACCCCGATCACGACGTAGATCGACCAGGCGTGAACACCCCAGTGGAGATAGGTCTGCGACAGCGCCGCCTGCGCGAGCTGGGCTGGTGTGCCGCTCACGCCC
The DNA here is from genome assembly GCF_059445295.1 of Mycetocola sp. Y444. Classification (NCBI taxonomy): domain Bacteria; kingdom Bacillati; phylum Actinomycetota; class Actinomycetes; order Micrococcales; family Microbacteriaceae; genus Mycetocola; species Mycetocola sp. Y444. The sequence continues at coordinate 462,070 of NZ_JCAIUB010000003.1, read as the reverse complement.
GGGCGCGGGTCGGCGAAGTGACTGAGCGGCTCACCAACCCCGTAAAACACGAGCCCGATGCCCATCCCCGCGGCGAAGAGCAACGAGAACCACGACCCGAGCGAGAACTCGGGCTCGTCGTCTTCCTTGCCGAGTTTGATGTCGCCGTATCGGCTGAACCCGATCCACAGGCTGAAGATCACGAAGAAGGCGGCGATCAGCACGTAGTACCAGTTGAAGTTACTGACGATACTGGCCTGGATGTTCGCGAACAGAACCTCTGCGGCCTCCGGCAGGAAGATGGCGAACGCGGCGAAGACGATCACGATAACCGCGGCGGGCCAGAACACCCATCGCGCGACTCCAGGGGATCTCGTCGCGGTGGTTGAGCGGTTCGGATCGGCTGACATGCGGCAGAGAATACGTCTGTCGCTGTGGCGCCTATAGAGAGGAAAGACTCCCCTCGCCGTTATTCTCGCGGCAGCAGACCTGCTCTCCGGTGATCGCGCTGTTACGACAGAAACGGTCGCAGTTCACGAGGAACTGCGACCGTTCCTGGCCGAGCAGAGCGGATGCCGCGTCAGCGCTCGAGCGGACGGCGAACGGATGCCGCGTCAGCGGCCGCCGCGTCAGCGCAGGAACGTGACACCGAGCGTCGCGAGCACTCCGAACGCGACGCCCCAGAGCACGATCGAGATGACCTGCCAGAAGATGACGGCGTTCTTCGATGCCCCGAATGACACCATCGCGGCGGAGGTGATCTGGCTGGGCAGGAGCGTCTGGCCAAGGAGGCTCACCCCGGCCACACCGTACTTGTCGAAGCGCTCGCGCAGCTTCGCGCGGCGGGGCGTTTCGGGCTTGGCGGGCTTGCCGTTCCGAACCTTGGACCGAACCCCGTGGGCGCTGAGTACGAAGACCAGCATGGACAGGATATTGCCGACGATCGCGGCGGCAATGGCGATAACAGGAGGGATGCCCGCGAGCACACCGATGACCGCTCCGAAGTAGGACTCAACGAACGGAATCGCTGCCGCGAGGATCACACCCACCCACTGCAGTACGTCGGGGAGGGTGGAGGTGAAGTCGCGCAGTGCGTCAATCATGAGGTGCCTTTCGTCGAAGCCGTGGTGCTGTGATGCGGAGCCACTCGCGACCGCCGGGCGGTCCGCCAGTCGAGGTGATGAGACCATCCTTCCGGCGCAACATCAGGGCGGTAAGTGTCGCCGCGTCACAGCATCCGGGGCGGTTTCACACCCGCGACCGTGACAAATGTCACTGCTCTACGCTGAGAGCATGTTTCCCCAGACCTCGCCAGAACGGGCATTGTCGTGACCGCTCAGCGCAGCGCCGCAACCGGGACACCCGACGAGCCACAGCGCGAACAACCGGCACGCAGCGTCCAGACGACGTGGACCTATACGCTCTCGTCGATCATCTTCTTCTTCGTCGTTCTCGATGCCATCCTGCTGATCATCGCGGGGGCCAATTATGCGCAGTCGCGCAGCACGCTTGACGCCATCCTTCTCGCTCTGCTCATCGTTTCGGCGGCGGTGCAGGTGCGGTACTGCTGGTTCCTCCGCGTCGGGCGCGGGGGCGGGATGCCGCGGGTCGGCTGGACGCTCGCTCTCTTCATTCCGCCAGCACTCGCGTGGGTGCTGGGCCTGTTCACTCCCGCTGCAGGGCTCTTCGCGGCGTTCCCGCTGTGGATGGCGGTCAACGCTGTCGCTCCCCTGCTGCCGGTCACGTCGAGGCGGGCTCTGCTTCTCGCCGGGTCTGTGGTGACGGTGCTGCACCCCACCCTCGCCACGATGCTGGGGCATCCGTTCGATACCACGGGCATGTCAGGATCGGGACTCCTGTACTTCTATGGCATCCTGCTGCCGCTCATGGTTCTCTCCAGCCTCTGGTGGTGGGAGATCGTTGTGACGCTCGATCGGCACCGTTCGGCCGCGGCCGAACTCGCCGTGGCCAAGGAGCGCCTGCGGTTCGCCTCCGACCTGCACGACATCCAGGGCCACCACTTGCAGGTGATCGCGCTCAAGTCGGAGCTCGCCGAGCGCCTGCTCGCGGTCGACCCCGAGGCCGCGCGCGAGCACGTGCACGAGACGCGGATGATCGCGAAGCAGGCGCTCGAGGAGACCCGCTCGCTCGTCGCCGGTTACCGTGAGGTCGACCTCGCCGCCGAACTCGAGAACGCGCGCGAAGTGCTCACCGCCGCGGGTGCCGACTGCACACTGCAGGTCGACGCGCTGCCCGCCGATGCCGAGATACGACGGGTGCTCGCGCTTGTCGTGCGCGAGGCGACCACGAACATCCTGCGCCACAGTGCAGCGACGCGGGCCGCCATCCACCTGACGACGACGGCCGAGAGCGTGGCCCTGGAGATCGAGAACAACGAAGCGGCGTCCCCAACGGATGCCACGGGGCGGGCCGACAGCAGCGGTCTGGTCGGTCTTCGTGACCGGGTGTCCGCTCTGAACGGGTGGCTGGAGACCGACGTCGAGGGCGACCGGTTCGCGTTGCGGGTCGTTGTGCCAGCGCGGATGGGCGTGAACGCATGACCTTCCCTCAAAACGGGCCCCGTGTCATCCGTTTGCTCATCGCCGACGACGAGCACCTCATTCGCGGTGCGCTGAGCGCGCTGCTGAACCTTGAGCCGGACATCGAGGTTGTTGCAAGCGTTGACAACGGAGTGGCGGCCGTCGAGCGAGCGCTCGAGACGAAGCCGGACGTCTGCCTGCTCGACCTCGAGATGCCGCAGGCCGATGGAATCGAGGCGGCCGCGCGCATCCTTTCGACGGTGGCGACGAAGGTCGTGATCGTGACGAGACATGCCCGGCCCGGCGTGTTGCGGCGAGCGCTCGCGGCTCGGGTGTCGGGATTCGTGCCGAAGTCGACCCCCGCGGAGGAGCTTGCCGATGTCATCCGCGATGTGGTCGCGGGCAAGCGCTACATCGACCCGGAGATCGCGGCGACGGCGCTGACGGCCGAGCGCTGCCCGCTCACCGATCGCGAGCTCGACGCGCTGCGGTTCTCGCGGTCGACGATGAGCGTGCAGGAGATCGCGGATCGGCTGCACCTCGCGCCCGGCACCGTACGCAACTACCTGTCGGCGGCGATGACGAAGCTCGATGCCCGGTCACGCCACGAGGCGGCGGAGATCGCCTGGCAGCAGGGCTGGATCTAGGGCGCTGGTCGCGCGCTGTCGGTGCTCGGCAGCCATGGTGGCCGCGCAGAGCGGATGCCGCGCAGAGCGGATGCCCCGGCGGGCGGGCGGGCGGACGGCGGGCGGGCCGCTGCCCCCGTGCGCGAGCACATCAGTTGCGGTCGAGAACATCCCGCGTAACTGATGCGCTCGACCGAAACGGATGCTCTCGGTCAAGCGGCGGGGTGAGCGTGCGGTACCGGTTCGTCCTCGACATGGACCCGGCCTGAGCACAACCGGGAATGAAATGCCCACGTTAAGACTTGAGGCTTCATCATGATCCACCAACGAACCGGATCGGCCGGTCCACACAGATAGGAGAAACTGACATGAACGAAGACATCGACATCCGCCGACGTGCTCGCCGCAACATCGTCGCACGCAGGATATTCACCGCCATTGTCGCGATCTGGGTTATCGCATCGCTGGCGATGGTCCTCATCTGGACTCTGACCACACCTGACGGATACTTCTGGCCGATCTGGCCAATCCTCGGCTGGGCGGTCGCCGTGATCGTGGCGGCAATCGCTGTGTTCGGTGGGCGTTTGTTCGCCATCCGTGACGCCCGGGTGGAGTCGGAGATGGCGCGACTGTCCGGAACCCCGAACCGCCAGAGCTAAATGCCAGGTACCCGAGTCCCAGCGCCCACGTTCGGCCCTCCCGCCACCGATTGAACGGTCGGAGGGCCGAACAGCTCCTCGCCTGGGCGGCCGGGATGCCCCACTCGGTTGCCGGGTGCGGAAATCGCTGCCAGCATTACGGTCGTGTCCGCTCTCGCCCCGCACCCACCCAGAAGCCGCACGGTCGCCAGATGGGCAGTCGCGGCATCCGTTCTCGGTCTCATCATTTTCGTCAGCTGGTTGTTCCTCCGGGACTCCCGCGTCGACCTTTTGCCGGAGGACTTTGTCGGTGCCGAGGACCAGCAACCCAGCATTGCGCTCCTCGCCGGTGCCACGGATGTGACCGCAACGAGTTGCGATGCGGCGGTGCCCTGCGTTTCCGCCTGGGGCACCGCCGACATGGTGCTGATGAAGTTCGACACCCAGGACGACGCAGCAGCCGCCGCGCGAGCGCTCGGTTCAGCCGCCTATCGGTCGGACTGGCTCGTCGCCAGTTTCATTGGTGAATCCGTTTCGGAGACTGAGCGCCGTCATGCGGCTGAGGTTCTCGATGGAACCTGGCAGGATCACGTCGACTGAACCGGCACCGGATGCCGCGGCCTCACGCGGTCGGGCTGTCTCACTACTTCTCACCCCGGGCGATTGATCCCGTCGCCATCCCAGGTCAGGTGGGCGTCGGTGCGGATCGGCAACACCTCGAGTCCCGGCGTTCGCACGAGTTCCCGGATGAGCGCGGTGGTTCCGGCAACCAGCGTCGAGTCGAGGTCGATCTCGGTTGCGAGTACCCAGGAGTGATCGTCGGGCCACAGGATGCTGGGCGACTGCGCCCACATGACCTCGCGCACCCACGGCGCTCGATCCGGCCACGCGGCATCCGCCAGGTCATTCGCTCCGACCTCGAACAGCAGGTAGTGGCGCCCGGTGTCCCCGTGCAAAGCAAACCGTGGCCCTGCCGCAACCTCGCGACCCAGCAGCCCGGAGCCCGGTTCCGATTCGGCACCGGGCCGGACGGGCGGCCCGCCGCTCCCCGCCCGCGTGAGGGCGGCAAAGCCGGTCGAGTTCACGAGCCCACCCCAGCCCTCCCAGATCGCGGCGATACCGGCATCCGGTGTCGATGTGTGCCGAGCGAGAACCGCGGATGCCGTTGCGACCGACCCAGCATCGAGGCTGCCCTGGCTGGTGGAGCCATAGCGCCAGCCGTCGGGGCTTACGACGCCGTCGATACTGTCAGAGTCGCGGCGCACGAGGCGAGCGTATTGCGCTTCAGCGTGCATGGTTGTGCCGAAGGACTCGGCCACCTGGGCCCAAGTGGCGCGCTCGGTCTCGAGCGACGCCGCGATGTCGGCGAAGTAGGTCGACTCAGTGACGCCCAGCCACGTCTTCGTGGCACGCGGTCGATCACGCTCGACGGGATGGAACACGCGCGCGTACGCCCCAAACCCGCGGGGGACGATCGACAAGATGCTGCCAAAATGCTCGGCCTCCATCGAACGAAGCCATTCGCCCCGCGAGACATCGGCCACCCAATCGAATCGCTCTTCCATGCGCCCCATCCTCGCCCATGCGTGAGCCGTGCTCGGCCAGAAATGGTCGCTGATCCTGAGAAACGCCGACCATTTTCGGCCGAGCAAGGGAGGAACGACCGTTTGTGGCCGAGCAGAGCGGATGCCGCAGGGCTGAGCGGCAGCATCCGCCCCCCTCGCGCGGTTTTCCGACGGCGCATGCATGGCGTATGGTCGGACGCATGAAGCGCATCACACACAGTGGCGGGTCTTTCGTCACGGGCAATGCCATCACGGCGGCGCTTCTCGAGTACACGACAACGGTGGCAGACGCAGAACACAGCGTCACCGTCGATATCACTGTCCTCGAAAAACACGGCGAGACCTCCGTCCACACCCTCCTGCTCAGCAAGGCCAGTCAGTTCGACGTCGCCGACGTGGGCGGCATCACCGCCGAGGAAGAAGCGCGACGCTTTCCCGTTCCCGAAATGCCGCAGGTCGGCATCAGAGGGACCGTGGAAGAAGAGGGCACCGGTGCCGGCCAGACCGCCGAAGACTTCAATCAGATCATGGACGAGCTCGACGCAGGGCTGGGACAGTAATTCATGGGCAAATTCATCTACGGAACCCCGTCGATCTCCGTCGAGTTCGACGATCGGGTGCTCGCTCACCTCAAGGTCGTCATTCTGTCGAAGGTGCGACGCGGTGAGAGCTTCACGTTCTCCTGGGACTACACAGTTGCCTCGGGCAGCGGACACAGCTCGATCTGGGTCCACCCCACCATCCCGCTCCAGTTCGACTTCGTGGGGAGCCGTGAGCCGCAGCTCAACCGAGCCTGGGTGGAAGAACTCGTCAGGCTGGCTAACTCTCCGGCGGGCCTGCGGGTAGTCCCGGAGCCCGACGCACCCGCGACGGCAAAGCGGTAACCCGAGGCGCGCCCCCAGGTCGACTCCGACGTGGCGGTTCGGCCGGTCAGAGCAGGTCGGCGATGTCCCAGGTGGAGTGATCCTCGAACGTCGCCCCGTGATCCGTGTCTGAATCGTCGTCAGGAACGTCGAGCGTGGCGAGCGTGACCGCGACGCCCGGGCTGATCAGGACGCTCACGACAGCGTCTCCCACCATCGTCAGATCGACGAAGTGGCCGCCGGAGACCACCGCGCGTTCGACCTCGGCCTTCACCGCAACGGCGTCGGTTCCCTGCGCAAGCACGTAGGAGTTCCCCTCGACCGTGAGGATCGTGCGGCGCATCGGAGCCCCTTCCGGTTCGGGCATCGGCAGACGGCCCACGCTACCTCTGAAACCCCGAAACAGTAAGACGTTCCCCGTCATACAGACGAGTCGTACAGGCGCGCCGCCGGTAACACCCGCGAGCGGGCCTTGCTCGGACGAAAATGATCGCTCACGCCCAGCGGGCGTCGTGCGCGGACATAAACGGCTGCTGGTCTCGAGAAAGTCCAGCTCTTTGCGTCCGAGCAAAGACCGAATAGCCATTTGTGGCCGAGCAGCGGATGCCGTCACGCGGCACCGTCGCGAAATGCGACAGCGCAACCCGCTCAGCGGGGAGCGTCGAGCGAGACGAGGTACTCGGCGTTGCCTCGAAGCGCGGCCTGGTACCTGTCGAGTTCCTCAGCGTGGACGTGCTCCGCAAGCAGGGTGAAGAGACTCCCGAGCGCCGTGTTCGCTTTCCCGGCCGCGTGCAGGGTCAGCGCCTCGAACGCGCCAAGCGAGACCGAGTCGGGGAACTCGCGGCGAGCGCGCGCAAAGAGTTCGATCGATTCGTCGAGTCGCCCGAGGTTTCTCAGCGTGCTGCCCTGCTGCAGGTAACACCGCCTGCGCACGTCGCCCTCGAGCCCCTCGGCCATCGCCCGCTCATAGAAACCCAGTGCCGTCGCTTCATCACCCGCGGTGTCGTACGCGCCGCCGACCTCATAGAGAACTCGTGGATCGTGCGGATGCTGTTCGTAGATCGGGAGCAACGCCGCAATCGTCGGCCCCATGTTGTCGCGATCGCGGGCGGCAAAAATGCGCTCGAGTTCTGCTTCTGTCCTGTCATCCACGGTGCCGACTCCTCCACAACGACGTGCGCCGAAGATCGAAGCGCGCTCCTACGCTAGTGCTCCGTTACCCAGGGGCGGGCTACTCAGGCTCGGTCGGTGACGTGGAATCGCACCAGCACCGCTTCAGTGGCATCCGACACCGTGAACTCCGGGTCGCGCATCCACTCTCGGAATTCAGCGCCGTGCCAGAACTTCTCGTGGCCGGCACGCCAGTCGGCGACGGTCTCGAAGCCCTCGCCCTCGTCGATGGCGTGGGCGAGGTCGACCTCGCCCAGCGGCACGACGCGGACACCGGTGACCTCGGTGACGCAGACGGGATTCTCGGATGAGTCGACGACAACGCGACGCTCGCCGATCACGGGCAGCTGCTCCTCCGACAGGTCGTAGTCGGCGACCAGCGACGTCGTGCTGGTCTTGCGTCCGTCGAGGATCGCGCCGACGAGAGCGTCCCGGAGCGGCCCGGGGAATGCGTACTCGTCGATGGGCAGAGCCGACAGGTCCTCACGAGAGATCATGCTGAAAGCCTATTACGGCCCTGACACCGCATTGAGAACCATGACGAGAACACTGCGGCAGATGCTGCGGGCGGATGACTCGGGCACGGTGGCGACACCGTGACGGGCACGCCCTACTGTCGGGCAGCCGCCAGCTCGTTGGCCGTCAGCGACCGATCCGCGAAAACGAGCCGCACCGCCAATGGGTCGGGGTTTCCCGCATCAGGTCCCCTGTCGACGAGGTGCAAGCCGAGTTTCTCAGCCACCGCTGACGAAGCGGCGTTCTCTTCGAGCAGATAGGCGATCACGGGGCGGTTGCCCTTGAGGCGTACGGCTCGCTCGAGCGCCCGGCGTCCAAGTTCGGTCGCCAGCCCTCGGCCCTGCGCCGCCGGGGCGAACCGATAACCCAGATTCCAGGCGACACCACCGAGCGAGGACAGGCCACCATATCCGACGATCGCGTCAGACCCATGTTCGCGGGCGATCCAGGTCCCGATGCCGTCGGCATCCCAGCCCCGCAGCCACCGCTCGAGGGTGGCCTTCGTCTGGGTGATGGCTGTGTTGCGAAGCGATGGGTAGTGCGCCCACACGCGAGGATCACTAAGAATCGCGTAGAGCCCAGGTGCGTCATCCGTCAGCGGGCGGCACAGACGGAGGCGATCCGTTGAGTCCTCGGGGATGCTGTGCATGGCCACGGGGTTACGCTAGCGCGTCGACGGCGCTCTGCGACACCGCCCAACGTACGCGGGCAGCGCCCGACCGGATCCTCTGGAAGCGCCGGGCTGCCGGCCTCACACCGCGGTATCGACCGTGGAACCGCCCGCCCTCCTAGGGTCCGCAGCTTCCCGCCACAGGCCGGTGAGCGAACTGCGAAGCAGCGCCGGTTCGATCACCAGGTTGATGATGATGTGGGCAAGGACCGCGGGCAGGACGAGCCGGTCACTTGCGAGGTACACAATGGCCAGGGCACCGCCAAGCACGGTCGTCGAGATCGCTACAGGGGCGATGATGGCCAGGTCCCGCGAGAACATGACCCATATGGAGTGTGCAAGCCCAAAGGCCAGCGCGGCGGCGGTCACCTGCACCCACCAGGCGACGCCAAGCCCCGCCAGCCCGTCCATCAGGAACTTCCGGAAGATCAGCTCTTCGAGGATGCCGGTGACAATCGCCAGGGGAACAGCGAGAGCTTTGAGGGTGTTCAGCTCGAACGCCGTGCGACGCACGAACGGAACAGCCCAGAAGGTGTAGCCGATGTACGCAGCCGCGACTGTGACGGCAAGCAGCCAACCCCACGGGATGCTTGCGAGATCCTGCCCGAACCCGAGCAAATCGGTCCAGAACCTCGCTGGATCGCGGGCCAGCCAGAGGGCCAGCGGCACCGACATGCCACCGATGATCGCGACCATGATCAGAGCGGTGATCCTGTGTGGCTTCATCGGGTCCCTTCCGTTGCCGTACGACTGTACTATAAAGTCACCGCACAACTGTACTGCGAAAGCGAGGGGCTCTGAGATGCCGAAGATCGTCGACCACACGTCGCGCCGCCAGGCAATCGTCGATGTGGTCATTCGCCGAATCGAGCGGGAAGGGCTCGGCGGCGTCAGCGTGCGAACGGTTGCGCGCGACCTCGGGGTGAGCCCGTCCGCGGTTCGCCACTACTTCCCCACCAGCGACGAGATGCTGGCGAGCGCGCTCACGGCAGTACGCCTGGCCCAGGCCGACGGATTGCCCAGCCCCGAACACCCGGACTCACCGTGGAGCATCCGCGAAGCATGGGAACAGGCATTGCCGCTCGACGCGCGGAGAAGGCGAGAAGCCGCGGTCTGGCTGGCCGCCATGACGGCACCACCGTCCTCGCCCGCGATACGTGAGGTTCTGGAAGAAGCGAACGCCGACCTCGATCGCCTCTGTCGCGTCACGGTCGAAGACCTCGGCTGCCCGGCCGAAGCGGCAGAGCGCGAGAGCAAGGCTCTCCGCGCCTTCACCGACGGCTTGACCGTGAATGCACTGGCTGATCCCCTGAGGTTCACTCCGGAGCTGGTGCTCGAGGCACTCGACACCTATCTCTCCCGCCTCAGGAGTGCGTTTTAGCGCGTCCTTCCCCGGCGAAGTGAGCGATGGCATCCGTCATCGAATCCGCACCACCCGGCCGAAACGGCCCTCGTCGTCAACGATGACGAGCAAGCGGCCCTCGAGCGGCGGCCACTAGAGTCGCAGGATGCTTCCCGCTCCCACCGCCCGCCTGCGGTTCCGGCCCATGACCGATTCCGATCTCGACGCCATGGCCGCGCTGCTCGGTGACCCCGACGTGATGCGTTTTTACCCGGCGCCGAAGTCACGCTCCGAAGCTGCCGCCTGGATCGACTGGAACCAGCAGAACTACACCGAGCACGGTTACGGACTCTGGATCATCGATACCCTCGACGGTGAGTTTGTGGGCGATTGCGGCCTGACCTGGCAGGAGGTAAACGGAGTGCCGAAACTCGAGGTCGGCTACCACGTGCGCTCCGCCCTTCACCGGCAGGGACTCGCGACTGAAGCCGCAGCGGCGTGCCGCGACTTCGCTCGCGAACACACCGGCGCCGAGGAGCTGGTGGCCATCGTCCACCCCGACAATTACGCGTCGAGTCGCGTGGCCGAGAAAATCGGGATGCACCGGGTCGCTGACGACCACGGTGGGAACCTCGCGGTCCGCCACGTCCTCAGCATGCGCCTCTGACACAACCGAAGAGGGCCGACTCAGAACAGGTCGGCGATGTCCCAGTGAAGACTGTCGTCGAAAGGCTCGGCGAGCTCGCCGGTGTCGCGTTCGTCTTCCGCAACCTCACGGGTCGTGAAGTGAATAGCAACGCCAGGGCTGACCAGTACGCTGACCGCGACGTTGCCCACAACCGTGAGGTCGATGAACCTTCCTCCCGCGCGCACCGCTTCTTCAGCCGCCGCTTTGAGCGCCCCCAACTGCGTTCCCTGCGCGAGCACGTGCGAATGACCATCGATTGTGAGCGTTGTGCGTTGCATCAGCGTCCCTTCGGGTTTGGGCCTTTGCGATCCGCTCACCCTACCTCCGGAAACCCGAGATCGGTTAGGAAATTGACATGGCCGTAACGTAACGAAGGGTTTGCTATCCGACCGCCGGCGTCACCGTCGTGCGGATGCGGTACAGGCTCGTCGATGCCGTGATGTAGAGCTCGGAGCCCTCCGGTCCACCAAAACACAGGTTCGATGCGACCTCGGGTACGGCGATATTCAACTCCAGTTCGCCGTCCGACGAGAACACTTGAACGGCATCCGACGACGAGGTCCACACACGGCCCACGGCATCCACACGGAATCCGTCAGGGGTCCCCGAGGGATTCACGAAGACGCGCCCGTCTCCCGTCGCCACGTCATACACACGGATGTGCCGCACCGATTCTCCCCCGGTGTCGGCCACGTAAAGCAGGTTCTCGTCGAGCGAGAACGCGAGGCCGTTCGGGTGCACCATGTCGGTGATCACCGGCGTAGCGACACCCGTGGCGGGATCGAAACGGAACACGAAGCATCCGCCGTACTCCTCGACACCCGGGTGCCCCTCACGCCCGCTCTCCTGAATCCCGTAGGGCGGATCGGTAAACCAGATCGTGCCGTCGGATGCCACCACAACGTCGTTCGGGGAGTTGAAGCGTCCACCTGCCCAGCGATCGACGAGCACCTCGACCTCACCGTCGACCTCGCGCTCAACAGCACGACGGCCGTGGCTGCACTGAACGACGCGGCCCTCGCGGTCGAGGGTGCGGCCGTTGGTGTACTCGACGTCGTCGCGGTGCACGCGCGTTTCACCGGTGGCACGGTCGAACTCGAGGATGCGGTTGTTCGGGATGTCGCTGAACCGCACCGACTCGCTGCCCGGCAACCAGAGCGGCCCCTCGAGCCATTCGCCACCGGTCCAGAGCTTCTCGAGCTCGCCCGCGATCAGGCCGGTCTCATCGGTTGGGGCGTTCTGTGGCGTCGTTGGCATGGCCCCAAGCTAGCAAGCTGGCGCTCGCGGCGCATCCGTTCACTTGCTCCGACACAAACGGTCGCTCGGCGGCATCCGCTCTTTTGCGACGACACAAACGGTCGCTCGGCGGCATCCGCTCTCTTGCGACGACAGAAACGGTCGCCTTTTCCGAGAATCAGCGACCATTTGTGGCCGAGCAACCCGCCAACGACCGCTTGTGGCCGAGCAACGCTGGCCCGCGATCTGCGCGCTGACCCGCCATCAGCCGGTCACGGCGCCACGGTCTTCGCGAGCCGGTCACCCGCTGTGCTCATGTGCACGGCCATGGCGGATGCCGCGGCATCCGGATCGCGCGTCGCTATCGCCGCGTACACAGCGGCGTGCTCATCGATGGCGACCCGCGCCTGCTCGGGCTGCTGCACCGCGCGATCGACCCACACGCGCAACAGCGAGCGGATGCTCTGCAACAGGTCGAGCAGCACCATGTTGTCGATGCTTCGCGCCAGCTCGAGATGGAACTGCAGGTCCGCCTCGACAAAGCCACCGAGGTTGTCGACGTTCTTGCGCATGTCTTCCAGGTGATCGGCGAGCCGACCGAGCGCTTCGTCTGAGATTCGGGATGCCGCCAGTCGCGCCGCGTAAATCTCCAACGCCCCGCGCACCTCGATGAGCTCCCTGGTGCGGGGCTCGTCGAGCATGAGGCCCCAGCTCAGGGTTTGCGGCAGCATCTCACTGGCCGTTCCGCGCAGATAGGTGCCGGATCCGGGGCGCACGTCGACGATCCCGAGCAGCTCGAGCGCGGCGAGGGCCTCGCGAACCGCGGAGCGACCGACACCGAGGCTGGTCGACAACTGGCGCTCGGGCGGCAGGCGGGTGCCGGGCTCGATGTCGCCCCGAGTGAAGATCTCGAGCAGCCGCTTGGCGACCGCAGACACCGGCGTTCCCCCGCTCAGTGTGCCCATAGATGCCGCGATCTCAGCGGAGGTGTCATTCGGATAGGCCGGCATGGGTCAAAGCTAGCAAAACTGCCCCCACAATGGATCACCGGTTGACCGGTATTGGTCAACCGGTTGACAGAAAGCTAATTTCGCAGAATACTCATGGGAGCGAATAATGCGACCCTGCCGCTCTCGCGCTCCCCCTTCCTCACCAAGGAGTCAACGTGGACACCAACACACGCAAACCCACGCCGCAAAGCGCCGTGGAAAAATCCGCCATTAAGAAGGTCGCCGTTCGGCTCGTCCCGTTCGTGGCGTTGATGTTCTTCATCAACTACCTCGACCGTACGGCCATCGGCTTCGCCGCCCCGAACGGTATGAACGAAGACCTCGGGCTCTCTGCAGCCCAGTTCGGTTTCGCCTCCGGCGTCTTCTTCATCGGCTACATCCTGCTCGAAGTTCCGTCGAACCTCGCCCTGCACCGCTTCGGCGCCCGCAAGTGGCTCGCACGCATCATGGTGAGCTGGGGAATCGTCGCCCTCCTCTTCACCTGGGTCGGCAGCTTTGAGCACCTCGCCATTCTGCGCTTCGCCCTCGGTGTCGCCGAAGCGGGATTCTTCCCCGGTGCCATCCTGTTCCTGAGCCTCTGGGTCCCGGCGGCCCACCGCTCCAAGATCCTCGCCCTCTTCTACCTGGCACAGCCGCTCACCACGGTCATCGGTGCTCCCCTCGCCGCGATCCTCATCGAGCAGGACGGCATCTTCGGCCTCGAAGGCTGGCGGTTCATGTTCGCGGGCGTCGCGATCCCCGCGATCATCATTGGATTCGTCGCCTGGTTCTACCTCAAGGACCGCCCGGCTGACGCGAAGTGGCTGACCAAGGAAGAGCAGGTCTGGCTCACCAACGCCCTCGAGTCCGAGCGCGCACACACCCAGAAGACCGGCGGACACGGTCGCATCCGTGACGCGTTCAAGAGCGGCCGCGTCTGGGCACTCTCGTTCATCTACTTCGGCTTCATCTACGGCCTCTACGCGCTCGGTTTCTTCCTGCCGACGATCATCGAGGGCTTCCAGGCACAGTTCGGCACCGAGTTCGACACGTTCCAGAAGGGGCTCATCACGGCAGTCCCGTATATTCCGGCAGCCATCGCACTGCACTTCTGGGCTCGGGATGCCACGAAGCGCGGCTTGAAGACGTGGCACATCGCGATTCCCGCGTTCGTCGGAGCACTGAGCATTCCGTTCGCGCTGTTTGCGGGATCTCCGTTCGCCACGATCGCCATCATCGCGATCACCGCCATGGCGATCTTCTCCGCCCTGCCCAACTTCTGGACCCTGCCGACGCAGTTCCTGACCGGTGCAGCAGCGGCAGCGGGCATCGCCCTGATCAACACCGTCGGAAACCTCGCGGGCTTCTCGGCGCCGTACATCACCGGTGCGGTCGCCGACCTGACCGGCAACTACGAGGTTCCCATGTTCATCGTCGGTGGCTTCATGGCCCTCTCCGGCGTGATCATGCTTCTGCTCTCGAGAGCACGCCGCACCACGCCTCCCGTCGTCGACGAGACCGACGCACAGGCGCTGGCGCAGTAACCAGGGCGGGGCGGTCGACTCCCCGACCGCCCCACATCCCCACCCCACCCTCGAGCACTTCGGAGCACATTCCCCATGACCCGCCTCTTCAACGATCCCTCCACATTCGCCGACGAGATGATCGACGGTTTCGTCGCCGCGAATGCCGGGCAGGTGCGGCGCGTCCCCGGTGGCGTCATCAGGAGCACCGTGTCTGAGCCGGGCTCGGTCGCCGTCGTCACCGGTGGTGGCTCCGGCCACTACCCGGCGTTCGGCGGGCTCGTCGGCCAGGGCCTCGCCCACGGCGCCGCGCTCGGCAACCTCTTCGCCTCGCCGTCAGCCCAGCAGGTTCACTCGGTGGCCTCGGCCGCCGACCTCGGCGGAGGCATCCTGCTCAGCTACGGCAATTACGCGGGCGACGTGCTCCACTTCAGCCAGGCCCAGGAACGACTGCGCGCGGCAGGAGTCGACTGCCGCACCGTCGTCGTCACCGATGACATCGCGAGCGCGCCGGTGGGCGAGAAGCACAAACGCCGTGGCATCGCCGGCGACCTGACGGTGCTCAAGACCGCCGCTGCGGCATCCGAGGCCGGTTACTCACTCGATGACGTCGAGCGCATCACCACCCACGCCAACGAACGAACCCGCTCCTTCGGCGTCGCATTCACCGGCTGCACACTGCCAGGCGCGACGGCCCCGCTCTTCACCGTTCCCGAGGGCCGGATGGGCGTGGGAATCGGCATCCACGGCGAACCGGGGATCGGTGAAACCGACATCCCCACCGCCGCAGGCCTCGCCGAGCTCTTCGTCTCCACACTCCTCACCGAGCTGCCCGACGGCATCGATTCAGCCGACGGCCAGCGCGTCGGCGTGATCCTCAACGGCCTCGGCTCGGTCAAATACGAGGAACTCTTCGTGGTCTACCGCCGCGTCGCCGAGCTGCTTAGCGATGCGGGCATCACCATCGTCGACCCCGAGGTCGGCGAACTCGTCACGAGCTTCGACATGGCCGGCGCATCGCTCACCCTGTTCTGGCTCGACGACGAACTCGAAACATTCTGGCGCGCCCCGGCGAACACCCCGGCCTACCGCAAGGGCACCGTCGCCGCGACCGAGCAGTCCGTTCTCGTCGACATCATCACTGAAATCGACGAAATTCCGGATGCTTCGCCCGCGTCACGCGCGTCGGCCCGGTTCGCTGCCGCCGCATTGCAGGCCCTCGCCGACGTCATCGATGAGAACGTCGATGAACTCGGTCGCATCGATGCGGTCGCCGGCGACGGCGATCACGGCATCGGCATGCAGCGCGGGGCTCGCGCTGCGGCAGCGGCCGCGGCCGACCTGCGGGACGCGGGTGCCGGCATCCGCACCCTGCTCGAACGCTCCGGCGACGCGTGGGCCGACCGCGCCGGCGGAACCTCGGGGGCACTGTGGGGCTTGTCACTCCGTGCCATCGCCGGGCAGCTCGGCGACGATGCGGGCGCGACCGGCGCATCGATCGCTGCTGGCGTCGATGCCGCGAGCCGCGGCATCCGTGAATTCGGAAAAGCGGAGCTCGGTGACAAGACGATGGTCGATGCGATCGTGCCGTTCAGCGACACCCTCACACTCGAGCTCGCCAACGGCGCCCCGTTTACCGCCGCGGTGTCGAGGGCTGCGGACGCCGCCACCGACGCTGCCGCCGCTACCGCCGACCTGCTGCCCCGCATGGGCCGCGCTCGCCCGCACGCCGAGAAGAGCCTCGGCACACCGGATGCCGGCGCACACTCGTTCGCGCTCATCGCGCAGCGACTGTCGCGCCTCATCGACACCCAACAGCACTAGGAAGAGGAACATCATGGACAAACTGCGAATCGTGATCGGCTCGGACGACGCCGGATACGACTACAAGGAACTGCTCAAGAAGGACCTGCTCGCCAGCGACCTGGTCGAGAGCGTCACCGATGTCGGCGTCGACGCCGACGGCCACACGCCGTACCCGCGCGTGGGAGTCGCGGTCGGTGAGGCCATCGCCGCGGGTGACGCTGACCGGGGCCTCCTCGTCTGCGGAACCGGCATGGGCGTCGCGATGGCGGCGGGCAAGGTCAAGGGCATCCGTGCGTCTGTGGCGCACGACAGCTTCTCGGTCGAGCGGCTCGTGCTCTCGAACAACGCCCAGGTGCTTGCCCTCGGGCAGCGCGTGATCGGCGCAGAACTGGCCCGCCGTCTCGTGCGCGAGTGGCTGACCTACCGGTTCGACGAGACCTCGGCGAGCGCTGAGAAGGTTGCCGTCCTCGACACCTACGAGACCACCGGCAGCTGCTGATGTCTCCCGTCGTCGTTGGGGTGAGCCTGAAGATGTACTTCGGGCACGCCCGCGCGCGCGAATGGTTCTCGGAGGTCGCTCAGCTGAGTCGCGACAAGGAGTCGCTGAAGAACGGGGACGTCGAACTCTTCGTCATCCCGAGTTTCGTCTCGATCCCCGCCGCGATCCACACACTCGGTGATACCGGCGTTGTCGTCGGCGCCCAGGACCTGTTCTGGGAGGACAACGGCGCCTACACCGGCGAGGTCAGCGGCACCGAGCTCGCCGAGATCGGTGCCGGCGTTGTCGAGGTCGGGCATGCAGAACGACGACGACTGTTCGGCGAGACCGAGGAGATCGTGGCCGCCAAGACCGCGGCGGCCCTCCGCAACGGCCTCGCTCCCGTTCTCTGTATCGGCGAGACTGTTCAGGGAGAAGCGGATGCCGCGGCGAGCGAGGCAGTTCGTCAGTTGCGTTCCGCTCTCACCGACGCTCCAGCGGGCCGGGTCATCGTCGCCTACGAACCCGTCTGGGCGATCGGCGCAGCTGAACCTGCCAGCGCTGAGCACATCCGTACCGTGTGCGCCGAGCTGCGCAGTGCGATCAATTCGATGGACGGTCGCGACGGCAGCGCCGTGATCTACGGCGGAAGCGCCGGCCCCGGCCTGTTGACCGCCCTCGGTTCCGACGTCGACGGGTTGTTCCTCGGCCGTTTCGCGCACGACCCCGCAGCGCTGGCATCCGTTCTCGACGAAGCAGCGACACTCGCACGATCGGCGGCACGGGCGTGATCGGACTCGGCACCTACGCGTTCCTCTGGCAGCATTCGTCACGGGTGCCAGAGCCGCTCAGTCTGGTCGGGGCGTTCGAGCGCACGCGCGAACTCGGTGTCGACCTGTTCCAGATCTGCGACTACGCGCCGCTCCTGTCGATGTCCCACGCCGAACTCACGGCAGCGGCCGCGGAATCCCGGAACCTCGGGCTCACGATCGAGCTGGGGACCAAGGGCATTGAGCCCGGTCACCTGACGTCGTTCCTGCGCCTGGCGGAGATTTTCGACGCGAAGCTCGTTCGCAGCATGCTCTACGGGCCGGACCACCGCCCGAGCATGACTGAGGCGGAGCAGATCCTCATCGACATACTGCCGTCGTTCGACGCGGCCGGTGTGACGCTCGCGCTCGAGACCTACGAGCAGGTGTCAACGACAGACCTCGTCGGGCTGGTCGAGCGGGTCGGCAGCGACCGGCTCGGCATTTGCCTTGACCCCGCCAACGTCGTTGCCGGTCTGGAACTGCCGAAGGACGCCGTCGAGCGGTGCGCCGCCCTCACCCGCAACGTGCACGTGAAGGACTTCGCCTTCGCCCGGCAGGACGGCTGGGTCGGTTTCACCTACAGCGGCGCGCCGATGGGTGAAGGGCTGCACGACTACCGGCACCTGCTCGACACCGTCGAGCCAGAAGCCCGCGGGATCAACGAGATCGTCGAACACTGGTTGCCCTGGCAGGGCGACCCCGAAACCACCGTCCAGGCGGAGATTGCCTGGACAGCCACCACACTGGATTACCTGAGGAGAAACCGATGAGCACCACCGACTTCAACCCCACCATCGCCGTGATCGGTGCCGGAGGAAAGATGGGGACCCGCGTCTCCGATAACCTGTCGAAGACCGACCACAAGGTCTTCTACAGCGAGAACTCCCCCGTCGGGCAGGACCGCGTCCGCGCGGCGGGTCGCGAACTCACCGAGACAGCGGATGCCATCGCTGACGCTGACATCGTCGTTCTGGCTGTTCCTGACCTCGCACTTGGCCCGGTCACGGCCGAGATCGTTCCGCAGCTCAAGTCGGGTGCCATCGTGCTCACGCTTGACCCCGCCGCCGCGTACGCCGGTCTGCTGACCACCCGCGACGACGTCATTCAGGCCGTTGCGCACCCGTGCCACCCGTCGATCTTCCTCCAGCGCACCACACCGGAGGAGTACGCGGACACCTTCGGCGGGATTGCGGCACCCCAGGATGCCATTGCGGCGATCGAATCGGACGACCCCGAGAAGAAGGCCATCGTTGAGGCCACCGTCCGGGCGATCTACGCGCCCGTCATCGACGTGCACTGGGTCACCATCAAGCAGCTCGCGCAGCTCGAGCCGACCCTCGTCGAGACCATCGCTTGCATGATCGGTGCCCTGCTCAAGGAAGCGCTGGACGAGGCCGTCAACACCATGGGCGTGCCGGAGCCGGCTGCTCGGTCGATCCTCCTCGGCCACACCCAGGTCGCACTCGCCAACGGACTCCGTGGTGACAACCCGTTCAGCGACGCCTGCCTGATCGCCATGGACTACGGCCGGTCGAACATCATCAAGGACGACTGGAAGAAGGTCTTCCGCGACGATGAGCTCGACAAGAACCTCGCCGCAATGCTGCACCTCGACAAGATCGAGCGGTAGGTCGACGAGCCGCGCGCCCCGCGGCATCCGCTCGCTTGCTCCGACGAAAACGGTTGCTGTTTCCGAAAATCAGCAACCGTTTTCGTCCGAGCAGCGCGGATGCCCTGGGTCACCCCTCGATGAGAGCGGCGGTCGAACCGCGGATGATGAGTTCCGGCTCGAGTACGAAGTGGTTCGCGTGCTCGCCTGACCGGATCTGCTGGTGCAGCATCCGGAACGTGGCGACGCCGAGCGCCCGGAAATCGAGCCGCATGGTTGTGAGTGGTGGAGAGAAATATGCGGCCGTCGGCATGTCATCGACGCCGACGATCGAGAAGTCCTCGGGTGCCCGGCGGCCCCGGTTCTGCAGTGAACTCATGAAGCCCAGGGCAATCTCGTCGTTGCTCGCAACCACCGCCGTGAAACCGGACACACCCGCCGACTCCCCCGCCCTGAATCCCGACGCCGCCGACCAGTCGGTAGCCCCACCGATTACGCGGGACGGGAGATGCTCGTTCGCCATGGCCTCGCGGTATCCGCGCACGCGTTCGGCAGCCTCGTTCCGTGTAGCGGGGCCGGCAACGTGGACGATGTCGCGGTGACCAAGGCTGATGAGGTACCTCGTGGCCTCGAATGCGGCCGAATACGAGTGCGCACCCGCTGAGGCCTCCTGCGACCGCGGGAGCTCGGAAACTGTGAAGACGGGGATCTCCTTGCCCACCCGGGCGAGAAGCCGGTCTGCGTCCGCGATGGGCGTCGACAGGATGATGCCTTCGACCTGCACGGCAACGAAATGATCCAACGCTCGTCGAGCTTCTGACTCCCAGTTTTTTGCCTCGAGGTCGAGATCGAGCTGGGCGATGATCAGCGTCACATCGGCCTCGCGTGCGGCGAGCCCCAGGCCGGTGAGGATGGCCGCACTGCCGAAGTTCAACGCACCCATCGACAGCACGCCGATGGTATTCGTCCTCCGCGCGCGGAGGTTGCGGGCGGCCTGGTTGGGGATGTAACCGAGTTCTCGGATGGCATCCGCAATGCGCTTGCGCGTCTCGGCCCGAACGTACCCGGTACCGGTGAAGTACCGGGAAACAGTCTGGGTCGACACCTCGGCCAGTCGCGCCACATCCGCCATGCTCGCTCGAGTCGCTGCGCTCGATTCCGTCAAAGCTCTACCCCTGTCAACTCGGTCACCCTTTATAACGAAAAGGTAACGCCTTCGATAAGCATTTAGGTTATCGATCACCTACGTTATAGGTTATCGATAACCTAATCGGTCAACCGGTTAATCAATCTCGGCACTTCGAGCAAACAAAGGTCACCAATGACGTCGATCCCTCACCCCGAGGCCTCCCGGCCATCCCCTGCTAAACGATGGACACTGGGCAGCAGCCCCTGGCAAGCCATCCCTCCGCTGGCCGGGCCGCGTGCGCGAGTAATCATCGACAACGACTTTTCCGGGGATCCGGACGACCTGTTCCAACTCGTCCACCACCTGTTGTCGCCCAATGTCGACATCCGTGCGGTCGTCGGCTCGCACCTTCGCGACGGCGACCCATTCGATCCAGGCCCCCGGTCCGCTGAGAACGCGGTCGCCGTTGCGAAAGACGTTTTCGCCCGCATGGGTCTCGACTCGACAGACGTCATCGCAACCGGATCGAACTCACCTCTCGCTGATCGCGCGACCCCGCAGCCTTCGGCGGCGGCGGACGCCATCGTCGCCGAAGCAATGCGAGCCGACGAGTCTCCACTGTTCTTCCTGGCTGGCGGCGGACTCACGGACCTGGCCTCCGCTTACCTGCAGGAGCCCCGGATCGCAGAACGGATGACCGTGGTCTGGATCGGCGGCAACGAGCACGAAGGGCTCGCCGTTCCGCCACCGGATGCGATGCCGGTCGAGTACAACCTGCTCATCGACGTTCTCGCCGCGCAGGTGGTTTTCAACGACTCTGACCTGCACATCTGGCAGGTGCCGCGGGATGTCTACCGCCAGTGCCTGATGTCTGACGCCGAGCTGCGCCTTCGCGTCGCGACGGCCGGGCCGCTCGGCCGCTATCTCTATGCCGAAATCGCCGAAGTGATCGTCCGCGCGACGGAGCAAGGCCGCGGGCCTTCCGAAACGTACGCCATGGGTGATTCCCCCCTGGTACTCCTCACCGCGCTTCAGTCGCTGTTTGAAGCGGACCCATCGTCGAGCACGTACGTCGGGATGCCGACACCGACGCTGGCGGACGACGGCAGCTACGTTCCATCGCCCGATAGCCGGCCGATGAGGGTGTACACGCACGTCGACACGCGGCTCATGTTCGAGGACTTCTACCTGAAGCTCCAGGAGTTCCACAGCTGGCAGGATTCAGCGGAAACGCGCTGATCCCGTACTGACCCATCAAACCCCAACCAATACGAAACCGAAATGGAAGCAATGATGCACATTAATCGCTCGTGGCGCGCGGTCGCCCTTGGAGCCGCAGCAATCACCGTCCTGGCAGGGTGCTCCGGTGGCGGCGCCGAAGAGGCCAGCGACGGACAAACTCTCTCTGTGTGGATGCCAACACAGGAGGATTCGCAGGGCACGAACATCGAAGCACTGATCGACGCCTACACGGAAGCAAATCCCGACGTAACCATCGAACTTGAACAGCGTTCGGTAGACGAGCACAAGAATGCGCTCCGCCAGGTCGCCGGAACCGACGCCGGTCCCGACATTTACTGGTACTGGGAGGGTTCGGGCCTCGGCGGTGAGCTCGTCGACGTCGGCATGAGCATGGACCTGTCTGACTATTACGACGAATACGCGTGGGACGATCGATTCACCGCAGCGTCACTCGGCGGCATCACCCAGTACGGCGGTTATCACGGTGTCCCGTGGTCACAGCAGAGTGAAGGCATTTACTACAACAAGACGTTGTTCGCGGAAGCAGGCATCACCGAGCCGCCCACGGACTACGACGGCCTGGTGGAAGCCGCTGAGAAGCTGAAGACCGCTGGAATCACGCCGATCGAATTCGGCGGCACTGTGAACTGGGACGTGATGCGCCTTCTGGATTCGCTGATCGAGACCACGTGCGGCGCGGACGTCGCTGATGAGCTCAACACCGGTGACGGCGACTGGGGTTCCGAACAGTGCGTCACCGATGCGTTCACAGAGCTGAAGACGTGGGGCGATGACTACTTCAACGAGGGATACCTGGGCATCAACAACGATGACTCCGCCCTACTTTTCTTCTCCGGTGAGGCCGCGATGTCGCTGGAAGGCACGTGGTACAACGGCCAGATCGTCGATAACGGCATGAACCCGGAAGAGATCGGGATCTTCGCTTTCCCGACGGGCACCGGTCGCCTGTATGGTTTCGGCGAAGCGTTCTACATCAACTCGGCGAGCGAGAAGGCCGATGAATCCGCCAAATTCCTCGACTTCCTGACCTCAGAAGCCGGTCAAGCAATCGCCGGCGACGCCTGGGCGGCTCTCTCCGCGAACAAGAACGTGCCCGTCGCCACGGAGAACCCGCTTAATCAGGTTTGGGCAGACCTGGCCGCATCGGCAGATGGCGTTTACACAAACAACGACCAGAACTTCTCCACTGCGGAAACCACCGAGTACTGGCGCGTACAGAACTCGGTTCTTACCGGCTCACTTGACCCCGCCGACGCGGGTGCCGAGTTCCAGAAGTTCCGCGACTCCCAGTAGCCGTTCGGGGACACGGGGGCTGAACCTCGTCCTCGTGTCCCCTCGGAACCCTCCCTTCCCTCACTCTGCCGGACGCTGTCCGACCCTCCGAAAAGAGGACTGCCATGACCGCCGCAACATCTGTCGCCAGGGGTCGAGTTAAGACACGTACCCCGAAGCACCACCGGTTTGTGTTGGCGCTGCCGTACCTCATCCCGGCTCTCGTCCTGTATGGCTGGTTTCTGCTTTACCCGATGGCCGACGCGGTGCGCCTGTCGTTCTTCCAGTGGTCCGGTTTCCGTACCGAGGAGCCGGTTTTCGTCGGGATCGACAACTACGTCAGGCTCTTCACCCAGGACGCCGTGTTCTGGACCGCACTTCGCAACTCAGTAATCTGGGTGGTCCTGTCGTTGCTCGTTCCGACCGGCATCGCCCTTCTCCTCGCTCTCGGCCTGAACCGGAAGATGAGGGGCCGCAATCTCATGCGAGCGGTCTTCTACATTCCGGCAGTGTTCGCATCCATCACCGTCGCTGCGATGTGGCGGTGGATCTACAACCCGACCCTCGGATTCGTCAACCAGCTCCTCGAAACGGTCGGCCTCGGCGCATGGGGACAGTCGTGGCTCGGCGATCCACAGTTCGCGCTCGGGTCGATCTTCGTCGCGAGCGTATGGCAGGGCGTCGGATTCAGCATGGTTCTGTTTCTCGCTGGCCTTCAGACTGTCCCAGGCGAGCTGGTCGAAGCAGCGAAGCTCGACGGCGCCAACGCGTGGCAGCGCTTCCTCGCGGTGACGGTTCCCGCGCTCAGGCCCACAACCGTCGTGGTCGTCATTCTGGCGATCATCAACGCACTGAAGGTCTTCGACCTCGTCGTCGGAATGACTGGCGGTGGTCCGGCACAGTCCACCCAGGTACTGGCCCTCTGGTCGTACACACAATCATTCACCAACCACAACTTCGGAATGGGTGGCGCCGTAGCCACCGTGCTCCTCGTTGTGACACTTGCCCTCGTCATTCCATATATGGCCTGGTCGATGAAGGGAGAAGACCGATGAGCAGCGCACTCGCTACCCCGGCCATCGCGCAGGAGATACTGACGGACGAACCGCGCCGACGCGCTCCGCGGGACTATGTCGGCATCGGCCTCTGGGCCGCGCTCGGTGTCACCGCCGTGCTGTGGTTCCTTCCGCTCTACCTGATGTTCACAACCTCGGTGAAGAGCAAGCCGGACCTCAACAGCCTGCCGATGTGGTCGTTGCCGTCCACCTGGGAATGGGGCAACTACACCGCAGCTATGGAGACCGGCGACCTGTGGGTGACGGCGGGCAACAGCCTCCTCGTCGCGGCAATCAAGGTCCCGCTGGGGCTCGCGATCGCGGCCGCTGCAGCATACGCACTGGCCCGCATCCGGTTCCGGGGAGGCCGTGCACTGATGATGGTCATCGCCATCGGCTCCATGGTGCCGGTGCAGATCGGGCTCGGTCCGCTGTTCAGCACCATGCTGGAGCTCGACATCCTGGACTCGCTCTTCGGCCTGATCCTGCCGTATCTCGCCTTCGGCATCCCGTACCAAATCTTTGTGCTGTACGGGTTCTTCCGCGGGATACCGGATGAGCTTGAGGAATCGGCGCGACTCGACGGCGCCTCCTCCTTCCGCATCTTCTGGCAGATCGTCCTGCCGCTCGCGAAACCCGCTCTTGCCGCACTCTTTGTGCTGGACTTTGTGGCGACGTGGAACGAGTACGCGATGGCAACGACGCTGCTGCGCACGCAAAGCAACTGGACCATCCCGCTGGCGGTCCAGAGCTTCTCGACGCAGCACGGCACGGACTACGGGCCGATGAACGCCTTCATCTTCATGTCGGCGATCCCGGTTCTTATCGTCTACTTGCTGTTTCAGCGATACTTCATTCAGGGCGCACTCGCCGGAGCCGTGAAGGGTTAGGGGTGCGCAGGCGAGGAGCGACCCCATGACCGAAACCGACGCTCAGCGACTGGACCGTTTGTGGTCTGCCGAGCCGACACCGATCCCTGTCGAACGGGGACCCTGGCGGTTCGAACTGCGTGGCGACGAGATCGCCGATCTCAGCTTCGACGGCAGTCCGGTGGCGCGCAGCGTGCGGGCCGTCGCGCGGGATCGGGACTGGAACACGGTGCCGACGACGGTCACCGCCGTCGAGTCTCCCAGCGGCGGGACCCGGCTCCGACTCGATCTGCGTGGGTTCGGCGCTGACATCAGTGCGACGGTCGACGTTGTCGCTGATGCCCAGTCGCTCACCGTCGTGTTGGTCGCGACATCCCACTCCGAATTCCTCACGAACAGGCTCGGCCTCGTCGTCCTGCATCCCCCGACTCTGGCGGGTGAACACCTGACAGTCGGAACAGAAACGGGCGAGGTCCGCACCACGTTCCCGCTGGCTGTTTCACCGCACCAGCCGGCCGTCGACATCCGCTCGCTGACCTGGACGCATGACGGTGTCACGACGCACGCCGAGTTCTCGGGCGACACGTTCGAGATGGAAGACCAGCGCAACTGGACCGACGCGAGCTACAAAACATACAGCCGCCCGCTCAGCCTGCCCTTCCCCTACCCGATCGAACCGGGTGAGACGGTCGAGCAGTCGGTGTCGTTCACTGCCACGCGCGTGCAGCCGCGAGCGCACGCTGATCGAACGGATGCCGTCGAGCTGGTCAGGACCGGCCGTCCGGTTCCCGAGGTCACGGTTGGCGCGTCGACGATCCCGGATGCCTCGATGCCCGGGAGCCCGGCGGACCTGCCGCCCGGAGTCGCCGCGCTGCTCGTCGAACTGGACACGAGAACACCGAGTTGGCGGCACGCGCTGGCCCGAGCCACCTCGGAGGCGGGCGACCTCCCCCTCGACGTTCGCATCGTCCCCGAGGGGCCGGATGGGGTGCGGCAGGCGGTCAATCGCCTCGTTGAGAGCGGTACGCGGGTCCTGAGAGTCGGGGTCTTCTCGGCAACCAGTCACGTCACCGAAGCGGAACTCTGGGATGCGCTCACCAGCGCTGCCAGAGACCTGCCGGACGTCACGCTCGTCGGTGGCGCGCGGTCATATTTCACGGAGCTGAACCGCGAGCATCAGCGCCTGCCGGACGGCATCCCGGAACTCACCTTTTCGCTCACGCCGCAGATGCACGCCACGGAGCGGGCCCAGGTCATCGAGTCGATTCGGATGCAGGCGGTCGTCGTGGCAAGCGCGGGCGCAATCGCCCACGGGCGACCGTTGCACGTCGGTCCGATCACGCTCCGGCCACGGTTCAACGCCGTCGCAACCAGCGACGCGACCGGCCAGGCGCCCTCGGACCTCGGTCAGGGTTACGGCGGCGAACTGACCGAAGGCGCCACCGATGAGCGGCAACGGTCGGAGGGCCTCGAGGCGTGGACCATCGCCAGTTTTGCCGCGATCGCCTCTGCCTCCGACGATGCCCGGGTTGCGAGCGTGAGCTACTTCGAGGCATCCGGCCCCCGAGGTCTTGGGGATCAGCACGGTCCGTACCCCGTCGAAAGCGCCATTTCTGCGCTGGCGAGCCTCGCGGGTGGGGAGCTTCTGGTCCCCGCCCGCCCGCCGGTGCCCGGCCTGTGGTGTGTTGGCTCGCGACAAGCCGATGGGTCGTGGCAGGTGGTGCTGACGAACATCGGCACGGCGACGATCGCAACTGAGGTTCGGATTGAGGGCTCGCACCATCTCATTTCGCTCGACCCGTACACCGTGCTTCGCCTCTCGAACGTGACGGATGCCGTCAGCCATAAATTCACCGACCCACGCTCAACCACCGAACGGAACGGAACTCCATGACCTCTCGCCTGCAGGAAAAAGCCATCGTCGTGACCGGCGCCGGTTCGGGAATCGGTCGGGCCATCGCCCAGCGCTTTGCCCGCGAGGGGGCCCGCGTCGTGTTCACCGATATCAATGTTGAAGCGGCGACGGATGCTGCGGGGCAGGTTGAGAACGCACTCGCGGTGCAGATGGACGTGTCCGACGAGTCCAGCGTGACGGCGGCGTTCGAGCGCATGGCCGCCGAGGGCTTCGCGCCGGACGTCGTTGTGGCGAGCGCCGGGGTGCAGCTGTTCGGCCAGGATGCTCCCGTCGCCGATCTCGATCTCGACGTGTGGAAGCGCACTCTCGACATCAACCTCACCGGGGCCTTCCTCACGGTCAAGCACGGCGTGCGTTCGATGCTCGGTCGCGGCGGGTCGATCATTCTCATCGGCAGCCCGACGGCGCTCAACGGCGAGGGCCAGGATTTCACCGCATACAGTTCGTCGAAGGCCGGCATGCACGGGCTGGGGCGTGCGGTCGCGGCGGCCTACGCCGGCGACGGCATCCGGGTGAACACGATTGTGCCCGGCTACACCGAGACGCCACTCGTCGCAGCCATCGCGAACGATCCGGAGGATCGGGCGGCCATCGTCTCCCGCATTCCGCTCGGCAGGGCCGGGCAGGCGTCGGATGTCGAGGGCATCGCGGTGTTCCTGGCCAGTGATGAGTCGAGCT
This sequence comes from Mycetocola sp. Y444, assembly GCF_059445295.1. Lineage (NCBI taxonomy): Bacteria > Bacillati > Actinomycetota > Actinomycetes > Micrococcales > Microbacteriaceae > Mycetocola > Mycetocola sp. Y444. Next base: position 434,839 of record NZ_JCAIUB010000003.1, on the reverse strand, counting down.
TCGCTACGGGCGCGACCTTCCGTGTCGACGGCGGGATGACGACGCTCTAGGCTCGCCCGGCCGAGCAGAGGCCGCCAGACCCCTCGCGCGCCCGGCCCGCCCGTTCTACAGTCGAGCCATGAACGGGAGATGGGTCAACCCGGTCCTGATTGGCGCGGTCGGCGGGCTGGCGTGGGCGGCGAGCCTGCGCGCGTTCATGGTCGAACTCGCCGGGGTGGAGTCGCAGTTTGCGTGGCTCGAAACGTTCGTCGGCATCCTGCTGCCCGGCGTTCTCGCGGGCGGGCTGCTGGGGTGGGCCGAAGTGCGGCGCCGGGCCGGGCGCCCGATTCGCGCCCTGATTCTGGCGCCGCTCCTGTTCCCGCTGGCGACGCTGTCGCTGCCGGGCCAGCTGTGGACGCTCCTCACAACCGGGCTGGGCAGCGGTGCGCTCGCGACGCCGCTCCTCGGAATGGCCTGCGGATACGCCCTGGCGGGATCTCGGCGCTGGGCACGCATCGTCTGCGGCGTCCTCTCGCTGTCACTCCTGCCGTTGTCGGTCGTCGCGGTGGTGACCCTTGGCATCCCGGTGACCGCGCGCTTCGCATGGGTGCTTGTGTTGTTCTTCTCCCTCCTCGCCGTGCAGGCCTGGGCGTGCGCGATCCCCCTCCGCCCAGCGCCGGTCGAACCAGCGGAGGCGGAACGGGCACCCCACACGACCAGTGCCCGGTAACCCTCCGGGCGTGCGCGTTCCGCGGCATCCGCTCGCTTGCGACGACAGAAACGGTCGCTTCGGCGGCATCCGCCCGCTTGCAACGACAAAAACGGTCGCTGATTCTGGGAATCAGCGACCGTTTGTGGCCGAGCAGAGCGGATGCCGCGGGGCGAGTTACGCGGCGGGCGCCGGGATCGTCGCCGTGTCGATCACGAACCGGTAGCGCACGTCGCTCTTGATGACGCGCTCGTAGGCTTCGTCGACCTCGTCGGCGCCGATGAGCTCGATGTCGGCGCCGAGGCCGTGCTCGGCACAGAAGTCGAGCATCTCCTGGGTTTCGCGGATGCCACCGATGTTCGATCCGGCGAGGCTGCGGCGCCCGCCGGTCAGCGAGAAGACGCGGAACGACTGCGGGTTCTCGGGCAGCCCGACGAACACCATCGCGCCGTCGAGGGTCAACATCGACAGGTAGTCGTCGACCGGCAGGTCGGCGGACACCGTGTTGATGATCAGGTCGAAGCGCTTGCGATTCTTCTTGAACGTCTCCGGGTCGGAGGTCGCGAAGTAGTCCGTCGCGCCGAGTCGCAGCCCGTCGTCCTTCTTCGAGAGGGTCTGGCTGAGCACGGTCACTTCGGCACCGAGCGCCGCAGCGATCTTGACACCCATGTGCCCGAGTCCGCCCATGCCGACGATCGCTACCTTCTTGCCGGGGCCTGCGCCCCAGTGCTTGAGCGGCGAGTATGTGGTGATGCCCGCGCAGAGCAGCGGCGCCGCGACGTCGAGGTCGATGCCCTCGGGAATGCTCAGCACGTAGTTTTCGTCGGCGACGATCGAGGTGGAGTACCCGCCGTAGGTGGGCTCGCCGGTGTATTCGCGGCCGTTGTAGGTGCCGACGTTGCCCTTGAGGCAGAACTGCTCTTCGCCGGCGAGGCAGTTCTCACACTCGCGGCAGGAGTCAACGAAGCAGCCGATGCCGACGCGGTCGCCGACCTTGTGCTTCGTCACGTCATCGCCGACCGCCGTGACGATCCCGGCGATCTCGTGACCCGGCACCATCGGGAAGATGCCTGCACCCCACTCGGCGCGCGCCTGGTGGATGTCGGAGTGGCAGATCCCCGCGAAGGCGATGTCGATCTCGACATCGTGAGGGCCGACATCCCGGCGTTCGATCGTGGAACGCTCGAAGGATGCTCCAGCGGATGCTGTGACGAGGGCGGGCACGGTGGTGGGCATAGAGACCTCCGGGGTGTAGGTGTGAACCGCGTCTACGCGGCCGACCTTAACGCTACAGCGCAGGTCCGATCTGGTCCGGAGCCTTGACGTGCGGACCAGTCGGCGCCCTGCTCCCCTGTTGCGGCGGAAGGCGCACCAGAGTCACCGGTGACACGAAGAAATAAATCCGGTAAAGAGTCTTAACAGGATGCAGTTGCGTAGCATACTGTTCACGCCCCGGATCCCCTATGCTCCCCAGAGCTATATCGAGCCACACGGCGCTCTGTAAGGATGGACGCGTGGAGAACAGGACAACACGGCCGACCGGGCTGAAGGACATGCGGCGATCGAACGAGCGCCTGGTGTTGGACGAGCTGTATCGGGAATCCCCCTCCACGCGCACCGCGCTCGCCAAGTCCATCGGCCTGACGAAACCAACTGTATCGGCCGCGCTCACCTCGCTCGTCGACGCGGGACTTGTGGAGCAGGTGGAATCGAGCCCCACTGTTTCGAAGTACGGGGCCGAGCTGTTCCAGGCCGCCGGACGGACGCTGCCGGTTCTCGGCCTGGATGTCGGCACCCGTTACATCCGTGCGCAGCTCGCCGGCTTGGATGACCGCCTCCTGGCGGACGCAGAGGAACCGGTCGATGACCTGTCCCTCGCTGGCATTATCGTCACGATTCTCCGCCTCCGCAAGGAAGTCTGCCGCCAGGCAGGGATCGACGTTCGTGATATCCAGGCCATCGGTGTCGGGATCCCCGGCGTTGTCCATCCGCACACCGGGCGAATCGAGATGGCCGGTGGCTTCAAGGGCCTCAATGGCTCTACTTTGGCTGATGAGCTGGGAGATTTGCTGGGCACGCGGGTGTTTGTGGAGAACGACGTCAATGCTGCGGCACTCGCCGAACGGCGATACGGCGCCTGCGTCGATCAGGATGACTTCGCGATGATATCGGTGGGCGCCGGCGTTGGTGCCGCGCTGGTCCTCGGCGGCGAGGTGCACCGTGGTGGGCGCGGCAGCGCCGGAGAGCTGGACCTCTTGTTCCGCAGCTCCTCCCGGGGGGCGATCCTGGCCGATCCGAGCAGCCGGGCGATGACGGCTTTCGCAGATTCCCTCCTCAAGGCCGGTGGCCCCCTCGTCGAGGCAACACGGGTGACGAGCGCCGCCGACCTGCCAGCGATCTTCGCTGCAGCGGAAGCCGGCGATTCCTTCGCGCAGGCCGTTGTGGACGAAACCGCCAGCCGCATTGCGGCGCTGTGCGCAAGCGTTGTTGCGGTCGTCGACGTGGAGACAATCGTGCTTGTCGGGGGCGTAGGCGATGCCATCCAGCCCGGTCGCACCACCCTCGAAAGCCACCTGGCCGAACTCGTCCCGTGGCCGATTGCGGTCATTCCCAGCACCCTCGGACGCGCGGGTGCAGTGCAGGGCGCGCGCTCACTCGCGGTAAGCGGCACCCGTCTCGAGATCTTCGAGTCCAAACTCGGAAAGAGTCTTTACAGGATCCCCTGAATCCTCTACGCTCATCAGAAAGCACTGGCGCTACCGAGGATCACCTCGCCGCAGACAGCCAGTGCATCTGTTGAGCAGCGCGCAACCTTGGAGTCACCACATGAAAATTGTCGTCGTCGGCGGTGGCTCAACCTACACCCCTGAACTCATCGATGGCTTCGCTCGGCTGCGAAGCACGCTGCCGATCACCGAGATCGCCCTCGTTGACCCGAACCGCGAACGACGCGAACTCCTCGCGGGTGTCGCACGGCGCATGCTGGCGAAGCAGGGCCATCCCGCTACCGTCACCGAGACCGACGATGTGTCGCACGCCGCTGACGGCGCGGTGGCAGTGCTGCTGCAGCTGCGGGTCGGTGGGCAGGAAACTCGTCAGCGCGACGAGACATGGCCGCTGGAATGCGGATGCCTCGGCCAGGAGACCACCGGTGCAGGCGGGCTGGCCAAGGCGCTGCGGACGGTCCCGGTCGTGCTCGACATCGCCGAACGCGTGCGCGCCGTGAACCCGGACGCGTGGATCATCGACTTCACCAATCCCGTCGGGATCGTCAGTCGCGCGCTCCTTTCCCACGGACACAGGGCAATCGGCCTGTGCAACGTTGCCATCGGACTGCAGCGTTTTTTCGCCGGCCTCCTCAACGTCCAGCCCGAGCGCATCGCTCTCGACCACCTCGGATTGAACCACCTCACCTGGGAGCGCGGCGTTCGACTGCTCGACGCCGGTGAGTCCGGCATCCCGACATCCGCGACCGACCGCCCCGGGAAAGACCTCCTGCCCTCCCTGCTCGAGACTCAGGGCGAACTCCTCGCAAACCGCATGCACCAGCCGGTCGAATTGCTCCAACGCCTGCAGGCGATCCCTTCTTATTACCTGCGCTACTTTTACCAGCACGACACCGTCGTAGAGGAGCAGCTGAACAGCCCCACCCGCGCCGAACAGGTCGCCGAAATGGAGGCGAAGCTGCTCGAGCTCTATGCCGACCCGAGAGTTGATGAGAAACCAGCTCTTCTCTCCAACCGCGGCGGGGAGTTCTATTCCGAAGCCGCAGTGCAGCTTGTCGCCTCGCTCGTCTCCGACCGTCAGGACGTGCAGGTTGTAAACACGCTTAACCGGGGCACCCTGCCCTTCCTGCCCGACGACTTCGTCATCGAGACACCGGCGATCATCGGCGCAGATGGTGCGCATCCGCTTCCGCAAGCGCCGGTCGAGCCTCGCTTCGCCGGGTTGATCGGGCATGTCGCTGCCTATGAGCAGCTGGCTCTGGACGCGGCCATCCACGGCGGTCGCGAGCGCGTCGCCGACGCTCTTCTCGCCCATCCGCTCGTTGGACAGTGGGACCTGGCGAACGACCTGACCGACCGACTCCTCGCGGAAAACACCGCATTCCTCCCGTGGGCACGATGACTCCTCCGCGCCGCACTGCGGTCATCGCAATCGACGGCGGAAACTCAAAGACCGATATCGCCGTCGTCGGCATCGACGGAGAGGTGCTGAACGTCACCCGCTCCGGAGGGCATCGGCCACACACGATTGGTACGGCTGCTGCGGAAAAGGAACTGAAGGATGCCGTCACCGCGGCCATCGCGGCGGCCGGACATCCCGACATCTTCACCATCGGTGCGTATGTCGCCAACGCCGACTTCGCCGTCGAGGAGAACCAGCTTCGCGAGCGGATCCTGGCCTGGGATTTTGCACCGGAGGCTCAGGTCGGCAACGACACCCTGGCCCTACTGCGCTCGGGAGTTGACCATCGCGTCGGTGTCGCCGTGGTCTGTGGTGCGGGAATCAACTGCGTCGGCCTGGGCAGAGACGGTGAAGTGGCACGGTTTCCGGCAATCGGGACGATCACGGGCGACTGGGGTGGCGGCCTTGACCTCTCGCTTTCCGCTATGTTCCACGCTGCCAGGGGAGAGGACGGCCGCGGTCCGCACACCCTGCTCAACGAAATGATTGCCCGCCACTTCGGGAGACCGACTGCCCTTGCCGTCTCTGAGGCCATGCACCTGGGTGACATCGATCAGTCACTCCTCCATGAGATCGTGCCCCTACTGTTTGACGCCGCCGCTCTCGGCGACCAGATCGCCCGGGACATCGTCGAACGTCAGGCACTCGAGGTCATCTCCATGGCGAGAATCGCTCTGGACGAAGTCGGGCTGAACGACGCTGAGGCCGACGTCGTGCTCGGCGGGGGCGTACTCGCCGCTGACTACCCGATACTCAACAACGCGGTTCGGGAGGGCATTGCCATCAGCCACCCCCGCGCGAAGGTCATCGTCCCGGAGTTGTCACCGCTCGTCGGTTCGATTCTGCTCACTCTGGACGAACTTCCATTCGACCCGCCGACCCGATCGGCCGTGGAATCGCGGGTCCGCGCCGCGCTCCTCCCCGGCGAGCGGCGCAGCGGACCGCACCTTGAGATTGTTCCGCCGATCCAACACTGAGTCTCCCTCGCAAGACAAACTACGAAAGGACCGAAGATGACCAGCAACAAACATCGATTCCGGCTCATGGCTGTCGGTTTCGCCTCCGGACTGGCCTTACTCGCCTCCGGGTGTGCACCGTCCTCCTCCGACGATGCAAAACCGCAGACGTTCACGATCTTCTCCGGCGCGCAGACGCCGGTGGTTGCGAACTTCAATCCGTTCTCTCCCACCCCGCTCGCCGGAACGACCGGCATGGTGTACCAGCCGTTGTTCCACTTCAACCGGATGACCTCGGAGGACGCCAAGCCGCTCATCGGCACTGACTACGAGTTCAATGAGGACGGGCGCGAGCTCACCATCAACATCCGCGACGACGCGAAATGGAACGACGGAGAGCAGCTAACTGTAGACGATGTCGTCTTCAGCTTCACCTATGACGTCTCCAAGCCGGAAACCATGACCGAGGCGATCGCGGTCGACGAGAACACCGTGAAGCTCGTCTTCAGCGACCCGCAATTTGTCAATGTTGTCAGTCTGCTGGGATCGGCCGTCATACTTCCCGAGCACATCTGGGCGGACAACGACGACCCCACCGGCGGCACTAACGAGAACCCGGTCGGCAGCGGTCCGTATGTCGTTGATGAGATCTCCGGTGGCGCGTACACATTTACCGCGAACGAGGAGTACTGGGATCAGCCGAAGCTCAAGGACGTCCGCTTCCTCGCCATCGACGGGAACCAGGCCGCGGAGGACCTCGTCGCATCGGGCGAGATCGACTTCACCTCGATCTTCAGCGCCAATTACCAGTCGATGGTGGACGCCGGGATGGGTTACATGGTGCTCCCGTCCGACCCCACCGTTCTCTACACCTGCGCCAACGTCGACCTCGGCTGTGAGGGCCCGCAGACTGACCCGGCCGTCCGCACGGCGATCAACCTGGCCATCGACCGCCAGACCATCACGGACAAGGCTTTCGTAGGCCTGACCACACCGATGTCACCCACGCTCGCGCTTCTCGGCCGTGATGACATGTGGATCGGCGAGGACCAACCGCGTGAGGCTCCGCAGACCGCAGACGCGAGCGCGGCCGGCAAGGTACTCGAAGCCGCCGGCTACACCAAGAACAGCGACGACATCTACGAGAAGGACGGCGTACCGCTCGAACTGACACTGAACTCCATCGACGGCTGGAACGACTACAACAACGCGGCAAAGCTGATCGAGGAACAGGCGCTTGCAGCCGGCATTAAAATCACTGCAGGAACCTTCTCCTGGCAGGAGTTCTCCGACGGACGCCAGACGGGACAGTTCGAGCTGATCCTCGGCTTCCTGCAGACAACCTCGATCGCCGACCCGTGGCGGATCTACAGCGACTTCCTCACGACGGAGAAGACCGCACCGGTCGGCGAGCAACTCGCGCCGAGCCACATGAACTTCACCCGATACTCCAACCCCATCGTCGACGAGGCAGTTCTGGCCGCGTCAGCGACGGACGACGAGGCGATAAAGGCTGAGGCATACGACCGGATCCAGACGGAAATCGTTCGGGACCTGCCGTACATCCCGGTGAACATGAACGCTTCACAGTCGTTCTACAACGACACCGACTTCACCGGATGGCCGACAGAGGACAACCTCTACGCCTTCATGCAGTCAGGGTCGCCTCTCGAAATGGCGTACATCGTGCAGAATCTCGAGCCGGCCAAGAAGTAACAGCGAATGAGGACACGAGGAGGAGTTCTGATGATCTCGAGGGATAGTCGATGAAGTACTTCGCCCGGCGGATCGCGTTCTACGCGGCCACCCTGTGGGCGGCATTAACCCTCAATTTCTTCATCCCCCGGATGATGCCTGGCGACCCAGCCGACATACTTCTTGCGAAGTTGGCACGGGTCGGCCGAGACATCCCGCCGGGAGTGGAGCAATCGATCAGGCTCCTCCTCGGGTCCGACACCGGAGAACCACTCTGGTCCCAATACGTCACGTACCTCGGTCGCATTTTCAGCGGTGATCTGGGCGTATCGGTCACTCAGTACCCGGTTCCGGTAGCAACGCTGATCAGTGAATCACTGCCGTGGACCATCGGGCTGGTCGGTCTTGCGACGATCCTTTCCTTCATCGTCGGCATCTCGGGCGGGATCTGGATCGGGGCAAAGCGAGGCACCGCGCTTGACGGCGTTATCCCGGCGTCAACGTTGCTGCAGTCGGTGCCGTACTTCTGGCTCGCCCTGCTGCTCGTCTACTTTTTCTCGGTGCAGAACACGTGGTTCCCACGGATTCACGCCTATGGCCTGGAATTTACGAGCGGGCCGGAGTGGTCGTGGGCGTTCGTGGGCTCGGTGATCTATTACGGCACGCTTCCCGCGCTGACCATCGTGCTTTCGTCGTTCGGAGGCTGGCTCCTCGGCATGCGGAACATGATGGTTTCGACGCTGTCAGACGACTACGTCACCACCGCTGAGGCGAAGGGCCTGCGCAACTCCCGCGTTCTTCTCACCTACGCGGCCCGCAACGCAATCCTCCCGTCGATCGCTGGTTTCGGCATCTCGCTCGGATTCGTCGTCGCGGGGTCGATCGTCATGGAACAGGTCTTCTCATATCCCGGGATTGGAAAGCTCCTCATCCAGGCGGTGCAGAACAACGACTACGCCCTGATGCAGGGAATCTTCCTGATCATCACCGTCACGGTGCTCATGGCCAACTTCATCATGGATATGGTCTACGGCTTCATCGACCCAAGGACGCGTCACAATGGATGAGAGTATCCGCGAGCACGAACTCGCCAAATCAGTTGACTCGGCATCTCCGCGAGAGGATATCGCCGCAGACGGGATCCCGCTCGACGAGATACCCGCAACGACAGCCTTCCCGCACACCGCCTCGGTCGCCATCCGTTCACGTACCAAGACACGCCGACGCCTCGCGGTCGCCGTGCCCCGTTCGCCCAAGCTGATCGTCGGCCTCCTGCTCACCTTCGGCATCGTCCTGTTCGGACTCATTGCGCCCTTCTTCGTGCAGGACCCGAAGTTCTCGGGAAACCCGTCGAACCTCGCGCCGAACCCGGAACACCTGCTCGGAACGACGCAGCTCGGATACGACGTGCTCGCCCAACTCGCCTATGGCGCCCGCGGATCACTCATGGTCGGGCTGATCGCCGGCGTCATCGCGGTCATTCTTTCGCTCGCCTTCGGCATCATCGCCGGCTACGTCGGGGGCTGGACGGACGAAGTCCTCTCGCTCATCACCAACATCATGCTGGTGATTCCCGGATTGCCGCTGATCATCGTGATTGCGAGCTACGTGCCATCCCGCACGCTCCTCCTCGTCGCGCTCGTGCTCGGGTTGACGGGCTGGGCAGGGTCCGCGGTGGTGCTCCGATCCCAGGCCAAGTCGCTGCGAAATCGTGACTACGTCGCGGCTGCCCGCGTGGCCGGTGAGAAGCCATGGCGCATCATCCTCGTTGAGATTCTCCCCAACCTGCTTCCCCTGCTCTCCGCACAGTTCCTGTTCGCCGTCATCATGGGCATCCTCGGTGAAGCCGGGCTCTCCTATCTCGGTCTCGGTCCGGTCGGATCGATTACCTGGGGAACGATGCTCAACGAGGCGCAGCTCGGAACAGCGCTCTCCAGTGGGGCCTGGTGGTGGTTCATCCCACCGGGCGCGCTCATCGCATTGCTCGGGTGTGGACTCTCACTGATCAACTTCAGCATCGACGAATACATCAACCCGAGGCTCCGCCTCGCCCCCGCTGCACAGCGCAGCGTGCGCAAAGCCCGGAAGGCGGGCCGTCAGGTCACGTCGAACCACGCGGTCACTGACGACGGAATCATCATTGACCACAAGAAGGGAACGTCGGCATGAGTGCAACTCACGACCCCGGCACCGCCCCACTCGGGAGCGCTGCGCACGAGCGTTACATCGAAAACCTCACTCCGGTTCTCACCGCCAGCGGCGTCTCGATCGAGTACGAGGTTGACCCTCCCGTGCAAGCGGTGAAGAACGTTTCACTCACGCTGTACCGGGGAGAGATCCTCGGGCTCGCCGGCGAATCCGGCTGCGGTAAGACCACATTCGCGTACGGGCTGAATAAACTCCTGAAGCCACCAGCGCTCATGAGCGCAGGCGAAGTGATCTTCCATGACGAGTCCGGTCAGGACATCGACGTGGTCTCCCTCTCGGGCGACGGTCTTCGTTCCTTCCGCTGGGACAAGATCTCGATGGTCTTCCAGGGCGCCATGAACTCCCTGAACCCGGTGATCAGCATCCGCGCGCAACTGTTCGACGTGTTGACGACGCACCGCCCCGGAATGTCGAGGGAGCAGAAGCTCGCCCGCAGCCGCGAACTCCTGAGCCTCGTTGGCGTAGACCCGGACCGCCTGAACAGTTACGCGCACGAGCTATCCGGGGGTATGCGCCAGCGGGTGATGATCGCTATGGCTCTCGCGCTGCAACCGCAGGTCATGATCATGGACGAACCAACCACAGCTCTCGATGTTGTCGTTCAGCGCGAAATCCTCCGCGAGGTTATGCGACTCCGGGAGGAGTTCAATTTCGCGGTGATCTTCATCACCCACGACCTGCCGTTGCTGTTGGAGATCAGTGATCGGATCGCCGTCATGTTGCGCGGTGAGATTGTTGAGCTCGACACCGCCGAATCGATCTATGAGGACCCTCAACATCCATACACGCAGAGGCTTCTGGCGTCCTTCCCCAGCTTGACCGGGGAACGGGGAGATTTCGTACGCACCGGTGATTCGGCAAAAGGAAGGGGCTGAGCATGGACTCGCTCGAGGTACGGAACCTGACCAAGGACTTCACGATCCGTAACGGTCTCAAGCGCTCGAAGCTGCGCGCGGCGAACGACATCAGCTTCGTGCTCGAACCGGGCAAGACGATCGCGATCGTCGGTGAATCGGGTTCCGGCAAATCAACGGTCGCGCGGATGATCGCGAAGCTTGAGCAACCGACATCCGGCGAAATTCTCCTCGATGGTGCCCCGAGCGCAACCCGCGGTCGCGCTCTCGTCAACTATCGCCACCAGGTACAGATGGTGTTCCAGGATCCGTTCGCTTCGCTGAACCCCTTCCACACCGTCGAGCACCACCTCGACCGACCGCTCCGTCTCCATGGCGCGACCACCGATGCGCGCGAGACGAAACGACGCGTCTACGAGTTGCTCGAGCGGGTGAACCTCACTCCGGCGGATGTCTTCGCCGCCAAGAAACCACACGAAATGTCGGGAGGCCAGCGTCAACGGGTTGCGATTGCCCGCGCGCTGGCGCCGGGCGCGCGGTTCCTCATCGCGGACGAGCCCGTCTCGATGCTGGATGTCTCGATCCGCCTGTCCGTCCTGAACCTTCTCGCCCGCTTGCAGCGTGAAGACAACCTCGGGGTTCTCTACATCACACACGACCTGGCGACGGCGCGGCACTTCAGCGACGAGATCATTGTGATGCTTCGCGGCAACATCGTTGAACGCGGCCCATCGGACGAGGTCATCCTCAACCCCCAGCACGACTACACCAAGCTGCTTCTCGCGGCCGCGCCCGACCCGAGCAGGCAGGGCAGGCTCCGTGACGAGGTTCGCCGTGAGGTCGCCTCGCGTGACCAGGCCCGGAGCGCGATGCCGTAGCGCGCCTGGCGTTCACCAACGGTTGACGCGCTCATGCGGACCGGAACGGATGCCTCACACGTTCAGGTCGTAGACCAGGACCTCGGCCGCCCACTTGCCGATCAGGTCCTTCACCGGTTCATGATCCGGATGCGGCAGGTACTCGTCGCGCGCCGTCTCGCTCGCGAAGGTGATCGCGAGCGCCCACTCGAATCCGCGTTCCATTCCCTCGGGGCTGGAGCTCGGCCCCGAGGAGATGCTCAGGATCCCCGGGATCCGTTCGGGCAACACGCCAACCGCGCGGGTCAACTGGTCGAGGTCGCCCTGCTGTAGCGGCGAGTTCCAGCGGACGAGCACCATGTGTAAAACGTTCTGAGATGTCATGAAGCAATCATGCCGCGAGAACCGCCGAGACCCCCCGATATCGCGTGCCTGGCGATGCCGGCCCCTGCCCCGAGCGTGAAGGAGCGTCGGCTAACGGATGCCAGCGGTCACGCCCGCGAGCGCGGCACATCCATGTCCGCGCTGCAGAAGTATCTGCAGCGCGAGCATGGAAGTGGAGCGGTCGGCGAAAGCGCCGCGGGCGACGGATGCCGCCGGCCCGCAACGGGTGCCCAGCGACTGCGCTCTATGCCCGGTGAGGTCGGATATATTGACCAGAGCGCCACAAGGACGGAGTCATCGATGAGGTCGACCATTCGCGACGTGGCGCGGGTCGCGGGAGTTTCTGCGAAGACGGTCTCGAATGTCATCAACGACCATCCGCACGTGCGCACCGAGGTGCGCGATCGGGTGCGCAGCGCGATCGTCGAGGTGGGGTACCGGCCGAATCTCTCCGCGCGGGGCCTCCGCTCCGGCCGGACAGGCGTCATCGGACTTGCCGTGCCCGCCCTCCGCGAGAACTACTTCGCCGAGCTCGCGGATGCCGTGATCCGCGCTGCAGAGAAACGGCGGCTCAGCGTCCTGGTTGGGCAGACCAACGGCGATCGACTCAAGGAACTGGACGTGGTCAAGGGCACGCTGCTGCAGGGCACCGACGGGGTGCTGCTGAGTCCGGTGCGGCTCGGCCAGGACGACGTCGACGAACTCAATGTCCCGCTGCCGCTCGTACTGCTCGGAGAACGCATCTTCGGCGGTCCCACCGACCACGTCACCATGCACAACGTGTCGTCGGCCCGCGCTGCGGTCGAACACCTCATCGCGCGGGGCCGCACCCGTATCGCTCTCATCGGCGTCCCACAGCAGTCCGACGGGAAGCAGGGTGGGCATGAACCGAGCTCGGCGAGCTTGCGCCTGCGCGGGTACCGGCAGGCTCTCGAGGACGCTGGCATCCCCGAGGCTCCGGAACTCATTTGCGCGGCCCGCCCGTGGGGTCGGGAGGCGGGGGCAGCCGCCGTGCGCCGCCTGATCGCCGAGCGGGTTCCCTTCGACGCGGTCTTCGCCCTCAACGACACTCTCGGTCTCGGCGCCCTCCGCGCCCTCGGCGAAGCCGGCACTCGAGTCCCCGACGAGGTCGCGGTGATCGGGTTCGACAACATCGACGAGACCCGCTTCTCTGTGCCGTCACTCTCGAGCGTCGATCCCGGCCGCGAGTCCATCGCCGAGATGGCTGTGGAGATGCTCGTCGAACGCATCCGCGAAACCGGCGAGCGCCGGCCGCCCCGGCTCGCCAAACCGGACTTCCACATCGTCACGCGCGAGTCATCCGGCTCCGTCCCGGCGTAATTCAGCCGAGGGACACCGCCGTCCACGACACCGCAGGCAGAGTCACCATGAGGATGCCGTCATCCACCGCCGCAGACGTGTTCGGTATCAGTGACACCCGCTCCGGGTCCTCCCTCGTGTTCGTGGCATAGACGTCGGGATCGGCAATCATCTGGGTCTCCAGGACCGACAGGTCTCCGAGCGCGGCAAGGCTCACCGACACCGTGACTTCATCGGTGAGCGACCGGTTGACGAGGAAGACAGCGGCACGGCCGGACTCCGCGTCGTACGTGGCGCCGGCATCCACCACGGGTACCTCCCCGAGTTCCTCAGACTCGTAGTGCACGCTCTCGACCCGGACGTCGAGAGACACACCGGCGGCGAGGCGGGAGGTAACCGCGAACGGAAAGTACGTCGTCTGCCGCCAGGCGGGCCCACCGGGTTCGGTGGTGATCGGGGCGATCACGTTCACCAGCATCGACATCGACGCTGAGGTGACCCGGTCGGCGTGCCGCAGCAACGAGATGAGCAGCCCGCCGACGACGACGGCGTCGGCCACCGAGTAGACGTCTTCGGCCAGGCGGGGCGCTTCGGGCCAGTCGTCTCCCTCGATCTCGTCGGTGCGATAGAAGCGGTCCTTCTGGCGCGGGAAGCTCCGGAGGTTCTCGCCGAGGTACCAGACGTTCCACTCGTCAAACGAGATGTTGAGCGTCTTGTCGCTCCGTTTGAGCGCTTTGACGTGGTCCGCTGTCGCGATCACCGTATCGAGGTAGCGGTCCATCTTGACCGGCGAGGCGAGGAACGAGCCGAGGTCACCGTTCTTCTCCTGGTAGTAGCCGTGGCAGGAGATGTAGTCGACATCGTCGTAGGTGTGCTCGAGCACCACGCGGTCCCACTGCGGGAAGGTCGGCATGGTCGGATGCGATGATCCGGATGCCACGAGCTCCACTTTCGGGTCAAGCTGACGCAGCGCTTTGGCCGTCTGTGACGCCTTCTTTCCGTAGTCGTCCGCCGGTGAGTGGCCGAGCTGCCAGGGACCGTCCATCTCGTTGCCGAGGTACCACATCGAGATTCCGAACGGCTCCCTGCGGCCGTTCGTGATGCGCTCCTCGGCCAGCGCTGTCCCGCCGGCGATGTTCGAGTACTCCACCACATCGAGCGCGTCCATCGTGTCTGCCGTGCCGAGGTTGACCGCGTACATGAGTTCTCCACCGACCTTCTCGACCCAGGAAGCGAACTCGTGCAGCCCGACCTCGTTCGTTTCGGTGGATCGCCACGGCAGGCTGAGCCGGCGCGGGCGTTCCTCGCGGGGCCCGATGCTATCCCGCCACCGGAATCCCGAGACGAAGTTCCCGCCCGGGTACCGGATCGCCGACACCCCCATCTCCCGCACGAGCTCGATGACGTCCTGCCGGAAGCCCTCATCGTCGGCGCTCGGGTGGCCCGGTTCGTAGATCCCCGTGTACACGGCGCGACCCATGTGCTCGATGAACGAGCCGAAGAGCCGCCGGTTGATCGGACCGACGACGAAACGCGGATCGACGACCACGCTGGCACTGGACATACTTCTCCTTAAGACGTGCCGACGGCATCCGTTCGGCTCTGCATGTTCGGTTCTGCACAACACGAGAGCCGAACGGGCCGCTGTTACTTGATGCTTCCCATCGAGAGCCCGCCCTGCCAGTACTTCTGCAGCAGCAGGAACGCGATGATGAGCGGGATGACGGAGACGAGCGAACCGCTGGTCACCAGGTTCCAGACGAGGCCTCCGGCCGTGGCGGAGTTCGACTGCACCTGCCACGTGTTGAGGCCGACAGTGACCGGCAACAGTGTCTGGTCCGACAGCATGGCCAGTGGCAGGAAGTAGTTGTTCCAGCCACCGACAACAGAGAGAAGCAGCACCGTCACAATCGCCGGCCGCATCAACGGCAGCGCGATCGTGGCGAAGGTCCGGAACTCACCGGAGCCGTCGACCCGCGCGGCGTCGAGCAGTTCGTCGGGAATGGCATCCTGAATGTAAACGCGCATCAGGTACACCCCGAACGGGCTGAGCAACGACGGCAGGATCACGGCCCACACGGTGTTGGTGAGGCCGAGGTTGTTGAACAACACGTACGTCGGGATGACGAGGGCCGTTGCGGGAACCATAACGGATGCCAGCAGCACCATAAAGCTGACCGAACGTCCCCGGAACCGGTACTTCGCGAACGCGTAACCGGCGAGCACGGCCAGGATCGTCGCGCCGACGCCGCCAGCGAAGGCGTAGAGGAACGAGTTGCCCAGCCAGCGCACGTAGATGCCGCTGTTGTACGTCGCCAGCTGCGCGATGTTGTCGAACAGCGCGAAGTTCTGGTCGAACCACAGCGGCCCGCCGGTGCCGTTGAACAGGCCCTGGGTGCTCTTGGTGCCCGCGACGACCAGCCACCAGATCGGGAGCAGGAAGTAGAGGGCGGCGATGGTGAGGAGGATGTGCATGCCGACCTGTTTGCGCTCCCCCGGCAGCACGTCTGGCCGCTTTTTGCGCGGGCCGGACTCGGTGATCGCATCGTCGATGAGTGGCAGAGGTGAGGTAGTCATCAGCGGAGTCCGCTCTTCTTGCGTGTGGCGATGAGGAAAATGATCGAGGCGAGGAAGACCATCAGTCCAAGCGCGAAGGAGATCGCCGACGCGTAGTTGAACTGCTGGTACGAGAACGCCAGGTTGTACGCGTACAGGTTTGGCGTGTACGCCGCATCGATAGCGTTACCGGCGAGCGGCGCGAGGACCTGCGGTTCGGTGAAGAACTGCAGTGTGCCGATCAGGGAGAACACGACGGTCAGCACGAGTGACGACGCAACGATCGGCACCTTGATGTGCAGTGCCGTTTGGAGCTTCGTCGCCCCATCGATCCGGGCGGCTTCGTAGATCGCCGGGTCGATCGATTGCAGTGAGGCGTAGATGATGATCATGTAGTAGCCCGTCCACTGCCACGTGACGATGTTGGTCAGGGACCAGAAGATCGAATCGCGGTTGAGCAGGTCGGGCGCCTGGGTGTTCAGGAATTCGAAGACCGTCACGAGCGGGCCGAACGACGGGCTGTACAGGAATCCCCACATCAGTGCGCCGATCACACCGGGGATCGCGTACGGCACGAAGATGAGCAGCCGCGTAAACCGGGACAGCCTCGTGCGGATGTCGTCGAGGATGAGCGCGAAGACCAGGGCCAGCCCGATCTGGAGGGGAACGAACACAACGGCGAACGCCGCGACGCGCACCATTCCAGACAGGAAGCGTTCGTCGGTGAACGCTTTGACGTAGTTGGCGAGGCCAGCGAACTGTTCGCCGCCGGCGAGGGTGTTGGTGTGCAGGCTCATCCAGAAGGCATAGACCAGTGGGAGGACGAGGAAAACGAGAAACACGATGGCGAACGGCGCGAGAAACACCCAGCCGAATCGCGCGTGCTTCCGCTCAAGACTGGCGCCGCGCTTCACCGTTGGTGGGCGGACGGGATGCTGAAGCTGAGGGGTGGTAGACATGGGTCACTTCCTTGGGACGCATTGTGGAGAACTCCTGTGCGGGCGAGGCACTGCCCCGCCCGCACAGGACCGAACTCAGTTCAGGGTGAAGCCCTGTTCGGTGGCGTAGGTCTCCAGCGATTTCTGCAACTCGTCCGCCGCTTCGGCCGCGGTCATGTTGCCCTCGATCGCCTCAGACAGAAGGCGCTGCGACTCGTCGTAGTAGTACTGCGAGAACGGCGAGAACATCACACCCTCGTAGTCGAGCGCTGCCTGGGCGAAGAACTCTCCGTTGAACTTCTGACCGCCGAAGAACTCGTACTCGAGGTCCTTGAAGTAGTCAGACTCGATCATGTCGGGCATGGCCAGGAAGAGGCCACCCTTCTCAACGCCGAGCTTCTGCCGCTCTTCCGTGTTGTACAGCTCAGCGGCAACCTTCGTCGCGAGTGCTGCATCGCTGGCCTGCGTCGTGACGGCGAGCGTGCTGCCGCCCCAGTTCACCTGCACCGGGTTGGCGGCATCCCACTGCGGGATCGGAGCTGCACGCCAGATGGCGCCCGCTTCCGGGTCCTCGAAGTCGGGGATGTGCGCGTTGTACCAGACCGGGTACACGGCGGTCGCGTACTTGCCGCTGGCGAGGGCCGTGCTGAACTCAGGAGTCCACGCCTGGTCGGTGCCGACGAGTCCGCGGTCGACCAGGTCGAGCCAGTATTCGTAGACCGTCTTGGTCGCGTCATCGTTGTGGTTGATGGTGATTTCGGTGGGGTTGCCGTTGTCGAACTCGAACGGAACGGCGCCGGCCTGGTCGAGGAAGGCGTAGTGCTGTCCGGCACCGTTGGGGGCAAAGTTGCCGATCTTGACCGCTCCGCCGGTTGCGGTGTTCAGCTGCTCGGCCGCTGCCGCATACTCATCCCACGTCGTCGGAATGGTGATGCCGTTCTCTTCGAAGATGTCGGCCCGGTACCACATGCCCACCGGTCCGAGGTCGACGGGCACCGCGTAGACGCCGTCACCGCTGGAGACATCGCGCCAGGCACCCTCGGTGAAGTTGTCCTTGTAATCCTCGATGCCGTGCTCGGTCATGTCGACGAGTCCGCCCTGGATCAGGAAGCTGTTCAGCCAGTCGTACTCGATCTGGACGATGTCGGGTGCGCCCGACTTCGACTCGAGCGAGGTGGAGAGTTTGGTGTACTCGTCACCGCCCTGGCCGGCGTTCGACCAGCAGATCTGAACGTCGTCGTTCGATTCGTTGAAGTTGTCGACGGTCTCGGCGGTATCTGGGAGCCATCCCCAGTACGTGACGACCGGAACATCCTTCACCTTGATGTCGTTGGTGCAGTTGGATTTGCTGGCACCGGAGCCGCCACCGCCTCCGCTGCCCCCGTTGTTATTGGTGCATCCGACGAGCGCTGCTGCGAGCGCCGTCGTCATGCCTGCTGCGAGCAGGGCTTTTCTCTTGATCATGGGATTGCTGGTCCTTTCGCGGTGCAAAGACACCGTTGTCGGGCACCGGGGTGCCACTGTTGCTGCGAGAGAAAATGCACCCATTTCACGCCGCTGGATCGCCGGAATCGGGCCCACTACAACAGCCTGACGCCGGAAAAACGCGCGGTCTTCCGCCGTTTACATCGTTGAAAGCTTTTCGCGAAGTGAATGCAGCATCAGGCTAGGACGAAAGGTCTGGTTTGTCCATGGAAATTGTTTTTGCGGATGCCAGGGGTCACTTGCGCGAGCGCGGCACATCCATGTCCGCGCTGCAGAAGTATCTGCAGCGCGGGCATGGAAGTGGAGCGGTCGGCGAAAGAGCCCCGGGCAACGGATGCCGTCAGCGGTCGGCGAAAGCGCCTCGGGCGACGGATGCCGCCACCTGCGCGACGCGTCAGCGAGCGACATCCTCAAGCACCGGCGGCGTCGAGGCAGGGGCACTCCCCCGGTGCGGCACGAACAACCCGCCGACAAAGACACCAGCGAGAACCAGTCCCCAGACGATGGCCGCGACAGTGCCGCCGACGAGGAACGGGAAATTCCACAGCGAGATGGCGAGCACTCCCAGCAGGCCAATGCCACCGAGAACCGACGCGGTGACCACCCACGTCGACGGCGCCTCACCGGGTGTGCGGCGCCGCTTCGCCCCGAAGGCGAGCACGGCGAAGCTCGTGAGCGCCATCATCCAGATCACGCCGACCGCGCCCGCTCCCGAGTACCAGGTGTAGATCTGCACCACCGGGTCGAGCTGGGCGAGAGCCGACACCACAATGACGACGGATGTGATCGCACTGACCCAGAGGGACGCCCGCGACGGTGCGCGGTGCTTCGTGTGCACCGCGGCGAGCGTGCGGGGAAGCACACCGCGCTGTCCGAGGGTGAAGAGGTAGCGCGTGACGATGTTGTGGAAGGCCAGCATGCACGCGAACATGCTCGTCACGACAAGCACCTGGACGAGGTCGGCGAAGACCGGCGCGACGACTTCGCCGGCCAGGCCGACGATGACGCTGTCGGGGTTCGCCTCGGAGGCGGCAATGGCATCCGTCCCGCCGAGCCCGGAGATCACCAGCCACGAGGAGACGAAGTAGAGCACGCCAACGGCGGCCACCGCGATGTAGGTTGCCCGCGGCACGGTCCGTTCGGGGTCGCGGGCTTCGTTGCGGAACACGGCGGTGGCCTCGAAGCCGAAGAACCCGAGGAACACGAAGAGCAGCCCGAGGCCGGGTGCGCCCGAGAGCGCTTCGGCCGGGCTGAACGCGGTGGTGGTCAGCTCCCGCCCCGAGAACAGCACGCCGAGGTCGATCGCGATCACCGCAACGACTTCGAGCACGAGCACGATGCCCAGCACCTTCGCCGAGAGGTCGATGCTGCGGTAGCCGAGCAGCCCGACGATCACGAGCATCACCGCCGAGATGAGCCACCACGGCAGCTGCAGTCCCGTCCAGAGTTCGAGCAGGTTGCCGGCCTGCACGCCGAGGTACGCGGTCATCGACACCGTCAGCAGAACGTACGACAGGAGAGCGATCGCCGCGGTTCCGAGCCCGGCCCGCCGCCCCAGGCCGCGATCCACATAAGAGTAAAACGCGCCGGCATCCGGCACCCGCGGGGTCATCCAGGCGTATCCGACCGAGAACAGCAGCAGGATGACCGTCGCGGCGAGCACCATCAGCGGCGCGCCGATCGACCCCGACACGGTGAGCACGAGCGGGAAGTTCGCCGCCACCACGGTGATCGGCGCGGCCGCCGCGATCACCATGAAGACGATGCCGGGCACGCCCAGTCTGCGGGTCAGAGTCGTTTCCAAGAGAGTTCCTTAGGGATGGGGCGTGGGCAGGGCGCGATACACGGATGCCGCTGGCCGGCATCCGCAAAATCGCAAGACTAGATTGCGGCGATGCTCCACGACGCGAAGGTGACGCCGCCGGGCTGGAGCACGAGCAGGTCCTCGCCGGAGTTGAACGCGTCGGGCGGGCAGGTCATCGGCTCGACCGCGAGGCCGATGCGGCTGGGTTCCGGTGCGGGCCGGTCGGCGGTGTGCACCTGGACCCACTTGCACGACGAGTCCCAGCGCATCTTCACGCCGGTGCCCGACGGCGCCATGACGCGAACTTCGGCCGTGCGGTTCTCGTCGCGAACGATGGACGTGAACGCGTGGTCGATGAAGGTGTCGCCGATGACGCGGGGTTCGCGGAAATCGAAGATTCCGCCTGACTCGGTGGCGACATCCGCTTTGCCGATCGGGATGAGGCGGTCATCGGTGACGGTGAGGACCTGCTCGGCGGGGAGGAGCAGGGTCCAGTCGTCGACGGTACCCTCGCCGGCGACGAGGTACGGGTGCGGGCCGGTGCCGAACGGGGCTGGGGCGTTGCCGGTGTTGCGCGCGGCGACGGTGGTGTGGAGGCCGTCGGCGTCGAGCATGAACTCGACGCGGACCTGGATGCGGAACGGGTAGCCGGTCTGCGCCTCGATGGTGGTGGCGAGCATGACGCGGTCGTCGGCCTCGTCGAGGGCGATGAAGTCGTGCCAGGCGACCAGTCCGTGCAGGGCGTGGTGACGCTCCGGTTCGCTGAGCGCGAGGAGGTACTCGGTGCCTTCGAAGCTGTAGGTGCCGTCGACGACGCGGTTCGGCCACGGCGCGAGGGTGGCGCCCCGGTAGGCCGGGCGCACCTGGTCGGCGTCATAGGGGACGACGAGGTCGCGGCCGTTGTGCTTCAGCTCGCGCAGCGAGGCGCCGACGCTGGCGATGGTCGCGGTGTATGGGCCGCTGGTGAGCTCGAACTGCGTTCCGGAAAGAGGAAGGGTCATGGGTCAATTCTGCCGGGTGTTGGGGTTGCTCCGTGCCGCGCCGTGCGCTTGTGGTTCGTCGAGCGCTGCAGATCCATGCTCGCGCTGCAGAAGTATCTGTAGCGCGAGCATGGAAGTGCCGCGGTGGATGTAACGAGCGGGCACGGAAGCCTCAGACGGCGAGCGCGCCCGCCATCAGCGCAACGGATGCCGCCAGGCTCGCTGCCAAGAGGCATCCGATCAGGTCACGCAGGAGCGGTTCGCCAGCGAGCGCTACAGATCCATGCCCGCGCTGCAGAAGTATCTGTAGCGCAAGCATGGAAGTGCCGCGGTCGACGAAACGGAGGAGAGCCCGGGCACGGAAGAGACGCGAACGGTGTGGCGGGCCCCTACAGCAGGGATGATTACGCGATATTCGCGGTGATCGCCGCTACGTAAGCCGCAACTTCCGCTCGCTCCGACGGCCGACCAGGGACACCCGGGCGCAGCTGCCACGGGCGCGGGCCGTCGTGGCGTCGGTACTCGACGCCACGAGCGTCGAGGCGCCCAAGGTGCGCCGTTAGCCGCGGCTCAAATTCAGCGTAATCCCGGGTTCCGGCCGACCACAGAGCCTCGGCGAGAGCACACAGCCGGGGGAAGGCCAGATAGTCGAGCGTTCGGGGCGAGTCGGCATGCTCGCTCCACAGGTTTCCCTGACCACCGAGAACATGCCGTGACTGTTCCCGGGTGAGCTCCGCGGGCACGGGGTCGAAGGCATAGACGTCGGCTACTGTCGTCACGGTGGCGACGGGAATCGGTTCGTCCGGGTGGTCAGACTGGCGGTAGTCGAGATACACGGTGTCCTCCGGGCACATGATCACATCATGGCCAGCCCGGGCTGCCGCGATCGCACCGGCACGACCCCTCCAGGATAATACTGTCGCACCGGCGGCGAGGCCACCCTCGAGGATCTCGTCCCAACCGAGAAGGCGGCGTCCGTGCGAGCTCAAGTGTTCGTCGATCTGTCCGATAAACCAACTCTGCAGGGCGTGCTCGTCTTCGACTCCGAGTTCGCGCATGCGCTCCTGGGTTCGTGGATCAGCGCGCCACTGATCCTTGGGGCACTCGTCACCACCCACGTGGATGAAAGGGGAGGGGAATAGTTCGACGACCTCATCGAAGACGTTCCGGAAGAACTCAATCGTGCTCTCCTCGACGTTGAAGACGTTCGTGTTAATGCCCCACTGAGTCCACGGCTGCAATTGTGCACCGGTCACTCCGAGCTCCGGGTAGGCGGAAATCGCGGCCTGCGCATGGCCGGGCAACTCGATCTCGGGGACCACCGTGACGCCGCGCGCTGCCGCGTAGGACACGATCTCCCTGATGTCGTCCTGCGTGTAAAAACCACCGTGGGGCCGTCCATCCATCACCGCAGTGGGACCGGCACCCACCTGAGATTCCGGGCGCCACCCGCCCACTTCGGTGAGTAGCGGGTAGCGACGGATCTCGAGCCGCCATCCTTGATCGTCAGTGAGATGAAAATGCAGGATGTTAAGGCGGTGCATGGCCAACAAGTCGATGAACCGCAGGACCTCGTGCGTTGGCAAGAAATGCCGGGCGACGTCAAGCATGACTCCGCGCCAGCCAAACGCTGGCGCGTCAACAACCAGCACGGCCGGAGCCGTCCAAGAGACATTCGCGACGGCGGCACGTCGATAGACGGCCTCAGGAAGCAACTGCAGGAATGACTGCACGCCCCAGTATCCGCCCCGGTCAGTGGCCGCTGTGATCACGACGCCTGACGTGTCCACCGCCAGCCGGTATGCCTCGTCGTCGAGCTCGGAGTCGATCTCGAAATGGATGGCACCAGACTCCGCATCGCCGGGCACGCCCGATGCAAACGGATATCCGGTTGAGGTCGCGAGGACGTCCCGGAGGAACGACGCGGCGCCACGAAGATCATCGTCCGCGATGATTCGTGTGTCGGAGGTGAGCTCGAAAACGCCGAAGCCGATTTCGACGTGCTGCGGGCGTGGGACGAGAGTAATCATGGTTTCCTTTCGGCCGACGTTGTCGGCGCGCGGGGATAGCTCGAAACCGTCTCTGGTTCGGCTCGCGGGTACACCTAGTGAAGCGAACCCTCCGTCTTGTTTGCAAGCTTTCTTTACTAATTGGACGAGACTGCGACCGAACCCGCCGTGTTGGCTGCCCCATTCGCCCGAGGCTCCTCGATGATTTGCTCGACCTCACCTGCCCGTTCTGTGGCATCGCATTCCCGTCGTCCAGCGCGGAATCATCCGCCTTCAATGGCGAACGGACGTGCCCGCACTGCGCCGGAACCAGAATCATCCGTGACGTCGATGACCGGATGCTCGTTGCTCCCTTCGAGATATGAAGAGTTGGTCGGGCTAGCGAGCGTCACGGTCCGCCAACGAGCCCGCTATTCCTTCGAGCGCTGCAGATCCCACCGTCGCGCTGCAGAAGCATCTGTAGCGCGACACAGGAAGTACAGCGGTCGGCGACGTAGACGGGCAAAAGACGCGGGCAGGGCGTCAGACTGCGAGGGCACCCGCCATCAGCGCTACGGATGCCGCCATGCTCGCGGCCTCGAGGCATCCGAGAACGTCGCGCCTCGGCAGACGGTACAGCGCTGCCGCACGCCAGGCCGAGTAGCCGACATAGACCGCTGATCCGCCGAGCACGAGGGTGGGGAGCAGACCGGCGGCGGAGTGGTGCGATGCGACGGATGCCGTGTGGCCAGCGGCCATCAGCGCCAGGAGCCCGGCCATCACGATGAGCCCGAGACTCGAGTGCAGCAGCGGAGTGTGGGCGGCTGACCCGGGAGGTCTGTCCAGCAGTAGAGCGTGGGCGGCAGGCCCGGCAGGTCGGTCCAGGAGCGGGGCGTGGGCGGCTGGCCCGGTGGGTGAATCCCGAAGTGCCGCATTGGCGGAAGATCGAGCAGGTCTGTCAGGCAGCGGGGCAGTGGCGGCCACCGGGGTGGCACGGTCGAATAGCGACGTTACTGCGGTCCCGCCTGCCCTCGGCACCCGCGCGAGAGCGGGAGTCGCCGCTCCTGCGTTGCCCGCGATCGACACTCGCCCCAGCGGCAGCCCCACCAGCGCGAGCGCGACCAGGCCAGCCACCCACAGAATCGGGGCGACGAGACCGAGGCCGAGCGCGACATCCGCCATCGCCACCAACATCGCAACGGCGGCGAAGCCCTCGAACCCGGACAGCACCCGGCTCCCCCGCCGACCACCGACGGTGCAACACGCACCGAAGGCGGCTGGCAGGAGAGCCGAGAGGTGGAGCAACTCCGTCATGGCGAGGAGCTAGTGCCCACAGGTGCAGTTGTCGCCGCACCCGCCCGACGACGCCGCGGCACCAGCAGAAGCAGGAGCAGGAGCACCAGCCGAGGAGGCCGACAACCCCAGATCCGCCGACGCCACCCCATCGCCGTCAGCGACACCGAGCTCGTCCGAGGCCGCCGCATCAGGCGACGCGATCCCCGACGAACAGTGCGCCACCGCCGCCGGCACATTCAGCGCCGGGTTCTTGCCGAAGAACCCATACGGCTTGAGCGTGAACTTCGCGTAGTCGACGGGCATCACCGGCCAGTCCTCCGGCCGCGGAAAGTGCGTCGGCCCAAACGTGTGCCACAGCACGATGTCCTCACCGTCGACCGACGCGTCGTCGGCAATGTACTTCGAGACGCCGTCACCACCCGGGTTCTGGTGCACGAAGTCGCCAGCCGCATACTTCTCGGCGGGGTCGTACTGAGTGACGAAGAGGTGCTTCGTCGCGAACTCCGCGCGCGCAGCGATCGAGGAGGAGGCATCCGCCAACAATGTCGGGGCATCCTGCGGGTAGAGCGTGTAGCCGGTCGGCCGCCCCATCCGGTTGGTCTTCTCGGTGTTCACGACGTTCCAGGAGCGGGCAACGGATGCGTCGGCGACGCGACCCGAGACCGCTTCCGTTGAGATGCGGGTCGTCTTCTTGGTGAACGCGTTACCGTGCTCGTTGCCCGGTCCGACCGGCACCCGGCCGACCTCGACCTCGTCGACGGCGTTGGAGAGCCCGTCGACCATCATGTCGAGCCGCGCCGAGAACAGGTGCTGATGGTAGGGGCCACCGAGTCCGGGCGCGACCTCCGACGCATACGGGTAATCCGCACCATCTTCAGAGAGCCCCGGATACGCGGACGTGAACAGGATGCCGGTCAGCTTCGCCTCACACTCGATGGTGCCGTCGAGGTAGAGGTACCAGTAGAAGCCGTAGTCGTAGTTGCCGACCGTGGTGAAGAACGAGATGACGAGCCGGCGCGAGCGGCGCACCTCGTTCGAGCCGGTGTAGAGGTCGGAGTGCTTCCACAGCGTGCCGAAGTCCTCCTCGTGCATGCAGATGCCGTTCGAAATGGTGAACGGGTTGCCGGTCTCGTCGGCCATCACCGCGTCGAAGTACTTGATCTCGCCGACACAGTCGCAGCCGAGCGCGAGCGAGTTGGTGAACCGACCGAAGAGGTACTCGCCGGTGTCGAAGTAGTTCTGCCAAAACCGCACCGGGGACGGGTCCCCGTATGGGACCAGCATTTCATTGATCGAGGCCCGGTAGATGACCGGGCGCTCCTCGCCGGCATCCGTAAATGACAGCCGACGCAGAACGAGACCCTCGCGCACGTCGAAACCGACCTGGAACTTCCAGTTCGCCCAGCTGACGACATCGCCGTCCACCGTGAAGCTCGGTCCCTCAGGCTGGGTGATCACGATCGGCTTGAGCGTCGTCAACGGCGAACCCTGCACCGCCGGGTCGTCGAAGTTGCCGCTCTCGGCGGGAATCGCCAGGTCAGCCGAGTCGATCAGCCGCGTGATGGTGCGGGATGCCGTGTCGACGTAGGCGCTGAGACCGTCAACCGGGTGCGCCCAGACGTGGTCGCCGGGGTAGTCCTGCCGGAACGCGAGCACACGCAGCATCCGTCGTCCCTCCTCCTCGGGGAAGTCGTAGTACCCGGCAGACAGCGGCACAACCTTGACGTCCTCAACGGTGGTGCCGCGGCGGGTCAGCGCCTCAACCCAGCGCGGATCCTCGGCGACGATGTCGGCCACCGCGTCGAATTCCTCGACGAGGATCGGCAACTGCCCAGCAGACCCGTCGAGCACCGAGGTAGAGACCACAGCACCGGCATCGATTGACACGACATTGTCGGTCGAGCGGCCGGTCGCCATATCGAGCAGCATCACCCGCGCACGCCGTTCGGGCAGCGCGCCCTGCCCCGCCTGCCAGGCGAGCACCTCGCGCTTGTGCGGTTCATCGAGCCCGACGTAGGCGAACCGGGTGGTCTCGGTGAATTCGTCCGACGAAGTGACGATGTCGCGGATGGTCACGAATTCTGTGGAGGTGAGGTTGGCGAGCGGATGCTGCGTGCCCGCTTCGTTCTCGCCCGAGGTTGTGGTGGGGGTGTCAACGAGGGTCATGAGGGTGGTCTCCTTGCTGGTGGTGCGGGGTGGGTATTAAGAGGAATAGAGAGGATCAGCCGCTGATGGCGTCGGTGAGGGTCTCGTAGACGGCGGGGTGGGTCTTCTTGATCACGAGCGCCTGCACCCAGCCGATGAGCGGGAACAGCACGATCAGTCCGAGGAGCACGGCGCTCACCGCGCCGAAGCTCGGTGTCCCGGTGGCGTCGACATCGCCGACGAGCATCGGGAAGTTGGCGATGATCACGACGGCAGCGCCGACCAGTCCGACGAAGCCGAGACCGGGTGCGATCACCGTGTTCCAGAGCCGTCCGTCCTTCTTGGTACGGGCGAAGTAGACAATGATCGCGGCGCTCGTGATTGCCATCAGAATCGCGATCGCGAGGGTGGCGACGCCGGCGAACCAGGTGAACACTTGCAGCACCGGGTCAAGCCCGAGCACCGCGAAGATCACGACGCACACAGCAGCGGTGATGCTCTGGGTGAGGGACGACAGGTGCGGCGAGACGTGCGTCGCGTGCACCGAGCCGATGCGGGCCGGCAGCACGCCGGCGTTTGACATCGAGTGCTGGTAGCGGGTGATGACGTTGTGGAACGACAACACGCAGGCGAACATGCTCGTGATCAGCAGCACGTTGATGATGACCTCACCGACGACACCGAGATACTGCGCTGTCGTGACGAGGATCATCGCACCGGGATCTTCGGCGGCGACACCGAGCACGTTGTCGGGGCCCCAGGCCATGACCAGTCCCCACGACGCGAGCGTGTAGAACAGTCCGATGCCGATGACAGCGACGTAGGTGGCGCGCGGGATGGTGCGGTTCGGGTCTTTGGCCTCGTCACGGAAAATTGCCGTGGCTTCGAAGCCGATGAAGGCGGCGATGGCGAACATCAGGCCGATGCCGGGCGACCCGCTCATGACGTGAGACGGTTCGAACGGGGCGAGTGAGAGGCCGTCGGCGCCGCCCGCGAACACGACCGCGGCGACCAGGGCAAGGACGATACCGACCTCACCGATCAGCAGCACGCCGAGCACCTTCGACGAGAGGTCGATGTGCCGGTAACCGAGGATGCCGACCAGCGCGATCGACGCCAGCGAATACAGCGGCCAGGCAATGTCGGGCCCGCCGAGGCCCGTCACCGTCACGTTGAGCAGGTAGCCGATATAGCCGTAGACCGACACCTGGATGGTCGTATAGGTCAGCAGCGCGAGGAACGCGCTCGCAAGCCCCGCCTTCTTGCCAAGCCCGTATCCGACGAAGGTGAAGAACGCGCCGGGCTTCGGCACGTGCTTGGTCATCGCGGCGAGGCCGACCGAGAACAGCAGCAGCACGACCGCCGAGATGGCATACATGCTCGGGAAGCCGACCCCGTTGCCGAGGAGAATACCGAGCGGTGCCGCACCGCCGATCACGGTGAGTGGTGCCGCAGCGGCGACAACCATGAAGACGATCGCCGTCACGCCCAGCGAGCCGGAGAGCGCTCGTCCGGTCGGCGCGGCACCGGCGTCTGCGGCCGGTTTGGTGGTGACGGTCATGAGAGTTCTCCAAGCTGAGCGAACGATGCAGGTGAGGAGGAGCGGATACCGGCAAGCTTCGCCCGCCGCTGTTGCGCTGAGATTCCTCCCGCGTAAAACACCGAGCACGCTGAATGAGACGAGAGCCGCAAGGCCGTCTCATTTAGACGTCACGAACCGGAAACACGCGCGTCGCGACCCCGCAACGAGGGCCACCTAACGTGATGTCATGTCGGAGATTGCCGAATGACCGCCCTCGATCGGGCGATTTCACACCCTGACCCTGTCGAGGGGCTGGGGAGTCGCTCCCCCATGCACGGTCTCGACCGGCGCAGTGTCGGATTCGCCGCGGTGCTCGCCCAGTCGGTGTCGGCGGTCGCACCGTCGGCCGCAGCGACGACCATGCCGTTGCTCATTGCGGTCGTTGCCGGTGGCGCGTCATTCGGGTCGCTCGCGCTCGCCATGGGTTTGGCGCTGCTGATCGCGACGACGATCAACTCATTCGCGAAGCGGATCGCCGCGACCGGCTCCCTCTACACCTTCGTCGCGAAGACCTTCGGTGCCGGGGCCGGTGTGGTCACCGGGGTCGGGATGCTGATCGGCTACGGCTTCATCGCCATGTTCGCGCTCGCCGGCGCGAGCTACTACCTCGTCATCCTGCTCGGCCGGGTCTCCCCCTACCTGGCCTCGAGTTCGGCGGTGGCCGCATTAATCGTGGGCATTCTGGCAGCTGGGGTGTTGCTGGTGCTGGCGCGGGGCATCCGTTTGTCGACACGGGTGACGCTGCTGGTGGAGCTGGTCTCGGTGGCCATCATTTTGATTCTCGTCGGTACCCTGCTCGCGCAGGTCGGGCCGACGATCGACTGGTCGGCGTTGTCGCTGGCCGGGGGAACACCGACGACGCTGTCGGTTGGGGCGGTTGTCGCGTTGACGGCGTTTGTGGGCTTCGAGAGTTCGGCCACCTTGGGGGTGGAGGCCCGCAAGCCGTACGCGGCGATTCCGCGCGCGATTGTCTGGACGGTGATGGTGTCGGGCGGGCTGTACCTGCTGGCGTCGTTCAGCCAGCTCGTCGGGTTTGCGTCGTTGGGGCAGGACATCCGGGCGAGTGAGTCGCCGGTGAACGACCTGTCGGCGGCGTTCGGGCTGGAGGAGATGGGTGTGCTGCTCGATGTGAGCATTGCGGCGTCGTTCCTGGCCTGTGCGATCGCGTCGACGACGGCGCTGGCGCGGGTGCTGTTCACCATGGGGCGGGAGGGCCTGCTGCCCGAGGCGTTCGGGCGGGCGCACGCCCGGTATCGCACGCCATTCACCGCCGTGATGGCGGCCGTGCCGGTGATCGCCGTTGTGCCGATGGTTGCGGTGCTCGTCGGTGACGGTCTGTGGCCGGCGATGCAGGTGCTGCTCGTGGTGGCGGCGGCCGGCTACATCACGTCGTACATCCTGGTCTGTGCGGCGGCGCCGGTGTTCCTGAAGCGGATCGGGGAGTTCACCCTGTGGGCCGGGGTGCGCGGCGTTGCAACCTCGGTGCTTCTGACCGGTGTTCTCGTTGTGTATCTCGTCGCCGAGGCGCTGTCGTCGCGGACGGCAGGGGTGTGGATGTTCGGAGTCGTGATGCTCGTCGGGGTGACGGCATACCGGCTGCGGGTGCGGCGGCGGCCGTGGCTGCGCGAAACCATCGGCGCGTGGGATGAGCCCAGTGCCGGTGATGTGCTTGGAGGGGCCGTGTCGGATGTCCGCCGTGACTGAGCCGCGGGCGGTGCGGCGACCTCCGGCAGCGTCGGCTGCACCGGCTCCGGTCGGAGAGGTGCGGGCGCGGCAGCCGAAGGCGATCCACAGTGCGCTGACCGTGCTCGAGGAGGTCGCCCGGCTCGGTGCCGGGGTCACAGCGCAGGAGATCTCACAGAGCCTGGGCCTGCCGCGCGCGACCACCTACCGCTTGATCAACCTGTTGGTGCAGGACGAGTACCTGGTGCGGATGCCGGACCTCACCGGTTTTGCGCTCGGCCGCAAGGTGGTCGAGCTCGCGCACCTGGTCGCACCGGCGCCCCCTCCCCAGGCGGTGCGGGACGTGATCGCGGACCTGCGCTCCCGGATCCGGGGCGGTATCCATCTCGTCCGCTACGAGGGCGACCGGATCCTCATCGTGGATGCGGACCCGGACTTCCCGCTGAGCGACGAGTCGCGAATCTCGCGCGACCTGTCGGCGTCGGCGATGGGCCGGCTGTTGCTCGCGGAACGGTCTGGCAGAGCGTCGCCGTCGGGCTACGCATCGCAGACCGGCGAGCTGACGGCGGGCTACGGATGCCTCGCGCTGCCGATCCGGGCGGCCGACGGGCGGCTAGTGGGCGCCCTCTGCCTGTCGGCTACAACTCAACGCATTGCAGCACCCGGCGACATACTCCCGCAACTGGACGTCTGCGCGCGCCGCTTGGCCCCGCTCCTGGCATGATCGGCCTCGAACGAGTCGCGAGTTCCGTCTGACTCGGTGGCAACACCTTTCGCAAACCGGATGAGTCGGTCTTCTGTAGCTGTGAGCACCTGTTCGGCCGGGAGGAGCAGGGTCCAGTCGTCGACGACGCCTCGCCGGCGACGAGGTACGGGTGCGGGTCGGTGCCGAACGGGGCGGGTGCGGTGCCGGTATTGCGGTCGTCGACGGTGGTGTGGAGGCCATCCTCGTCGAGCATAAATTCGACGCGCACCTGAATGCGGAACGGGTAGCCGGTCTGCGCTTCGATGTTGGTGGCGAGCATGACGCGGTCGTAGGAGTCGTGCCATGCGACCAGGTCCGTGCCGGGCGCGACCAAGTCGGCGCCGGGCGTGGTGACGCTCCGGTTCGCTGACCGCGAGGAGGCAGTCGGTGCCCTTGAACCCGTAGGTGCCGTCGACGACGCGGTTCGACCACGGCGCCAGGGTGGTGAAAACGCTGGCGATGGTCGCGGCGCATGGGCCGCTGGTGAGCTCAAACCGCGCTCCGGAAAGGGGCAGGGGCAGGGACAGGGGTGAGTTCTGCCGGTTGTGAGCTCTCCCATTCACCGGGTTCATGGCGTGAAGCGGACGCCATTTGGCAGGATGCCACGAGAACAAACAAACCTGGGGTTTTCGTCCTGCCGATAGAACTTTGCTCTACCGACCACATTTTCGGAGTCCGACGCGAAGCTCCACCACGTCTGCATATTCACACGTGAACTTCCTGAAGAAGCACCTTCTTCGCTTGGGCGCTTCGGAGGTCCATTCGTTCGATAAGCAGACTAATAATGTCGGTTTGAAATTCCACGTTGAGCTGCTTCACGACATCACGGAAAGCCCGGGGCGCCAGATCACAAAGGTCCACTGCCCACTGCCACATCCGAGTCGCGTCCAGACCTGCGTCTCGAGTTACCGCCTCCCATTCAAATCGGCCCATCGAAGCGACCGAGTACGAACCAGATACCTTCATCGCCAATTGCGTTTCGCCAATTGCGTTCAGGAGCCCTGCGCCCCCGGGCTCGTGCGGATTCAAATAGGGAAGAAAAGAAGAGACGTCATACAGGGGCGTCAAGCGGGCGCCCTCAGGCAGGAGCCACAGCGAGAAGTTCTTTGAATGTGCATCTGTATTCAACACCAACCAGGAGTAGATCAGCCCTTTCACAAATCCTTCGAGCGAATCACGAGACGCCTCCAGGTCGTCAATACGCTTGAGCAGTTTGATAACATCGCGGTAACCAGGACCACCATCCTTCTCGTACTTGCGAAGGCGCGGAACGCCTAAAGCCTGCGATACATCCTCTTGGTGGATGCGAACCACTTCTTCCGCAGTAGCATTTCGGTCGAACCTTTGAACCTGCAGAGTATGTTCGTTCTCGAACGTCACCATTTGTGTCGCCGCGACCGGGATGCCTAGCAAGGCAGCGGCGCTCATGACTACGTGCTCCACGATCTCCGCATCCGGGTGATTCATCACCTGCGGTTTGAATATGTGCGTTGAAGGTTCTGCTCCCGACGGCTCCCACCATTGAGCGTCTCGCAGGGCAAGTGCAAACTTCCCTTGCGCCCCGCCGAGTGAAAATTGGCCCAGACCCACATCCTCCGTCGGCAGCGGCCTGTTCTCTCGGACAGCACGAATGCGGTCAGCGATGCTCGCTGCACTCGCTGGCTCGAGGCTTCCTCCGCTATTGCGAGGCTCGCCGGCGGGGTAAAACTCCAAGGCTCCTGCGACATCTCGTCCGTGTATGGCGAGTAGCCCAAATACTTCCGCATCTGACAATAGGGACTTTCTCGCCCATTCCTCCCTCTGAGCGGTGCTGTCCGGGAGCAAGTTATCCACGAAGTCATACACCACACGGCCACCGTGAACTCGTTGGCTTATTGGCAATGACAGCGAGACAGGTGGCGCGCCCTCGATCTCTCGCCACGCACGTTCGTAAGTGAGCAGATAGTCGGACGGGCCCCGTCGATCCAGTGTGGCGACCGGGTATCCGTAAAGAATGACGTCTAACCGCTCCATTACTCCCCCTGGGGGTCAGAGTCAGATGCCCCGTCGCGCAGGTTCGAATTTAGCGAAGCTTGCCAATCAGCGCGCGTTTCGGCAGCTCGCTTCATCGTCTCTCTCAACGACGCGAGCACGGCTGGATTCAGGATAGGCGTCTTGACCGCCGGCATTGGCGGCACCGTTAGGTTGGGCACCTTGATCGCCGGAAACGAAAAGTTGATCGCACCATTTGCCACCCGATCGCGGACGTCGACGATCAGCCCCAATTCGCGCAGCACAGCCATCGCCTTCGAAAGCGAAACATCCGCTTTGGCTTGCTCAAATCTCGATAGCCACTGCCGAGTGACCCCTGCCCGCTCGGCAAGTTCTTGTTGGGAAACGTCCAACTCCTGCCGTCGCTCGCGTGCGATTCTGCCGACGTCCTCCGGCCATGTTGCGCGCATCGTGGTCCTCCCTGCAGTGGAACAATATCATTCCCTGACGCAAATGGAACACTCTTATTCCATTGGACCATAGTAACAGAAGCATTCCATTGAGGCGATGTTATGTTACTGTTCCATGCATGCCTAGGCTGACCGCTCACGTGAAGGAACCCTAATAGCCACCCGGCGAGGGTGGCCAAGTCCCCGATATGCCCTTTGGGCTCGGAGATCCGAGGCCGAAGGGCGCGACTTGCACGCCCCGTTCTGTCAACTGCAGCTACCGCCAGTCGCTCATTCGGTGAGTACATCCGCCGCACAGCGAGGCTCATTGCGGGCGCGACGAGTGAGCATGCCGCCTATGTGTCGACGCCATCCCCAAGGCCCCGCGCGTCGTTCAACCGCGCCAGAGACCAACGGCTAGCTAAGTAGTCGCATCAGGCGGCGCACTGGACAGTCTGCCTGTTTTTGTCGGCGCACCATGCCGGTCTGGCAAATGCGGGCGGACCCTATCGAAGGGTATGGCGTCGAATCGTTCGAACCCGGAACGCAACGGCTCGCCGACAATTTCGATCAGCGTAAGGATACCGAGCCTCATAAGTTGCCGGTGCTCCACCGTGAAGAGGTGATCAAACGCGGCGTAAGCGTGAGCGTCGCCGTCAAGTAACGCGTCGAAACTAAGAAGCTCAGCCGTCTGAAGGAGCTCCCTGGCAACCGTGCGATTGGCGCGAAGCGCTTCGACGAAGTCAACGTACCGAGGTATCCATGACGGCGGTTCGCTAACTAAATCCCTCAGTTTGGGGAGTTCAAACTTCTGCCTGGCCACACCAGTCGACTCATACGTGTCATGTAGTTTCTCGAGCGCGTGCCCCATAACCGCGTCCGCGTAACCCAGAACCTCGAGAAGCCGACCGTCGGTAGCACTGCCAATGGTGGACGTTCGCTCCAGGCGAGTTTCGAGCTCGGCGCGCGACGAGGAGTCAAGGGTGCGCGCGTCCGCAATTGCGGCACACAACAGCGAGATCAGTGAGTGACCTGCAAGTACGACGTCCGCAGGCCGAGGGAGTGACGGCACATCTTCCAACGCGGTACCGAGATCCGATAGAACGGCCAAAATCTGGGGTGAACTGGCAAACAGCGAATCCCCTCGTAGATAGGCGACCAGGTCGCTTGGCAGAGCGATTCCCCGCAATTGCTGATCCGTGAGTTTTTCTGCAGCCTGCGTTCTTGGATCCCCAATATGCGCGAACTTGTCCGGGATCCACGCGGCGGTCTTTTCTAATGACTCGATCTGTGGGACATCGAGGACTTCTATGGCTAGTCGCCTTGCCATCGCTCGGCCTCTAGCGGTCACCGTCTGCCGTACCAGAACCGCTCGCGGGCTTCGCACATAGTCCTTGAGCCCCGCGAGCCAGAAGAGCCGGTCGGGCTCTTTTGACTGCCCCTGGCCGGATTTGCACTCGATTATCGAGCGCGATACGCGGAGTCGAGAATCAATGTCCAACGTCAGAACGTCAAGGTCCGTGAGCACGTCCCGCCCGGGGCCGCCTCCCGCAGCTCTTACAGGCGTCCGCAGCCGTACGAGCGCACCTTCGGCGAATTCCAAGCGCCCAACCCGACGTTCGAGCGCCTCTCCTGCGTCCTCGATTTCCGCACTTCGAGGTGCAGCCTTGCGACCACCACGCGACGTTCGGCGATTTGCCTTTACTGTTGGCTGCACGAGCCGCTCTTTAGATTCCTCGTCCAGCTGGATAAGTGGGGGCTGCTCAGCGTCTTTGTTGCGCTCGTTCTTCTCAACCATTTGCGCCTCTCGATGACTGGCGGAGCGACGCGACAAGGCGCTTCATATCCTTATCGTGGGTCTCCGGTGCAATTGCAAGTTGAGCCCGTTCGCGCTCAACATGCCGATACGCCTTCTGAGCAAAAAGCCCACTTTCAGACGTCTTCGCGGTGCCCTGTGCACTGGGCCGAGATGAGAGTATTTTTAATGCCTCTTCAGCTACATCTGCTTGCCGCAGTTCCAAGCTATAGAAGTTCTTGCGCCCAGCGGGGATAACCTTCACAATGCCCGCTGTTTCAAGCATGGGATAGTCGGTTCCGATTGGTGAGGCATTACCTGCTTGTCCATTCTGGATCAGCCGCCGGACGAAGACGGTAGGATCCGTGAGCTTGAACCGTGGGTAGGTTGCCGCGTACACCATGGAGCCAACCAACTGGCGAACATGACCAGACGCATCGACCCCCGTTCCGCCAAACGTGTCGCGCTGCAAATGCGGGGAGAAAAGGAACTCCCTCTGGTTTCCGGCGCTTGTCGTTACGACAGACCTCTGCACAAGACCTTGGCTGACCGCGAAATCGACCCACTTTCGCTCGGTACTCTTGACCGCATCTTGCGGTAGGCCGGGCGACGCCGTCACCTCTTCGAGCAGCGCTCCGACCTCCTTCCGAATCCGTGCGTCCTCAACTCGCAGCGCGGCCGTAGTCGCCTCTTCGCCATTTAGCCAGATATTCGGGTTAAAGACGGCGCTCCGCCCGTCCTCTGCCTCGAGTTCGCGCACCAAGTTGATGCTCGCTAGGTGCCTAAGTGCATCTTCGGCGGCCTCTTGGCCAAAGTCACCCCCTGCTTCCAACGCGGCGTCTCGCTCGTGCGGATGCAGAGATGTGGCCTTGAGGATATCAAGGGCAGCATGTTCGACGTTCGTGGTATTGACGATTTCTAGGACCTTCGAGGTGGTCGCTAATAGTTGAGGCACGGGTGGGACAACATCCTCAACGGCATCCACGTCCCCGGCTGGGCTGCGGGTCAACGAAACCCAACCAAGAGTTTCCATGATGGGTAGCAGGACATTCTTTAGTTCATAGGCGCTCATCCCTGCGTCCACAGCGATGGCCTGCACCCGGCCTATCTTCGAGACTCCAGAGCCTCGAAGCCTGAAGGCCAACTCGTACAACTTGCCCGCGAATTGCAGCTGCCCTAGCGCCGAAGTGGCCGGCACAACTGCGTAAGCGGCAAGATGGCGATTCAGGCCTATGAGCAGTTCAGCGTCCTGCATTGATTCCCCCTTGAGTTCACGCCCGCCAGAACAATAGGACTCACCCTTCCATACCGCGCCCCTTGGGACCCTGAAATGAAGTAGCTGAACCTCCAATTGGGGGTTGGGCCTTTCCGGCTGGGGTGACGGGCGACTACACCACGCAGTCGCCGAAATTTGCTCCCCGAACCACTGTGGCCCTGGCCCGATGAAGGACCGTCCAAACCCAGTTGCCTCCGACACATTAAGACACCCTGATACCCGTGAACAACGGACGACTGACGGCTGCTGTTCGACATACGCGGGCGCCAACTGCCGGGACTGGTGAGTCGGGAGAGTTCAAAGCTGAACGAGCCCGCATTGCGGGCACTTCCAGACGGCTGTTCGCCCGGCGCTTACGGCTTCCATCCGAATGAGGCACCTTGGGCAGTTGGGTGTATCCAAATCGCTTCCCATGACGGGAGGATACCCATCGCTCCCCCTCCGCGACAGAGTGACGGGCCACCATGTATGGCGCTGACTATGAACAGTCTTCAGAGGTACCAATCGGCAAGCCGTCACATGACCATCACGATTTCCTCGATAGGCTCCGACCTGTGGCTACCCTTTCAATGCTTGAAATCCGAACTCGTGCCGCCGCGTTTGCGGCTGCATGGGCTCATGAGACCTACGAACGCGGCGAGAGCCAGACTTTCTGGGGCGAGTTTCTCCATATCTTCGGTATCGAACGAAAGCGCGTAGCGTCTTTCGAAGCACGCGCGAAGAGACTGTCTACGGGAAACCACGGCTTCATCGACATGTTGTGGCGGGGAATGCTACTTGTCGAGCAGAAGTCCGCAGGAAAGGATCTCGGCGCGGCCACGGAGCAAGCATTTGATTACCTCGACTCGCTCACGGACGCCGAGTTTCCTAAAGCGGTCGTGGTGTCGGACTTCGCGAACATTCAGTTGACGCTGTTCGAAGGAAAGAACGCTGGCGAGACTCAGATCATCCGAACCGCCGATCTAGCAAAAGAGATTGATCGCTTCGCCTTCCTTGCTGGGTACGTGCAGCGCGATTACACCCGCAAACAGGAGCAAGAGGTTAACGCACTCGCCGTCTCTCTAATCGGAGACCTGTATAAAGAAGTACTGCGAGATAATTACGCGGAACACGATGCCTCACTGTTCATAACACGTCTGCTTTTCCTGTTGTTCGGCGACGACACTGGACTATGGCAGCGAGGGCTGTTCTCGGACGTGGTCGAAAGCACCGGCGAGGATGGTGAGGCGCTCACCGGTATTCTCGGGTCGCTCTTCTACAATCTGGACCGCCCAAAAACTTCGAGATCCTCGAAACTCAACGAATTCGTTTCACAATTCCCACATGTCAACGGGCACCTCTTCGAAGAAAAGATCGAGATTCCGGCGTTTGATAGTGCCATGCGGGAGAAGTTAATTGCTTGCTGTGATTTCGACTGGGGATCGATCAGCCCGGCAATCTTCGGCTCCATGTTCCAAATCGTGAAGAACAAGCTTGATCGACGTGAGCATGGCGAGCATTACACAAGCGAAGAACGAATCTTAGCCACGATTCGCCCTCTATTCCTTGACGAATTGCGTTCTCAGTTCGAGAAAGCTGGCACCGACTTAGTCAAGTTGCAGGTGCTAAGAAAGCGCCTCAGCCAGTACCGGTTCCTCGACCCAACGTGTGGCTGCGGCAACTTCCTTGTAGTGAGCTATCGCGAACTTCGCCAGCTGGAACTGGAAATCCACATCCGCGAACGGGAAGCCCGTCACGGACTACAGATGCTGACCGACTTCGATGTGGCGGACACGTTGGCAGTTTCGCCAGAACAGTTCTTCGGCTTCGAACTCGAGGAGTACCCCGCGCGCCTCGCAGAGGTGGCTTTCTTCTTGGTGGACCATCAGGCGAACATGCGACTCAGTCAGGAATTCGGTCGCGCTCCTGACCGCCTTCCGATCACTGTCGCGGCAACCTTTGTCATTGGGAATTCTCTTCGAATGGATTGGAACGAGTACCTCCCTGATCCTGATGAGTACACGATCATTTTCGGGAACCCGCCATTTGTGGCGATGCATAAAATGACTTCTGGTCAGCAGGCAGACCGAACATACGCGTTTGACTTGATTCCAGAAAGTAAAGGTCAGCGGACCGGTCGTCTCGACTATGTCGCCTCCTGGTATGCGAAGGCGATCGAGTATGCGCGAGGATCTCGCGCTCGCGTCGCGTACGTTTCGACAAACTCACTTGTGCAGGGCGACAGCGCTCGCGCCCTAGACCCGATCCTTCGGGGCGCGAACTTCGAGATTTTTTTCGCGCACAGCACCTTCAAATGGAATAGCGAAGCGGCCGGAAAAGCGGCCGTATACTGCGTGATCGTCGGCTTTACCGGAGCGGGAACGATCAAGCATAGGCGCCTGTTCGAGTACGAGGACGTTCGAGGGCTACCGAGCGAGCGAGTGGCCAAAAGTATCAACTTCTATCTGCTCGACACAGAGTTGAGCGGCCCGGCCAAACGAACGAAGCCCCTGATCCCCAGTCTGCCCGCGATGGAAAAGGGCAGCCAGCCGACTGACGGCAGGAGGTTGATTATTGAACCGGCGGACCTCGCGGTCGTTATGGCGGACCCGATAGCCGCGAAGTACGTAAAGCCATTTGCGCAATCCGGGGCGGTGCTGGATGACGAGAAGCGATGGTGCCTCTGGATGGTGGACTCGACTCCGTCCGATCGCAAGAATTCGCCGGTGCTACGTGCACGTCTGCAAGCCGTAAGGGACAGGAGGCTCCTGTCCCCGACCCCTTCTGTGAAGCGTGACGCGGATACGCCGTGGCTCTTCACGCAGCGTCGTCAGCCGACCAGCGAGTGGCTGGGAATTCCACGTCACAGTTCTGAGAATCGCATCTGCATCCCGATGAAGTTATTCGGGTCGGAAGTCGTGGCCGGCGACGCGCTGAATTACATCGAGAACTGCCCCGCTTGGGTGTTCGTGTACTTGCAATCGGCTGCATTCACGGCGTGGGTCCGAACATTCTCGGGCGCGCTCGAGAGCCGCTTCCGTATATCACCCGACATGACGTACAACGTCTTTCCTTTTGTTGAACCAAGTGGAAAAAGTCTTGCTGCTTTCGAGAGAGCTGCTACCCGTCTCACCAACGCACGGGCGGAATTCCCGGGCGAAACCCTCGGCACTCTCTACGACGCACTCGCGATGCCCAAGAGTATTCGCGACGCGCACACCGAAATCGATCGGCTTGTCGACGGTGTGTATGGCCTGAAAACGCCGTCTCACATGGAGCGGGTGGTGGCGCTCCTGTCGCGCCACCATGCCTTAATCGCTGAGAACCAGTTGTCAATCGCAGTGCGCGCGTCGCAGCGCAAGGTTCGCGTGGCTTGAATGCGCCCGGAGTTCGCACACCGATGTGACGTTAGCTGTCCGCAAGGCCCACAAGAGGTCGCGACTGATCGCAGCTTGATCTTTCAGGGATGAATGCTCTGAGGCTCGGTCTTTGGCTCTCTCCTCGCCACCCTGTCGCGACGGAAAATGGGCTTTAGTTCCCGCTGGTCCGAGGCCCGGCGCAGGTTCCGAGCCGGGGCTACGCCGGCGGCCTGCCATGCCGACGTCCCACGCTGTACCAGCACCACCTGCACCACAGCGCGCTCCGTCTCATCGTGCAGCACCTGGATCCTCTCCACGAGCATCGTCAGCGCCGCGCGCGTCATCTCGGCATAAGGCCGGTGGATCGTCCTCAGATCGAACGCCTTCGACGCGCTCATGCCATGTCGCGCACGCCCATCACCTCCAGAACGGTGCTTGGACTTGCGCCGGTTCACCAAGACGCCGACTGGAGGGCACTTCGCGGCGCCCGAGGCGACGGACCTGGTCGAGGAGGACATTCGGGAGTTTGTGTCCCAGCACACTCTGGTGGAGAATCCATCGTCCTGACGAGAACCGGGCGACCTCCCGCCCGATACTGGTGCTGTCGCTCTTCCGGCCTGGCTGACAGGCTGAGGCGGGTGAGTATTTCGAACCCTGACCCCTCTACGGAGCAGCAGGTCGTCGACCAGCCCGATGCGATTCAACCAGTGAACACGCCGGCGGTGACCGTCCTCGTGCTCGGCATCATCACGGTGATCCTGGGGATGTGGATTCCACTCTCGCCACAGGGGTCGATCATGATCCCCGTGGCGTTCCTGCCCGCTTTGCTCGCCATCATTTTCGGTCACATGGGTACGCGGAAAGCAAGGCGACTCGGCGTCGGCGGAGGCGCTGCACGTATCGGACTGATCACTGGGTACCTCATCATCGCCGTGTCGATCGGCACCGTTCTCTGGTGGATCAATGCGCTTCAGAACATGTACAGGCCCGACGGGGCCATCGGCGCCTGAGGCCCAGTCCGTTAAGTTCCGCCTGCTCGAGGCCTGGCTGCCCCGTCTGAACATTAGATGAGGAAGGGCCTGCCGTTCGCTATGCTCGCTGCATGACCTGGCTTTCGAACCAACCCTGCCCGCCGGGCGGGAGTTGTACCGAAAGGACCCAACCATGGTCGAATACTTCTGGCCGTTGAATCACAAGCTGCCTGCTGGATACCAGCACGTCACCAAGGCTGATCTCATCGAGTTCATGGAGTCCGTCCACCCGGACACCCCGATCTGGATCGACAGCTACCGGCAGATCCTCCGGCACACCACGCAGCGCCCGCTTGGGATGACCGGGCTCGCCGAGGATGGCTTCCACATCGGATAAGTACGTTGTCCGGGTGCCAACGGCACCCGGACAACGCAACCTCAGTCCCGAGCGGCCACGCTCTCCCGCTCGCCGTCGCTCTTCGCACCGACCGCGGGAGCATCTCCGAAGTCACGCACCGGCAGCCGCTCCCCTCCCTTCAGAGCTGACTGGTGCGCCACGATTCCCGGCAGGGTGAAGCGCGCCGCAACCCAGGCGTTGACGGGTGGACGGGTGCCCTCCGTCGCCGCGGTGACGAAGTCATCGACGAGGAAGTGGTGGCTCCCCTCGTGGCCGTTGTGCGCACCGTGGAATTCGCTGGGCAACCGCCCGATGTCGTGCACGGACGAGTGGCCGGAGACAAACGCATCTTTCAACGCGGGCGCGACGTTCGCCAACGCCGGGTCGTCGGCATCCGCTGTCGCCTCAGTGGCCAGAAGAGCCGAGACATCCGTGACCCCTTCCTTGTCCTGCCACACCGACACGGTCGCGAGCTGCTCGAAGCTGCCCTCCGTGCCGAAGTACCGGAACCGGCTCTCCCTCAGGTGTGAGGGATACCCCACCCGGCGCATTTCATTGATGCGCATCGACCCGCCACCCGCGAGCTCAAACAGCGCGGTGGCATTCGAGAAGTCGTTGCCGAACATGCTCACCTCGGTGTCGAACACTCCGTCGCCGCGGTCATCACGAACACCGATGCAGCTCACACTGGTGGCGTAGGTGGGGATCGCGCCGAGCACTCCTCCGATGGAGTGCGTCGGGTAGAGCATCGGCGGGTATGACGCGGTCCGCTTCCATTCCGCTCCGCCGCTGTACTGGTAGGCCTCGTAGAACCCGAGGTCCATGTCGTGGACGTAGTCCCCCTCGGCATAGAACACGCGCCCGAACTTTCCTGCCGCGACCTGATTGCGGGCGTAGATCGTGGCCGGGTTGTAGTAGCTCGTCTCCCCCATCATGTAGGTGAGGCCGGTGGATTGCACGGCGTCGATGATCGCTTCGATGTCGGTCTCGGTTGTCGCCATCGGCACTGCCGAGTACACGTGCTTGCCCGCGGCGAGCGCCTGGAGCACGAGCGGTCCGTGCGTCCAGCGCTGGGTGAAGATGGCCACCGCATCAACCGTCGGGTCAGCGAGCATCGCCTCGAAGCTCTCCCGGGTACCATCGAGGCCGAGCCGCTCGTTGAGGTCGGCCGACCGTTCCGGGAGCACGTCGGTGATGACCACGCGGTCAACTCGCGGGTGCAGCTTGAACAGGGTCGCGAACTGGCCGGCGAACTGACCGGCGCCAACCATTCCGAGGGTGAATGTCATTATTTTTTACCTTTCGTGGTGCGGATGCTGCGATGTCGTGGATGTTGAGAAGTCACAGGGCGGATGCCGTAACGAACCGGCGATGGACGGGTCACTCCTGCAGGATCTTGTTGATCCTTTCGTTGACCTGTGTGAGTTCGGAGACGTCCGAGCTGCCGATATAGATGCCCTCCATCACGGGAAGCATGATCGACAGGATCTCGGCACCATTCGTGGTAACCGGGAACAGGACTGTGTAGTTGTCGTCAACGAGCT
This sequence comes from Mycetocola sp. Y444, assembly GCF_059445295.1. Taxonomy (NCBI): domain Bacteria; kingdom Bacillati; phylum Actinomycetota; class Actinomycetes; order Micrococcales; family Microbacteriaceae; genus Mycetocola; species Mycetocola sp. Y444. Next base: position 392,746 of record NZ_JCAIUB010000003.1, on the reverse strand, counting down.
CAGTAAACGCAGAGACGTCGAAACCCCGCTCCGCGAACGCGTCGACCGCGGCTTCGGTTCCAGCCGGACGCGCCGGGAAGACGACACCCTCCTTGCCGACGATGACCTGACACGTGTCAGAGCCCAGGAAGGCCACGAACTTCGCAGCCTCTTCCGGATGGTCGGTCTGTGCGCTGATGGAGTCGCCGAGGCCGTTGTACATCGAAACAGGGTGGCCGATCGGGCCTGCCGGGAGTTTGGCAATTCCCAGGTCGATGCCCTCGAGGCGCCCGTAGGCGCTGATGTTCCACGACCCGTTCGGCGAGAGCGCTGCCTTACCCGATCCCAACTGCTCCACCGGGTCCGGTGCACTCCCGACGGTCTGGAACGAGGGCATGAACCCCTTGTCGACCAGGCCGAAGAGCCACGCCAGTGAGGCCTGGAAACGCGGGTCGTCGTAGTGGTATTCGTCGCCCCAGACATCCGCGTTGGTGTACTCCCAACCGGTCGCTGCGGCGAGCCACGCCCACTGGGTCTGCCCGCTGACGTCACCGGCCCCTCCCGACGCGAGGCCGTACACCTCGACGTTCGTCGGGTCGAAGCCCTCTTCATCTCCGCGAACACCGTTCGCGTCGACCGTAAGTCGAGCGATGACGTCTTCGAAGGTTCCGCCATCCTCCGGGTTCCACTGCAGGTCTTCGAGGTCGGCAGCCGACAGTCCCGCGTCGTCGAGCATGGCGTTGTCGTAGAAGAGTGCAACAGTGTCGAAGTCCTTCGGAACGCCGTACTGTTTTCCGTCCTGGCCGACCCAGAGATCGGCGAGGCCCTCCTGGAATTCGGCACCATCGAAGTCGCTCGTCGCCTCGAGATCGTCGAGCGGCAGCAGCACGCCACGGGTCACAAACTCGGGGTATTTGCTGAGGTGATCGGTGAAGACGTCCGGACCTGCCCCGGCCACGAGACCTGCCGTCAGTTTCTGCCAGTAGTCACCCCAGCCGTACTGGGTGATCCGCACCTGGATGTCCGGATTCTCCTCTTCGAACGCGGCCGCACACTTCTGGTAGGCCGGCAGCTGGAGTGCGTCCCACAGCCAATAGTCGATGGCGACACCGGTCGACACGCCCGGAGCGGCGCAACCGGCGGAGCCGAGAAGCCCGACAGAGAGCGTCGAGGCGGCAATGGTGCGCCACAACGTGCGTCGTCCGCTGGTACGGCGGGATTTCGTCTTGAGCCTGGTCATGATTCGCACCCTCACTTAATTCCGCTGAAGCCGATGGAGTTGACGATCTTCTTGGCGAAGCACGCGAAGAGGATGATCATCGGGAGGGCCGCGACGAGCGTCGCCGCCATCAGTCCTGCCCAGTCGGGTCCGCCCGACGGGCTCTGCGCCCTGAAGGCTCCAAGCGCGACGGTCAGCACCCTCGATTCGTCACTGTACGAAACCATCAGCGGCCAGAAGTAGTCGTTCCACGCGTTGATGTAGGTGAGGATCGAAATCGTCGCGATCGGGGCGACCGACATGGGCAAGACAACACCGAAGAACACCCGGATTTTGCTTGCACCGTCGACCAGTGCCGCTTCTTCCACCTCGAGGGGCACGTTGAGGAAGAACTGCCTCAGGAAGAAGATCGCGAACGGTGCGAGCAACAGCGATGGCAGCATGATGCCGAAGAGCGTATCGATGAGCCCGAGCTGCTTGATGAGAAGGAAGTTGGGCAGCAGCGTGAAGATCACCGGAACCATCAGTGACAGCAGAAAGACGCTGAAGACGAGGTTGCGGCCCCTCCACTTGAGCCGGGAGAAGGCGTAAGCGGCCATGGCCGAGAAGAACACCTGGCAGACAGTGACCACCGTCGCGACAATGACCGAGTTGAGGAGGTAGCGCCAGAAGTCCATCTGCGCGCCAGAACCGCCGTCGGCGATCGCTTCGTCGATGGGTTGCAGACCGAACACGCGCCGGAACCCGTTCCAGCTGAACTCGGCGGGCAACAGCGATGATGCGTTTGCCGCGAGCGCGCCGTTCGTCGAGAGCGCGGTTCGGAGCATCCAGTAGAACGGGAAGATTGTGATGGCCAGGAGGATCACCATCACAACCCAGGCGAAGACCCGTCCGATGCTGATGCGGCGTCGCTTTCGTGCCGGCGTCGGTGTGGATGCCGGTGCGGCCGTTGCGGATTCCGGCTCGTCGGCCACGGACAGGGCTGAGGGGAGTTGCGTCATTGTCTTTCTCCCTAGTTGAGGTCGGTCTGGCCGGCCCGCGTCACGCGGTACTGGACGAAGGTGACGATCATCAGGATCGCGAGCATCGCGACACTGAGAGCGGATGCGTATCCAAAGTCGAACTGCGCGAACGCGTTCTCGTAGATATAGACCTGAAGCACCCGGGTGGCGTTGACCGGGCCTCCACCGGTGGTCACCGAGATGGTGTCGAACACCTGGAATGATCCGATTACCGAGATGATGAGCACCAGCCCGAGGATCGGCCGCAGCAACGGCATCGTGATCGAGCGGAACATCCGTACTTCTGACGCCCCGTCGACGCGAGCTGCCTCATAGAAGTTGCCCGGGATGGCCTGGAGTCCCGCGAAGATCAGCAGCGCGGTGTAGCCCATGTGGCGCCAGACATTCACGAGTGCAACGGTGAAAATGGCCCAGGATTCTGAGGTGAAGAAGCCGATGCGGTCGAGCCCGATCCACTCGAGGATCTGGTTGCCGATTCCGAGCTGGAAGTCGAGGATCCACAAGAACAACAGGGCCGCAACGACGTTCGACACGAGGAAGGGAGTGAGGATCAACGATCGGAGCAGAACCGACTGGGTAAGCCTCTGCATCAGCAATGCGAGGACGAGCGCGACGATCGTCTGAATACCGATGTTGAGAACCACGTAGGTGAGCGTCACCTGGATGGCGTTCCAGAAAACCGGATCAGCAAACATCCGCACGTAGTTGGCGACGCCGATGAACTCCGCCGCCGACAACAGGTCCCAGGAGGTGAAGCTCAGCCAAATTCCGCGCACCAACGGCCAGAAGTAGAAGGCGACCAGACCGATCGCCGCGGGCAGGATAAACAGGAGCGCTAGCCGCGTGTCATCCTTCCGCCGTTTTGTCCGTCTCCCCCGGACCGCGCCCGGTGGTACCCCCACCGGTGTGGTTCTCGTGCTGGTTGCAGCTGTTGTCACCGTGACTCCCTTGTCAGTTGTTTATTCGATGGTGCGCAGTGCGGTCAGAACGTGAGGCGCTGCGACGCACCTCACCCCCTTAACGGGCCGTGAGTGCCGGGGGCAGCAAGGCGTCGTGGGCGTCGAAGAGTTCTTCGGTCATTGAACGGATGTCGTCAAGCGTGAGGATTGCACTGGTGAGCGGGTCGACGGCGACCGCGTGAAAGACGCGCTCCCTGTTGCCGGTGAGCGCGGCCAGAACGGCGAGCGTCTGCAGGTTGATGTTGGTGCGGTTGAGCGCCGCCAGCTGGGGCGGGAGCGCGCCGATCGTGACCGGTTGCACGCCGTTTTTGTCGACGAGGCAGGGCACCTCGACGCAGGCATCAGCCGGGAGATTGGAGATGAGGCCGTCGTTGGGAACGTTGCCGTAGATCACGCTCGGCACGCCGGTGATGATCGAGTTGATGATGCTCGCGCCGTATTCGACCGACGGTTCGAGGTTGCTCTTGAGCTTCTCGAGCTGCTGCTCGATATCACCGGACAGGTCGTGGGCGACACAGATCTCGTAGTAATCCCACCGCTCAGGAATGTACTCGAGCACCGTCGCAGGATCCTTCCGGAAGTACGGCAGGTACTCGGATGCGTGGTGGCTCGATTCGGTCTGGAAGTAACCGAACGTGTTCATGATGGCCGTGCGGACCTGCTCGTTTCCACCCTCGTAGTTGCTCGCTGCCACGGCCGCTTCACTGTGGTCACCGTCGTCATCGACGAGCTCCGCCGCACCGCGCCCGCGCTGGTGGAGTGCGGTCATCGTCTCGCGCAATCGCGGGTAGAGGTCATCGCAGCCGTGCTCGAAACGGAGGATCCAGGCCTGATGGTTGATGCCGGCGCACACGTAATTGACCTCGTCGTACGGAACACCGAGCGTTCGCGCCAGCATCCGTGTTGTGCCCTGCACGCTGTGGCAGAGGCCGACCGTCCGGAGCCCCTTGGCGTTGAGGAACGCGGTGGCCATGGCCATCGGGTTCGCGTAGTTGATGAACTGCGCGTCTGGACAGAGTTCGAGCGCGTCGGCAGCGATGACCTCGTATGCCGGAACCGAGCGGAGGAAACGAAACACCCCGCCAGGTCCGACCGTGTCGCCGACCGTCTGGTCCACGCCGTACTTGCGCGGAATCGCAACGTCGTGGCGGTAGGAGTCGATTCCGCCAACCTGGAAGGTGATGATGACGAAGTCGGCGTCGCGGAGCGCCTCCCGACGATCGGTCGTCTCGATGATCGTGGTGTCGAGGCCGTGGTGGGCGACCAACTCGCGCGCCGCCGTTGCCGTACGGGCGACCCGCTCGGCATCGAGATCCATCAGGCAGAGCGTGCTCGACTGCAGCGCTGGAAAGCTGATGAGGTCGCCGATGAGGCGAAACGGGAAGACAAAGCCTCCCGCGCCGATGATGGCGATCTTGGGAGGTCGCGTTGGCGAGTGCATGCCCCAACGCTAGAAGGGCCGAGTGGTCCGGCGCCTCCGCCGTGGGGTCGACTTTGTCCAGAATCCTCAGGTCGTGTCCTAGCCTGTAGGCATGTCCATTGTTGTGCATGCCCCGTCCGTTCGTTCCTCCGCCGTCGATGTCGTCAACCCAGCGATTTGGAGTCGCCGCGGTGAAGTGCTGCCGATGAACCGGTCCCATCAGCACGACGATCTGGAACTCAACTTCGTACTCAGCGGGCAGCTCGACTACCTCTTCGGAGGTGAGCGCATCAGCATCCCCGCCGGGCATGTGGCGCTGTTCTGGGGTGCCGTTCCGCACCAAACAATCCAGACTCCCGAGGACGATCCGGTCGACAGCTGCTGGCTGCACATTCCGTTGAGCACCGTGCTCCACTGGGGGCTCGCGGCCCGCGATCTCCATAATGTGCTCCAGGGCAGACCGGTGATCGTCCCCATTGCGGCAGCCGGTCACGACGTCGAGTCGATGTTCATGTGCTGGCTGCGGGAGCTGGACGAGGAGGAGGGCGCGGCGACCGCGCTCATCGAGGCACACGCACTGGTGCGACGCCTGCTCGGCTATCACCGGCGATCCACTGAACAGGATTCGACGATGGCCCTCGCGAGACCGGGCGCCTCAGAATCGATGCAGCGGGTGATCGCGATGACGCAGTTCATCATGGCGCACTTTCGAGAGCCGATCAGCACAGCTGACGTGGCAGAAGCTGCGCACCTCAACACCCATTACGCGATGTCCTTGTTTCGGCGATCGGTCGGAACAACGCTCGGCGAATACCTGACCCGCTGCCGGGTCTCGGAGGCGCAACGCCTGCTGGTCACCACAACGCTGAGCGCGAGCGAGATCGCGCACGCGGCGGGCTTCGGATCGCAGAGCAGCTTCTACGCTCACTTCGTGAAATTGTGCGAGGTTTCGCCGGGTGAATACCGCGCCCGCAACTGCTGAGGGACGACATCCGGCGTAAGACGGCGACACATCGATTGCGGGCTGCCGATCATCTCCGTACCGTGGCTGTCTACCGCGGCGTACCCAAGTGGTCAAAGGGAACGGTCTCATAGCCCGTCAATTCGCAAGTTCGAATCTTGCCGTCGCGTCTGAGAATAAGCTCGCGCTCAGCGCACGGGTGATCAGCGCACCGATGAGCCTGTCACAGCCCCACTACGATGACTTGGGCAACCACGTTCGATGATCCACCCGAGAGAATTTTGATGCCCCACACGATTCGCCTCGTCGCCGCCGCATTCACCACCCTCGCCATGGGCGTCCTCGTCGGATGCGCGGCCGAACCGGCTCCCGCAAAAACACCATCGGCAACGGCAACCCCCACCCCCACGACGCCGTCAGCAGACGAGGAGTTCGTCGAACTCGAGCAGAAGTTCGATGCCCGCCTCGGCGTCTACGCCCTCGACACGGGAACCGGCCTGGCATTGGAGTACCGAAGCGACGAGCGGTTCGCCTACGCCTCCACCATCAAGGTGTTCGCGTCGGCCGTACTGCTCGACCAGACCAGCGATGACGAACTCGACACTCTCGTGACCTACGACGAGTCCGACCTGCTCGACTACGCACCCATCACCGAGCAACACGTCGACACCGGGATGACGCTCCGCGAACTGGGCGACGCCGCCGTTCGATACAGCGACAACACGGCAGCGAACCTCATCTTCGAGCAGATCGGCGGTCCGGCCGGGCTCGCGACCGCACTCGCAGCGATGGGCGACGACGTCACCCAGGTGGACCGCACCGAGCCGGAGCTCAACGAAGCGATCCCCGGTGACCCGCGCGATACGACCACCCCTGAAGCATTTGCGACCACGCTCGACGCGCTCGTCCTCGGTGACGCCCTCGAAGCATCCGATCGAGAGATCCTGACCGAATGGCTCGTGGGCAACACCACCGGCGACAAGCTGATCCGGGCGGGCGTGCCGACGGAGTGGACGGTCGGCGACAAGACCGGCTCGGCGGGCTACGGAACCCGAAACGACGCCGCGGTGATCTGGCCAACCGAGGGCGATCCGATCGTGCTCACGGTTCTGTCGAGCCGCTCAGAAGCCGACGCCGACTACGACGACACGCTGATCGCCGAGGCGACCGCGGTTGCGATCGAGGCGCTGCAGCGCTGAAGTTCGTTCGTCAGAAGGTGACGCTCAGCGGGAGCTCGCCGCACGCCTGCCTTGCGCCACCCGAAGCACTTCGACCCCCAGGACCGACCGGAACGACCACGAGTCGGACACGTGACGCGCAGCACCATCGAGCGCACGCAGCGCGGCATCGGCGTGCCCATCCGCCTGAAGTCTCTCGGCCTCCTGCAGCAGACGGATCACGGATCGAAGCGACCCATCGGCCGCACCGGTATCGCGCTGTGGCGACGGGAGGGTGAGCTCCTCCGCGAGCGCCCCCAGCAGAGCGCCAGTTTGTTCAGCCATTCGCTCCACCCTTGGTCGGTCGCTTTCGTCAGAAATCCTAGGGGAGCAATGCTCGCCTCAACGACCCAGGTACGGCACTGGGCACCTCTCCCCTCGCCGATCACAACCGCGGTGGGGCAGACTCTCGGTATGACGAACCTCCCGCCGAGTCCCTATCGTCCCGCGGATTCCGCGCCGCAGAACCCACCGATCTACGCCCCCGCACCGGATGCCGGGCAGCAGCAAAGCCCGTACGGGTACCCCGCCGCCTTCACAGCACCCGGAACGCCAGCACCGAATCGGGGCAAACCAGGACTCGCCGCCCTGGTGATCGGAATCGCGTCAGTGGTGACCGCGTTCATCCCGATCGTCAACTTCCTGTCCTTCCTGCTCGGCATCACCGGCATCATCTGCGGAATCGTCGGACTCCGGCGCGCCCAACCCGAACGGCGCCAGGCCGTGTGGGGGACGGCGCTCTCGGCGGTGTCGATCGCCCTCGCGGTTCTCATGATCGTTGTGTACACGTTCGGGTTCATCTCGTATGTCGGCAGCGAACTGGACAAGTCGTACAACAACGATTCGAGTTCAAGCGAGGTGGCAACACCGCCGCCGGTCGATTCACTCGCGCTCGGCACCCCGATCACACTCATCGACCTCGCGGGTCAGCCGGCCTACGAGGCGACGCTGTCGGCATCCGTTCTCAACGCGAACGACCAGGTGCTCGCGGTCGCGAGCAACACCGAACCGCCCGCGGGGATGAAATGGGCGATGGTGACCGTCGATGTGACAGCGCTGTCGAGCGTGCACGTCTCCCCCGCGATGGATATCGCTGTCGGGTACGTCACGTCGAACGGTTACGAATTCAGCCCGCTTGACCTGTATGCGCTCGCCCCCGAGCCGAGGATCGAGCTGCTCACTGACCTCGCCGAGGGCGAGAGCGGAACCGGGAACGTCGTGATCGCCGTCCCGGACGACAATTCTCTGGGCGGATACTGGACGCTGTCGTACACCTACGACGACGCCGTCACCGACCCGTTCTACTTCGCGGTCGAGTAGCCCGCCCGGGCGTTCGCCTGCACGGTGCGCCGGTTACAGCCCTCCGAATAAAACGATGGCGGATGCCGTCACCCCCTGCCTATGATCGACCGGATGAATAATCCTCAAGTGCCATCGACCACTCCGGTGACCGAACAGGACATCGGCAACCTCGCCCCGCAGCTCGCCAACTACCGCTCGTACTGGCTCGGCTGGGGTGCCGAAAGCACCCGCGACGACTCCGTCACCTGGACCCGCAGTGGCATCGCGCACCCGCGACTCAACGCCGTCCTTCGGGCGCAGGACAGCGACACCGAGTCCACTCTCGCCGCGGCCGCGGAACACTTCGCCGGCGTGCCCTGGTTGTGGGAGATCGGCGACGACACCGACCCGGCGATCGAGCAGCACCTGCAGGAGCGTGGCCTCCGACAGGTCGGAACGACCCCGGTGATGGCCCTGGAGCTCGACAGCTTCGCCCTCGGCAACATCCCCACCGACCTCACCATCGAACCGGTCAGCCCGAACGCCGACCTGGCCCCATGGGTCGACGGGTACGCCGCTTCCATGGGTGTCACCGCCGCCGCACGCGAGGGCGCGATCCGCGCAGAGGCGCTGAGACCGTCCGACGGTTCGCTTGAGCGCTTCGTCGGCATCATCGACGGACGCATCGTCGGCACCGCCGAGCTTTTGGTCAGCGACGGCGTCGCCGGCATCTACCTCGTGGCAACGGATGCCGCCTTCCGCGGCCGCGGAATCGCCACGGCCCTCACCGGATGGGCACTGCGAGCCGCTCAAGAGAAGGGACTCCGCGTCGCTACCCTTCAGGCGAGCACCCTCGGGCAACCCGTCTACGAACGCATGGGCTTCACGGTGATCAGCCACCTGCGTTCGTTCAGGGTGTGACCGAGAATGGTTCTCTTCGCCCTGGCACTCGGGTCGGTGCTGCTGCTCATCGGCACGGTGATCCAGATGGTCAACTCGCTTCAGAACGGCATCCGCTCGCTTGAGAACTCCCAGTCGGACCTCAGCCGGGTCTCCTCGGATGGCCGCAGCCGCACGTATTACGCGGTTCCGCGCTGGCGAATCCGTAAGCGCCGAACGCTCCTGAAGCAGTTGATCCGCGAATCGGGTGACCCGCTCTCTCCGGCCGAGCAGTGGACCTTGCAGTCGTTCGACCGCCAGGCGCTGGGCTGGGCATTCCTCGTCGTTGGCTCGCTCGTCGTATTCATCGCTTCCGCCGTGGAGTGGGCACAGACCCTCGGCGTCGGCGGCTGACTTACACCGCGAAGTTCAGCGCTGGGACCTTCCGCGCCGGCCCCGTCAGCGATCCCTCGCGCGGCGCTTTTCCAGCACACCCGCGAACAGGATCGCGACGATACCGGCGGCCGGCGCAACGAGCAGCCCGGCGCGAAGGCTTTCATTCTCGGCGATGAAACCGACGAACGGCGGCGACAGCAGGAAGCCGACGCGGAGCAGCCACGACACGATCGTGAGAGCCATGCCCGCGCGGATGCCGGGGAGTTCGTCGGCGGCGTGCATCGCAGCGGGGATCAACGTGGCGGTGCCGAATCCGGCGGCGGCGAAGCCGAGGATGGTGCCGGGCACACTCGGAAACGCGAGAGCCAGGCCCATGCCGACCGCGGTGATGAGCCCGCCGACACGGGCGACGGCCCGCTGACCGAACCTGTCCACCATCCCGTCGCCGATGATCCGCCCGATGAACTGCGCACCGACGAGTGCAATGAAGCCGAGCGGAGCAACCGCAGCGGCGGCACCGAGCGAGTCGGCGAGGTACAGGGTCGCCCAGGTGTTGCCCGCATCCTCGGCGACGGCTCCCGCCATGGCGACCAGGGTCAGCATGGCGAGCACGGCGACGGTGCGGCCGGAGACGCGTTGACGCCCGGCGGCCGGGGCTCCCAACCTTTCGGCCGACCCTGACTCGTCAAGCTCGTCGAGCTCGTCGTCACGACCGGGGAGGCAGAATCGGCGTGCGGTGAGCGCGACCGCCGCGAAGAGTGCCGTGGAGACGGTGAGGTGAACGCCCACCGGGATGCCGAGCGCGATGGCGACCGCGGCCATCACGCCACCGAGCACCGCGCCGATCGACCAGATCGCGTGGAACGCATTGATGATCGAGCGGCCGTACCGACGCTGGACGCGGAGTCCGTGAGCGTTCTGCGCGACGTCGGTGATGGCATCCGATGCTCCACCGACGAACAGCGCAAGGCCAAACAGAATGACCGTCGGCGAAAGACCGGCAAAAAGCAGGCTGATGCCGGTGAGAACCGTGCCCGCCACGGCGACCCGGGCGGAGCCGAGTCGGCGGATGAGCACCGCCGCTGCCAGCCCGGCGACGATCGCTCCGGCGGGGTACGCCGCAACCGCGAGACCATAGGCGGCGTTATCGAGCCCCAGCTCTGACTTAATTTCGGGATACCGCGGCAGGATGTTGGCGAAGAGCGCGCCATTGGTGAGGAAGAGCGCCGAGACGGCCCAGCGCGCACGGCGTGCGGCGATGCCCGGTTCGAGGCGAGCGTCGGTCGTTGATGTCATCGGCACGGTCGCAGCCGCGCCGGGCAGGCCCGTTCAGCCAACAGTCGCGTCGAGGGTGACGGGGATGTTGCCGCGGGTCGCGTTGGAGTAGGGGCAGATGGCGTGAGCGGCCTCGACGAGAGAGTCTGCTGTGGCCTGGTCGACACCGCCGAGCTCAATGTGAAGCGCGGCTGAGAGGCTGAATCCGCCGCCGTCCGTGGGCTGTAGTCCCACTTCGGCGATAACGGCCGAGTCGGTGAACGTGATCTTCCGGCTCGCCGCCGCGGACTTCAGCGCGGAGTGGAAGCACGACGCCCATCCGGCAGCGAAGAGCTGCTCGGGGTTCGTTGCCCCACCAGGTCCACCCATTTCGGTCGGGATGGCGAGGGTCACGTCGAGGAGTCCGTCGCTCGAGACGGTGTGCCCGCCGGCGCGGCCGTCTCCGGTCGAGGTAGCGACGGCGGTGTAGATGGGGTCTGCCATAGAGATGTTCTCCTTCTGGTCGTTGAAGAGTCTGACCAGTATTCCGTATCCACCCCCACGACTGATGCGCTGAGGCGGCTGGCAGGGACGATCCGCGCCGCTGCGGTCACAGAGCTGCGGCCATCGATAGGATCTTCAGCGTCTGCACCTGCTCGGTGCCCTTATTTCCGAGCAGCCCCACTGCCTTACTGCCCCGAAGGACAACGATGACCACCTCCACGTTCCAGTACGCGCCCCGCTTTTTCGTCAAGCAGCGCCTCACCATGATGGTGAACCGCTACGAGATCGTGGAGGCCAACCCCGACGGGTCCGAGGGCCGGATCTTCGCGATCGCGCAGCAGAAGCGGATGGCGATGAAGGAGCAGGTCACGTTCTACGCCGATGAGGCGAAGACGATGCCGCTGTTCGGCTTCAAGGCACGCCAGGCGATCGACGTTGCCGCGTCGTACGACGTCACCGCCGCTGACGGCACGATCATCGGATCGTTCCAGAAGGACTTCGCCCAGAGCCTCTTGCGGACGTCGTTCCACCTGCGCGGAGCGGGCCTTGAAGCATACGGCCAGGAACGCAACCAGACCCTCGCGATCCTCCGCCGGTTCATCAACCTTCCGCTGGCACTGCACTTCGACTTCATCGACCGCGCCACCGGCGCACCGGTCATGACGAGTGAGCGCCAGTTCAGCATGCGCGACAAATACACGGTCACCGTTCCCGACCAGCGGGTCGACTTCCGTCTGGCCGCGGCGATGGCTGTTGGTCTTGACGCTCTGATGCAGCGCTAGCTTTCTTGCCGCTCTGCCGCAGCATCCGTTTTCTCCACAGAATCCGGATGATGCGGCAGACTCGACGCATGACGAGCCTCCCGCCGAGTTCTTCCGGTCCAGCGGACTCCGGTCCGCCCAGCACGCAACCGCAGTACCCGGCGCCGCAGCCGCCGTACGACGCGGTGCAGTATTACCCGCAGGAGCAGCTGCCGTACGGTTACACAGCGGTCGGCCCGGCGGCACCGAAGAGCGGCAACGGGCCAGGACTCGCGGCGCTGATCATCGGCATCGCCTCGGTCGTCGCGGCGTTCATTCCGCTCGTCAACGTCTTTTCCTTCCTGCTCGGACCCGCGGGGCTCGTCGTCGGCATCGTTGGGCTGGTGCTCGTTGACCGGCCGCGCGGCCAGGCGATCTGGGGCACCGTGCTCTCCGTGGTCTCGATGGGTATCGCGTTTGTGACGTTCTTCCTCTACACGTTCGGCTTCATTGCCGCGATGTTCGGCGTGATCGACGAGACCACGCGGAGCGCGCCGTACACGATCGATTCATCCGCTGCACCGGGCGCACTTCTCCCCGTCAATGCGGTGTCGCTCAGCACGGGTGGGTAGATTTCTCCTCGCCCTGACGACGCCACATAGGGCATACTCGGCGCATGACGAACCCAACGCCGAGCCCTGACGGACCCGCCGCTTCCGGTCCGCCCAGCCCCTATCGCGCCGCAGATTCTGCGCCGGTCGACCCGCACGCGCCCGAGGCCGTGCCCGCGGAGCCGGCCGGTTACCAGCCGTACTCGCCAGCGGCTCCAAGCCAGTCCGCACAGCTGCCCCCGTACTCCCAGCCGCAGCCCCCGTACACCCAGGCACCGCCGTCACCCGTATATCGCCCGTCCCCGCAACAGCCGCCGTACCCTCAGGCATTCCAGCCACAGCATCCGCAGTTCAGCCAGTACCCCCAGCCGCAGCCGTACAACCAGGCGCAGTACAGCTACCCCCAGCAGCACCCGAATCCGTACGGCCCGGCCCAGACCGCGCCGTTCAACAGCAACGGACCCGGCCTCACCTCGTTCATCATCGGCATCGCCGCGATGCTCATCGCGATCCTGCCCGGGTCGAACTTCGGCGCGTCCCTGCCCGGCATCATCGGCGTCGTCTTCGGAATCATCGGGCTGGTGTTGCCGGGGCGCCCGCGACGGCAGGCGCTGTGGGGCCTTGTGCTCTCGGGCACGTCGATCGTCCTCGGCATGATCATGGCCTTCGTGTACACGTTCGGTTCCGTTCTCACGTTCTCCGGCTCCTCCTTCTAGGTCGCGCCGTCCGTGTGACCTTCAGATACGAACGGATGCCTCGAGTGAGGTATTTACCAAGCCGTTAGGCTGGCCGCATGGCAGTCACGGATGAGGCGATCTCGACGATCAAAGCAATGATCGTGTCAGGCGAACTCAAACCCGGCCAGCGCCTTCCACCGGAAAAGGAACTGAGCGAGCGACTGGGGCTGTCTCGGAATTCGCTCCGCGAGGCAGTGAAGTCACTGGAAGTGATTCGGGTACTCGATGTGCGTCGCGGCGACGGGACATACGTCACCAGCCTCGAGCCGCACCTCCTGCTCGAGGCGATGGCATTCGTCGTTGACCTCCATCAGGATGCTTCGGTGATCGAGATATTCGAAGTGCGGCGCGTCCTCGAGGCTCACGCCGCCGGCCTGGCCGCGGTGCGCATAAGTGACGCGCAGCTCGATGATCTCTCGCAGCTTCTGTCCTCCGTCGATGAGTCGACGAGTCTCGACGATCTCGTCAGTCACGACATCGAATTCCACCGGCAGATCACTGCTGCCAGTGGAAACGCCTATCTGTCGGGCCTGCTCGAAAGCCTCTCGAGTTCGACCATCCGCGCCCGCGTCTGGCGAGGCATCACCGAAGACGCGTCAACGGCCCGCACGCTCTCCGAGCATGGCGCCATCCTCGCCGCCCTCCGCAGCCGAGACCCGGACCTGGCGCGCGCAGCCCTGACCCTGCATGTCGGCGGGATCGAAGCTTGGCTTAAAGGCGCCCTCTAGACGCTCCATGAAGGCCGGAGCGTCCCAGGTCGACGGCTTCGGAAGATTGATCCGATCATTGCGCTGCTGGCACCGCAGCCATGAATCCCGTCGCATGGCGGACTTGCGGCGTGCTAGCGTACTCTCGGGCCGATCAGCTGGCTGTCGAATTGTTTTCAAGGAGGAAAATTTTGAGCAATACATCCGACCTTCTCGCTTCTCGCGAGCGTCGATCGGCCAAGATCGCGGTCATGGCGTTTCCGGTAATCATCGTCATTGCCGGCATCTTCGGCACTCTGGCACCGGATGTGGCGCTCCCTTTGAACCCCCTGGTTCCAACGCTGCTCGGCATCGTCATGTTCACCATGGGTCTCACCCTCACGATTCCCGACCTCAGGATCGTTGCCAAAATGCCCCATGCGGTGTTGATCGGATGCGTCGCCCAATTCCTGATCATGCCGCTCACCGGCTTCGGTATCGCGGTGCTGCTTCAGCTTGACCCGCTGCTCATCGTCGGAATGGTGCTTCTCGGGTCCGCACCCGGTGGAGCATCGTCCAACATCGTTGCCTATCTCGCCAAGGGAAACGTCGCGTTGTCCATCTCGATGACCACCATCTCGACCTTGGTGGCGCCGGTACTGACTCCATTGCTCGTGCTGTGGCTGGCCGGCAGCTACCTGCCCATCGACTTCTGGTCCATGGCGCTGCAGATCCTCCAGATGGTCATCATCCCCGTTGCGCTCGGTCTCGTTGTGCGGCTCCTGGCCAAGAAGCTGGTCGCACAAATTGCGCCGGCCGTTCCGTGGATCTCGGTGGCGGTCCTCTCACTGGTGATCGCGGGCATCATGGCCGGAAGCGCCGAGGTTGTCATGGGCTCTGCGCTCATCGTCATCCTTGCCGTCGTGCTCCACAACGCAGCTGGCTTCGGGCTCGGCTACCTCGCTGCGAAGGCCGGTCGCCTCGGCGCCCGCGAACGTCGCGCCGTCGCCATCGAGGTCGGAATGCAGAACGCCGGACTGGCTGCCGCCCTCGCCAACGCGAACTTCTCCCCGCTCGCCGCCCTGCCAGCTGCTGTCGCAACGATCTGGCACAACGTTGCCGGCGCCATCCTCGCCGCCCTCTTCAATCTGGCAGACACCCGCGCAGAGAAGCGCCGTATCGCCGAAACGGGGACGGCCAGCGCCGAGACGACACCTGTCGCTTCGCCGACAGGCCGGTGACCGGCACAGCCCGTTGACACTGCACCCCCGACTCTGAGAAGGATATGACATGAAGTTCGCGCGAATTGGCCCCTTGGGGGCAGAGGTCCCCTGCGTCGTCGAGGACGGGACGTACTACTCCCTCGCCTCCATCACCGCCGACATCGACGCCGCCTTTTGGACGTCTGACGGACCAGCTCGGGCAGCGCAGGCACTTGCCGCCTCCGCGCTTCTAGAACTGCCGTCGTCCGGCGTCCGGGTTGGCGCAGCCATCGCTCGGCCGTCCTCCGTGTTCTGCATTGGGATGAACTACGCCGCGCACGCGGCAGAGTCGGGTTCAGAGCCGCCAACTGTTCCGATTCTCTTCCACAAGGCACCCAACACCGTCGTCGGCCCGAACGACGCGGTCGCGATTCCGCGCGGGTCGACCAAGACGGACTGGGAGGTCGAACTCGGCGTCGTTATCGGCAAGCGCACCTCATACCTGGATTCACCGGAACAGGCGCGTGACTCGATCGCGGGCTTCGTCACCGTCAACGACCTCTCGGAACGGTCGTTCCAGCTGGAGGTATCGGGCGGTCAGTGGTCGAAAGGTAAGAGCTGCGCCGGGTTCTGCCCGACCGGACCCGTCGTCGTCACGCCCGACGAGTTCGACCCGAGCGATGCCAGGCTGCGCAGCTGGGTGAACGGCGAGCCACGGCAGGATTCGTCGACAGCCGACCTGATCTTCAGCGTCAACGAGATCATCTTCAATCTCAGCCAGTACCTCGTGCTCGAACCCGGTGACCTCATCTGCACCGGGACGCCGGAAGGGGTCGCGCTCTCGGGACGCTTCCCCTACCTCTCCGCCGGAGACGTCGTCGAAATCGAGATCGACGGCCTCGGCCGCCAACGCCAGCAGTTCACGCCGGCACATCAGTAAGGACAAACCATGGAATTTGACGGACTGACAGCCATCGTTACAGGTGGGGCCTCCGGGATCGGTGCCGCCACTGCGGCACTGCTTGTCGAGCGTGGCGCACGAGTGGCCGTGCTGGATCTGACGCCCGAGGCGGCGGGCCCCGGCGTCGTCGCGCTCAGGTGCGACGTGTCCGATGACGAGTCCGTACGATCGGCCGTCGCCGAAGCCGCCGAGCGACTCGGCGGCATCGATATCGTCATCAACAACGCCGGCATCGGGGCGCAAGGCACGATCGAGTCGAACGACGATGACGAATGGCACCGAGTGTTTGATGTCAACGTCGTTGGGTTGGTGCGAGTTTCCCGCGCCGCACTGCCACACCTGCGGCGCTCCAACCATGCCGCCATCGTGAACACCTGTTCCATCGCGGCCACTGCGGGACTGCCCGCCCGCGCACTCTACGGTGCAACCAAGGGCGCGGTGCTCTCTCTCACCCTGAGTATGGCTGCGGACCACCTGGCCGAGGGCATCCGTGTTAACTGCGTGAATCCGGGCACAGCGGACACCCCGTGGATCGGACGACTCCTCGCATCGGCTGCCGATCCCGACGCAGCGCGCTCTGCGCTCGAGGCGCGCCAGCCCCACGGTCGCCTCGTCGCTCCGGAAGAAATCGCAGCCGCAATCGCTTACCTTGCGAGCCCTCTCGCAGGTTCGACGACCGGGGTCTCCCTCGCCGTGGACGGTGGGATGCAGGGGCTACGCCTCCCACGCTAGAGCTTCCGCAAACTGGTGACGAGGCAGTTCTCGGGCTCTGCCTCAACCGGCGCCCGAAGCGGTGTAGGTCTTAGTACCCTCACCACGCCGGGCCGCGAGGGTCACACTCGCGGTATGACAAATCCACCGCCGAGTCCGTACGGTTCCGCGGGCGAAGGAACCAACCAGCAACCGCCGCACCCCGCGCAGCAACCGCCGTACAACGCGTCGCAGTTCTACCCGCAGGAGCAGCCCCACTATGGGTATGCCCCGGTGGGTCAGGGTCCACCGAAACCAGGAAACGGCCCGGGGCTTGCCTCGCTGATCATCGGCATCGTGTCGATCGGAGTGGCGTTCATCCCGTTCGCGAACTTCCTGTCGTTCCTGCTCGGTGTGACCGGGATCGTGCTTGGCATCATTGGCCTGGTGCTCGCCGACCGGCCACGCGGGCAGGCGATCTGGGGAACGGTGCTCTCGTTCGTGTCGCTGGTCCTCGCTGCGGTGATGATCGTCGCGTACACCTTCGGCTTCATCTTTGCCATCGGCGAGGCCGTCGACGAAACCCCGCGCGCCCGCCCCGGGATCACCGCAACACCCGAACCGCGAGCCACCCTGGAGTCGCTCACCCTCGGCTCCCCCGTCGAATTCGTGGACACCGACGGCGAGACCGTGTATCTGGCGACCGTCACGGCATACGACCTCGACGCCACCGATCTCGTGCTCGCCGTCGAAGGTAACCCGGCACCGCCAGAGGGCATGAACTGGGCCATGGTTTCCGTCGCTGCGGCACCGCGCGCCCAGGCTGGTGCCGACCCCGGCACGGAGATCACCGTCGAGTACGTTACAGGCAATGGCAACGAGGTCTACAGTGCCACGGATGAACTCAGCGCCGCACCCGATCCCGACTTTTCGGGCTTCACCGACGTCGACCTCAATGAGACCGTCGTCGGCAATATCGTTATTCCGATTCCCAGCGACGATCCCGGCGAGGGGCTGATCGCACTCAGTTATTCCGGCGCGGAGGGCACTGACGGTCCGTACTACTTCGAGGTCGACTAGCTGCGGCTGACGCAGTGCGCTTCCGGAGGAAGAACCGTGGCTTCATGCGCAATAGCGCGACAGCGCGACAGACGTCACGATTACCGCCCGAAAATAACGGCGACGGCGCGTGGGCGACTCGATGGCCGGTCACCATGGCGAGCCGGCCTCGGCGGCGATCACCGGCCGCGGCGGGTCAGCGCCACTCCGACGAGACACAGGATGCCGCCGACGATTGCGAGCGGCACCGGGAGTTCGCCGAGGAAGACGACCCCCATCAGGATGGCGAGCGGCGGCACGATGTACGTCGAGATCGTGAGCTGCCCAGCCGGCACCCGCGACAGCGCGTACGCCCAGGTGCTGAACGCGATGGCGGTGGGCACGGCGCCGAGGTAGACAACACCGAGGATCGAACTGGTCGGCGCCCGCTGCAGGTCGGCGAGGAGCTGGCCGCTGAACGGCAGACATGCGATGGTGCCGATTGCGCAGCCGAGCCAGGTCACCTGGCCGGCGGGCAGTCGCTTGAGCGCGGGCTTCTGGAACAGCACACCCGCCGCATAGGTGACGGCGGCGAGAAGCGCCCAGAGCACCGCGATGCCGTCGATTCCGCCGTTGGCGTTGCCCGCGCCGACCCCGATCAGGATCACGCCGATGAAGGCAACGCCCGCGCCAATGGCGAGCCACTTCTGTAACCCTTCGCGGAGAAAAAGGCCGGCGCCCAGGGCGACGAGGATCGGCGCGAGGTTGACGATCATCGCCGTCGTGCCGGCGTCGAGCGTCTCCTCGGCCGTGTTGAGCGCGATGTTGTACGCACCGAACCAGGCAACGCCGAAGCCGAGGATGAGCAGCCACTCCCGGCGGGTGGGTGCCACCCATCGGCGTCCGATCAGCAGGAAGCCGAGCAGAACTGTGCCGACCACCAGTCGCAGCAGCGACATTCCGCCCGGGGTGAAGTCCGGTCCGACGCCCCGGATGACGATGAACGCGCTCGCCCAGGCAACAAGTGTCACTGAAATGGCGACGAGCACGAGTGGGCTCAATCGCGTCGGGCGGATGACTATGGGAGGCGTGGTCACGCCCCCAGCGTAGGTGCGGGGTGCGGGCCGCGCAGCCGTCACTGCAACATCTGGCAGAGACCCGCCGGAGGTTGGCCGAGACGGGGCGCGCGACGCGACACGTGCAACGGGAACGACACGACGGGCACCGGCACTTCGGGCGGGAAAACCGCGTGTCTGCCGCCCATACATCGACAAACCCCGCGATTCACCTCCCGAAACGACGGCGCTGCGCACGGACGACTCCCGATGGCCGGAGTGGCCCACCCGTTCACGCACACGACGCGCCTACCGCGCTACTGATGGACGGGCTGACACCGACGCGCCGGAACCGGTCGGTACCGCCCGGGCACCGTCACTTCGGGCGTAAAAACCGCGGGTCCGCCACCCATACGTCGACGCACCCCGCGATCTACCTCCCGAAACGGCGGCGCACCCGGCAGGCGCCAGTAGCCGCGGTCAGCGCGCGAGCAACTCGCGCAACGCCGCGATGATTTCGGCCGGCGCCTCTTCCGGCATGAAGTGGCCAGCCGACAGGGTGCGGTGGTCGAGGTCCGGCGCCCATGCCTGCCAGAGTCCGGCGGCGTCATAGCCGAGGGCAGTGCCCCTGTCCTGCTGGATGGCGATCACCGGCATGACGAGTGTGTTCCCGGATGCCCGGTCCGCTTGATCGTGCAGCACGTCGATGCCGGCGGAGGCCCGGTAGTCGGCGACGATGGACGGCACGGCCTCACGGGAGGCACGAAGGTACTCGGCGCGGTACTCGGCCGGAATTGCCTCGGGTGTGGAGACCCAGTCGTCGATGAACGACGCGAAGAAGGTGTCGGCAACCGCCGAGATCATCGGTTCGGCCAGGCCCACCGGCTGCGCCATGAGGTAGAGGTGCCAGGCCACCTTTGCGTCGGCGCCGTGCAGGATGTCCCACATATCGAGGGGCGGCAGCACGTCGAGTGTCATGAGGCGGTCACGACTCCGGGGTGGTCGAGGCCCGTGCGGATCGCCACGAGCGCTCCCCGGTCGTGCCCGGCGAGAGCGAACGTCGCGTGTCCGATCCTCGCTGATCTCTCGGCGATGCTCCGCGCCACCTGACAAGGCGGGCGGCGATCAGTCCCGCGGTCAGGATCCCACACCCTCGACGGCAGGCTGACGGAGCACGGTGAGCGGTCCGTCCGCTGACACGGATGCCGCCCAGAGCGCTTCGGCAACGGCGTCCGGTTCGTGGGCCGCGCCGGGGCCGACGGCTCCAACGATGGCGAGTTGAGCGACGCGGATGCCATGCGGCGTGAGGGCACGATGCAGAAGGTCGACATAAGCGGTCTCTGCTGCCGTCGTCACGACACTCGCGGCCCGCTCCGGGGTGGGGTTGAGCGCCGCGCTGCCCGTTGTAAACAGCAGAGTCCCGTGCCCCCGCTCGATCATGCCCGGCGTGACTTCGGCGACCGCCGCCGCAGCGCCAGCCACGTTCAGACTGAACGACTCGATGAACTCCCGTGGCGCTGTCTCGAGAACCGGGCGGATGAGCGCGAGCGAGGGCAGCGGGCTGAAGCAGAGAGTCTCGATCGGTCCGAGCTGCTGGGTAAGCAAACGGATGCCGCGGGCAAGGTCGTCGGCATCCGTCGCGTCGGCGGCCTGCCACGCTGTCCGGATGCCCTCGGCCCCGAGAGCATCCGAGAGTTGCGTCAGACGCTCCGCTGACCTGGCAATGAGCCCGACCGGCCGGCCGCCACGGGAGAATCGGCGGGCCACGGCCAGGCCGATACCCGGTCCGGCCCCGACAATCAGGACACCGCCATCGGTTGGTTCGTTCGATGTGCGCATGGCTCGATTCTTCGCCGTCGGCGGTGCGTGCGGAAGGCCCGCGTACACCCCAGCTCTCCGGTTTCAGTGATTAAGGCGCGTTGCCTATTGCGCTTAGCTTAAAAGCTAAGTAGATTAGCCACATGACAAATCAACTCACAACGCGCTTCCTCCAGCGCGGCACTCAGGGGAGGATTGCCTACGACGCTCGAGGCAACGGGCCGCGGATCGTACTCGTACCCGGCATGGGTGAGCTTCGATCCACCTACCGGTTCCTTGCTCCAGCACTCGCCGAAGCGGGCTACACGGTTGTCACCACAGACCTGCGTGGTCACGGCGACAGCGATGCGTCCTTCTCGAGTTACGGTGACGTCGACACGGCCGGTGACATCGCCGCCCTTCTTCGCGAACTCGGCCCGGCGATCGTTGTCGGCAGCTCGATGGCGGCGGGTGCCGCGGTCATCGTGGCGGCGGAGCATCCTGAGCTCGTCAACGGCCTCGTGCTGATTGGCCCGTTCGTGCGGCAACCGGCCGCCAACCCGCTGCAGACTCTCCTCTTCCGGGTCCTGATGGCCCGACCGTGGGCAGCAGCGGCATGGAAGGCATATATGCCCACCCTCTACGCCGGCACCAAGCCGTCGGACTTCGCCGAGTACCAGCGCACGGCAATCGCAAGTATCAAGCGGCCCGGCTACGCGCGCGCGTTCAGCCTCACCACCCGCACCGACCACGTGCGCGCCGGCGAGAGCCTCGAGTCGGTCACGACGCCGACCCTCGTCATCATGGGCGAGAAGGACCCGGACTTTAAGGACCCACGGGTCGAAGCGGAGTGGATCGCGCACACGCTGAAGGGAACATCTGTCATGGTTCCCGAAGCCGGTCACTACCCGCACTCGCAGCAGCCCGACCTGGTTTCGGCCAGCATCCTGGACTTCCTCCGGACAGTGACGACGCGTGCCTAGGGCTGGACTGGATGAAGCCACGGTCATCGAGCGCGCCGCCCAGATCCTCGATGACCCCGCAGCCGATGGCTTGAATCTCGCCGTCCTGGCCGAGGGCCTGGGCGTGCGGGCTCCCTCCCTCTACAAACACGTCGACGGCATGGCCGGTCTCTACCGGGGCATCACGTTGCGCGCGAAGACGGATCTCGCGCGCGCTCTCGGGCGGGCGGCCATCGGACGCTCCCGGGACGACGCCATCCGTGCGCTCTCCCTCGCCTACCGGAAATGGGCGGTTGAGCATCCCGGCCAGTACCCGCTGACCGTGCGCGCGGCGGCATCCGAAGATCCGGAAGACTCGCGGGTGTCGTCGGTTCTCGTTCAGGTGATCTACGACGTCCTCGCTGGCTACGACCTCCGGGGCGATGACGCTGTGGATGCCACCCGGTTCCTTCGGTCGGCGCTCCACGGTTTCGTCGACCTGGAGACCCGCGGCGGGTTCCAGCTTCCGGTGGACAGGGAGCGGAGTTTTGCCCGGCTCATTGAGAGCGTCGCGACGGCGCTGGGAGCCTGGTCGGACTCGTAACCGCCCGCGCGGTGCTGGAACCGGTGGGCGCCGCCCGGCACCGCAATTTCGGGCGGGAAAACCGCGGGTCCGCCGCCCATACGTCGACGCACCCCGCGATTTACCTCCCGAAGCGACGGTGCTGCGCACGGGCGACACCCCACGACCGCGGCAACCCCCACCAATTCGCCACTGGACGCGGCTGCCGCCCTCGGGACTGGAGCCGCCCGACACCGCAACTTCGGGCGGGAAAACCGCGGGTCCGCCGCCCATACGTCGACGCACCCCACGATTTACCTCCCGAAGCGACGGTGCTGCACCGCCCGGCTCCGCGCGCACCCCAACCGACGGCATCCGCTCGTCACATCGTGAGCAGGATCTTGCCGGTGTGCTGGCCCGAATCGAAGTGCTCGTGGGCCGCCGCGACCCGGTCGAGCGGGTAGCGCGCCTCGACGGCGGTGCGCACGGTGCCCGCCTCGACGAGCGGCCAGACGTGCGCGGCGACCTCGGCGACGACCCGCGCCTTCTCCGCGATCGGCCGGGAACGGAGAGTCGTGCCGGCGACGCTCGCGCGCCGGGACATCAGCAGGCCGAGGTCGAGTTCGGCCTTCGCGCCACCCTGCAGCCCGATCACGACCAGGCGTCCGCCGAGCGCGAGCGCACGCACGTTGCGGTCGAGGTATTTCGCGCCAACGACGTCGAGAATGACGTCGGCTCCGTGCCCGCCGGAGATGTCCAGCATCCGCTCGACGAAGTCCTCCTCGCGATAGTTGATGCCCGCTTCGGCGCCGAAGGTCCGGCAATAGGCGAGCTTTTCGGAGCTGCCTGCGGTGACCACCGGGTGGGCGCCGAACGCGGCGACGAGCTGGGTCGCCATCGTTCCGATGCCGCCGGCGCCGCCGTGGATCAGCACCCAGTCGCCCGCCGTGACATGCGCGGTCATGAAGAGGTTCGACCAGACGGTGCACGCCACCTCGGGCAGTGCGGCGGCATCGACGAGCGGTATCGCGGCGGGCACCGGCAGCACCTGCCCGGCGGGCACCGCCACATACTCCGCGTAACCGCCCCCGGCGAGCAGTGCACAGACCTCGGCGCCGACCTCAAACGCGTCAACGCCATCACCGAGTTCGACGATCGTCCCGCTGACCTCGAGGCCCGGGATGTCGGATGCCCCGGGCGGCGGCGGATAGACGCCGCGTCGTTGCTGCACGTCGGCGCGGTTGAGCCCTGCGGCGGCGACGTGGATGAGAACCTCGCCCGGGCCAGCAACCGGGCGCGGGCGTTCGACCACCCGAATTGCTTCGGGTCCGCCTGCGCCGTGGTACTCGACGGCCCTCATCGTGCTCACCATTCGTGCTCCATTTCACTTCGATACGCAACGGATCAAACGCGACGTTCTCCATGGTTGCATGCTCCCTGATGAGCAGCGCCGGGCACCATTCTGGACCGGCCTACTTCTTCCCTCCGACGTACGCGATGGCCTCCACTTCGACGGCGAATCCGCCGGCCAGGGCAATTCCGAATGTGCTCCGCGCTGGCTTGTGCTCACCGAAGAACGCCGCGTACTCCTCATTGAAGACAGCGAACTGGTCAATGTCGGTGAGCAGGCACATCGTGCGCACCACATCGGTGATGTCTGCTCCGCCCTCGGCGAGCACTGCTTGCAGGTTTCGCAGAGACTGCCGTACCTGTTCGCGGAAATCTGTGGGAGTTTCCCCAGTCTTGGGGTCCAGTCCGACCTGGCCAGCGGTGAAGAGGTAATCGCCCGCGACGGCCGCTTGTGAGTAGTGGCCGCCCGGTGTTGGCGCGCTCGTGGTGTGCAAAAGTTCCATTGGGTGCTCCTTGTTTTTCGAATTCAACGGCAGAAATCTGCCGCGATGCGTGCGTACATTCGTGCAGCCTCGAGGATGCTCTCGATACTGACGAATTCATTGGGGCCGTGCGCGCAGGTGAGTACGCCAGGACCGAACGACGGCAGGGTGGGGATACCGAGCTGCGAATACCAGGGCGCGTCCGTGCCCCCGGGAAAGACGCCGAGAGGCGGTGCTTCACCGAGCACATCCGCAGCCGCCTGCTGTGTAGCGGCGACAAGAGGGTGCTCCGCTTCGAGCTCGCTCCACGGGATCCAGTCGAGTCCGGGCTCGAACGCGTACTCGACCTCAAGCTCCGGATCGGCTGCCCTGCACGCAGCGAGCCAGGTTTCAATTCCCTCGGCGACCTCTTCGCGGGTCTGGCCAGGGACTGTTCGGAGGTCGCAGGCGAATTCAGCATGTCCGGGCACTACGCCAAAAAAAGTACCGCCGCTGATCATCACCCCGGTATTGAGGGTCGGACCGACCTGACCGAGTGGATGCGGGGTGAAGGGAAGATCGAGCTCCGCACCGATGCGTGTCATCAGGTCCGCGAGCTTGAGCGACGCGTTGACCGACGGCATTCTGTCGGAAAGACTCGAGTGCATTTGGGTTCCCGTGACGACGATCCGGAACCCACAGACGCCCCGCGATACCAGGTGAATGCCCTGCCAATCGTGGTCCCAGCCGCTCGGCTCACCGATGAGGATGGCGTCCACGCCCGTGATGTGGGGTGCCACGAACTTCGCACCGAGTTGAGCGCCAGCTTCTTCATCCGCGATCATGCCGATCAGGAGATCACCGCGGAGCCGAACACCGGTTTCCTTCAACGCGAATGCGGCGTAAATCATCGCCGCGACAGCCGCCTTCATATCCGTTGTGCCGAGGCCGACCAAAGCGCCATCGACCACGGTTGCCGTCAGGGGATCCGTCTTCCACTGGCTTCGGGCCTCGCCGATCGGTTTGGTATCTGTGTGCCCGTTGAACATCAAGTTCTTGCCGCCGCCAGTGCCCGCGATGCGCGCGATGAGGCTTGGCCGTTCCGGTGACGGACCAATCACCGTGAGGTCCTCGTCGAGCCCCATCCGGGCGAGCGTGTTCGTGAGAAAGGCGACAATCTCGCGTTCGTCACCGTGCGGCGGTATCTGGCTGTTGATAGCCACGAGGTCACGAACAAGGGTCAGGAGGTCATCCGAGCGCTCCGCGAGGAACGCATCGATTGCTTCGCTAACCACTTCGGTAGTTTCGTTGATCACGTCAAACCCTTTCCATCGGCATTTCGGCGAGCACTGCGCTCACCCCTGCAAACAATCGGCCGACGTCGTTCCGGGAGTTCAAGACGTGGAATGACGCGCGCACCCTTCCGTCACCACCCCAGACGAGTACTCCATGATCGGCGAGACGACGAGCGAAGGCCTCACCCTCCGGGTGCAAAAAGGCCACGTTCCCGGCATGTCGAGCCCGGTCGGACGGCGTGATGACCTCGAGTCCCAGGTCGGTAAGACCGGAAATAGCGGCGTCGACGAGGGCAAGCGAGTGCGCCTCGACATTGGCGATGCCCAGCTCAAGAATGGTATCGATGCCCGCACCAAGGCCGGCGATATCTGCCAGCGCTGGCGCCCCCATCTGGAATCGGGTTCCGTCGCGATTCCAGTTGATCTCGTCGAAGCGCTTATCGGTGAACATGTTCTCCAGCGATCGCCAGCCTACGGCGCCTGGCTCGAAGTCGGGCAGCCGGTCCTGGTTCCAGATCACCGCTCCGACGCCGTACGGGCCGAGCGTCCATTTGTACGACGCCGTCACGGTGAGGGCGGCTGCCGACAGGTCAACGTCGACAACGCCGAGCGAGTGTGACACGTCGACGAGCAGGGGAACGCCGACGCGATCGGCCACACGACCGAGTTCAGCGAGGTCGTGACGTAGTCCCGTCACATAACCGACATGACTCACCGCAATCGCCGTCGTGCGTTCGTCGCAGTACGCCTCAATCGAGGAGGCGGGCATTTCCCAGTCCTCGTTTCTCGGGACCACGCGGACCTCCAGCCCATATTGGCGAAGCCGAAGGAACGGCGCGAACACCGCGGGATGCTCATACTCGTTGATGACGATATTGTCGCCGGGAGACCATTTCCACCCGTTCGCAATCGCGCTCCACGCTGTCGACGCGTCGCCGAGCATTCCGACCTCGGTCGCGCGTCGCCCGGTTAGTCGAGCGATGCTTTCCCTGGTGTGGCTTTCAGCCGCGTAGAGAAAGTCACGCCCGCCCTCCCCCAAACTCTTGGCCCGGTATGAGGCAACGATTGCGTCCTCCACCCGCCGCAGCGCGGGCGAGTGTGCTCCCCAATAGAGATAGGCGGCTGACGTGAGATTGAGAAAGTTGCTCGAATCGAGCAGGGGATAGTCCCCGGTTGTCACCATGTGTGTGTACTCCGCTGATCGTTTCTGTTCGGCTGGGCTGGCTGCAGCGCCACGGTTGGGTCTCTGGGGTCTCAGGTCATCCGCCAAATCTCTTCACTGAATCTGAGCCGACCGTCACCATCGAGCGGGTCAGACATCAGCGCGCGGATGTGCGCGCTCCACCGACGGTTCGCTGGGTCAGCATCGAGAAGTCGGAACGTCTCGTCAACGGGCCCGGTACACTCACCCCAGGCGATGACCGAGTGATCCCGACGGAAAAGCGAGTAGTCGGTGATGCACGCACGCGTCATGGCGTCGACCACGCCGGGCCAGATCTCCGCGTGCTCGCGTTCATAGCGATCGATCATGCCGGGCAGCAACTCGAACGTGTAGCAGAATCGGGGCATCGTCAGACCGCCTTCAGAATGCGTCGCAGGGTCCGACCCTCAACGTCTTCGAGCTCACTGGCGCTCAGATGTGTGGCGACCCATTCCGGGATCGCGAAGAGTTCTTCGGTGCTCACGACGTCGAGTCCTGGCGCGAAGTCCGAACCCCACACCAACCGTCCCGCCCCAAACGCATCGAGGGCGGCCAGCAGGTCTGATTCCGCCCCAGCATGCGGAAACGCCGGGTCGATGGCATAGAGACCGGAGAGCTTCACGGATACCTGCGGGTACCGCTTCAGTTCGGTGAGGGCCGAGATCCGACGAGACCGCACCGGCGCCGGAGAAATGCCTTCGTCTGCGGAGGCAGACGACGTGCCGGGGAGTCCGAGGTGGCTGATCAATACCGTCGCACTGGGGATGCGGTCGAGGATGGGTGCGAAACTCTCCAGGGCAACCGGCGTTGCGTTGACGCTGAGCAGCGAACCGTGTCGCTCGATGGCATCCCACACGCTGGGATGCACGCGGTGTGCGGCGGTGGAATCCACACCGAGATAGAGGCTGAATCCAGCGGCACCGGCGTCGACGCACTCGTCGACGAAACGCGACCGAGCAGTGACGATATCAAGATAGGCCAGTGGAACGACCCAGTCGTGGGCAGTGGCGAGGCCGAGAATGTAGTCGGTGTTGCCCGCGAAGACCGGATCGGCCTCGAAGCCGACCACGAGGGCACGGTCGATCCCATACTGGCGACGAAGCGCGTCATAATCGGCAAGCTCTTCGCCGGGTGCCCGTTCGCCCGCCCACCCGTTTTCGAAGATGTGAATGTGCGAATCGATACGCCGCCTCACGGGCTGACCTCGATCCGGTTCGCTTCAGCGGCAGCGATGATCTGCTCGGCAAGATCGATACCGGCGAGGGCCTCCTCGAGCGTGACCGCGGTTGGCGTTCTACCAAACCGAACGGCATCAACGAACGCGCGGACTTCCTCCCGCAGGGCACCGTGTCCCACGTGTGGCGTCAGGCAGTCGTCGACGGGCCTCGGTTCGGAGCCGAAGTCGGTGACTCGAGGGCCAAGGCTCAGCGACAGGGCTCCCTCGGTTCCGATGACCTCGAGTGCGTCGGGAAGGGAGCCGTTCGCGAGCCCCCAGGACACCTGAAATGAAAGCGCAGAGCCGTTCGTCATTTCCACCTCTGCCCACACGGCAAGCGGTTGTGAGCGAGACGACGCGACGATCTGGCGTGCGGTCACCCGCCGGGGGCGCGCGCCAGTAAGCCAGAGTGCAAGATCGATGTCGTGAATCATTGTCATCAGCACGGGATGGAGGCGTGCGAAGAACCTGTCGTGATCGGACGTACGATGCCTCCGGAACGACAGTGCACGGGGCGAACCAACCGCTCCCTCCTCGACACGAGCGCGAAGCTCCTGGTATGGCGCCGCAAACCGGAGAATGTGGGCCGGCATAACGAAACCTGATGCCGAGGCGGCAGCGTCCCGGAGAACTCGCCCCTCCTCGCTGGAGAGCACTACAGGTTTTTCAAGCAGCACGCTGGCGCCCATCTGAAGCGCTTCAAGCGTGGGCTCGAGATGGAAATCGCCGGATGTCACGACGGAAACCGCGTCGATCGCTGTCGAGGCGCGCAACTCTTGCAGCGAGCTGGCGGCATCCGGCGCGGAATAGCGCTGTGCGAACGCAGCTGCACGGTTGCGGTCGCGGCTGACCACGCCGACCAGTTCGCAGTCGGGATTCTCGAGGAAGGCCTGAGCGTGCAGCTCAGCGAATGGCCCAGAGCCGACAACGGCCACTCGCACCCTCGATAGGGGGACCGAGTGTCGCGCGTGACCGTTGTCGGGGCTCATGGGGGCGTTCCTTTGGGTTGGGAGTGACGTGCGTGCGGGTTAGCAGGTCGGGTTGTAGATGTATCGCTTGGTTTCATCGCTGTCGACGTTGGACTTGTCGATGATGTAAGCGGTGACATACTCCTGGTATTCGAGGTCAGCCGGGTCGAGGTCACCATCGATGATCTGGGCGATGCGCTCTACGGAGTCATACCCGAGGCCGTATGGGTCCTGTGCCACGAGAGCTTCGTAAACCCCGTTCTTGAGGTCTTCGACCTGCGACGGGTCTGCGTCGTAGGCCACCAGTTTGACCTCTCCGGTTCTGTTTGCCGCTTGGATAGCGGCTGCAGCTCCGGACGATGCCGGGGCGAGGGTGGTGTAAATGCCTTTGAGGTCCGGATCGGTAATAGCTGCGGCTGCGATCTGTGAGGCCGTCGCCTGGTCGGCTTCCGAGTACTCGGTCGGCAGAACCGTGATGTCGGGGTAAGCCTCAGCCATGCGCTCGGCAAATCCATCAACGCGTTCGGCGTTCGCCGCGACGCCGGGGAACGATGCGATGACGAGCACTGTTCCCTTCTCGCCGATCGACTTCGCGAGCGCGTCAGCCGCCAGTGCGCCGGCGCTGATGTTGTCCGTGCGGATGTTCTGTGCTTCGACGGGTTCGTCGAGGCTGCCGTCGACGGTGATCACCGGGGTGCCGTCGGAGGCAATGTTCTCAACGGTCTCGATCAAACCGGCCGGATCGGTTGGGACAAGAACCATTCCGCCCGGTTTCGATTGCACTGCCGCATTGATCAGCGGCGTCTGCGTGGCGAGGTCCCAGTTGGCGTCGCCCTGCCAGTCGAGGTCGACGCCGTACTTGTCTGCGGCCTCTTGGGCGCCGCACTGCATGACCTGGAAATATGTTGCGGTCATTTGTGCCGCGACGAATGAAACGGTGCGGCTCTCTGAACCGGACCCGCCTGATCCGTCCGCAGGTGCCGAAGCGCTGCTGCACGAACTGAGGGCGAGTGCGAGGACGGAAGCAGCGCCGATGACGCTTCCGCGCTTCAGCACGTGTGATCGAGTTGACACAGTGTTCTCCTTTAGGGGTGAGAGTGGATCTGGTGCAGTGGGATGAAATCTCGAGAGGCGTGTTCGAAAGAGATCAACTGGGCTGAGCGCGGCGGCGCTGATCGATACCGACCGCGATCAGGAGGATCAGTCCGGTCACGACCAGCTGATAGAAGGAGCCAACCCGCATAATCACGAGTCCGTTGATAAGGATCGCGGGAATGATCGCTGCGATCATCGATCCGAGAACCGACGCTCTTCCTCCGAAGAGGCTGGTCCCACCGATCACGACCGCGGCGATCGCCGCGAGGGCATCGCCTTGGTGCCCCTGGATGTTTGTTGTCAGGAAGCGAGAAATGTCGATGAATCCGACGAGACCAGCGATGAACCCCATGATCGCGAAAAGTTTGACCCGCTGCAGTTTCACGTTGATGCCCGCCCGTTGGGCCGCGCGGATTGACGATCCCATGCCGAGGGTGTGGGTTCCGAATCGGAGCTTCGTCATGACGAACCACCCCACAATTCCGAACGCAACGGCAATGAGCGCGGGAACCGGGATGACACCGAAGAGGTCTGCCGAGCCGAAGTTCTTCTGAAGATCTCTCGGCAGCGCACTGACGTTAACGCCACCGGTAACGATGTAGGCAACGCCACTGCCGACACTCATCATTGCCAGCGTCACGATGAACGAGTTCACGCGCAGCAGATTGACGAGGGTCGCGTTCACAACCCCGAATAGCGTGCCGGTCGCGACAGCCGCCAGAAGCCCAAGGAGCACGGCTACCGCGACGTTGCTGTAGTTTCCCGCGAGAACCTCTTCGGGAGTACCTCCCATGACGGTGATCACTTTGGCCGCCACAACCGAGGAGAGGATTACGTTGGCACCAATCGACAGGTCCAGCTCTCCCGCACCGACGAGGAACGTCATCCCGACCGCGAGCAAAATCAGTTGGGCCGAGTCGAGGGCGAGGTTGCGGAAGTTCGCGGGCCCGAGAAATACGCCGTTTGGCGAAAGAACACCAAAGAGAAGAATGAGCGCGAGAACAACAACGGCGATCATGAAGGCCGTCGACGTGACAATTCGCTTGACCGCGTGCGGTTCCGTGCTGGAGAACGTCGGTGCGGATGCCTCTGGGGACGTTTTCGTGGCGGTCATGCGGCATCCTTCTGGGCGGTGAGCATCGTGGTGAGAACGTCGACGAGTTCAAGGCCGGACGTTGGCATCTGGGCGACGACTGAACCGTGTCGCATGATGGCCATGCGGTCGGCGAACTCGATCATTTTCGGGATGTCATGGCTCACGAGAATGACCGCGAGACCCCGGTCGGCCGCAGCGCGGACAGCGTCGTAGACCATGGCGGTCTGTTTGGCACCGAGCGCTGCCGTGGGCTCGTCCATGATGATCGCCGCTTTCGCCCACATCACTGCGCGCGCAACGGCGATGGCCTGCCGCTGCCCGCCGGACAGCGCGCTAACCGGAACGGTCAACGACGGCACCTGCGCGCCGAGAAGACTCATCGCCTCCTTCGTCCGCTTCCGCATCGCTGGTTCATCCACTTTCCCGATGAACCGGCCTGGCCCTTTGACGAGAAGCTCGCGGCCAAAGAAGAAGTTCTGCGAGACCGTCAGGTCGGGGGCCTGTGCCAGGTCCTGATACACGATCTCGATGCCGAGTTCGCGCGCCTGACGCACTGATGCGACCTCTACCCGGTTGCCCCTGAGCAACAGTTCGCCTCCGTCGCTGGAGTGGACGCCGGCGATCACATTGGCGAGCGTGGACTTCCCGGCACCGTTATCACCAATCAAGGCGAGCACCTCGCCCGGGTATGCGCGAAGCGAAGCGCCGCGCAGCGCCTGGACGTGACCGAAGCTCTTGGTGATACCGCGAGTTTCGATGACCGGCTGGTCAGACGGGTCGAGTCCCGTGAGGTCGGTTTCCATGAAAAATCTCCGTTGACGTAAACATAAAGGGCGTTCGCCCTAATGGGATATCGTTCGCTCTACCGAACGAGCTTAGTCAACCAAAGCTTTGTTACGGAATCAATACCCGTGGTTCTCGAATTGTTACGTTTCGGTAAACCGGATCAGCTTGATGTCGGGTATTGCTGAACCACGAGCAACCGGCCACCTTCGGACCGTGACCGGTAGATATGCGGCTGGTCTGCGCGGAACGTGATCATGTCCCCCGGCTCGAGGAGGGTCATAGCGTCGTCCGGCCCAACTTCGATGAGCCCGCTCATACAAACCGCGCGCTCAACGACTCCCGGTGCGTTACCGCGAGAATGACGCTTCGCATTCGGAGCGAGGGTGACGACGGAGACCTCAACTTCTCCCGAGTTTCGCCAAGATGCCATCAGCTGGGCAACAAATTTCTCGCCATCGTGGGCGATGACCGGAGCGTCGATGATGCGTTTCAGCTCTGCCTCTCCGCGACCGGTTTGCCCCATGAAGAGTGCGCCAAGCGACACGTGGAGCGTTTTGGCAAGCGCCCACAGGGTGTCGAGCGAAGGATTCCCGTTACCCCGTTCGAGTTCGGAAACTGTCGACTTTGAGATACCGGCGTCGCGCGCCAGGGCGGAGGCACTCATGCCCCTGCGCTCGCGCCACATACGGAGGTTGCTGGCGAGCGGTGAGAGAGGCTGGCTTTGATCCATGGTGTGGGCTATGTTACATAACCACCTGTCGTTCGCTCTACCGATCGCTTCCAGTTCAGATTTCTTCAGGAGACGATCGATGTCACAGGGTTCACACGTTCATATTTCCGGTCGCGTCGCCATTCTTGGCGCTGATGCCCATCCGCACGCTGCTCGCCGTTTGAGAGAGTCCTGGCACGATCTCACCTGGCTCGCCGCTCAAACACAATCAGAGCTGCCCGACTCACTTCCGACAGTGCGATTGCGGGAGTCACCGGCGTTGCCCGAAGGCGCCTTCCGGATTGATGTTGACTCGGCAGCCGCTCCCGTTATCACCCTCACGGGCGGGCCGTTCTCCGGTGTCATCTATGGAGTGGAGGAATTGGTGCAGCGCCTCTCAGAGGCCACGCCAACAGGCATTCGCGTCATGGACCGTGTCGTAGAGCGCACCCCGAAGCTCGCGTACCGCACGTTCTGGACGTGGGACCACTCGACCAACTGGGAGCTTAACCAGGTGGGCCACCAGGAAATCGGTGTATTCAACTCTTACGGAAAACCGCCAAGCGGCTTCCTCGCCGACTATCGGCGCATGGTCGATTTCTGCAGCATGAATCAAATCGCTGCGATCGTCATTTACGGGTTCTTTCGAGACAGCCACGGGGGCGTCCCAGCGGCGCAGGAACTGTGTCGTTACGCCAATGAACGTGGAGTTCGAATTCTCCCTGGTATCGCCATCGGGGCATACGGCGGGGTGTATTGGGAGGGCAATCACCCTTACAACCTCGCCACCTGGCTCGACAAGAATCCGACGTACGAGGCAGAGATGGAGCGCGGGGTCGGCTTCCAGTTGCAGGATCTCTCGTTCCCGCTGAACTTTCCCAAGAGTGACTACACGCGTACAGCGTGCCCATCAGAACCCGCGAACATCGAGTGGATGCGCGATGCAATCTCGTGGCTCGTCGAGACGGTCGACGTCGGCGGGGTGAACATTGAGGCAGGAGACTACGGGGTCTGTGGCTGCGCGCGTTGCAACGCCAGACGAGGTGAACGAGAGACGGCGACCCGACGTGACAATGATGCCGAGTTCTGGTCGCACGCCGACATGGCGGACAATTTCCCAGTGCTCTTCGATGCCGCAAAGTCTGGGCGAGATGACCTGTGGCTGTACTGCGAGCTGCAATGGGACAACTTGCTCGACCCCGCGGCGCACGATCCGCTACACACCCTTCCCGACGGCGGAATCTATCAACACACGTTCAACCGGTCCTACTGGAACAAAGCTCGAACGGATCTGACAGCGGCAGATATCGCATCACTTCCCACGCGGACAAACGTGATCCGCAGCCAGTTCGCGTGCCAGTGGAATGGTGATGAACGAACGGAACGTTACAAATTCAATGCCCCGGACTTCGCGGAACTAGCCAAGAAATCAGCGGCGCTCAATATGCAGGGGCTCACTGTCTGGGGAGAACCATCACCGCACCACGTCTCAAGCGAACTGAGCTACCTGGCGTTCGGCCGATTCAGTTACGATCCCGAACTCACGTGGGATGACTTTATGGCACAGGACGTCGCTACTCGGCTCGGCGGGCGGGCTGAAGCGGATGCCTTCGTCAGCGTCATGGAGGAGCTGGACGGCAGTCCCCGGATCGACCCCGTCCGGCTGCGGACGCTGCGCGACGATGCGCTCGACGGCGCCAAGAGCACGACGGGCGACGCCGTCGGCCGGTGGCTCTGGCTTGCCGAGAGGGCGAACCAGCGAATCTCCATGGGTTACTAAGGGCCGCCTGCCCCTGTGCCGACCCTCATGGTGGGCCGGCACAGGGGCAACGGACTCTGTCGCCCGACACTGGCTCAACGCAGAGTTGGCGGGCCAGCTTCAGCCGAAGCGGGCATCCGCTATGTGAAAGCTGCCCATGAGCTCATCGACATACGCTTGGGCACCAGCGGCGCATGCCCAGGAGCCAGACGCCGTCCTGGCGCAGCTCGGATCCACACCGAACGGACTGTCGACCACAGAGGCCGCCGCGCGGCTGAACCAGTACGGACCCAACCGTCTGGCCGAGGGCAAACCGCGACCAGCACTTCTTCGGCTGCTCGGGCACTTCCGCAACATCCTCATCTACATCCTCCTCGGCGCGGCCGTCATCAAGGCGGTGTACCGGGACTGGCTCGACTTCTGGGTCATCGCCACGGTCGCCGTTGTCACAGCCCTGATCGGATTCATCCAGGAGGGGCAGGCGGAACGCGCGCTCGCCGGCATCCGGAACCTGCTCTCGCTCTCGGCACACGTCCGCCGCGACGGGAGTTGGATCGAGGTCAGCGCCGACACTCTGGTGCCCGGTGACATTGTGCGGATTCGTGCGGGCGACAAGATCCCCGCCGACCTCCGCCTGATCTCTGCGAACCAGCTCGAGGTCGACGAATCCGCGCTGACGGGCGAATCCGTCGCCGCGGCGAAGTCGACGGATGCCTCTCCCCACGACGCCGGCGTCGGCGATCGAGAGGGCATGGCGTTCTCCGGCACGGCTGTCACGGGCGGCGCGGGGGTCGGGGTGGTCACGGCGACCGGTCCGAACACCGAGATCGGTCACATTCAAAGCCTGATTTCCGAGGCGCAACCGCTCGCGACACCCCTGACGCTGCAACTGGATGCCCTGAGCAAGCGGATGGCACTGCTGATCCTCGTGGCCGCGGCCGTGATGACGGTGGCGGGGCGGCTCCTGCACGACGACTCGGCGCGTGACCTGCTGACGTCTGCCATCACCTTCGCCGTCGCCGCTGTGCCCGAGGGCCTCCCAGCGATTGTGACCATCACCCTCGCGCTCGGGGTGCAGCAGATGGCGAAAGAGCAGGCGATCACCCGCAAGCTCACCGCGGTCGAGACACTCGGCTCCGTCACCACGATCTGCTCGGACAAGACGGGCACTCTGACGCTCAATGAGATGACGGTTCGCGAGATCGTCACACCGGCTGAGCGTTTCGCCGTGACCGGAGAGGGTTACCGGCCGGTGGGTGAGATTCATCGCGCATCGGACGGGTCGGCCGCAGCGCTGTCGGACTTCAGCCTCGCCGCGCTGGTTGCGACCGTGGCCCGGTGCAACGACGCAGCACTGGCGCAGGATGGCGACGACTGGTCGATCGTCGGAGCGCCGACCGAGGGCAGCCTGGTCGTGCTCGCCCGGAAGCTGGGCTTCGATCCCGCCGGGCACACGCGCCTCGCTGAGCTGCCGTTCGATTCGGTGACGAAGTTCATGGCGGTGCTCGACCGTGATCCGGCGGATGTCATCCGTTTGATGGCGAAGGGCGCGCCCGACCGCCTCCTCGAGCGGTGCACCACCCAACTCGCCCCCGACGGGTCGACGCAACCGCTCGATAGCGCGCGCTGGCACGCCGCCGTCCACGAACTCGGTGCGACCGGGCTCCGCGTCCTCGCGGCGGCCTGGACTCGGAGGGACAGACTCACGGATGTCGACACCGACACGGTGCGCGACCTCACCTTCCTGGGACTCGTCGGTATCGCTGACCCACCCCGCCCCGAGGCCATCGAGGCGGTCCGGCTGTGCCATAGCGCCGGCATCCGGGTCGCGATGATCACCGGCGATCATGCCGCCACGGCCGCCGCGATCAGCTCGGAGCTGGGCCTCGCCGAAGACGACGCCACCCGGGTGGTGACCGGTGCGGAGCTGCAGCGGATGTCGGACGGCGAACTGTCGGCCATCGCGCCGGAGGTTACGGTGTTCGCGCGCACGAGTCCGGAACACAAGATCCGGATCGTGCGGGCGCTTCAGTCGCGTGGGCAGGTCGTGGCGATGACCGGCGACGGCGTCAACGATGCACCGGCGCTCCGGCGGGCCGACATCGGCATCGCCATGGGCATCAACGGCACTGAGGTGACCAAGGAAGCTGCCGATATTGTGCTCGCCGATGACCACTTCGCCACCATTGAACGAGCTGTCGCCGAGGGGCGGCGGATCTTCGACAACATCCAGAAATCACTGATGTTCCTCCTGCCGACCACGTTTGCACAGGCGCTCGTCGTGCTGACGGCCGTGCTCGGCGGGTTTGTGCCACCGCTGCAGCCGACGCAGGTGCTGTGGGTCAACCTCGTGACCGGCGTCACGCTGTCGATTGCCCTCTCCTACGAGCGAGAGGAGCCGGGCGTAATGAATCGGCCGCCGCGAGACAGGAATGCACCGGTCATCGACCGAATCCTGCTGCCCCGCATCATCCTCGTGTCGATACTGATTACCGCCGCAACGATCGGCATCTTCTTCTTCGTGCTGAACACCGGGAGCGACTTCGCCGTTGCACAGACGAGCGCGGTCACCATGCTCGTTCTGGGCCAGGCCACCTATCTGTTCAACTGTCGCTTCCTGCGGAGCACCAGCGTGACGCCGCGCGTGCTGGTCGGAAATCCCGTGGTCTGGTACTCGGTCGTGATTCTCTTCACGATTCAACTGATCTTCACGTACGCGCCGTTCATGCAGGCCTGGTTCGACACCGTGCCGCTCGGCTTCAGGGAGTGGGGCATCGCGCTCGGGTTCGGGGTCGCCATTTTCCTCATCGTCGAGGTCGAAAAGGCGATCGTCGGGGCCGTGGAACGGCGGCGGAGCGCGTGACGGATGCCGTGGGTTGAGAGATCGCGGCTTCGCGGGCAGGGTTGCGGCTCAGGCTGGCCAGGTGAAGGCGGTCCGCTCGTCTGAGCTCTCGACCGGAAGCGTGCGAATGGGCGAAAAGCTCGTTGGATACATGATTTTGTTCTCCATCGTGCGGATCATCGGGCGGATGGCCGCCATGCACTCGATCCAGTCGGGATCGACCGCGAGAACCGCACGACGTTCCCGACGCTGTTCAAGGTCTTCGTAGGCCCAGAAGTGGGTGACCTGGTTTTGCACTCCTATCTCCGTGACGAAATACCCGAGGAATCCGCCGAGGATTTCCTTCTGACGCGGCAGCCCCATCCGCTCGTACGTCGACAGGTACTCGGCAAGGCGGACCTCGGAATGCAGGACGTAGGTTCGCTCTTCAACCAGCATGGGGCTCCTTTTTTTATCTCATAAATTATGATTATTATAAAGAACGCGGCCAAGGGCGGCTGCCGCCACGTGTCTTCCGCGAATGCCCCCTCCGACTGGAAGGACGAAACTCGTGATACCCCACCGTCATATCGCTGCCGATGATGGCCTCCCGGAACCTTGGGCGGGGTCCGCCGAACATGCGCTGCCTGATGATGCCGGACAAGCGACGCTTGTTGGCCGAGTCTGGGATCCTCGCGTTGGCGGGCCCTCTCCTGTTCTGGTGCGGGACGGAGTGCTCTGGGACATCAGCACCTCGTTCGCCACGGTGAGCGACCTTTGTGAGGCGGACGATCCCGCTGGAGCGGTCAGGCAAGCGCCGGCTGAACGCATCGGAACCCTCGAAGAGATACTCGCGAACACTCCGCTGGAACGCCGCGCAAGCGACCGGCCGTGGCTGCTCTCCCCCATCGACCTCCAGGCGGTGAAAGCCGCCGGAGTCACGTTCGCGGCCTCTCTCATCGAGCGGGTGATTGAAGAACGCGCAGGAGGCGACGCGGCAGCAGCAGCGGCCATCCGTGACGAACTCGTCGAGGTCGTCGGGGCAGACATTGCCGGCATCGTCCCCGGATCCGAGGAAGCGGCGCGGATCAAAGAGGTCATGGTCCAGCAGGGCACCTGGAGCCAGTACCTCGAAGTCGGGATCGGGCCGGATGCCGAGGTGTTTACGAAAGCGCAGGTCCTGTCCAGCGTCGGAACAGCATCGGATGTCGGCGTCCTCGCCTCCTCCCTCTGGAACAACCCCGAACCAGAGGTTGCGTTGCTCGTGCAATCGACCGGCCGGATTGTTGGCGCGACGCTTGCCAACGACGTCAACCTGCGGGACGTTGAGGGCCGATCTGCACTTCTGCTCGGGCGCGCAAAGGACAACAACGCTTCCGCCGCCGTCGGCCCGTTCATCCGGTTGTTTGACGACACCTTTAACCTCGACCACGTGCGTGAACTGAAGGTTGAACTCGCGGTCGATGGCGTCGACGGGTTTCAGTTGCGGGCCGTATCCGACATGTCCAAAATTTCCCGCGACCCGCGCCTCATCGTGGACCAGCTGATCGGCGACCACCACTCTTACCCGGACGGAGCGCTTCTCATGCTCGGCACGATGTTCGCCCCGATCGACGACCGGGACACCCCGGGAGGCGGCTTCACCCACAAACCCGACGACATCGTCCGGATTTCCTCGCCAGGGCTCGGCGCTCTGACTAACCGCGTGCGTGAATCCGAGCGCTGCGAACCATGGACCTTTGGCGCACGTGCGCTGATGACTAATCTCGCACAGAGAGGACTGCTATGAGCACCGTGACAACCACCGACCCCCGAACCGGCCGGACAATCGAAACGGACATCACCGACTCAACTCCGGAAGAGGTGGATCTGGTCGTTCGAACCGCAAAGGAATCCTCCGCTCCGCTCCGCGACCTGTCGCGGGAGGGCCGGGCGCGGATGCTCAACCGCATTGCGGACCTGATCGACGCTGCAGCGGACGAACTCGCGGCGACGGCCGGCGAGGAGACTGGTCTCCCCGAGGCCCGGTTGCGCACCGAAATAACTCGCTCGTCCAACCAGTTCCGACTCTTCGCCAGCGTCATCCTAGATGGGCAGTACCTCGAAGCGGCGATCGATCATGCGACCCAGGACGGGACAGGCCCGGACATTCGCCGCATGCTGGTTCCGGTGGGGCCCGTGGCCGTGTTTGGGGCAAGCAACTTCCCCTTCGCGTTCTCCATTTTGGGTGGAGACACGGCATCCGCTCTGGCCGCCGGCTGCCCGGTCGTTGCGAAAGCACACCCGGCACACCCGCTGACCTCGCTCCGCTCGATCCAACTGCTGCGCGAGGGAACCAGTGAGTTCATCACCGGTGCATTGCCGGTTCAGATCGTCTTCGGCATGGAGGCGGGGAAAGACCTCGTTCAACACGAGAACATCTCCGCCGTCACCCTCACCGGCTCCATCAACGCCGCGAGGGCGATCCAGGCCCTCGTCGACGAACGCGACAACCCAATCCCTTTCTACGGCGAGCTGGGAAGCATCAACCCGCTCATGATCCTTCCCGGGGCCGCGGAGGCCAGAGGGGATGCCATCGCCGACGGGTTATTCGCATCCTTCACCGGTTCCGGGGGGCAGCTGTGCACGAAACCCGGGGTCGCATATGTGCCGACTGGGGCCGCAGGAGACCGTATCGAAGCCCGCCTCCGTGAACTCGTCGAGCAGGCACCTGCCGCAACGATGCTGACCGAGGGCATGCGGGATTCCTTCAACGCCGGTGTCGATGAGCTGGCGTCGGCGGGCGCGACACTCGCCGCTCAGGCACCAGCGCACGACGCGCAGGGATTCACAACGCGTCCTGCACTGCTCACGGTGGACCACTCAGACCTGCGCGGTCGGCTCGTCGAAGAGTGCTTTGGACCCGTACTGCTGGTAGCCCGCTACGGTAGCCCCTCGGAGCTGCGCGGCGCGATCCGGACCCTGCCAGCCGCGCTCACCTTCAGCCTCCACACCGACGAAGGAGACGAACCAATTGCCGCAGGCCTCCTTCCCTCACTGACCGAGCATGCGGGCAGAATCATCATCAACGAGTTCCCAACCGGAGTCCGGGTGTCGTGGGCCCAACACCACGGCGGACCGTGGCCGTCGACGAATTCACTGCACACTTCCGTCGGTGCGACAGCGATTCGCCGGTTCCTCCGGCCTGTGGCGTTCCAGAACCTGCCCGATTCCCTGCTCCCCGAGGAGCTGACCGACCAGTACACGTTGATCCCGCGTCGGATCGACGGCGTATTGGCGCCCGCCGCCTGAGCGGTGGCGGGCAGCGAAGCTGCCTCAGCCTTCCGGCGTGAAAGGCGGCTCACCTGATCGAAGGTCTTC
The DNA here is from genome assembly GCF_059445295.1 of Mycetocola sp. Y444. Classification (NCBI taxonomy): domain Bacteria; kingdom Bacillati; phylum Actinomycetota; class Actinomycetes; order Micrococcales; family Microbacteriaceae; genus Mycetocola; species Mycetocola sp. Y444. The sequence goes on along the minus strand of NZ_JCAIUB010000003.1, from coordinate 352,518 downwards.
GTCCGAGTCCCGAAGGGCGAAGCGCATCGCACTTTCGGCCGCGTCCGGGTCCCCGGCCTTGACCGCGTCGAGCACCGCACGGTGATCAGGGACCGGGTCCATCCACCCAGCTTCCGGGTGATGTTGGATCCGGTTCCTGGCTTCGAGCGCGTGAGCAATCACGACATCGAGGCGGGCGTAAAGCTCGTTGTGGGTGGCGGCGAGCAGGAGAAGGTGAAACTCGAGGTCCGCAGCAACGAGGCGCCCGATGTCCTGGCCGGCGGCGGCGAATGCTTCGAATGCGGACTCGAGTTTGGCGAGATCCTCGTCTGTACGTCGCGCAGCTGCGAGCCGCGCAGCCGCTGGCTCGATCGCGTCGCGCAACTCCGAGAGATCAGCGAGGAGACGATCGTCGTCCCGCTGAGCTTCGCGCCGCCATCGCATCACGTCGCTGTCCAGGAGACTCCATGCGTCACGGCTCCGAACGAAAGTGCCGCGCTTCGGGCGGGAGTCAACGAGCCCCTTCGCACCGAGGACACGCAGCGCCTCGCGAATGACGGTCTTACTGACGCCGAACTCGGGCTCGAGGCTGTCGATGTCGATGGTCAAACCGGGCGGGTAGTCGCCTCTGATGATCCGCAGGCCAAGGGCAGCAACTACTTCACCGTGGAGGCCGCGGCCTGGATACACCGCCATAGAACCGACACTAGCGCAGCGTTTTTAATATTTCGCCGAAATATTGCCTACTTTGCATTTTTTATTATTATATATTTACGTTCTACAGCACCCTTAGGCTCTACCCCCACTTACAAAGGAGTAAAGATGGCACCCCCAACCTCCCGGCGTCCGCGCCGTGCCGCGATCGCTCTGGTTCTCGCATCCGGACTGGCACTCTCAGCCTGCTCCTCATCGGGCGAATCAGACTCCGCCGATGGAAGCATCGAACCGGCAACCATCACCTTCGCCGCTTCCACCTTCGGCGACCCGGGGCTTGGCCCCCGCCTCCAGGCCCTGATCGATGAGTACAACGAGAGCCAGGATGTCGTAACCATCGAACCGGCGGCGGTCCCCTTCCCCACGTTCGGGCAGACCGTCCTGACTCAGATGGGTGGCGGTGAAGGACCCGACCTCGTTCGCTTCGACATGCCGGAGTTCACGTCAGCGGCGGACGCCGGTCTTCTGGAGCCGCTCGGCGACAAGATCGACGCTGAAGAACTGGGCCTCCAGCCCGGACCAGACAAGTACATGAGCGTTAACGACGAGCGGTACGGAGTGATCTTCGACTCCTCCAACTACGTCATGTACTACAACACCGACCTCATCCCCGAGCCGCCGACCACGTTCGACGAGTTCATGGAAACGGCTAAGGCCACGACTCAGGGCGACGTGTACGGACTGGCGTTCCGCCAGACACAGGCCGAAGAAAACGGCGTCTGGCAGGACATCTTCAACTACGTCTACGGATTCGGCGGCGAGTGGTCCGACGGCGAGGAACTGACGCTGAACAACCCGAAGAACGTCGAGGGACTCGAGGCCTACAAGTCGCTCTACGACGCCAACGTCATCCCGAAGGGTGCTGACGCTGCGACCTTCCGCAAGATGTTTGCTCAGAACAAAGTCGGCATGGAGTTGAACAACGGTGGCTACCTCGTCGCCACGCGCGGCACCAACCCCGACCTGAACTTCAGCGTTGCTCCGATCCCGTTCCCGGAACGAGCTCAGGGCGCGATCATGGCTCCCATCGTGATCAACGCGAACAGCGAACACAAGGACGCGGCGATGGACTTCATCAACTGGGTCCTCGAGGAGGAGAACCAGGTCGGCTTGCAGGAAGCGCTCGGTGCGTCGAGCGTTGCCACGAAGACCGAACGCAGTGAGGAGCAGCTCGCGGAAACCCCGTTCCTGACCGTCTTCGACGAGCTCACGAACTCCAGTGCTCCCCAGATCGTCGTCGGCTTCGGTCCGCAGACCGCTGACATCCGGAAGATCGTCGTGACGCAGGTCATCGCCGCACTTCAGGGGCAGCAGACGATGGAAGAGGCCATGGACAAGGCGCAGGATGAGGCAGAGCAGCTTGTCGGCTAAAACTGCGAACGCCGCCGTCGGCACCAGCCGGCGGCGGCGTAGTCCGCTCGGTAGCAAGTGGACGCCATACCTGTTCCTGCTGCCAGCCGCCCTGTACATCGTCATTTTCCAGGCCGTCCCCCTTCTCCAGGAGATCTACCTCAGCTTCACGCGGACGAACCTGCTCAACCCCACGCGAAGCGACTGGGTGGGGCTCGACAACTACGTCAAAGTATTCAGCAGTGCCGATTTCCAGCAGACACTCACAACAACGTTTGTCTACGTACTCGCCTGCGTCATCGGATCCGTTGGCTTCGGGCTCGGTGTGGCGCTGCTCCTCAACGGACGGTTCCCTGGACGTGGAATTGCCCGCGCACTGGTCACTGTGCCGTGGGCAGCACCGGGTATCGCGACGGCACTGATCGCAACATGGATGCTCAACGCGCAGTACGGCATCATCACTCGCGCTCTCCGGGCGCTGGGCATCGACGTCGGCGAAAGCGGCATCCTCGATAACCCCGACCTCGCCCTGACCGCCATTCTGGCGACCACCATCTGGCAGTTGTTCCCGTTCGTCGCCGTTGTCCTGCTTTCGGCGCTTCAGTCGGTTCCCGCGGAACTCACGGAAGCAGCCCAGATGGACGGGGCTAATAAGTGGTGGTCATTCCGTGTCGTTACCTGGCCAGTGATCAAGCCGACCGTCGGACTGATCGCGTTGCTCATGACGATCTGGTCGCTCAGGCGATTCGAGCTGATCTGGCTGATGACCCGAGGCGGTCCGCTCGGCACCACGCGGACGCTCGTTATCGACCTCTACTCACAGGCTTTCGATTCCAAGCAGCTCGGAGCAGCCGCCGCTATCGGGATGGTGGGCATCGTGATCGCCCTCATCGTCGTGGTTGGCAGCCGCTTTGTGGCCCAAGCGGCAGAAAGAAGTAACTAATGGCTCGCATGAAATTGGGCGTCGCCGGCCGGATGATCGCCGTGCTGTTTGTGCTTGGAATCGCTGTCTTCCCCATCTACTGGATGTTCACGACAGCGCTCACAAGCGATGCGGATCTTTTCGCTGCTGAACCCCGCCTGGTACCGGACTTCAGTCAGTTCGGTGTCTTCGTCGATGCCCTGAAGGATGGGCCGACCCTGACCTGGCTCGCCAACAGCACGATCGTCGCTATCGGCACCACGGCATTTTCGATTGTTCTCGGAATTCCACTCGCTTACGCGCTCTCGCGGTTCTCATTCAAGGGCAAGGTTGCCGTTGGCCTTTTGCTGCTCATGACCCAGATGCTTCCCGAAGCCCTGATGGTTGTGCCCCTGTTTTCGCTCTATCGGCGGTTCGAGCTGCTCGACTCGCTGAGTGGTTTGATCCTCGCCAACACGGCGTTTGTCCTGCCCATCGTCGCCCTTGTTTTGAAGGGGGCAATCGATGGAATCCCGCGCGAGCTCGAAGAGGCGGCCAGGGTCGACGGCAGCCGACCGCTCACCGTGCTGTTGAGGATCAACGTGCCGATCATCGCACCGGCGATCGCAGCGGCGGCCGTCATCGCCTTCTTCCACGCGTGGAACGAGTACGTCTTCGCGGTGACGTTCATCTTCAACAAGGCGCTGCAGCCGGCATCCGTTGGACTCGCGGGCTTTGTGGGCGAACAAGGCACCGCCATCCAAACAATCATGGCGGTCGCGTTCATGTTTACGCTGCCCGCTGTGGCTTTTTATCTCTTCGCTCAGAAATACGTTGTCTCCGGAATGACGGCCGGCGCCGTCAAGGGTTAAGGAACCACATGAAAATCACCAAGCTGAAAACGGTCACTGTCGACTTCTATCGCACGAACCTCATCTTCCTGATCGTCGAGACCGACGAAGGGCTCACGGGCGTCGCCGAAGCGACACTTGAGGGGCAGGAGTTCGCGGTGCACGGTGCCGTGCGTGTCCTCGAGCAAGCCGTGATCGGCAAAGACCCGACACGGATCTCTCAGCTCATCTACGAAACCGCCCGCAACGGCTACTGGCGCGGCGGGCCCGTCACTGGCACAGCGTTCAGCGCGTTCGAAATGGCGTTGTGGGACATTTCATCCCGTGCGCTCGGCGTGCCGGTTCACCGCATGCTCGGCGGAGCGGTTCGCGACCGGGTCCGCGCGTACGCCAACGGATGGTTCTCCGGCGCTTCCAAGCCGGAGCATTTCGCCGAAGCGGCGGTTGCAACCGTGGCATCGGGTTTCCGGGGGCTGAAGTGGGACCCGTTCGAAGCGGCCGACCGCCACCTGACCGATCGCGACATCGACCGCATGCTGGAGGCGGTCGATGCCGTTCGGGACGCGGTTGGGAGCGACGTCGAACTGTTCATCGAGGGCCACGGCCGGTTCGACGTGCCTACCGCGATCCGGGTCGCGCGCCGACTCGAGCGCTTCAACCCTGTGTTCTTCGAGGAGCCATGCCCCCCTGAGGGCGTCGATGCAATGATCGAGATTCGTCGCCATTCGCCGGTCGCCATCGCCGCGGGGGAACGGTGGTACGGGCGCCAGGGCTTTGTCTCCGCGCTCGAGCGCGGCGCCGTTGACTTCGTTCAGCCCGACATCACACACGCGGGCGGTTTCCTCGAACTGTCGTTCATTTCGACACTCGCGGCTCACCACTATGTCCCGTTTGCGCCGCACAACCCCAGCGGCCCACTCAGCACGGCGGCAACGCTCCAGCTCGGCGCAGCACTTCCTAACTTCCGCTACCTCGAGATCATGGCCATCGATGTTCCGTGGCGAACCGAGATCTCCAATGAGCGACTCCAGTTGACGCCCGAAGGCGATGTGCTCATCCCCGAGGGCATTGGACTCGGAATCGAGCTGAATCTGGACGCCATCGCTGAGCATCCCTACACACCACACCCGATGCGTATCTTCGAGGACGCTGTGGCGGACATCCGACCCCCGGACGCTCGGTCGTACTTCAACCAGCCAACGGCCAGCCCGGTGGGAACCCCGGTCGCGGTTTCGCCGTAATACCGAGGGCGCGAGGGGACAGCGGTCGCTGTCTCCCTCGCCCCGCGGTGGCTGCGGGCCGGGTACCGCAGTGTCACGGCGTCACGGCGTCACACGCCGAGCTTCTGCCTCAGCACCGCTGGTGAGTTCGCCGCTTTCTTCAGACGTGAGCTTCCGTATTTCGCGCCTCCGAGCATCCGTGCCCCGACAGCGAGCCAGGCGCAGACCGCTCGTTCGACCAGCCAGGCCGGCGCCCACAGCGCGCTCGTCGGCGGAAAGACGCGCGTGCCGCCGTGTCGGCGTCGGCCGAATTCCGCGAGCCCGATCGCGGCCGCGGAGGTGACGGCGAGGCGCAACGGGCGACGGATGCTCCACACCAGCAGGGGGAGAAGGCCCAGTTCGAGCACAAGCCTGACCGGCTGCGCGAGGCTGTCGTACGCCTGGCGCAGCCGCTGTCCGGCGAAGTGAGCGGCGGTCGGCGGGATGCGTCCGACGAAGAGATCGCCGACGCGGCGCTCCCGCCCGCCGCCCGCCGCGATCGTGCGGATGAGTTCGAGGTTCTCGAACAGCACATCGCCGTCGTACCCGCCGAGTTCTTGGAGGAGGTCGCGGTTCACGCCGAGCGTGCCCGGGTAATCGGATGCCACGGCGCGGTTGATCAGGGTGCGGGCCGTGTCCCAGCGCGCGTGCCATGGCAGTGCCGTGAAGTAGTTCTGCGGGCGAACGATGTCTGCGCTCTCCAGCTCGGCGACCATCCGTTCGAGGCTGCTGCGCTCGTATCGGACGTCGTCGTCAGCGATGATTACGGCGCGGTGGCGCGCCAGGCGGATGCCGGTGAGCACGCCGGCAACCTTCCCGTTGCCCGTTGGCGGATCGTCGGGCGCGACGTGACGAACAGTGCCTCCCCACAGCGCGTGGTGCGCAGCGAAGACGGCGGCGGGCGACCCGTCGACGACAGTGATGTCGAGGTGCGCGCTCAGGGTGCGCAGGTATTGGGCGAGTTCGCTGGCATCGGCGGCACGGCGGCTGGCCCAGCGGAGCGGCAGCACGTATTCGGCGGCGAGGCGGGTCGGCTGCGGGGAGGCAGTCGAGGTTGTGGCGGCGCTCGAACTCATCCGCCCACTCTCGGCGGGGGCCCTGCCGGGGTCAACCCCTTGTCAGTATGAATGTCGGTGGCGCGCGTGACACTGTGCGCATGGAGAAGCCGCTTCCCACCATGGATGACGTTCTGCTGGCGTACTTCGGCACGGAGTACGACAACAGCACAGGAGTGCAGCGCAAACGGATCGTTCGCGTCGACAAGCTCCTTCGCCGGTATCTCGAGTCTGAACCGGAGACCTTCCTCGGCCCGTACGGCCGGGCCATTCTCGACGCCGAGCGCGAGTTCGCGCCCAAAGGTGCGGTGTGCCGGATCATGCGGGCCGACACTCTGCTGTTTGCGTTGCAGCGGTTCATCGAGCCGCCCCATCTCGACCCGGATCCACTCGTTCAGCGCGTGCAGTTGCGCTGCGTCGAGCGGCTCATCGCGCGACTGGTGAGGATCGAGCTCGCCGAGTACGACACAACCTGTGTGCAGTGGGATCTCCGCGGTGCGCTCCGCCGCGCGAAGTGGGAGCTCAATCGCGATCGCCGTGAGGCAGCCCGCGCCCGCAGACGGGCGCAGCGCGACGCCGAGCTGCGCGCGAGTGACGAACAGTATCCGGGAGTGCTTGGAGTGGGCCGTCCCCCCTGGGGACAGCCACCATCGCCATGACCCCGGCACCCCGTCTGTACCGGATGCCGGCGCCCACCTTGCTCGGACGAATACGGTCGCTTATTTCGCGAAAGTGGACCCGAATCTGGCCGAGCAGCAACGCGACGAAGGCGTTTCTGGCTGAGCAGCGCCCCGCAATAGCAACGCATCCACCGCGACGAAGAACAGCGCGGCGACGACGAGAACCCAGTTCGGCAGGACCGACACAAAGCGGCTCCGCCCTGTCGCCACAACCGGTGCTTCCCTCGGCGCGCGCACCGGATCGGACTCACCAGGGCCAGGTATCCGAGTCCTGGCCGACACTATGGCCGACGACCCAGGGCATACGACCTATCTAGAGCGGCCGACCGTAGGGGTAGTCGACCCAGAGCCCGGCACCCTCCTCCGGACAGGCACTACGGGCACCTTCCAACGTGGACCGATAGTCCGCGGGGTAACGCGCACCCTGAAGAATGGCATCCAGATCCACGTCGTGCTCCTCGCGACCGCCAGCAAATCGTGCGTCGTACTGAATACTGCGGTATCGAGTCTTCAACCAGCGACGGGTCTTCCACGTTCTCGTGGCACGGATCGCGACGGGCATCTCCGAACTCATGAGTTCATCCTCGCCTATCGCGCCTCAGACAGCAGCGATCCGCGCGACCGCTGGCCGCCGCCGCCTCGCAGGAATACGATTCACCCGGGCACAGTTGGCTCTCATCGATGCGTACGCATCGTCTCTCACCGAACCTCGGACGGATATCTCCATGGCACAACACCTCGAACTCGGCCTCGACACATTCGGGGACGTGACCGTCGACAGCACCGGCGAGCGCGAAAGCGACGCGCAGGTAATCCGCAACGTGATTGCCCAGGCCGTTCTCGCGGACTCCGTCGGCATCGACTTCATCGGCATCGGCGAGCACCACCGCGACGACTTCTCGATCTCCGCACCCGATATGGTCCTTGCCGCAATCGCCGGCCAGACCGAACGCATCCGCCTCGGCACCGCCGTCACCGTGCTCTCGAGCGACGACCCGATCCGCGTGTTCGAGCGTTTCTCCACACTGGATGCCGCCAGCAACGGCCGCGCGGAAGTCATCCTCGGTCGCGGCTCATTTACCGAATCCTTCCCACTGTTCGGCTTCGACCTGGCCGACTACGAAACCCTCTTCAACGAGAAACTCGACCTGTTCGTGCAGCTGCTCAAGGAGAAGCCCGTCACCTGGTCCGGGAGCTACCGCGCGCCGCTCGTCGACGCCGACGTGCACCCGAAGACCGAGTCAGGTCGCCTCACCGCCTGGATCGGGGTTGGCGGATCACCGGAGTCCGTCGTGCGGTCCGTGCGCACCGGCATCCCGATGATGCTCGCCATCATCGGCGGCGACCCGGGCCGGTTCCTGCCGTATGTCGAGCTGTACGGGCGGGCGTCCGACCAGCTCGGCCTGCCACGGATGCCGCTCGGCGCGCACTCCCCCGGCCACATCGCCGAGACGGATGAGCTCGCGCGCGAGCAGCTCTGGCCGCACTTCAGTGTTAACCGCAACCGCATCGGTGCCGAACGTGGCTGGCCGCCCGTGACCGAGGCCGAGTACGTGCAGGAGATCGAGCACGGTTCGCTCTACGCCGGATCGCCGGAGACCGTCGCGCAGCGAATTGCGGCGACGGCGCGCACCCTGGGACTCAACCGGTTCGACCTCAAGTACGCGAACGGGCCGATGCCGCACGACCAGCTCATGCGGAGTATCGAGCTCTACGGCACGCAGGTGATCCCGCGGGTGCGCGAGTTGCTCGCGTAGGGAGCGCTTCGGGCGGCCATGCTCGTGGGCGCCGCGCTTCGTTCACGATGACCCGACGGATGCCTGCGCCCGCCGCCCGCGTCCCACCTCACCCGCCGCTACACATCCATGCTTGCGCTACAGATACTTCTGCAGCGCGAGCATGGAACTGCAGCGCTCGGTGGTGAGCAGCGGCCGGGTGGGGTCGCGCGCCGGGCGGCATTCGACGGTTGGGGGGGGTACCTAGGACTGACGGCGGTTGCGGCGGCGCGAAAACAGCCTCGGGTCCGCGACCCAACTGAAAACGGTCACACCCACTTCGATCAGCAAGGCCCACATACGGTGAGTCTGCAGAAACTCAGCGTTCCCCACAAGGGTCAGGTCGGGGCACGCACGGATTGCCCGCGGCCGGGCGCCACGTTCACGATGAACCAGCGGATGCCGGCATCCGCCCGCCCTCATCCGTCCGCCGCATCACCGGCCGCTCCACATCCATGCTCGCGCTACAGATACTTCTGCAGCGCGGGCATGGAACTGCAGCGCTCGGTGGTGAGCAGCAGCCGGGTGGGGTCGCGCGCCGGGCGGCATTCGACGGTTGAGTGGGGGTACCTAGGACTGACGGCGGTTGCGGCGGCGCGAGAAGAGCCTCGGGTCCGCGACCCAACTGAAAACGGTCACACCCACCTCGATCAGCAACGCCCACATACCGGGAGTCTGCAGAAACTCAGCGTTCCCCACAAGGGTCAGCCCCGGGCGCGCACGGATTGCCCGCGGCCGGGCGCCACGTTCACGATGAACCAGCGGATGCCGGCATCCGCCCGCCCTCATCCGTCCGCCGCATCACCGACCGCTACACATCCATGCTGGAGCTACAGATACTTCTGCAGCGCGGGCACGGGACTGCAGCGCTCGATGGCGGGGCGGGGCGGGGATTTTGGCGACGCGGCCCGGGTCGTTCCCCACAAGGGTCAGGTCGGGGCCCGCACGGATGCCTGCGGGCCGCGTCCCCGTTCAGATTAATCAGCGGATGCCGGCATCCGCCCGCCCCCATCCGTCCGCCGCATCACCGACCGCTGTACATCCATGCTCGAGCTACAGATACTTCTGCAGCGCGGACATGGAACTGCAGCGCTCGACGGCGGGGCGGGGGCGACTACGCCCGTAACGCTCAGACGCCGGCCGCTGACCGGGCTTTCTGCTGGGTGCGACGGCGGCGCGCCCGCTCGCGTTGCGCGCGGCGCTCCCGTTTGCGCTTCTTCCGCTTGGGATCCGCGATCCACGCGGCAACATTCAGGACGATGTCGACCAGGAACTGCAGCATGGAAAGAGCCTAGCTTTCCCAGGCAGGTCGAACCCGCCCGCACCCCCGCTTCGCCGACCGCTACAGTTTCATGCTCGAGCTACAGATACTTCTGCAGCGCGGGCATGAAACTGCAGCGCTCGACGAGGGCGGGCGGGCGGGTCGCAGGTCAGCTGTCGGAGTCTGGCTTGGGCCCGCCGACAGGTGGCGTGCCGCCCGGCATCCCATCGTCGGGCGTTGCATCGCCTGGGTCCTGCGGCTTCGGTTTCTTGTCCTTGCCCGCGTCGAGCGCGACCCCGATGGCGACGCCGAAAGCGAGGCCCATCCCCAGGAAAGCCCAGTTGTCCTGCGCGACGCTGAGGGCCACCCCGAACAGGAGCCCGAAAGAGATTCCGAGCGACAGGTAGTAACCCTGCCCGTGCTCCTCGTCGCCCGCTGGGTTTGAACTCTCCGTAGCCATGCCGCAACGTTACGTGCCGACGCAAGTGACGGCATCCGCCCCTCGGGGGATTTTGGGCGGAATTTTCAGTCGACTTTCACTCTGCACAGATATACTGTCCCAAAGACAGTAAATAGGGAGCGGCGATGGCAGAGCAGAACGACCCACATCCGTACTCATCGGATTTTCTCGCCTCACTCACCGGGATCATCGCCCAGTGGACAGCGCCGAGCTTCCTCGTCGCGGTCACCGCTCGCGAGGGGATCGACCTCGATTCGACGTCGATCACGGCCATCAGTATCCTCGGCCGACGGGGCCCACTGCGCCCCTCAGCTCTCGCTGATCACCTCGCAACCGGTGCTTCAAACGTGAGCAAGGTGCTTGGCCGCCTCGAGGCATCCGGACTCGTCGAACGTCGCAAGGATGACGCGGATGCCCGTGCCTCGCTGGTCCAGCTCACCCCAGCGGGCGAAGACGTGGCAGCGGCCTTCGTGCGCGCCGGCGACGGCATGCTCGAGGAACTCCTCGACGGCTGGACCGAAAAAGAGCGCCACCTGCTCACCCAACTGACCCAGCGACTCGACGCGTCCACCCGGGCGTTTGCGGCTCGCATCAACACCACCCCACCAGGCCCACAAGGCCCAGAAGAAAGAACGGTCTCAGAATGACCCGCACCTACGTCGTCACCGGTTCCGCCTCAGGCATCGGCGAAGCCACAGCCAACCTCCTCCGCGAGCAGGGGCACCGCGTGATCGGCGTCGACCTCCGCAACGCCGATGTCGAGGCCGACCTCTCGACCACGCTCGGACGTGACTCTGCGATCGCCGGCGTGCTGGAGGCATCCGACGGAAAAATCGACGGCATCATCGCGGCCGCCGGCATCTCCGCACCGAAGGCACTCACCGTCGCCGTCAACTTCTTCGGCGTCACCGCCCTCCTCGACGGCCTCGCCGAGACGCTCGCGAAGAGTGACGCACCGCGCATCGCCGTCGTGAGCTCGATGGCATCGCTGCAGCAGAACTCGCCCGAACTCGTCGACGCACTCCTCGCCGGCGACGAGGCTCGCGCGCTGGAAATCGGCGGCGCACTCGAGGCTGAGGGGCCGCGCGTCGGCTACCTCAACTACCCGTCGAGCAAGCGTGCGCTGTCGCGCTGGGTTCGCCGCGAGAGCATCGCGCCGCGCTACGCCGGTGCCGGCATCCCGGTCAACGCCGTCGCTCCCGGAACCGTTGTGACCAACATGACCCGCGACCTCCTCGCCACCGAAGAAGGCCGCGCGCTGGCTGACGGCTCCGTACCGATGCCGCTCAACGGTCACTCCGACGCGATCGTCATCGCCGAGCTGCTCGCCTGGCTGACGAGCGAACAGAACACGCACGTCACCGGCCAGACCATCTACATCGATGGTGGAGCGGATGCCACGCTCCGCGGCGACAACATCTGGAGCTAACGCTTCCCCAGACCCGGTCGGTGTTGGCTGGCCCTAGCCCCGGCACCGACCGAGCTCACTCGTGGATCGCGCCCGCCCCGACCGCGATCCATTCGCCAAAAATGGCTCCCTGTTCGACCCGAATCCGGTCGCAGGGAGCCATTTTCGGTAAACGGGCGCAAGCACCCGTGCCCGCCCGGCCCTACGAGTCGGCCGAGCCCGACCGATAGCTCGTCGGCGTGAAGCCGAGCACGCTCTTGAAGTCGGTACTCAGGTGCGCGTGGTCGGCGTAACCGAGGTCGGCCGCCACCCGCGCGATCGTCAGCGAGGGGTCGTCGCGCAGCATCCGCGCCGCCTCCTGCAGCCGATAGCGGCGGATGATCGCGAGCGGCGGCAACCCGACATACCGCTGCGCCAGCCGCTGCACCTGCCTCGTCGACAGGCTGAGCCGGCTCGCGACCTGGTCCACCCGCACGATCGTCGGGTCCGTCGCGATGAGCTCCTCCATCGCGTTGGCGACCAAACCGATCTCATCCGGCGGGGCCAGGTGCGCGCGTGCCCACGCGCTGAAGGCACGACGCGCGCCGTCAAGATCGGCCGGGGCACCGGCATCCGTCATCGTCGCAGCGACGGTCCGATGCAGATCGGGAGCATCGAAAGGAACTTCCGAATTGCGGATGCTCGCGGGCTCGGTGCACAGCGACGCCAGCCCGGCGGGGCGAAGGAGCGCGCCGACCGCCCAGCCGCTCCCCCGCAGGTCGCGGTGCGAGGCGCCCGTGGTCGGTCCGGAGAGCGCAACGCCGGTCGGCTCGGCCACGAGGTTGGACGCGGGGAACGGCAGGATACTCTGCCTCGAGGTGCGGCCGGGGGCGAGCTGCCACTGCGGGATCCAGAACCAGCGGATGCGATCGGCGAGGTCCTCAGGGGCGGGGTGGCGGTCAAACGTTGGAAGCCGCGCGGGGTAGAGAATTCCCCACCCGTCGGCTAGTTCGGCCACGTTGCCCTCCTCCCGTTCGAGGCTGTCGCGAATCTTCAAGCCAGCCCGGATGACGGCGACATACGGTCTCATCATGAACGAATCAACCACGAAAATCGATGCATCCCGGCCCGGAGTTTCGGGCGACCACACCACCAACGGCATCCCGCACGGCATGACGAGCCTCACGCCCTTCATCGCGGTGAAGAGCGCGGCTGACGCCATCGAGTTCTATCGAACCGTGTTTGGCGCCCGCGTGGTCGACGTCACGGAAATGGGCGGAGTCGTTGCTCACGCCGATCTCGATTTCGGTAACGGCCACCTGCAGCTCGGCGAGCCCAGCGACGGTTTCGGGCTCATCGCCCCGCCGTCCGGCGACGCAGACTGCTACTCGATCGGGCTCTATTGCGCGGATGTCGACGCGACGGTCGAGCGGGCGGTTCAGGCGGGCGCGACGGTCCGCGAGGCGACGACCGATTTCGTCTCGGGCGACCGGTTCGCGTCGATCCGCGACCCGTTCGGCGTACGGTGGTCGGTCATGTCCCGGGTCGAGGACCTGTCCGAGGAGGAGAGTGCGCGCCGGGTCGCGGAGTGGGCGGCCGCGCAGTCGGGTGCGTAGGTCGCGTTCGCTCGCCCGTTTGCCCGCCCGCGGCCGCCCCGCGTCAGGCGTTTGCTTCGGAGAGGAACTCCTCGAGCTCGGCGGTCGTGATGCCCAACATGCCGGCCCGACCAACGGGGAACGAGGCCATCATCATCTGAGTATCTTCGTCAGCGGATTCCGCGAGGCCTCCGCTCGAACGCTGCACCACCCGCTTGAGGGCAGCCGCAGCAGCCGGGTGGGCAAGGACCTCGCCGATCGTACTGTCGCGCGTGATCGGCAGCCCAGGCTCGTCACCGTCGACCGAGACGTCGACAGAGACGCGGATGTCGCGGCTGGAGGAGGCGACGTCGATTCGGTAAACGCCCGGTTCCACTATCCACTTCTCGACACGGCTGTCCCAGTACGCCAGGTCGGCACGGCGCACGCGCAACGCGACTTCCTGAGTCTCACCGGGTTCGAGCACCACTCCCACGAACGCCTTCAGCTCACGAGGTGCCCGCTCGATGATCGACGGGGCAAGGCCGGTGTAGACCTGCACGACTTCACGGCCCGCGCGCCCACCGGAGTTCGTGACGGCGACGCGGATGTCGAGGTCGCCGTCCGGCGTCACTGTGGCGACAGCATCCCCGTACGAGAAGGTCGTGTACGACAAGCCGTGACCGAAGGGGAACGCCACCGGCAGCTCACGGGCGTCGTACCAGCGGTAGCCGACAAGCACGCCCTCGCCGTAGCGGACGTGCCCGAACTCGCCCGGGAAATTGCCGAAGGTGGGGTTGTCCTGAAGACGGAGGGGAATGGTTTCCGTGAGCTTGGCCGAGGGGTTAACCACTCCGAAGAGCACGTCGGCGGTCCCGCCACCGCCCGCTTGCCCCAGGAGCGATCCATCGAGAATCGCGGCAGCACGGTCGGCGAACGGCAGCGCCACGACGCCGCCATGGGAGAGCACGACGACGGTGCGGGGATTGGCGTCGACGATCGCGTCGAACAGAGCGAGCTGCTCGGCGGGGAGGTCGATACCGGTGCGGTCGAAGCCCTCCGACTCCAGCCGCGCAGGCAGGCCGAGGAAGAGCACAGCCACGTCGGCGGCGGATGCTGCGCCAACGGCCTCTGCGCGAAGGTTCGCCTGAACGTCGACAGAGGCGTCAGAGTCGAGGCTGAAGCCCTTGGCATAAGAGACATCGCCGGTCGACAGGTCCCGGATCTCGTCGAGGGCGGTGTCGAGCCGCGTCGGGTTGATCAGCGAGGAGCCAGCACCCTGGAAGCGCGGGTTCGCAGCGAAGTCACCGATGATCGCCAACCGGGTGGTCCGCTCGAGAGGCAGTATCCCATCGTTGGTGAGCAACACGATCGAGCGACCGGCGGCCTCTCGCGCGAGCGCGTGGTGGGCATCGACATCAAGCGGACCAGCCGTGCGCTCGGCCTCGGTCGCACGGTGGGCGAGCGACGCCACACGCGCAGCAGACGCATCGAGAACACTCTCATCGAGGTGCCCGTCACCCACAGCGGCAACGATCTCGGCGTCGGTGCGCCCGCCGCTCGAGGGCATTTCGAGGTCGAGCCCGGCGATGAGCGCGGACACCCTGTCATTGACCGCACCCCAGTCCGACATCACCAGACCCTCGAAACCCCACTCCTCACGGAGAACCGTCGTCAACAGCCACGGGTCCTCGGAGGCGTACCTGCCGTTGATGCGGTTGTACGAGCACATCACCGTCCACGGCTGAGCGTCTTCGACCACGCGCTGGAAAGCCCGCAGGTAGATCTCGCGAAGCGGCCGGATGTCGACATCGCTGGAACTGCGCAGCCGATCGGTTTCCTGGTTGTTCGCGGCGAAGTGTTTGAGCGATGTGCCGACGCCCTTCGACTGCACGCCCCTCACCCAGGCCGCGCCGATCTCGCCGGCCACGATGGGGTCTTCAGAGAAATACTCGAAGTTACGACCGCACAGCGGCGAGCGCTTGATGTTCACCCCGGGGCCGAGGAGGACGGCTACGTTCTGGATCGACGACTCGACCCCGAGAGCAGCCCCAACGCGTTCGGCGAGTTCCGTGTCGAAGGAAGCACCCAGCCCGACGGCGGGCGGGAAGCACGTGGCGGGGATGCTGTCGACGAGTCCCAGATGATCCGAACCGGCGCGCTGCTTGCGCACACCGTGGGGGCCATCTGTCAGGAGGACGGATGGCACATCGCCGACACCTTTTGTGCGCCAGAAGTCGAGCCCGCTGGTGAGCGCGGCCTTCTCTTCCACCGACAGGCCGGCCAGAACCTCGGGGGTCGTGCGATCACTGGTCATTACGGGGTCCTTTCCGGGGGTCACGCGGTCATGCTCGCTTCTGCGGCTCCAACGAACTCGTGTGCTCCACCCGTGACGGCGAACCGACTCCCGTCGGGCAGGATGACCTCGGCCGGCACGTCGTCGGGCAGCGCGATCTCCACCCGCAACTCACCGTCGGTGACCCGCCATGCACAGGACACCGGACCATTCGAGGTGCGGTACCGCGTTTCGGCCCAGTCAATTCCCGGTCCAGGCTGCGGCTGGATGCGCACGGATGCGTAACCAGGAGACGCGGGGCGGATGCCGCCAACCACCTGGTACACCCAGTCGACAACAGCTCCAAGCGCGTAGTGGTTGAAGCTCGTCATCTCACCGCTGTTGATCGTGCCGTCCGGCAGCATCGAATCCCACCGCTCCCAGATGGTGGTAGCGCCCATCGTCACCGGGTACATCCACGACGGGCTCTCCCGCTCGAGCAGCAGGCGGTAAGCGTCCTGCAGGTGACCCGTCTCCGACAGCGCCCACGTCACGTACGGAGTGCCGGCGAAACCTGTCGTCACCCGATAGCCCGACTCACGAACAAGGTCGGCCAGCCGGTTGCCCGCGAGTGCACGGAGTTCCCCCTCGAGCACGCCGAACGCGATCGCAAGGGCGTAAACCGTCGCGCAATCCGAACGCACGACTCCGCGGCTGTCGACGTAGTGCTCGACGAAGGCCTTCCGCGTGCGAGATGCCACCGCCCGCCAGCGTTCCGCATCCTCCCGCTTTCCCAGCACATCCGCCGCTTCCGCCGCGAAGGAGGCGGAGCGGTAGAGGCACGCGGTCGCGACCACGGAAGCGTCCGCCTTCGCGGCCGCCGGATCCTCCGGCGGCGCGTCAGGGTCCAGCCAGTCCCCCAGCTGATTGCCGCCGTCCCAGAGTCCGGTGTCCGAAACATCAGGCTCGATCGAATCAAGGTGCATGACGATAGTCGGATAGTAATCCGCCAGCCGGGTCGCATCCCCATACGACCACCAGAGCGCCTGTGGCACCCAGACAGCGGCGTCGCCCCAGACCGCGGTGGCGCGGTGCCACGGCAGGGAGAACCCGTCCGGGAAGTGCGCGTACTTCAGCACCTCCGGGACGATCAGCGGAACGACGTGATCTTCGGTGTGACGGGTCTCCTCAAGCAGGTCCCTGAGCCAGCCGTCCAGGAAGTCCGAGGTATCGAACTGGAAGTTCGCGGATGCCGCGTACGCTGCCAGGTCGCCCGTCCAGCCCAGGCGCTCGTCGCGTTGCGGACAATCGGTCGGGACGCTCAGGAAGTTTCCTTTCTGGCCCCAGACCGAGTTGTGCACGAGCTGGTTGACGAGCGGCTCGGAGCAGGTGAAATACCCGGTGCGTTCCATCTCGGAGTGCACGACAACCGCCTCGAGGCTGTTCGGCCCGAGCTCACCGGGCCACCCGTCAACGTCGATGTACCGGAAGCCGTGGAAGGTGAACGTCGGCTCGAAGCTGTCGAGCTCGCCCGAGAGAACGAACTCGTCGGTGGCCTCCGCACCGCGCAGCGGGCGCATGCCGAGTTCGCCGTCCTCGAGGACCTCGGCATGGCGAATGCGGATAGTGTCGCCCCGCCCGCCGCGGACGGAGAATCGCACCCAGCCCACCAGGTTCTGGCCGAAGTCAACGATGGTGCGCCCAGAGGGCGAGGTGGAAATCTCCACCGGGGACAGAACTTCGTTGCGCACGATCGGCGGCGACGTCTGCGGGAGCAGGGTCGCACGGTCGATGTCGACAGCGCGCACCTCAAGGGGCGCTCCGCCGCCGCGAAGATTCGCATCGATGGTCTGTCCGTTGTACAAGGAGTTGCGCGTGATGTCCGACTCCTCGGCCGTCCATGCGTTCGATGTCACGATTCGCTGGCTCGACCCGTCGCGATACGTGACTTCGAGGGCCGCCGCGACACTGATCTCATCACCGTAGTTCGCGTTCGCACCCGCGAAGCCCAGACGCCCGCGATACCAGCCGTTGCCGAGCAGGAGTTCGATACTGAGAGGGCCGACAGCCCGCGAGACGACATCCGTCACGTCGTATTCCTGGTACGCGAGACGCCACTCGTATGACGTCCATCCGGGGTTCAGGACCGACTCGGTGACCGCTACGCCATCGATTTTTGCCTCGTACACCCCGTGTGCGGTTGCGACGAGCGCGGCAGTGGTCACCTCGTCGCGGGGTTTGTCGAGAGCAGCCTCAAAGCGGAAGCGGGGGGCGATTCCCTCCGGAGCGGTCGCCGTGAGGAACGCCGCATCGCGGAGAGGGCTGAGTGCTGTCGTCATGATTCGTCCTTCTGCTTTCTCTTCGCCTGTCGGATGTTGCTGGCTGCGGCGATCACGCCGCGCGCTGCCTCGATCGCGCACGTGCGCACCAGCCGCGCAAGCGCGACCGAACGGTGATCCGCTCCGCCAGGGTGCTGACGCGGCCACGGGATGTACCCGAACGAGATTTCGGTCGCGGGGTCTGCGAAGGCCAGCGCGCCGGCGGCACCATCGTGCCCAAAGGCGCCGAGGCTGGCGTACGGCATACGCGGCTGCGGGAGCAGGAAGACCGCCCCGAAGCTGTTCGTCACGTCCAGGACACGATCATGGCCCCAGGAGCGCTGGATCGCCATGGCGCGAAAGACCCCGGGCGAGGCGATGGGGCGGGCAGCACCGGGGAGCGCATCTGCATACAGCCGCGCCAGGCCGCGCGCAGAGCCGACGCCACCGATCGCTGCCGGTCCCGCGCGGCGCACACGAGGATTGTTCGAACTGATGCCGCGGTCGGTCAGGTCGTCCGGCGCATCGACGTTGGAGAAGACAGTCTCGGCCAGCGCATCCTGCGGGGGACGCCCTGCGACCTCGCGCTCTTGCTCAGCGGTGAGAACCGGGGGCGCGAGCGGCACGTAACGGCCATCGAGGTCTTCCGGCATCCCGAGATAGAAGTCCGCGTCGCGAGGCCCGCGGATGGTCTCTTCGTACTCCTCCTGCAGCGTGCGACCCGTCGTGCGGCGGACCAGCTCCTCCATGAGGATGCCGATCGTCAGCGCGTGGTAGCCGAAGGCCGATCCCGGCGCCCAGAGCGGAGCCTGGGAGGCGAGTCGTGCAGCACCGAGCTCGGAGCGTTCGAGGAACTCCTCAAACGCAAGGGTCCCGGGCGAGAGCGCGGCCAAGCCGGCGCGGTGGGACAGGAGGTCGCCGACAGTAATGTCCTCTTTGCCGAGGGCGGCGAACTCCGGCCAGTAGGTGGCGACGCGACGGTCGAGATCGAGCGCACCCCGGTCCAAAAGTGACGCGATGACCAGCGCGGCCGCACCCTTGCTCACCGAATACACGCCCGTCAGGGATTCGGTGTCGAGCGCGGGGCCGCCAGCGAGGTCGACGACGGCTTCGCCATGGTGGAACACGGCGAGTTGAGCGCTGTATGCCGGCTCCGCCTCGAGGTAGTCCGCGAAGAGTCGGCGTACCGGAGCGAACACATCTGTGACGTCGGGAGCGGCTCTGGTCATGGGGTCTCCAGCGACTCTGTCGCGGACGGATCGCACGTCTGTAACCGGCGGCTTGACATCACAACGGGCACTCGTCCTCCATTGGCTCGGGCAGCAGCGGTGCTGCCGGGTGCAATGAAACTAGAATGGCGGTCATTGACTGGTTTTGCAAGTGCCTTGGTTCATCGCGAGTTCTTGAGGGCGTTCCACAGGCTCCGGATACGCCCCGGCATGTCCACACCATCCGGATTCAGCAACCACTGGATTTGCAGACCATCGGCCGCCGCGACGAGAAGCGACGCGGCATCCTCGGCGTTGACATCCGGGTCGATGTCACCAGTAGCCTGATGTGCGCGCACGTCCGCAGCGATCTGATCCAGCAACCACTCGTAGCGCTCCGCGAAGAAGGCGCGCGCCTCGCTGGCATCCGCTGCGGTCTCTGCCGACATCGCAACGAAGAGGCGCACGAGACCAGGCTCACCAGCATTGCGGTCGACGGCGCCGATCAGACGATCAACGGAGTGCGTGTGCACAGGCTCAGCCTCATCGGTCGAGCGATCATCCCGACGACGGAGCACCTCGAGGAAGAGTTCTTCCTTGGTGCTGAAGTGGTGCAGCAGGCCGGCCTGGCTCAAACCCGCCTGTCGCGCGACCTCTCGGACGCTCGTCCTGTCGTACCCCCTCTGCGCGAAAAGCTCGAGAGCCGCGTCGAGGATCTCGTCACGTTTGATGAGCCCCTTGGCATATGGTCCGCGCGTTGACATGTCGTCATGCTATGCCACACGGGCCGCCGTCCGAAAATAGTTCGTCGAATGGTTTTGCGTTATGCGTGGGCGGCACTGAGGCGTGCGAGCTCGCCCGGCGACAGCCTCAGCTCCCGTGCTCGCAGACCGTCTGCGACGGTGGCCGGACGAGTGGCCCCCAGGATCGGCACGATCTCCGGTGACACCGCCCGGAGCCACGCCAGCTGCACCTGTGCGTGAGAGACGCCTCGCTCGCGCGCGATCTCCACAGCCGTCGAGGGCGGTTCGGCGCCCGCCCCGCCCAGTGGCGAGTAAGCCAGGAACAGGATGCCGCGCCGGACACACTCCTCCGCTAGCGGCAAATCCCTGGGCCAGTTCAGTGACAGCCGGTTCTGCACTGCGGAGATCTCCGTGACACGCGACGCGCGATCGAGCTCGTCACGGGACACGTTCGAGATCCCAACGTGTCGCACGAGACCGTCACGTCGCAGATCGTCGAGAGCCTCCACACTCTCCTCGATGGGCACGACGGGATCGACGTGGTGGAGAAAGTAGAGATCGATCTGCGGCACGCCGAGCGCGCGCAGGCTCGCCTCGCAGTGCGCTCGCAGCGTCGAGGCGCGGCCGTCGACAGGGAACGCCTCTCCATCACGCCAATGCCCGCCCTTCGTAGCGACGAGAACATCGGCTCCCTCGAGCTGCGCCAGCGCCCGACCGACGATGACCTCCGCGGTCGATTCCTCGCCGCGCCGGGCATAGGCGCGCGCGGTGTCGACGAGCCGCACGCCGCCCTGCACAGCTCCCCTGATGGTGTCGACCGCGTCCTCGAGCGAACTCCCGCCAAAAGCGAACCCCGCTGTCCCCAGGGCCAGAGAGGACTGCGGCAGTTCGCCCCGCAGGGTCATGTGCCGCGGCTCACGCCGGACGGTCGTCGGGGGACTCGAGGGCCGTCTTGGCCGGGTCCCGCTCGATGACATCACCGAGAGCCTCATCAATGCGACGCAGCACCTCGTCGTCGAGCACGACACCGGACGCCGCGACGTTCTCCCTCACCTGCTCGGGGCGGGAGGCACCGATGATCGCTGCGGAGACGTTCGGATTTTGCAGCACCCAGGCGACGGCCAGTTGCGCCATGCTGAGCGAAAGCTCGTCCGCGATCGGACGCAGGCGTTGCACCCGTTCGAGTACATCGTCGCGCATGAAGCGGCCGATCATCTCGGAACCACCCTTGTCATCGGTCGCACGGCTGCCCGTCGGAGCGGCAGCCCCTGGGGTGTACTTGCCCGTCAGCACGCCCTGCGCGACCGGCGACCATACGATCTGCGAAACGCCGACTTCAACGGATGCCGGGATCACCTCCGGCTCAATGATCCGCCAGAGCGCTGAATACTGCGGCTGGTTGGACACAAAGGGAATCCGCAGTTCCTTTGCCATAGCGGCACCAGCCCGGATTTGGTCGGCAGTCCACTCACTGACCCCGATGTAGAGAGCCTTGCCGGAGCGCACGATATCGGCGAAGGCCACCATCGTTTCCTCGAGCGGCGTCGCCGGATCCCAGCGGTGCGCCTGGTACAAATCGACGTAGTCCGTGCCGAGTCGGCTGAGCGAGCCGTTGATCGACTCCATGATGTGCTTGCGTGACAGCCCGACGTCGTTAGGACCCATCGGGCCCGTCGGGAAGTAGACCTTGGTGAAGATCTCGAGCGACTCGCGCCGCTGGCCTTGCAACGCTTCGGCCAGGACGCTCTCAGCGCGGGTATTGGCGTAGACGTCAGCCGTGTCGAAAGTCGTGATTCCAGCATCCAGCGCCGCATGTACGCACGCGATCGCCGCGTCGTTCTCCACCTGAGAGCCGTGGGTGAGCCAGTTGCCGTAGGTGATCTCCGAGATTTTCAGTCCGGATGCCCCGAGGTGGCGGAATTTCATTTGTGAGGTCCTTTCGGGTGGAGCGCGATCATCCCTTGATCGCCCCCGCAGTCATGCCTTCGACGATCTGCCGGTTGAAGAAGATGTACATGAGAAGTGGCGGAATCGTGATGAGCAGAATGTCCGTAAAGAGGAGGTTCCAGGAGGTTGCGTACTGGCTCTGGAAGTTGAACAGGGTTAGCTGAACCGTCGCGTTCTCCGCGCCAGGAAGGAAGTACAGCGGGTTCGCGAAGTCGTTGAAGACCGCGACGGCCTGGACGACGATCGCCGTCACGATGACGCTCTTGAGCAGGGGGAAGGCGACTTTGAAAAAGAGCCGGATCGGCCCGGCGCCGTCGATAATTGCGGCCTCGTCCAGTTCCTTCGGGATCGTCGAGACAAACGAGCGAAACAGCAGGACACAGAACGCCATGCCGTACGCGACCTCGATCAGCACGAGACCGGGCAGAGTCTTGAACAGCCCGATACTCTGCAGCACCCAGATCGTGGGGACAACGGCGGGCGGGACGATGAGCCCAGCGAGGATCAGGAAGCTGAACACCCCGTTCCAGCGCGACTGCCGCCGAGCGAGGATCCACCCCACCATCGCCGACAGGATGACCATGATCGCCACCGACGCGACCGTCAGGATGCTGCTGTTGATGAACGCCGTCACCAGCATGAAGTCATTCGTCGCGAAAACCGCCGCCACGTTCTCGAAGAATACGAAATCGATCGGCAACGAGAAGTCCAGCAAGGAGGCCTGCTGCTGTGTTTTGAAGGAGGTGATCAGGATGAACGCGAACGGGATCAGGAAGACAACCGCCGAGACGATGATCGCGATGATCCCGACGAGGTGGCGTCTGCGGTTCTGAGTTCTCATAGGTCGGTCTGCTTCCGGTTAAACCAAAGGAACAGCGGCAACACGATCGCGGTCACCACGAGGAACAGGATGACGTTCCCGGCGGTCGACAGCCCGTAGAAGCCGGCCTGGTATTGCTTGAGGATCACCGACGCGATGACGTCGCTCGAGAACCCGGGTCCCCCTCGTGTCATCGACCAGATGAGGTCGAAGGATCGAAGCCCGCCGATGAGGGACAGAATGATCACGGTGGTGGTGGCAGGTGCCACCAATGGCACGGTGATGCTCCAGAAGTTCTTCCACCCACCTGCCCCATCCATGGTGGCGGCCTCGTAGTACTCGCGCGGAATGGAGACGATGCCCGCCATGAAGATCAGGGCCGCGAGTCCGACACCCTTCCAGATGTCGACGCCGATGATCGAATACAGCGCGAGGTTCGGGTCCGTCAACCAGCCGGGGCCCTGAATGCCAACCGCGGCGAGCGCTCGATTGATGAGGCCCTCCTCCGGGTCCATCAGGGCGCGGAACGTGATGCCGACGCCGATCGTGGAGACAAGCACCGGGAAGAAGATGACGGCTCGGAGATATCCCCTGGCCACGATGGGCGACGTCAGCAGGACCGCCAGCGCCAGCCCGAGGACCACCTTGAGGCCTGACGTCAGAACGCCATAGATCAGAGTGTTCTGGAACCCCTTGGTCAACTGAGGGTCGCGGAAGAAGAGGGAGAAATTGTCCCAGCCGATAAATTCGATTTCGTAAAGGTTCCACCGCGTGAACGCAAAGAAAAACGATGCGAACGTCGGGGCGAGGAACAGTACCGCGTAGATGACGCCCGCGGGCAGCAGGAACCAGTACGGATAAGTACTGTGGGAAAGGCGACCCGCGGTGCGGCGCTTCGGAGGCTTTCCTGCCTCACGGAGCGGCGGCGCGGAGGGTGCCAGCGTGCTCATGGGATCTCCATCCAGTCATGGGTGCCGGTGGGGACGGCTTTCGCCGCCCCCCCCACCGAGCGTTCGGTCATCGGAAGAAGGTCACCAGCCGTCGAGTCCGAGCTGCTGCGCCTGCTTCTCAACGTCCTGGTCATACAGCGCCGCGGCATCCTCTGCGCTACGGATACCGGAGCCGACCTCCACAAGAAGTTGCTCAAGCGCCGGGCCCTTGATGGGCGACAGGAACTCCAGGGCCGGAGCCACGCGCTCCTCGTCGAAGTACGGGTACATGTCCGTCACCATCCGGGGTGCGTCTTCGGGCAACTCGCATCCGTCGACCAGCATGGGGCCGGTGACACCGGACGCCTCGATCACGGCGTCGCAGCCCGCCGGGCTCGCCACGAACGCCATGAACTTCTTGACTTCCTCGGGGTGCTCGGTGTCCTTCGGCGCGTACACGGCTGCGGGGTACCACACGGTGCCGCCGTTGTCGGCCGCATCGTCACCGGGAACCGAGAAGTAGCCGATGTCGTCGAGGTTGTCTGGTGCGAGCGTCTTCAGTGATGAGTACAGCGCGGTGAACATGGGGTAGTGACCGGCTTCGCCCGAAGCCACTGCCATGAGCCCCTCGTCGAGGGTCGCCGAGGCAAAGTCCGCATTGAAGTAACCGCCGTCAGCCAGCTCCTGCAGCTTCGTGAAGCCCCCGATAGCCACCTCGTCCGTAGCAAACTTGGCCTCATTCGCCGTGTACTTGTCAGCCCATTCCGGATCGGACTTGTATACGTTGTAGAAGTCCGAAAGCGTGAGGATCTGCGCCGTCCAGGTGTCGGCGAAGGTCATTTGGACGGCCGTCTTGCCTGCCGCCTTGATCGCGTCGGAGTTGGACACGAACTCATCCCAGGTGGTCGGCACTTCCAGGCCGAGCTCCTCGTATACAGGGATGTTGTACAGGATTCCACCCGTGCCTGCGGAACCCGCAGGAGCACCGAAGACCGCGCCGTCCGACCCGGAGACGACCGAGCGGAATGTTTCGTCGAGGTCCCCGACCCATGGCTCGTCCGCCACGTTCAGCAGCGTCTGGTCGGGGTTCAAGCCCTGCAGCTGTGACCCGCTGTTGTACCAGAACATGTCGCCCACCTCGCCGGTCGCGAGACGGGTCTTGAGCAGGTTGTCGTATTCCGAGCCGGATCCGCCGCTCGAATCAACCTTGATCTTGATATCCGGGTTCTCCGCCTCGAAGGCGTCGACCAGTGACTGGGCGATGTCGATGTTCGTCTGCACGCCGCTGCCCTGCAGCCAGGTCAGCTCGACAGTTCCATCTTCGCCGCCTCCGCCGCCGCCGGAACAGCCGGTCAGCGCGATGGCTGCGGCCGCCATGAGGCCAACCGCTCTCACCGACTTGCGGGATCTCGATACTTGGGACATCCTTACCTCCTCGTAAAGCCGTCGCCAGCGACGGTGCCGTGTGATCCGCCTCAGGTGCTATCGAAAACTATTCGATGACGGGGTTTCATTATCGTATGGCCTCGCTGCCCGGACGTCAATGAAACGTTGCATTTCGGTGTCCGCACGGGTACACAGGCGGTGCGCACCCCTCGAAGAACGCGCTCAGAGCGGAGGACGGAGGGCCCACGAGATAGTCACCGCTTCGGCGCGGCCTATCCGTCCCCGCCCCATCCCGCTCAGCCCGGCCCTGCCGCCCGCGGCCATCCCCCCTTGCCCCCTTCGACCGCGGTCCATTCGCCAAAAATGGCTCCCTGTTCGACCTGTTATTGGTCGCAGGGAGCCATTTTTGGTAAAGGGGCGCGGGCCGGCGGCGCTCGGGCGCAGCCACCCGTCCCGCGCGTTACTGCACCGGGGCGTCCACCCGGGCGGCCCGGTACGCGAGCACCGCGTCGCGCGTGTCTTCGGCGACGAGGTCGACGTTGAGCGACACGACCGCACGCAAGCCCTCGTCAGCGCTGGTCACCACCTGCCCGGCCAGGTCGGCGACATTTCCCGCCGCCCACACGCCGGGGACCGATGTGGCGCCCATGGCATCCGTTTCGATCTGCATTCCCATGCCCATGGGGTGCGGCACGAGCCGTACGCCCAGCTGCGCTGGGAGGTCGGTGCGCGCCGTGAACACCGGCGCAACCACGAGGGCGTCGACCTGGTGGGCGGAACCATCCTCGAGCCTCACCGCGGTGAGCTGGTCGCCCGGGCCGTCGAGCGACTCCACCCGCCCATCGACGAGAGTGATCCCGCGGGCCAGCAGCTGCTCGGTCTCCTCCTCGCTCGGCCGCGGCGCGGTGTGCAGGAACAGGGTGATGTTCTCGCTCCACTGGCGGAACATCAGCGCCTGGTGCACTGCTTTGGGGCTCGTCGCGAGCACTCCGATTGCACGGTCGCGCACTTCCCAGCCGTGGCAATACGGGCAGTGCAGCACGCTCTTCCCCCAGCGCTCCCGCAGGCCGGGCACATCGGGCAGTTCGTCGACCAGCCCGGTGGCGATGAGGATGCGACGCCCGGTGAAGGTATCGCCGGCGGCCGTCGTCACCGTAAACCCGTTCTCACCCTTCGAGGCCGACACCGCAACACTGTCCCGGAGCCGCGCGCCATACCGCTCCGCTTCAGCCCGGCCGAGCCTGAGCATCTCACTCGGTCGGATCCCGTCCTGGCTCAGGTAGTTATGCACACCGGATGCCGGTGCGTTGCGTGGTTCACCACCATCGAGCACGACGACGGAACGGCGAGCGCGCCCGAGGGCGACGGCGGCACTGAGCCCGGCGGCACCGCCACCGATGATGACAACGTCGAAACGCAAAGGTGAGGAAATAGTCATGAAGCAATGCTGAGTGAGGAGCACGCTCGGATCAAGAGCGGTGTCAAATTAGCGACGGAAGTTCCACCGGACGACACTCAAACTCTTACTGCCGCGCTCCCCGCGACTTTTGCGCCGGCGGCTAGAGCTCAGCCTCGGCAATCACCTCGGGGCGGAGCAGCGTCGATGCGTTCAGGAATTCGAACCCGAGGAGCCTGCCGTTCGCGTCGAAGTCGGCATTGATCGTGCCGGCCTGGCTGGGCGTTTCGATCTCGACGGTGCGGGCGACCTCGCCCGGCCGGATCGGGCTGCCAAGCGTCAGGTAGGCGGCATCCACCTCGGGGTCATAGGTCAGCATGGATCGAGGATAGACCGTCCGCGGCGGCGGCGGCCCGTTGGCCGGGCTGCCGCGCTGCCGGGCTGCCGGGCTGCCGGGCTGCCCGGCGAACTTTGCCAGATCCAGAGCGAACGGATGCACGCACGCGCGCTCCTCACGCCCAGCACCAAACCTCTGACCGGGCGACTACAGCTCAAGCAGCTCCAGGTGCACGGTGACGGGGTCGCCCTCGTCGATCCCCTCGGCAACGCGCACTGACTTCTTCATCAGCAAGACGTAAACGCCTTCTGCGGCGCCGGGAAACACCGAGGTGTCCCAGGTCGAGTTGCCTACCGTGGCCCGGACTTTGACCGCACCGAAACCCGATGGCATCCGCGGGATTTTGCGAATGTCGGCGCTCTCCTCCTCGGGAACCGAGACGAAGTACCACGAGGCCCTCGCGCTCCATTCCCAGAGCGGGGCGGTGAAGGTGAAGTGCATGCTTGATGCTAACCCGGGGTCGGGTCCGTGCCCGGCGCTGCGTGCCGCTCGCCGTCCGCCCTCGCCCTTCGCGCCTCCGCCGCCCCACCCACCGCTGCACTTCCATGCCCGCGCTGCACATACTTCTGTAGCGCGGGCATGCATCTGCAGCGCTCGAGCGCCGAGCCGAGCCGCCCTGCGCCGCCGAGCGCCGCCGCCACCCCACCGGCACACCCGGCCCCCGCGATCTAGACTCGGTAAGTGCCACTCCGTATCCTCCTGGTCAGCCTCCACACGTCCCCCGACGACGATCCGGGCACCGGCGACGTCGGCGGCATGAACGTCGCCGTCCGGGCAACGGCCCTCGAGCTCGGCGCGCTCGGCCACACTGTCGACATCGTGACGCGACGCACCTCGCCGGATATGGCATCCGCTCACCCCATCGCACCCAACGTGATGCTGCACCACGTCGCCGCGGGCCCGCCCGAGCGGCGGGTAAAGGGCGACAACGAGGGCTACATCGACGAGTTTGCGCGGGCGCTCGACGGGTTCGGCGAGGTCGACATCATCCACTCGCACCACTGGTTCTCGGGCATGGCCGCCCTCGACGTCGCGCGCCGCCGCGGCATCCCGCATGTGCAGAGCTTCCACAGCATCGCCGCCGACCCGGCGACCCCGCTCTCGGAGGGCGAGCGCCCGGAATCGCCGGGTCGCATGCGGGGCGAGGAACGCCTTGCTCGTGAATCGGATGCCGTCATCGCCATTAGCGCCGCCGAGCGCGACACCGTCGTGAACCGGCTGGGCGCGCCCGAGTCGCGCGTGGTGGTCGTGGCACCCGGCGTCGACAGTGAACTGTTCTCGCCGCTCGTGAAGCCGTCGAGCGAGCGCCCCGGCTACGTCGTCGTCGCCGCACGGATCGAACCCCTCAAGGGGCTCGACCTCGCGATGAAAACCCTCGCCGCCCTGCCAGCGACCGGGCGACCCGACCTCGTCGTCGCGGGCGGACCGACCACCGGACACGAGGCATACGCCGCCGAACTCCGGACGCTGGGTGATGAGATGGGCATCTCGGTGCGCTTCGTCGGCCCGCAGTCACGCCCGAAGCTTGCAGCGCTGCTCCGCGGGGCGCGCATGCTGCTCGTGCCGTCACACTCCGAGACCTTCGGCCTCGTGGCGCTCGAGGCCGCGGCGAGCGGCATCCCGGTCGTCGCGATGCGATCGGGCGGTCTCGTCGAGGCGGTCGAGCACGGTGTCACCGGGTTGCTCGTGAACTCCCGCGATCCTGCAGCGTGGACGGATGCCGTCGGCCACCTCCTCGCGGACGACGCCTTGGCGCACCAGCTCGGCAACGCCGGACGCGAACGAGCCCTCACCTTCACCTGGCGGCGCAGTGCGGTCGAGACCGCCGACGTGTACGCCCGGTTGATCGCGGCGTCGAGCGGGGCGGCGTCGTGACCGGAGCATTTGACAGGGAAGATTCCGCGCCCGGCATCAACCCGAGCGAGGGCATAACGGCACCGGCATATAGAACGGACGCCAGCGACCGAGGGGCAATAGCGACCGAGCCGGAGCCCGCCGACGCAACCGCGAGCATCCTCACCGGCATGCACTCAGTGCTGCTCGCGCACGCCCACCCCGACGACGAGACCCTCGCCACCGGCGCCCTCATCGCCGAACTCGTCGCGCGCGGCATTCGGGTCACTCTGCTGACCGCCACCCGCGGCGAACAGGGTGAAGTCGTGGCCGGGCCACTGTCGCCGCTCGCCGGCACCCCCGAACTCACGGTCGAACGCGAACGCGAACTCGCCGGCGCGATCGCCGTGCTCGGCATCACCGACCACTACTGGCTCGGCACGCCACCCGCGCGGGCTGCCGGGCTGCCGCAACACACCTACCGTGACTCGGGCATGGCCTGGATCACCGAGGGCGTCGCCGGTCCTGCCGACGACGCGCCCACCGATGCACTCGCCCTCGCCGACCTCGCCGACGTCAGCACCGATGTCGCCGCCCTGATCGCGACGGTGCAACCCGACCTCGTGATCAGCTATGACGCTCACGGCGGCTACGGGCACCCCGACCACGTGCGCATCCGCGATGCCGCGCTGCAGGCATCCGTCGCCCTCAACATTCCGTTCGCGGAGATTCGCGAGCAGCCAGCGCCGGGTGTGGAGTGGTTCGAGCTCGAACACTGTCGCAACACGATGACGGATGCCCTGCGTCACCATGCGAGCCAGCTCACCGTGTTCGGCGATGAGGTCGTGCACTCGGGCGGGCAGAGGGAGCCGATCCACCCGAGTGTGGGCCTCCGGATCGTCGACCCGCCCGCTTCAAACTAGAGCCGAGGACGCCGAGCGCCGCTGCCGCTCGTACGGTGCCCGAGCCTTCGGGCGGAGAATCGCGGGCCGCGGCGACGCATTGCCCACAGACCCTACGATTTACCTCCCGAAACACATCGGAGAGCTGCGGTGTTCGCGGGAAGAAAGCCCGGGCACCCCGGTTTCGGGAGGAGATACGCAGCACCCGACGACCCATAGCCGCTACACCCCACGTTTTACCTCCCGAAACACACCCGACCGCCGCGGGCCGGCCCGACACATGCGGGAAGCCCCGCGCATCATCTGCAATGATTTCCCCATGCGCCACACGCCCTCATACGTCGTCACCGATCCCGAAGAAGTAAAGCGGCTCATCCGCGGAAACGCGTGGGCGACCATCGTCTCCAACACCGCGAAAGGCCTCGTCGCCTCGCACTACCCGGTGATCCTCGAGGAGGATCGCGAGGGCATCAGCATCGTCAGCCACGTCGGACGCCCCGACGACCGCGCACTCGAACTCGGCCAGCACGAGGTGATGGTCATCATCCAGGGCCCGCACGGCTACGTATCGCCGAGCTGGTACGGCGACCAGCCCGCCGTGCCCACCTGGAACCACGTCACCGCGCACCTCTACGGCGTACCCGAAATCCTCAGCGACGAGGAGAACTGGCGCGTTCTCAGCGAGCTGGTGAGCCACTTCGAGCACAAACTGCCCGAGCCCAAGCTGCTCGAAGACAACGAGGAATACGGGCGGCGCATCGTCTCGGGTACCGTCGGGTTCCGGATGCTGGTGACACGGTTCGAAGCACGCTCGAAGCTCAGCCAGGACAAGCCAGCGGATGTCGTCGACAACGTCATGACCGAACTCGAGCACGGCGCAAACTACGCCCATCCCGACCTCGCTGCGGAGATGCACCGGGTCCACGACGGCGCGGCCCTCGGCAACGACAACAGCGGCGACGGCCGGCAGGCCAGCACCGCCCACGCCGAGAAGACCGACACGGCCGACGCCGCGGACACCGCGCCCGACTCCAGCCGCACCGCCGCCACCCACACCAGCAACGCCACCCCCCGAATCCCCGAGTCGTGAGCGCAGAACCCGACAGCCTCGTCCTCCGCGAGGCCCGCATCGGCGAGCGCGTCACCGACGTTCTGATCACCGACGGCCGTATCGCGAAGATTGCCGACGGCATCCGCTCGAGCGCTGAAGAGGTGGCGCTCGACGGCCGCTGGCTGATCCCCGGGCTGTGGGACGAGCACGTGCACTTCAACCAGTGGGCGCTCAAGACCCGGCGACTCGACGTGTCGACCGCGGCAAGCGCTCGCGAGGCCGCCCGGATGACCCACGACGCCCTCATCGCGGCCGGCCCGCAGCCGGTCGACGCCACGGGCCGCCCGCTCACCTTCGTCGCGAATGGATTCCGCGACGGCGTCTGGCCCGACGCCCCGAACCTCGCCGACCTCGACGCCGCTGGCAACGGCGTCCCGATCGTGCTGATCAGCTTCGACCTGCACTCGGTCTGGCTCAACACCGTCGCCCTTGAGATCTTCGGCCACGCCGGCCACCCGACCGGGCTGCTCCGCGAAACGCCCGCGTTCGAGATCGAGAACCTCGTCAACGCGGTTCCGGACTCGATCCTCGATCCGATGGTGAACGATGCAGCAACGGATGCCGCCTCCCGCGGCATCGTCGGAATCGTCGATCTCGAGATGGCCTGGAACCTCGAAAGCTGGGAGCGCCGCATGGCCGCCGGCGCCAACTCACTCCGCGTCGAGTTCGGCATCTACACCCAGCACATCGACCGCGCGATCGCGGAGGGGCTATACACCGGGCAGCGGATCAACGAACTCCTCAGTGTCGGCAGGCACAAGATCATCACCGACGGGTCGCTGGGTACACGCACGGCGTTCTGCTTCGACGAGTATCCCGGCATGGCCGGGCAGCCGGACGCGCACGGCATCCTCGTGGTCCCGCCCACCGAGCTCGCCGCACTGCTAGCCCGCTCGGCAGAAGCCCGACTGCAGGCGACCGTGCACGCGATCGGCGACCGCGCCAACTCCCACGTGCTCGACGCCTTCGAGGCGCTCGGCGTCACCCACGGCAGGATCGAGCACGCCCAGCTCGTCACCGACGCGGACGTCGCTCGGTTCGCCGCCCTCGGCGTCGACGCCAGCGTGCAGCCGGAACACGCCATGGACGACCGCGACATCGCCGACCGGTTCTGGCCCGACCGCACCGCCAACGCCTTCATGCTGCGCTCGTTCGCCGACGCCGGCGTTCGGCTCGTGATGGGCTCGGACGCCCCCGTCGCTCCCCTCGACCCGTGGATCACGATCGCGGCAGCCGTCGGCCGCGCGCGTGACGGTCGCGACCCGTGGCACGTCGAGCAGGCGCTGACGGCTGAGCAGGCCCTGGCGGCGAGCGCGCGAACGGATGTCGCGGTGGGCGCGATCGCGGACCTCGCGATCGTCGAGGCCGATCCGTTCACGTCGCCGCCCGAGCAGCTGCGCAGCCAGAGGGTCGCCGGCACCCTCCTCGGCGGACGCTGGACCCACAACGCCCTGTAGGCGCACACGCTCGCAGGTTCACGACGCTGGGGAGCCGTATCGTTAGAAACGCTGCGCGCTGCGCGCTGCACCAGCACCAGCACCAGCACCAGCACCAGCACCAAAGGAACACCAAGAACAGTGGAAACATCTGCGACCCTCGGTCGCGAGAACCAGGTCGGCTCGCCGGAGAACATCCTTCGGCGGGCCGGCTGGGTCCCCGAGTACACCACCTTTCCTCCCATGGACGAGCTCACCGCTCGATTCGAGAAGCTCCGCGGCGAACACCCGCAGCTGATCTCTGTGCAACGAATCGGCACCAGCCGGCTCGGCGACGCCCTCGAGATGTACTCGATCGGCGATGGGCCCCTGTCGCACCTCGTCGTTGGCGGTGTGCATCCGAACGAACCGGTGGGGGCGTGGACCGCTCTGCACCTGCTCGAGCAGCTCGCCACCGACGACGACCTCCGCATCGGACTCGGCGCGCGCTGGAACATCGTTCCCTGCATCGACCCCGACGGCGCCCGTCTCAACGAGGGGTGGTTCGCCAACCCCGGCGACCGCGGCAGTTACGCACGCGCGTTCTACCGTCCAGCCCCGAACGAGCAGGTCGAGTGGACCTTCCCGTTCAGCTACAAGAAGGCGTACTTCGACGCCATGCTGCCCGAGACCCAGGCTCTCGCCCGGGCAATCGACCTCACGAAACCCGACCTCTATGTCGCCCTGCACAACGCGGAAATGGGCGGCGTCTACTACTACCTCACGCGCGATGTTCCCGAGCTGTACGACGTGCTCGCCGCGGTGCCCGAGAGCCTCGGCCTTCCCCTCGACAAGGGTGAGCCCGAGGGCGGCCACCTCAAAGAACTGGCCCCGGCGGTCTTCATCACCGGCAGCCTCGAGGAGGTCTACGACTGGGTCGAATCCCTCGGTGGCGATCCCTTCCCGCCCGGCTCTGGCGGCAACGCATCGAGCGACTACGCCCTCAGGTACGGCACCCTGTCGCTGATCGCCGAGCTTCCGTACTGGAAACACCCGGATGCCGACAACACCGAGCCCACCGACGAGACCTACTCGGCACTGCTCGCCCGCACCGGAGAACAGTTCGTCGATTTCGGCACCGCGCTCATCGAGCTGCTCGCGGAGGCCGAGCCCATGCTCACGATCGACACGCCCTTCCTCCGTGGCTCGCGCGCCTTCGTGCCGATGATGAAGGCCACCGGCGAGTCCAACATCGCGAGGTCGCGACAGCCGGAGGCCCAGCGACCGGCGACGGTCGCCGAGCGGTTCGGCTGCGAAGACCTCGTCCACATGTTCCGGCTGCGTTTCGGTGGGATGCTGCTGCGCGCGTTCGAAGCGGAGGTGAACGCCGGCACCGCACCGGCGGAACTCCGCCGAATCACCGAACGGATGCTGTCGCTCTATACCGGATGGCAGCGGGAGGCCGCAGATGCAGACAACGCGGAAGTCATCCCGATCTCCTCGCTCGTCGGTGTCCAGTACGGGGCTATTCTCGCCGGGGCGGCCCACTTCGCCGGAACGCTGTCGCTCCCACACGAGACCGCCGCACCGCAGGTTTGAGCGCCGCAGGCACAATCGCAACCGGACGAACGCGCTGAACGGAGCGCAGTCGCGCGGGTGCCATGACGCCATCGCGCATGCCCCGGGTCCGGGTTGAAACCGCCCTACTTCCGCATGATTCCGCGGTCCCCCAGGCAGGGGACCGGACGAGAGGGATGCTCAGCTCACTCTTCCCCTGCCCCCGTTCAGGGGTCTAGTCTCTGGAACACTGTGCCGGGGTCACGAGTCCCGGTGTAACTGTCACTCTCCAATGAAGGGGCAATACATGTTTCAGAAACGCAAGGTGGGATCCGTGTTCACGGCGGCCCTCGCGACCGGCGCTCTCGTCGCCGTCAGCTTCGCGGGGCCCGCATACGCCGGCGGGGGCAAAGGGCCCGGGCACGGCGGTGGCGGCCACGGTCACGGTCACGGCAACCCGGCGGCGAAGTCGGCCTCCGAAATACTGAGGAAGGCTGTTACAGCCGACGGCATCACGAAGCACCTCCAGGCGCTGCAGGACATCGCCGATGCCAACGGCGGCAACCGCGCCGCGGGCACACCCGGCCACGTCGCCTCGGCGGACTACATGGAGGCCAAGCTCAAGAAGGCCGGCTACACCACCTGGCGGCAACCGTTCAGCTACGTCAAGAGCGTGGTCGACACCGCTGCCCTCGAGCAGGTCTCACCCAACCCCCTGACCTACGGCTACCAGGTCGACTTCCTCGAGGCCAGCAATGCCTCAGAGGGTGATGTCACCGCTCCGGTGCAGGCTGTCGACGTGAACCTCGTCGGTGACCGTGCCTCGACAAGCGGATGTGAGGCATCCGATTTCGCAGGATTCACCGCGGGCAACATCGCCCTCGTGCAGCGCGGAACCTGCGAGTTCCGGGTCAAGGCCGACAACGCCCTCGCGGCGGGAGCGGTCGGAGTGATCATCTTTAATCAGGGCACCGTCACGGGGAGTGACGACCGTACCGGTCTCTTCGCGGGAACGCTGGGCGACACGATCTTCTCACTGCCGGTCGCGACGACAACGTTCGCGCTCGGTGAGCAGCTCGCGACGACCGCTGGCGCCGAAGTGCGACTCGCGTTTGACGCGCACGAGGAGACCATCAACACGTTCAACCTCCTCGCCGACAGCAGGGGTAACGCCAACGAGACCGTCGTCGTCGGCGGACACCTCGACAGCGTTCTCGAAGGCCCGGGCATCAATGACAACGGGTCGGGAACCGCGGCGATCCTCGAGACAGCACTGCAGATGTCGAAGAAGAACCTCACACCGAAGAACAAGGTGCGTTTCGCGTTCTGGAGCGGGGAGGAAGACGGACTGCTCGGCTCAGAGCACTACGTCGCGCAGCTGACCGATGCTGAGATCCAGCAGCACGCACTCAACCTCAACTTCGACATGCTCGGATCGACCAATGCGGTGCGCTTCGTCTACGACGGCGATGGGGACACGTTCGCGGTCGAGCCCGGCCCTCCTCCTGGCTCTGACGTCATCGAGGACACGTTCAACGAGTACTTTGCCTCCCAGGGACTCGCGACGGCGCCTACCGCGTTCGACGGGCGCAGCGACTACGGCCCGTTCATCGCGAACAACATTCCTGCCGGCGGACTGTTCACCGGGGCCGAGAACATCAAGACTGCTGAGCAGGCGGCCATCTTCGGCGGCGCTGCCGGTGAGCCGTACGACCCGTGCTACCACGCGGCGTGCGACGACATCAACAACATCGATCCCGTTGTGCTGGAGCAAATGGCGGACGCTCTCGCGCACGCCACGGCGACCTTCGCTGAGACCAAGACCAAGAAGCACGGCGGTAAGGGTCACGGCAAGGGACACCACTACACCGACCGTTGGGACTACAAGGGTCCGCGCGGAAACCGCTAGCTGCACCTCTCGCTGAGCCGGGGCCCGTCGCATTAGTGCGGCGGGCCCCGGTTTTGTGTGGGTGGATTTGGGCGGGGCGGATGCCGCATGCATGCCGGTCCCACGGCATCCGTTCATCCGAACCACATGCCGACAAACCCACCGCAAACCCGACATTCGCAACGGATGACGCCCGGCCGACCCCCACTCCATCCGTTCATCCGAACCAAACGCCGACAAACCCACCGCAAACCCGGCATCCACGACGGATGACGCCCTGCCGACCCCCGCTCCATCCGTTCATCCGAACCAAACGCCGACAAACCCACCGCAAACCCGACATCCACGACGGATGACGCCCTGCCGACCCCTGCTCCATCCGTTCATCCGACCCATATGCCGACAAGCCCACCGCAAACCCGACATTCACGACGGATGAATGGCGCTCGCTGCTTCGCGGGCTACATCCCCGCTTCCGAGGACGGCGCGAGCCGGCTCGGCGGTTCCTCCCCCTCGAACCAGCCCAGCCAGCCGCCCTCGACGGGCATGATCTCGTACTCGTCACACACGGTAACCACTGCGGGACGCTCCGCAGCGGCCGTCCACGTCGCGGTCAGGACGGGAGCGCCCTCCCGTGCCCGCTCGACGCAGTCCCCCTCGGGCGGGCTCGACGTCGTGACGCGGATCACCGACAGTCGCCCATCTTTTGTTTCGAGCGAACGGATGTCAGTGGCATCCGTCGGAATCCACCCGGGCATATCGCCGG
Organism: Mycetocola sp. Y444; assembly: GCF_059445295.1. Classification (NCBI taxonomy): domain Bacteria; kingdom Bacillati; phylum Actinomycetota; class Actinomycetes; order Micrococcales; family Microbacteriaceae; genus Mycetocola; species Mycetocola sp. Y444. Next base: position 316,381 of record NZ_JCAIUB010000003.1, on the reverse strand, counting down.
AGGTCCAGTGCTCGACGGCGGCGTCATAGGTCGCGAAGAGCGCCTCGCGGGAATTGCTGAGCACGTCCTTCACGGAACACCCACTGAGCGTGAGGGCGACGAGGGTGGCGGCCGCGACGGTGAGGAGAGAGCGGTGTGTGAGCATGACTCCAGTCCAGCGGCTGCGCGCGCACCGCGGATCGGTCCCGGGGTTGATCCGGGGTCCACCGGGAGGATGAACCTGGGGTGAGCAGCCCGACGCGACGCTGCACGCGGAACCTGGGGTGAGCGCGCCGGCGACACCGCCACAGCCCCAGCCCCTTCCCCACCCAGCAACCGCAGCCCCCGCCCACGCGGCATCCGCCCCCTCCCCCGCCCGGCCCCACCCGGCATCCGCCCCATCCCCACCCGGCATCCGCCCCATCCCCACTCATCCACTCCGCCCACGCGGCATCCGACCCGCCGAATACGACATCCGCCCCAGCCGCCACGGCACATCCGCACCGCCCCGATGCGACATCCGAGCGCCGTCCCATAGCAGACGCGGCGGCATCCGTCCCTTCTTGACCGGGGGACTTGCGCAACCGGGGTTGAACCAGCCACGGTGAGATCGTGAGCACAGAAACCGCAGGCAGCGCAGACACTTCAGACACCTCAGGGCAGCAATTCGCCGCTGTCGTCTACAACCCGATCAAGGTCGACATCGACGCGATCAAGGAGGCCGCGGGCCGCGAGGCGGCGGAAGCGGGGTGGGCCGAGACCCGCTACTACGAGACTTCCGTCGAGGATCCGGGTGGCGAGGTCACGACGCAGGCTCTCAACGACGGTGCCGGCATGATCATCGCGGCCGGCGGCGACGGAACTGTGCGCGCGGTTGCCGAAGCCATGTCCGGCGCGAAGGTGCCGATCGCACTGCTGCCGTCCGGCACGGGCAACCTGCTCGCGCGCAACCTGAACCTCACGCTCGACGACCTCGATCACTCGCTGCACTCGGCGTTCAGCGGCAAGAACCGCCCGATCGACCTCGCGAAGATCGACATCGAACGCTCCGGCGGCGCCATCGACCACCACGCCTACCTCGTGATGGCGGGTCTCGGCCTCGATGCGAAGATGCTCGCGAACACCGATGAGGAGCTCAAGGCCAAGGTCGGCTGGCTCGCGTACGTCGGTGCGATCGGCAAGGCCCTGACCGACAAGAACTACCTGCGGATGCGGTACCAGGTCGGCAGAGAGAAGCCACGGGCCGTGCGCGCCCACACCATCATCATCGGTAACTGCGGCTCGCTGATGGCGAACGTCGTGCTGCTGCCCGATGCCGCCGTGGATGACGGTGAGCTCGACATCATCGTGCTGCGGCCAGAGGGTTTCGTCGGCTGGGTGCAGATTTTCGTCAAGGTGATCTGGGAGAACGGGGTGCTCCGGCGCACCAAGCTCGGTGAGAAGCTCGTGTCGCCCGACGTCAAGGCGCTCAACTATTTCCGCGGCGAGAAGCTCACCGTGAGACTGAGCCGGGCGGAGCCGATCGAGCTCGACGGCGACGAATTCGGCGAGGCAACAGCGCTGAAGACCTGGGTCGAGCCGGGCGGACTGCTGGTGCGGGTTCCCGCCGACTCCTGACCGCTGGCCACGCCCAGCGCGCGGTGATACTCGCCTAGGTCTACCGACCCGCGGCACCCGCTCTAGGCAGCTCGCCCACCGAGCGCTACAGATCCATGTTCAAGCTGCAGAAGTAACTGCAGCGCAAGCATGCAAGTGCAGCGCTCGACGGCGCGGCTGCCCGCCCCCACATGCCAGGCGCGCCACCCCTCGCACCTGCCAGACCCGGCGCGCCTCGAACAGAGGCCAGCGCGCTCTGCCGACCCGCGGCATCCGCTCGACGGAGCGTGCCACCGAGCGCTACAGATCCATGCTCAAGCTGCAGAAGTAACTGCAGCGCAAGCATGGAAGTGCAGCGCTCGACGAGGCAGCCACCCGGCGACCCCAGGGCACCAGCTCCGCCGTCGAGCGCTACAGATCCATGTTCAAGCTGCAGAAGCAACTGCAGCGCAAGCATGCAAGTGCAGCGCTCGACGGCGCGGCTGCCCGCCCCCACATGCCAGGCGCGCCACCCCTCGCACCTGCCAGACCCGGCGCGCCTCGAACAGAGGCCAGCGCGCTCTGCCGACCCGCGGCATCCGCTCGACGGAGCGTGCCACCGAGCGCTACAGATCCATGCTCAAGCTGCAGAAGTAACTGCAGCGCAAGCATGGAAGTGCAGCGCTCGACGAGGCAGCCACCCGGCGACCCCAGGGCACCAGCTCCGCCGACACCCGCGAGCGGATTGGTGACCTCCGCCCGCGTGACATACCGTGGAGGAATGACCCGCCCGAGCCGCTTCCGCACCGCGGCGGCGCTCGTCGTCGGAGTCCTCGCTCTCACCGCGTGCACGCCGTCGGGGGCGTCCGAAAAGTCGGGGACCGCGACGGTAACGACGAGTCCGGATGCCGCGCTCACGGTTCTCGCGGACACCGACGAAAGTGCGGCGTCGATTGCCACCAGCCGCGCACTGTTCGAGACCGCACCACTCGTGGTCGTCGCGTCGGCCGGAGCCGCTGAGGCACAGAACGTTGCCGCTCGGGCAGCAGTCGCGCTCGGCGTGCCGCTCCTCATCGACGTCCCGGCGGCCGTGCCGGTCGCTGGCGATGACGAAACCGAAACGACGCCCCCGGCAGACTCCCCAGCCACACCTACGACTGAGCCCCCGGCCGGCTCCCCGGCAACGCCCCCCGCCGCCACCCCGGCCGACCCCCCGGCCGGCTCCACTGCCGCCCCAAGCCCGCTCGACGACGAACTCACCCGACTCGACACGACCACCGCGGTCGTGGTCGGCGACACGGACGGAGCATCCCTCGACGAGTCGCTCACCGTCGTCCAGGTCGAGGCGACCATCAAGGCCGCGAGCGCAACCATCGGCCACACGCTCGCCGAACCCGCCTCCGCAGACCCCGCGACGTTCGCCGCCGAGATCGCGGCCCTCGAAGCGACCGAAGCAACCACGACGACCAAAACAACCAACACCGGCGGCACCAGCACTCCGAGCGCCGACATCCCCGACCTTGAGCGCCCTGCCCCCATCGACGACACGGCCGCCATCGCCATCGACGGCGCCGCCCAGCTCGCGTCCATCGCGACCGCCCGCTCCGCCGGCATCCCGGTGCACCTGCTCACCGGGGGTTCCGCGAATCCGCAGGCGAACGCATCCGTCATCGACGCCCTTCACGCCTCGAAGACCGAGAAAACCCTCGCGATCGGTGCCGCATTCGGCGCAGAACCGGCACTCGACTGGAAGGTGCGCACCGCACGCAGCGGCACCCAGCTTCCCGGCGGAGGCCAGCTCCTCTTCGAGAACCACCAGTTCGTCGCCATCTACGGAACACCGACCACCTCGGTCCTCGGCGTTCTGGGTGAGCAGGATGCCGCTGGCTCGGTCGAGCGCGCCAGGCAGGTTGCGGCGCCATTCCAGGCGTTCACGCCGAAGACTGTTGTGCCCATGTTCGAGATCATCGCGTCGGTTGCCGCCGGAGGCCCCGGTGATGACGGCAACTTCTCGAACGAGCTCTCGCCGGAGTCACTGAGGCCGTGGATCGACGCCGCCGCCAACGCGGGCATCTACGTCGTGATCGACCTGCAGCCGGGCAGGACGGACTTCCTCACCCAGGCGAAGCAGTACCAGTCACTGCTCGAACTGCCCAACGTCGGGCTCGCGCTCGACCCGGAGTGGCGCCTCGCCCCCGACCAGCGTCACCTCCACGACATCGGCTCGGTGTCAGCGGCAGAGGTGAACTCCGTCACGCACTGGCTCGCCGACCTCACCAACGAGAAGGGCCTGCCCCAGAAGATGCTCGTGGTGCACCAGTTCCGCCCGAGCATGCTGACCGACCGGGAGACGCTCGACCTGAGCCGACCCGAGATCGGGATGCTCCTCCACGTCGACGGCCAGGGCGGCCAGCCCGACAAGCAGGCGACCTGGGCGAACGTCAAGAGGGATGCCCCCGCTGGCGTCGCGTGGGGCTGGAAGAACTTCTACGACGAAGACGCTCCCATGCTCACTCCCGAGCAGACCATGTCACAGGTGCACCCGACCCCGGAGCTCATCACCTACCAGTAGGTACCTGTGATCGGCCGGCAACCGGCGCCGCAATCCGCAACACCGCGCCGCACACTGCCGCCCTCGACCCGACCCGCTGCCATACGCTCGAGTCATGACGACAACGACGACGCCACGTATCGGAGTGCGGTTCGAACCCGACTGGGCGCCGGAGCGCCTGCCTGAGTTCGCCCAGTGGGCGGAGGATGCCGGGTTCGACGAACTCTGGTTCAGCGAGGACCTGCCCTGGGCCGGCGGGATCACCATGGCCGCGACGGCCCTCGCGGTCACCTCACGCATCTCGGTCGGCATCGGGCTGCTCCCCGCCGTCACCCGCAACGTCGCGACCGCTGCCATGGAGATCGGCGCGCTCGCGCGTCTCGCACCCGGCCGGGTGATCATCGCGCTTGGCCACGGCATCCCGTCCTGGATGGAAGAGATCGGCGCGAGCGTGCCCAAGCCGCTCGCGGCGCTCGAGGAGACAACTGTGGCGCTGCGCCGCCTCCTCGCCGGTGAGACCGTCACCGTTGACGGCACCCACGTCCACCTCGAGAACGTCACACTCGGCTTCCCGCCCGCCGAACCACCGAAGGTCTTCCTCGGCACGACGGGCCCGATCGGGCTCCGGGTCACCGCGCGCAGTTCCGACGGGCTCCTGCTCCCTGAACTTGCCGCGCCGGATGCCGTCCGCTGGGCACGCGAACAGATGGCGGCGGCAGGCGGTCACGGAGAAACCCTCCTCCTCGCGATGACGAGCATCGGCGACGATCGCGACCAGGCCATCGCTGAGGTGCGTTCGCGGGTACAGCGGCTCATCGACTTCGGCGTGTTCGGCCGCCTGACCGAGATAGCGGGTCTCGGCGCCGACGGCAGTGGCGAGCTCACCGACGACATCCTGCAGTCGCTCGCCATCGGTGGCACGCCGGCCGACGCGGAGCGCACTGTCGCCGCCTGGGTTGAGGCCGGTGCCGACCGCATCATCCTCGTCGCGGGCGCCGACGATCCGATCGCCAGCTACCGCCGCTTTGCCGACGACGTGTTCCCGCTGATCGGGCGGTGAGGTCCAGGCATCCGCTCCCGCGCGCCGTTCCAGTCGCGCGATTACGTCGAATGGGCCCGCATTCGACGTAATCGCGCGACTGGAATGGAAACTCGCCCTCACGCGGGCCGTTCGCGCGCCGCAAATGCGCGGAATAGCATCCGCAAACCGCGGTTTTGGGGCATCCGAACGCAAACCCAAGCGATGCGCCGCTACGAGAACGACATGAGCCGCAGTGCCGCACCGGTCGGGTCAGTGACCGAGGCGATGCGGCCGTACGGGGTGTCCGTCGCGGCATCCTTCGGGGTGGCACCGAGCTCGAGCGCCTTCGCCACCGTGGCGTCGACGTCGTCGGCGCCGAAGTACACCGCCCATGAAGCCGGCTCTCCCTCGGCGAGGTCGCCCTTCGCGTCGTAAATCCCCGCGAACGCCTGGCCGTCACGCTCGAAGGTCTTGTAGCGGAAGTCGTCACTGTCGCCCTCGTCCCTGAGGGTCCAGCCGAACGCCTTCTCGTAGAACGTGACGGCCTTCTCGAAGTCTGACGCGAGCAACTCGCACCACACGGGCGCTCCGTGCTCCCGCTCGACCTGGAACCCCGTGTGCTCACCGGGTTTCCAGTAGCCGACCGTCGCGCCGGTGGCATCCGTCGCGAAACCCATCACGCCCATGTGCGGAACGTCCATCGGCTCGAACATATTCTCCCCGCCGGCCTCGGCGACGGCCGCGGCTGTTGCCGAGGCATCCGTTGTCAGGAGGTACACCGACCAGGAATCCGGGTAGTGGGCGTCCTCCTGCTTTTTCATGGCGCCGGCGACGCGCCTGCCGCTCAAGTTGAAACTCACGTACCCGCCGTAGAGCACGTCATCGCCGATCTCGGCGTCCCAGCCGAAGAGTTCACCGTAGAACTCCTGCGAGCGGGTGGGGTCCGAGGTGGTGAGTTCGAGCCAGCAGGGCGCCCCCGGCGTGTTCACCGTGATGTCAGGCATGCGAAGTCCCTTCGTCCGTGTGTTGTCGGTCAGGGTACTCCGGCAGATTCGGTGCGGCTAGGGCGGATCGGCGGTGCTCACACGCTCGGTCCCGATGTTTCGGGCGGTCAATCCGGGTGCCCATCCACCTATGGACGACGGACCCCTCGGTTCTCCTCCCGAAAATCGCGCATCGGCCCAAACGGCACGTGGCAAGCTGGAGGAATGCTTCCCTTGAGCCCCACATCCGCATGCTGAACGACGAGGCGGTCGAGTTCCTCCGCGGCACCACGGAGGGCACCCGGGTGGTCATTCGATATTCACTCGATGACGGTCAGGCGACGGATGCCCTCGGCTGGTTCATGCGCGGAGACGACACCGCCTGCGTCATCGCGGGCAAGCGCGGCATGGAGACCGTCCGGTTCGACCGGGTCATCGCGGCGAAGGAAGTGCCGCCACCGCCAGCGCCTCGCTCACCCCGGCGGAGAGACGGCTACTGAAGCGAGACACTGGCGGGCGGCATTCCTTACGCGGAGACCGGCGTCGCGAGCAACTCATCGAGCTGCTCGTAGCCCTCATTGACGCCCTTCTCCATGCCGGACTGCACCATGCCGTCACGGTTCTCCAGACTCGGGTACACGCTGTGCCCGGTTACGCGGGTGCGACCGTTGCCCAGGTCCTCGAGGCTGAGGAACTCGAGGCTGATCGCGCCGGGAAACCCCTCAAACTCGAAGGTCTGCACGATGCCCTTCTCCGGTAACGCGGAGTGCACGACACCGTTGAACCAGTACTCCTCGCCGTCGACGCGGTGTGCATAGCGGTAGCCGCCACCGGTCGTGATGTCCCAGCGCTCGATGTCCATGACATAGCCGCGCGGGCCGAGCCACTGCAGGACGAGCTCGGGTTCGGTGTGTGCCCGGTAGACGGCCTCGAGGGGCGCATCGAATTCGCGGACGATCTCGATGAACGGCACTCCGTCCGGGACGGTGATCGTGGTTGGATTCGTCATCTCTCTTCCTCTCCTTCTTCCTCTTTCTCTTTCTCTTTCTCTTTCTGTGGGTGGGTGATGTGTGTGCCGGCGAGGACCCCGTCGAGCCGGCGGAAGCGTGATTCGGCGGTGAGTCGGTAGGCGTCGATCCAGGCGGTGAGTTCTTCGAGCGCCTCGGGGACCAGCGCGGCGGGGCGGCGTTGCGCGTCGCGCGAGCGACTGACCAGTCCGGCCTGTTCGAGGACGGCGATGTGCTTCGATACCGCCTGCTTGGTGATCGCGAATGGCTCGGCGAGTTCGTTGACGGATGCCGGTCCCCGGCTTAATCGCGCGATGATCGCCCGGCGCACCGGGTCGGCGAGCGCCATGAAGGCCCGGTCGAGCCGCGCGTCAGCGTCCACGGCGGCGTCCGGATCAACGGCGGGGACTGAAAGCATCGTCAACCTTTTCCTTTATCAACCGGATGGTTGTTAACAAGGTAGGACTGCCCTCTCCGCCCGTCAAGAGTCACGCCCGGAATCCTCCGCAGGAACTCTCACTGTGGTACCTCTGGATTATGTTCGAATCCGGTGACCGTGCAGCATCCGCTTACCTCAACGAGGCCGTCGCACTCGCCGTCGAGAACGTGACGGCGGGTGGTGGGCCGTTCGGTGCGGTCGTCGTGACGGCGGACGGCGGCGTGTACACAGGCACGAACCAGGTGACGGCCCTGAACGATCCAACGGCCCACGCCGAGGTGATGGCCATCAGGCGTGCATGCGCCGATCTCGGCACCTTCGACCTCACCGGGGCGACGCTCTACGCGAGCTGCGAACCGTGCCCGCTCTGCGTCGCGGCATCTCTCTGGGCCCACGTGGACGCTGTGGTCTTTGCCGCCGATCGGTTTGACGCCGAACGGGCGGGCTTCGCCGACAAGCGGTTCGACGACCACTTCGACAAGGTAGCGCCCGCGATCGCCGTCATGCCCGGCGCGGCCGAGCGGCCACTCGCACCGTTCGAAGCCTGGGCAACCAAGGCCGACAGAACGGAATACTGACCGCCACGACAAGGGGGTTGTGCCACGTCGACGCTGTCGCGTTTGCTTGATGAGCCGTGCTGCGCGGCCGACAGACCGCCAACGAACCGGGGATGCCCCGCGGGAAGGAGCCGAGATGGCTGTGAAACTCAACGACAAAGCATTTCGTCACGCGAAGAGCCTCGTCACGAAGGGCACAGTGGTCCGCGATGAGCGAGACGACTGGAGCGAGCATGCGCCGACAGCCGACGACGAGAACAAGTTCATCAAGAAGGAGAGCTGGGCGGAGTACTCGAAGTGGCACCTCGGCGTCGACGACGAACACCCCGACGACACCAAGGGGCACTACAAGTTCCCGATCGGCGACTTTAAGAAGGTCCACCGCTGTGCGGTGATCTCGGGCGAGAGCCGCGCCGGCCAGTATGACTATGACGACATCCGGGATGCCCTCGGCACGCTCCTGAAGAAAATCGACGAGGACTGATCGCGCGCCATGACATCCGCCACGACTCCCGCTCTCACTCCGGCCGAGGCGCTCGACGAGATCGCCTTCCTCCTCGAGCGCGACCTCGCGTCGCCATACAAGACGAAGGCATTCCGCACGGCCCTCGCGACGATCGAACCGCTCGGTGATGACAAAGTTGCGGCCGGGGTGGCCGACGGAAGCCTCAAGCGCCGCAAGGGCATCGGTTCGACCACCTGGACCGTGATCGAGCAGGCGGTTTCGGGCCAGGTTCCCGACTACCTGGCCGACCTTCGCGAGCGGATCGGCGGCCCGGTGACCGAGGACGGCACCGAATTGCGCGCGAAGCTCAAGGGCGACCTGCACAGCCACACCCTGTGGTCGGATGGCACGACCGACCTCGCATCCATGGCGCGCACCGCCCAGCGGCTCGGCCACGATTACCTCGTGGCGTCGGACCACTCGCCGTCGCTGCGGGTGGCCAACGGGCTGAGCACCGAGCGACTCGAGGAACAACTGACCGAGCTCGACGCGCTCAATGAGGGCTTCAAGGACTTCCGGATGCTGTCCGGCATCGAAGTAGACATCCTCGAAGACGGAGCCATCGACCAGTCAGACGAAGTGCTCGACCGGCTGGACGTCGTCGTGGCGAGCGTGCATTCCAAATTGCGGATGCCGTCGGGCGAGATGACGAAGCGGATGCTCGCCGCCATCCGTCACCCGCACGTCAACGTGCTCGGGCATTGCACCGGCAGGCTTGTGCAGGGCGGGAGGGGAACGCGCCCACAGTCGACGTTCGACGCCGCGGCTGTGTTCGCTGCGTGCGCCGAGAACGACGTCGCCGTAGAGATCAACTCGCGCCCGGAGCGACGGGATCCGCCGGATGACCTGATCCAGCTCGCGCTGGACGCCGGGTGCCTGTTCAGCATCGACAGCGACGCTCACGCTCCCGGCCAGCTCGGGCTGCTCGATCTCGGAGCGGCGCGCGCCGACGCGGTGGGTGTTCCGGCTGAGCGGATCGTCACGACCTGGCCGCTCGACCGGCTGCTCGAGTGGAGTGGCGCCTAAACCCACGGACCGGGAGCTTTTAACCCACCGACGGTGTTTTGGCCACCCGTTGACCGCAAAGCGCCGGAAGCGCACCGTTGAGCCAGCACAAGTCGAACCAGTCCGGTGCCGGATGTGAAGGAGAACGCAGATGTCGTCAAAGACCGTAGTCGTGATCACAGGCGCGTCGAGCGGCATCGGCCGGGCGACAGCCCTGCGCTTCGCCGCCCGGGGTGCAACAGTCGTGCTCGCGAGCCGCAGCGCGGAGGCACTTGCCGCCCTGGCTGGCGAGTGCCGGGACGCCGGAGGTGAGGCACTCGCGGTGCCCACGGATGTCACGGATGCCGGACAGGTCGAGCTTCTGGCCCGAACCGCGGTCGCCCGATGCGGCGGGATCGACGTGTGGGTCAACAACGCGGGGGTTTCTGCCTTCGCACCGTTCCTCGAGATGCCGCTCGACGACTTCCGTCGCGTGCTCGACGTGGACATCCTGGGCTGCGTCTACGGCGCCAGGGCAGCCCTGGCCGTGATGGCGAAGCAGGGAAGCGGCTCCCTGATCAACGTGGCGTCGATCGTGGGCGAAGTCCCGCAGCCGTACACAGCGCCATACGGCATGTCGAAGGCTGCGGTGCGGGCCCTCGGGGTGAGCCTCAGGTCCGAGCTCGCGCTATCGAAGCACAAAGGCATCTCGGTGTCGACGATCATGCCCGCGACCATGGATACCCCGTTCTTCCGCCACGCCGCGAACTACACGGGCCGTGAAGTGGTGGCCATGCCCCCTGTGTACAGCCCCGATCTCGTGGCCAGGGCGATCGTCAAGGTATCGAAGAAACCGCGTCGCGAGCTCGTCGTCGGTGGCGCGATCGCCAAGGCGATGGTCGCTCAACACCGCAAGACGCCCGCGGCTGTCGAGACACAGATGGCCCTGCAGACCGACAAGACGCACCTGTCCCGCACCAAAGATGCCCGGCCGACGCGGGGAACCCTCTACTCACCGCCACCGGCAACGGATGCCGCAATCACCGGCGGTTGGGGCGGGAGCGAGCGCGAAGACCGGCGGAAGACGATCGGCACTCTGCTCGCAGCGGCCCTCGGTGTGTGGCTCGCTCGTCGCTTCGTCGAGAGCCGGGCGGAGGAACGCGGCGACTGAGCCGCGCTATACCGCGCGAACGCGCGGCGCGAGCTCAGGCGCCGCGCGAACCAGCGATCGACGGATCAGACCGCGATCGGCATCGGACGGAACTTCCGGTACCCGTGCAGGAAGTGGTAGAGCACGCCCGCGAGCAGCACAATCACGGCGAGAAGGCCGTACATGCCGTGGAAGCCCGTCAACGGGAGCAGTGAACCGAGCACGAGCGGACCGAACCCGATACCGGCGTCGAGCATGAGGAAGAAGGTCGAGGTCGTCACACCGATGCGGTGTCGCGGAGACATCGTCACCGCAATCGCCTGGGCGCACGGCATGAGGGCGCCGAACCCGAAACCGATGAACACCGCGGAGAACGCGAGGACCACGCCGTTGGGCGAATAGGCCAGCAGCGCGAGTCCGATGGCAAACGACAGCAGGGTTGGATAGACGACGGCGTTGTCTCCGTAGCGGTCCTGGATCCGGCCCATGAAGAGCCTCGAAATCAGGACGACGGCCGCGTAGATCAGGAAGAAGGCGCTGGCGGCGGCGACCATGTTCTCTGCCCGGGCAAAGGAGTTGAGGAACGCGATGATGCCCGAGTAACCGACGGCGGCCACGAACATGACAGCACCGATCGACATCGCGGCAGGCTCGAAGAGGTCGCGCGGGCGCATGCTCCACCGCGTTGCGGCGTGTTCCGGCGTCGGCGGTTGCTCCGGCAGCTTGAGGAACAGGGCAAGCACGAGTCCGATAGCCGCACACGCGGCGCAGACGGCGAACAGCGCTTCGTAGGTGGCGTACTCGACCAGAACCACGGCGAGGAACGGGCCGATGGCGGTCGCGAGTGTCATCGAAATGCCGAAGTAGCCGGTGCCCTCACTGCGTCGATGAGCGGGGATCAAGCCCATGACCGACGCCGAGACCGCGGTGCTCGCCGCGCCGAAAGCCATACCGTGAATGGTCCGGATGATCAGCAGCAAAACGAGGCTGTCAGCGGGAATGTACAGGATGCCGGCGATCACGTAGACGACCAGCGCGATAACCAGCATCCGTCGCCGACCGACGAAGTCGAGGAACTTACCGGCGAAGATCCGGGCGATGAGTGCACCGATGATGAAGGTGCTCGATGCGAGCCCCGACGCGGTGTCTGATGCGGAGAAGCGCTCGACGGCGTACAGCGCCATCGTCGTCATCAACAGGTAGAACACCATCGAGACGAAGAAGTTCACGAGCACCGCGAGAAGGAATCGGGGCGTCCACAATTTTGAGTTGGTGTCGATCACAGGTAAATCACTTTCATGTCCAGGGACTACGCACCACTGGAGATGACGAGCCAAAGGACGATTTTAGCGCTCAATCCTGAGGACGAAGTTCAGGGAACGCCGGGATGCCGCGGCGAGAGCGGCTGCGGCAGGGCCGTGAATCCCGAAACTGGCAGGTCGCTGAGTAGGAGGAATCCACAGGTGCTACCGCGTGTTGTTTGAGGTAGCGCACAAAGTCCGCCTCATTCTGCGGGCAAGCGCGCCGAAGGAGATCATGAGCAAAGTATTTGAAGAGATTGAGTCCCGAGAGGGCGAAATCGCGAAGTACCGTCGCCACAGCAACGGTCGCGGGTTCGTCGCATCAACGGCCAAAGTAGACCCGACCACATTCCTTGATGCAACCGCGTACGTCGAGCCCGGTGCCCAAATCGCCGGTCGCTGCTGGATCGGTGCGGGCAGCTGGATCGACCGTGACGCGGTACTGTCACCCGGTGTCTTTGTTGGCGCCAACGTGCACGTCGGCGCTGGTGCGATGATCGGAGTGGGCGCCGAGGTCGGCAGCCACTGCCGCATCGGAGCCAACGCGAAGATCGGCGCCGGGGCGCACATCACCCGAGACAGCACAATTGCAGCAAACGCCGTCGTCCCCAGCGGTCGTGGCGCAACGCGTGTGCCCGACCACATCACGCGCGCCGCGTAGCCCCCCCCCCCCAGACCCCCACCACCCATTCCCGAAACGGATGCCGCGAGCCGGCATCCGTTTTTTCGTGCCATCAGGAGAAAGTCACGCACCTCCAAAAGTTTGATTCGCTCCGGATGCTTCGTTGTTATCGTCGGAAATGCGCCCGACGCACGCGGGCGCCGCGACCGGGGGGAAAGCCATGAAGCACAATGACCGACTTCGACAGATCATCGTTCTCGTCAGCGCGATCATTGCGCTGATCGGGGGCTTCATCGGATCGGGAGCCGCTGGCGGTACGCCTATCGCCGAAGCGTCTGGCGGCGCACTGTCGGCGGATGCGACACCGGTCGCACCCGACGGACCGGCTTTCGGCATCTGGTCGGTGATCTACGCCGGGCTCCTGGCGTACGCGATCTGGCAACTGCTCCCCGCGCAGAAAACCGCGGAACGTCATCGCCGCCTCGGTTATCCGATCGCGTTGTCGCTCATCCTCAACGCGGCGTGGATCCTCAGCGTGCAGTTCGACGTGCTCTGGGCGAGCGTTCCGGTGATTGTGCTGCTGCTGATCGTGCTGATTGTGGCGTTCCGTATCACCCTCGCGAGTCGACCGGCCAATATCGTCGATGCCATTGTGACCGACGGCACCGTCGGGCTGTACCTCGGCTGGGTGACCATCGCGACGGTCGCCAACACGGCGGCGGTGCTCGCCGCCGCCGGATTCGACGGGTTCGGCCTCTCCCCCGATGTGTGGGGGGTCATTCTCATTGTCGTCGCCGGGATCATCGGTAGCGCGCTTGCCCTGTGCAGCAAGGGCCGCCTCGCGCCGACCGCAGCGCTCGGCTGGGGAATCGCCTGGGTGGCCGTCGGGCGCCTCGCTGGCGACTTTATCTCGCAGCCGACGGGCATCGCCGCGATTGTTGTGGTTGTGGTACTCGTTGTGGTCACCGTCGTCGCGCGGGTGCGTGCGCCGCGGCCGCTGCCCGAGCGAACTCGCTGACGGCTGCCTGACCGCGCCATCTGCCGCGGCATCCGCAGCGAAGTCACCCGCGGCGCTCGGTCCGTTCCGTCCGTCACCGCGGTTTCGGGCGGTGACTTGCCCGGCGCATCGCCAATACGACCGCGGACCCCACGATCGTCCTCCCGAAACTCCGCCGCCAACCCGGCGAGCCACCCGGTCCCCGGTCACCTGATCACCCGCGGTTCGCCGGTCCCTTCCGCCCGTCACCTGCCGTTCATCGGCCCGTTCCGCCCGCCACCACGGTTTCGGGCGGTAATTCGCGCGGCGCATCGCCAATACGAGCGCGGACCCCACGATTTTCCTCCCGAAACTGCGCCGCCGCACCGCCCGAGCAACCCAGCCCCCGGCACACGGCTACACGGGCAGGGCGACAGCCCGAGCTACCCGGATCGCCGCGACCACCCGGTGCCTCAGCGCGTTCGAGCGGTCAGCGAACGCCCGCTGCTCGCGCACGTACTCGGCCTTGCCCTCGGGCGTCTCGATCGCAACCGGATCCCCGGCCCACGGCGACACGTCGTACGGCGACGCGCGCATATCGAGCCAGCGGATGTCGCGGGCCAGGTCGAACGCGTCGAGCAGCACGTCGCCGGGCACGAGTGGCCCGAGCTTGGCCGCCCACTTGTAGACGTCCATGCCGGCGTGCAGGCAGCCGGGCTGTTCGAGCTCCGGCTGATTGTCGCGGGTCGGGCTGAGGCGGTTGAGCGGCACGGCATCCGGTGTGAAGAAGCGGAACGCGTCGAAGTGCGAACACCCGATGCGATGCGATTCGACGACCTCGTCGGTGCCGTTCTGCCCGAGCCGCAGCGGCACGTCGCGCCTGTGCGCCCCCTGCCGGTAGACCATCGCCCACTCGTGCAGTCCGAAGCAGCCGAACTGGCTCACCCTGGCCGCGGTTCGGGAGAGAAGCCGTTCGATGAAGTCGACAGTGGCGGACTTCGCCGCTAGAAAAGCCGCCGCGTCGACGTCGACCGCGCCGGCGGCATCCGTTCGATACCAGCGCCAGCCGGCTCGCTCGAACTCCCCCGCCTCGGCGAGCGTCACGCCAGCGCCCGGGTGCCACCGCCGCAGGTGGGCGGGTTTCACCGGGTAGTAGGTGAAGAGGAAGTCGTCGATCGGATGCTTCTCGCCACGTTGCACCCGCGCCCGCCAGTCGGCGGTGAGAGCATCAGCACGCTCGACGTGCGCCAGCTCGCGCGCCTGCCACTCGGCGCGTCCGAGCAGCGCGGCGGGGGCGGTGAGAGTATCGGGCACCCTCCGAGGGTAACTCGCCCGACCCCTCACCACGCCGCTGCCGGAGCAGGAACCTAGTTACCCGTGCTGAACGCGGCGTCGAAAGCGGCGTCCGGCGCGGGGAAGGCGAACTTCCGCACGAACTCGAGCGCCTCGGGAGCGCCGACCAGGCGATCCATCCCCGCGTCTTCCCACTCAACCGAGAGCGGGCCGTCGTAGCCGATCGCGTTCATCATGCGGAAGGCGTCTTCCCAAGGCACATCGCCGTGTCCGACCGAGATGAAGTCCCAGCCACGGCGCGGATCCGCCCACGGCAGGTGCGACGAGAGCCGCCCGTTGCGACCGTTGCCGAGGCGCTTCTTCGTGTCTTTGCAGTGCACGTGGTAGATCCGGTCCTGGAAGTCCCAGAGGAACGCGACGGGGTCGATGTCCTGCCAGACCATGTGCGACGGGTCCCAGTTGAGGCCGAACGCTTCACGGTGACCGATGGCATCCAGCGCCCGCACCGTCGTCCAGTAGTCGTACGCGATCTCCGACGGGTGCACTTCGTGCGCGAACCGCACGCCGACCTCGTCGAACACGTCGAGAATCGGGTTCCAGCGGTCGGCGAAGTCCTTATACCCGGCCTCGATCATCTCCTCCGACGCCGGCGGGAACATCGCGACGTACTTCCAGATCGCCGAGCCCGTGAAGCCCGTTACCGTCTTCACGCCGAGCTTCGCCGCGAGCCTCGCGGTGTTCTTGAGCTCCTCGGCAGCACGCTGCCGCACGCCCTCGGGGTCACCGTCGCCCCAGACGGCATCCGAAACGATGTCGCGGTGCCGCTGGTCGATGGGGTCGTCGCACACGACCTGCCCCTTGAGGTGGTTCGAGATCGTCCAGACCTTGAGGTTGTGCTTCTCCAGCAGCGCGAGCTTGCCAGCGACATACTCCTCGTCATCCCAGCGCGACGGGTCGAGGTGGTCGCCCCAACAGGCGATCTCGAGCCCGTCATAACCCCACTCTGAGGCGAGGCGCACGACCTCTTCAAACGGCAGGTCGGCCCACTGGCCGGTGAACAACGTGACAGGACGGGTCATGAATTTACTCCTTGGTCAATGCGATCGAGAGAACGGATGCTCGGGGCTCAGTCGTTGCCGGACGTCGCGACCCACGAGCTTCCGGACTCGGCGCTCTGCTCGACAGCCTCGAGCACCTGCTGCACCTGGAGCCCGTCGGCGAACGACGGTGTCGGCTGGCTGCCCTCAACGACGCTCACCACGAAGTCGCGGGCCTGGTGGCTGAAACCGTGCTCGTAACCGAGCATGTGGCCGGTGGGCCACCACGCTTCCATGTAGGGGTGCTGCGGTTCCGTGACGAGAATCCTCGTGAAGCCCTGGCGGTCGGCGGGCGCTGTTGCGTCATAGAAGCCGAGTTCGTTGAGGCTCTCGAGGTCGAACGAGATTGCACCCTTCGATCCGGAGACCTCGATCCTGAAGGCGTTCTTCCGCCCGGTCGACATCCGTGTCGCCTCGAACGAGCCGACGGCTCCCCCATCGAACTTGCCGGTGAACAGCGCGAGGTCGTCCACGGTGACATCACCGAGTTCATCGGATGCCGTTCCGGACAACCCGGACGCCTCGGCGAGAATGGGCCGCTGCTTGACGAACGTCTCGAGCATGCCGCTCACGCTTGTGAGCTTTTGCCCGGTGATGAACTGAGCCAGGTCGATGGCGTGAGCTCCGATGTCGCCGAGGGCGCCGGAACCGGCGAGGTGCTTCTGCAGGCGCCACGCGAGCGGAACCTCGGGGTCAACCAGCCAGTCCTGCAGGTAGTTCGCGCGAACCTGACGGACGTCGCCGATCGCACCGGATGCCACGAGGTCGCGGGCGAACGTCGCTGCGGGAACGCGTCGGTAGGTGAAGCCCACCATGGCGTAGACACCCTTGGCTGCGGCTTTCTCAGCGGCGTCGGCCATGGCCCTGGCCTCCTCGACGGTGTTCGCGAGAGGCTTCTCGCAGAGGACGTGCTTGCCCGCCTCGAGCGCCGCGATCGCAATGTCGACGTGCGAGTCGCCAGGGGTGACGATGTCGATCACGTCGATATCGTCGCGCGCGACAGCATCCCGCCAGTCCGTCGCCGTTTCGGCCCAGCCGAACTTCTCCGCGGCGGCCTTCGTCGCTTCCGCGTTGCGACCAACGAGTAACGTCATCTCCGGCTCGGCCGGCAGGTCGAAGAACCGCGGTGCGACCCTCCAGCCCTGTGAGTGGGCGGCTCCCATGAAGCCGTATCCGATCATGGCGATTCGAAGTGGTCGCTTGGCAGTGGTCACAGTGTCTCCGTCTGAGTATTCCGATCGAGGATCGACGGGGCTGTGCTGGCCGGGGCGGTCCTCGTCGACGCTGCCACGATAACAGAATCCACCGACGTGAAACGGGTTTCGTTGCGCTGCACGACATATCCCCAGTCCTCACGGACGCGAGTTCTGGGCCGGAAGCCCGGGGCCGGGGCGACCTGCGCGACGTCCCAATCAAGATCGCGGAGGCCGAAAGCATCCGTTGCGGTCGAAAACATCCGTTGCGCCGGGTGTTCTCGACCGGAACTGATGCTCTCGCGGGTCACGCGGGCTTCGTCGCCTTGCCATCGAGCCACAGCGTGTCGGACTCGTCGCTGTGGGCACCCGCTGTCCCGACAAATTTCGCGTCGATCTGCGGGCCCTTTTTAATCACGTGCACGAGTGCCATTCCATGCCCGCGACCGAGGCCGTAGTCGCCCTTCAGCCACTCGAGCACCTCGCCTGCCTTCGCGGACTCGCCGTCGAACCCTCTCTCCCGCGCGATCTCGACGAGCTGACGCGGCGTGAGCCCGGTCTTCTCCTCGATCGCATCGAGGTAAGCCTGAAATGACATCCGGTTCCCTTCGGTGACGCGACAACTCGGCCCTGTTCCCGCGCCGACTCGACCGATACGGTTGCCTCAGCAAAAAGTGCGGGAGTGCGGGGTTCGCCGCCGATGACAGGGATCCTAGCCACACCGCCCCGCGCTGCATAGGCCCACTGTGACCGTCGGAAGGTCCTGAATGACCCATCACCGCCCGGACCCGAGGAGCCAATCATGACGCCATCGAGCCGACTGGATCGATACGCGGAGATCGCCAAGGTGCTGAGCCGAAACGGCTTCGGCGCCCTTGCCGGTGGGCTCGGACTCGGGCGGTGGATCAGCAATGCGGATTCGGCGAGGGCCGAGAAGCGCAACCCAAGCGCCGAGCGCCTGCGCATGGCTCTCGAGGAACTCGGGCCGACCTTCATCAAGGTGGGCCAGCTGCTGTCGACCCGCGCCGACCTCCTGCCGCCGGACTACATCGCCGAGCTGTCCAAGCTGCAGTCGAGCGCGCCCCCCGTGGCGAGTGCCGTCGTGATGAACGTGATCGAGTCCGAGCTCGGTGCCCCGACCTCGGAACTGTTCGCGGAGTTCACCGAAGAACCCCTGGCCAGCGCGTCTATCGGCCAGGCTCACGCCGCAGTGCTGAAAGACGGCACACGCGTCGTCGTCAAAGTGCGGCGCCCTGGAGCCGTGGCCCAGGTTCACGAGGACCTCGAGGTTTTGACCAACCTGGCCAGCCAGGCCGAGGCGCGCTGGGAACTCGCCGCCGATTACGACCTGGTCGGACTCATTGACCAGTTCTCCGTGACGATCCGTGCCGAGCTCGACTATCTGACCGAGGCCAGGAACGCCGAACGGTTCGCCGAGAATTTCCGGGACAGCAGGATTCACATCCCCCGGGTCTTCTGGGAGACCACGACATCGAGGGTGCTGACGCTCGAGCGAATCACGGGAGTTCGGGTCGACGACCTGCCCGCGCTCGACGAGGCCGGCGTTGACCGCTCTGAGGTCATTACCCTCGCCGTCGACGCCGTCTGCCAGATGGTGTTCGTCGACGGTTTCTTCCACGCGGATCCCCACCCGGGTAACCTCTTCATCGAGACGGACGGCCGGATCGGGCTGATCGACTTCGGCATGGTCGGCTCCATCGACGAGAAGATGCGCGACCACCTCGTCTCCCTGTTCTCAGCGCTCCTCCAGGGCGATCCCGACCACATCGCCTCGGCGGTCCTCACCGTCACGTCGACATCGGCCCACGTGAACCGCCCGCACCTGCGCCGGGACTTTGCCCACTTCATGACCCTCTACTCGGGCAAGCAACTCGCCGAGCTCGAAATCGGTGCCATGGTCGCCGAACTCCTGGGCGTGCTGCGCCGCCACCGGCTGCAACTCGACCCCCAGCTCGTTCTGCTGCTGCGGATGCTCTCGATGATCGAGGGCATCGGCGTGCGCCTCGATCCCACCTTCCGGCTCAGCGTCGCCCTGCAGCCCTATGCGACGCGCTTTGCCGCCGAGCGGTTCTCGCCACGAGCGCTGGTGAGTCGAGCCTCGGAGATCGGCCGTCAGCTCGCGGCGCTCGGCGTGGAACTGCCGGAGAAGCTCCGGATGCTGTCGGATTCGATCGGGCCGGACGGCATCGAGATCCAGGTGCGCGCTGAGGGACTCGACCCGATCATGGGCCGGGTCGAGAAGATCGGCAACCGGCTCGTCGTCGCGATGATCGCCTCAGCGCTGATTCGGGGCATCGGCGAGTTCACCGTCTCGGGCGATTCCCGCTGGCGCGCCTGGAGCGAACCGCTCATGCGCGTCGGGATCGGATCCCTCGGCGCGCTCAGCGCCTACCTGGCCGTGTCGGCACGGCACCGCCGCAAACTGCGCTAGTGGCCATCCGCTCCCCCGGCGCACCGCCGCAGTGCCGCGATCCCGCACAAAGATGCAGGAACTGCACGATTCGCAGCCAACCCCAAGCATCCGGGCATACTCTCTGGCCATGAGCATCCGCGATATCCCCCTGACCACGATCTCCGGCGGCACCACCACCCTGGCTGAGCACAAGGACAAGGTGGTTGTTGTCGTCAACGTTGCGTCGAAGTGTGGCCTCGCGCCGCAGTACGACGTTCTCGAGGCCATGTACGAGAAGTATCGCGATCGCGGCTTCGTCGTTCTCGGCTTTCCGAGCAACCAGTTCTTCCAGGAGCCGGGCGAGGGCGAGGCCATCGAGGAGGCCTGCCGCATCAACCACGGCGTGACCTTCCCGATCATGCAGAAGATCAGGGTCAACGGCAAGGACGCCGCTCCGCTGTACAAAGAGCTGACCAAGACGCCGGATGCCAATGGCAAGGCTGGCAAGGTCAAGTGGAACTTTGAGAAATTCGTCATCACGCCCGATGACACCGTGTACCGGTTCCGGCCGACGACAGCGCCCGACTCCCCCGAGATCGTCTCGGTCATCGAGGGCGCACTCGCCCCAGCCGCCTGACGCTCAGGTTGGGCCGCATCGCCCTCCATATGATGAAGGAAACGTTCGTCTTGGAGGACATCATGAAGTGCCCAACTGACTCAACAACCCTCGTCATGAGCGAGCGAAGCGGCGTCGAGATCGACTACTGCCCCGAGTGCCGCGGCGTGTGGCTCGACCGGGGCGAGCTCGACAAGATCATCGATCGCGCCGAAGCCGAGATGACGAAGAGCGCGCCGGCGCCGGCCGCAGCGCCCCGCCCGCAGTACCAGGAGCAGCGCCAGCAGGTGCCGTTCTTCGGTGAGCGCGACAACGATCGTGACCGTGACCGCCGCTACGACGACGACCGCAACGGCTACCGGAAGTCCAGGAAGGAAAGCTGGATCGCCGACCTGTTCGGCTAGAAAAACTCGCGGTTGTCACGCCGCTTGACGTGACCGCCTGACAACGGATGCCGCCCTCACGACCTGAGGACGGCATCCGTTTGCGTCATGAGTACTGGTCAGCGCTTTCCGCGGGCGATCTCGGTGCCCAGGGCGTCGAGGTGCTGGGTCCAGAAGCCGCGGAAGTGCGCGAGCCACTCGTCGACGGCCTGGAGCGGCTCGGCGTCGACGGCGTAAATGCGCCGCCGACCGTCGGCTCGCACGGTGGTGAAGCCGTTCTCCCGCAGCACCTTGAGGTGTTGCGACACGGCGGGCTGGCTGATGCCGAACTCGGCGCTGATGATGTCGACGAGTTCGCCCGCCGGGCGTTCACTCTCGGCCAGCAGCTCGAGCAGTCGCCGCCTCACCGGGTCGCCGAGGATATCGAAGGCGTGCACTACCCGGTGACGTCCCCCGCGACGCCCTCCGCGGGATCCGGGCCGACCCCGGTGTAGGCAGCGAGGCAGCGTGCCGCCGCGGCATCGGCATCCGCTTTCTTCTCCCCCGCAGCGATGTTCGCCTCACGCCAGGCGTCATTGCTTCGCGTCATAAAGCGGATGCCATCGGGCGATTCCATCCACGCCATGGCCTCGGCGGGGTCCATGCTCGCGCCACTCGTGAGGTGGAGGGCCAGGCCGAGGAGCATCGAGTCCCAGCCGATGCCGACGGCGCCGGGCCCGAACTGCTTCCAGTCGGCGTCGTCGACGAGGGCGGTGTGCTCGACCTCGAGGGTCGCGGAGGTCTCGTCGCCGGTCAGCCGGGCGGTGACCCAGCTCACGTCGCCGCCGTACTCCCAGGTCACTTCGAGGGTGTGCGGCTCGGCGCACTCGAGAACCTCGCCGCCCGCATTGCCCTCGAGCTGGTAGTGGCCGCCGACTTTCAGGTCCCCCGTGATCGGCATGAGCCAGCGGTTGATGCGGTCGCCCGTCGTGACGGCGTTCCACAGGTCGGCCAGGCTCGTCGGGTAGGTCTGTGAGATGGTCACGACCCGTCCACTCTCACCGTCGACCTCGCGGCGGCTCAAGCGTCGTGTGACGGCGCCGATCTGGGCGGCCGTCGTCTCTGTGAGTTCCGAAGAGTTGATGTCCATGCGGCCCAACATATCAAGCGGGACTTATATATACAAGGGCGAGTCACCCCGCCGAGGGTAGCCGCAGGGGTATGCCGCAACTTCGGGCGGAAATACACAGGCCCCGGCCGCCCATTCGCGACAGACCCCACGATTCTCCTCCCGAAACACCGGGGCCGGGCCGGGCGCCGAGGCGGAGACAGCCGACGAGCGGTGCCACCCCGCAGAGGGTGCGCCGCAACTTCGGGCGGAAACGTGCCGGGGCCGGCCGCCCATTCGCGACAGACCCCGCGATTTTCCTCCCGAAACTCCCGGGGCCGGGCCCGAGGCGGAAACCGCCGAGGCCCAGGTGCCGCCCTACGCCCCCGCGAAGAACGCGCCAGCGGCGGCCGACAGCCCGAAGAGGTCGTCCACATGGGCGAGTTCGCGGGCCGAGTGCATCGACAGCAGCGGCACGCCAACGTCCACGACCCGAATCCCGAGCCGGGTCGCCGTCAGCGGCCCGATCGTCGATCCGCACGGCACAGTGTTGTTCGACACGAACTCCTGGTGCGGCACCCGGGCTGCGGCACACGCGCGCGTCCACAGCGCCGCACCGGCGGCATCCGTCGCGTATCGCTGGTTGGCGTTGATCTTGAGCAGCGGCCCCGAGCCCGCGACCGGGTGGTTGACCGGGTCGTGCTTCTCGGCGTAGTTCGGGTGCACCGAGTGGCCGGCGTCGGCAGAGAGGCACCATGACTCCGCGTAGGCACGCAGCCTGTCAGAAACGGATGCCCCGAGGCCCGCCCCGATCCGCGATAGAACGTCGTCGAGAAACGGTCCAGCCGCCCCGGACCGCGTCTCGGAACCGAGCTCCTCGTGGTCGAACGCCGCGAGAACGCTGATGTGCTCCGCCTCCGCAGGGGCACCGAGCAGCGCGACGAGTCCGGCGTACACCGACGAGAGGTTGTCCATGCGACCGGACGCGAACAGCGAATCGTTGAGGCCGAACCGGCGTGGCTCCTGCGTGTCGGCGGTGAGGATGTCGTAACCGGCGACATCCCAGCTCTCCACTCCCACGATGTGCGCGAGGTAACCGATGACATCCGCTGTGCTGACGTCGCCGACGCCGAAGACGGGGGTGGTGTGCCGCTGGCGGTCGAGGGTGAGCCCGGAGTTGGCGTCGCGGTCGAGGTGGATGGCGAGCTGCGGGATCCGCAGGAACGGCCCGGTTCGCACCAGGTATTCACGGCCCTCGCGGGTGACGATGCGCCCGGCAAGCTCAAGCTCGCGATCGAGCCACGAGTTGAGCAGCGGCCCGCCGTAGATCTCGACGCCGGCCTGAAGCCAGCCGTGTGCGCCGATCGTTGGCTTCGGTTTGAGCTTGAAACCTGGCGAGTCGGTGTGCGCCCCGAGAATCCGGAAGGGTGTCGTCGCAACGGATGCCGCCGGCTGGCGCCACGCGATCACAGCACCATCGCGGATGACGTACCGATTTCCCGCTCCGGTCGGCCATTCTTCCGATTCGTTCAGTCGCGAGAAACCCGCGACCTCGAGCCGTCGGGCCGTCTCGGCGGCCGCGTGGTACGACGACGGGCTCGCGGCGATGAACCGACCGAAGTCCTCGATATAGGTGGCGACGGAATCGGTATGGGCGTGCGCGTCAGTCATGGTCCCATCCAATCACGGGGCGTACGGGGCGGGCCGCCACTGGCGGCCCTACTGCGCGGTGAATCCACCATCGACCACGTACTGGGATCCCGTGACGAACGAGGCGTCATCGGAGAGCAGGAAGAGGGTGACGGCGGCGACTTCCGCGGCGAGACCCAGTCGCCCGAGCGGATGCCTGGCCACGAGGGCTGTGCGCACGGCGGGCGTCATTCCCTCCAGGAGAGGAGTGTCGATATAGCCGGGATGGATCGAGTTGATCCGGATGCCCTGGGCGGCACAGCCCAGCGCGGCCGCCCTGGTCATTCCGACGACACCGAGTTTCGCCGCGGCATCCGGGATCGCGTGGGGATCGCCCACCAGTCCGAGGATCGACGACGTATTGACGATGGCTCCCCCGCCGGCCGCGATCATCGCCGGCACCTGGAAGTGCATGCCGTAGAAGACGGAGTCGAGGTTGATCCGCATCAGGCTGCGGTATGCCGCTATGTCGATCTCGGCGACTGGCTCGGTCGGTCCCCAGATGCCGGCGTTGTTGACGGCCAGGTGAAGGGCGCCGTAGGTATCGACGGCTTTTTCCACCGCTGCTCTGACGTCGTCGGGATGCGACACGTCACCGGCAATGGCCACCGCCGTTCCGCCCGCGTGGGTGATTTCCTCAACGACCGACTGGGCGACCTCGTGACGGAGATCGTTGACAACGACGCTCGCGCCCTCGTCGGCGAGTGCCATCGCGATCGCCCTTCCGATTCCGGATCCGCCACCGGTGATGACGGCAATTTTGCCTGTGAATTTCTCGGCCACGATGTTTCTCCACCCCGCTGGGCACCCGAACGGCGAGCCCGTTCTATGGAGGGTTCAGACCACCACACGACCCCGGATTTGTCACCGGTCATTGGTCCCGGCCCGAGCCGGGCGGAGCCGAGGTGGAGCCGGGGTGGATGGTGCTGCGGGTGGCTGGTAATGCGGGGTGTGCGGTGCTGCGGGGTCAGGACTTCCGCAGCGCCACGAAATCCGGATGCCGCTTGAGGGCAGCTTCGCCGGCACTCCCCCACACGGCGAGCACGGCGATCGATTCGGCCTGCTCACAGATCACGAGCATCGGCGGGCGGTCCGCCAGGCGCAGCAGGACCGCACCCTGGACGAGGTGAACCGCGGTGATGCTCGCGTACTGCACGTCGACGAGACCGGTCGAGTCCCGGAGCAGGAACCGCCTGTCCGTTGCCGCAACGCTCACCTCTCGCGGAGCCTCCCACGCCCGGAGCGCGGCCCTCTCCCCCGGAACACCGTCGGAATCTCGGGAGAGCACCAGCGCCCTCGCTGTCGTCAGGAGCGTCCGCGTCGCCGGTGTGAGCTGGCGGTGGCTCGCGATGACTGCCGGCCTGGCGATGAAAACCGGCTCGGTGGCATCCGTCTGTATATCTGCAGCCTTTGTGGTTTGCGGCAGCAGTCCTTTCGAGAGCGACCACAGCAGGTCACCGGCCTGTTGGGCGCCGGTCGCTGGCGGTCGCGCCGCTTCGCGCGCCTCGAGGCGCCGGCTATGGATGGCACGGATGACGAAGAAGAGGCACACGGCCGGCACCAGAATCGCGAGGGCGAGCGACGACTCAGAGATGAACCAGCGAACCGTTGAGGCTGGGGCGTCGGATGACTCGGTGGCGATCCAGATCCAGCCGAAGCCGACGAGCGCGGCGAGGCCAATCACCAGGGGCACAAGTGGGCCATGTCGCCGTGTCACAGTCCTAATCTACGGCCTGCACCACCGCTCGGACACCAAGGGTTGAGGCACCGGTGCCGAAACCGCAACCCCTTGCATCCGGACTTGGCTAAGGCCTTGACTTGACGGACAGGCTAGGAGAGGAACAGCACAATGAGCACTCCAGAAGACAGGGACAGAACGGCGCGAGCCGCGGCGCATAACGACAACAGCTCGTCAGAGCCGCTCGCCGCTGTACCCGCTGAGTCACAGAAGTCGTACCGCGAAGACGTCGTCGCTCGCGAGAAGGAACGCTTCGGCGGAATGAAATTCGGCTCGGCATTTTTCGGTTGGCTGACCGCGACCGGACTCACCGTGATCCTGACGGCGCTGGTCGCAGCGATCGCCCTTGCCATTGCAGGCGGGGTCGACGACGTCGCGGACGACGCCATGAGCGCACAACTCGGGGGCGTTCTCGTCTCCGCGATAATCGCGCTCGTCATCCTGTTCATCGCGTACTACTGCGGTGGCTACGTTGCCGGCCGGATGGCACGGTTCGAGGGCGCGAAGCAGGGAATCGCCGTGTGGCTCTGGGCGCTCATCATCGCCATTGTCGTCGCCATTCTCGGCGCCGTTGCCGGGAACGAGTTCAACATTCTCGCCAACCTCGACGCATTCCCGCGGATCCCGACCAGCCCGGAAGAACTGACCGCCAGCGGAATCATCACGGCGCTTCTCGCGCTCGCTGTTTCCCTCGCCGGTGCTGTCCTCGGCGGACTTGCCGGTATGCGTTTCCACCGTCGCGTCGACCGGGCCGGACTCGGCCGCTAACCCTAGGGAGATCACATGCTTGATTCACGAGACGTCGGTGGCATCCAGGGCGCTCCCCTGTTCGGTGCCGACAACGAAAAGATCGGCAACATCGCACAGGTCTTCGTCGACCCGGAAACGGGCAGCCCCAACTGGGTCACGATCAAAACCGGCTTTCTCGGCCGTCATGAGTCATTCGTGCCGCTGGCAAACGCCACCTGGGATGGCGAAGTACTCAGGACGGAACTCGACAAGGAGACCGTGCTCGAAGCACCTCGCCTGAACGCCGATGAGGGGTTGAGCCCGCACAACGAGGAAGCGCTCAATCGATACTTCGGACTCAGCGATGTCGACAGCGACGGTGGAACCGCACGACCGCCGGAAGAATACCCCGAGCGAACCGAGCTGATGGAGCAGGCCGCCCAGCGCAAGCGGGAGGAAGAAGCCGTCGGCGCTGAGCGACGTGACGATACCGGCGCGAGCCACGACTCGTCGAACGGCACGACGCATGAACCCGTGCGGGAAACTACGTACGAACCGGTTCGAGACCACGAACCGGTGCAGAACCGCGAGCCGGTGCAGGACCGAGAGCGGGTTCAGGACAGGGATCAGGGCCGCGAGCCGGTTCAGAACAGCGAGAGCGAGCCTGTCCAGAACCAGGCTCCCGTGCAGAACCACGAGTCGCCGAACCAGGAACCGGTGCAGCATCAGACCCCGCTGCAGGGCACGACGCCGGTTCGGGCCGACCTTCGAGCGGATGCCGTCAGTTCAGACGGCGGTCAGCCGCGCGACACCGGAGTACCCGGAGCAGACGCCGCCGCAGACGGGGACACTCGCCGGAGCGGGCCACGACACGCGGCTCAGCGCGATAGCTCCCGGTAGATATAACGGAAACGGAATGTTATGAATCAAGAAGAATATGACGACTCTACCCTTGACCAGAACTCCGACCAGAAGCCCTCTGAGGGTGTCACAGAACAAGCAACGACGGATGCCGAGGCGCTCGCTCGTGATCGCAAGCGAGCCCTCGACGAGGAAGCCGTAGAAGCAGAGCACCTGGACTACTTCATGGCCCATGTTTCAGGCCAGGGCTGACGCGAGCAACCGCTGAACCCGCTAGCCGAACACGCCAGCTGAACGACAACCGCCTGAACGGCAAACTCACTGAAGGGCCGCGCTGATTCCCACGGGATCGGTGGCGGCCCTTTGGCGTGCCCGGCTTTGGTTCACCCGGTATCAAGGCAGGAGCGGCGAAGATGGCAGAATCGGCCTATGCCCACAAACCTCCTGTTCCTCGCGGACACCCACGTCCCCGCGAGAGCGAAGGAGCTTCCCGCTCAGGTCTGGGCCGCGGTCGATAATGCGGATGTTGTGTTCCACGCCGGCGACTGGATCACCGAACCACTCCTCGACCAGCTTGAGGAACGCGCGAACCGTTTGGTCGGGGTGTACGGCAACAACGACGGTGCGGGCCTTCGACGGCGGCTCCCCCTCGTCGCACGGACGGAAATCGACGGCATCCGTTTTGCCATGATTCACGAGACCGGGCAGGCCAGTGGCCGGGAAAAGCGGGCTGATCTGGAGTTTCCTGATGTCGACGTGCTGGTGTTCGGACACAGCCACATCCCGTGGGACACCACGAGTCCAAACGGACTCCGACTGATCAACCCGGGTTCACCCACCGACAGGCGTCGCCAGCCGGTCTGCACCTACCTCACTGCCGTCGCCGATGGCGGAGTTCTCAGAAACGTGGAGCTCGTTCCCGTCGCGCGGGACGCCCAGCCAGGCCAGGGGTAACTCGGGCGCAATTCGCAACCCCTTGAGTCGCTCCTGACAAGCGACCTAGCGTGGAAGGTCCCGACGACCGATTGGAGAATCATGAGCGACGCAACCCAGGGCACCAATGGCCATGGCGACGAGGACACCGAGATCAGTGGCGGGAGCCAGGCAACCGAGGGCGTGACCTCGGAAGGTGGCGTGTGGGGAGTTGGCGACCCCAAAGATGAAGAAGCACTCGCCAAGCAGACGGTAACCAACGACGCGGTCGCCGGAGAGCCGGTCGAGCAGGACGCAGCGTTCCTCGACGTTGACGAAGCAGACGTCGAGACCTCGACCTCTGACGTCGCGGGCGGCGAGGATGACTCCGAAAACGACCAGCACCTGTTCAGCAACACCCACGGTGAGGTCGAACCGGGCACGGACAACGAAGACACCACGGTTTCCCAGGTCACCGATGCTCTCGACAGCGACGCGTTGGCATCGAGCGAATCACCCGCCGTCGACGAGACCGGATCTGAGCGCTAGAGACGCCACACTCACTCGCGCAGTACTCGTTCGACCCGCTCCCGCACCGGGGGCGGGTCGAACTGCGTCAGGCGATGCTTCGTCAGGCCCAGCGTCGGCCCGGCGTCCTCACGGATGCCGCACCTACAATGAGTCGGGAAGGCTGGAGGGCCATTGGACGTCATTTCATTCGGCTCGATAGCGCTCGACGTCGTTCTCGTCATTGTTCTCCTCGGAGCATTGATCCAGGGTTACAGCCGCGGATTTTTCCGCATCCTCGGCGGAATCGCCGGCATGGTCGCCGGGGGAGTCGCGGCGTTTTTCCTCCTCCCACTCATCGCCACCTGGCTCCCTGAGTGGCGTGTTCTCGCATCCGTCTTCGCTGCGGTCCTGCTCATCAGCCTCGGATACACGGTGGGGATCGCGCTCGGAAACGTCATCGGGCAGCCACTGCACAAGACTCCACTGCGCCTCATCGAAAAGCTCGCTGGCGCACTGGCGAACACCTCGGTGGCGCTCATCGTCATCTCGCTGCTTGCGTTCAGCGCGCAGACGCTCGGCGCCCCGATCCTCAGCCAGTCGCTGGCATCGTCGACAGTGCTGAGGACGCTCGACTCGCTCATGCCGAAACCGGTCGAGTCCTTCCTGGCTCAGCTGCGCACCACGGTCATGAACGACGGCCTTCCGCGCGTGCTCGAGGCCGTCGGTGTGCCGTCAACCGCACCAGACCTGCCGGCGGTCACACTGGACTCTCCTGCACTGACGACCGCGGCGGCATCCGTCGTTCGAATCACCGGAAACGCGCCGTCGTGCGGCACCGGGCGGGTCGGCAGCGGCTTTGTCGTCGCCGACGATCGGGTCGTGACCAACGCACACGTACTCGCTGGCGTGACGGAACTCGTCGTTGAGGCACCCAACGAACTGCCCCGCTCGGGTCGCATCGTCTACTTCGACCCGGTCGATGACCTCGCGGTGATCGACGTCTCAGGCCTCGACGCGCCTCCACTGGCGATGTCGCCGACGCTCCCGGCCGGCGCAGAGGCTGCGGTGATGGGGTATCCGTTCGGCGGCCCGTTCACCGCCGGATCCGCCAGCGTTCTCGCGCAGGGCACCACCCTGGTCCCCGATATTTATGGGTCAAACCCCACACCGCGGCAGGTGTACACGCTCGCGGCCAACGTGCAGCAGGGCAATTCGGGCGGCCCATTGCTGTCGACTGACGGCTCTGTGGCCGGGGTCATTTTTGCAAAGTCGGACGCCACGGCGAACGTCGGTTATGCCCTCACGATGGAAGAGGCGCTTCCGGTGATCGCGCAGGCACCGTCACTCACGACCGCGGTCGGTTCCGGGGCCTGCACGCGCTAGCGCACCGCAGCCGTTATCGGGCACCTACCGGTGATCGCCCAGGCCGAGGCGCTGGACACCCGGAATGTACGAGGGGGCACGCACCCCCGCGCCGGTGAGGTTGTCGCACTTGACGAACTGAGTGCCAATTCTCTCGAGCGGGCACGCAGCCGTGAGCGACACAGAAACCACGGGCGATGACGGTAGCGGCCCCGGTTGCGCAGCGGCTCCCACGGACAGGGCCGCAGAGCCGATCCCGACGAGGAGCCCTCCAGCTGCCGCTGCGCCGGCGAGCGCAGAAAAACGCCGCCGTGTGAAACTTCCGTATGCCGAACGACTTTGTCTGGACATCAGTTCTCCTCGTGATGGTTCGACCACCTGACCTGAGTCGAGCATCCTCGGTGGCCGACCGAGCCGCATCGGTGGAGAACCCTCAGAAGGCGGCCATAACCCCTGAGATCGCGGGTCTCACCCCGACGCGTGCAACTCGACGGGTTTGGGTGAGAAAATGTCAGAGCCGCACTCGGTTACCGCCCGGATCGGTGCGAAAATGAAGCGATGGAGCCTCGAGAGGGCGTGCCAGACTCCGTTCTCGTCGGTCGCGACGCGGAACTGACCCTCCTCGGCGCGCTTTTCGCCGACGCAGCGGCTGGTCACGCGGCGACGCTCCTGATTTCGAGTGATCCCGGTGTGGGTAAGACGGCGCTCGTGCGATCGGTGACAGGGCTCGGGGGAGCGGCCACGGAACTCTACGGCACCTGCCTGCCGCTCACATCCCTCAGCGTCCCCTTCCTCGCCCTGCGCTCCGCCGTGCGCGATCTGGATCCCGGAGCCGGGCCCCCGCCGCCGCGATTGAGCGAAGCCACACCGAACGTACCGGAACTCGTCGACGCGTGGCTCAGCGAGCTGTGTGCGATCCGTCCCGTCGTCCTCACCGTCGACGATCTGCAGTGGGCGGATCAGAGCACCCTCGACGTCCTCATGTACCTCATCGCCGGAAGCCCCGATCGGCAACTCCTCATCCTCGGCACCGTTCGTGATGACGACTCGAACTTCAGGCTCCAGCGCTGGCTGGCTGACGTACGGCGGCTGCCCCGGATCACCGAACTCAGGCTTCCGCCGCTCGACCGCGTCTCGACGGGGGAGCAGGTGGCGGAGCTCCTGGGCGCGACGCCTCACCAGTCGTTGGTCGAGGAGGTCTTCGAACACACGCGAGGCAACGCCTACCTCACCCGTCTCGTCGTTGCGGGGCTGCCCGTCGATGCCCGTCACATCAGTGCCGACTTTCCGGACGATCTCCGCTCGGCCGTGCTGCAGTCCTGGCGTCGTCTCTCCGCCGATGCGCGCGGCTTGGCGCAGGTACTCGCCGTTCACGGGGGTCCGATCACCGCGGACGCACTTCAAGCCGTCTCCGGGGTCGCTGAAGTGCAGAGCCTCCTCGCAGAGGCCGTGGACACACACACCATCGACGCGGCGCCGAACGGCACCTACTGGTTTCATCACCCACTCATCGCGGAGGTCCTGGAGCGCTCCCTGACCCCCGATTCCCGCCGCCGATGGCACGCCCTCTTCGCCGACTACTACGAGCGTCAGCTCGCGAACGGCCCGCGCCCGATCGAAACCCTCGTCGCGGTTGCCGATCATCACGACCGTGCCGGGCACCTCGCCGAGGCCTTCGACTGGATGCTCAGTGCGGCGACCGAGGCTGGCGGGGCTGGTGGCCGTCCGGAGATGATGCGGCTGCTGACGCGGGCGGTAGCACTTCGTCCGCTGGTTCCGGATGCCCCTGGCACCGCCCGTGACCTCCTCGAGCGTCTCCGAGGCGCGGCCGAAGCTGCCGGGGCACATGAGGCGGAACTCGCGGCCATCGAGCAACTGCTCGATGAACCGGGACTCGCTCCACTGGACATCGCTGAGTTGATGGTCCGCCGCATGCACCTGCGGTTCTCCACCGGGCGCGGCTTCCTGCCGGTCACTGAAGCGCAAGCCGCCGTCGACCTGGCGAGCGTCGACAGGTCGAGTTGGCAGTACGCGCTCGCTCTCGCCGAACTCGCGCACGCCGAGCTGTGGGCGGGCGTCGCCGGCGCTGGCGCGAAGGCCGCAGACGCGCTGCAGCGAGCGATACAGCTCGGGCACCCGCGCGCCACGTCGTATGCACGGACAGCGATGTCCATGGCGGCCCTGGTCGACCAGCGCAACGACGACGCATTCGTTCACGCGACGCGAGGACTCGAGGCAGCCATCGACGCGGGGGACTGGTGGGCGTACGCCCACGCGGCCCTCTGGGAGGCGAACGCCGTCGAGATCTGGACGGCGCCCCGGTTCGCGGATCAGGTGGGCTCCCGACGGGAACAACTCGCGCGGCTGGGCGCGCCACACACCTACGTTGCGTTCCTCGCTGCGGCAGAATCCTCATCCAGGCTTGCGTTCGGTGACTGGACTGCGAGCCTCGACCGGCTGCGGCACGTCCTGGGCTCTGATCCAGGACCGGTCACGGATGCCAGCGCGAGGCTGACGGCCGCCCGCCTGGCCGCGTGGCAGGGAAACACCGCGGAAGCAGTGTCGCATATGAGTCGCGCAGACGAACTGTTTCTCCAGACGCACCGGTTTCTGGCGTTTGCGTTCGACGCGGTCAGGGCGGAGGTTGCCCTTGCTCACGGCGATAATCTCGCTGCATTTGCGGTCGCCATCGCGGGAGCGCGGTCGATCGGGCTCCCTCCGACAATGTGTGAGTGGTTGGTACCGCTCGCCGCGCGTGGCCTCGCCAATGAAATCGACGTGCGAAGGGACACGGCCCAGGGCACCGACGAACTACTGGATCGGGTCGCCGCGCTCGTCGAGGAATTCCCAGGAATCATTCGCGACGTCGGCGGACCGACACCCCTCTATGACCTGCAGTGCACGGCACTCGGCGCACTATATGCCGTAGAAATCGCGAGGGCGCGAGCACATTCCGATATTGGCATTCAATGGCTCGCTGTCGCCGATCAGTTCCGGGATGCCCTTTTGCCGTGGGAGGAGACCTACTGTTTATGGCGTGCCGGTGAGGCCCTGCTGACGCGGGGAGTCCACCATCGTGAGCGAGCAGCATCCGTTATTCGACGGGGGCTTCAGCTCAGTCAACGGCTCGGCGCGCGGCCACTGCACTCGCTGCTGCAGTCGCTGGCGGACACAGCGCGGATTCCGACGGCCGCCGTCGA
Source organism: Mycetocola sp. Y444 (assembly GCF_059445295.1). Taxonomy (NCBI): domain Bacteria; kingdom Bacillati; phylum Actinomycetota; class Actinomycetes; order Micrococcales; family Microbacteriaceae; genus Mycetocola; species Mycetocola sp. Y444. The sequence goes on along the minus strand of NZ_JCAIUB010000003.1, from coordinate 283,648 downwards.
GGAGTCGTCGGCGGTCGCGGATGCCGGATCACCGCTCTCCGGCCTGACCAGGCGGGAGAGGGAGATTCTCGATCACGTCGTCGCTGGGCGAACCTACGCCGAGATCGCGAGAGCGCTCATCATCAGCGAGAAGACGGTGAGCTCACACATCTCGAACCTGCTGCGCAAGACCGGGACCCTCAACCGCATCGACCTGGCGCGGCTGGCCACCCGCACCAGGGAGTGATCCGCCCCGGTGCGGGTCGCGAGCTTTGCGGGTCGCGAGGCTTAGCTGCCTGGAGGCCTAGAGGGCGCCTGCCGACTCGAACCACGGCGGGTGCGCAGCGACCTTGGCCTTATAGTCGGTGGACTCGAGCATGCCCTTGACGGCTTCGCGCACGGACACCGTGGCGACACCGATGACGGAAATGGCATCGAACGGAACACTGGTTTCGACGAGGACTTCTGCCTCGAGGATCGCTCCGGACTCTTCCTCTGTCCGCAGCTTGCGCAGCATCCGTTCGGCGCTGTCCTTGGTCGATTCCAGGCGGGTGACGGCGCCGGCGGCGTCGCCGTCAGTGACGACGATGTTGGAGTATCCGGGTTCGCTAACGTCGCGGACCTTCTTGATCGAGCTCACGAGGACGACGAAGTCGTTGACGGCGGAACCGCGGGCTTCGCTCGACAGGCGCGGGTCGGCGGCATCCGATCGGAGGCTTTCCCACAGGCTGGCGTTCGGGCTCAGGAAGAACGGGACGTAATCGGCGACGGTCGCGGTGCCGCCCCGCGAAACCAGGGTTGCGCGGCGCTTCTCGCGGTTCTCGGCCGACGAGATGTCGACGCGGGGGTCTGCCGAGACTGAGTCGGCGAGCAGAACGCCGGCGGCCAGCATCTTCTCGAGGTTGGAGATGTGCGTCACGTGATAGATGCGCAGCTCTTCGATGTCGATCGCGGAGACCGCTGCGGCCTTGGAGCCGGCCGTTGGGGCGGTACGCAGGCTGGTGGTGCGTGGTCGTGGTGCGCGCTTCGGAGGGGCGACGACCTTGGGTGCTGGTGGGGCTTTGGGGAAGCAGGTGGCACATGCTCCGTTTTCGAAGCCGTGCTTACATTCGTTGCTCAAGGCAAACCTTTCAGGAAAACGTGGCCTGCGCAGAGCGCCAGAGCGGGGGACTCGGTGCCACCTCTCTACGTTACGGGGTTTAGCTGGGCAATCGAACCCGACGCTGAACTCGGGGGTGGGTGGGGCGGGATCGGCCGCGGGTCGGGTCGCGCGATCAGGCGGCGGACGGATACCGCTGCCACGCGAAAACACCCGTTCCGGTCGAGATCACCCGGTACAACGGATGTTTTCGACCGGAACGGGTGTTCTCGGCGAGGAGGGAGCGGCGCAGCTCAGCTGCCACTCAGCCAGCGCTCAGGCTCGGCGCACTGCCGGTTTGGCTGGTTGGCGGGCTGCACCCTCGGCCCCCTGGCGGGACTTAGGCGCCGGCGAGTGCCGATTCCTGTGCGTCTTCGCCCTGAGCGTCACCGAGGCGCGGGTAGTCGGTGTACCCGAGAGCACCCTCGCCGTAGAACGTGCCCGGGTTGGGCTGGTTCTCCGGGTGCTCTCCCTGCCAGCGGGCGACGAGGTCCGGGTTCGCGATGGCCATGCGGCCGATGGCGACGGCATCCGCGTGTGACGAATCGATGAGCGCAATCGCCTCATCGCGTGTCGTCACCGTGCCGAAGCCGCTGTTTGCGATGAGCTTGCCGCCGAAACGGGTGCGAAGGCCCTGCACGAGCTCGCCCGTCGGTTCGTTGTGCAGCACGCTGAGGTACGCGAGCCCGAGTGGCTTGAGGCCGTCCATGAGCGCGCCGTAGGTCGCGGCAACGTCTGCCTGGTCGGTCTCGAGTGCGTCCTGGATGTTGTGCGACGGAGAGATACGGATGCCTACGCGGCCTGCGCCGACGGCATCCGCTACCGCTGTGGTCACTTCGAGAACGAAGGCGGCGCGGTTCTCGGGGGATCCGCCGAATGCGTCGTCGCGCTGGTTGGAGGCGGGGGAGAGGAACTCGTGGAGGAGGTATCCGTTGGCGGAGTGCACCTCGACACCGTCGAAGCCGGCCTCGATCGCGCGAACTGCGGCGGCGACAAACTCGTCGCGGACGGTGGTGAGCTCGTCGGCGGTCAACGCGTGGGGGACAGGGAACGGGGCTTTGCCCTGAGGGGTGCGCACCTCGCCGTTGATCGCGATGGCGCTCGGGGCGACGATGCGATCGGTGCGGGTGATCGCGGTGTGGCTGACGCGTCCACCGTGCATGAGCTGCATGACCATGCGTCCGCCCTCGGCGTGGACAGCGTCGGTCACCGTGCGCCAGGCGGCGACCTGGGCGTCGGTGACGATGCCCGGCTGGCCCCAGAATGCGCGTGACTCTTCGCTCGTATAAACGCCCTCGGAGATGATGAGGCCGAGGGTGGCTCTCTGCGCGTAGTGTTCGACGACCAGGTCACCAGGGACACCGTCTTCGCCGGATCGAACCCGGGTCAGTGGTGCCATCACAATGCGGTTGGCGAGGTGGAGATCTCCGAGCGAAACGGGCGAGAACAAGTCCATAGAGTGAGAGCCTTTCGTTGTGGCCCGCCGGTGCGAGGCCTTCTAGGGCCAACGGGGTCCCGGCGGCGCCTATTCCTGCGGCGGGGGAGTCGGGCGTGTCGATGCTGGATGACGGCCGGGCACGCGGCATCCGTTCAACCGACGCAAATGCACCCCTCGACGGCCGAAACCGTGCATTTGCGACCACTGAAGCCCCGGCGGCGGCGGAAGCGGCGGGCCGGGCGCACAGCACCCGTTCAACTGACGCAAATGCACCGTTCAACCGCCGAAACCGTGCATTTGCGGCCACCGAGCGCATGGCATCCGGCCCGGAGGCGCACTGCGCGCTACAGCCCGCGGCCGGACTCCCACAGGTTGTCGGAGGTGCCACTGATGAGCGTCGCCACCGAGATCGCCTGGGCGTCGGTGAGCGACGCGACGTAGTCGATGACCGCACGCGCCTGGCCGAGTCTGGCGACTTCCGCCACTCCCGTCAGTACGCCTGCCGAGGTGAAGAACTCGGGTGAGGCATCCCGCAACTGGCGGTACTCCTCGGTTGCCGCTTCGACCGAGTCGAGCAGCCTGCGCGGGGCCCTGGCGGCGTCGGCCGGATCGTTGAGCCAGCCGTGGAAGCCGTCGACGAGGGCCTCGATCACGCGGGACTGGCCGCGCTGGAACACGGCGAGGTCGGGCCGATCGAGCACAAACCGGGTGTGGACGAACTTGAGCACGACGACGTCGTGCCAGGCCTGACGGCTCAATCGCACGTGTCCACTGCGGATGTTCGGCTCACGCTCAACCCGAATCGAACTCTTGAGCCTGTCGATCCAGCGTCGGGTGAAGGCGGAAACCGCGCGATCGGCCTCGAGTCCGCCATCGTATGGAATGGTGAGGAGCCCCTCGACGAGATCGCTCGTGACGCGATCAACCGCGTTGCGGAAGGCATCCGCATCGGCGATCCAGGCATCCTTCGCCTGCACCTGTCGCCACGCAGCTTCGAGCGAGTGACCGGGGATGCGCCGAACCGCAAGCTCCGAGGCATCCAGCGCCGCAAGTGCCGACTGGGAGGCAAGCCAGCCGCTGAGTTCGGCCGACACTGAGGTGTACTGCAGCACTCCGGCGCGATAGAAGTCGTCGAGGTCGTGCACCGAGTACGCGATGTCGTCTGCGACATCCATGACCGAGCATTCGAGGGTCTGCTGGTGCTGGGCAATGGCGGGGAAGACGTCGAGAACCTCGGCCATTTCGCGGGCGTCGACCGAGTAGGCGGAGAACTTGAGGGCGCCGTTGGCCATGTCCGAGCCGACGCCGCGGGGAAGGTCTTCGGCGGGGCGGGGGCGGATGCTGCGCCATTCGTTGCGTGTCCACGGATACTTCAGCACGGCCGCGCGCACTGCTTTGGTGAGGTTGAGGCCGCGGGGGGTGGCGTCGCAGCTGTCGAGAGCAGTAAGGATGCGGAAGGTTTGGGCGTTGCCCTCGAATCCGTCGGGCAGGCCGAGTTTCTTGCGGGCAATGCGGTCGAGGACCTGTTCACCGAGGTGCCCAAATGGCGGGTGCCCGAGGTCATGCGCTGCGGCGGCGGCCTGGACGACGACCGGGTCACAACCTCCGAGATCCTCGATGGTGTCGCGGACGTGGTCGGGAACTTCCCGGAATCCCACGGCGATCGATCGCGCAACGGCCGACACCTTGAGCGAGTGGGTGAGCCGGTTGTGGACGACGGTGCCCGAACCGGCCTGAGGAATCACCTGGGTCACTGCCGAAAGCCGTGAGAAGTACGGAGAGAACCTGATGCGTTCGACGTCGACGCGGAATTCATCCTCGATGTCGGTGTGCGGCTCGGCGATCGTGCGGTCGCGGCCGCCTCCGGTGTGGGACTTTGGGTAGCTCAGCATGGTGTCGCCAGCCTAGCCGCGCGGCGCTGGGCCGGTAGGCCGGTTGGTCCTGCGCTCGGGTTGGGTGTAAAGGTGGGCCGTTGCGGCATCCGTTATATTTCCGCTTCCCTCATGCCCGTCTCGCGAAGACTGCGTACTACGAGGTACGGATGCCGCTTACCCTGCAAGGCGCGAGAACGTCACCATTATTTGGGGCCTACTGCTTGGAACCGCCACCGTTCTCTGTTTCGCTGGAGGCTGCGACGACGCTAATCCCCTGCTCCGGATGGTTTCCCGTGAGATATGCGCTCACCTCGTCAACCACGCCGAGATCATCCGTTGAGAGCTCAATGGTGATTCCGCCCGCCTCCTCGCTGACTTTTGCGAGCGGATAAAGCGACGCGACGTCCACGACGGCAGCGACCACACCCGTGGCTTCAGCGAGGGTGGTAGCCGGGATCGAGATCTCCCCGATCTCGATCCCCACCAACCTGTCGGCATCCGTATCGAGTGCGGTGAGTATCTCGCTGGCGATCACCGCGGATGGACCGACGCCCGCAGCCGCGGCCTCCTCGGTCAGGTGCACGCTGATCTCGAGCCAATCGCCGGTCTCCTCATTGCTGCGTTCCTGCCAGTTGATGTGAGAGAGCTCCGCCTCGCGCAGCGTGAGGGCGGGCAGCGCCTCGACGTACTCGAGGCGCTCTGACCAGCACTGGGTGACGTGATCAACTGTCAACGTTGCACCACTGGCAAGCCGGGGGACCAGAACGATGTACGTCGCGCCCGTCTCGACCGAGCAGGTCAGATCGCGCAACTCGTCGATCGCTTCGCGGTCGGTCTCGGGCTCAAGCTCGATCCTCATCTCGCCGTTCACCACAAAAGGCAGCGATTCGCTGGTCGTCAATTGCACATCGCTCACGAACGCGAGCTCTTCCACCTGGTCAGCAAGGCTCCGGTACTGCGCGAACTGCTCCTTCGTCGACGTGCATCCGGTCAGAAGCGGTGTAGTGATGCAGGCGCCCGCTAGTACTACCGCGAAGGCCGCGAGGCGTGGGTGTGTCATTCCACCAACGTAATCCTTCGCCAACGTGCGCCAGGCATCCGCCATTCCTCCACACAAATTCTTTTCAAGAAACTATCCACAATCAGCCCTTTTAGGGGGTTTTCGACCCTCCGATGTCAGTGGTTGCTCGGAGAATTTACTCATGGAAGACCTGCAGGATCCACCCGATGAGGCGTATGACGACGGCGGATTCGCCGAGCGTCCGTATGCCGCATCGTTGGCGGATGCCTGCAGTTCGATGGTCGATGAGGTCGCGTCGATCGAACGCACCGCTGCGCGTCAGCGAGCATGGCAGGTCGAGATCATCGACGATGCGCGACGACTGGCCGAGGTGACAGAGCGTGGCCTGATCACCGTGGACTCGACCCTGTCAGCCATCCAGCGCTACGAAATGGTTCGACGCAGTCTGGTCGCCGAACTGTCGTGTGCACTACGGATGCCAGAAGTCACCATCGACGGAATGCTCACGACCAGCGAGGCGCTGATGCATCGTCTGCCGGCGACGATGAGTGCGCTTCGAGCCGGCGACATCTCCTACCGGCACGCCGAGGTGATCGCCGATCAGGCGGCGACGCTGTCCGAGGAGGCAGCCCTGCTCCTGGAGAACGATGCACTGCCGTTCGCCGCGACCGTCACCGTTTCGAAGCTGAGGGCGAAGGCGAAAGTGCTGCGGGCACGGCTTGACCCCGACTCGATTGCGGAGCGGGTCGCGCGTTCGGCACAGGATCGGCGGGTCGAGTTCATCCCCGCCGAAGACGGAATGGCGTGGCTCAACCTCTATACGACGGCGCCAGAGGCGACGTCGATTTTCACCGCGGTCCGCGACCATGCGCTTGCGTTGCAGAACCCGAACGATCCGCGCACACTGGCGCAGCTCAGTGCCGATGTCTGTGCTGATGCCCTCTCTGCGGCCCTGGCTGGTGAGCTCGGCACTTCTGGCGCGCCCGGGGACGACGTTCGAGACCTCGACAGCCCGAGTGCCGATTCGGATGCCGCGTTTCGGCGGATCCGACCGAGCGTGACGGTGACTGTACCGGCGCTCACACTGCTCGGCGTCAGCGACGAGCCGGGAGACCTCGAGGGCTATGGCCCCATCGACGCGGAGACCGCTCGCGCTCTCGCTGGCCAGTCGAACACCTGGTACCGGCTGCTCACCGACCCCACAACGGGCACTCCACTCAGTCTCGACAGCACGACGTATCGGCCGAGCGGTGCGATGAAGCGGTTCCTCCGCTATCGAGACGGAACCTGCCGTTTTCCCGGGTGCAATCGGGCCGCGAAGCACTGCGATATTGACCACACGAAAGCTGCAGAGTTCGGCGGCCCCACGGTGTGCGACAACCTTTCCCATCTCTGCCGAAAGCACCACCGGTTGAAGCATCAGACGGTGTGGAAGGTGTCGCAGAGCGGCTCGGGAGTTCTTGAGTGGATCTCGCCCGGCAACCGCACCTATGTCACCGAACCTGCGGTGCTGTTTCCGCCCGGTGAGCCGCCACCCGCTGGAGAAGCGACACCGGCTCCACCACCGACACCACCAGGTGCCCCTCAGAATCCGGAAGCGACCGCCGCCGGTGCCCCAGCGCAGCCGTCACCCGCACCGCCGCCACCCGCGGGTGACGTACCTCCGTTCTGATGAGCCTCCGTTCTGATGAGCGCAGCATGTGAGCGGAGGCCGCAAGCCAGCACGCCCATACTGGGGAGCATGCCCAACGAACCGCACGAACCGCACGAACCGCAACCCAGCCTCGTCCCCGAACTCCTGATCACGGATCTGGTGACCAGCCTCGCGTTCTGGGTCGACCTGTGCGGGTTCGAGATTCGGTACGACCGCCCGGAGGAGGGGTTCGCGTACCTCCAGCTCGGGTCGGCACACGTCATGCTCGACCAGATCGGCATCGGACGCGACTGGATCACCGAAATCCTCGAGCATCCACTGGGTCGTGGCGTGAACTTTGAGATCGCTGTCCCCTCACTCGACGGCATCGTGGAACGCTGCGCCAGCGCACAGTGGCCACTCTTCCTCGCTCCGGAAAGCCGGTGGTACCGCACAGCTGGCGGAGAAATCGGCGTCAGGCAGTTTCTCGTGCAGGATCCGGACGGCTACCTGCTCCGCTTCACGAGCCGGCTCCCGTAACGCCCATCAGCCCGCCACCCTCATCGCCCCGCAACGCTAATCGCCCGCCACCCTAATCACGCGCAACGCTGATCACGCGCAACGCTGGCCCACACCACTGACCCCAGCGCGAAGACGCTACGCGCGCCACACCCTCCGACGGTCCAGAACACGCTCGATCGGCCACGCAAGAAGGAGCAGCAACAGCGCCCCATAGTTCACTCCCGGCACCAGCACCCCAGCCAGGAGTGCCGCCGCAAAGAGCACGGTGATCACCGCACTACCCCTGACGGTTTTTCCGTCGATCGGGTTGTCCGGCGCCTCAAGTCGACCGTCGGCACGAATCGTCAGCGCGAGCACAGTCAGAATGAGGCTGCTCACGAACATCGTGCCGATATAGAACCCGATCGTCAGCCACTCCCGCTCGAATTCGGCTGACATCGCGGTTGGCAGGGGCAGCACAACGATGGTGAAAGCCCACAGCAGACTCAGCAGAATCACCCGCCCGTTGCACGAAGCGAGGTGCCCGAACAGGGCGTGGTGCGCGACCCACAATCGCGCGATCACCGCAAAACTGATGAGAAACGCAACGATCTGCGGCCCTTCCTCGACAAAAAACCAGGCTGCGGTCCTGTCCGCATTTCCTGGTTCGGATGCCGCATCCACCAGCGGCAGGATCAGCAACGTAATCGCAATGGCCACGACCGCATCGGTGAAGAAGACGAGTCGATCCAGCCCGCGCGACGTCGGCATGGCACCTGTCGGCATGGCACCAAGGGTAGCCACGCGGGAATGGCCCCGCCACGGGTCTGCGACATCGGAACCGCGACGCCCAAGCCGCGGCGCTCGGCGCTGACCCTCTGCGTCCGGGGATTCCCCCTCACAGCGCCGCCGCCTTCGCCAGCAACACATCACGCTGCCGCGAATTCGTCGTCAACGCCGCCGCCGTCGCGAACTCCGACCGCGCCTCCTGCACCCGACCCAGCTGAGCCAGCAACTCGCCCCGCACACTCGGCAGCAGATATGAGCCACGGAGCGCGCCCTCATCGGCAAGCTGATCAACGATGATCAAAGCGGATGCCGGACCGGTCGCCATCGAGACGGCCGCAGCCCGGTTCAGCTCGACGACCGGATTGGGTGCGATCCGGCCCAGAGCTTCGTAGAGCAGCACGATCCGCTCCCAGTTCGTGTCAGCGACGCTGGCTGCCGTCGCATGGCACTCGGCGATCGCGGCCTGAAGGGCATAGGGTCCACGCCCACGACCGGCCGCATCGGCACGGTCCAGCGCGGCGCTGCCACGGGCGATCTGGGCTCGATCCCACCGGCGTCGATCCTGTTCCGCCAGGAGGATTGGCGCTCCTTCCCGATCAACCCGGGCCGCAAACCGCGACGCCTGGAACTCCATCAACGCAACGAGCCCATGCACTTCGGGCTCCTTCGGCACCAGGCCGGCCAGGATTCGTCCGAGCCGCAACGCCTCGTTCGCCAGGTCTGCTCGCAGCCACCGGTCTCCCGAGGTCGCCGCATACCCCTCGGTGAAGATCAGATAGAGAACACCGAGCACCGCAGACAGTCGTTCCCGCCACTCACTCGGATCGGGCACCTCGAACGGCACGTTCGCCGCCGTGAGCGTTTTCTTCGCCCGAACGATCCTCTGCTGGATCGTCGCGACCGGCACGAGGAACATTCGCGCAATCTCCTCGGTGGTAAGACCACCCACGATGCGCAGCGTCAACGCAATCTGCCCCTCACGGCTGAGTACGGGATGGCACGCGGTGAAAACCAGACGCAAGACGTCGTCATCGATCGGCTCCCAGGCATCCGCTGCCATTCCCTCACCATCGGAGAACTCCTCGAGGGCGTGGGCCATCGCTCGGTAGCGCTCATCCAGACGTTCACGCCGACGCCAGCCGTCGATGGCTTTCCGTTTCGCGACGGCGGTCAGCCACGCCGCCCCGTTCCGCGGTCCACCGGATTCGGGCCACGAGGCGAGCGCGTCAACGATCGCCTCCTGCGCGAGATCCTCGGCCAGACCGAGGTCGCCCGTGACCCTGGCCAGCGTTGCGACGATCTTCGCACCCTCGATGCGCCAGAGTGCATCGAGGGTGCGCTTCACGTCTGTCATGTCACACCCGCTCAGGCCAGCTGCTCGCCATGTTCAGCCCGCCACAACGCTTCCTGCTTCATGACGGGAGTATCTGCGTACTCGGCGAAGTCGCTCATCTCGGTAACCCGACGAACCTCGATCTTCGATCCCGGGCCGAGCGGAACCCGACTCGCCCACTCGGCGGCCTCCTCCTTCGAAGCCACCTGGATGATCCAGAACCCGTTGAAGAGTTCATGGGTTTCGCCGTAGGGACCGTCGGTGACGACCGGGGTGTCGGTCGAGAAGTCGACCACGAAGTTATCGGTCATGTCGTCGGCGAGCCCATCGCCGCCAAGCAGAACCCCGGCCTTGATGAGTGACTCGTTGTATGCGCCCATCGCCGCGAGGATCTCCTCAAACGGCCGTGACTGATAAGCCTTCTTCGCCTCGTCGGTCGACCGCATGATCAGCATGTACTTCATCAGATTCTCCCTTCGCTTGTCGGCGCCGGTTGCGCCTTCTACTCAAGACGTCGAATGAGTTACGAGCGGATCGACACGGTCAGGAAAATTGACCCGGCGAAGAAAGCCGGATGCCGTCGAAGAGCAACGGATGCCGCCGGTCGCCATTTCGAATCCCCGCGCCATCCGATCATCCCGCGTGCGGCGTGCGTGCAAAAGGCCCCGCCGACCGGGGCACACAACCCCGTCATGGCCGCCGCCCCCACACGCCCAACGGAGCTTCGGCCCTCCACGTCATTTGCAGCATCCGCCCGCATCGAACATAGTTGGGGCATGCACAGCGTCGCGCAGCCCACCGTGATCACCCTCGGCGAAACCATGGTGCTCGTGACACCTGTCGAGTCGGAGTCGCTCGAAACCGCACCCGTCTTCCACCTCGACGTCGGCGGTGCTGAGTCAAACGTCGCGTCGCATCTCGCAGCGCTCGGACATCACGCGGCATGGGTCGGCCAGTTCGGCAACGATGCTCTGGGGCGCCGCGCGGCACGTCAAATCGGTGAGCACAACGTCGACACGCGCTGGGTGACCGTCGACGACTCAGCTCCGACCGGCGTCTACTTCAAAGACCCGGGCAACGGCGTCCTCTACTTTCGTCGCGGATCCGCGGCATCGCGGATGGGGCCCGACACCGTGGCCAGCGTCCTCCTGGAAGACGCGGCCATCGTGCACCTCTCGGGCATCACCCCCGCACTCTCGGACAGTTGCGCGGCCCTCGTCGACACGGTTCTGGAACGGATGAGGGATGCCGACGGCCAGGTCAGCTTCGACGTCAACTTTCGTGCGGGCCTGTGGGATGTTGCCGCCGCCGCACCCCTGCTGCTCGATATCGCACGCCGAGCCGACCTTGTCTTTGTCGGTCTCGACGAAGCCCACACCCTGTGGGGTGCGACCACTCCCGACGACGTGCGGTCACTGATTTCGACACCGACGCTGGTCGTGAAGGATGGTGATGTCGGCGCTACGGAGTACGACCGGGACGGGTCGGTCTTTGTCGAGGCGATCCCGAGCGTGGTCGTCGAGGCCGTCGGCGCTGGCGATGCCTTCGCTGCGGGCTACCTCGGCGCGCTTCTCACCGGTGCATCCTCCTCCGACCGTCTCCGCGCCGGGCACGAACGCGCAGTGCTCGTCCTCCAGTCCACCCTCGATGTTCCGCTCGCCGCCTCCGCCGAACGCTCCCCCTCCTGAAAGGACAGGCATGACAGAAAACTCGATCGGATCGCTCACCCAACTCTTCGAGGGGCAGCGCCTGATGGCCATCCTCCGCGGATTCGGGGTCGAACGCAGTGTCTCCCTTGCAACCAGGGCCTGGGACCTCGGCATCGACTGCGTCGAAGTGCCCATCCAATCCCAGACGGATCTCGATGCCCTGCGAGCTGTGGTCGCTGCGGGCGCCGAGCGCGGCAAGGTTGTGGGAGCCGGCACCGTTCTGTCGACCGTGCATGTTCAGCAGGCAGCGGATGCCGGGGCGGCGTTCACGGTCAGCCCCGGTTTCGATATCAACGTGGTGACGGCATCCATCGCGGCAGGAATGCCGACACTTCCCGGGGTCGCGACCCCGACGGAGGTGCAGGCCGCTGTCGCTGCGGGACTGACCTGGGTGAAGGCGTTTCCGGCATCGGAACTCGGATACGGCTGGTTTTCGGCGATGAAGGGGCCGTTTCCCGAAGTGAAGTTCGTCGCGACTGGCGGCATGGACGCGACCAACGCCCAGCAATTCCTCGATGCGGGGGCGAGCATCGTTGCCGTTGGCTCGGCTCTCGACGACCCGACGCAGCTGGACCAGCTCGGCGCGATCGTCCGCGGCTGATGCGCTGACGGGCTGACGCGCTGGCTGGCTGACGGGGTGGTTTCCGGCAGCTCGCGGCTACTCGCCCAGCGCGGTGCGGAGCCGACCGCCCGCGTCGGACAACCGCTGCTCGGCAGCGGGGTGATCGACTCCCAGCCGCAGCATCACCGCAGCGATCTTGACGTTGAAGTCAACGGATTCGAGGGTCGCCGCCGCGACAGGCCGGTCCACCCCGGCGATCGCCGCGACCATGCCGGTTGCCCGTTCCCGCAGCTTGTGGTTGCTCGGGTTGAGGTCGACCATAAGGTTGCCGTAGGTCTTGCCCTGCTGCACCATCACGATGGTCGAAAACATGTTGAGAACCAGTTTTTGTGCGGTGCCCGCCTTGAGCCGGGTGGATCCCGCGAGCACCTCAGGACCGACAGCAACCTCGATCGCGTGCTCCGCAACGGCACTGAGCGGGGTGTCGACGTTGCAGGACAGCCCCACGGTGAGTGCGCCACGCTCGCCAGCGCGACGAACGGCAGCGATGACGTAGGGAGTCCGGCCGCTCGACGCGATGCCGATGACGGTGTCATTCGCGATGATACCGGCCTCGTCCATCGCTGCGGCTCCGGCGATCTCGTCGTCCTCAGCACCCTCAGCGGGGTGAACAATCGCGGACGGGCCACCGGCAATGATTCCGACCACGAGCGAGGGCGGGGTGCCAAATGTGGGTGGGCATTCAGAGGCGTCGAGGATGCCGATGCGTCCGGGCGTTCCGGCGCCGACGTAGAGCAGGCGGCCGCCACGCGACATCCGCTCGCTTGCCGCTTCGATAGCGGGTGCGATCTGGGGGAGTGCGCGGGCAACGGCGGCGGGCACCTCGGCGTCTGCGGCGTTCATCGTCGCGGCCAATTCGGCCACGGACATCCGGTCGATGTCGCTGTACCGGGAGTCGACCGTCTCGGTGGCCAGTAACGCCAGCTGCTCCGTAGATTCGCTCATTTTCGGGCGGCGCCTTCACGCATCGGAACTCCTTGGTGCACGGATGCCGCGGCGCGGCTACGAAAGCGGCCTGCGAGCATCGTTGGTCTGGGTAGGTCACAAAGTACACCCTCGTGGAAGAGAGGGCTCGCCAACGAGGGGATGCCGGTGTCGAAGAAGAAGCAGACCACGCGCGGCGATTGGCGGGACTGCGGGTGATGGCGCGTCGGTCTGGCTCCCGTTGAATTCTTCCCGCGCCCGACGCCCTCTGGTAATCTGGCTATATAACCTAGCCAGAACACGGAAGGTGGGGTGATCACGATGGAGACGGTCAACATCCTCGATGCCCGCAATAACCTGTCTCGGCTCGTGTCTGCTGCGGAACGCGGCGAGGACGTAGTCATCGCCAAGCGTGGGAAGCCAGTGGCACGACTTACTGCGATCGAGAACGGAGCCGACATCCACACCGGGGGATCGATAACGGTGTGGTTGCGCGAACAGCACCTCCCCGACCGGCTGCGCCGGAGCACGTCTGAACTCGACCAACAGATCACGGCCGAACGCCAGGGTTGGGAATGATCTACCTCGACACGTGCATTCTCATTTACGCGATGGAGGATACATCGTTGCGCGGGCAGGCGGTTCGGAGACGAATCGCCGACCACTCCGACTCGGTGTTCGCCGTCAGTCCCTTGGTGACTCTCGAATGCCTCGTCGGACCGCTCCGAAACGACGATCTTGAACTCCGCGATCGGTACGTCGCATTTCTTGAGCAATTCCGTCTCCTCCCGTTGACCGAGCATGAGTTCGTTCGCGCTGCTGAATTGCGAGCTAGCCACAACCTCAGAACGCCCGATGCACTTCACCTCGCCGTGGCCCAAATCTCCGGCTGTGACGAGCTCTGGACCAACGACGCCCGGCTCACCGGGGTTTCGCATGGTTTAGCGGTGAACGTGCTTTCCGACGAGGAGCCGAGACGAGGCTCCGGAGCGTGACTCACTCCGGCCGCACCGGCTGCCGCAACACCGTCTTTAGCTTCTCCGGCGCCACCCGACGGGGGTCACCAAGGTAGATCTCGTGGTGATCACCGTTGAAAGTGAAGCCGTGAGCGGGCATGAACTCGTCGTGCAGCTTCGCGAGCGTGGGCGCTTCATCGTCATACGATCCGATGTGGAGGATCTGTACCGAAGTCCCCTCATCGAGCTCAAGAAGGCGCAGCCGCTTCACCGCCTCGAGGCCCTTCTTCGCTGCCACCGACGCGATCGCGGCATCCGTCATCGCTGCGGTAATCCAGTCGGGCTGGCTGATCATCATGGTCCAGTCCCACTCGTCTTTCTTGCGGCGGGTGAACACCGACGGATCGACGGCACGCCACAACCCCTCGAGGGGAGCGACCACGAGGTCACGGCCGAGCTCTTTCTTGCTCGCGAATTTCAACGCGTAGGCCACCGGGTAAAGCGCTTCGATAGCGGCTGCATAGTCGGGTGACGTATTGGGGTTGCCGTGTCCGTCGATCACGAGGTACTGCATCGGTGGCACATCAACCACCGAGAAGTCTTTCGACGAGGGGGAGTAGAGCGCCTTGAGCGCCACCTTCACGTCGTATTTCTCCACTCATCACTCCGTTCGCCAGACAACCCACTTCCGGGCCCAACCCTCAATCGACAGGTCGCGGGCTACCGCCGTGGACCGGCGGCACTCGCGGTCACCTTCCCAGGCTGTGCACAGAGCACGAGGACGATCACGGTGCCGACAACGGGAACCAGCGTCCAGAGCAGTGCAACCCAGCCGTGTCCGGCGTCCCGCAGGCGACGGACCGACACAGCCAGGGTCGGCAGCAACACGGCGATGGCCCAGAGGGTGGCGAGGGTCGTTCCGAGGGTCGAGTTCTCGCCGAACGGCACCGTGTTGAACACACTCAAGGCGGCGGTCACGAGGACGTGAAAAAGGATCCACCACCAGAACTCGGACCTGGTCGCGAAGCCGGTGAAGTCGGCATATTTGCGAAAGCAGATTTGGACTGCTGTGCCAAACGTCATTAGCACTCCCTGTGTGAGAAATGACCTCATCCTAGGAAGCGGCTACGGCTAGGGGAAGGGGGTTCCCGCTCAACCCTTTTACCGGGTCCCCGAGCGTTTTAGGCTTCCGATCATGACTGTCACGGACTGGCTTCTCGATTCCGATCCCGCGATCCGCTGGCAGATGATGCGCGATCTTCTCAATGAGTCGGCCGAGGCGGTGGCAGCCGAGCGGTCTCGCGTCGCGACCGAGGGGTGGGGTGCGCGGCTGCTCGCGTTGCAGTCTCCGGACGGGCAATGGGATGGCGGCACCTACGACCCGGCCGAACCGACCGATCCGGACGCCCCAGGTCAGCCCTGGACCGCCACCCACCACACCCTCGTTCTGCTCCGTGAGTTGGGCCTCGATCCGGCGAGCGCCGAGGCCCGCAGTGCGATCGGGCTGGTGCGGGAGAACAGCAGGTGGGAGCACGACGGCGAGAAATACTTCGACGGCGAGGTCGAGCCGTGCGTCAACGGCCTGGTGATCGCGATTGGTGACTACTTCGGTGAATACGTGCAGCCTCTCGTAGATCGGCTCCTCGACGAACAGCTCGACGACGGCGGTTGGAACTGTGACGCCGAGCGCGGCTCCACCCGGTCGTCGTTTCACACCACGATCTGTGTGCTCGAGGGCTTGTTGCAGCACGAGCGGTCGCGGGGCGCATCCACCGAAGTGTCTGCGGCACGTCGACGAGGGGAGGAGTACCTCCTCGAACGACGGATGCTCCGGCGCCTATCGACGGGAGAGGTCGCCGACCTCGATTTCACCCGCTTTTCATTCCCGACCCGCTGGTTCTATGACGTGCTGAGGGGTCTCGACTACTTCCGGAGCACCGGCGGAACACCGGACCCGAGACTGGACGAGGCACTCGACCTGGTCGAGAGCAAGCGCGGTGCCGACGGGCGCTGGTCATTCGAGAACCCGCATCCGGGCAAAGTGCACTTCGAGCTGGAATCGGGGGGCGAGCCCAGCCGGTGGGTGACGCTGCGTGCGTTGCGCGTACTCGAGTGGGCGGGGATTGGTGCGCTCTAAGACCCTCGCTCCTTGTCGACTTCATACCCGACTGTCGAGAGACACACAAACTCGACCCCACTTCGGGTGCAGCTTGCGGCCTGCGACGGTTCGAACACATTTCGAATGCCAGAATGGCCGATACGTACCATCGAGGGGGGAGTGCGGATGTCGGCTGGCTCGTCCGCGGGGCACGAATCCCTCCGGCAACTCGCGTTGGCAGTCCAGCACGAACGAGCGGCGAAGGATGCCCGTGAAGCCGCGGGCCGATATCGCGCCGCATCGTTGTCCGAGAAGAAGGTCGCGAGGGTTCTTGCCCCTTTGTCGGCCGCTGGATATCACTTTCTACCCGACCGTCAGTGGCCGGGTAGCCGCACGGCTCAGGTCGATCTGGTCATGGTGGGCCCGGGTGGGGTATTCATCGTCGACACAAAATGGTGGAAAGACGTTGTAATCGCAGCCGGGCGCGTATTCCGCGATCAGGACGACGTCACCGATGAGTTCGATAATCTCGCGGACCTGGCGTACGGGGCGGAAGGGGCGTTGGGGGCCGTAGGTCTCGCCCCGGGCGAAGTTCGACCGATCGTGGTTCTGGCTGGTCGCAGGGACATCAAAGCAACGGTCGGCACGGTCGACATTGTCGGTGAAGCCGATGTCTTACGTCACATCGCGTCCCGAGGCAATCGGCTGACATCCTTCCAGGTCGACACCGTACTCCGCGCGGCCCTTGCCCATTTCCCGGTCATCGGAGCCCCGCAACCCATCAACGTTGCGTTGCCGGAGCCGGTGATAGAAGCTCCCGCAGTAGAAATTGACGAGAGCGAACTACTCTCAACCGATGAAGTGAACTCCGCTCTCCTCGAAGGCCTTCTAGCATCGCCCGTAGAGGACTGGATGACCTTCCTGCACCCCGATCAAACCAAACTCATTCGCCGCAACTTCAACGGACCGTCAAGGATTCGGGGAGCCGCCGGAACCGGGAAAACAGTTATCGGCTTGCACCGCGCCGCCTACCTCGCGCGCTCACGCCCGGGCAAAGTACTCGTAACTACATATGTACGCACCCTTCCGTCCGTTCTCTCCAGCCTCATGGGGAGGATGGCGCCCGAGGTCCTCGAAAACGTTGAGTTCATGGGGGTCCATCAGTTCGCCCATCGGGTCTTGAGCGAGCGCGGGATCCGCATCAAGACCGACATGAAGCAAGCAAACAGTGCATTTCGTGCCGCTTGGCTAGAAATAGGAGCGCGGGGAGCACTGGCGGCTATCGAGCCCAAGGATCGATACTGGCGCGAAGAAATCGACTACGTCATCAAAGGGCGTGGCATGACCTCATTCGAGTCTTATGCGGACTCCGCTCGAATCGGTCGACGTCGCGGTTTGACGGCCGACCAGCGACGGGCAGTCTGGGCGCTCTACCGCTCTTATGAAGACCGATTACGCAGCGCAGGTGTCAATGATTTCGCGGACCAAATACTGCTGGCGGCGCAATCCCTCCGAGATGATCCCATGCCCGGCTATTCCGCCGTCATCGTGGACGAAGCGCAGGACCTCTCAAGCTCGATGGTCGGAATGCTGTACTCACTCGTGGGCGATCGCGCAGACGGATTCACTCTGATCGGGGACGGCCAGCAGAGCATTTACCCCGGCGGCTACACCCTCGCCGAACTCGGTATTTCGCTGGCTGGTCGCGGCGTTGTCGTAGATACGAATTATCGCAACACCGCCGAGATCCTCGCCTTCGCTGACGCAATGATCGCGGGCGATCAATTCACCGATATTGAGGGGAAGAGTCAGCAGGCTGACTCAACCAAAGCTGTTCCACGACACGGCGACGCTCCTGTTATTTCGCGACACAGGACGGTGGAGGCTCACGACATGGCGATGGTCAGCCACATCCGCGAGATCGCCAGCGAGGTCGGAACATCGTTCGGAGACATCGGGGTCCTGGCACTGACCAAAGCGACCGTGGACCTCATCTCCCGCGCGTGTCGCGCTGCAAACATTCCCACAATCGACCTCGAGAAGTACGACGGGACGCCCGTTGACGCGGTCAAGATCGGAACTGTGAAGCGAGCAAAAGGTCTTGAGTTCAAGCAGGTCCTCGTCCCCCGGCTCAAGGCTGAACAGCTCTACTCCAACGCCCGGGAAGCGCAAGACACAGACGATTCGACGAGCGACATCATCCGCGAACGTGACGAACGTGATCGGCGTGAACTCTATGTCGCCATGACTCGCGCGCGAGACGGCCTTTGGGTGGGCGTGTTGACCTAGGAATCCGCTCCTATCGTCAACGGAGCCCGTGGCCCCGAATGGATGGCCATCCAGCAACCCTTGGCCCCAGTTCAGGTCCACCATGAGATACGGCTTCGACGGACTGCTAGACAGGTTCCATGTACTCCAGCGCAGAGCAACAATCCATCCGGGAAGACATTTTTCGGTGGCTCGATGGAAAGCTGGAGTTTGGGACGTCCGAGGTTAGCCGAGAAGAACTCGAGTCGTACCATTACAAAGGCGTCCGCATTCCTCTTCTGGACACAGCTCGGGGGATCAGGAATCCGAAAGATTTCGACGCCACGCTCACGATAATGACGGGCGTCAAGGGCACCTATAAGGACCCAATCAGCCCAGACGGATTTCTCCATTACTCGTACCAGGCGCGAGATGGAGGCGACAATCTCAAACTTGCCCGGGCCCTCGAACTCGATGTCCCTCTCGTCTACTTTCACGGCATCCGCCCAAAGGTTTTCGTCCCGTACTATCCCGTTTACGCCGTAGCCAAGAACGATATAGAGAAGACGTTCCTTGTAGCGCTTGATGAGTCAATGCGCTTCTTTGGTGACCCCCTCCATATGACTGGCGACGAGCGCAGGTATGCACAGCGCACCGTCAAGCAGAGATTGCACCAGCCGGTCTTTCGCGCGCGGGTCATGCACGCGTATGCCCGTACTTGTGCGGTCTGTCATCTGAAGCACGCCGAGCTATTGGATGCTGCACACATCATCGAAGACGGTGCAGACGGGGGCGTTGCCGCAATCACCAATGGGATTGCGCTCTGCAAGATTCATCACGCCGCTTACGACCGGAATTTCATGGGCATAACGGCTGACTACGAAGTTCGAATTAACGGGGATCTTCTGAACGAGGTCGATGGCCCGATGCTTCGACACGGGCTCCAGGAAATGCACGGGAAGCAACTCGTGCTACCCAAGCGCCGAATGGACCACCCGTCGCGGGATGGACTCGCCGCCCGCTGGGAAGAGTTTGTGGCCTAGCGAGAACGAGTGGAGGAAACGCCTACCGCCGCCCCATCCACCACTCCGGCGCCGCCGCCAGGGTCGCCGCCGCCGCAGCATTCAGGTCGCTGAGGTCGCCCTCGTTCAGCCAGGCCCGCACCGCACCGAAGGTGCCCGACGCGGCAAAGGCCACAAACATCCGCTTCTCTGCGTCTGTGGCCGGTCGCCCAGCGACGAGCGGCGCAATCTCCGGATGCCGCTCCAGGTGCGCCGTCAACGCCCGCGCACTCGACCGGATCAGCATGTCCCGAACCGGGCTGCTCACCTGCGACGACAGGGCATTGCGGTAGATATCCGCGTGCGAGGCGACATGCTCAAACATCGAGACCTCGGGGCCAGCGAAGACACTCTCACCGGTATCGGACACCGCCGGAAGCTGCGAGGTGTGCTGCACCAGCTCCTCAACCTCTGCCTCAAGTGCCTGCACCAGCAGGGCAACAGCACTACCCGCGTGCCGGTACACGGTGTCGCGCTTCACCCCGGCTGCCCGGGCAATGTCAGACATCGTGATGTCATCGAGCGGTGTCGACGCCGCGAGCTCATGAATGACCTCATGCAACCGGGCACGGGTACGACGCTGGCGTGGGTCAACAGCGTCATCGGTCACCCAGCGATTCTATGTCCCACGATCTATGGGGCATCTGCCCTATTGTGAGGGTGACGGCCAAAGACGGCCGCCAGTACAGAAGAGAAAGATCAATATGCGAGCTTTGCAAATCGTGTCAGCCGGCGTACTCGAAGTACGGGACGTTCCAGTTCCCGAAATCGAAGCCGACGAAGTCCTCGTCAAGGTCGCCGGAGCCGGCCTCTGCCACTCCGACGTCCACGTCCTCCACTCACCCGAGTGGCCCCTTCCCCCCATGACCCTCGGCCACGAGACCGCCGGCCATGTCGCCAAGCTCGGCGCCAACGTCACCGGCCTCACCGACGGCGACGCCGTACTGATCTGCCTCGTCTGGGCCTGTGGCGTCTGCCGCCCCTGTATCGAAGGTCGCGACAACGTCTGCGTCAACGCCGCAGGCCGCCTCGGCACCCCACCCTGCCCAGGCCTCGGCCCAGACGGCGGAATGGCCGAATACATCAAGGTCAAGGCCCGTTACCTCGAACCACTCGGTGACCTCGACCCGACCGTCGCTGGCCCCCTCGCCGACGCCGGGGTCACCCCAATGCACGCCATCAACGGCGCACGCCACCGCCTCACCCCAGGCTCAACAGTCGCCGTCATCGGCGTCGGCGGGCTCGGCCACATGGGCCTGCAGATCCTCAAGGCCACCACCGGTGCCCGCATCATCGCGATCGACTCCAGCGAGCAGAAGCTCGAAATTGCCCGCGAACACGGTGCAGACGAGACCTTCCTGAGCGACGGCGACACCGCAGCCAAGGTGCTCGCACTCACCGGCGGATACGGAGCAGACGCCGTCTTCGACTTTGTCGGGGTTCAGCCGACGGTCGACCTGGCCACGAAGATCATCGCCCCCGACGGCGCACTCCGCCTCGTCGGACTCGGCGGCGGCTCCTTCACCTACGCCGCAGACGGCTTCACGAGCACCCTCCCGTGGGGCGTCGACGTGCGCCGCTCCTACGGCGGCACCCGCTCCGACCAGCGCCAGGTGATTGAACTCGCCAAGCTCGGCAAGATCTCCGTCGAAACCAAGCAGTACTCGCTCGAAGACGGCATCCAGGCCTTCACCGACCTCGAGGCCGGCATTGTTCCCGGCCGGGCCATCCTGGTTCCGTAACCCGGCGGTCAGCGACAGGCCTGTGGGGCAGGCCTACCGACGACACTGACGAAAACGGATGCTGCGGGGCGCTCTCACAGGAACGCCCCCGCGGTCATTCAACGTCATAGTGCCGGTCAGAGTTTGCCTCTGACCGGTACTTTTGCATCCGGTCAGTGCTCCTGCTGTTGACTCGACCTGCCGCCATTGCCAAGCTGGACACTCGTCAACGAGAGGACAACCGTGGGTCCGCAGTTCGATTTCTTCCCGATCATCTTCGGCATTGTGGCCGCCATCATCGTGATTGCCGCGATCCTCATCGTCGTGATGAGCGTCAAGAATGCACGCAAGGTGAAGGATGCCGGTCACGACCCGTTGACGCTGCACGCTGACCTCGTCAACCGCGCCTTGGACAGCGAGGCCATGCGCCCGGCCGAGTCCACCGAACAACGGCTGGCGAAGCTCGATGAGCTGCACGCCCGGAACGTCATCAGCGCTGATGAGCACGCGTCCGCACGCGCGGAGATCATCCGCGGAAACTAGATGTACTGGGCCTGAGGTCAGGCGAGCATGCGGGTGACCGCTTCGACCGCAGCCGCTCGCCTCGTGTCGCTGCTGGCCCTCGCGTCGGCTGCCAGGAGGCCGATCGGCGCGAGCTGCCAGGCCTGGGCCACGGCGTAGATGATGACGAGGAGATCGACGGCGCTGAAGGCTGGTGACGCGTGCTGCTGCACCGATTCCACTTTGGCCAGATAAGTCTCGAGCGGCTCGGAGGCAGCCTCCGGTCGTTCGAGTTGAGCCCAAAGGGAGATGCGCAGCACCTCGGGCCGACGCTGATGGAAGTCGAACAGCTCGCCGACCCAGGTCGGCAGATCGGAGGGCTGAGGGGGTACCTCTTCCGCCATTCGCACGATTGCGTCGGTCAGCGCCGCATCGAACAGGCCGCTCTTGTTGCCGAAGTAGGCATAGATCATGCGCACATTGCTCTCGGCATCCTTCGCTATACGGTCAACCCTGCCACCCGAGTAACCGTGCGCCGCAAACTCCGTCACCGCTGCCGAGAGAATCCGTGCTCTGGTCGCCTCCGCGTCTCGCTGCGCCATGCTCACTCCGCTCTCTCAGTGTCGTCCTTGACAGGATCTTCATCCCGCGTCTAGTTTATAAGTAAATGAATACTTACTTTGGAGCATGATGGACGCGAGAATCGAACGGGCCCTGGCTATCACCCCTGCGTCACGCGCTCGGGAGCGCACGATCGACATCACCACCACCGGCAGGCGCACCGGCAGGGCTCGGCGCATCGAGGTGTGGTTCTACCGGGTCGACGGGCGCATCTATCTCTCGACCACCCCGGCGAAGCGCAGCTGGTACGTGAATATCGTGACGAACCCGGAGTTCACTTTCCATCTCAAGCACGGAGTGCGGGCCGATCTGCGGGCAGTGGGCACACCGGTGCTCGACCGCGCTCAGCGGGAGGCCGTGTTTTCGTCGATCATTGCCGACCTCAATCAGCCATGGAACCCGGCCGGCATCCCGCAGCCGGTCGCGCCCCTCGACGAATGGATGGAGGGAAGTCCGCTCATCAGCGTGGAGTTCCCTGAAGGAGATGCCGAATGACCGAGAACACCCCTCGAATTGCCCTCGTCACCGGGGCTAATCGGGGTCTGGGCCGAGCGACCGCCCTCGCCCTCGCCCAACGGGACTTCGCCGTTGTGCTCACCTATCGCGGTGACGCCGCCGAGGCATCCCGCGTCGTGGAGGAGATCCGCGCCGCAGGCGGAGATGCCATCGCCACGCGACTCGACCTGGCGGATGTCGCCTCGTTCGTCGACTTCACGGACTCGTTGCGTCGCGACATAGAGGAGCGGTGGGGGCGCTCCGCCATCGACGTGCTGGTGAACAATGCCGGGATCGGGCTGTTCGGCCTGCTCGAAGACGCCACGGTCGACCAGTTCGACGCCGTCATCGGAACGAACCTGCGTGGCACGTTCTTCCTCATTCAGGCACTGGCACCCCACATCGCCGACGGCGGTCGCATCATCAACGTATCCACCTCGCTCACCCGCCACGTCAGCCCGGGAACCTCGCTCTACGCCGCCTCGAAGACGGCGGTGGAGGCAATTACCCGCAGCCTCGCTGTGGAACTCGGGCCCCGCGGCATCCGCGTCAACAGCATCGCCCCCGGGCCAACCGCCACCGACTTCAATGGCGGCGCCATGCGCGACGACCACGACCTGCGTAGCCACCTGGCCGACAACACCGCGCTCGGCCGCGTCGGGCAGCCCGACGAGATCGCGGATGCCATCACAGCCCTCGCGTCGAGCGAAATGCGCTGGATGACGGCCGAACGCATCGAGGTTTCCGGCGGCAGCCTTCTCTAGAACGGTGCGGGCAGACAGCCAGAACACCGGGGTCCGTGCGAGCAGAGCCAGGCGCCGAGCATCCGGCGCTCACAGGACCAAAGATAATTGACATCGCCCGGCAGCTTCCTACGCTGAGGGCGTGACCCCTCAACCTCCGGTGCAGCACTCCTCCTCCCGGGCACCCGCTCAGGAGGCCTGATGCGCGTCGAGCTGCGGGACGTGTCCAAGGGTCGCAAGGGAAGGGCGCTGCCGGAAACCTCACTATCCTTCGAAACCGGAGAGGCTGTGCTCGCCGCCGCCGAAACCGAGCAGCGGCCGACGGTGCTCGGCCTTCTGGCGTCGGGACGAATGCGACCGGATGCCGGAACAATCACGATCGACGGTGAAGATAACCGCGCGCTCATGCGGCGACGCATCGCGCTCGTCGACGCACCCGACGTCTCCGACCCCGACTCCAACGTGTTGTTCGCCGGCGTCGTCGCAGAGCAACTCATGTTCGCGGGGCACCACTCGAACCCCATCGCGGCAAGGCGCTGGCTCGCCAGTTTCGGCATGAAGGATCTCGCCACCACACCGATCTCGGACGTGCCACCCGAAGCCCGCCTCCGCGCCCTGTGCGAACTGGCGGTTCTCCGCTCCGGAGTCACCGGCATTGTGCTGGTCTCACCGGATCGCCACGGCGGCCACCCGCTGGTGTGGTGGCGCCTCGCCCAGGATTTCGCCTCGCGTGACTTCGCCGTCCTCGTGATCGCTGGTCGGGCATCCGAGTGGACGATCCGCCACGAGCACGACATCAGAGAGATCGGGAAATCGGAGAGGGATCTCGGCGCCCTGGGAATGCTCGAGGAACGCGCTGGCGCCTGGGCGCAGAGCGGCGGTGCGCCATTGCCGGAGGTGGAAGGGCACGACCGGCGATCACGAAAAGCGATTGAGGGGCAGTCATGAAGATCCCGCAGATGATTCTCGCCGAACTGCGGCGACTGGTCTCGACCCCGATGCAAGCGCTCGCACTGATGGCCCTGCTGATCGTGCCCATCCTCTACGGCGGCCTGTACCTGTGGGCCAACCAGGACCCGTACGGCCGACTCTCGGAGATCCCGGTCGCGCTCGTGGTCGAAGACACCGGTGCCGAGATCAATGGCACCGAACGCAACCTCGGCACGGAGGTCGCCGACGCGCTCGTGAAGGAGAAGACCTTCGACCTCTCGCAGGTCGAAGCGGATGCCGCCACGTCCGGCCTCGAGAACGGCGACTATGACTTCGTCATCGAAATCCCGGCTGGGTTCTCCGAAGCTGTCGCCTCCATTAACTCGAGCGACCCGAAGAAGGCGGAGCTGATCCTGCGGACCGACGATGCCAACAACTACCTCGCCACCACCATCGGCAACCAGGCGATCGAGAAGATCCAGACCGAGGTGACGGCGAAAGTCGTCGCCGAAGCCGGACTGACGCTGCTCAACGCGCTGAGCACCATCCGCAGTCAGCTGACCGAGGCAGCATCCGGCTCCGGAGAGCTCGTCTCGGGACTCGCCACCGCGCAAACCGGGGCGGGAGAACTCGTCTCCGGATCGAGTGAACTCACGACAGGTCTCGAGACGCTCCGCAGCGGGTCGGCCAGCCTCGCGACCGGTGCGCGAGAGGTCGCCAATGGCACCCAGGAAATCGATGACGTCGCTCGACTTGTCGGCACCGCGGCGAATGACGTGATCGCTGCACTGCCAACGGTCCGCTCCGATATCGCCCAGGTCCTCGCCGCTGAGGGTCTCGACCAGGCGACGATCGACGCCGTGCTCGCGCGCCTCCAGCCGATCGGAACCGGTCTCACCACCATCGACCGGCGGGTGCAGAACACCGTGTCCGAGATCAACCAGCTGAACGCGGGCGCGCAGGAAGTGGCATCTGGCAGTGCCGAACTCGCCTCGGGCGCCGCTACGGCGGCCGCCGGGGCGGTCCGGTTGCGCGACGGCACAGCCACGCTCAACAGCGGCCTCGGTGAGCTGCTCACGGGCGCCAACGAACTGAAGACCGGCCTCGACAACGGCGTGGCGCAACTGCCAGACGATAACGAGAACACCCGTCAGGCTCAGGCCACCACCCTCGGCACTCCGGTGTGGATCGACACCAAGGCGATCGCTCCCGCGCAGAACTACGGCGCCGGACTTGCCCCCTTCTTCGCCGCACTCGCCGCGTGGATCGGCATCTACGCGCTGTTCCTCATTGTCAAGCCGATCTCACGTCGCGCCGTCACCGCACTCCATTCACCGTTCCGGGTGACCCTCGCCGGCTGGGCGACCCCGGCCATGCTCGGCGCCGTGCAGATGCTCGGCCTGTTCGGTGTGCTGTCCCTCGCGCTTCGCTTCCAGTTCGCGAACCCGCTCGCCACCTTCGGAATCCTGGTGGCGGCATCCCTCACCTACACCGCCATCATCCTCGCGCTCAATGTGTGGCTGAGCGCGGTGGGGCAATTCATCGGCCTCGTCATGATGGTGCTGCAGCTGGTGACGGCGGGCGGCACCTTTCCGTGGCAGACTCTGCCGGGGCCGCTCGCGGTGATTCACCATATATTCCCGATGAGCTATGTCGTGGATGCGCTCCGACAACTCATGTACGGCGGTGACGTCGGTCGTGTCGGCGCGGACCTGTCCATGCTCGCGCTGTGGTTCTCGATCGGGATCGTGGCCACGCTGATCGGGGTCACGCGGCAGACGCACCACCGCACGCTGACCGACCTGCAGCCGAGCATCCTGCAGTGAGCGCGGGCACGCTCACGAGCGGGCGAGCACCCGGGCCGGATAAGGAAAACGGGCCGAGGTAAGGACCGAAAGCCGGTTTCTCTCCTTGTGCGGCCGCTATTTCCTTCGCTGAACGCGCCCGCCGGGCCCACTGATGGCCTGCGGAGGGTACGCACGCATGCCGTGTCAACCGTTGGACGCACGCCGCACTCCTCGGTTACCGTCGCCCCCATGACGAATTCAGTACCGCAGATTGAACTCAACTCTGGCCGAAGCATTCCCCAGCTCGGATTCGGCGTCTTCCTCGTCGACCCCGATGACACGCAGCGTGTCGTCGAAGACGCACTCGAAGTGGGATACCGACACATCGACACAGCCACCGGCTACAACAACGAGACGCAGGTGGGCGCCGCGATCAAGGCGTCGGGCATCCCGCGCGAAGAACTCTTCGTGACGACGAAGTTGCTGAACGACGACCACAAGGCCGGCGACGTCGCCGGCGCGTTCTCACGCAGCCTCGACATGCTGGGCCTCGACTACCTCGACCTGTACCTCATCCACTGGCCCATGCCGAAGAACGAACGCTTCGTTGAGACCTGGCGCCAGTTCGAAACCTTCAAGTCCGACGGGCGCGCCCGCTCCATCGGCGTCAGCAACTTCCTGATCCCGCACCTCGAAACGCTGCTCGCGGCAACCGACGTCGTGCCCGATGTTAACCAGGTCGAGCTGCACCCGCTCTTCCAGCAGCGGGAGCTCCGCGAGTTCCAGGCCGGCCACGGCATCCGCACCGAGGCGTGGGGTCCACTCGGCCAGGGTAAGTATGAGCTCTTCACACTGCCCGCCATCGCCGAGGTCGCGTCGGCCCACGACGTCACACCGGCCCAGGTCGTGCTGCGCTGGCACATCCAGACCGGCAACATCGTCATCCCCAAGTCAACCCGCCGTGAGCGCATGGCCGAGAACTTCGACATTTTCGGCTTCGAGCTCAGCGCCGACGAGATGGCGGCGATCGATGCCCTCGACGAGAACCGGCGCGTCGGCGGCCACCCCGAGGACATCAACTAAGCAGGTTCCCGTACACGGATGCCGTCGCAAACGCACGCTAACCGCGTGCGTTTGCGGCGGCATCCGTTCGTGGTGGAACCAGTGTCACTCGCCGCGGTATGCGGCCTGCAACTCGGCGATGTCGAGCTTCGACATGCCGAGCATGGACTGCATCACCCGTCGGGCTTTCTCCAGGTCGGGATCCTCGAGCATTTCGTTGAGCACAGGCGGCACGATCTGCCAGGAGAGGCCGTACTTGTCTTTGAGCCAGCCACACTGGCTGGGCGCACCGCCGTCGGCGATGAGCGTATCCCAGAGCCGGTCGATCTCAGCCTGGTCGTCGGCATTCACGTAGAACGAAACCGCCTCACTGAAGCTGAACGCCGGCCCGCCGTTGAGCGCCTGGAAGTCGACACCGTCGAGCCGGAACAGGACGACCAGCGCCGTGCCCGCCGGCATCGGCGCGCCCTCGCCGTAGCGCGACACGTGCACGATCTCGGAGTTGGGAAACACCGACACGTAAAACCGAGCGGCTTCCTCGGCCTGGTCGTTGAACCACAGGCACGGTGTGATGCGTTGCATGGGGTACTCCTTTGTACGAGTGCCGCGTTGACTGGACGGATGCCGCGTTGGCTGTACGGGTGCCGCGTTGACGCCCTGCGGGATGCGGCGCCCATGCTACTCAGACCTGTCCTCGCCGTACACCCGCTTTGGGCGCGAAGCCGCCGACGGCATCCGTCACCGAACGCGTCGCCGGTTTGTCAGGTGATCGCACGATTGTCAGGACGGTTTCGCGAGAATTGACCTGTCAAACCGGCGATCTCCTGATAAACGGATGCCGTTGAGCCGCGTTCGCGACCACCCCGGGGCGTCGCCCGCAGCGAGACAAGGAAAACGGGCCGGCACAAGGACGCAATCGCGACTCGAGTCCTTGTGCGGGCGCTGTTTCCTTGCCTCAGCGTCACGCACCCGCCCGAGCCACCCCGACCGCCGTCTAAACCGCGACGACGACCTTGCCGAGCGGCCGACCCGCGTGCAGGTACTCGATCGCGTCGCCGGCCCGCTCGAGCGGGAACACCCGGTCGACGGCGGGCACAACCGTGCCCGCCCCGAGCAAGTCGCGCAGTGCCTCGAGGGTGGGCAGGTCCTCACTCGACATGAGTCCCTTGAACTTCTGGCCCGAGAAGAGCGACCGAAGCGGCGCAAACATCGAGCGACCGAACCCACCGAGCAGCGGCCCACCACCCTCGCCGCCGACGATCACGAGGGTGCCTCGTTTCGTCAGCACCCGACGCAGGCGGCCCAGCGGCGTGCGCCCCGCCGTGTCGATGATGAGGTCGAATCGTTCATCGCCCGCAGCCACATCCTCGACGGTTCGGTCGATCACGCGGTCTGCCCCGAGCGACGCCACGAAGTCGACCTTGCCCGCGCTGCACACCCCGGTCACCGTCGCACCCGTCGCCACGGCGATCTGCACCGCGAAGGAGCCAACCCCGCCACCGGCGCCGAGCACGAGCACCTTCTGCCCGGGCATCAGCCCGCCGGCATCGCGCACCGCGTGCAGCGCCGTGCACCCCGACACGGGTGCCGCTGCGGCCTGCTCGAAGCTCACGTTCGCGGGCTTGAGCACGAGACGCTCCTCGGCGGCGCGGGTGAGCTCGGCGAAGCTGCCATCGAGCGTCGTGCCGAATACCTCGTCGCCCACCCTGAACCGGGTGACCGCAGAGCCGACCTCTGACACCACGCCGGCGACATCCCGACCGGGAATCGGCTGCTTCGGCCCCCGAAAACCAAACCCGAACAGTCTCAGCAGATAGGGCTTCCCGGCCGTGGTGTGCCAGACCCCGGCGTCAACGCCAGCGGCCCGAACCGCCACGAGCACGTCCGTATCGCGCACCGTGGGTGGATCGACGTGATCGACCCGTAGTACATCCGGTGTTCCATATCGGTGTTGAACGACAGCCTTCATGATCACTCCTCAGTGACGGAGGGCGCCGAATAGGAGAACACATCGTCGAGCGGCACCCCGAAGACACCGGCGATTTCGAATGCCATCTCGAGCGACGGCGAATACCGCCCCTGCTCGATGGCGATGATGGTCTGGCGCGTAACACCGATGCGATCGGCCAGTTCGGCCTGGGTCATCTCGCCGTTCAGAAACCTCAGCCGGCGGATGTCATTGGTGACGCGCGTGGCTGCCTTCGTCCTCACCATGTCGGCAGACCCCGGCGGTAGGCAATGACGCGGGCAATGGAGCCAAGGAAGGCCGACAGCACGAACGCCAGGTAGATCGCGTTGGCGATCCAGAAGTATGGCGCCTCAAGCATCGCCAGAATCAGCGCTGTAACGGCACCGATGATGACGAACGACTGGCCAACCGAGTCACCGAAGTGGGTGATGTCGCGATCCCGCTGGTCTTTTCTCCCAGCGTCCTTCGGCGAGAAGATGCCGAACAGAATGTTGAGCAGGATTCCAGCGACGATCCCGCCGCCGATGGTCCAGAGCATCGTCGTCACCCATGCGGTATCCATCAGTGAAACGGATGCCGCCTGCACGGCCAGGATCACCAGGTACGTCGCGTAGCCCGCGAGCGACACGACCAGCATGACCCACGCGCTCTTCTCTTCGGAGGACATCCGGGCTCCTTCGCCATGTCAAGAAAACCTTACATTGATCAATGTAAAGAAAACCTGACGTGGTGTCAAGGAAAAGTTACTTGGGAGTGGCGCTGGAGGTCACGCGCTCGGCGCGCACACGCGCGGCCGGCAGCCCGACCACCAGGACCGCAACGACGATCACCGCAACGAGCACCCCCGCCGACACGGCGAGGCCGGGGTACCCGACCAACGCGAGAGCAGGTCCCGCTGAGGCAGCGCCCGCTGCACCCGCCAGGTTCATGACGAGGTCGCTCCGGCCCTGAATGACGGGCCGGGCCGCGCCGGTCACGAGGTCACCGAGCAGAGCGGATGCCGCGACCGTCGACGCGCTCCAGCCCAGGCCGAGGAAGATGAGGCCGACGGTGACCAGGGTCGTGGAGTCGTCACCGAACGCAACGGTTGCGAGCGCAATCACGAACAGTGCCTGCCCGGTCAAGATGATCGGGAACCGGCCGACCCGGTCGCTGAGCCAGCCAAACACCGGCGACAGGGCGAACATGCCGCCGATGTGCAGGCTCAGCGTGAGGCCGACGCCGGCCAGCGAGGTTCCGTGGTGCACGAGGTGAACCGGCGTCATCGACATCACCGAGACCATGATCGCGTGGCTGAGGCCGAGGATGCCGATCGTCATGAACACGAGAGAGCGGTTGCGTGCGATGCCGCCCGGGGTTGTTTCCGCTTCTGCGGAGTCCTGTGTGGGCTGGGCCGCCGCGAGTTCCTGGCTGACGAGATACGGGTCTGGCCGCAGCGCGAAAGCGTAGACACACACGGCGGCGAACTGGGCGACGACCGCGATGACGAAGGATCCGGTGAGTGGTGGCATCCCGAACCACTCGGCAATCGCCTCGCCGGGGCCGAACAGGTTCGGTCCGATGACGGAGCCGATCGTGGCCGACCACACCACGATCGAGAGGTCGCGACCACGGTGACGCGGATCGGCGACGTCGGTAGCCGCGAACCGCGACTGCAACCCGACAGCAGCGCCGGCGCCGAGCATGGCGAAGCCGAGCAGCATGAGCGGGAAGAAGTCCATCGCGGCGGAGAGCACGGTGACCACCGCACCGAACAGGGCGGTGAGGGTGCCGATCGAGAGCGAAATTCGCCTGCCATAGCGACGGGTGAGCCGGCCGAGGGGGATCGCCGCGGCAGCAGCACCGAGCGTGCTCAACGTCGCGGCGGTGCCGGCCCAGGCCTCTGACCCGCCAACCTCCGTCGCGAGCACCGACCCGATGGAGAGGGTCGCACCGATGCCGAGACCACCGAGGATCTGGCCGGCGACGAGCACCCACACCGTACGTTTTTGCAGGGCGATGAGGTCGACGGTGGCTGTGGTCACGGCATCCATTCTCCCCACTTCATGACCCGAATGCACCGTGTCAAACCGCCGCGAATGGGAACAATTCGGACAGCTGCCGCGTAAGACTCAGGGACGGGCAACAACCGCCCGTGCACGACAGGAAGCAGGACGCATGCCTCGATTTCTCCAGTACACCGAGTTCGGCGGGCCAGAGGTCCTGAAACTCATCACGGTCGACAAGCCGATCGCGGGGCCGGGCGAGATCGTCGTTCGGGTGAAGGCCGTCGGTCTCAACCCCGTCGACTTCAAGATTTTCCGTGGTCCGGCTGCCGAGACCTACGGGGCAACGCTGCCCTCCGGCGTCGCCAACGACTACTCGGGCGTCGTCGAGCAGATCGGCGAGGGCGTCACCCGCTTCGCCGTCGGCGACGAGGTGTTCGGCGGTGCCCGCAACTACGCGATGGCCGA
Organism: Mycetocola sp. Y444; assembly: GCF_059445295.1. Classification (NCBI taxonomy): domain Bacteria; kingdom Bacillati; phylum Actinomycetota; class Actinomycetes; order Micrococcales; family Microbacteriaceae; genus Mycetocola; species Mycetocola sp. Y444. The sequence goes on along the minus strand of NZ_JCAIUB010000003.1, from coordinate 252,043 downwards.
CTTCCTGGTCACCACCGAAGACGCCACCATTGTGCACAAGCCAGCTGACCTGAGCTTCGAGCAGGCCGCCGGGCTCACCGTTGTCGGGCGCACCGCGTGGGCCACCGTCGAGGCGTTCGGACTGACGGATGCCGACACCGTGCTCATCAGCGCCGCCGCGGGTGGTGTCGGTGTGCTTGCCGTTCAGCTCGCGAAGCGCAAGGGCGCGACGGTCGTCGGTACAGCGAGCGAGTCGAACCACGAGTTCGTGCGTTCGCTGGGCGCGATTCCCGTTGCCTACGGCGACGGGCTCGTCGAGCGACTGCGTGAGGCAGCACCGCAGGGCTACACGGCGGCGCTCGACAACCACGGATCTGACACCATCGACGCGGCACTCGAGCTCGGCATCCCGATTGAGCGCATCAACACGATCGCCGTCTACGGCCCGGCCGACCGCGGCGCGTCCCACATCGGCGGCGCCCAGGCCAGCACCGAGGACCTCGCCCGCGTGGCCGAGCTCGTCGCGAAGGGCGAACTCGAGTTCCCGGTGAGCGGCATCTACCCGCTCGAGCGTGCGGCTGAATCCTACGAGGAGCTCGAGCGCGGCCACGTGCGCGGCAAGCTCATCGTCGTCACCGACTAGGGGGCGCCGAGTGGCGGTCGCGCGCCCGCACGTTTAACAGGAGATCGCACGCTTATCAGGACCAAAGTCGCGAAAGCATCCTGATAACCATGCGATCTCCTGCGCTGCGGACGGGGCCGACGGCATCCGCTGCCTTCCCACACGACCTGGCCCGCGGCATCCGCTCGGCACAGCACCATCAACGGACGGATGCCGTCGGCCCGGGATAAGGAAGCGGCCCGGGATAAGGAAACAGTGCCCAGACAAGGACCAAACCGGCGGTTCTGTCCTTATCTGGCGCCGTTGTCCTTATCTCGGCACCCAGAGCGGGACACCGAGAGCGGGACACCGAGAGTGGAGCCCCGAGAGCGGGCCGCCCCCGACTACAGCACGTGGGCGAGTGAGGCGCGAAGCTCCTCCGCCGACCGGTGCAGGAGGTCCACCTCGACCTCGTCGATCGGCACATCGAGCGTGCGAATCACTCCCTGCGAACCCACGATCGACGGCACGCTGAGCGCGACGCCGCTGATGCCGCGGTAGTCGGTAAGGAGGCTCGACACCGGGAGGATTGCCCGCTCGTTCTGCAGCACGGCCTCAACGATGCGCGCGCCCGAGAGGCCGATGGCGTAGTTGGTCGCACCCTTGCCCTCGATGATCTTGTAGGCGGCGTGCACCACATCCGAGGTGAGCGACTCGAGCCGCTCGCGCGGGAACAGCCGCGTGCCGCTCTCGTCAGTCCAATCGCGCAGCGGGGTCTGTCCGATCGTGGCGTCCGACCAGATCGGAAACTCGCTGTCACCGTGCTCGCCCATGATGAGGGCGTGGACGCTCTGCGGCGCCACATCGGCGGCCTCGGCCAGGAGCCAGCGCAGCCGCGCGGAGTCGAGCACGGTACCGGAGGAGAAGATGCGGCCGGCCGGAAGGTCGACCGCGCGCTCGGCGACAACGGTGAGCACATCACACGGGTTCGTCACGAGCACGAACACGGCGTTCGGCGCGAGCTCGACGAGCCGGGGCATGAGGTCCTCGAGAATTCGAGCGTTGGTTGCCGCGAGATCGAGCCGCGTCTGGCCTGGCTTCTGCTTGGCACCGGCGGTGATCACTACGACGTCGGAATCGGCGACGAGTTCGATGTCCGCGCCACCGGTGATGCGGCTCGACCCGATGAACTGCCTGCCGTGTGCGAGGTCGAGCACCTCAGCGTCTACCCTCGACGCGTTGAGGTCGTAGAGCACGACCTCCCTCGCCGAGCCGCGAATGAGTGCGGCAAAGGCGAGAGACGATCCCACACTCCCCGCACCGATGATCGAGAGTTTGGTGTTTCGCACTGGGCTCATAGCCCCATTATGGCGAGATAGCCGCCGATAGATAGAGAACAGCGGGCGGATGCCGTCGGCCGGTTGACAGCATCCGCACGGTGTCCAGGCCCAACGTCGCGAAAGCCGTCGTCCGATGGAAACAAGCACAGCGACCGACCGCTAGCGTGTAACCGTGAGCCTGACGTCCCCTCAATCTTCCCTCGATTTTGACCCGACCCCGCTGATCGAACCGGTCGACCCGCAACGAGTTCTGGAGTACCACAAAGCGAAGGAAGCGAGCCGCAAACCCACCACTGTCGGCGGGTTCGTGTGGATCGTGATCGTGTGGGCCGTTGTCGCCTTCGCTGCTGTGTGCTGCCTCATTACGGTCGTGCCTCTGTTCATCGACCTTGCCCTCCTCCCCGCAGGGCCGATCCTCGTCCCACTCGTGCTCGCGGCCATCGTGGCGGCCATTGTGCTCATGGTTCGGCGAGCCGTTGCGGCGGGGCGCCGCGAACAGGAGACTCGTTACCGGCTTGACCGATTCGCGGCCGCGAACGGCATGACGTACCAGCCCCGTGTCACCGACCCCAGGCATCCCGGAATGATCTTCTGGGTCGGCAGCGGGCGCGTCTCCACCGACGTCCTTCGCACCGTTGGGTCACCCCACGTCGAATACGGCCACCACACGTACGCGGTGCGCCGCGGCAAAAGGTCGACGACATACCGCTGGGGCTACATCGCGATCGAACTCGGCACTGCGCTTCCACACATCGTGCTCGACGCCGTCGCGAACAACTCCATTCTCGGCACGAACCTGCCGACCTCGTTTGGGGTCCAACAGCGACTTTCGCTCGAGGGAGATTTCGATCGTTACTTCGAGCTGTACTGCCCCGAGGGGTACGAGCGCGACGCGCTCTACCTCTTCTCACCAGACATCATGGCGCGGTTCGTCGACAACGCCGCCCTCTTTGACATCGAAATCGTCGACAACACCCTCTTTCTCTACACCGGTCCCGGAATCTCGACGCTGAACCCTGAGATGTGGGCCTGGCTCTTCGGCACGGTATCGGCGCTGCAGACCAAGATCGATCAGTGGACGCACTGGCGCGACGAGCGGTTGCTCGAACCCGCTGCCGTTCCAGCTCCGGCTCTACCTGGCACCGCCACGGCTGCGCCCGTGAGTGCACCACCACCGTCGCGGCCGCCCGGTGTCGCGGTCGACGGCCGTCGGTTGCGTCGGGGTGGAGGCAATCTCTGGATTGGTCTCGGCATCATCGTTGTTGGCTTCGTGGTGCCCTGGCTCCTCGCGGACTGAACCACCTGCATCCGGCAGAGAAAACGGATGCCGCACAGCTGGCTTATCAGCACCACAACGGATGCCGTCGCGGCGGCGCAAGGAAAAAGGCCCCGGATAAGGATAGAAAGTGAATTCCTGTCCTTGTCTGGGGCCTTTCTCCTGGTCTGGGCGCGGGCACGCCCGGGGTACTACTCGGCTTACCGGTACTACTCGGCGGCGACCGCTTCGGCGGGAGCAGCAGCGTGAGCCGGCGCAGGCACCTCGGCCGTCACACCTTTCTTGGGTGCGGCAGCGGCCGACGCTGAGCGACCGCCGACGTAGCCGTTGAGCAGGCTCGCGAGGTCGATGCCGGTCGAGTCCTTGAGCAGCTGGGTGACCTCGGTAACGTTGCCGACGACCTGCTTCGACAGGTGCGAAGCACCGTCCGTCGAGATAACCGTGAGATTGTCGATCGCGCCATACGGAGCGGCGAGCTGCTTCGCGATCTCGGGCAGGATCTCGATGGCGCGCTGCTGCAGAAGCGCCTCGGACTCGTCGCGGAGCGCGGCAACCCGCAGCTCGGTGGCTCGCGCTTCGGCCTCACCCTTGGCGAAGATGGCGGCTGCTTCAGCCTCACCCTCGGCGCGAGTTGCTTCTGCCTCGGCGATACGGCGGTCGCGGTCTGCCTTTGCCTCTGCGACGACCTGGGCTGCGTGAGCTTCGGCGATCTGGCGGATGCGGTATGACTCGGCATCCGCTGTCTTACGCACGTCGGCGTTGAGCTGCTGCTCCCGCAGTGCGGTCTCGCGCTGCGCGGTGATCTCGCGCTGCTGCAGGATGCCCTGCTGCGCGAATGCCTCGGCGAGCGGCTTCGCTGCCTCTGCCTCGGCGAGCGCCTTATCGGTCTCGCTCTTGATCGACGCGTTCTTCAGCGACAGCTCGCGGTTGGCGTCGGCGATGGCCTCTGCTGCCTCGATGCGGGCCTGCTCGGATGCCCGGGCCGACACGGACTCGGCGATCTCTGCGGCCTGGCGAACACGAGCCTGCTCCGGACGACCGAGGTCGGTGATGTAGCCCTTGTCGTCGGCGATTTCCTTGATCTGGAAGGTGTCGACGTCGAGACCCTGGTTGAGGAGCGAGGTGCGCGCGGCCTCGATGACCTGCTCGGCGAGGCCGGCTCGGTCCCGAATGATCTCCTCGACGGTGAGGTTACCGATCGACGAGCGCAGCGAACCCGACAGCACTTCCTGGGTGAACGGTTCGATGTGCTGGTCCTGGCCGAGGAAGCGCTGGGCAGCGGAACGGATGGCCCCGTCGCTGTCGCCGACCTTGACGACCGCGACAGCCTCGATGCGAATGGTCACACCGTTGCGGGTCTGCGCGACCACCTGGATGCCGATGGCACGCGAGCGCAGCGACATCGAGAACTGCTTCTGCAGGAACGGGATGACGAAGACACCGCCACCCTGCACCACCTTCTGGCCGGTGAGGTCGGTGATGGTGCGGCCGTCGGCGCCCACCGATTTGCGGGCACGACGCCCGGTGACGATGATCGCCTCGTCGGGCTGCGCGATCTTGTAGCGGCCCTGGATGAACATGATGATGACGATCAGCAGGATGACACCCACCACGACCGCCACGATGATCGGGCTCAGAACAATTCCTAGCAATTCCATGACTCTCCTCGGCGCCGGCGGTCGGGCGGCGACCCCAGCCTAGCGGGGCGCTATTTCGCGGCGATAGACACCAGTCAGGGGCTCCGCAACGACCCGGGCCGCCCGACGCCAAACGGTCAGGGATTCAGACAGTGATCGTCATGTCGCTGACGAGCTCATCCGCAACAGTAAAGCTCAAATGCACTCGCGCCGTGGCGCCGCCCCTGCCCACCGTTGCGGTTACCGTGGCGTGCTCACGCGTTGTGATCTCGGCGGTGACGTCGACGGCCACCCCGGCTCCGCGAAGATTGGACTCCGCCCAGGCACGAATCGCGTCGCGACCGGTGACGACCCTGCCGCGATCATTGACCGTTGCGTCGGCGGCGAACGTCTCGATAAACGCCTCGGAATCCCCGGCGTTCGCGGCGGCAATCAGTCGCGCGACCGGTTCCGGCAGTGAGCTCGTCATGATCGGTCCTTTCGCTTTCAGCAACCGTAGTGCCACCGCCTCACGGCCCGAAAGAGCCGTTTGGCCCGCCCGTCATACAGTTTGCGGGCGTTGCGCATCCCGGTTATGTTGAAACCGGACCGCGCAACGGGGAATGTGCAGACTGCGTCCTCCGGCAGTGTCGGATCCGGTCTCTTTCGGGGGAAAGAGAAGGCGGAGCGTTCACGCCCGCCGTGCTGGACGAGTGGGCACCTGCAGGGGGTAGGTGCCCCTCTAGCAGCTGTCGGGCATCGCGATCGAGGCGCTTCTCGCTGACTATTCGACGAAGCGGATGCCGTTCTGCAGCCTCGTTCGCACGTCAAACAGTTCGTTTCCGCCGGCGCGATCCATGCCGGGCAGGCCATTGCGCAGCAGTCCGGGCAGGTACGACGAACGCACAGCGAGGGTCACCGCGCCGCGGCTCGAGCCGAGTTCGACGACGGACTCCTCGATCGCGTCATCCGGGAGCACTATCACCAGCGCGGTGAAACGCGCCCGAAGCGACCGGGACAGGACCTTGGCGCGAGCGGCCAGGTCGTGCATGGGACGTTCGCCGGCAACGGCCTCACCGATGAGTTCGCCGCGCTTGACCTTCACCGGGCCGCCGAAGTCCTCCGACAGCAGAGCGAAGAGCCCCGTCGGACCGAGCACTATGTGGTCGATCTTCTCGTCGGGAGCGCCCGTTGCGACGTCGTGCCAGACGGTGAAACCGAGGCCAAGGTCGGCCAGGCTGCGGGCCGTGGCTTCCTCGGCGAGCGCATCGGCGAGGAGATGCCTGAGCTCGCGCGGAGCGGTGCGCACGAGAGCCGGGTCGTACGGGTCCGCCTCGACGCCACGACCGGTCCATTCCCGCATGAGCCGGAGGTAGCGTTCCCTGCGCCAGCCGCCGGGGTGCCCGTACGAACGCGCCCGAGGGCGCGAGTCTGGCTGGGGCTTCGCGGCCGATGCCGACCAGGTGGGATGGGTCTCCCCGTTCGAGGATCCGCTGCCGCGTCCCCGGTCATAGGCCGCACGGCCCTCTGCCGTCCCTATCCGCTCCCAGGCAACCTGCACCGCCGTGAACCGGGCAGCACTGCCACCGGTGTCGGGGTGGGTCTCCCGCATAAGCCTGCGGTACGCGCGCCGAAGTTCATCCTGGTCGGCGGTCGGACTCACACCGAGCACCTCGTATGGCGTCGCCGAGATCGGGCTGTCTGGCATCCGCTCGCTTTCAATCGGGAAATCTGCTGACTCACGATACCGAGAAAATCTGTGAGCGAGGCGACCGTGTTCACGCCCTGAGCGAAAAGGGCGGGAGCGCCCGGCGGTCCGGTGTGCTTCGGGAGGAAAACCGGCCCCGAAAGGCCCATACCTCGACGGGCCCAGCCTTCGTCCTCCCCAAAACCCACCGCCCTCGGCGAAGCGGCCCCAGCCCGGTCGCCGCGCGCGCTAGGCGCCATTACCGCCGGGTCACCGCGCCTGGTGGCAACGCCGCCGGGTCGCTGCGGGTGTTTCGGGAGGAAGAACCGGCCACCCAAGGCCCACACGTCGGCGGACCCAGACTTCTACCGCCCCAAACCAGCCGCCCCAACCGCTCGGCCACGCGAAGGGGCTGGGTCCAACTTCGCCAGTCGGGCGCCAAAACGCGCCTTCCGCGGTGTTTCGGGAGGAAGAACCGGCCACCCGAGGCCCATACGTCGACGGACCCAGACTTCTACCTCCCGAAGCCACGGGCCCGCCTGGCACACTCGGCTTCGGCGGCAGCTTCAGCGGCGCTTCAGCCCCGCTCCGGCAGAATGGCCGGGGAGGTGATCGGCATGCGGATACTCGTGGTCGAAGACGAAAAACGGCTCGCGGACGGGCTCCGGCGTGGGCTTGAGGCCGAGGGCTTCGCGGTCGATGTCGCCGAAACCGGCACCGACGGGCTCTGGCTGGCGCGAGAAAACCAGTACTCGGTGATCCTCCTCGACATCATGCTGCCCGGGATGAGCGGCTACCGCGTCTGCGAGACCCTGCGCGCCGACAAGAACTGGACGCCCATCCTCATGCTCACCGCCAAGGACGGGGAATGGGACCAGGTCGAAGCACTCGACACCGGTGCAGACGACTACCTCACCAAGCCGTTCTCCTTCGCGATCCTGCTTGCCCGCGTGCGCGCGCTGATGCGCCGGGGCGCCGCTGAGCGACCCGTCGTGCTCGAGGCGGGCGACATCCGGGTGGATCCGGCCGCCCGTCGGGTCTGGCGCGGTGACGCCGCGATTGACCTGACCAGCCGCGAATTTGCCGTGCTCGAGTACCTCATCCGCAATCTCGGCACCGTGGTGTCGAAGCGCGAGTTACTCGACAACGTGTGGGACTTCGACTTCGAGGGCGACCCCAACATCGTCGAGGTGTACGTGCGGCACCTCCGCAACAAACTCGACCGTCCGTTTGGCCGCGAGGCCATCGAAACCCTGCGCGGTGCGGGCTACCGGCTGGCGGCGAACGGTGGCTGACTCGCCCGCGCGCCGACGGCTCTCGCTCCGCAGCCGCATCGTCCTCGCCGCGACCGCCATTGTCGCCGTCGCGCTCCTGGTCGGCGCCGCCGGGTTCATCGCCTTGTTGCAGGGGTCACTCCGCGAGGGTGTGCAGGCGAGGGCCGAGCAAACCCTCAGCGACCTCGTCAACCGGGTGGAGGCATCCGGCCTTGAATCGCTGACAACGGATGCCTCGGCACCGGATGCCCCGTCACCTGACGATTCCGACGACGACGATGACGACTCCGACAGCAGCGACGACCCGGCGACCCAGACGACCGAGGACTTCCTCGCCGGATTCGACGACGATGAGGCTTTCTTCCAGGTGATCAGCACGTCGGGCCACGTTCTGGCGGCGAGTGAGAACGCCGCCGACATTGGTGCCGTTGCGGTTCCGTCGCGCGGCGAGGCCGAAACAGTGGCCCTGCCCGGTGATTCTGAGCGGTTTATCGCCGTCGCAACTGAGGTGGACCACCTCACGATTGTGACCGGGCGCAGCGTCGGCGACGTCGACGAGACCACCGAAACCGTGATCCAGCTGCTCGCAATTGCCCTGCCCGTGCTCCTGGCATTTGTTGCGCTGACCACGTGGTTCGTCGTCGGGCGCGCCTTGCAGCCGGTCGAACGGATGCGCCGCGAGGTCGACGACGTGACGAGCGCCCACCTCGACCGGCGGATCGCCGACCCGGGGTCGCGCGACGAGATCGGTCGCCTCGCGACAACGATGAACGGGATGCTCGACCGGCTCGACGCGTCGCAGAAGACCCAGCGACGGTTCATCTCGGATGCCTCGCACGAGTTGCGATCGCCGCTCGCGTCGATGCGCCAGTATGCCGAAGTAGCCCGGGCACACCCCGATCGCGTGAGCGGCCCCGAGCTGTCTGACGTCGTCCTCGAGGAGGGCGCCCGGCTCGAGCGGCTGGTGCAAGGGATGCTCGTCCTCGCGAAGGCCGATGAGCGGTCACTCACCCCGAGCCGCACGCCCGTCGACCTCGACGACCTCGTTCTCGGCGAGGTGCGTCGGCTGAAGGACACGACGTCGCTTCGAATCGACGCCAGCGCCGTCGGACCAGCCCGGGTCCTCGGCGATGTGGGCTTGCTCGGCCAGGCCGTGCGGAACCTCGCCGACAATGCCGCTCGTCACGCCGCAAGCACCGTGCGGTTCGAGCTCAGCGAATCGGACGGGCGGGTGCTCCTCGCGGTCTCCGATGACGGCGATGGCATCCCCGAGGCCGATCGGGCCCGGGTCTTCGAGCGGTTCGTCCGACTCGACGATGCTCGCGCCCGGGAGTCAGGCGGAAGCGGGCTCGGCCTGTCGATCGTGCGGGAGATCGCCGGTGCACACGGCGGTTCTGTCGCTGTCACCGCGAGCGAGCTGGGTGGTGCGCGATTTGAACTGCGGATGCCGGCGGCATCCGTTTCGCCCGAGTAAAACGCACACTCCAGGCAACGCCGAGAACGGGGCTGTAATGGGTTTCCCCACTACAGCCCCGTTGTCACGGCTAGCCGGACTAGCCCGCTGACCCTCTAGCTGTTCCGGCGGGCGGATTCACGTCGCCGGACCGCCGCGCCGCGGATCAGAATCATCGCCAGCCCGCCCGCGATCACCCCGCCCGCAATCAGCAGGGACATGCCCGGGTTGGAACCCGTCATCGGGAGGTAGCTTGAGCCACCGCCGCCGCCACTGGGGGTTTCTTCCCTGGTCACGGTGTTGGTGATCGTTGCGTCGACGAAAGCACCGGTCGCGATGGTGACGGTCACATCATCCGTCGCTGCTACCTGGATTCCTGCGGTCCCGCCATTCGTTGACTCCGTGACGGTGCACTCGGTTCCTGCCGGGATGCCCTGGAAGATCTGGATGTAGGAATCCGCCGTCGAGCCAGCCGGTATCGAGAAGGTGTCCGTCAATGCCTCACCGCAATCGATGTCGAGAACAATCTCGCCCTGGAGCCCGGAGGCTCCTCCGGTGATCACCTTTGTCACTCGCAGGCCACCCGGCTGGTAGCTGACGGTGTTCGTGATGGTTGCGTCGACAGTAGCTCCCGGCGCAACGGTCACGGTTACGTCATCGGTCGGTTCGACCACGACAGTTTCGGTCGCACCGGTCTCGGTTTCCGTCACCGTGCACTCCGTGTTCGCCGGAATGTTGTCGAAGGTCTCAACGTAGGAATCGGCCGTCGCACCCGCGGGGATCGTCACGGTGTCGGTGAGCGCCTCGCCGCAGTCGATCTCGAGAACGATCTCGCCCTGTAGTCCTGCCGCGTCTCCTGTGATCACTTTGGTCACGCTCAGGCTGCCCGGCTGGAACGTCACCGTGTTGGTGATGATCGCTTCGGCGGTTGCTCCCGGCTCGATCGTGACGGTCACGTCTTCGGTGGGATCAACCACAACGGCGGATGATTCACCGGTTTCAGTTTCCGTGACGGTGCACTCCGTTCCCGCAGGCAGATCCGTAAACGTCTGCACGTAGGAACCCGCGGTTGACCCTGCAGGAATCGTGACGGTTTCGGTCAGAGCCTCACCACAGTCGATGTCGAGAACGATGTCCTCCTGGGATCCGGCACCTTCACCGGTGAGAACCTTCCTCACCTGGAGAGCACCCGGCTGGAACGTCACCGTGTTCGTGATTGTCGCTTCAGCAGTCGCACCAGGTTCGATCGTGACGGTCACGTCCTCGGTCGGGTCGACTACAGCCGTGGACGACTCCCCGGTTTCCGTTTCCGTTACCGTGCACTCTGTTCCCGCAGGCAGATCCGTGTAGGACTGAACGTACGAATCCGCAGCGGATCCGGCAGGGATCGTGAAGGTCTCGCTCAGAGCCTCACCACAATCGATGGTGAGGACGATGTCCTCCTGCGAACCCGCAGCCTCACCCGTGATCACCTTCGTCACGTTCAAGCCACCTGGCCGGAACGTCACCGTGTTCGTGATCGTCGCGTCCGCGGTCGCACCTGGCTCGATCGTCACGGTCACATTCTCCGTGGGGTCGACCAGGACCGTGGACGACTCACCCGTTTCCGTCTCCGTCACCGTGCACTCGGTACCCGCCGGCAGATCCGCGTAGGACTGCACGTACGAATCCGCAGTGGAACCGGCAGGGATGGTGAAGGTCTCTGACAGAGCCTCACCACAATCAATGGTCAGGACAATGTCCTCCTGCGAACCCGCAGCCTCACCCGTGATCACCTTCGTCACGTTCAGAACACCTGGCCGGAACGTCACAGTGTTCGTGATCGTCGCCTCGGCCCCTTCACCGGGCGGGATCGTGACGGTCACGTCCTCCGTGGGATCGACCACAACCGTGGACGACTCACCCGTTTCGGTCTCCGTGATCGTGCACTCGGTACCCGACGGCAGGTCCTCGTAGGACTGGGCGTAGGAATCCGCGGTTGACCCTGCAGGGATCGTAAAGGTCTCGCTCAGAGCCTCACCGCAATCAATGCTCAGGACAATGTCCTCCTGCGACCCGGCAGCATCACCCGTGATCACCTTCGTCACGTTCAGCACACCTGGCCGGAACGTCACCGTGTTGGTGATCGTCGCTTCGGCGGTTGCACCCGGTTCGATCGTGACGGTCACGTCCTCGGTCGGGTCAACCACGACCGTGGACGACTCACCCGTTTCGGTCTCCGTAATCGTGCATTCGGTACCCGCTGGCAGATCCGCGTAGGACTGAACGTAAGAATCGGCGGCAGACCCGGCAGGGATCGTGAAGGTCTCACTCAGAGCCTCACCACAATCGATGCTCAGGACGATGTCCTCCTGCGAACCCGCGGCCTCGCCCGTGATCACCTTCGTCACGTTCAAGCTGCCCGGCTGATTGGTCACCGTGTTGGTGATCGTCGCGTCGACGATCGTTCCCGGCGTCACGGTTACGGTGACATTCTCCGTCGGTACAACCAGGGCAGTTTGTGTCGTCCCGGTTTCGGTTTCCGTGACCGTGCACTCGGTGTTCGCCGGAATATTGGTGAAGGTCTGAACATAGGAATCGGCCGTCGCACCCGCCGGTATCGTGACCGTCTCGCTCAGCGCTTCCCCGCAGCTCACCTGGAGGACAATCTCACCCTGCTGGCCAGCGGCCTCACCCGTGACAACCTTCGTCACCCGAAGACCGCCCGGCTGGAAGGTAGCCGTGTTCGTGATCGTCGCGTCGGACGTGGCGCCCGGTGCGATGGTGACCGTCACGGCCTCGGTTGGATCGACCACAACCGTGGAGGATTCACCGGTCGAGGTCTCCGTGATGGTGCACTGGGTTCCTGCGGGAAGGTCCGTGTAGGACTGAACGTAGGAGCCCGCAGCAGATCCAGCAGGGATCGTGAAGGTGTCTGTGAGGGCTGCGCCGCAGTCAATGGCGAGGACGATGTCCTCCTGCGCGCCCGCTGCCTCACCGGTGACGACCTTCGTGACGTTAAGATCGCCCGGCCGGGTTGTCACCGTGTTGGCGATGGTGACGGTCTCGCCGTCCGCATCAACGGTCGCCTCCTGGGGGGAGTCGCTCGTCACCTCTACGGTCGTTGTCGACCCTGTCGTCGGCTCGGTGACCGTGCAGGTGTTCCCTTCCGGAATTCCCGGATAGGTGAAGGTTTGCGTCGTCGTCGCGTTGGCAGGGATATCCGCCGTGTAGGTGTAATCCTCACCGCAGTCGATGAGGAGTTGAATCGGACCCTGTTGACCAACAGCATCGCCCGCGAAGGTCTTATTGACCGTGAGGTTTCCGACAGCAAAGAAAGTGTGTGTCGCCTGCGCCACTGCCTCGAGCTCCGTGGTCTGCGCCAGAATCAGGTGCTGGGCCTCGGTCAGGTCGGGGTCGTTGCCGTCATAGATGTACACCTGCCCCCGCTGCACGGTCACAGCGGCCCGGGCGCTTAGCGTCGTGTCGTTGGCCGTCGTTGCGGTACTCGTGACCCAGAGGGAGGTGCCGGATGGCACCGTACTGTTGTTGGCCACAGGGATGGTCGCCGCCTCATCGGCGAAAAGCGCGTACCCGTCGGGCACCGCAACAGTTAACTCGGCGGCATTCTCTGCCTCGACGACGAAGGGACCACCCGTTCCACCGACGGGTGCCTCGGCTGTCGTCGGAGTGATCGTGACGTTGGGAGCGGGCGGTTCCACGACGGGCCCGTTGGTCTGCGCCTCCTGGACAATCGCCGCTACTGCGTTCCGCAAAGGTCCCGGCGCGGTAGCCACCACGTAGCCATCAGTGAAGTACCAGATCGCGGCCTGGACCGCGGCGGCCTTCTGGGTGTTTGTCAGGCCGGTCGGTCGGTCCGTGGTCGGGTAGTAGTTGTTGAGGATGTAGGTCACGTAACCGATGTTGGGAATGGTTGATTCTTCCCAGGTGCCGCTTTCGTATCCGACCCCGTTCTGCGTCTGGACCCGGATGTTGATGCAGTACATCTCCGCCGTCAGGGTCGGGTCGGAGAGCGATGCCGTCCGGATGGTTCCCGCCCACGAGTTTTCTGGTGAATAGCCGGTGGTCGGATTAGTGGTGGGGTACGCCGCCGTGGGGTCCTGGGTGGTCGGTGTTGTCGGAAGGAACCCCTGGACTGTCTGGCCGGTACCACGGCCGAGGACTTGAATCTCTGTGTTTGACGCTCGCGGCGAGTTGCCACCGGGCTGGGGATCAGGTTCGGCGGCCCCGGCTGCGTTGCCGAAGGGCATGAGGAGCATGAGGAGCATCGCGAGAACGGCTGCGATCGAGAACACGAGTCGATATGGCGCAAACCGCCCGATCGAGCGAGGACTGAAAATGGGTGCGGCGTTCATTGGTTTCCTCAACTTCGTTACGTGAACGGGTCACATCTGGCAGAACGGCCTCATCACAACCGCCGATCGTGTCCGGGACCAGCCGAGCCAGCGAGCCGCCGAACACTAACGGTGATCATCCACGTCGCTACGGCACCGAATAGAGGCGAATGTCCCGTGCGGGCCCGGGTCCCGTGCTCTCGTGCTCTCGATTCGAACTGCGGATGCCGGCGGCATCCGTTTGTTGAGAGAGAACCAACGAGAGGGCGCGCCGGAATCATCCGCCGCAGCCTCTCGGGATCTCCGCTAGCGTTTCTCGCTGCCCAAAATGGTCTGGCGGCGCCGTGACGCGGCTCCCGCAAGCAGCACCAGGAGCGTTCCAGCTGCGAGTACTCCTCCCGCCAGGAGCAGGGGCATAGTCGGGTTCGCGCCCGTCGGGGGCAAGTACCCGGACTGGCCGCCGGTTTCCGGCGTTGACGGGGGTACCGGGGTTGCTTCCTCTGTGACCGTGTTCGTGATGGTTGCGTCAACCACCAGACCAGGGACAATGACGACCGTGACGTCATCCGTCGCGTCGACCAGCACAGCGCCGCTGGCGCCGGTACTGGTCTCCGAGATCGTGCACTCGCTGCCGGCGGGAAGGCCGAAGTATGCCTGAACATAGGAGCCAGCGACGGTGCCGGCGGGAATCGTCACGGTCTCGGCGAGCGCCGTGCCGCAGTCGATGTCGAGCACAATCTCGCCCTGAAGCCCCGCGGCGTCTCCGATCACAACTTTGGTGACGGTGAGATCGCCTGGCCGAAGCGTGACCGTGTTATCGACGGTGACCGTTTCACCATCAGCGTCGATCGTCGCCGCCTGTGGCGTGTTGGTCGTCACCTCGACCGCGGTCGTCGACCCTGTCGTCGGCTCGGTGACGGTGCAGGTATTTCCGATCGGAATTCCGGGGTACGTGAAGGTTTGCGTCTCTGTCGCACTGGCGGGGATGTCACTCGTAAAGCTGAAACCTTCGCCGCAGTCCACCAGGAGCTGGATCGGGCCCTGCTGTCCAACCCCATCGCCAGCAAAGGTCTTGGTCACGGTCAAGATTCCGGCTGCGAAGAAGCCGGGTGTCGCCTGCGCCACGGCCTCAAGTTCGGTGGTCCGCGCGAGAATCACACTCTGCGCGTCCGGCAGGTTGGGATCGTTGCCGTCATAGACATAGATCTGCCCGCCCTGCGCGGTCACCGCGGCGCGCGCGCTCAACGTCGTTTCATTCGGTGTCGTCGTTTCACTGGTCACCCAGATGGAGGTGCCCGAGGCAACAGTGCTGGGGTTCGCCAGCGGGGTTGTCGCTGCCGCATCGGCGAACATCGAGTATCCGGTCGGCACCGATACCGTCAACTCGGCGGCACCCTCAGCGGCGACAACAAACGGCCCGGCAGCTGAACCCACAGGGGCTTCGCCCGCCGGTGGGGTAATCGACACATCGGGCGCGGCTGGCTGGGTGGCGGGCCCCGCGGCCTGCGCTGCTTCGACGATGGCCACCGTTGCCGCCCTCACGACCTGCTCAGACGTGTTCACGATGTAGCCATCGGTAAACCACCAAATCGCGGCCTGGACGGCGGCGCCCCTCTGGTTGTCTGTCAGCCCACTGGGCTCGGTGGTGCTCGGGTAGTAGTTATTGACGATGTAGGCCACGTATCCGAGGTTGGCCACGTTGGCCTCGTCCCAGGTTGCACTCTCGTAGCCGACACCGACCTGTGTCTCCACCCCGAGCTCGATGCAGTACACCTCAGCCGTCAGGGCCGGGTTGTCGACCGAACTCGTGATGATCGTTCCCGCGTACCTGCCCACCGCTTGATACCCGGTGGGATTGGCGGTTGGATACGGCTCAGCCGGATCGGGCGGTGACGATGTTGGCGGCGCGAACGCCGCGACTCTCTGGGCAGCACCCAGGGCGGTGGCTCGGATTTCCGTGTTCGCACCCGGCTCGGCGTCGGAGACGGGAAAAGGGTCAGGCACTGACGCCCTCGCTGCACTGCCCAATGGCGTCAGGACCATCGCGAACAGGGCGATGGCCGCTGCGAACGAGAACAGGACTCGATACGCACCGAACCGTCCCATCGACCGACGACTAAAAATGGGTGCAGCGTTCATTGGTTTCCCCAACATCCTGTGAACTGGTCGCATTGACCGACCTGGGCCCCTCACTGCAGGCCCCGCCGTGTGTCTGCGTGCCGCCGGAGTCGGAGAGCCGCAAACACTACCCGCGATCATCCCTTCGGGTGCGGCAGCGAATAGAGCCAAACGTCCTGTCCCGGCCCGGCGTCAGGGCGCATGGTCCCTACCGCGGATGTCGGCGGCATCCGTATCGCCTTCCTGAAATTGGCTTCAGGAGGCTTCAGGCCTGCTTCAGCGAGCGACGGGCACAGTGGAACAAACGCCACAGCAAACGCCACAAGGAGGCTCTCGTGAAGAAGAAGACAGTGTTGATCGGATCCGCACTCGCAGCAGTGCTCGTGCTCGGAGGAACCGGCGTCGCCGTCGCGGTGACCGAGCCGTTCGACAACGATGAGCAGCTCACCGGCTCGTCGCTCGAGAAGGCATCGAAGGCGGCCCTCGATGAGGTCGGCGAGGGAAAGGTGACCGACTCGGAGGCCGACGGTTCGGGTTACGAGGTTGAGGTCACCCGCGACGACGGAACCGAAGTGGAGGTCGTTCTGGACGAGTCTTTCGCCGTTGTTCGGGTTGATGAGGGTGACGAGGATTCAGAGACGGATGCCACCGTGAACGGTGATGCCGGGACGAATGCCGCTGAAACGGACGCCACTGAAACTCCGCTGACCGCCGACGAGCGCGCACAGGCTGAGGCTGCGGCGCTTGCCGAGGTTCCGGGCACCGTCACCGACGTCGAGCGCAGCGACGACGCCGACCACGCGTTCGAGGTCGAGATCACCCGCGAGGACGGCACGCAGGCGGACGTCGAACTCGATGACGCATTCGTGGTTGTACGGGTCCTCGAGGACGCAGCGGACACCACGGATGATGGCACCGCCAGCACCAACTAATCGATTTCCCGAGGAGGGGTCCGGGCGCCTGGCGCTCGGCCCCTCCTTTTGTGCGTGCCGGGAAGTGTGCCGGGAAATTTGCGCGGTGAGGTTACGCGCCCGCGGTGGCCGAAAGCATCCGTTCCGGTCGAAAGCAACCGTTGCGCCGGATGCTCTCGACCGGAACTGATGCTCTCGCGCGCGTCGACCTGAGCGGAAGCAGCCCCGGAGCGCAAGGGGGTTCTCGGTCTCGCCCTGCCCCCGTAACCTCGACGCATGAGTGACGAGACACTGAACCCAGGACAGGGCGTACCGAGTGGCGACCCGGTGGAAGAAACGCCGAGTGGTGACCTCAACGACGTTGAGCAGACCACGAAGGACCGGTCGTACAGCCCGTCCAGCGCGGTCGAGACCGAGGAATTGCAGAACGCAGCCGGCGATTCACCGGCCCTCGACGATCCCGACATAGACGATGACAACGTCACCCTGTTGCCCGGCACGGGCGGACCGGACGATGTCGGCGACATCGACGTCGACCCCGGTGAGATCGATATGAGCGGGAACGCCGGCAAGCCTCACGCTGAGTGACGTCGGGGCTCGGCCCCACTGCCTCCCCAGGAGCCTCAAGGCGGGCACCTGGGGGAGCAGTTCACGCCGCCGGGCTAGAACCGATCGGCGAGCTTCTCCACATCGTCGATCGCTTCGGATGACTCGGCGAGTGCCGTGTCACCGTTCCGGTCGTTGATGCCGGCGAGAACTCCGTAAACGAAGGTCCTTTCCCCTTCGGCATCGGCACGGTTCGCCGTGAGCACCAGGTGCTGACCGAACAGAACACTGTCGTGATGCTCACCGAGCGTGTCCTGCACGAGCTCACCCGCCTTCGCGACGCGTTCGTACTTCGAGCCGAAGCCCTTCTTTCCTGCCACGGTCTCAGCGACATAACGCAACCGCCGTGCGGCCCGCCGCACCGCATGCAGCTGCACCTCAAGGTCAGTTCCCGCATTGCCGATGGCATCCGCACGTTTCGTCACCCGACGGATCTCACGACGGACCGTCTTCCTCACGACCTTCTTCGCTGGCTTCAACGCGGCCTCGATTAACGGAGGGTCAGCGACGAACTCGTCGAGCGCATCGAGCAGCCGAAAGTACGCGGTCGACGTCATCAGCCGGCGCAGGCGATCGTGGGCATCCCGGTAGTCGACTTTCGCACCGTCGATGAGCCGCAGTCTGGCATCGTCATCATCGTCCTGCGGCGGCAACCCGTCGAGGTATGCGATCGCACGCATCCCACGCACCTCCGCGTCTCGCACCTCACCCAGCGCGGCACCGAACCGCTTGAGGCGATCGCGCAGATCATCGGTGGCTGGGCGGTCGAACAGCTTTCGATATGCGGCGAGCACACTCCGCAACCGCCGTATGGTCGTCCTCATCCGGTGGACAGCGTCCGGTTCGTCGGCACGCGCCGCAGGGTCCGCCTGCTCGAGGGTCAGAACCAACGTGGAGAGAGCCTCGACGACAACGGATGCCGCACTCCCGTCCGGCAGCTCGGCCTTCGTCGGCTCCTCCTCGAGGAGACCGACCTCGTGGGCGGGAACGACATCGGTGAGCGAATCGCTCCCGAGCGTGCGGGCCAGTTTCGAGACACTCGACGATGGGTGCGCACCGACAGCTCCGAGCATCCGTTCGATTTGGTCCAACAGCACGGTCCTGCCCTCTTCGGTGTCGGGAGCACCGCTCAGCAACTCGACCTCCCACTCTCGCCACCTGCGGAGGGCTTCATGGCGGATGTCGGTTGCCTCGACCTCGTCATCGGCAAGCTCGACCACCCCGACACCGGTCGCGTCCTTGAGGTGGACCGCGGTCCGCGTCGTCGAAATCCGTGCGAGCGGCGTGACCTCTCGGTCGCGCACCCACACCCGCACTGGTTCGAGCACAGCGTCAGGAACCGCACCGGTGTCTTCCCCGAGGGGCCAGTGCAACTCTGTACGCCCCTCCGCCGCCGGCATCTTGATGTGCCAGCCCGCGTCTGACCCGCCCTCGCGCCGCCGGATGATGATCCGACGCCTCGCGAGATCGAGGTCAGCCGTGTCGTAGTAGACGGCCTCGAGGGTGACCGGATCCTTCACTTCGACCGATGCAATACCTGCAACCCCCACCAGCTCAGGGAGCTGCACATCACGGTCGACGTCATACTTGCGTTCGATCTCGACCTGCGAGCGGCCCGGTTCCGAAGAGTTGGTCATATGTCCTGTTTACCCTCTCGGGACCGATGCTTCCATCCGAGCCAGCAGAAACGCGGGTCACCAGAGGCCGGGCGCCATCTCCTTCCTGGCCAAAAATCCAGCGATGGACAACGGATGCCACGAACGGATGCCACGAACGGATGCCACGAACGGATGCCATCGTCAACCCCTGTGACTCGGGGATTTACCCGGCGTACGCTCACCACATGACGACCAACGACTCCGGTGAGTTCTCCCGTGAATCCAGCCCCACATCGACCGACCCGCTCGACAGCGATGCAAACCCCTCGGATGACGCGGCTTTCGGCTCCGACGACGGAATCGGCGATGGCACAGGACTGGGCGAGGGCAACGGTAACGCCGGACAGTCGTCGGAGGACACCCCTTCCGAATGAGCGGCAATCTCTCGCCGGCTGACCTCGACCTCGATCCGTCCAGCGGCTCACCCCAGCAGCTCTACCGCTGGTTTCTGGCGAGCGTGCTGTTCGGGCGTCCGATCCAGCAGTCCGTCGCGGCCGAGACCTATCGGATTTTGATCAAGCGGGACTTCACGAGCCCGCAAAAGTTCGGCGAGATCGGCAGGGAACCACTCAGGCGACTCCTCGATCAGGGCGGATACGTTCGCCTCGATTACCAGATGGCCGACACCCTCCACGCTGTGATGCGCTCGATCATCAGCGACTACGGGTCAGTGCACCGGCTCGTCGCCACCGCTGAGGACGAGAACGAGCTGACCCGGCGCCTCACCGCGCTCAAGGGAATCGGGCCGGTCACCGCCCGGATCTTCACCGACCAGATACCCGCAGCGGTATACGGCTCGGCACGCGAGGACGCGCGCGGTTAGTCCCGCCCCTGGGGGTGAAGGGTCACCGGATCCACGAGCGTCCCGACGAGCGTGCGGGACCACCACGCACCGGTCCGGCGCTTCTCTTCCGGTGTGGAATACCTGTAGCGGAATACTCGCGCGCGGATCCAGCGCGGTGGGGCCACCGGAAACGGATTGACGCCGAGCAACCGTATCGTGCGATAGTCGCCGGCGAGCAGCCGCACAATCAGCATCTGGAACCAGCGATTGTCGGGCGACCCGAGCGCGAGAAACCACATCAGCCAATCCAGCCTGAGGTGGTACGGAGCGACCTGCGGCGGCATCCGTGTCACATCGCCCGGCTTGCCCTTGAATTCGTAAGGCAACCACTCCGAGTCGGGTCCGGGGTGCTCGTCAGCGCAGCCCTCGACAATCACCTCGAGCCGCACCTTCGTCACCGTGCCGAAAGCGCCGTACGCATTCACCAGGTGGTACCTGTTGAAGCTCGCATTCATGAGCTGATGCCGCGCAAACAGGTTCACGAGCGGCCACCAGCTGAGAACGACCAGGAACGCGGTCACCGCAAGCACGACCACAACGAACCAGAGGGGCGTCTCCGGTTGCTCCGCGTCGAGCAGGAGAGCGGGGACTACCGTCTGCACCGCGTCATCACTCACCGCTGAGAATGCGAGCACGATGGTGATCCAGTTGAGCCAGGCAAAGTTGCCGGTGAATACCAGCCACAGCTGGGTCAGGATGATGATCCCCGCAGCGACGGATGCCACGGGCTGGGGCGCAAACAGAAAGAACGGGACGACGAGCTGGGTGAAGTGACTGCCGAGCACTTCCCCCTTGTGGAACCACCGCGGCAGGTGGTGTGCGTACCAGCTGACCGGGTTCGGCATCGGCTGGGTCTCATGGTGATAGGTCAGTGCGGTGAGGTCGCGCCACTCGGACCCGCCACGCATCTTGATCATTCCGGCACCGAATTCGAGCCGGAAAACCAGCCAGCGAAGGAAGATGATCACCACGAGCGGCGGAGCGACCTCGTCAGAACCGAGGAACGCAACGATGAACCCGGCCTCGCACAGCAGGCTCTCCCAGCCGAAGCCGTAGAACGTCTGCCCGATGTTGACGATCGACAGGTACCCGACCCAGAGCAGCAGAAAGGCCACCATGGGCAACCACGGTGGCCCCTGCTGCGGCAAACCGACCACCAGGGTCGCCGATAACCCCGCGCCGGCCGAGGCGATGCCGAGCAAAAACGAATCGCTGTACTTCCAGTGGAACAGGCTCGGGGACTGCCGAAAAGTGACCCGATTCAGAAACCACGGCGCCGGCGCCAGGCCACGTTCGCCGAGCAGGGCAGGAACCTGGTTGGCCGCAGAAATGAAGGCGATCAGGTAGAGCGCAGCGATGCCGCGCTGAAGCACCTGGCGCGCCAGCTCGTAGTCCCCCGCTGCAAACCACTCCATGATGCTGCCGACGGTAGTCCCGGCCTCCGGGGTGCTGTCAACCGCTTGAGAACAGCTGTCGCGCCAGCGTAGCGTCGCAAGGGATCGACCGGCGCGTGCATTCTGCGCGCCGTCACGCACAACGAGGGAGACAGAGCGATGACGTTGAACAACCCATTCGATTCAACCCGTGCCGGACACTCAGGGACGCCGGGCTCCCCGGGCACGACAGGCCCCGCCGGTGAACCCATTGGCACCAGCGCAGACACCGTCAACACGGCATACGGCCGCACCGATGCTGCGCACGGCGCCGACACGATCCCGGACCCCAACGACACGGCTGAGGTGACAACCACCACTGACGACGGGCTCATCGACGCCGGCATCAGTGACGCGGTGACAGCGCCGAGCACCGCCGAGGAAACCACCGATCCGTCTTCGCCGGAATTCCACGCCGCCGAAGACGACGACATGGTCACGATCGCCAGGCTGGTCAAGGCGTCGAAGATTGCACTGCTCACCACGGTCACGCCGAGCGGCCAGCTGCACAGCCGTCCGCTTGCGACCCAGGAGTCCGACTTCGACGGTGACCTCTGGTTCTTCACCCAGGATCCGAGTTCGAAGGTGGAAGACATCCGCTCGAACGACCAAGTCAACGCCGCTTTCGAGTCGGGTAAGGGCTACCTCTCGATCTCGGGTTCGGCGACGCTCGTGCACGACCGCGACAAGATCAACGAACTGTGGAGCCCCGCTCTCGAGGCCTGGTTCCCCGACGGCAAGGACGACCCGACGGTCGCCCTGATCAAGGTCAGCGCGCAGTCGGCCGAGTACTGGGCGTTGAACGAACCAGGCGTTGTGACCATGTTCAAGATCGCAAAAGCCGTGGTGACCGGGAACCAGCCCGACATCGGCGACAACAAGTCGGTCGACCTCTAGGCTGCCCCTCAAGCCAGGTAGTCGTCAGGAGCGATCCACCGCACCCCGCGCTTGTGGCTCAGCAATTGAGCTCGAACCGGCACGCCAGCCGCGGCGCATTCGGCATTCAACTGCCGCGCCCACGCCCGGTCGAGCTGGGTGAGGTCAGCGCCCGCGTATCGCTCCCAGACAAGGATTACCCGGACCGCCCCCGCGGACTCCATGATGGTCGCCACGCCGGTCGCCAGCGCATGGGCCTCTGCGGGGCGGGGCTGCACCGGAAAGTCGTCGATCGGGACGAGCATGGGCAGCTGCACATCGTCGTCGTCGAGAAAGAGCAGCCAGAGCTGCCGTCGGGAGGCGCGGCCGATGAGGGCGCTCACCCGTTGTTCAATGAGCTCGTCTGTGTCGAGCGGTTGCTGATTCGCCGTCGAGGCGCTGATGTCTGTCATGGCTCGATACTCGACCTGCGCGCTGCGCCCGGCCGACGGCATCCGGAATCTGTGGACAAACGGATGCCTGTGGATAACGCGACGCGTAACTTGGGAACATGACAGTTGAGATCCCGCAGCATCTCCGGCACCTGCTGACCGATGCAAACTTCGGCAGCCTCGCCACAGTGCGACCCGACGGCACAGCGCAGGTCAACCCGATGTGGTTCGAGTTCGACGGTGAGAACCTGCTGTTCACGCACACGACCAAGCGGGCCAAGTTCCGCAACCTGCAGAAGAACCCGTCGATGGCGTTCTCGATCTTCGATCCGGAGAACCCGCTGAGCTACATCGAGCTTCGCGGGGAGCTCGCCGAGGTGCGCCCGGACCCGACCGGGGCGTTCTACGTGCGGCTCGGCAAGCGTTACGGCAATGCCACGCAAGAAGCGCCGCCAGACAGCGCCGATCGGGTGATCCTCGTGATGACAATCACGCGGGTGATCGGCCGCTGAATCCGGCGGCACCTCTGCTGGTGACCGGAGAGACTACGCGGTCTGCCCGGAGTGCTCGCCCTCGGCGATCTCTTCGACGAACTTAGCGTTGAACGCCGGCAGGTCATCGGGTGTTCTGCTCGAAACGAAGCCGCTGTCGACGACGACTTCTTCGTCGACCCAGTTCGCTCCGGCGTTGATCAGGTCGGTCTTGAGGCTCGGGTAGCTCGTGAGTTCGCGGCCGCGGACGACGCCGGCCTCGATCAGGATCCACGCGCCGTGGCAGATGACGCCAACCGGCTTGTGCTCCTCGAAGAAGCTCTTGGCGAAGGCGACCGAGTCCTCGTCCATGCGCAGGTGATCGGCGTTGACGACACCGCCGGGCAGCATGAGCGCGTCGAACTTCGAGGCTGACGCGTCGGCCGAACGCACGTCGACGTCCTGCTCGTGTCCGTTCTTACCCTCGATCGTGCCGATCTTCGGTGAGACGAGAACTGCCTCGCCACCGGCATCCGTCACCGCCTGCCATGGGCTCGTCAGCTCGGAGTCTTCAAAACCATCGGTCAGCAGAAATGCGACCTTCTTGCCAGAGATATTCTCAGTCATCGTGCTCCTTTCGGGGCCTGCCACGTTACGCCCTGGGCCATGCGTGGGCACAGGCCTTGACGGGTGCTCCGCGAGCCACTATCCGCGGGGCGGATGCCGGACACGTCGGATACCGGACACGTCGCCGGTGGGATCTCCCGCGCGGTATCTCTGGGCCTGGCCTCATGTCGCCAGGGCATCCAGCACGAGGTCGATTGCCTCGCTGACGATCTCACTGGCGTACGGTTCGGCGAGAATTGCCCTGGCCTGGCGCGCAAACCGGTCCGGGTCGCCCGTCCCGGCGCGCAACGCGCGGAGCGGGGCGAGGATCGCGGCGCGACGGAGCCACACGTTGTTCTCTCCGAGCCAGCGGTCAAGGGCCGCACGCGCTTTGCTCTGGCCCACGTCATCCAGGTGCTCGATCATCGGCCCGACGACGTCTGTCGCGAGCGGGTCGACCAGCGAGCGAGCACGTCCGTCACGGAGGAACCCTTCGATCCTGGTCAGGTCCGAGTTGTCGAGAACCGCCACGTGTGACTGCAGCAACACGACCGCCGCGAGCCGACGTTCGTAGACCGGAGGCCGCCAGAGCTCGGAAGCCAGAGCGGTGATCTCGTCGTGCGACATCCCGCGGTATTTGCGCATGGCATCCCGAACGGTACCCCGCACCGCACCGACCGACGCGCCGTACGATCCCAGCCCACTCGAGTCCCGGTCGTCGGCGGGCGGCGTCCACGCGGTCTCCCGCTGCAGAGCCGCGTCGATGAACTCGCCGGCCTCAGTCATTCCACAATTCTCGCTCAGTCCCTATCCGAGCTCGACCGGCGCTGACGGCCTCAGCGCGCTTGCCTGGCGAACCTGTGGTCGGGATCGAGGGTGTCGAGAATTCGCCCCATGATGCGATCGAGGTCTGCGATGTCCGCGGCGTCCAGCGGGTCGATGACGTTGTCCCTCACAGTGTTCACGTGACCGGGCGCCGTCGCCACCACTTTCGCCATCCCCGCCTCGGTGAGGTGCGCGTTTGTCGCACGCTTGTCCTCGGCGCACGGCCGGCGTTCGATGTACCCCTTCTTCTCCAGTCGGGATGCCACGTGCGAGAGCCGCGGAAGCGTTGCGTTCGTCGCTGACGCAAGGGCCGTCATCCGAAGCACGTGGTGAGGGGACTCGGAGAGCATGGCGAGCACGAAATACTCGAAATGGCTGAGTTCAGCGTCACGTTGCAGCTGCGAGTCGAGCACGCCGGGCAACAGCTCGACCACCGCAACGAATTTCTTCCATGCGTTGAGTTGGTCCTCATCGAGCCAGCGTGCTTCAGTCATGAAGCCAGTCTACTAATGCTTGACGCTACAACCATCCATTATCCGCGAGTTTCCGCTGTCCTACGTGGTTCGGTCACGGCCTGAGAGTGCGTCCAGAGGTGCTCAGGAGTCATTCTGCGCCGGGTGTGCTTAGAATGAGCACTGCGACACCGGCCACCCGGCCGCTCCGTCGACCCAGCGCAGGCAGCGCCGCCATGCCCGCAGATGCGGAGCGCACCACACACGCCGATACGGCGAACCCATCGAGAAGGGTGGCGATCATGACGACGTTTAACACACCGAAGAAGCACAAGACGGCGACCGAGAGCGCCGCCGATGCGTTTCGCCGTGATAACCCCATCACGGCGTCGATGCCGATCATCAGCGAGTCGCCGGAGCTGGTGCTGCTCTCAAACGGCACTCGCCTGAACCGCTTCTCCCGCGACGATGTGGTCCTTCGTAAGGGCGAGTTCACGCTGATCAACGGCCACCTCACCCCGCGTGAATCCATGATCACCGACCTGCTCAGCATCCGTCGGGTGCTCGAAGACGCAGACATCCCGTATCTCCTGGTGCGTGGCAGCAACGGCAACCCGGTGATCGCTGTCGATCGCAAATGCCGTAAGCAACTCTCGGCCGCATTCGCCGCCGCCTACGAGGACGAGCCGTTCTACGCCAAGGCCATCGACCCTGCGACCCTCCGGGACGGCGGAAAGCCCGGCAAGACGCCGGATGCCATCCCGACGCTGCTCGCGGACGGCACGTTCGCGAGCGACAAGAAAGCGTCGGTTTTCCGGCTGTACCGTCCCCGCATCGAGCCGATCGGGCGGTTGCGTTACGGCCCGGATACCGCCGTGCAGCTCGAGCTCTGGCGGTTTGGTGAGGACGAGATCGTCGCGCCCGTCGAGAACGCGTTGATGCGCAGGAGGCTGCCACGGTCGGAAGCGCTCGAAGACACGGTCGAGATGTTCGGCCAGACCTGGCCCACCCTGCAGAATATGTTCGCGGACCTGGCGAGCGATGTGACCTTCGATGTCGACATGGTCTTCTCCTGGGTGGATGGCTCAAGCGAAGAGTTCCAGCGCGCACGAGCGAAGCGGATGCAGAACTATGTCGTTGGTGACGGCGACGACTCCGACGCCCGGTTCCGGCAGATCAACGAGCTTAAGTACGCGCTCAGAAGCGTCTACATGTTCGCGCCGTGGGTGCGCCGCATCTTCATCGTCACCGACTCACCCCGCCCCGAGTGGCTGGCTGAGCACCCCGCTGTCACCCTCGTCCGCAGTGAGGACCACTTCAAGGACACGAGCGTGCTCCCGACGCACAACTCGCACGCTGTCGAGGCCCAGTTGCACTACATCGAAGGGCTCTCAGAGCACTTCCTCTACTCGAACGACGACATGTTCTTCGGGCGCCCGATCAGCCCTGACATCTTCTTCTCGCCCGGTGGCATCACGAAGTTCGTCGAGGCATCCACGCGTATCGGACTCGGTGACAGCGACCCGTCGCGCAGCGGTTACGAGAACGCGGCTCGTGTCAACAGGGGGCTGCTCCGCGAGCGGTTCGGCAAAGTCACCACGAGGCACCTCGAGCACTCGGCAGCACCCATGCGCAAGAGCGTCCTGCACGAGCTCGAGGCTGAGTTCCCCAAGGAGTTCGCGCGCACGGCGGCGAGCCGGTTCCGCTCGGCGACCGACATTTCGGTGACCAATTCGCTCTACCACTACTACGCACTCATGACGGGGCGAGCGGTCGTGCAGACCAATGCCCGGGTGAAGTACATCGAGACGACGCTCAAGTCGTCACTGCCATCGATGGAGCGCTTGCTCAAGCGCCGCGACCAGGACATGTTCTGCCTTAACGACGGTTCGAAGCCCGAGATCTCGGTCGAGAAGCGCACGGAGGCTGTCACCCGGTTCCTCGAGCACTACTTCCCGTTCGCGGCCCCGTGGGAGACCGAAGTTGCCGTTCACGGCGCAGAGCCGGAGCTGGTGCAGGAGGGCGTGACGGTGTCCATCACCGAATCATTCACGACCTCGGTCACGGACGCGATCTAGCCGGTCGTCCCACGGCGACGTGAGGCCCGGCATCCGTTCGCGTCGACGACCAGCGGATGCCGTTACTCCAGTCGCGCGAGGGCATCACTTGCGGTCGAGAACATCCCGCGCAGCTGATGCGCTCGACCGGAACTGGTGTTCTCGGCGCCCACGCCGCGCGAAGTGACCTCGGGAACGCGACGGCCCGGGGAGAGCTACACCAGCACCGGAATCGACTCCGTCGGCGGAGCGCTCCGGTGAACGGGCGTCGGAGACGTGTGCGTCGGAACCGGCTCGCCCGCGATCGGCTCGGCGATGTGAACGCCGAGCACGTCCAGGCGCTTGGCGCTCTCCTGCGGATCGATGTAGTCGAGCGTGGGGAACGAACCGAGCGGTACGACCGAGTGCAGCACAGTGTTGGGATACACGTGCACGAGGTTGAACGCCCGAGCACCGTCACGCCCGCGGGTCCCGCCGACCGGGACCGTGAGGTCCTGGGTGTAACAGGTGGCGGATGCCACGGAGACCGGAATGCCCGCAAAGGTCGCCATCGACGAGTAGTGCAGGTGACCGCCGAGGATGCTCCGAACGTCGGACCCCTCGAGCACCTCAGCAAGACCGCTCTGGTCGCGAAGCTCGACGCTCACGGCGAGGTCGAGCACACTCGGCACCGGCGGGTGATGCAACGCAAGGATCGTTCCGTCCGGCGCGGGCACCGAAAGCTCTTCCGCGAGCCAATCGAGCTGGTCGCTCGTCACTTCGCCGTGGTGATGCCCCGGGACCGAGGTGTCGAGCGTGATGACGCGAAGGCCGTTGACGTCGTACACCCGGTCAACGGGTCTCGACGTCGGCACCTCGTTGAACAGCCCGGCGCGGAAGGCTTCTCGCTTGTCGTGGTTTCCCATGACCCAGATGACCTGGGAACCGAGCCGGCTCGCAGCCGGATCCACGATGCGCCGGATGCGCTCGTAAGCGTCGGGCTCGCCCTTGTCGGCGAGGTCCCCCGTGAAGATGATGGCCTCTGGCCGACCCCCTGAGGCTTCGAGCTCCGTGAACACCTGCCTGAGGTGTTCTTCGCTGTCGACCGAGCCGTAAAGCCTGTTACCTCCGGCCAGAAGGTGAGTGTCGCTGATGTGCAGAAGGAAGTGGTCCGGCCTCGGGTACTCGGCCGTGCGCTCTATCACAATCCGTCCAATCGGGTTTGGCGGTGATGCCTCGTGGTGTCCACCCTAGGTGTTAACTGCCATTTGACCAGAACATTCCTAACGAAAGGTGAATGCGACACGCCAGGTGTCCCAACGGAAGGCAAATGTCGGAAGGCATGCGGAAATCGAATCGCTCGGCGCGCGTCCCCGTCAAGGGGTCGATCCTGAGAGTGGTCGCTGGCATACTGCGAAGGATGTCTGAGCCTGATGCAATCGTTGTCGGAGCGGGTCCGAACGGCCTCGCCGCCGCCGTCACACTGGCTCGAGCCGGTCTGTCCGTTCGCGTGTACGAACGCGCCGACACCATCGGCGGCGGGTCACGCACCTCGGAGGCGACCCTTCCAGGATTCCGCCATGACACCTGTTCGGCCGTCCACCCGATGGCCCTCGCCTCGGAATTCTTCTCACGATTCGGGCTGACCGACCGCATCCCGTTTGCGCTTCCCGAGCTCTCCTACGCCCAGCCCCTCGACTCTGGACGCGCCGGCCTCGCCTGGCACTCCCTCGACCGCACCGTCGAGGACCTCGGTCGTGACGGTGCCGCATGGCGGCAACTGTTCGAGCCACTCGTTTCGCACGGTTCCTCGGTTGCCGGCTTCGTCGGAAGCAGCCTTCTTCGCGTGCCGAAACATCCGATCACCATGGCGAGGTTTGGACTGCGCGCCCTCGAACAGGGCAGCCCGCTGTGGAATGTGCGCTGGCACGACGATGCCGCCCCCGCACTGCTCACCGGTGTGCTCGCGCACGCGATCCGGCCGCTGCCGACCTTCGCGCCGACCGCCGCCGGGCTTGTGCTTGCCACCCTCGCCCACGCTGAAGGCTGGCCGGTCCCGATCGGTGGCAGCCAGTCGATCGTCGACGCGATGGCGGCGGATGTCACGGCGCACGGTGGCGAGATCGTCACCGGCTCCGAGGTCACCCACCTCCGCGAGCTGCCCCCAGCCAGGGCTGTGCTGCTCGACACGAGCGCGCGCGGCCTCGTAAAGATCGCGGGGAACCGGCTGCCCGCCGGTTACGCCAGGCGGTTGGGCAAATTCCGTTACGGCAACGCCGTCGCCAAGGTCGACTTCGCCCTCTCCGGGCCTGTGCCCTGGACCAACGAAACCCTGCGCGAGGCCGGCACGCTCCACCTCGGCGGCACCCGCGAGGAGATCGCAGTCGCGGAGCACGATGTCGCCAACGGACGGCATCCGTCGAACCCCTACGTCCTCGTGTCGCAGCCGAGCGTGTTCGATTCGACGCGAGCGCCCGAGGGCCAGCACACCCTCTGGGCGTACACACATGTCCCCGCCGGATCCACCGAGGACCGGACCGAGGCGATCACCAGGCAGATCGAACGGTTCGCGCCAGGTTTCCGCGACCTGATCCTCGCCACCGCCCATAAGTCGGCCGTCGAGTACGAGTCGTACAACCCCAACTACGTCGGCGGTGACATCTCCGCCGGCGACGTTGACATGCTCCAGCTCGTCGCCCGTCCCACCCTCTCACTGAACCCGTGGCGGACCCCGCTCACCGGCCTGTACCTGTGCTCGTCGTCGACCCCACCGGGCCCGGGCGTGCACGGAATGCCCGGCTGGAACGCGGCACTGCTCGCCCTCCGCGACAGGTTCGGCATCACGACACCACCCTCACTCTCGCCCACACCAGACCAGCTACTCGGAAGGCAGCCATGAGCGTCAACTACCGACTCATCCACACGAGCCCTGAACGCGTCTTTGAGGTGCTTGCCAACGGATGGCTGTACCCGAGCTGGGTCGTCGGTGCGTCGCGGATGCGAGACGTCGATGACTCCTGGCCCAAAGAAGGCGCTCAGCTCTTCCACTCGTTCGGCGTCTGGCCCTGCCTCATCAACGACTCGACCTCGGTGCTGGAGTGGGATCCACCCCGGCACATGAAGGTTCGTGCCCGCGGCTGGCCGATCGGAGTGGCGCATGTCACCCTCGACGTGAAGCGTCGCGGGGAGGACTGTGTCGTGCGGATCACCGAAGACGCCGTCGAGGGCCCCGGCCGCCTCATCCCCGAACCCGTCCGACGGCTGATGCTGCACGCACGCAACAACGAAACGCTGCAGCGCCTCGCCTACCTCGCCGAGGGTGGCGCAACCGCCAACTGACGCGCGATCACGGGAAGAGCGTCCCGCGCTGCCGAAAAGAGAAGCGAACCCGGAATCACGCGGATGCGCAAGCCCCTTGCTGGTCGTCAAGGCCGTCGATAACTTCAGCTGAGCAGCGATTTCGCTGGTGATTTCTCGGCACGGTGGCCGATCGCGGATGGCCTCGTGACTCAACGAAGGGAATTCGATGGTTCAGAGGCAGAAGCGGCTTATTGCGGTGACTGTGGCGGCATCCGTGCTCGTCCTGACGGGGTGCAGCGGGGGCGGCGACGAAACGGCAGACGTGTCATTCAGCGACAGCCCGTCCGGTGCCCTGGCGGCATGGGGATTCGACAACGCCGACGACGTCGGAACGTCGCGGCTCGAATATGCCGAGAAGCAGCTCTCGGATGTCGACATCGAGATCGACCAAACCGCATTCGACGCTCAGAAGTTCACGACGAGGGTCGCCAGCGGGAATGTCCCGGACGTGGTGCAGATGGATCGCCAGTTCGTCGGCACGTATGCGGCGCAAGGGCTCATCACACCTCTCGACGAGTGCTTCGCCACGCACGGCGTCGACCCTGACGAGCAGTACTACGAGTCGGTCGTGGATGACGTTGAGTGGGACGACAAAGTGTGGGGAGTCCCGCAGTTCTATCAGCCACCGGCAATCATCCTGAACAAACGCGTCATGGACGCAGCAGGCGTCACCGCTGACCAGATCGACACGTCAAAGCCCGACGTCCTCCTCGGGGCCATCGGCAAGATGTACACCGCATCGGGCGGGAACCCCACCGTCCTCGGCTTCGACTCTGTCGGCGTCAACCAGGCCGGGTTATGGCTCCTCGGCTTCGGCGGCGAGATTATGGATGACGAGGGCGTGCCGGCTCTCGATTCGCCCGAGAATGCCCGGGCGCTCGACTTCCTCAAGCAACTGTTCGACGCTCAGGGCGGGTACGCGAAGTACCGGAGCTTCACCGACTCCTTCGATGCGTTCGGCGACAACAACCCCTACGTTGCTGACCAGGTCGGCGCTCAGGTGAACGCGCAGTGGTACGTGAACGTCCTGAGCCCGTACGTGGATGAGGTCCAGATCGAGGCTGTCCCGTTCAAGAACATCGAGGGTGAGCCGTTCTCGGTCACCAGCGGTACCGCGTTCGTGATCCCTGTGGGGGCGAAGAATGCGGATGCCGCCTGCGCCTGGGCGCTCGAACTCACCTCCCAGGATGCGTGGCTGGCTGCGGGAGAGGCGCGCGCGGCGACGATCTCCGAGAGCCCGGGAGCGATCAACACCGGCCTGTTCACCGGATCGCCGGCGGCCGATGAGGCGATTCGCGACCAGTTCGTCAAGGAGAGCGGAAACGCCGGCTTCGACCAGACGATCGCCACGTTCTATGAGGTCGTGGGAGAGGGCGAGTCCTACGGCGCTTCCGCTGCGGGGCAGGAGATCCAGACCGAATTGAAGAACGCGGTCA
Source organism: Mycetocola sp. Y444 (assembly GCF_059445295.1). Taxonomy (NCBI): domain Bacteria; kingdom Bacillati; phylum Actinomycetota; class Actinomycetes; order Micrococcales; family Microbacteriaceae; genus Mycetocola; species Mycetocola sp. Y444. Next base: position 220,421 of record NZ_JCAIUB010000003.1, on the reverse strand, counting down.
CGTCGGCGCTGCTGGGTGACAAGTCGTCTGAGGATGCTCTCGCCGACGCTCAGGACGCGGCGATGCGGGCATACGACAAGGTCGTGAAGTAACGTCTGACGCGACTCACACAGAACGGGCAACCCTGCTGGGTTGCCCGTTCTGTGTGAGTCAGGGAAAGCTCAGCCTTTTCGCCCCTGCGTCGCCACCCCCTCGATGAAGTAACGCTGGCCGAAGGCGAAGATCAACAGCATGGGCAGAGTGATGATGAGCGATGCCACCATCACGTACTGGTAATCTCCGTGGCCGCCGGCGGTGGGGCTGTACTTCGTCATCGCGTACGCGATCCCGAGCGGTGCGGTGAATCCCTCGACCGAACCCGCGTTGAGGTAGATGAGCGACGCCTGAAGGTTGTTCCAGCTGGCCTGGAACTCGAAGACGAAGACGATGATGAACGACGGGATCGACAGCGGCATGGCGATGCGTCGGAAGAGCCCCCAGTAGCTGCAGCCGTCGATGCGAGCGGCCTCGAACAGCTCGCGCGGGAGCCCGAGGAAGAACTGCCTCTGCAGGAAAATGTAGAACGCGGACCCGAAGAGGTTCGCTCCCCAGAGTGGCACCCACGTTCCGATCAGGCCCAGTTCCTTCCAGATGAGGTACTGGGGGATCATCGTGACGGCACCCGGCAACATCATCGTCGCGAGGACAAGCCCGAACAGCAGGTTGCGCGCCGGGAACTTGAAGTAGGCAAAGCCGAACGCCACAACCGAACTCGAAATGGCAACCGCCAGAGCCGCGAGCAGGGCGATCGAAAGGCTGTTGAACATCCAGCTGACCAGGGGTAACTGGTCCCAGACCTCGACGTAGTTCTCAGGAACCCAGGTACGCGGGATGAGCGAGTTGTCGAAAACCTGCCCGCGTGGCTTGAGGCTCGCTGCGAGAAGCCAGACGAATGGGTACATGAACAACAGCCCGAAGCCGATGAGTGCGATCCAGAGAACTACCCGGCCGAGGACACTCTTCGGTTTGTACCAACGGTCGATTCTCGGACCGTTTCGGGGAGTTCCGGCAACCGTCCACTCCCCGATCACCTGGCCCTTGAGCCTGACAGCGTCCGGCGATGACTCAGTCACGCTCATGTGTGGTCATCTCCCTCGTAGTACACGAACCGGTTGCCGAACTTCATCTGAATAAAGGTGATCAGCATGATGATCATGAACAACAGCCATGCCATCGCAGCGGCGAACCCGAAATCGAACTGCCGAAACGCCTGCTGGAACAGGTAAACCGCGTAAAACAAGGACGACTCCGGTGATGCGTTGGACTGGTCACGCCAGAACAGGAGATATGCCTGGTCGAACACCTGAAACGCCCCGATCGTGAGCACGATCACGTTGAAAAAGATCGCGCTCGAGATCATCGGCACGGTGATCGAGAAGAATTTCCGCACCGGCCCGGCCCCGTCGAGCGACGCCACCTCGTACAGGTCTCGGGGCACGCTCTTCAAGGCAGCCAGAAAGATCACCATTGTTCCGCTGACCGTCCACAGCGTCATCAACACAATCGACGGTTTCACCCACGCCGGGTCGACGAGCCACTGCGGGCCTTCGATGCCGAGGAGGCCGAGTCCCTGGTTGATCGCGCCCGAGTTGCCGTTGAGGAGCAGGAGAAAGACGGATGCCGTCGCGACTGTCGGAGTCATTTTGGGCAGGTAGTAGACGGTGCGGAAAAAGCCTGCGCCCCTTCCGACGCGAGCGAGCAGCATCGCCAGAAACAACGCGAACGCAATTTCCAGCGGGACGGCCATGAGCGCGTAGACGAGGGTATTGCCCAGAGCGAGACCAACCTTCGGGTCCTCGAAGAGCTGGGCGTAATTTGCGAACCCAACGGGGGTCGAGCTGTTCGCCGCGAGGTTGTAATCACTGAAGGAGATGATGAGGCTGTAGACCATCGCACCGAGGGTGAAGATCAGAAACCCGATCACCCATGGAGCGATAAAGAGATAGCCGGCGATGGCTTCGCGGCGGTTGTAGGTTCGCTTGGGCGCCCGGCGAGGGCGCACGCGCCGAGCGCCTGCCTTCGTGTCACGGCCATCTGCCTGGCCGACGACGCTGGTCACGAACGGTCCCGTGTCCGAAACGCCCTGAAGATTCGTCTGTTCATGCTTCTTCTCTGTGTCAGGTTCAGGACAGTGCTGATAAAACCGAGCTGAAAACCACGCCGTTGTTGCAGCGCCATTACAACGGGACTCTAGAAGCGAACGGAGAAGTCGGCAAGACATTCTCAGCAGAATTTATCCGGCTATCATGCCAGCGGCGCGGTACCGATGATCCGGCGAGAGGGTTGACCATCCTCCCTTCTGGCTAGATCGGGACTGTGACATAGTGTGCTCGACCTTCGATCAGGTCTTTCGGGCAGGAGTACTCATGACCACGCAACACTCACAGCGGGTCGGCCTGCTGCATACAGATCCCGCCCTCGCAGCGTCGTTCTCTTCGGCACTCCGCGACGCTCATCCCACTGTCGAATCAGTCCATATTGTAGATGCAGGGCTGCTCGACCCGGATCCCGCCGAAGGGGTGACACAGGAACTCACCAACCGCGTCGCTGCCCACATCAGGCACCTCGAAGCATCCGGCGCCCTGGCTATTCTCGTTACCTGCGCATCGACCGCCGAGGTTGCGGAGCAGGTCAACTCGACGGTTCCCGTTGTTCGGGTCGACGCGGCGATGGCCGAACAGGCCGTGGCGATCGCGACCGAAGCGGCCCGCCGCGAAGACCGCACGGGGCACATCGAAGTACTCGTAACCCGCCCTTCCACCGTCGGGCCCACCGGCCGCCTGCTCGAACGTTTCGCGGCCGCTCACCCCGACGTGACCGTCGACGTCACCGTCGTCGATGGCGCCGCCGACGCACAGGAACAGGGTGACATCGCAGGACACGATGCCCTGGTCAGGGACGCAGCGATCGAATTCGCCGCCCGCTCAGATGTTCTCGTTCTCGCCCAGGCGTCGATGGCAGAGGCGCTTCACGGCGTCGATCTTCCGACCCGCGTGCTCACCTCACCCAACGGGGGAGTGCGGGCGTTGCTCGCGGCACTCAGACTGCACGGTTCACCCACGCACGCGGCAGCACCGCCGGATGCCTAGAGCACCCACTGACCTTGTGAGTCGCCTGTCACGCGCTCTCGCGCGCCAAAAACGCGGCCTCGGTACGGCTGGAGGCGCCGAGCTTCCGCAGAATCGCTGAGACGTGGACGCTCGCCGTCTTGGCGCTGATGAAGAGCCGTTCGCCGATTTGACGGTTGGTCAGGCCCTGCCCGAGCAGGTCGAGGACCTGACGCTCGCGAAGCGTCAGTTCCGTCGCGTTCGTCGTTCGCCTGTTCGGTGCGTCGTCGATGGTGAGTCCCGCGCGCTCGGCAACACCGACAGCGGTGCGCCCGACAAGACCGGCACCGAGCAGCTCAGCGCCGCGAACCGCGTCACGGAGGGCGACAACAGCTTCGTGACGTTCACCGGCCTCGACGAGCGCCTGCCCGAGACGAAGGGCCGTGTACGACGGCAGGTGGGCCTGCGCAGCCGGGTCGGAGGCCACGACTTCCGCCGCACGCTTCCACGCGCCAGGATCGTCACCCATCCCTCGCGCCCCGGAGAGTTCAGCGTCAAAGATCGTCGACCAGAGGGATGCCGTTGGCCACCAGTCCACCCGACCGACCAGCGCCCGGAGTCGGTTCTCCAGGGCACCGTCTGACACAGGAGATTCACCGGCACGCCTGAGGGCGGCGAGCGTGCGGCCGGCCGTTGCCAGCAACGGAAGTTCATAGCCGGCGACGGGCGTGTGGTCGCCGTCGAAGAGGACATCCATCTCGTCCCACGCCTCGGCCACCGCGCCGCGGGCGAGGTGAAGCTCCGCCGCGACTCGCGGAAAACTGAGCCTGACCTGCATCTCGGACTCACCGAGTTCACGCGCGTGCGCCCGGGCACTGCGGTATAGCCGGTATGCCGCGTCGGTCTCGCCCCGCCAGGTCAGCAGGAACATCCGCGCGCGGTTGAGGTAGGCGTTGAACGTCGGCGACGGCAGGAGGCGGACGGCGCTGTCGATGTACTGGTCGGCCCGTTCCCACTGTCCGAGGGCGATGAGGGGATCGACGGCGTTCGATTTGAGGATGATGCCCGAACTGCGTTCGACGCCCAGTTCGCGGGCGCGCTGGATGCCCAGTTCAGCGATACTCACCGCCTCCGAGTAGTGCCCGAGGAGGTATTCACTGTCGGAGGCATTGACCCGGTAACGCAAACGCGCACTTGTCTCGTTCTGCGAGAGCGCCAGCGCCTCGTCGAGATGCGCACGTCCCTCCTCGAATCGACCGACGTTGATCTCGGTCGTACCGAGAATGTTCGAGGCGATCGATGCGTGCCGGTCTGAACCGGCATCCGTTGCTTCGCGGAGCCCTTCACGGGCTGTTTCGATTGCTTCGTCCATGCGTGCAGCGAGCATCAGTCGACCCGCGAGCGCGGTGAGAAGTGCCGATCGCAATTCACCGGCGCTCATCGGGGCACGCGCGAGTCCGGTTGTGCCCGCCATTCCGGTCGCGCCTGGCGGCACCAGTTCGAGGGCTTCCCTGAGCAACGGAATCGAACCCGGCTTGCCGGTATTGCCGAGGTACAGCGCCTTGTCCCTGAGCAACCGCGCGTAGCGGAGGCTCTCGGTGCGGGGACTCTCCTCGAGTGCGACGTTGATCATCGCGAGCGAGCGCTCACCCTCCCCTGCGTTGCGAAGAGCGGACGCCGTCTGCGCGAGGAGATCGATCTTCTGGCGTCCGGCGACCTTCTCCGCGTCAGGAACCTGGTCCCACAGCTCGAGAGCCCGCTCACCCATCTGCGCCGCCGTGCCGTAGGCGTGGGTCGCCCGAGCTTCGGCCATCGCGTCGAGCGTCGCGGGGAAGGCACGCTGCGTGTCGTGGGCAGCCAGCCAGTGATAGGAGATCTCTGCCGCGACGCGACGTTCACCCGAGAGCGCCTCGAGGGCTTCGGCGAACCTGGTATGGAATCTGGTCCGCTCGCCCGGCAGCAGGTCCGTGTGAATGGCCTCGCGGACCAGGGCGTGCCTGAACGCGTAACTGAGTTCATCGGCCACGAGGATGTTGGCGATCATCGCTTCCCTGGCCGCGGCATCCAATTGCTCGGGCTCGCCGGAAAACACCGCCGACAGCAGATCGTGGTCGACACGCACGCCCCCGGCGGAGATCAGGCGCAGCAGGTGTTGCGACTCGTCGCTGAGTCGTTCATAACGGGCGAGGAGGAGCTCCCGCAGGGTCCAGGGCAACTCGCCTTCACCCGTCGACCCGAAGCCGACGAGCTCTTCGACGAAGAACGGCACTCCCTCACTGCGTGCGTAGACACTCTCGAACGCCTCGTCGTCGGGCTCGGATCCGAGAATCGCGGCCACCTGCCTGCGCACTTCCTCCTTCGTGAGCCGAGCAAGTTCGACCCGGGTCACGCTGCGGCTTCTGTCGAGTTCGCTGAGGAGCGAACGCAGCGGATGCCCGCGACCCACGTCTTCGGAGCGGAAGCTGAGCACAACGAGAATGCGGCCACGGCCGAGAACCCGGAGCAGGAAACGAAGGAGGTCGAGGGTGCCTTCATCCGCCCAGTGCAGGTCTTCGATGGCGATGACGAGGGGAGTCCGCCGTGACACAGTCTCGACGAGCGTGGCCACCGTGTCGTGCAGTCGATTGAGCGCGGCACCCGCCGGATCGGCGCGTTGGGCGCCAAGTTCGGGCAGGAGAGCGGTGAGGGCCTCTGCCCCCGGACCGCTCGCCTCGAGCACTGCCTCTACACCAAGCTCGGCAACCAGGCCGCGGAGGACACTCTGGATGGGAGAGTACGGGGCGCCGACAGCACCGAGGTCGACGCTCTGCCCGGTAAGCACAAGTGCGTCGACGGATGCGAGACCCAGAAATTCCTCGATCAGGCGGGTTTTGCCGATCCCGGCTTCGCCCGAGATGACGACGCCCTGCGGGCGGCCGGTAAGGACCTGGTCAAAGACCGCGTGCAGTTGCGCAAGTTCGGACTCACGCCCGATCATGGCTGGACTCGACGCCGGTGACCTCACCTGTTCATCGTGCCACGACGCACTGACACGCGTCGAGGCACCCGAACCGGCCGAAGCGGAGTTGGTGGATGGCACCCGGGCGAGAACGTCGATCGCAGTCGCCGTCATCGTTGCAGCCGGGGGCGCCGTCGCCGTCACAGTGCCGTCATCGCGTCGAGCCGGCCATCACCGGCATCCGCTCATCGTCGCGTTCCGCTGAACTCTCCGTGCCGACGCTCGTGACCGACGGCGCCGCCTCGACGCGAGCCGGCGGCAGCACGGGCTCGGGGTTCGCGGATGAGCCCTGAGCGGGGCGGATCCATTCGGGCCCTCCTGCCGCGGTGTCCTCGCGGAACAGGAACCGGGCGAAGCGGGCGAGCATCGACGGGCGGACGGCGCCGACTGCCCCGGCGTCACCGCCGGATTCACCCGCACGTTCCTCGGCCACGCGGCGGAACTCCAGTTGCCGCCTGAGCTCCTCCTCGGAATAGCGGAGCAGAAGTTCCGTTCCGTACTCGCCTGAGATCTGCATGGTGTCCTCCTGAGATTGATGACTCCATCGTGTTCTCTAAGGGGGGCGAGCAGTATCGGGCGAATGCCTTATCTCTTGTGCCCGCTGCGGCTACTCAGCGTCATCGACTACTCAGTCTCATCGACGGGGACGAGGAACCCGTCGTCGATAAGGCCGCGGACGCGTGGCATCAGTTCCGCGAGCAATTCGGCGACATCGACCTCAAGCAACTGCGCGATGGCCGCGGTCACAGCACCAATCGTCAGGTCACCGTCGCTGGCGCCGACGAGGGCGGACAACGCGGTATCCATCCGGATCGTTCGCCCGAAACCGCTGCCCTGTCGCAGCATCATCGCGGTGGGGTCTTCGTCTCCCGGCCAGTAGTGGCGTTCCTCGGTCACATCAGGCGCGGCAGTGACGTGCGACAGGGCCAGCTCTTCGTCGTCGCGGACCTTCTGCCAGTCGTGCGCGGCGAGCACAGACGCGAGGTGCACGCCAAGGCCTGACTCATTGGTGCCGAGCGAACCGTGCAACCGTTCAAGTCGCCGCAGTGATGGGTCGCCCGCCAGTGGCATCCGCAGTGTGATGTATCCGAACCCAACAGCGGTGACCCGGCGCGCATCGAAGTCATCGAGCCAGGCGTTGTACAACCGGTCGAAGTCCGGTGTGCCCGACTTCGTTCCGCCGTCGCGGATCCAGGTCTCGGCGTACTGCGCCGGATCCTGGGTGTCGCGCTCGATGATCCAGGCATCGAGGCCGGTGCCGTCGATCCAGCCACCGACGCGCCTGAAGGCATCCTGCCCGACGCGATACTCCCAGTTGCCGAGGAGCTGAGCAACGCCGCCGGGGGTGAGGTGTGCGGCGGCCCCGCGGAGAACAGCCTCGACGAGCGCGTCGCCCTCCATGCCACCATCGCGGTACTCGTAGGCCGGAACACCGTCGGCCCTCGGGGTGATCACAAACGGGGGATTCGACACGATCTGGTCGAATCGCTCTCCGCGCACGGGTTCGAACAGGCTGCCCAGCCGGAACTCGATGTTGTGGAGCGAATTGAGTTCCGCGTTGAGTGCGGCGAGTTCGAGCGCCCGAGCTGAAATGTCCGTCGCGACCACGTGGGTGGCGTGGCGGGCGGCGTGCATGGCCTGGATGCCGCAACCGGTACCCAGGTCGAGCACCCGTCCGACGGGGGTCTGCATCATCAGCCCGCTGAGCGTCGTCGATGCTCCGCCGACACCGAGCACGTGTTCTTCGCCGAGCGGACGCCCGAGCACCAGTTCGCCGAGGTCGGATGCGATCCACCAACTGCCCGCGCCGTGGGCGTCAACGAAGCTGTACGGCCTCAGGTCGATCAGCGGCCTGGCCTCGGTGCCCGTGACGCCGACCAGCCCGAGCTCGACAGCACCATCGGCGCCGAGATTCGGCAGAGCGGCGACCAGGTCATCGTGCGTGACGGGCAGTCCGAGCACGAACAGGGTTGCGAGCGTCGCGGATGCCTCCGGCGCTGCATCCCTGCGCCTCGCCGCGAGCGCGCGGAGGGCCGGCACCCTCTCATTGCGGTGGAGCGCGGCATCCGCTTCGGCACCCCAGAGCTCTGTGACTGTCGTCACCGTGAAGCGGGCGGATTCGAGGTCTAACCGGAGGAGTTGCACGAGCGCTGAAGTCACGGTTACCAGTGTGTCACCGACGCTCAGGGTCGGCTGTCAGACTGAGCGCACTATGAAGACACTTCTGAACATCATCTGGGTGGTGCTGTCGGGTTTCTGGCTGTTCCTCGGCTATATGCTCGCCGCGGCAATCATGTGCATTTTCATCGTCACCATCCCCTGGGGGATCGCCGCTGCCCGGATCGGCCTCTACGCACTCTGGCCGTTCGGCAAGGAAGTGGTCGACAAACCAACGGCCGGCGTCGGCTCGACGATCGGCAACGTGGTCTGGGTGCTGCTCGCCGGCTGGTGGATCGCGCTCGAACACATCGTCAGCGGTGTTCTGTTGTGCGTCACCATCATCGGGATCCCGTTCGGCTGGGCCAACTTCAAGATGGTGCCCGTCGCGCTTCTCCCGCTCGGCAAGCAGATCGTCGACTCGTCGGAGCGGATGCCGCGGCGCTGATCGGACCCGGTCTCTCCCTTCCGCCCACTCGAGCGCTGCAGTTGCATGCTCGCGCTGCAGAAGCTTCTGCAGCCTGGACATGGATGTGCAGCGCTCGGCGCGCCAGTGTGAGCCGAGCGGATGCGCGGTGGCGGGCCGGCTCGCCCCCTCGCGGGCGGCGCGCGCTGGGCGGCGCGTCCCAACCCGGGCGGCGGCGCGAGTCAGAACCCGTCTCACCACTCGAGCGCTGCAGTTGCATGCTCGCGCTGCAGAAGCTTCTGCAGCCTGGACATGGATGTGCAGCGCCCGGCGCCAGTGCGCGCAGGCGCGCGCTCTCACGCACAACCCCGGGCACGCACAGGGCTGTCAGCCGCACCTGCGAAGCTGGGGTCATGACGAATACCCGTACCGACGCCCTCGAAATCCTGCGAACGTTGGTCGGTTCACCCGACGCCGACTTCCACGAGGGCCAGTACGAGGCCATCGCCACTCTCGTCGATGAGCGCCGTCGTGCCCTCGTGGTGCAGCGCACGGGCTGGGGCAAGTCGGCTGTGTATTTCGTCGCAACCCTTCTGCTCCGCCGTCAGGGCGCCGGCCCGACCCTCCTCGTGTCCCCGCTGCTCGCCCTCATGCGCGACCAGGTCGAAGCGGCAGCGCGCGCCGGTGTCCGTGCCGTCGCCATTAACTCGGCCAACCCGCACGAGTGGGGCGATGTCCTCGGCAAGCTCGAACGCGACGAGGTCGACGTGCTGCTCGTCTCGCCCGAGCGCCTCAACAACCCGCGATTCCGCGAAGAGCAACTGCCGAGCCTCGTCAAGCGCACCGGCCTCCTCGTCGTCGATGAGGCCCACTGCATCTCCGACTGGGGCCACGACTTCCGCCCCGACTACCGTCGCCTGCGCGACCTCATCGCCGAGATGCCGACGGGCGTCCCCGTGCTCGCCACAACCGCGACCGCCAACTCCCGCGTCGTCACCGACGTCGCCGAGCAACTCGAATCAGCCGGCCACACCGAGGTCGTGACGATCCGCGGCCCGCTCGCCAGGGCATCTCTGCGACTCGGCGTGCTCCGCCTGCCCGACGCCGGCACGCGGCTCGCCTGGCTGCTCACCCACCTCGGTGATCTGCCGGGCTCAGGCATCATCTACGCACTCACCGTGTCTGCAGCCGACGACACCGCGCGCCTCCTCCGTGAGGCTGGCCACGAGGTACAGGCATACACCGGGCGAACGGATGCCGGCGACCGCGAAGGCCTGGAACAAGCGCTCAAGAACAACCAGGTCAAGGCGCTCGTCGCGACGAGCGCCCTGGGCATGGGGTTCGACAAGCCCGACCTGGGGTTTGTGATCCACCTCGGCGCTCCGTCGTCGCCTGTCGCGTACTACCAGCAGGTCGGTCGCGCCGGTCGCGCCGCAATGATCGACGGCAAACGGGCCAGCGCAGACGTCCTGCTGCTGCCCGGCACCGAAGACGAAGCGATCTGGCAATACTTCGCCACTTCGTCGATGCCCGACGAGGCGAAGGCCACGGCGGTCATCGACGAGCTCGCGTTCAACGGTGCTCCGCTGTCGACCCCGGCCCTCGAAGCTCGGGTCAACCTCAAGCGCAGCCCGCTCGAGCTTCTGCTCAAGGTGCTCGACGTCGATGGCGCCGTGCGGCGGGTCACCGGCGGCTGGGTCGCAACCGGTCAGCCCTGGGTCTACGACGCCGAGCGATACGCCCGCATCGCCGCGGCGCGCGTGGCCGAACAGAACTCGATGATCGAGTACGAGCGCACCACCGGGTGCCGGATGGAGTTCCTCCAGCGCGCACTCGATGACGATACAGCTGTGCCGTGCGGTCGCTGCGACAACTGTGCAGCGGCAGCGGGAGAGGCCGCCTGGTACCCGACCGATATCCGGGAGGACGCATCAGGGCAGGCCTCGCAGTCCCTCAACCGCGTCGGGGTCGTCATCGAACCGCGGGCCCAGTGGCCAACGGGCGCCGATCAGCTCGGCGTGCCTGTGAAGGGCAAGATCGCCCCGGCGGACCGGGTAGAGCCAGGCCGCGCCCTCGCGCGGCTCACCGACCTGGGTTGGGGCGGCACCCTCCGCGACCTCTTTGCCGCTGGCGGCACCGATGCACCGGCGAGCCGTGCCATGGTCGACGCCTGCATTCGGGTGCTGAGCCAGTGGGACTGGGACGAACGCCCGGCGGCAGTCATCAGCATGCCGTCCCGCCGACGCCCTCTCCTGGTGGACTCGGTGGCGCGCGCCCTCTCCGATGTCGGCCGGCTGCCGTACCTCGGCGCGCTCGAGCTTGCAAACGGGGGACCATCGGGCGAACCCGGGGGCAACAGCGCCTACCGGTTGTCGAGCGTGTGGGACCGTTTCAGCGTTGGGCCGGAACTGGTAACCACTCTGAACGGTTACGCTGGTCGCCCTGTGCTGCTGGTCGACGACCTCACCGACAGCCGGTGGACGATCACCGTCGCTGGCCGCGTGCTGCGGCAGGCGGGAGCATCCGCCGTTCTTCCGTTTACGCTCGCGATCCAGGCGTAGCCGCACCCGCCGGGAGCGGACCGTCCGACTCGATCACCGTCGACAGATCGGCCCCGAACACGAACCGCCGCTCGATGACGTCGCCGGTCTCAGGTGATGCGAGCACTCCCGGCAGCCAGTACCTGGCGTCATCCCACATCCGATCGAACGGGATCGCGTCGACCGGATGCCAACCGAGAAGCAACTCGTCGGACTCGACAATGTCGCCCTGCCACGATCGCGTGGCGAAGACCCACGAGATCTGGCTCCACGCCTCACGCGTCGGAAACTCGTACCTGATGCGACCGAGCAACACGAGATCGTTTTCCTGAACCCGAAGGCCCGACTCCTCGAAGACCTCCCGGACCGCCGCCTGCGCGGGCGTCTCGCCCGGCTCGAGCTTGCCGCCGGGGCCAACGAGCTTGCCAAGGCCAAGGCCCTTCTTCTTTTCGCCGAGCAGGACCCGGTAACCGTCTTCGTCGGTTTCATCGAGGATGTAACAGACGCAGACTTCGGGCAAGTCAGCGGGGTTCTCGGTCATACGGCGAGGTTACGTGCCGGGTGCGTCGACGGCCAACTCACGGCAGGTAACCCTATCGACCGGTTTCAGCGAGCCGCGCGCACTCGATGCACAGCTCAGCGACCGGGCGGGCATCCAGCCTGGCCCGACCGATCGGCTTGCCGCAGCGGGTGCAAATTCCGTAGCTGCGGTCATCGACTCGGGCGAGCGCACGATCGAGGTCCTTGAGCTGGCGCACCGCGTCGTCCTGCAACCCGGTCAGGCGCGACCACTCGGCGGTAAGAGTTGGCCCCTCAGGGTCGTGTTCGTCGTCCTGTTCGCCGTCACGCGCATCGCGTACTTCGGTGAGGGATGCCGCCACGTGCTCCTGCTGGGCGAGGAGTTCTGCGCGTTCAGCCTCGAGGGTCTCGCGGAAGTGCCGCAGTGTGCTGCTCGCGAGCGGTTTCTGGTCCATGCCCCATCGTCGCACGGCCGTGGTGGATTCCACCGGGACCGGCACGCGGCATCCATTATTTGGCACCTGAGAATCCTCGCGTACCCTTTAAACCGGGCTCACAAAACACCCAACGTCGAACGAGCGAAGGAGGCGCGATGACCATGGCCAGGATGGACCTCGACGAGTTGCGCCGCTATGCCCGGTATGAACTCGACGTTCTCATCGAGCACCGCTGCCGTGCCGGTGAAGACCCGTACGACTTTATCCACGACCTTCCAACGGTCGACGAACTCGTTGTCTTCGAGCTGCGGGCCGACGCACTGGACGCGAGCGGGATGACCGCGCAATATGCGATGGCGAAGCACGCTGCACGAAGCGATCTGGCGGATGCCGCTGTCCACCGCAAGAATATAGCTCAACTGGAATATGAACTATTGCGAAGCATCGCGCTCGAGCATCCCGACCTCACGCGCACCGTCTGGACCCTGCTGGACTCCGTCAGCGAGTAATCGTCCGAGCGGCAGTGTCGCCCATCGCCGTCTGCTCCTCCACAGGCAGGGAGAAGTCGGAGGCGCCCGACAGCACCCGGTAATCCGGTCTGCTCGCTCCCCGTCGGCCACACTCTTGGTCGATGCCGTACGTGTACATCCTTCGTCGCGCCGATGGTGCCTTCCTCACCGGGAGCACCTGGAACCTCTCGCACCGCTTGCGGCAGCACGGCATCGGATCGGGTGACGACGGTGCAGCGACATCGCCGGCGCTCGTTTATGTCGAGTGGCACGACCGGATCGACGAGGCCTACTACCGTGAGCGGCAGATTCACGGCTGGAAGCACTGGCAAAAGCATGCGCTGATCGAGGCGGACGGCGAGGGCGAGCGACCCGCGCATTTGGGGCAGGGTCCGCCGTCTCCCGCGCGCTGAAAGCATCCCCCCAGCGTCCACCTCTAGAATCGATCGATGCTGGAACGTGGATCCTCCGCGCCGGCGAACGCCTATGACACAGAAACGACCGCCGTTGACCATGCGTGTGCTTCTTGCCTCCGTGGTCGGTTTGTTGTCCCTCGGCGGCGCGACCTCACCCGCCATCGCCAGTGAGCCGGCAGCCGCCACCACGGCGGTCAGCGCTCCAGCTGCCGCTCCGCGTGTTGAGGATGTCTCCGTATCGATCCGCCAGTCCGCCAGCTTCCTCGGCGCTGGCGGAACGATGGCTGTCACCGTGACCGTTGAGAACACAACGGCAGTCTCCGTCGCGGACGGCACTCTGGTCCTGCAGTCAAACACGCGCGCCATCGACTCCCGCGCCGAGCTCACCGAGTGGCTGGACCTGTCCACAGCCTCTGGCACCGAACACACGGTCGCCCAGGTCCCGATACCCGCCCTTGGACCTGGCACCAGCCACACCCTCACCCCCATCCAGGTCACCGCCGAGTCGCTCGCGCTGGCTACCGGCGGTGTGTACCCCATCGACGCCGTCTACACGAGCGCAGAGACTGTCGTAGAGGCGCGGGACACGGTCGTCTACAGCCCTGATCCTGCGGCGTCGCCACTCGGAGTCACCGTCCTGATGCCGATTACAGCTCCGCCGGGAACGACCGGCCTGCTGACGGCCGATGCCCTCGCTTTCTATACCTCCCCCACCGGTGTACTCACCAAACAGCTCGACGGGGTCATCGACCGCCCTGTGGCGCTCGGAATCGACCCGATGATCATCGCGTCGATCCGCGCACTCGGTGACGCAGCGCCGGCATCGGCGGTCGCCTGGCTCGACACCCTGTCACGCGCCACAAACGAAACCTTCCCGCTCCAGTTTGCGGATGCGGACCCCGCCGTGCAGGCACAGGCCGGTATCCCGAACCTCCTGAGTCCGACGTCGCTGCTTTTCGGCCTCGATCCCGATAACTTCGCCGCCCCGTCGGCCGACGACGTTCCGGACAGCGAGCCGGTCCCCGGCGAGACGGAAGCACCGCCGGCAGATCCGGGTCCCGATGAGACACCGCTCCCGACCCTCGCCGAACTCACCGAGTGGTCGTACACAACAACCGGTGTCGTCTGGCCCGCCGACGACACAGTGGTGTCCACCGACCTGCCGATTTTCGCGGCATCCGGCGCAACGTCAACGATCGTCTCCTCCGGCAATGTCGCAACGACTGCCTCATACACGCCTGGAGGGGCGTCGAGGGTCGGTGACGCTGCGCTCATCGTGTCGGATGCCGCGGCGTCAGAGGCGCTCCAGGACGCGGTCACGGCAATCAGCAACGACGACCAGCAGAACGCCCTCGCGGACCTCGCCGCCCAGCTCATGGTCGTCGGCGCCGAGCGCTCTGCACCGGAGCGCACACTGGTGCTCGCCCTTGACCGCGGGTGGCCGCCGTCGTCAGCCCGGTTGAGTGAGGCACTGTCGGCGCTGGCTACCCTGCCGCTGGTGTCGAGCACGTCACTCAGCACCGCGGCTTCCGCCAAGCCTGAAACGGTGACGATCGTCGACGAACCGGAGGACTCCGGGCGAACAGCTACCGTGGCGCGATTCAGCGCCCGTGAGGCGGAGATAGCGTCCTTCGCCACCGTCCTCGACGACCCCACCATCCTCACGGGCGAGGAGCGAGCCGAAATTCTGGCCCTGCTCGCCGTCTCGTGGCGTGACAACGCCGCTGACTGGGACGCTGCCGTCCAGGAACACGACGACCAGACCACCGCCATCCTCGACTCAGTGTCGATCACGGCCACCACCCAGATCAACATGGTGAGCAACCAGACCTCGCTGCCGTTCTCCGTGCGCAATGACTTCGACCAGCCCGTTACCGTCGTGCTCCAGGCGTCCACCTCGAGCCTCAAGCTCAGTGTCGACGCGGCGGTGACCCAGACCATTCCAGCGAACTCCCGCGAAACGGTTCTCGTACCCGTTCAGGCGCGGCTCGGCAACGGAGATGTCCTGGTTCGGGTGCAGCTCTACTCGCCGCAGAACGCCGTCATCGGTGGCAGCGTCCAGGTCCCGGTCAGCGTCCGCGCTGACTGGGAAGGAATCGGGGCTGCCGTGATCGGCGGCCTCATCCTCGCGCTGTTCCTCGGCGGACTCATCCGCACGATCCGTAAACGCCGCCCGGCAAAGGCCCAGAACATGTCCACTGAAAGCGGCAATGACTAAATCAACAGACGAAGGCAGCATCGGCCGGGCAAGCTTGTTCCTGGCATCCGGGACCCTCGTGTCCCGTTTGCTCGGTTTCGTGAAGGCGATGCTCCTGGCATCCACCATCGGCCTCGTCGGCTCACGCAGCGCCGACGCGTTCGGCGTCGCCAACCAGTTGCCAAACACCCTCTACGTCATCATCGCCGGCGGTGTTCTGAGCGCGGTGCTCGTTCCGTCGATCGTGCGCTCCATCGTGCACGCCGACGGCGGCAAGGCGTACATGAACAAGCTGCTGACGATCACCTTCGTCGTGCTGCTCGGCGCGACGGTTGCGGCCGTCCTGCTCGCGCCGGCACTCGTGAGCATCTACTCGGTGAGGCTGGACGAGGAGACGCGCGCTCTCGCGATCGCGTTCGCCTACTGGTGCCTGCCGCAGATCTTCTTCTACGGCCTGTACTCGGTGCTCGGCGAGATCCTCAACGCGCACAAGGTATTCGGCCCGTTCACCTGGTCACCCGTGATCAACAACATCGTGGCGATGGCTGGCCTCGTCGTCTTCATAATCGCCTTCGGGGCGGACCCCAACGGTGACCGACTCGTCACCGACTGGACACCGAGCATGATCGCTGTCCTCGCCGGCACAGCGACCATCGGTGTTGCAGCGCAGGCGATCGTCCTGTTCTTCTTCTGGAAGCGGATCGGACTCAGCTACCGACCCGACTTCGCCTGGCGGGGAGTGGGGCTCGGCGCGACCGGCAAGCTCGCCGGCTGGTCATTCGCGATGCTCGGACTCACCACCCTCGGCGGCCTCATCCAGACCAACGTCGCCCTCATCGCCTCCGGATACGGGGCAGGGCCGGCGACGCTGCAGAACGCCTGGCTGATCTTCATGCTGCCGCACTCGGTGATCACCCTGTCGGTCGCCACCGCCTACTTCACGCGCCTGGCCGAGCACGTGCGTGAGAACCGGATCGAGAATCTGAAAACGGATGTCTCGGCTGCGGTTCGGCAGATCACCCTGCTGATCGTTCTGGCGACGGCCGTTCTCCTCGTCGTGGCGTTCCCCTTCGCAAGCCTGTTCACCGACCAGTTCGCCGACACCGCCGCGATGGGCTTCGTGCTGATGGGCTACCTCGTCAGCCTTGTCCCGTTCGCCGTGCTCTTCGTCTTCCAGCGGACCTTCTACGCCCTCGGCGACACCCGCACACCCTTCTTCTTCACGCTGGTTCAGACGGCCGTGTACATCGCTCTCGCGCTGGCCTGCGCGCAGCTGCCGCGCGAGTTCATCGGTATCGGCCTCGCTGTCTCGATGTCGGTATCGATCGTCGTGCAGATGATCACCGCCGGCATCCTGCTCGCGAAGCGGATTCACGGACTCGACATGGCCCGCATCATCCGGAGCCTCACCGTCTACACGGTCGCGGCCATCCCGTCCGTGCTCGCTGGGGTCGTCCTGATCTTCGTGCTTGGCGGGTACACCAGCGGCTGGGCGCTTGCCTCACCCCTCAACGCGGTGCTCACCATGGCACTCATCGGTGTCGTCATGCTCGCCCTGTACGTCGGCGCACTCGCGCTGATGCGTTCCGAGGAACTCCGGGAAGCCATCGCGCCGGTCAAGCGCCGCCTGCGTCGCCGCTAGGCTTCACGCCGAGAACACCACTTCCGGTCGAGAACACCCGTTCCGCCTGATGCTCTCGACCGCAACTGATGCGCTCGGCACCGGGCGCTGAACCCCCGGCTCACAGTCCCCTCACAGCCACCACAGGGCCTCTGGAATAGCGCCCAACTAAGATGTGTTGGACTGGTCGAGCGAACTTTTGAGGAGCAATACCGTGCGCAATGTCATCATCATCGGGTCAGGGCCTGCCGGCTACACAGCGGCAATTTACGCGTCCCGCGCGAACCTGAACCCACTGCTTCTCGCGTCGAGCGTTGAGGCCGGCGGTGAGTTGATGAACACGACAGAGGTCGAGAACTACCCGGGATTCCCCGAGGGAATCCAGGGCCCAGAGCTCATGAGCAAGTTCCAGGAGCAGGCAGAACGCTTCGGGACCGAGATCATTCTCGATGACGTGACCGAGGTGTCCCTCGGTGGAGAAGTCAAAACCGTCAAGACCGGTTACTCCGGCGACTTCGAGGCGTCGAGCGTCATCGTCGCGACGGGAAGCGCCTACCGCAAGCTCGGCCTCGCCGACGAAGAGCGCCTGTCAGGCCGCGGTATCTCCTGGTGCGCCACCTGCGATGGGTTCTTCTTCAAGGAGAAGACGATCGCCGTCGTCGGCGGCGGCGACTCAGCGATGGAAGAGGCCACGTTCCTCACTCGCTTCGCCTCGAAGGTCTACGTCATCCACCGCAAGGACACCCTCCGCGCGTCGAAGATCATGCAGGACCGCGCCTTCGCCAACGACAAGATCGAGTTCGTCTGGAACTCCGAAGTCGTGGGCATCTCCGGTGAGAACGCCGTCAACGGCGTGACTCTCCGCAACACTGTCGATGGCACCGAGAGCCACCTCGAGCTCGGCGGCCTGTTCATCGCGATCGGCAACGACCCGCGCACCCACCTGTTCCACGGCCAGCTCGAACTCACCAGCGACGGCACCATCGCCGTCGACGGCCGCTCGTCCAGGACCAACCTCCCCGGCGTTTTCGCCGCCGGCGATGTCATCGACCCGAACTACCGGCAGGCCATCACCGCGGCCGCATCCGGAACCGTTGCCGCGCTTGACGCCGAGCACTACCTCGCGAGTCTCGAGCAGGAAGCGCACCACAACCCCGAGATCGCATCCGCTGTCGCGGCATCCGTTTAATTTCTACCTATCCACAAGGAGCAACAATGTCAGCACGTGCAGTATCTGAAGCCACTTTCGACGCCGAAGTTCTGAAGAGCGACAAGCCGATCCTCGTCGACTTCTGGGCTGAGTGGTGCGGCCCCTGCCGCATGGTCTCGCCGATCCTCGACCAGATCGCGTCCGAGCACAGCGACAAGATCGACATCGTCAAGGTCAACGTCGACGAGAACCCGCAGCTCGCCATGCAGTACCAGATCACCTCCATCCCCGCGATGAAGGTCTTCAAGGGTGGCGAGGTCGCTCAGACCATCATCGGCGCCAAGCCGAAGGCAGCTCTCGAGAACGATCTGTCCGCCTTCCTGGCCTAGCCAGTCCGACTCCACAACCGACCCGTCCGGCTCATGCCGGGCGGGTCGATGTCGTTAACTCCGAGTACAAGCCACCGGTGGTCAATTGGCATCCCCACGGGACGGCTAACATCGATGAAAGACCAGGAACGGAACAGACAGTGTCAGAACTCGGCTCTCGCCACTCATCCGGAAACAACCTCGACCCGTGGTACGGCTCATACGCCGCCCGTACGGCCGGGTTGGCCGCCAGTGAGGTCCGCGCCCTGTTCGCCGTCGCAAGCCGCCCAGAGGTCGTCTCTCTGGCCGGTGGGATGCCGTTCGTCTCCGCTCTGCCCGAGGACCTGGTGACGGATGCCATGAACCGCGTCATGCGGGAACAAGGTCCAACAGCGCTCCAGTACGGTTCAGGGCAGGGCGTCGAGAAGCTGCGTGAGCAGACACTCGAGGTGATGGCGCTCGAGGGGATCCAGGGAAGCGCCTCCGACGTCGTGATCACGACCGGCAGCCAGCACGCGCTCGAGCTGTTCAGCAAGCTCTTCATCGATCCGGGCGACGTCGTTATCGCCGAAGGGCCGAGCTACGTCACCGCGATGGTGATCTTCAAGAGCTACCAGGCCGAGGTCGACCACGTCCCCATGGATGAGAACGGTCTCATCCCCGAGGCGCTCCGCGAGCACATCGCCAGCATCAAGGCCGCGGGCAAGAAGATCAAGTTCCTTTACACGATCCCTACGTTCCACAACCCGGCCGGCGTCACGCTCTCCGAGGCCCGCCGCACCGAGATCCTCGAGATTGCGCGCGAAAACGACATCCTCGTGCTCGAAGACAACCCGTACGGGCTCTTGTACTTCGACCAGAAGCCTCCTGCCGCCCTCCGTTCGCTCGAGTCGGACGGCGTTGTCTACCTCGGCACTTTCTCGAAGACGCTCGCGCCCGGCTTCCGGGTCGGGTGGGCACTCGCACCGCACGCCATCCGCGAGAAGCTCATCCTCGCCAATGAGGCTGCGATCCTGTGCCCGTCGTCGTTCAGCCAGCTGGTGATCTCCCAGTATCTCGATCAGGCCGACTGGAAGGGCCAGATCAACACCTTCCGTGGCGTCTACCAGGAGCGGAAGGAGACCATGCTCTCCGCTCTGGGGGAGTACCTGCCCGACCTCACCTGGACGAACCCCACTGGTGGGTTCTACGTCTGGCTGACACTGCCTGAGCAGCTGGACTCCAAGGCGATGCTGCCGAGGGCCGTAAAGGAACTCGTTGCGTACACACCGGGTACCGCCTTCTACGCCGATGGTGACGGGCGCCAGAACATCCGGCTCTCGTTCTGTTACCCGACGCCGGAGAGCATTCGAGTTGGGATCCGGCGCCTCGCAACGGTCATCAACGGCGAAATCGATCTGCTCGACACCTTTGCCGGTACCGGTCGATTGACCGGAGGGAAGTCGCGAGGCACATTCGCGGCCCCACCACCCAACATGTCCTGAGCATCCGCTGCGATGACCCGCACACCCGGACCCACAGAAAAGGCCTGATCATGACTGATTTCAAGAAGCTTAACATCGTCGTGCTCTCGGGTGGGATCTCACACGAGCGAGACGTGTCCCTTCGGTCAGGGCGGCGCGTCGCCGAGGAACTGCAGGCCGCAGGTCACACGGTGACGGTTCGCGATCCGGATGCCTCCCTGCTGCCGGCACTCACGGAGCAGGCCCCGGACGTCGTCTGGCCTGCCCTCCACGGCGCCAGTGGCGAGGATGGCGCGCTCCAGGCGCTGCTCCGTGCCCGCGGCATCCGTTATGTCGGTTCGCACGCTGAGGGCGCCGGCCTCGCCTGGTTCAAGCCAACCGCGAAGGTCCTGGTTTCACGTGCCGGCATCGCCACGCCGGAGTGGCTGACGCTGCCGACCGAGACATTCCGCGAGCTGGGCGCCAACGGCGTACTCGCGGAGATCGTGCATGGTATCGGCCCCGCAGCCGTCGTGAAGCCCGCTCAGGGCGGTTCGGCGCAGGGTGTGACGATCGTGACGGATGCCGGTGACCTGCCACGCGCGATGGTCGACGCCTACACCTACTCGGATGTCGCCCTGATCGAGAAGAAGATCGAGGGTACCGAACTCGCGATCGCCGTGATCGACTCGGGTCACGGTCCTGTCGCGCTTCCCGCCGTCGAGATTCAGCCGCGCTCCGGCGTCTACAGCTTCGAGGCGCGCTACAACGCGGGGGAGACGACTTTCTATGCCCCGGCACGCGTATCGGATGACGTCGCCAGGCGCGCAGGCGAGACGGCCGTTGCGGTTCACGAGCTTCTCGGGCTTCGCCACATCTCGCGCATCGACCTCATCGTCGATGAGAGCGGCGTTGTGTGGTTCCTTGAAGCCAACATGCTGCCGGGTCTCACCGAGACCTCACTGGTGCCCCAGGCCATCGAGGCGGCCGGCCTGACGCTTGCGTCGATCTACAGCGCCCTGGCCATGGCGGCTGCCGGGGAGTAACCCCCGGCAGCGACCCGGTTACGCTCCGTAGCTGGGTTCACCGATCTCAGCGAGGATGCGGTTGAGGTCGCCAATCGTCGCGAATTCGATCGTGACCTGGCCTTTTCTCGCTCCGAGGTTAACCTTGACCCGGGTGTTCAACCGGTCACCCAGTCGATCAGCGACCTCTTCGAGGTGAGCGTGGCGAGTTCCGCCAGCCGGTTTCGGCTTTTTTGGAGCCTGTCCCTGAATCTGCGCCGCAGCAGCCTCCGCCGCGCGTACCGACAGGTCCTCGTTGATGATCTTCTCCGCCAGCCGAAGCATCAGCTCCGGCTCGACCAGCGAGAGGATCGCGCGGGCGTGACCCGCACTCAGAACTCCTGCAGCGACGCGGGACTGGATCGATTCTGGGAGCTTGAGCAAGCGGATCGTATTAGTGATTTGTGGCCGTGACCGGCCAATTCGCGTTGCGAGCTCGTCCTGGGTGATGCCGAAGTCCGCCAGCAGCTGCTGGTAGGCGGATGCCTCTTCCAGCGGGTTGAGGTTGGATCGGTGCAGGTTCTCCAGCAACGCATCGCGCAGCATGTCCTCGTTGGCGGTGTCCTTGACCACAGCAGGAATGGTGGCGAGGCCGACTTCCTTTGTGGCCCTGAGGCGACGCTCGCCCATGATGAGTTCGAACTTGCCCCGCTTCGACTGGTGCGGCCGCACCACGATCGGCTGGAGGACACCCACCTCGCGGATGCTGTGCACCAGTTCGGCGAGGTCGTCTGCATCAAAATTGATGCGCGGCTGTGCGGCGTTGGGGATGATGTCCGCCGGGTCCAGATTAACGAGCCGGGCACCGGGCACCGCAACGAGATCCGGGTCTTCTGTGGTCCGTGCCGGGTTGGTCTGCGGGAAAAAGACGTCGACCGGGCGACCGTTGTCGGTCATCTCCTGTGTCGTCGTGGGAATGAGGGATCCGATCCCGCGGCCGAGGCCAGTTCTTTTCACGGCCATTAGCGTGGTGCTCCTTCAGTAAGCAGTTCGATTGTGTTCTCGTCCGCGGTCTCACGGGCCGCGCGCTCGCGCTCGGCCTCCCGCGTCGCAATTTCGGTGGCCGCCTCGAGGTATGAGATCGCGCCGACGCCGCTGGGATCGTGGCTGATCACGCTCTGGCCGAAGCTGGGGGCTTCAGAGATACGGACCGCCCGCGGAATGATGGTCTTGAGTACCTCAGCGGGGAAGTGAGCGCGCACATCGTCGGCGACCTGATGTGCCAGGTTGGTGCGGGTGTCAAACATCGTCAACAGGATGGTGCTGACCGTGAGTGGGGGATTCAGGTGCTTTTGAATCATCCGGATGCTGTTCAGCAGTTGACTGAGACCCTCCAGGGCGTAGTACTCGGCCTGAATGGGGATGAGCACCTCGCGTGCAGCGACGAATGCGTTGATGGTCAGCAGGCCCAGCGAGGGTGGGCAGTCAATGAAGACGTAGTGATACGTCTCCTCGGACTCCCGCACGAACTGCTCGAGCGCCGTGCGGAGCCTGTGCTCGCGGGCCACCTGCGACACCAGCTCAATCTCCGCGCCGGCGAGGTGGATCGTCGACGGTGCACAGAAAAGGGTGTCGAACTCCGGACTCTGCTGCACGACATCCGCCAGGGGAAAGTCGTCAATGAGCACGTCGTAGATGCTCGGGATTTCAGCATGGTGGTCGACGCCGAGGGCAGTCGAGGCGTTGCCCTGCGGGTCGAGGTCGATGACCAGAACCCGAGCTCCGAGCTTTGCCAGGGATGCCGCGATGTTCACGGTCGTCGTGGTTTTACCCACGCCCCCTTTTTGGTTCGAAACCGTAAAGATCCGCGTCTTTTCGGGCTTTGGGACGGTTATTTCTGCCAGATTCCTGCGTCGGTGAGTAAGATCGAGGATCTCTCTCATGAGCGGCGATGAGTCATCTGCGGTGGGCGATTGCGTCACCGACTCTCCTTCTGTGTGGGGATGTTTCACGTGAAACGTGCTCCGTCCTGTCGTAATTTCCACCGTACCTGACCATGTCGATCCGGCAGGTTTGTGCGTGCGCCTGTCGCGCTTTCGGGCGGCAAATCCACTCCTGATGGACGCGCACAGGCCGGAAGATTCGCGGGTCAGCGGCGGATGTTTCACGTGAAACCCCTGCGCCGGTCTGAGAGACGCAGCTGCAGGATCGCCCGACACAACGGGGTCGAGTCTCTTGCGCCCGTGCACCCACAAGCGCGCCAGATCGGGTGCAACGACGCCGTCCACAGCGGCACTGTTTCACGTGAAACACTGCCGCTGGATAGGACCGCGCAGGCTGGATGTGAATACCCAGCACGACCTGCCCACACGAGTGGGTGATGCGTCGAGTAGCGGCGCTGCGAGCCGGGTAATCGTCCACCCGCGCAGCACGCCGGCGTTACCGTTGCCGGCGCACCGTTGCCTCCACTGCGATCACTGATACAGGCTCCCGCCCGGCATGCACCTCTTCAACTGAACCCCGCAAGGCTCCGGATGTTTCACGTGAAACCAGCCGCGACCTGTCGACCGGGTGCCGCAGTCGGAGGGTGCCGCAGTCGGAGGGCACCGCAGTCGGAAGCTGCCGCTCGTCCGTCCGGAGTCGCGTTCAGAGCTGAACATGGCGCGCCGGAATGGCCGGGCCCAAACCGGGCAAGGGTGTGTGGCTTTACTTACCTCGGGTAAGAGTAGGCCCAACTTTTCTCAGCAAAAGAGGTGAAAAGTGGCGAAAAACGGCCCACCGGTGATCGGTGAAACGCGCTTAGGATGCCTCCCACAGCGCTGAAACACCCTGTTTCGCGAGCGTTCTGACCCAAATCGACTGTGACAAGGAGCACGGGGATACGCCCACTGGGTTACCGATCTGGGACGAATCGCGTCGTGCCGGTCCGACATGAGCTGTGTGGTCATTCATTGGTGGCCGATGACGGCGTGGAGCGATGACCAACGCGCGGGTGCGGCGAGGAGGAAGCTTCACACTGACTCGGCGCAGGAGTGATTGCCACGACCCCGCCGGCGCAAGGTCGCGGGGCCAACCGCCGATGTTTCACGTGAAACTGTCGCGTTCGACCACCAGGACCGACACTGGACTCGCGGCTACGCCACGAGCCGAGGAGGCGACGAGGCAACGAGGCGACACGAGATCTGCGCGGTGGACGCTGCCGGAACGTCCGGCAACACCGAAGGTGCGCGCCGGATCCCGTCATGGCTACCGGCCAGCCAGGTCGCAGGGGGACGCGACGTTTCACGTGAAACCCTGAAACACGGAGGACGGATCCTGCACCCGTTGCAAGACCCCCACGTTCGGCAACTGCGACGGTCAGCATCAGCAGTCCCGGGCCGGCCTCCGGCCCGGGGGAGCGATGTATCGGGAGGATGCCCTCCAGGGCAATCCAGGTGTTCGCCGCCACGGTGCACCAGATCCCTTAGACAAACGAGAAGGCACACCAGTACGCCGACCGCAACCGTGGTGTTTCACGTGAAACCACGACGGGCGGCGTCGGTGTCGGCGCGGCCACCTTGGGGGCGACAAAGAGGCAGGGCGACAAGACGGGAAGACGGGAAGCGTGCATGTCGATCGCGCAAGTCTTGCGCATGCGTATGTGACTGGCATTGCATTGACCGCCAGCGCCCGTGGTTTTGCGGTTCTGCCCGCGCACTCTGTTCCGGGAAACGCCCACGCACAGCTGCGGGGCACGTGCGGCGAAACCTCAGGTCGACGGCGCGCATTACAAGCCGCTGCCATCCAGATACCGAGACCGAGACCGAGACCGAGTTCGCATCATCCGCCCGACCTCTGCGCAAGCAATGTTTCACGTGAAACGGGGTCTGGTTTCAGGAGGAACCGGCCGATAAACGGCAAATATGCCGCGTCCGCACGCCGCGGACATGGCTTAGGATCGCTCTGAGAGAGCTGAACTGGGCAAGTTCAGAACACGCACAACGTTGCTCTCCGGCTCGGTCTCACCGAGAGACCGGCCATGTGGGGCCTAACCGCGAACGGTTCCGAGGATCACACGCGTGACATCGTCGGTCAGTCCTTCACCAAGGACCTCAACCCGGGCATTGGACACCTTGTACTTGCGCATTTCCTTCTGTGCGGCTGCAATCTCCGCCTCGGCGTTCGCGCCTTTCATCAGGACCAGTTCACCGCCGTCCCGCAGCAGGGGAGCGGTCAGTGGAAGCAGTTTGCGGAATGCGCTGACAGCCCTGGCCGTCACCTGGTCCAACGGCGTCTCGAGCTTGACCTCTTCAGCCCGTGCACGGAGAACAGACACATTGCTCAGTCCGAGCCGGTCTACTTGATCATTTAGCCAAGCAACGCGGCGCTCCATTGGCTCGATGAGAACAAACTGCACATCCGGTCGGGCGATACCAAGTACGATCCCCGGCAGACCGGCCCCGGACCCCACATCGCCGACCAGGCCGGGCCGCAAGAGCGGAGCGACGAGAGCGCTGTTCAGGATGTGACGTGACCACAGCCGGGGAAGCTCCAGCGGCCCAATCAACCCGAGCGCTTCGCCGTGCTCCGCGAGGTTCTGCGTGAACTGGCGGGCTACCTCGAGTCGAGCGCCGAGTACATCGACGGCAAATGCGGGTTCCTGCTCGAGCTGTGGTTCAGACATGTGCTCTATTTCTTTGTTTTCTCGAGGGCCGGCAGCCACGGCCGGCGCGTATCGTGCCGCGCGACGGTCCGCTCATCGACGACCAGCCGACCCCGTGTGGTGCCGCAGGCCCGACATGGACTCAATCTCAGGCGCGGGTGATCACCGTGTGCCGGTCGCGACCTTCACCGTGGGAGTTGGACGTGAAGCCCCGCTCGGAGACCACATCGTGCACGAGTTTGCGCTCATAGCTCGACATCGGGGGAAGAGCCGCGGAACTTGCACCGGCCTCGATCTGGGCAATGGCACTGTCGACCAGAACGGTAAGTTCCGCCTGACGCGCATCGCGAGAGCCACCGATGTCGAGGATGAGGCGGGAGAACTGTCCGGTCTTGCTCTGTACGGCGAGGCGGGTCAGCTCCTGCAGGGCGCTGACCACGTCAGGCTTCGACAGCGAACGGATGTTGCTGCCTTCGCTCGCGGTCACTGCGACATACGCCCGTCCATTGCGAACGTCGATGTCGATGTCGCCGTCGAGGTCAGCGATGTCGAGAAATTCCTCGATGTAATCAGCCGCAACGTCGCCCTCTTCCTCGAGCTGCGATGCCGTTGGGGAGTCGTTCCGTGCAACCTCGAGCTCTGCCGGGTCGTGAATAACGTCGCTCATCGGACTACTTTCCGTTGTTCTTGGGGGACTGATTTCCGGATGCCGGGTCCACGGAACCCGCTGATTTGGCCGGCGAAGCCTGCGCTTTCGGTGGCACCTGGGCCTGGGGGGTTGCCCCTGCTGCCTTGGCAGGATTGCCGGACTTCGCGGGATTAGCCGGCTTCGCTCCGGCGGCGCCTGGCTTGGCCGCAACCTTCTTCGCCCGGTTCTTGCCCATGGGCTGCTGACGCTGCGCCGGTCGCTTCTCTTCGATGACCAGGGTGTCACCATCACCGGACTCGGCCGGCTTCAGCTTTCCCTTGCGCGCGAGGCGCTCTTCGCGCTCCTTGGCGGCTTCGGTGCCTGGCATCGGCATCTGCCTGATGATGATGAACTGCTGCACCATGGTCCAGAAGTTTGAGACCAGCCAGTAGAACATGACACCGAGCGGGAACGCGAAGCCGGAGAACAGGAAGACGAACGGCAGGATGTACAGCAGGATCCGCTGCTGCTTGAACATCGGACTCGCCTTGGTCTCTTCCGAGATGTTCTTCGACACGATCTGCAGCTGGGTGATGAACTGGGATGCCGTCATCAGGACGACCATGATCGCCGCGACAATCATCACGCCGACCTCCGGGCCACCAGGAGCGTTCATTGCCGAGGAGAAGCTCATGTGCAGCGGCGCGAAGTCGAACAGCGACGAGGAGCCGAACTCCTCAGACAGCGCCTCGTTCAGGGGCCCGACACCGGATTTACCGGTCTGTGAGTCGTTCAGTACCGAGAACAGCGCAAAGAAGATGGGCATCTGAACGAGCAGCGGGAGACATGACCCGAGCGGGTTCGTACCGGTCTTCTTGTACAGCTCCATCGTCTCGCGGCTCATAGCCTCGCGACTGAACTGGTCTTTCTTTCCCTTGTACTTGTCCTGGATCTTCTTCAGCTTGGGGGCGACTTCCATCATCCGTCGCTGGTTCTTGATCTGCTTGACGAACAGCGGGATCAACGCCGCACGAACAACAACCGTCAGGCCGACAATCGAGAGGACCCACGTGAGGCCGTCTTCCGGCGCCATCCCCAGGAAGGCGAACAGCGAGTGCCAGCCCACGAGGATGAGTTCCACTACCCACTTCAGCGGCCAGAGGATGATCGACAGGAGATCCATGCGGGGTTAGCCCTTTCGGTGGCTGGCTGTTACAACGAAACCACGCGGGGTCACGGAGTATCGGAAGTTCTTTTTCAGTGGTGCATCATCGACGCCACCTGCGGCCCAGGGATGGCACCGGGCGATCCGCAGAGCGGCAAGCCCGGAACCGACCGTCACACCGTGCTGCTGTATGGCATGCATCGCGTAGGCCGAACAAGAGGGATAGTACCTGCAGACTTCCCCATAAAGCGGTGAAATGACTGTGCGGTAAGCGATCAACGCAGCGACAGCAGCATTACGCGGCAGCAACAGGATGCCGTGGGCCAGGCCCGAAACGTTGGACTCGTCGACAACCACACCGGTCATGATCGCGCCACCAGCTTCGCCGTACTGTGCTGGATCTCCGCTTTCAAACCGGAAAAGTCGCTGGTCGCAGCCGGCGGGAGCGCGCGGAAGACAAACTCAGCGCCCTCCGGCAGCTCCGGTGCAAGGTCGTGAGCAATAGCCTTCAACCTGCGACGAGTGCGATTGCGAACCACCGCGTTTCCTACAGTTTTTGCAACAATGAACCCGAACCGCGGAGTACCGCCGTTCGGGTTCATCAGTTGGTACGTGACGCAGTTCGCGCTCACAGCCCGTCGACCCCTGCGGACTACCCGTTTGTAGTCATCCGCGCTCGTTATGCGTTGCGCTTGGGCGAGCACGATGACAACAGGGGAGAAGCGGTTGGACTAGGCGGAGAGCTCGGTACGGCCCTTGCGGCGACGGGCGCCGAGAATGGCGCGGCCGGCACGGGTACGCATGCGCAGACGGAAACCGTGCACCTTGGCGCGACGACGGTTGTTCGGCTGGAAAGTTCTCTTGCTCATAATTTCTCACTCCACGTTTGGAATTTCCGCTGCAGCTGATCGCACGCAGGGAGAATTGGGTGCCCGAGGGCAGAAGTCAACTGATTAAACCTACGTCCTGCGACTCCTGTGGTCAAACCGGCGAAGCGCAAAAGAACAATTATCCACAGTTTCCACAGGCGGGACTCTCTGACACGCGGGCCATTTTGTGCTGTAAATTTGGGCCTTTCACGCTGATTCGTTACCGTGAGGGAATAGTTATCCCCAGCCCAACCGATGCGGTTCCCCACAGATCCGCGCGTTTTGGCACGTCCGGTGGATAACTCTGTGAATAACTTCGTAAGGGAATCATGTCAAACGAGCAAGAGTCCATCACGCAAACGTGGCAGACCGTGCTCGATGTACTTGCTACAGACGAGCGAATCACGCCCCCACTCCACGGGTTCCTCAACCTGGTGGTTCCCAAGGGCATCATGGCGGGGACCTTCTATCTTGAGGTTCCCAACGAGTTCACCGCAGGCCAGCTCAACATGCGGATGCGGGCACCGCTCCTCAACGCCATCGGCACTCTGCAGGAAACTCACGGCGCATCAACATTCGCGGTGGTCGTGAATCCGGAGATCATCGACGAAGAGTACGAACCTCTTCCCCAGGCGCCCGTGCAGCAGCAACAACCTAATTACCTGCCGAGTCCGACAGCTCCGGCCATGCACGACACAGCACTTCCTGCGCGACAGAACGACACCCGGCTGAACTCGAAGTACTCCTTCGACAACTTCGTGATCGGTCAATCCAACAGGTTCTCCCACGCCGCGGCCGTCGCTGTCGCTGAAGCTCCCGCCAAGGCGTACAACCCGCTCTTTATTTATGGCGACTCAGGACTCGGTAAAACCCACCTCCTCCACGCCATCGGTCACTACGCGATGAGCCTGTATCCGGGGATCCGCGTTCGCTATGTATCGAGCGAGGAATTCACCAACGACTTCATCAACTCGATCGCGAACAACAGGGGCTCCGTCTTTCAGTCGAGATATCGCGACATCGACATCCTGCTGATCGATGACATCCAGTTTCTCCAGGGCAAGGCCGAAACGCAGGAAGCGTTCTTCCACACCTTCAACACCCTGCACGACCACAACAAACAGGTCGCCATCACGAGCGACCTTCCTCCGAAGGCGCTCACGGGGTTCGAAGACCGCATGCGGTCGCGCTTCGAGTGGGGCCTCATCACCGACGTCCAGGTTCCGGACCTCGAGACGCGCATCGCCATCCTCCGAAAGAAGGCGCAGAGCGAAAAGCTTCAGATTCCTGACGAGGTACTCGAATTCATCGCGTCCAAGGTCTCATCCAACATCCGTGAACTCGAAGGAACCCTGATTCGGGTGACGGCATTCGCGAGCCTGAACCGGACACCCGTCGACATGAACCTCGTGCAGACGGTTCTCAAGGACCTGATCACCCTCGACGACGACAACGTCATTTCGCCGGTGGACATCATCAACATCGTGGCCGCCTACTTCAAGCTGAGCGTCGACGACCTCTATGGCTCCAGCCGGTCACAGGCGATCGCCACGTCGAGGCAAATCGCGATGTACCTGTGCCGCGAACTGACGAATCTCTCGCTTCCCAAGATCGGCCAGCTCTTCGGAAACCGCGATCACACCACTGTGATGTACGCGAATAAGAAGATTTCCGACCTCATGCAGGAACGTCGCTCGATTTACAACCAGGTCACAGAACTGACCAGTCGCATCAAGCAGGGCCACCGCTTCAACCGTTAAAGCGGTGCTCAGGCGCGGTTAAAGTCCACAGGATGTCGCAGTCTTACACAGTGTGGATAACCCTGTGGAAGAAATTCGAATAACTCGCCTGAGCCTGTGAGTGAACCCGCTCTTAATGTGCACAACCGGCCTACATGCCAGTAACGGCAAGGATCTCTGTCCTGCTCAACTCCACAACGCGCCAACAAGTAACAACCGTGTGGTTCCCTTTGATTTACTCGCATCGAGAAAGTTATCCACAGTTTCCACAACGGTTAAGACCATTAAAGAATTCTTAAACTTTTAATCCGCCAATAACCTTTTGGCGAGACGAGCCTCGCCCCAACGAGGGTGTGACGTGCTCTCTCAGACCCGGCTAACATGGTGATCCACTCGTACCTTGAAATGACAGGGGATCCACCGTGCGGTTTAGCGTCAATCGCGATGTCTTCAGCGAAGCGGTTTCGTTCGCCGTGAAGCTTCTGCCCCAACGAACGACTCTGCCGATCCTCAGCGGAGTGCTCATCGAAGCAACCGACACAGGACTTGTGCTTTCAAGCTTCGACTATGAGGTTTCAGCCCAAACCGAGATCAACGCCCAGGTCGAAGAGCCGGGGACCGTCCTGGTTTCCGGCCGACTGCTCGCCGACATTGCGAGCCGGCTTCCGAACGCACCAGTGGTCTTTTCGACAAACGAGAACCGCATTGTGGTCAGCTGCGGCTCCGCCAACTTCACGCTCCTCTCCATGCCGGTCGAGGAATATCCGAGCATTCCCCAGATCAGCGGTCAGACCGGCCTGGTTCCGGGCGAAGACTTCGCCGCAGCGGTCGCCCAGGTCGCGGTTGCCGCTTCGCGGGACGACGTGACACCGGTCATCACCGGTGTCCAGCTCCAGGTCACCGATAACCGCCTCGGCCTGGTCGCCACCGACCGCTATCGCGTCGCTGTCCGTGAAATCGACTGGGACAACGGCGAGAACACAAACCCTGAAGGCCTCACCGCACTGGTGCCGGCGAAAACTCTGCAGGAGGTCGGCAAGACCTTCGGCCACTCCGCGACGATTTCGGTGTCGTTCACCGCCAAGGACGACCGGGAACTCATCGCGTTCACCGCGGACAACAAGACAGTGACGTCGCTCCTGATCAAGGGATCTTTCCCCCCGGTCCGCCGCCTTTTCCCGGACAACACCGACAACTACGCGGTGATCAACACGGGCGAACTGATCGAAGCTGTTCGTCGTGTCTCCCTGGTTCTCGAACGCGAGGCAGCACTTCGGTTCACCTTCACGATCGATGGACTCACGATGGAAGCCGTGGGCTCCGAGCACGCCCAGGCATCCGAATCGCTCGACGCTCTGCTGACCGGCGATGACATCGTTCTCAGCCTCAAGCCACAGTTCCTCATCGACGGTCTGACCGCCGTTCGCAGCGAATTCGTGCGATTCTCCTTCACGAAGAGCGAGAACACGAACAAGCCGGGTCCGATGCTCATCACGAGCCAGTCGTCCAAGGACCAGCCGGGCGCTGACAGCTTCAAGTACCTCCTCCA
Source organism: Mycetocola sp. Y444 (assembly GCF_059445295.1). Classification (NCBI taxonomy): domain Bacteria; kingdom Bacillati; phylum Actinomycetota; class Actinomycetes; order Micrococcales; family Microbacteriaceae; genus Mycetocola; species Mycetocola sp. Y444. The sequence continues at coordinate 188,979 of NZ_JCAIUB010000003.1, read as the reverse complement.
GCCCAACCTCCTCCTCCGGTAGACACCGACAGCAGACCTGGCCGCGTAATCCGCGACATCCCGCCTCACGAAAGGGCTGACCATGCACATCGGTCTCATCGGACTCGGCAAGATGGGCGGCAACATGCGCACGCGGTTGCGCGCCGCCGGTATCGAAGTAACAGGTTTCGACCGCAATCCGGATGTCACGGACGTTGCGACGGTTGAAGAGCTGGTGGCCGCGCTGCCGTCACCACGCACGGTGTGGGTCATGGTTCCCGCCGGAAAAATCACCGATGATGTCATCGGCGAACTCAATAACCTGCTGGACGAGGGTGACCTCGTGATCGACGGTGGAAACAGCCGTTTCACCGAAGACTTCAAGCACGCAGAACTTCTCGCCGGCAACGGAATCGACTACATCGACGCGGGCGTCTCCGGCGGAGTGTGGGGTCTCGAGAACGGTTATGGCCTGATGGTCGGCGGATCCGCGGCCCAGGTTGAACGGGTAATGCCCGTTTTCGATGCGCTTCGCCCCGAAGGTCCTCGTGAAGAGGGCTTCGTTCACGTCGGCGAAGTCGGTGCCGGCCACTACGCCAAGATGGTCCACAACGGCATCGAGTACGCCCTCATGCAGGCATACGCCGAGGGATTTGAGCTTCTCGAGAAGCGCGAGGACATCATTCGGGATGTTCCGGGCACGTTCAAAGCGTGGCAGCGCGGCACAGTTGTCCGGTCCTGGCTGCTTGAGCTTCTCGTCCGTGCACTGGACGAAGACGATGATCTCTCCGAAATCGAGGGCTATGTGGAGGATTCGGGCGAGGGCAGGTGGACCATCGAAGAAGCGGTGGCCAATGCGGTTCCGGTTCCCACAATTTCCGCATCGATCTTCGCCCGCTTCGTCTCGAGGCAGGACGATTCACCGGCCATGAAGGCGGTTGCCGCTCTCCGCAACCAGTTCGGCGGTCACGCCGTGAAGAAGAGCGACGAATAGTCGCGTCAGTGGTTCACAGGTAGCCTGTCTCAGTGATCGTTACCCACCTCAACCTCAGCGAATACCGCAACTACGCGGTAGCTGACGTGGCGTTCGCACCGGGGGCAAACCTCTTCGTCGGCCGAAACGGCCAGGGGAAGACGAACCTCGTCGAGGCTCTCGGGTACCTGTCAACACTCGGATCGCACCGGGTTTCCACCGATCAGGCCTTGATTCGCGCGGGCGCCGATGCCGCGGTGATCAGGGCTCGCCTGCAGCACAACGGTCGTGACCTCCTCGCGGAAGTGCAGATCAATCGCAGCGGCGCCAACCGCGCGCAGGTCAACCGGAGCCAGATCAAACCGCGGGAACTGCCCCGTTACTTCTCGAGTGTGCTCTTTGCCCCGGAAGACCTCGGCATCGTGCGCGGAGATCCGTCAGCCAGGCGACGGTTCATCGACCAACTGCTCGTGCTGCACACCCCCAGGCTCGCCGGCGTGATGAGCGATTATGAGCGCACACTCAAACAGCGCAACTCCCTGCTCAAATCGGCGCGATCTTCGGGGCTGAAAGCGAACCAGCTGACGACCCTCGAGATCTGGGATGACCGGCTCGTGGTTTTCGGCTCCGAAATCATCGACGAACGGGTGCGTCTGGTTCACGCCCTCTCCCAGCCGATCCGGGATGCTTATGCCTCGGTTGTCGGTGACGACCACGGCCCATCGCTGACCCCACTACTCTCCATCAACGGTGTCGATGCCGAGGAAACCGGCGCGGCAGCGACCGAAACCCGTGCCGAGCCAGGTGATTTGTCCACGGCAGATCTCTTCCGCTCTGCCCTCGCCTCCCGGAGGAAGAGTGAGGTCGAGCGCGGTCTCACACTGGTCGGCCCGCATCGGGATGACATTCTCTTCGAACTCAATTCATTGCCGGTGAAGGGTTATGCCAGCCACGGCGAATCCTGGTCGTTCGCTCTCGCCCTGAAGCTGGCATCCGCTGAACTGCTCCGTCGTGATTCCAACCTCGGAGATCCGGTGCTCATCCTCGACGACGTGTTCGCCGAACTCGATTCACACAGGCGTGCTCGCCTCGCGTCGGCGGTCTCGACCTTCGAACAGGTTCTCATCACCGCCGCCGTTCTCGACGACGTGCCCGCGGAGCTCGCTGCCCATACCGTTCATATCGAGGCGGGACGGATTATTGACAGTCCCGTTATCAGTGCGACCGAGAGCGAGCGCGACAGTGTCTGATGCGACGCCAGGTTCCGACAAAGGGGCAGAAGCAGCACGGGTTTACGTGAGGTTCAAAGAGCTGTTCGGTGGCCACAAGCACTACGCCCGCTCCAAACGAAAGAGCCGAACGGATGCCGCTGAGAGCGTCCCATTCGGTGCCGGGCGCGACCCGAAGGGGCTGGGCGACATCGTTGGGGCGCTCACCAGCCAGCTCGGCTGGGATTCGCCCCTCGCTCAGTCCGAGCTCGTCGCCAACTGGACGTCGCTCGCCGGTGAAGAAACGGCCAATCACTCCACCCCCGTCGGAATCGACAACGGCGTCCTGACCGTGCAGTGCGAGTCGACCGCGTGGGCGACGCAGTTGCGGATCATGCGGGTCGAGATCATGACGCACATCGCCGTGCGGTACCCGCAAGCCGGCATCGAGAGCATCCGTTTTCTAGGCCCCAACGTTCCAAGCTTCAAACGCGGCCCCAGATCGGTTCAGGGGCGTGGCGTGCGCGATACCTACGGTTAGGCAGTCAAAACAGGTGGACTGGCTGATAAAAGCGGCTCAGACAGGCGATTCTGCCCCGAACCACCGTTCTTCTTGATAGAATGACATGTCGAGTAAGAACACGGTTTGGAGCCTAATTTCATATGTCATCAGAACCGGACAGGTCCGTGGACAACAGTAGCTACGGTGCAAGCCAGATTCAGGTTCTCGAAGGTCTCGAAGCCGTACGCAAGCGCCCCGGAATGTACATCGGTTCAACCGGTCCCCGCGGCTTGCATCACCTCGTGTATGAGATCGTCGATAACGCTGTCGATGAAGCCCTCGCAGGATACTGCGACAACATCGAGGTCACCATTCTCAAGGACGGTGCCGTCCGGGTTACGGACAATGGCCGAGGCATCCCCGTCGACATTCACCCCGCAGAGGGAAAGTCGACAGTCGAGGTTGTTCTGACCATCCTGCACGCCGGCGGAAAGTTCGGCGGCGGCGGTTACGCCGTTTCCGGTGGACTTCACGGTGTCGGCAGTTCGGTGGTGAACGCTCTTTCCACGCGACTCGATGTCGAGGTTCGCAGGCAGGGGTCGGTGTGGCGTGCCACATTCCACGACGGCGTTGCTGATGCGCCACTGTCCCAGGACGAGGACTCCGACGAGACGGGCACGACGATCACGTTCTGGCCGAGCGCCGAGATCTTCGAGACGACCGAGTTCGATTACGACACGCTCAAGATGCGCTTCCAGCAGATGGCGTTCCTCAATAAGGGTCTTCGGATCGCTCTGACCGATGAGCGCGACGACCACATGGTCGAGGCTCCCGCCGTCGACGGCGCTGCTCCCGAGCTCGTGCACCAGTCGAACGTCTTCCTCTATGAGCGTGGCCTCGTCGACTACGTCGAGTACCTCAACCACGCCCGCAAGGCCGAGCTCGTCAACGACGAGATCATCTCGTTCGAGACCGAAGACGACAACCGCAAGATTGCGCTCGAAGTGGCGATGCAGTGGACGACCGCATACACGGAGAGTGTCCACACCTACGCAAACACCATCAACACCCACGAGGGTGGAACCCACGAAGAGGGCTTCCGTGCGGCGCTGACGACTCTCGTCAACAAGTACGCCAGGGAAAAAGGCCTGCTCAAGGAGAAGGACGACAATCTCTCCGGTGACGATGTTCGCGAGGGCCTGACCGCCGTCATCTCGGTCAAACTTGCCGAACCGCAGTTCGAGGGCCAGACCAAGACCAAGCTGGGAAACACCGAGGCCAAGGCCTTCGTTCAGAAGGTCGTCGGCGACCAGCTCGGTGACTGGTTCGGGCGCAACCCTGCCCAGGCGAAAGAGATCATCCGTAAGGCGTTCCAGGCAGCCACCGCCCGGATGGCCGCACGCAAGGCCCGCGAAACCGCACGCCGCAAGGGACTCCTCGAGGGTGGCGGAATGCCGGGCAAGCTCAAGGACTGCCAGTCAAAGGATCCTTCGCTCTCCGAGATCTTCATCGTCGAGGGTGACTCGGCAGGCGGTTCCGCTGTTCAGGGCCGAAACCCCGAGACCCAGGCGATCCTGCCGCTTCGGGGCAAGATCCTCAACGTCGAGAAGGCGCGGCTTGACCGCGCACTCGGCAACGCTGAGGTCCAGGCGATGATCACGGCATTCGGTGCCGGCATCGGTGAGGACTTCAACCCGGAAAAGGCTCGCTATCACAAGATCGTTTTGATGGCGGATGCCGACGTCGACGGTCAGCACATCACCACGCTGCTGCTGACTCTTCTGTTCCGATACATGCGTCCGCTGATCGACTCCGGTTACGTCTATCTCGCGCAGCCGCCACTGTTCAAGCTCAAGTGGTCGAACGCTGCGCACGAATACGTCTACAGCGACGACGAGCGCGACGCTCGACTCGCCGCTGGAGCCGCCGCCGGCCGCCGGATTCCGAAGGACAACGGCATCCAGCGTTACAAGGGTCTCGGTGAGATGGACTACAAGGAGCTGTGGGAAACCACGATGGCTCCCGAGACCCGCACACTGATGCAGGTCAACCTCGACGACGCTGCCGCGGCCGACGAGATTTTTTCGACACTCATGGGCGAAGACGTTGAGTCCCGCCGTAACTTCATCCAGAAGAACGCCAAGGATGTGCGCTTCCTCGACATCTGATCGGGCCACGCCCGAGAAGCATCCGACGCCGGATGAGCCGAGAAACGCCGACTGACAAGTAGAGAAGACTGATGGCAGACGAAACCAACAACAGCGACGAGACTGCTGCGGAGACCACGGCCGCTGTTGTACCCATCGACCACGGTGTGCACGGTCGCATCGACCAGGTCGACCTTCAGCTCGAGATGCAGCGCTCATACCTCGACTACGCGATGAGCGTCATCGTCGGTCGCGCGCTTCCCGAGGTTCGCGACGGCATGAAGCCCGTGCACCGTCGCGTGATCTACGCGATGTACGACGGTGGATACCGGCCCGATAAGGCATTCTCGAAGTGCGCTCGTGTCGTCGGTGACGTGATGGGTCAGTTCCACCCCCACGGTGACTCCGCCATCTACGACGCCCTGGTCCGCCTGGTTCAGCCGTGGAGCCTCCGCTACCCGCTCGCGCTCGGCCAGGGAAACTTCGGTTCTCCCGGTAACGACGGCGCCGCGGCTCCCCGATACACCGAGACCAAGATGGCCCCGCTCGCCATGGAGATGGTTCGGGACATCGACGAAGACACCGTCAATTTCCAGGACAACTACGACGGTCGAACCCAGGAACCCGCTGTTCTGCCGGCGCGTTTCCCCAACCTACTGGTCAACGGATCCGTCGGTATCGCCGTCGGTATGGCCACGAACATCCCTCCGCACAACCTCCGCGAGGTTTCGGCCGGTGCGCTGTGGCACCTCGCCAACCCCGAGGCATCCCGCGAAGAACTCCTCGAAGCGCTCATGCAGCGCATCAAGGGCCCCGACTTCCCGACCGGAGCCCAGATTCTCGGCACCAAGGGCATTCACGATGCCTACAGCACCGGCCGTGGCTCGATCACGATGCGCGCCGTTGTCAGTGTTGAGGAGATCCAGGGTCGTACCTGCCTCGTCGTCACCGAACTGCCGTACCAGGTCAACCCCGACAACCTGGCGATCAAGATCGCCGACATGGTCAAGGACGGCAAGATCTCGGGCATCGCCGACATCCGAGACGAAACCTCCGGCCGCACCGGACAGCGTCTCGTCATCGTGCTCAAGCGCGACGCCGTTGCCAAGGTCGTGCTCAATAACCTCTATAAGCACACGCAGCTTCAGGAGAACTTCGGCGCCAACATGCTGGCGATCGTTGACGGCATCCCGCGCACCCTCGCCATCGATGGATTCATCACCGCCTGGACCGCGCACCAGATCGACGTCATCGTGCGTCGGACCAAGCACCGCCTGGCCAAGGCCGAAGAGCGCGCGCACATCCTGCGTGGTTATCTCAAAGCTCTCGACGCTCTCGACGAGGTCATCGCGCTCATCCGCCGGTCGAAGACGGTTGAGGATGCCCGTGACGGCCTGATGGATCTGCTCGACATCGACGAACTCCAGGCCCGCGCGATCCTCGATATGCAGTTGCGTCGACTCGCTGCCCTCGAGCGCCAGAAGATCATTGACGAGCACGACGAGATCGAGCTCCAGATCACCGAGTTCAAGGCGATCCTGGCCGACCCCGAGCGCCAGCGCAGCATCGTGAGCGAAGAACTGACAGAGATCGTCGACAAGTACGGCGACGACCGCCGCACAGAGATCATGTTCGGCTACGACGGCGACATGAGTATCGAAGACCTCATTCCCGAGGAAGAGATGGTCATCTCCGTCACCCGTGGCGGCTACATCAAGCGGACCCGCAGCGACAATTACCGCCAGCAGCACCGTGGTGGCAAGGGAGTCAAGGGCGCCCAGCTGCGTGCGGATGACGTCGTCGACCACTTCTTCGTCACAACGACCCACCACTGGCTCCTGTTCTTCACGAACAAGGGTCGGGTCTACCGGGCAAAGGCCTACGAGGTGCAGGAGGCCGGCCGCGACGCCAAGGGCCAGCACGTCGCCAACCTCCTCGCCATGCAGCCCGACGAGGAGATCGCCGAGATTCTCGACATCCGGGACTACGAGGCAGCGAAATACCTCGTCCTGGCCACGCGAAACGGCCTCGTCAAGAAGACGGCGCTGAGCGAGTACGACACCAACCGCACGGGCGGCATCATCGCGATCAACCTGCGTGAGGGCGACGAGCTCGTCGACGCGCTTCTGGTTGAAGACGACAGCGACATCTTCCTGGTGTCCCGCCGCGGTATGTCCATTCGCTTTACAGCGAGTGACGAGGCGTTGCGCCCGATGGGACGCTCGACCTCCGGTGTGATCGGAATGCACTTCCGTGACGACGACGAACTGCTGTCGGCGTCCGTTCTTCCTTCGGATCCGGATTCGGATGCCTTCGTCTTCATTGCGACGGAGGGCGGCTATGCAAAGCGCACCGCGATCGAGCAGTACCGACTGCAAAACCGCGGCGGACTCGGCATCAAGGTCGCCAAGTACAACGAAGATCGCGGTGATCTCGCCGGGGCTTTGATCGTCGGCGAGGACGACGAGGTGCTTGTGGTTCTTGCGAGCGGCAAGGTGGTAAGGTCTGCCGTGGCCGAAGTTCCGGCCAAGGGCAGGGACACGATGGGTGTCGTATTTGCACGATTCGCAGACGACGACCGCATCATCGCCCTGGCCAGGAACAGTGACCGTAATCTTGTCGCCGAGGTGGACGCGGAATCCGCAGCTGCCGAGGGCGAGTCGGAGCAGAAAGAGTAAGCATGAGTAGCGTTGCCGAGAAACTCGCGAAGAAGTCGACGAAACGCACCACAACAAAGCAGGTGCGACTAAAGCTCGTCTATATCGACTTCTGGTCGGCGGTCAAACTGTCGTTCCTCGTCGCGATTGCCCTGGCAATCATCACCATCGTGCTGTTCTTCCTCGTGTACACGGTTCTCGACACCACGGGGATCTTCGCGAACATCAACGGACTGTACAAAGACGTCGCCGGCGTTGGCGATGACCTCACGGCCATCTTCAACCTCGGCCGGGTCATGGGCTTCGCCGTAGTCGTTGCCATCCTCGATCTCATCGTTGTGACCGCACTCGGTGCGCTCTGCGCAGCGCTGTACAACCTCAGCGTGAAGATCACCGGCGGCCTTCTCGTCGGCTTCACCAACAACTAAACGTCCAGAATCGGGTGGCAAGCCACTCGATTATAGAAATCGGCAGATCTCGGGTAGTCTCGAACCTGCCCAAACGGGGATATAGCTCAGGCGGTTAGAGCGCTTCGCTGATAACGAAGAGGTCCCAGGTTCAAGTCCTGGTATCCCCACTCGGGAGACAATTTTCACAAGTTTTCTCCCTAATCGGGGCCTTAGCTCAATTGGTAGAGCGCCTGCTTTGCAAGCAGGAGGTCAGGGGTTCGATTCCCCTAGGCTCCACAACACAACACAACACGAAAATGCCCCGGCCACGTGCCGGGGCATTTCTGTTTTCATCGCGCTGCCGCCATCAACTGCTCGGCGCCCGGGATGGCTCCTCCGCTTGCGTGGACGACAGGGGTTGCTCCCGCGGTGGCTGCCGTGCTGCCACACAGGCCCTGACGGCTTCTCTCGCCGTCTGCAACCGCACGGTGACGCCTTCATCGGCGCCGACCGTTCGAGGCCCTGAGTCGCACACAGGGCCGCCGTCACTGGATGGCATCCTGCCGTCTCGAATTAAGCTTCGAAAACCACGTAAATCCGCCAAAGGCGGAGCCGAATTACGCGCGTGTAGTTATCCACAGCACTATCCACACCTGTGGATAGATTCGCAGATCGCCGGGCGTTAACGTCCTGTGAGTTATTCACAATTAATTGTGAGTATTCGAAGATCGCGAACAGCTCCCCGAAAACCGCGCTGTGTAGATTGGGGCGATGGACATCCGGGTCGCCGCGTATGGCGTGATTATTCGAGACGGCGACATCCTGCTGGCGCACTGGAATGCGTCCGGGCGCAGTGGGTGGACGCTGCCTGGCGGGGGCATACATCCCGGCGAGGACCCAGCGGATGCCGCTGTGCGGGAAATTCGCGAAGAGACGGGGTACACCGCCGAACTTGATCGGCTACTCGGTGTGGACTCACTCCTCGTCCCGGCAGAGCAGCGTTCCGATCCAACGGCGGGGGTGCCCCTCCACGCGCTCAGGGTGGTGTACACGGCCCATGTGACCGGTGGAGAGCTCGCCTACGAGATCGGCGGTTCCACCGATCGGGCGGAATGGTTTCCGCTCGCCAGCCTCGGCGAGCTGGACACAGTCGGACTCGTGGCTGTTGCCCTCGAGTTGCTTCGACAGCCGCAGACCGGGGCCCAGGGAACCGGCCGGAGCTAGTCGGTCGGTTCGATCACTATCTCGTCGTCATCATCCTCGGTCGGTTCGAACCGGAGACCGCTGATGGACTCGGGAATGATCTGGACAACCGCTTCCCTCCGGCCGCGGATGAAGGGGTCACGAAGCTGAGGGGCAATCCTCGCGAGTTCTCCCGGCTCGTCATCGATTCTCCGGGCGCGGCCATGGATGATGACGCTCCAGGCCGATCCAGCCCCGATCTCATCGACTTCGAAGAGCACGGCGGCATTCACCGTGAGGGCGGCAAGCTTGTCGCCGGGGATGGTGCGGAAGTAAATCGAGCCGTCGATCACCGTGTGCGATACCGGGTGGATGCTGGCCACGCTCTCGACCGCTGTCACAATCCTGCCCACCAGCGCACCTGCCACCAACTGCATGGATTGGTCTTCGGTCAATTCCGTGGTCGGCATTCTGACTCCCTCATGAACTCGGCGTGGCCGCCATTGTCACCCATGCGTTGGCAATGCGACAGGGGTTAACGCAACAATGGCCGGCCCCAGGGGGACCGGCCATTGTTGTCGAAGACGTTAGAGGTTGGGCAGAGCCGGCTCTTCGTCGGCGACCCAGAGTTCATCGTCCGCACGGAATGTCTGCCAGACGGCGTATGCGACACCCGCAGCGGCCAGAACGCCAACACCAACGGCGATGACGTTGCCGGCGCTCGTGGTCTTCTTCTTCGGAGCAGGCGCCGTGGCCTTCTGCAGCCGCTCCAGTGCGGAACGGACGCGAGTGTCCTTGGCGATGTCGCTGATCGACAGCACAGAACCAACGACCCCACCGATTGCCGGCAGGACAGCCTTGTCCAGGCCGTGCTTGGCGGTGTCGACGATTCCGCGTGATGCCGCGTACCCGCGGTCGACGACGGGCTGAACGCGGTGTTCGTAGGTGTTCACCACGGTCGGCACTACCTGCTCACGACCGTATGCAGCCAGTTGCCTCGACGCTTCGCGGGCGACGTGGTTGGCGTGGTCAAGGATCTCCTGCTGTGAGCGCCACAGATCGTTGGCGTCCCCCTTGAGCCGCTTGAGTTCCTTCTTACGCTTGCGTGACAGGCTCACCGCTGACCTCCATTTATCTCGTTCGTACGCGACAGGACTCCATCTTGCCACCGAATGGCCTGAACGCCACCTGACAGGCTCAGTGGATGTGAGAATTGGGGCATGTCAAAGCACACCGCTGTCGCCACCCTTCACACCAACTACGGAGATATCAAGGTCAACCTCTTCGGTGACCACGCCCCCAAGACGGTTAAGAACTTCGTTGGCCTCGCGACCGGTGAGATTGACTGGACCGATGAAAAGACCGGTGAGTCCAGGAAGGGCACACCGCTCTACAACGGTGTGATCTTCCACCGCATCATCCCGGGATTCATGATCCAGGGCGGCGACCCGCTCGGCAACGGAACCGGTGGCCCCGGCTACAAGTTCGACGATGAGATCAACCCGGAACTCAACTTCAACGAGCCGTACATGCTCGCCATGGCAAACGCCGGAACCATCGGTGGCAAGGGCACGAACGGTTCGCAGTTCTTCATCACCGTTGGTGCAACCAGCTGGCTCCAGGGCAAGCACACCATCTTCGGTGCCGTCGAAGATGAGGCGAGCCGCAAGGTCGTCGACAAGCTTGCCGAGGTTCCGCGCGACGCTCGGGACCGTCCTCTCGACGACATCGTCATCGAGAGCGTCACGGTTACCGACGCCTAAGACCCGCACGACTCCGGTCGCTCGATGACCTCGAATTCTGCTCCGCCGGTGCGAGGCAACAATTATTGCTACCGGCATCCTGACCGCCAGAGCTTCGTGCTCTGCCAGCGGTGCGGGCGAACGGTGTGCGGCGAGTGCCAGACTCCCGGCGCCGTCGGGGTCATCTGCCCCGAGTGCATGAACGAGCAGCGTAAGAGCGCTCCGCGTACTCGAGGTCGCGCCGGGTTCGTCCGCAGGTCGAACGACAAGCCGGTGGTGACATACGCCATCCTCGCGGTGACGGCGCTCGTGTTCCTGCTCCAGCTGATCCCCGGCCTCGGAATCACCGAACGACTGCTGTACGCCGGCGTCTATTCATCTCCGCTCGCCTTCGAACCCTGGCGGATGCTGACGACGGCACTTGTGCACTCGCAGAACTTCATCCTCCATGTCGGTCTCAACATGTACTCGCTCTGGTTGTTCGGCCAGGCGCTCGAGCCCATGCTCGGACGGGCACGCTTCCTTACGCTGTACCTGATCTCGGCTTTCGCGGGATCTCTCGGAGTGCTGTTTCTCTCTGTGCCCAACCAGGCTGTCGTGGGCGCATCCGGTGCAATCTTCGGGCTGATGGGTGCGTTCCTCGTCATTCAGCGCAAGCTGGGCGGAAACATGAACGGTCTCCTGGTTCTCGTCGGGATCAACCTCGTCATCGGGTTCATCCCTGGAACCAATGTTGCCTGGCAGGCGCACGTTGGCGGACTCATCGGCGGCGCGCTGGTTGGACTGATTTTTGCCTCAACCCGTGGCGTGCGACAGAAGGGGCTTCAGATTGCCCTCATTGTCGCCCTTTCTGTGGTTCTGGTTGCACTCAGCCTCGTCCGTTTTGTGATCTGACCGGCGGCTCTGCAGCGTCGTACCTTTACGGGTAGAATCATGCCTATGGCACGCGAGAAGACGAAGAGCACCCAAACGCCCACGAGCGCGCAGCGATCCGGCGAGCAGGCCCCGAACCCGGTCTGGTTCAAGCCGGTGATGTTCGGCTTCATGCTCGTCGGCCTCATCTGGATCATCGTGTTCTACGTCAGCCAGGGTGCCCTGCCGATCGCAGCCCTCGAGTCCTGGAACATCGTCGTCGGTTTCGGAATCGCCTTCATCGGCTTCCTGATGACGACGCGCTGGCGCTAACCAGCTTCTCTTCACTGTCACCCGACCCCCGGCGTTGTGCCGTGGTCTCGGGTGATTGTGCGTTAACCGTCGATTCCGCCAAAAATCCCGGGTCAAAAGTTATTAACACCCTTATTAACACTGTGGACAATTACACCGGTGTAATTATCCCCAGCCTGTGGATAACTGTGTGGACAACCCGTGGAAAGCGCGAAGGTGAGCTGTCATCTCCTGCGGATAGAATTGCCCGCATGCCTTCGACCGAGCCAGCACTGCCCGACACCGCGGCTGGCCGCCGGTTGCGTGCGCGAGCGAAACCGACGCGAACTCGGTCGCGGATCAGTATCGTCGGCGTGATCGGAGAACTCCTGATCACAGGCGGAGTTTTGGTCATGCTCTTCCTCGTCTGGCAGTTGTGGCTGAACGATGCCATTGAGCGCGCCGCGCAGGACAGCGAGGCGGCTGAGCTGAGCAGGCAGTGGGCGTCGAGCATGCCGACAACAGTGCCGAGTCCGCCCGCGAGTAATCCACAACCTGTGGATTACGGAGAGCCGGTCATCCTTCCGCAGCCCGGAGACGCCGAAACATTCGCCATCATGCATGTTCCGCGCTTCGGGCCTGACTATGCGGCAAAGATCGCCGGCGGAGTCTCCAAGTCACGGACTCTCGACCCACTGGGAATTGGGCATTACCCCGATACGCAGATGCCGGGAGAAGTAGGGAACTTTGCCGTTGCCGGTCACCGAAACACCCACGGCAAGCCACTGAACGCGATCGGATCGCTCCGGGTCGGTGACGCGATAGTCATCCAGGTTCAGGACGGCTGGTACACCTACCGGTATCGCACCACGGAGTACGTGAAGCCATCGGGCGTCGGGGTCCTCGACCCGGTGCCTCAGTCCGACGGTGTTGTCGCAACCGATTCGATCATCACGCTGACAAGTTGCAATCCCGTGTTCTCCCAGGCTGAGCGCATCATCGCCTACGGAGTGTTCGAATCCTGGACTCCCCTGTCAGCGGGCCCGCCCGCTGCACTCACCGAATCCCTGGAGGGCTGAACATGTATGCCGCGCTCTGGCGCGCACTCCCCGGACCGGTGTGGGTGCGACTTCTCATCGTGATCATTCTGATCGCTGTAGTTTTGTATGTGTTGGCGACCTGGGTCTTCCCCTGGGTGCAGAGCATCGTCGACACGCAGGAAGTAACCGTTGAAGAGTAGGAGTGACGTGACGCGCGTACTGGTGATCGACAACTACGACAGCTTTGTCTACACGCTGAACGGGTATCTCCTCCAGCTCGGCGCCGAAACTGACGTGATCCGCAACGATAAGTTCCGGCCGGAGGATGCCGCTCGGCGTATCGCTGAGTATGACGGCGTTCTGGTGTCACCCGGCCCTGGCACTCCCGCGGATGCAGGGGTGTCGATCCCGGTAGTGAAAGCTGCACTCCGCGCCGGCACGCCCTTGCTCGGCGTCTGCCTCGGCCACCAGGCGATCGCTGAAGCCTTCGGCGCCACGGTGACGAACGCCGACGAGCTCATGCACGGCAAAACGTCGCTGATTGAGCACGACGACAGCAGCTTCTACTCTGGCGTGCCGCAACCGTTCACTGCCACGCGCTACCACTCGCTCGCGGTCGTGAACGGCACGGTGCCGGACGAACTCGTCGTCACCAGCCAGACCGAGGGTGGTGTCATTATGGGGCTCAGGCACGTCGATGCTCCGATTTACGGCGTTCAATTCCACCCGGAAAGCGTGCTCACCGAGGGCGGGTATCTGATGCTCGGGAACTGGCTCGCCACGGCCGGCCTGGCGGAGGCTGCTGAGACAGCAAAGGGTCTGACTCCCCTCGTGCCGACGGAGTCCGCTGCCTGATCCCGGGCGTTAACTACCCCGGGATTTCGCGGTTTTTGGTCGCGCGATACTCCCCTGTCCGCGGGGTGTCAACCCCGGCCCTTAACCTTGCCGTTCGGCGGCGCTGCAGTCAGGATTCTTGTCACACGACTCGAGACCCTAACGCCGCTTTTCACTCTGAACCGCGGCTCGGTCTCCTCCTAGGAGGAAGAATCATGACACAAACCTCAACCGGTACTGAAGACGCATCCACGACCGACCGGGTTCGCGAGGCCGGAGGCCACGTTGCTTCGACCGCCGCCGACGAGGCGTCGAACGTCAAGCAGGAGGTCGGCACCCAGGCAAAGAACCTCCTCGGTGAGGTCCGCACTCAGCTGACCTCACAGGCCAGCACTCAGCAGGAGCGTGCCGCTGGCGGCATCCGGACGATGAGCGAGCAGCTCCGTTCGATGGCCGACTCGTCCGAGACCAGCGGCGTTGCAACGAGCCTCGTTTCACAGGCGGCTTCCCGCGCGGAAGGCGTTGCCGGATGGCTCGAGAGCCGCGACCCCGCTGGAATTGTCGACGACGTGAAGAGCTTCGCTCGCCGACGCCCAGGAGTATTCATTGCAATTGCCGCTGGCGCGGGAATCGTCGTTGGTCGGCTTGCCAAGTCGCTCGCCGCCGGAAACGACGACTCGACCTCCACAACGGGTTCAGCATCCACAGTGACGCCGCAGGCATCGACGCAGACGTTTGACGCTGCGCCGCCCGCGACCGACCTGGGCTACGTGGCACCGCCCGCATACAGCGACACTCCGACGTACGCCGACACCGCAAACGAATACGGCGATACCGGTGACGTCCGATGAGCGAACCATACGTGCCGGATCCCGACGGGAAGACTGAGTCCCTCGGCCAGTTGCTTGGTGAGGTGTCGAAGGACATCTCGACTCTCTTCCGCCAGGAAGTTGAACTCGCGAAGGCGGAACTCTCCGACTCAGCCAAGAAGGCTGGAAAGGGCGCCGGAATGTTCGGCGGCGCAGGCGTCGCCGGCTTCCTGACCCTGATGTTCCTGTCCATTGCGCTGTGGTGGGGCCTCGGCTACCTGATGGGCAACGTCTGGTCGGCTCTGATTGTCGCGGCAATCTGGGGAATCGTTGCGGCGGTCCTCGCGATGCGCGGCAAGAAGGAAGTCGAAGAAATCCAGGGTGCGCCCAAGACCGCAGAAACACTGAAAAAAGTGCCAGATGCATTCAAGACAAGTGAGGACCAGAGATGACCAACGATCCCGAAGCAATCCGTCAGGACATTGAGGAAACACGCCGAGAGCTCGGCAACGACGTCGACGCCCTCGCCGACAAGGTCAGCCCATCGAGCATTGCCCAGCGTCAGACCGAAAAGGTCAAGGGCTTCGGCCGCCGCGTCAAGGACAATGTCATGGGTGTTGCTGACAGCGCCAGCTCACACTTCAGCGACGCGGCTTCACAGGTCGGTGGCGCAGCCTCCAGCGCAGGCAACATGCCGTCCGCCGCAGTGAACAAGGCAAAGGGCAACCCTCTTGCCGTTGGTGTCATTGCCTTCGGTGCCGGGCTGCTCATCGCTTCGCTGATTCCGGCGTCGAGCGCGGAGAAGCAGCTTGCCCAGACCGCCAAGGACAAGGCCGGGCCGCTCGTTGATGACCTCAAGGAGACCGCAAAGGGCGTCGCCGAGGACCTCAAGGAACCGGCAATGGATGCTGCCCAGTCGGTCAAGGGAGCGGCCACAGACGCTGTTTCCAACGTCAAGGGCGATGCGCAGTCGCAGACCGACGACATCCGTGGCGGTTCTGACGACTCGTCAACCGACGCACAGTCGGACACGGCCACGTACTCCACCGAGGGTTACGTGTCGCCGGACGGTGGCGGAGTGCCCCCGACGACCGACTACTCGCGCGATGACACGCTGCGGTAGATCCGTCTAACAACGAAGCGGTGGCTGGGACTTACGGTCCCAGCCACCGCTTTCGTTTGTCGTGGCATCCGTTCACACGGCTGGCGACGACAGCTATCCGGTGCAGTAGGTGAGCTCGATGGTCGACTGCTGGGGTACATCGCCTGGGGCGAGTGACTGGCTCGTGACCGGGTTGCCGGGCTCCGCAGGACAGGTGGGGTCAGGCTGAGGTTCCACGGTAAGGCCGACCGCCGGATCTTCCATCAGATCGGTTGCAACACTCAGGCTCTGTCCCCGAACGTCCTGAATGGTCACCATGCCGCTCGATACGATCAGGTTCACTGTCGAGCCGGGGGCGACCTGGGTGCCCGAGGCAGGGTCGGTGCTGATGACGGTGCCCGCCGATAAGTCAGGGGAGTTTTCACGGCTGATGGCACCCGTGGTGAGGCCGGCGGCAACCAGGTCTGCCTCGGCCTGCTCGGTTGTCTTATTGGTGACTTCCGGCACCCCGATCGTGGGAGCACCGGTCGAAACAACAACGCGGACGACGGTTTTCGGCGGAACCCGGCTCTCTGTCCCCGGATCCGTTCGGATGACGGTTCCCGCTTCGACCTCGGAGTTCAGTTCGTTGACGACGCTCGCGACGAGGTCGAGTTCGGTGAGCGTGTTGACCGCGCTTTGCTCGCTGACGCCGACGAGGTCGGGCACAGTACGGGATGCCGCTGGCGGCGGTTCGACACTGCTCAACGTCATTACCCAGATCATGACCGCCGCGAGGACCACGACGATGGACGCGATTCCGGCCCAGATCCACACGACGGGCGGACGGCGCTGGGTGCGGGTTACAGAGTCATCGCTCGTGAGCTGGCGGAGCGCCTGCTCCGTGCTCGAGGGGACGTGGGGTGACTGTCCGAAGAGCGCGGTTGCAACGTCCTCATTGTCTCGCTGGGTGGGGATCTTGCCCCGGCCGGCGAGCTCGACGTCATCACGGAACTCGGCAGCCGTCTGGTACCGCTCGAAACGATCCTTCTTCAGCGCCCGCATGACGACGTAGTCGAGCGCGGGTGAAACCTTCGGGTTGACGCTGGACGGCTTGACCGGGGTCTCGCTTACGTGCTGGTAGGCAACCGCAACCGCGGTGTCTCCCCGGAACGGCGCGCGCCCCGTGAGCATTTCAAAGAGCACGACGCCGGTTGAGTACAGGTCGGTGCGGGCATCGACAGTTTCGCCCTTCGCCTGCTCTGGCGAGAAGTACGAGGCGGTGCCGAGGATCGCCGTGGTCTGCGCGACGGTGGAGGAGGAGTCGCTGACGGCCCTGGCGATTCCGAAGTCCATCACCTTGACCTTGCCCTCTGGCGTGATCATGATGTTGCCCGGTTTGATGTCGCGGTGGACGACACCTGCCCGGTGTGAGTATTCGAGAGCTGTGAGGATGCCCTCGGCGATCGCTACCGCGCGCGTGGAATCGAGGGGCCCGTCGGCGATCACGGTCTTGAGCGTCTCGCCCTGGACGTACTCCATGACGATGAACGGCTCACGCGTGATGCGGCCGTCATGTCTCACGGTTTCTTCACCGGCGTCGAATACCCGGACGATCGTCGGGTGGGCCATACGTGACGCGGCCTGGGCTTCCTGTCGGAAGCGGGTTCTAAACGCGGGATCAGTGGCGAGATCGGCCTTGAGTATCTTGATCGCGACGGTACGTCCGAGCTTGGTGTCGGTGCCGCGATAAACGTTGGCCATTCCACCGCGTCCGATAAGGTCACCGACGAGATAGCGCCCCGCGAGCAGGCGTTGTTCGTCAGCCACTCATTAACTCCTTCAGCAATCGCAAGTCAGTCGGGTACATCCTAGCCGTTGGCCGATGTTCAACCGCCGGGAGTGTTCTCGCCCTCGGTCGGTGCCTGAATCGTCGCGGTCGCCGTCGGGGACTGGCCGGTCTCCTCCTGGCCGCAGTGTGCGCTGTAACTCACGCTGAACGGGCCCGGCGACGTGTTGACGGTGACCCTCGCGGTGTTCGACGAGACTTCACCACCGGCCGCCTGTGACGTGCCACCGGTCACCGTGATGCGGTAGCCGAGAAGCGACATCCCGGCAGGGCACCGGGTGAACGCAGCCCAGTTGACCGTGACCTCCGCCCCGGCCTCGAGCGTTGTGCAGCTTGCGTCGACGCAGGCGGCACCCGAGAGCGTCGGCGTTGCGGTCGGTGTCGGGATCTGCGCCATCGGGCTGTACACGGTGACCTTGACGACGCGACCCCTTTCGAGGTTGCCTTCGGGGTTGATCGCGTAGACAGTGCCGACTTCATCCTGTGAACTCGCGGCGTTGCCGTCCACCCGCTCGGAAGCCAGTCCGAGCGACCTGAGCTTCGTCGCGGCCTGGTCATAGGTCAGGCCGATGAAGTCCGACTGGCTCACGGCGATGAGGCTTTGCGTGGGTTCCGGCGTCGGCGTTTCCTCGGGCGGTTCGGTGGTCTCAACCGGTGCGCTCGTCGTCGTTTCTACCGGCGGCGGTGTCTCCTCCTGGTTGACCAGGGCGATGACCGTCCCGGTGAGGACAACGGCGAGAATCGCGATCAGGGCGATGAGCGGCCAGGTCCACGGGCTGCGCTTCTTCTTCTTTTCCGAGGTGGGCACCTCGGCCGTTGTGGTGGGGAGGTCGGTCGCGCCGGCCGCCGCCGTTCCGAGAAGAGCGGTTTCGGCATCCGAACCAAGGAGCATCGTCGCTGCTGTCGGCGTCGAGTCCCCTGCGATGGCAGGAACCGCGACGGTCGCAGCTGACACGTTGCCCTGGCGCAGAGCCTGTGCCGCGCGAGCCACGTGCGCAGCCGATGCCGGACGGTCTGCCGGGTTCTTGGCGATCATCGACAGCACGAAATTGCGAACCGGTTCCGAAACGGTCACGGGGAGTGGTGGTGGAGTCTCGTTGATCTGCGCCATGGCGATCGCCACCTGCGACTCACCGGTGAACGGACGCTTTCCGGCGAGGCACTCGTAAGCGACGATGCCGAGCGAGTAGATGTCGGTTGTCGGCGACGCGGCGTGGCCCGACGCCTGTTCCGGCGACAGGTACTGGACGGTACCCATCACCTGTCCGGTAGCGGTCAGCGGTACCTGATCGGCGATGCGGGCGATGCCGAAGTCGGTGATCTTGACGCGGCCATCCGGTGTGATCAGGAGGTTGCCCGGTTTGATGTCACGGTGAACGAGCCCGGCGGCGTGAGCGGCCTGAAGTGCCGCCGCGGTCTGCGCGACGATGTCGAGGACCTTGTCGGTCGACAACACGTGTTCCCGCTCGAGCATCGTCGAGAGCGCCTCGCCCGGAACGAGTTCCATCACCAGGAAGGCACTGCCGTCCTCCTCACCGTAGTCAAAGACATTGGCGATGCCCTCGTGGTTCACGAGTGCTGCGTGGCGTGCCTCCGTGCGGAAACGCTCGAGGAAGTTGGGATCGCCGAGGTACTCATCCTTGAGGATCTTGATAGCGACGCTTCGGCCGATGACCAGGTCCGTGGCGTTCCACACTTCACCCATACCGCCGATGGCAATGCGGGATTCGAGCTCGTAGCGCCCCCCGAAGGTGACCCCTGCTGTGGGTCTCATTTGTTCAGCACCGCCTCTATGACTTTCTTGGCTATGGGAGCGGCCACGATGTTGCCGGAGCTGTGATGCCCCAGGTTGCCGTCATTCTCGACAACGACCGCGACTGCTACTTCCGGGTTTTCCGCTGGCGCGAAGCCGGTGAACCAGAGTGAATATGGTTCGCCTGTGCCGTTCTGCGCTGTTCCAGTCTTCCCAGCCACATCGACCCCCTCTATTCTTGCACCGTTGGATTGGCCCTCTGAGACGGCGCTGATCATCATGTCCGTCAGCTGGACGCAACTCTCCTCGTCGAGAGTTTCGCTCATGAGCTCAGGTTCGAAGCTTTGCAGAACTTCGAGGTTTCTCCCGGTAACCCGGTCAATCAGGTTCGGCGCCATCAGGTCGCCGTCATTCCCGATGGCAGCGGATGTCATCGCCATCTGCAGTGGAGTCGCCCGAACTTCGTACTGCCCAAATCCCGTCAAACCGGTCTGGGCATCGTCGAGGTTCGTGGGGTAGGAGCTCTTGCCAGATGGGAATGGCAGGAGGATCTCAGAGTTGAACCCGAACTTCTCGGCCTGCTCGCGAATCGCGTCGTCTCCGAGTTCGATGGCGAGTTCTGCCATCGGGACGTTGCAGCTCTGGCGGAGTGCTTCCTTGAGGGTGACCGTTTCGCCAGGTCCACACGCGGCGCGCGTCCAGTTGAAGACCTCGGAGGTGCTGCCGGGCAGCTGGAAGCTCACCGGGTTGGGGAATGTGCTCTCCGGAGTGTACTTACCGCTCTCGAGCGCGGCTGCGGCAACGATGATCTTGAACGACGAGCCGGGAGGGTTCATGTCACCGCTCGTTGCACGGTTCGTGAGGGGCTTGAGCGGGTCGTCTTCCAGCGCGGCGTATGCCGCGACAACGGCCTTCGAGTCATGGCTCGCGAGGACGTTCGGGTCATACGTCGGCGAGGAGACCATGGCGAGGATGCGACCGGTCGCCGGTTCGATCGCGACAACGCCGCCCTGTCTGTCACCGAGCGCGTCGAACGCGGCCTGCTGGACGACGGGGTCGATGGTCACCTCGACGGCGGCGCCCTTGGGCGCCTGACCCGCCACGATCCTGTTAATGGTGTCGAGGAACTGCGTGTTCGATGTTCCCGAGAGGTAATCGTTCATGTACTGCTCGATGCCGGCTGACCCCTGGGTCGGGTTGTAGTAGCCGGTCACCGGTGCATAAAGCTCACCCTGTGGGTACTCACGCTGGAACGCGTACTGATCACCGGTCGGCACCGACTGGGCGATGACGGTTCCTCCGGCGAGGATCGGTCCGCGTTCGGTGTCGTAGCTGTCGTAGAGGGCGCGCGTGTTCCTCGGGTCCAGGCGGAGCGCATCCGCCTGCACGACCTGGATGAAGGTGGTGGAGACAAAGAGTGCGGCGAACATCGCGAGCACCACGAAGCTCACTCGTTTGAGTTCTCGATTCATGTTGACACCTCCGATGCCGGTCCGGTTCGAACGCTGTCACTCACCCTGAGCAGCAGCGCGACGATGATCCAGTTCGCCACGAGTGACGACCCGCCCGCCGCGAGGAAGGGGGTGGTGAGGCCGGTGAGCGGGATGACGCGGGTGACGCCGCCGACCATGATGAACACCTGAAGGGCCACGGTGAACGCGAGGCCGATGGCGAGCAGCTTGCCGAAGTCGTCCTGGCCGGCGAATCCGATCCGGATGCCGCGTGACACGAACAGGAGGTAGAGGCCGAGGATCGCGAACAGTCCGGCGAGGCCGAGTTCTTCGCCGAGGCTCGCGATGATGTAGTCGCTCTGCGACAGCGGCGTGAGTTGTGGCCGGCCCTGGCCGAGTCCCGTACCGATGAGACCACCGTGGGCGAGACCGAAGATGCCCTGCACCAGCTGGTAGCTGCCGCCGGTGGCGTCGTAGACCTGCGGGCTGAAGGCATCCAGCCAGTTCTGGAATCGGCCCTGGACGTAGGTCAGCGTCTGCGACGCGAAGAAAGCGCCTCCACCGAACAGGCCGATGCCGATAAGGATCCAGCTGAGCCGGCCCGTGGAGATGTAGAGCATCACGGTGAACAGGCCGAAGTACAGGAGCGCGGTCCCCATGTCGTGCTGGAACACGATGATGAGCATCGACAAGGCCCAGACGACGAGAATCGGCCCGAGGTCGCGGAGGCGGGGGAAGCGGATGCCGAGGATTTTCTTGCCGACCATCGAGAGGCTGTCGCGCGTGCGCACCAGATAACCGGCGAAGAAGATGGCAAGTGCGATCTTCGCGATCTCACCGGGCTGGAAGCTGCCGAAGCCGCCGAGGCTGATCCAGACCCTCGCACCGCTGACCTCGCGACCCAGACCCGGAACCAGGGGGAGGAGCAGGAGGACGAAGGCGAGAGCGCCGAACAGGTAGGTGTAACGGAACAGCACCCGGTAATTGCGGATGACAAGGGTGACCACGATGGCAGCGATGATCGCGACGGCCGACCAGGTGATCTGCCGCGTGGACGCAGCCTCCCACCCGGAGAGATTCTTGGCGAGGTCGATCCGGTAAATCATGGCGATGCCGAGGCCATTGAGCACGGTGACGATCGGCAGGAGAAGCGGGTCAGCCTTGGGTGCCACGTAGCGGAGGCAGATGTGCAGGCCGATGACAAGCACCGAGAGCCCCGCACCGAGGTAGAGGAGCTCGAGGTCGATCACTCCGGTTGCGCCAAGCTGCACGAGCAGGATCGCGACGGAGTTGATGACGCACGCGAAGAGCAGAAGGGCGAGCTCGCGGTTACGGAGTTTCTGGGGCAGGTGGAGCTTGCGCATGGTGCGCAACACACTGGTGTCCGGCCGCAGCGCGGAACCGTCTGCCGGTTTCGTCAGATTCGAGGCGTTTGCCATCAGCCACCGTCCTCGTCCTGGGACGTCGTCGTCCTCAGTCGCGACACGATCTCTTCCGCTTCGTCGAGCGACGCGGCGCTCAGGGTCTGTTCCACTTGCTGGCGGTCATACGTCGAGAGAAGGGACAGCGGGATCCCGGTGTCCTTGTGCTCGTGCGAGAGGCTGAACGGCCCGATGTCCTGCTGGATCCCCTGGTAGATGACGACCGTGTTGTCGTCGGCGCCCACGAAATAGCGCGACTGGGTCCACGCGTAGCCGAGGAGGGCGGCGAGCACGATGGCGAGTCCGAGGGCAATGGTCCCGACGAGCCAGGTGAGGCGCCGCCGCCGTGCCCGGCGGGCGTCCTCCTCGATGAGCTCATCGAGGTAATCCTCCGACGCTGGTTCGAAGTGGCTCGATGCAAGCGGGTTGGCGCGTGCCGCGTGAAGCCGCAGCGAGGGAAGCAGGCCGGCTCGCTTCGGCGCTTCGTTCTGGAAGGCGAGGGGCCGGGAAGCGGACCCGACGATGACCGGTGTCTGGGCGTTCGCGGATCGTTCGACGCCGACGTCGTAGATGACCACAGTGACGTTGTCTGGCGCCCCGCCATCGAGAGCCTTGCGGACCAGCTGTTCGCCGACCTGGCGCGCGGGCAGCTCCTGGGCGAGGGTCGCCTCGATCGCATCCTTGTCCACGACGCCGGAGAGGCCATCGGAACAGAGCATCCAGCGGTCGCCGGGGTGGGTGCCCATGATCATCGTGTCGATCTCGGGGTTGGAGTCGACGTCGCCGAGCACCCGCATGAGCACGGAGCGGCGCGGATGCACCATGGCTTCTTCCTCGGTGATGCGCCCGGAATCCACGAGGCGCTGCACGAAGGTGTGGTCTGTGGTGATCTGGCTCAGTTCGCCGTCACGGAGGAGGTAGATGCGGGAGTCACCGATGTGGGCAATCGCGATCTCGTCACCGACGGCGGCAATGGCGTCGACCGTTGTGCCCATGCCGGCCAGTTCGGGGTGCTCGAACACGGCGTCGGCGAGCTCGTTGTTCGCCGAGATGATGGCCGACTGGAGTGCCGCTTCGGCGTCCTGCGCGCTGGTGTAATCGGCATCCGCTTCGATGATGCGTTGAAGCGCGATCGCGGATGCCACGTCACCGCCCGCGTGACCGCCCATGCCGTCGGCGACAACAAACAGGTGCTTCCCGGCGTAGCCGGAGTCCTGGTTGTTCGACCTGATCTTCCCGACGTGGGAGATGGCCGCGGAGTCGCCCGCTTTCGTCATCGTCTACCGCCGCAGTTCGAAACTGGTCGCGCCGACCTTGATCGGGGTGCCGAGAGTGATCTGCGTCGGTGCACTGATGCGCTTGCCGCCGAGGAATGTGCCGTTGGTTGAGTCCAGGTCCTGGATCATCCAGTCTTCATTCCAGAGCAGGAGTTTGGCGTGGTGGGTTGAGGTGTAGTCGTCGCGGATCACGAGGCCGGAGTCCGGCGCACGACCGATGGTGAGCGGGTCGCGGCCGAGGGAGACCTCGAGACCCTCCTTGGGGCCGGCGGTGATGACCAGCCGACTGACGTTGTGGATTGTCGCTTTTTCGTTCTTGCGCGGCTCGGGAGGCAGCGAGGGTGGCGCCGCGGCCGCCCGTGGCGGAACAACGGGAGCCCGAGGAGCAGGGTTCTGTACGGGAGCGGGTGACGCGGCGGCTGCTGCCGCGGGCGTCTTGCGGGGGGTCTGCCCGAAAAGATCGGAGCGCAGTGCGTAGACGATGGCGAAGACGAACAGCCAAAGCAGCACAAGGAAGCCGATCCGAAGGACCAGCAGAGTGAGTTCACTCACCGCGCAGGCCCCCAAAATCCGTCGCCGGCGTCGTAAGCCCGCGTTGAATCTTCGGGTTCCATCGCTGAGTTTCGGGTCGTAGCCTGTGCCAACACTCGGAACACAATACGCGTTCGGCCGATCTGTACGACCGAGTCTGGTTCGAGCACGGCCTGGCTGAAGGCCTGACCGTTGAGGGTCGAACCGTTCGTCGAGCCGAGGTCACGGGCCTGTGCACGCTCACCGTCCCAGAGGATCTCGACGTGTTTGCGGCTCGTCCCCGAATCATCGACGGTGATGTCGGCATCGCTTCCGCGCCCAATGATTGTGCGGCTTTTCTCGATCGGGTACCGCTTGCCACCGATGTCGAGGACCGGTGTCCACGACACCTGGCCTTTGACGTTGACCGAGTCGACCTGGAGCATCCCGTCGCTGAGTGATGAATCGGCTGTCAAACGGATGCTGACACCACCGGCAAATTGATAGCCCTGGTTTTTCGCGTGCTTCTGGACGAGGCTCGTGAGTTCGTCGATGAGAGCCGGACCGATTCCGGTCATCCGCTCGTAGTCGGATGGCGACATGCTCACGACGAACTGGTTGGGCGCGAGGATGCGCTCGCGGCTCACGACGGCAGCCTTGGTGTCGAGTTCCCTCTTGAGAGCGGACGTGATCTCGACCGGCTGAAGCCCCGAACGGAAGGTCTTGGCGAACGCACCGTTTACGGCGCGTTCGAGACCTTTCTCGAAGTTGTCCAGAATGCCCACAGGTCTCCCGATCGCGTGAAATAGCTATGCACATGTTAGTGGTCGGGGCTGAGAGTGGCACCGGAACGGGCGTCATGCCAGCATTCGCTGGCGCATTCGCGCCGATTACAGTACGGTTCGCTCGTCCTGGCCCTGGCCTCGAATGGAGTTCGAGGCCGTGCCATGCTAATCTCGCTGAGTTGACATGCGTGCATGTCGCAACACTGCGCGAGTGGCGGAATTGGCAGACGCGCTGGCTTCAGGTGCCAGTGCTCGAAAGGGCGTGGGGGTTCAAGTCCCCCCTCGCGCACAGTGAGTTTGATCGGCAAAAGGCCACCGGATCCCGGTGGCCTTTGTCGTTTCCGGCCCCGGTCAGCGCACCGACTTCCGCTCGTAGATCGCCATCGACCAGACGTACCCGACGACCGCGATGACAACGCACCACCCGATCGCCAGCGCCGGGTTCCAGCCGAGCGGAGTGCCGAGCAGCAGGCCTCGCACCGTCTCAATGAACGGTGTGAACGGCTGGTACTCGGCAAACCACCGCAGCCCGGCCGGCATTGAGTCCGTCGGGACAAAGCCGCTTCCGAGCAGCGGCAGGATGGTCAGGATGAGTGGCAGGTTGCTCGCGGTCTCAACCGACTTCGCCTGCATCCCCATCGCCACTCCGAGCCAGCAGAGTGCATAGGAGATGAGGGCGATCAGGCCGGCGGCTGCCAGCCATTCGATTGGACCCGCCGTCGGCCGGAACCCGATCAGCACGCCGACCCCGAGCACGAGCGCAACGGCGATGATCGCCTGGATGGTGTTGCCGAGCACATGCCCGGCGAGGACCGCCGCGCGCGAGATCGCCATGGTGCGGAAGCGCGCCGTGATTCCCTCGATCATGTCCATCGAGACAGTGATGGCGGCTCCCGTTATCGCTCCGCTGATCGTGATCAGCAGGATGCCCGGCATGACGTAGGCGGTGTATGCCTCGCGAGCCGTAGCGGGGTCAGCTCCGGGCAGGCCGGCTCCGAGCGTGCCGCCGAAGACGAACACGACGAGCAGCAGGGCAATGACCGGCCCAAGGATGGTGAACAGCGACAGGCCCGGGTAGCGAACCATGTGCAGCAGGTTGCGCCGCAGCATCGTCACCGAATCGGCGATGATGTGCGATTGGCGGCGGATGCCCGTGGCTGGGCCGGTGGCCGGGCGCGGTGCGGTGACTGTGGTCATGAGACTGTTCCTTTCGACGTGGCCCGGCTGGCCTGTTCCCTCTTCCCTGTCAGGGCAAAGAACACGTCATCGAGGTCGGGGGTAGTGATACTGAGGTCGTCGACGTCGACGTGAGCCGCATCGAGGCGGTCCAGGATGGTTCGCAGCGTTCGTATTCCGCCGGCACTTGGCACACTCAGCGCCAGGGCGGCATCATCGCGTTCCGCTCCCGCCAATATGCCGGAAGCGGCATCCAGTGCAGCGGCATCCGCGAATCGAAGCTGGACGCGTCCGCCGGGGACGAGGCGCTTGAGCTCCTCCGGGGTTCCATCGGCGACGATCCGGCCATCGTCGAGTACTGCGATTCTGTGTGCCAGCTCGTCGGCCTCATCGAGGTACTGGGTGGTGAGCAGTACTGTCGTGCCCTCCGCCACCAGCGCTCTGACAATGTCCCACATGGTGTGGCGACTCCGGGGGTCGAGGCCGGTCGTTGGCTCGTCGAGGAAGATCACGCTCGGGGTCGAGACCAGGGTCATGGCGAGGTCAAGCCGCCGCCGCATCCCTCCCGAGTAGGTGGCGAGAGGCTTGCGTGCCGCGTCGACCAGATCGAACTGCTCGAGCAGCTCGGCCACCCGGGCCTTCGAGCGTGTCGGGCCGAGGTGGCGGAGGCGGGCCATCAGCAGCAGGTTTTCCTCGCCGGTGAGCAGCCCATCGACGGCGGAGAACTGCCCGGTCAGGCCGATCGATGCACGGACGCCATCCTGCTGACGAAGGATGTCGAATCCGTTGACGGATGCCGAGCCGCCATCCGGACGGATGAGTGTCGACAGGATGTGTATCGCCGTTGTCTTGCCCGCCCCGTTGGGACCAAGGAGCGCGGTGACGGTACCCGCCTGGACGGAGAGGCTGACGTCGTCGAGGACGACCTTGTCGCCGTAGGACTTTCGGAGTCCGGTGACGTGGATAGCTGGCGTGTTTCCTGCGGTGTTCCCTGCGGTGCTCATTGGGGTGTTCCCTTCGAATCAGCCCGGCTTCATCGGGCGCGTTGAATGGTGATGTTGCCGAACTGGGTCCGCGCACGCACCGCGACGGTTTGTTCGGATGTGTCGGGTGCGGCGCCACCCTCGAGGTCGTTGCGCACGCGTCCGTCCCTGGATGACGCATCAAGCCAGGCGGGGATGCCGTCACGGACGCCGATGGAGATCTGGCCGAATCCGCTCTCGACCTGGATCGAGCCACTCGAGACCTCGCGCAATTCGATAGCGCCGTACGCAGTCTTCGCGGTCACCGACCCGAGTGCCCTCTCGATCTCGAGGTCACCGTACGAGAGCTTCGCCTCGAGTTCACCGCCGGATTCAGCGACCCTGATGTTGCCGTGGGACGACTTGAGCAACGCGTCGCCGGTCACGGTGCCGACGCGGATCTGGCCGTGATCCGCGGTGATCTCGGCACCGCCGTTCGCGGTTCCCACTGTTGTATTGCCGTGACCGGCGCGGAGCCACAGGTCGCCCGTCTGCTCCAGGTCAACGGCACCTGTCGATGCTTTGATCCGGGTGGCGCCGAGGCGGCCCCGTGAATTCAGGTTCCCGACCGAGATGTCGGCGGTGAGCCGTGACCCCGTCGGCAGTTCGACGGTCAGGTCGACAGACTCGGACGGCCCGATGAAGCTGAGTCTGGGCTTCGGACCGGTCACCGTCAGGCGTTGCCCGTCGAAATCGATCTTTGTCTCCTCGGCGCCCCGGCGGTCAACGGCCTTGGCGGGGTTGGTCGGTGACGCCGTCACGACGGTGTCTTCGCGGTCGCTCGCGACGACGGTGATTTCCCCGACCGGCAGCTTGATGGCGAGGTCTATGGGGTGTGGTGTGGTGAATCTGGGCATGCGTGCGCCTCCCTTTCTCTGGGCGTGCTTGACCGACCCCGTGGTGTCACGGGGCTCGTAATGTGGTGAGCCGGGCTTTTACCGCGCCCAGCCGGCGAAGTTGTCGCCGGTGCGCAGCGTTCGCTGTGCGTTTCGTCGTTGCTTGGGGGCGAGGGCGGCGGCAACCGCTCGGACCAGCCAGGTGTTGACCGACAGGCCGTCGGCGGCTGCCGCCTCGTCTACCCGCGCCTTGAGAGCGTCTGGCAGGCGAAGAGTGGTGCGTGAGGTGCTTGTGTCATCGAGATCGACCGCCGCGAGTGCGCGATCGTCGGTGTCGAGCTCCGGCGTGGGCTGCGTGACGACGAATTCAACGTCGCGCCCGCGCAGGCGCAAGTCAACCGATCCGGGGGCGAGATCGCGGGTGATTTCACCGACGGCGGCGGACAGCGCCTCGAGGAGCACGAGTCGCGTCGCGGAGTCCAGACCGGCTGCGAGCCGCTCGGCCACGGCGCGGGTGTCTTCCGCGCCGTTCGCGGCGGCATCCACCAGCTGGCGTTGGAGGTCAGTGACGTACGGCCCAAGTTCCATGACATCAGTGTGACACCACGATGGTGTCAGGTCAAGAGAAAAGTGGTGTCACCTCACACACCGCAAACACCACAGGAGATCACCGCGTGATTCGCGGGTGATCTCCTGTGGTGCGTCGGTGCTGTGCAGTTAGCCCCGTGGGTGGGTTTCGAGGTTGGTCCAGCGCGCGCGGAGGGCGTGTGCCGCGGCCTTCGGTTTACGGTCCCGAGTGAACACACCCTTCTTGTTTCCGTCCACGCGGATGATGCCAGCTGCGGTTTGGAAGTCAGCGAAGTTCCACACTTGCTCGCCGACGAAAGACTCGATGCGGTCGAACACGCGGTGGTTCATCTCGAGGTAGGCGGCCTGGTATTCCTCGGTCCATGGCTGATCAAATACCGAGTGCAGTCCTGTCACGGTGTCAGCACCGTATTCGGTCATGATCATGGGCTTGCCGTACTTCTCTTCCCAGCCTCGCAACTCGCCCTCGAGATGCTTCTCGGCCGAGGCGAGGTCGGCGTGGTCGATGTACCAGCCGTAATAGCGGTTGAGGCAGAGCACGTCGAAGAGGTCGGCGATGCGGTCCTGCTCGAAGGTGGCGAGCATCACGTTGACGAAGGTGATCGGGCGGGTCGGATCGAGCTCCCGGGTGAGCGTTGCGAGTGGCTCAAAGTACTCACGGGCGCCGTCAGAGCCGGAGTCAGGCTCGTTGGCGATCGACCACATCACGACGCTCGGGTGGTTCTTGTCGCGCGCGATGAGTTCGCGCAGTGCCTGGGCGTGTGCCTCACGAGTCTCGTCGTTGACGGTATCTGGCCCGAAGGTGGGCACAACGGGGCCGCCCAGGAAGCCGCCGATCACGGAAAAATTCAGTCCGACGGCCGCGGTCTCGTCGATGACGACGATGCCGTGCCTGTCGGCGTATTCGAGAACCTCTTCGGCGTATGGGTAGTGCGACGTGCGGAACGAGTTCGCCCCGATCCACGTCATCAGCTCGAAGTCGTGCACGAGGTAGGCGTCGTCGTGGCCCTTGCCGCGGACCGCTGTGTCCTCGTGCTTGCCGAAGCCGGTGAAGTAGAACGGCTCACCGTTGATGAGGAACTGGTTGCCACGCACCTCGACCGTGCGAACGCCGATCGCGAGGGGATAGCTGTCGATAACCTCACCGTCCTGGAGCACCTCGGCGACGAAGTCATAGAGGTAGGCAGCGCCGGGTTGCCAGAGCTGGACGTTTGGGATGTGGACAGTGCCGGTCGCGCCGTCCGCCTCGCCAACGACGGTGCCGGAGGCATCCGTGATCCGCACGCGTACATCGGCGTCGGATGTCGTGATGACGTCGTAGGTGACGAGGCCGTCGGCGCCGTCGACCCGAGTGTCGATTGTGACGTCGTCGACCCGGACCGCTGGGGCGCTGTACAACCACACCGAGCGGGCAAGGCCGGCGTAGTTGTAGAAGTCATGCAGGTAGGTCTGGCGTTTGCGGCCGTCGTCGCTGACCGTGACGTTGCCCGGCGGGATCGTGACGTTGGAGAGCATGTTGCTCACTCCGACGGTGAGGCGGAACTCGCCGCCGGGGGTCACCTGGTCGGTGATGTCGGCTTCGAACGGGGTGTAGCCGCCGACGTGCTCGACGACGAGGTCGTCGTTCACGTAGACCCGGCCCTCGTGCGTCGCTGCGTCGAAACGAACGAAGATGCGCTCGCCGGCCCAGCCCCGCGGCACGCGAACTGTGCGCTGGTACCAAACCCAGCCGACGTGGTCGCGGATGTTTGCGTCAACGAAAAGGTCGTTGTAGCTCGCGGGAACGGGAGCCTCGCGCGGCGTATCGAGGGTGGCCGACCACGGCGCGTCACCCGCTGTCGTGTCCGGGGCGAACCGCCACAGGCCGTCGAGGCGGACGAGTTCGCGAGTGGCGGTGGAGCGGGGCTTCAGCATGGGGGAAATCTCCTTGAGCGACATTGCTGGGCGAGCGGGACTGTGTCCCGTTGTGATCATCAAAGCAGAAGAGGGCGGATGCTGGCAAGCGGTTGCCAGCATCCGCCCTCTTCCAGGGTCAGGCCCGGTCTGCTACGGGTGCGAGCTCGGCCTCCTCACGGGCAGCCTGCCGAGCGGCGTCCTTCGGGTAAATGCGGTACATCAGGGTCCACAGCACCGCGTTGATCAGGTACGGCACCGAGATGAGCCAGAACATCAACGTCTCCAGCCCGAGCGCGTCGGCGAGGAAACCGAACGCGAGGCTGAACAGCGCAGCGAACAGACCCTGGACGAAGGAGAAGATGAGCGCGTATGCGGTCGCAACGACCTTCTTCGACACGACCGAGCCCACGATGGGAAGCACGGCGCCCGGGTGCCCGATCGAACTGACCAGGCCGGTGAGGAAGATCACGACGTAGATCGCGACACCCGTGCCCCAGTCGATCTGGAACAGCAGAGCGGTCGAGACTGCGAAGAGGACGAGGTATCCCTGCATCATCATGACCCGGCCTCGCGGGCCGAAGCGTCGTTCGAACCAGTCGCCGAGGAACCCACCGGCCAGGCCGCTGATGACAGCGCCGAGCATGTATACCGACATGAGGATCGCGGCGTCCGCCGTGCTCCAGCCGCGTTCGTCGACGAAGTAGGTGATGAAGAATGCGAACAGGACGAGGCTCGTGGTCAGGATAACCTGCACGGCCATGAAGAGGATCGTCTTCGTGCGCAGCAGGTCCCTCGCGGCGCGGAAGTTGAACTTCATGGCATCCGGATCGATCGCACCGACAGGGGTGTGCTTCAGCGGTTCGTGGACGAAGAGCAGAATGAAGACACCGGAGAGGACGCTGATTCCGCCCATCACGAACATTCCGTAGCGCCAGCCGTCGTCGATGTTGGCAAACTGCCCGATGATCGGTGTTGCAATGACCGAGGCGAGGGTTGCGATCGTGCGCAGCATGCCGAACGCCTTGCCCCGCTCCCTGGACGAGTACATGTCGACGACGAGGCCGTTGACGATGGGCTCTGACGCCACCGTGCCCAGGACGCCGATCGTGTACAGGACGAAGAGCTGCGTGGAGTCCTGCGCGAAGCCGGCGGCGATCGTCCACAGGCCCCACAGTCCGGTCGCGATGAAGAGGATCTTCTTCCGGCCGTAGCGGTCGGCGAGGGAGGCCCAGATCGGGCCAAACAGCATCCGCGCGAACCGGCTGATCGCCGTGAGGATACCCAGCGCGCTGGTCTGCAGGCCCAGGGCGTCGCGGATGACGGGGAAGAGCGTGTTGACGAGTCCGCCCTCGAACCCGTCGACGATGCTCGCAAAGCCAAGAGCGAGCAGGCCGCGACCTCGTCCCTTGGGCTTCTTCGGGACCGGCATGGCGGCCGTATTCGTCCCGTGCGTGGCCTGGGCCTGCGTAGCGTCGAGGGGCTTGTCCACCGACTTGTCGAGAGGCGTGCTCACCGCAGCACCTCCGCGCCAGGGGACTGTAACTGCAAGGCACGCATCCGAACTCCTTTGTCTGAAGATGCAATCGATGGGCGTCCGTCATCGGTGACGGCACCGGGGTAGTGCTTGGCGACCATTCAACGCCGGGCTGGGCCTTTTGTCAACCGATTGCCAAAATATTCCTCCCGTGCCGGATTTCTTGCGCCAGCATGCGAAACAAGCGGGTGCCAAATCACTGATGCCGAGGCGCGTTATCGTGCGGACCGCACGTCGTACGGTGACGGGAGGTCGAAGCGCTGTGCTGTGACGGGGGAAACCGGTGCAGGCTGGGCGCGCAAGCTGCACGCGATGGAGTCCGGCCCGGGCGCGGGCACAGGGATAATGGCCCCATGCCCAAGATCACGGCCCCGACCGTTGCGGAACACCGCATTCTTCAGCGTCGTGCGCTCCTCGACGCCGCGGAGTCGATCATCGCCGACGAGGGGGTCGCCAGCGTTACCCCGCGATCGGTCGGAGAACGCGCCGGGTTGTCCCGCTCGAGTTTCTACGAGTACTTCCCCTCGAAAGACGACCTCCTCGCCGCGATTGCCATTCAGGCGTTCGAGGAGTGGGTCGCGGAGCTCGAGACCGCGACCGCAGCGGTGTCTCCCGGACCTGACCGCCTCCACGCCTATGTCGATGCGACGATGCGCATGACGGCGGACGGCAAGCACTCCCTGGCAACCGGACTTCGCGACGCCGATCTCTCACCGAAGAGCCGGGACGCCATCATTGCGATGCACGACATGCTGCTGGCGCCGCTCAGGACCCTGCTTGAGGAGATGCAGATTCCGGATGCCGCGACGGCGGCCATGCTCGTCCAGGGCATGATCAACTCGGGCGTTCAGCTGGTCGGCCACGGCGTCCCGGCCGAGGAGGTCACCACCTCCATCAACGCGATGCTCGATTCCGGTATTCACGCCTGACGACGGCATCCGCCACGGTTGGCTGAGGTCCGCGCTCGCCGGATTCGTGTTATCGACACACTGTCGATAACATCGGGACCATGGAGATTCTGAAGAACGTCATACTCGCATTCCACATCATCGGCATAGCCAGTCTGCTCGGTGGTGTCCTGGTGCAGATCTCTCAGATCAAGCTCGGAAAGACGCGTATCGTCCCCGCCATCATGCACGGCGCCTGGCTGCTCCTCATCACCGGTGTTCTCCTCGTCGGACTCCAGTACCCGCTCGGACACGAGGTCAACAACCTCAAGATCACCGTCAAGCTCGTCGTGCTCATCGCCATCTTCGTGATCGCTTTCATGAATAAGAAGCGCGACGTGCTCGCCAGCTGGGTCATCCCCGCACTCGGCGGCCTGGCCGTCGCCAATATCCTCATCGCAACGGTCTGGAAGCAGTACAACTAGGACCACACGCGAACGAAGCGCCGGTCGGGTCAACACCCGACCGGCGCTTCGTGCATTCCCGGATGCCGGTCAGGCGAGCGTCAGAAAGAGCTTCTCCAGCTCGTCGACCGTCATCGGGTCGCTCTTCTCGCCCGTGCCACTGACGCAATCCTTCATCGCCGATGACACGATGGTGAAGCCCGCACGGTCGAGAGCTTTTGAGACGGCGGCGAGCTGGATGACGACGTCACGGCACTCAGCTCCAGACTCGACGGCGGCGATGACCGATGACAGCTGTCCCTGTGCGCGCTTGAGCCGATTCAATACCTTTTTCTGGTTGCCGGCGGAAGTTTCGGCGGCAGGTTCAGCGGGAACGGGTGCGGTGGGTGTCGACATGGGCGTCCTTACGCGAGTGAGGTAGCGGGAGGTGTGCGGTGGGCGCCGGTCTTCGGCGACGTGGCTGCCGTTCCGGCGAGCCAGGTGCGGTAGCCACCATCGAGGTTGCGTACGTCGTGGCCGAGCTGGACGAGGAGCCGCGAGGCGGTATGCCCGCGCTGCCCGACCTGGCAGTGGACGATGAGCGGAGCGTCCGGCACTTCAGCGTCGCGTTCACGGATCTCGTCGAGGGGCAGGTTAATTGCCCCCGGGATCGTGCCCCTGTCGAATTCACCCGCGGAACGAACGTCGATCAGGATCGCCCCGGCCGAAATTGCGTCATCGAGTTCGTGCCACTGGACGCTGCGGGTTGCCCCCGTTGCGAGGTTGTCGGCGACGTAGCCCGCCATGTTGACGGCATCCTTCGCCGAGCCGAACTGGGGCGCATACGCGAGCTCCAGTCGCGACAGCTGGGATGCTGTCAGACCGCCGGCCATCGCCGTGGCGATGACATCGATTCGCTTGTCGACGCCGGACCCGCCGACGATCTGGGCGCCGAGGATGGCATCCGTTTCAGCGTCGACGAGGAGCTTCATCGACATTTGTTCGGCGCCGGGATAGTAACCGGCGTGCGATGACGGATGCGTGTGGATGACGCGGTGTGGCCGGCCAGCGGCGAGCAGCCGGGCCTCGCTCCAACCGATCATCGCGATGGCAAGGCCGAAGAGTCCGACGATCGATGCGCCGAACGCGGGCACGCTCGGTTCAGCGATGCCGACGATGGCATCTGCGGCTGTCCTGCCGTGGCGGTTGGCGAGGCCGGCCATCGTCACGAGCGTCGCGCCATGGTCGATGGCGTCAGTTTTCTCAACCGCGTCCCCGACCGCGTAAATCGAGGGGTCACTCGTGCGCTGGAATTCATCGACGACGATGCCGCCGCTGGCCCCGATGGCAAGGCCAGCGTCGCGAGCGAGGGAGGAGTCGGGTCGCACGCCGCGTGCGTCGATGATGAGGTCGGCGGCGGCGACGGTTCCGTCGTCGAGGTGCACTTTGCCGGCGCGGATATCGGTGACCGTGGTGTGAACGCGCAGGTCGACACCGTGGTCGAGGAGCGCATCGATGACCGGGGCAGCCATCTCGGGATCCAGGGGGGACAGCGGACGGGGTCCGCGCTGGACGAGCGTCACGGCGAGTCCCCTGGCGACGAGGTTCTCGACCGCTTCGAGCCCGATGAATCCGGCTCCCATGACGACAGCGCGCGCGCTGTCGCCGACCTTATCGAGAACCGTGGCGATGGCATCCACGTCGTCGACGGTTCGCAGGGTGTGGATCGGGACGCCATTTCCGGGGAGAGTGCCGGTTACCGTTGCTCCAGCGGCCAGGATCAGGACGTCGTACGGCTCCGTGTGCGTGATTCCGTCGCGGATGCCGGTGACCTCTACCGTTCTGGATTCGCGGTTGATGCGAGTGACCTTCTGGAGTACCCGCGCATCGAGGCGAAAACGTGCGGCGAGTGAGGCGGGAGTCTGGAGGAGGAGGCTCTCCCGATCCTCGATGATTCCACCGACGTAATACGGCAGGCCGCAGTTTGCGAACGAGACATATGGCCCGCGCTCGAACACGACGATCTCCGCGCTCTCGTCGAGACGGCGCAGGCGGGTTGCCGCGGACATCCCGCCCGCGACACCTCCGATGATGACAATCTTCACAACGGTCCCGTTCCGCTTAGCGGCCGAATAGACGCGAGAAGAACCCGCCTGAGCTTCGCGTGTTCTCGTGACCCTGGCATCGGTCAGCGCGCGACACGCCCACCATGACCGCATCGACGTGCTGCCCGCAGCCCGCCCATGTCGTTTTTCCACAGGTCCTGCACGTCACAGCTCGGCACATCGTTTGAATTCTCCCTCGGTATTGGGGCGCCCGACGGGGTACCCGAAGCCAACGGTAAGATACCCCAGGGGGTATACAAAATCCACGCGGGAACTGTGATTACTTTGACAGGGAACCCTTAGCGCGGGGTCTTCGGCGGCGCCGTCGATGTCCGAACGACGAGTTCCGGAAAGAGCGGTTCGATGGCAACCGGCGCGCGCTTCTCGATCATGTCGATGACACGTGTTGCCGTTGCCCGACCGACTTTCTCGAACGGCTGCCGAACAGTGGTGAGCGCGGGTGCAGCGTATGCCGCGAGGGCTATGTCGTCGACGCTGACCACGGAGATCTCGTCAGGCACCGTACGACCCGCTTCGTGCAGGGCCCGAATTACACCGAAGGCCATCTCATCGCTGGAGACGAAGACAGCAGACGCGTCGGGGATCGCCGCGAGGGTCCGTCCTGCGCGATAGCCGGACTCAGGCGACCAGTCGGCCGGAATGACCGGCGGTGGGGTTATGCCGTGCTCTTCGAGCACTGCCTCCCATTCTTCGCGGCGGGCCTTTGACTCCTGCCAGAACTCAGCTCCGGAGACGTGCCACACCGAGCGGTGACCAAGCTCGAGCATGTGCTCGGTTGCCAGGCGCGCGATGGCGCGTTGATCGACGAGCGCGTCGATCCCTGTGCTGTCGAACTGGCGGTGTCCGACGGTGGGCGTCCGCTCGGTGCGGGTACCAAGGGCTTCCGCGAGGTAACCGACCGGCGCGAGAATAACGATCCCTTCAGAGCCCTGGCGCTCCAGCCGTTCGAACGCCTCAACGAACGCAGCAGGCGCAGAGTGTTGTGGAACGCTTGCGGTGGTAACCGTGTACCCCGATTCTGCCGCGACAGCTTCGACGCCGAGCAGAATGGCGCTCGTCGAATAGCGTCCGGACGAGACGAGGATGACCCCGAGGGTGCGGGTCCGGCCAGACGCGAGCGACGCGGCCGCCGCGTGGAGGCGATAACCGACGGCGTCGACGGCGTTCATTACCCGACGCGCGGTTTCAGGTCGCACGTTCGAATGACCGGAAATCACCCGTGACACCGTCTGGGCGGAGACCCCGGCCGCGCGCGCGACATCGACCTGACTTGGCGACCGATCCTCGGGTGAACGACGTGGCATGCCCACCATCGTAGTGAGCGTTCACTCCGCCGACGTCGCTCAACCGGGGAGCTGAGCAACCACGGTAATGTTAACGCAAACATTTCCTGAGGGCGATCCTGCCCGCGATCGGAGGACCGACGTACATGAGTGCGAACACCACCCGGGATGTCACTGTCTCGACAGCTGCCCTCACGTACAACGACAGCGTCCTTTTACGGGGAGGTCGGCCACACCGGATGCTCTCCGGCTCGGTCCACTACTTCCGCGTGCACCCGGCCCAGTGGGAGGACCGGCTGCGGCGCCTGGCCGCCATGGGCGCGAATACGGTCGACACCTACATTCCATGGAACTTCCATGAGCAAGTGGAGGGCGAGCCCGATTTCGACGGCTGGCGCGACGTCGAGAGCTACATCCGGCTCGCGGCCGAGGTCGGCCTCGATGTGTACGTGCGTCCAAGCCCCTACATCTGTGCCGAGTGGTCGAACGGTGGGCTGCCTACGTGGCTCACGGCTCGCACGCGTGCCCTCCGAACGAGCGACCCTGAATTTCTGCGAGCGGTCGACGCCTGGTATGACGAACTCCTGCCTCGCCTTGCGCCGCTGCAGGCGGTGCACGGCGGACCCATCGTCGCCATTCAGGTGGAGAACGAATACGGTTCGTACGGCTCCGATCGCGGCTATCTCGAACATCTTCGCGATGTGATTCGCGATCACGGCATCGTCGAACTGCTCACGACGGCCGATGGAACCACATCCGACATGGTGCGTAATGGCTCGATTGACGGAGTCATGCCAACGTTCACCTTCGGCACCGGCGTCGCGGCCGCCCGGGAGCTCCTTCCCGCAGCAACACCTCTCCTGTGCAGCGAGCTCTGGGGTGGATGGTTCGACCACTGGGGCGAGAAGCACCACGTACGGAAGGCCTCGAGCACGGCGGGAACCGTCGAAGAGCTTCTCGCAGCCGGCGGGTCGGTCAGCCTGTACATGGCTCACGGTGGCACGAACTTCGGGCTGTGGAGCGGAGCAAACTGGGATGGGGTGCTCCAGCCGACGATCACGAGCTACGACTCCGACGCACCCATTGCGGAGGACGGCCGCCTGACCGCCAAGTTTGACGCGCTCCGGGCGTTGTTCGCACCGTTCCACGACGGCCCGCTCCCTGAGCCGCCCGCCGAACCGCGTTTCCAGCCCGCGGCATCCGCACCGCTGGTGCCGGAAGCATCCCTCCTGGCTGTCGTGCGCTCGGTGGCGGCCGGTCCGGTGACCCCGCGGCCGCTGACCTTTGAGGAGCTCAGCGTCGCCGATGGGCTTGTGGCCTACGAAAGCGCGGTGGATCTGCCTGGCGAGACGATCCTCGCGATCGACGGCCTGCACGATCGGGCTGTCGTCTTCCTCGACGGTGAACGTATCGCCGTTCTCGAGCGCGACGGTCAAACGAGCGTGGCTCTCGAGGGGCCAGCACGGTCAGCGGTGCTCACCATCGTCGTTGAGAGCCTGGGTCGCATCAACTATGGCGCGAAGCTTGGTGAACGCAAGGGCATCCTGGGTGGAGTCCTCGTCGGTCGACGGCTGGTACACGGGTGGACCCACCGTGTGCTTCCGCTTGACGGCAGCGCCGTCGGAGGCGTGTCCGGTGCTGACGGATTCGCCAGCGCCCAGTTCGACCTCGACGAGGCCGCAGACGCCTGGCTCGCCTTCCCCGGCGGCGGTCGCGGCATGGTCTGGGTGAATGGCTTCCTCATCGGGCGCTACTCTGCGATCGGGCCACAGGAGACGCTCTACGCACCGGCACCGCTGTGGCGCGAAGGACGCAACGAAGTGCGCGTCCTCGATCTCGATCAGCTCGGCACCGCGGTCGAGATCCGTGACCGTGCTTCGCTGGGTGAGGTCGAGGAGTTCATCGGATCCTGATCGTTCCTGGTGGCAACCACCTCTGACAGACAAAACGAGAGAGGCCCCGCGGCGTAGCGCCGCGGGGCCTCTCTCGTTGATTGGGTCAGCCCTTCACTGCTCCGGCGGCGAGTCCCGACTGGAAGAACCGCTGCAGGCTGAAGAAGAGCAGGATGAGCGGGACGACCCCGAGCAGGGCGCCGAGCATGACCGCGCCCTTGTCCGGAGCAAAATAGCTGACCATGCCGAACAGCCCCAGGGTCACGGGCTTGAGCTCCTGCGATGACACCATCAACAGCGGAAGCAGGAAGTTGTTCCACGTGGCGACGAAGACGAACAGGAAGATCGTCACCATTGCCGGTCCGAGGAGCCGCAGGACGATGGTGAAGAAGATACGCGCTTCACCTGCCCCGTCGATGCGAGCGGCCTCAAGCAGCTCTGAGGGCACGGAGGACTCCGCGTAGACCATCGCCAGGAAGACTCCGAACGGTGAGACCGCTGACGGGATGATGATCGCCCAGGCCGTATCGACGAGGCCCAGCGCCTGGAACTCGAGATACAGGGGCACCGTCAACAGCGCGACGGGGAGGAGCAGCCCGCCCATGATGAAACCGACCGCCACCCGCTTGCCGGGGAAATCGAACTTGGCGATGGCGTATCCGGCCATGACAGCGAACAGGGTTCCGATCAGGCCGGCAGACAACGAGTAGAAGACGGAGTTGCCCACCCACTGCCAGAACATGCCCTGGGTCCAGCTCATCAGACTCTCGTAGTTGGTGACGAGGTTCCAGTCGGCGAACCAGAAGCCGAACGTCGACGACAGGTCTCGGTTGTTCTTCGTCGCGGCGAACATCACCCACACCACAGGGGCGACGAAGTACAGCGTTGCGACGACAAGGGCGCTGATACCGGCTATCCGTGCGACCGGGCCAGGGAGCACGGACTTCGGGGGGAGATCGACGACGGGTGCCTTTCGGCGGGGTTTCCGGGTGGTGACGAGGGCGCTCACGCGCTTGCTCCCTTCCGGCGCTGCAGCAGCGCGTAGACGATGGCGAGGGCTCCTGCGATAGCGGCCATGAGCAGCGAGTATGCCGAGGCTGGACCAGTGCCCGATGGGGAGATCGCACCCATCATCGAGTTGTACGTCAGCATCATCGGCGTGTACGCCTTACCCATCCATGGGTTGGCGGCTTCCATGACGACCGGCTCGTTGAACAACTGCACGGTGCCGATGATCGAGAGAAGCACGGCGAGGAGCGCCGCCGAGCGGACGAGCGGAACCTTGATCCTCATTGCGATCTGCCAGCCGCTCGCACCGTCGAGGCGGGCTGCTTCGTACAGCTCGCGTGGAACCGTCTGCAGCGCGGCGAGGAAGATGAGCATGTTGTAGCCCGTGTACGTCCAGGTGGTCATGTTCGACATCGAGAGCAGAACAGTGCCTGGACCCATGAGGTCGGTGCCTTCGGGCAGCAACTGCATGAAGGGGGAAACCTCAGGGGTGTAGAGGTAGAGCCACATCATGGCGGCGATGACGCCGGGGATCGCGTACGGCAAAAAGAAGGCCAGACGGAACACCGTGGGCCGGCGAACGATGAAGGAGTCGAGGAGGAGCGCGAGGGCAAGCGCAGCCACGATCATCACCGGAATTTGGAAGAGTGCGTAGAGCGTCACCCTCCCCATTCCCAGCCAGAAGACCTCGCTCCCCAGTGCGAGGGCGAAGTTATCGAATCCGACGAACGTGTCGACGACTTCACCACCGCCGTACAGGCCGTCCCCGCCTGGTTTCTGCGAGAAAAGCGCCGATCGGATCGACACTCCGATCGGAACGAGGAAGACGACGACGAACAGAACAGCGAATGGCGCCATGAACAGCCAGCCGGTTGTCGCCTGGGAGCCGAGACGGCGCTTGCGTTTCACCGCGGTCGGCCGCGGGGCCCTGGCAGCGGGTTCGGGTGGAGAGCTGTCCGGTACGGTGCGGGTGGTCATGGTCATCAGCTGTGGTCTCCTTCAACCAGGAACGGCCGGCGGACCACATCGATGTGTGGCCCGCCGGCGCGGTGTTCATACTGTTGTTTGCGTCACTTGGCGGTCGGAAGCCCGAGGTCTTCGAGAGTCTCGAGTGCCGTGGTCTTCGCTGTCGTAAAGATGTCAGCGACCGTCGCCGATCCACTCGCGACGTTCGAGGCTGTCTCGTTCATCTTGGTCAGCGAGGCGAAGCCCGGTGCGTAGACGAATTCGGGGTTCAGGTTCGCGGATGCCGTTGCCAGCTCCGCGAGAACATCCTGCCCACCGAACTGGCGGAGCATCTTTTCGCTCGTCTCGGGTGTGCCGTTGGCGGCGATGACGAGACCCTGCGAAGCGAGGTCGTCAGTCTGGGTGTTGAACCAGGCGTTGAAAGCCATCGCTTCCTGCGGGTGCTCGCAGCCCTTCATGACGGCGACGCCCGAGCCGCCGTCGGGGCCGGTGACCTCTCCTGCGCCGAAGTCCGGGAGCTGCGCAACGCGCCACTGGCCCTCAGCGGGTGTTCCGTCGAGCGAGTCGAGCAGGAAGCCTGCCTCCCACGCTGCTCCGACGTGACCGATGAGGGATCCGTCGTTCATTGCCTGGGTGAACCCTTCGCCCCAGCGCTCGGTCACGAGGGCCTGGTCGTTGTCGATGAGGCCCTGCCAGAATGCGGCAACCTTCTGGCTTCCCGGACCCTCTGAGTCGACGGTCCAGCCCTCATCCGTCGAACCGAACCAGACGTCGCCGGCAGCAGCAGACTGGGCGGACAGCCAGGAGAGCGCTTCGTCAGGCGTGAACGCTGCAGCGAACTTCCCCGCACCCGCCGCGGTTGCAGCCTGGGCGCCGAGCTCTTCGAGCGTCGCGGGCACGGTGAGTCCGAGCTCGGTGAATACGGTTTCGTTGTAGTAGTAAACGAGGGGGCCGGTGTCCTGCGGGAGTCCGACTACCGCGTCACCGACGGTCATCATCGCGTATGCGCCGGCGGAGAAATCGTCGGCGTACTTGTCAGCTTCCTCCGCGACGTCTTCGACGAGGCCCTTGACGAACATCTGCGGTACTTCGGAGTAGCCCACCTGGGCGAGGCAGCTCGCGTTGCCAGCTTTGACGTCGGTCTCGAGCTTCAGGATCATGTCGGTGGCCTGGCCGTCGAACTTGGTCGCCTTCACCTGGATGTCGGGGTTCTCTTCGTTCCACCGGTCGACGATCTCATTGACCGGGGTCATTCCTTCGCCATCGGGCAGGCGGTGAAGGTATTCGATCTCGACGGGCCCGTCAGAGCCTGCCGATGTGTTCGAACCCTCGGTGCTGCAGGCCGCAAGCCCGAAGGCGGAAATCGCCGCCACAGCCGTGACGGCTGTGAAACGCGCGAAGCGAGTCCTGGGTGTCATCTGTCGCTCCTCTTTGAGTGATACCGCCCCGGCTGGCGAGACGGATCGAATGCCGGCCCCAAGCGTTTCGTGCTTCGCCTCGCTGCCGAGCTATTGAATGTTTGCGCTAACACTACCGTGAAGGCGCACATAATCAAAGAAAAGAGACTGAAGCATCCTCAGGAAAGATAGCGCAACCACCACCGGGCCCCGGCCTGGTTCCAGTCAGGCTGGCGCCACCGCCTGGCGAGACGCCACGCGAAATCGGGCCGAATGTGCCGCTGGTCGACCCGGCGCGCGGGCTCAGCGCTCCTGTTGACCCGGCTCTGTTTGCCCGCGCTCGGCGGGGTTGTTCGCAAAACGGGTACCGATGAGGGCGAGGAACGCGCCGCCGACGATGATCCCGACAGTCAGCGCAACCGGGACGAAGAGGTCGTACGTCGCAGCCCACCATGCGAGCCACACGCCGACCAGCAGGTTGATCGAGGCCCAGAGCACGTTCTCGGCTGCCGATGCCGGCACTCGCCAGGGGACGCGGTGCAGGTACCCGGCGCTGCCCCGCGTGAGGTGCGGAACGGCGTTCGCGAGGAAGATGCTCGACAGTGCGGCGATGGCATAACCGATGACACTCATGGAAGTTCCCTACTCGTGGGGCGAAGAGAGCGCGGTGCAGACGAACTCTATCGCCGCCGCTCGGGCACGTTGCGGCGAGTGATCAGTGCCAGTTGATGTTCGACAGGGTGCGGGTGACGACGATCGGTTCGCCATTCATCTTCTGCGACAGGGCCTTGGCGGTTTCGATGGCAGAGCCGAGCGGATGTCCCAGGCCCACCCCCAGTCGGGAGGCCCCGACGCCGGCCATGATGGCGTCGAACGAGTCGACCCGGAATTCGTCCGTGGCCCCATACCGCCGGGGCCACAGACGGACGAGAGCGCCGTCGGCGACGACAGCGCGCTTCTCGAGCAGCATCAGGGTGGTGTAACCCATCGGAATCGTCTCCCAGGGTTTCTCCGGGTCGATGTCACCGAGAATGCTGGGCGTCACCCCTCGGTTCGTCGCGTACAGGCGAGCGGTCTCGTCGTGTTCGACATCGAATACCGACGGGGCATCCGCGAGCCAGTCGCTTCGTTCGATGCAGTTCTGCACGCTGACCGTGATCGGCGGGCGTGACCCTGCTCTCCACGCGGTGGTGTCCCTGATGACTGAGACCTCTCGATGTGGTGTCATGCCTCCAGTCAACAGCACACCGGCTGTTCGAACGGTTCAGCTGCCGACGTAGGTCGCGAGGTGCTCGCCCGTGAGGGTCGACCGGTGAGCGACGAGGTCGGCTGGCGTGCCCTCGAACACGATCCGCCCGCCGTCGTGACCCGCGCCGGGGCCGAGATCGATGATCCAGTCGGCGTGCGCCATCACCGCCTGGTGGTGTTCCACGACGATGACGCTCTTGCCCGAGTCGACGAGCCGGTCGAGCAGGCCGAGCAGATTCTCGACATCGGCGAGGTGCAACCCGGTCGTCGGCTCGTCGAGCACGTAGATCCCGCCCTTCTCGCCCATCTGGGTGGCGAGCTTGATTCGCTGCCGTTCTCCACCCGACAGCGTCGTCAGTGGCTGGCCCAGACTGAGGTACCCCAGGCCCACGTCGGACAACCGCTCGAGGATCACGTGTGCCGCCGGTGTCTTCGCATCACCCGAGCCGAAGAACTCCTCGGCCTCGAGCACACTCATCGCGAGCACCTCGCTGATGTCACGCCCGCCGAGTGTGTATTCGAGAACGGATGCCATGAACCGTTTCCCCTCGCACACTTCGCAGGGCGATTCGACGGTCGCCATCATGCCGAGGTCGGTATAGATCACACCGGCACCATTGCAGTTCGGGCACGCGCCCTCCGAGTTCGAACTGAACAGGGCGGGCTTCACTCCGTTGGCCTTCGCGAATGCCTTGC
Source organism: Mycetocola sp. Y444 (assembly GCF_059445295.1). NCBI lineage: Bacteria > Bacillati > Actinomycetota > Actinomycetes > Micrococcales > Microbacteriaceae > Mycetocola > Mycetocola sp. Y444. The sequence goes on along the minus strand of NZ_JCAIUB010000003.1, from coordinate 145,249 downwards.
GGATCGGGTCGAGCATCCCGGTATAGGTTGCCGGGTTACTGCGGCGCGAACCCCTGATGGCGCCCTGGTCGATTGCCACCACACCGGCGCCGGGCGGAATCGAGCCGTGCACAAGCGAACTCTTGCCCGAACCGGCAACCCCGGTCATCACGACCAGCACGCCGAGGGGAATGTCGACGTCGACGTTCCTGAGGTTGTGCCTGGTCGCCCCTCTGATCTCCAGTGCGCCCGTCGGGCTTCGCACCTCGTCCTTGAGCGCGACCCGGTCGGAGAGGTGACGGCCGGTGAGGGTATCGCTCGCGCGCAACTCAGCGAGAGTGCCCTCGAAGCAGACGGTTCCGCCCGCGGTCCCTGCTCCAGGGCCGAGATCGACGATGTGATCGGCGATCGCGATCATCTCGGGTTTGTGCTCGACCACGAGCACCGTGTTCCCCTTGTCGCGGAGCCGCAGCAACAACTCATTCATTCGCTGGATGTCGTGGGGGTGCAACCCGATGGTCGGCTCGTCGAAGACATAGGTGACGTCGGTGAGTGACGAACCCAGGTGGCGAATCATCTTGGTGCGCTGCGCCTCACCGCCCGAAAGCGTGCCAGCGGGTCGATCGAGCGACAGATAGCCGAGGCCGATCTCCACGAAGGAGTCGAAGATGTGCTGGAGAGCGCCGAGCAACGGGGCCACGGACGGCTCGTCGAGTGACCGCACCCAGCCGGCGAGGTCACTGATCTGCATCGCACACGCCTCGGCGATGTTGACGCCGTCGATGCGCGACGACCGTGCGCCCTCGTTGAGCCGTGTGCCTCCACAATCGGGGCAGGTGGTGAACGTGACGGCCCTGTCGACAAACGCACGGATGTGGGGCTGCATCGCCTCCCGGTCCTTCGAAAGGAGTGACTTCTTGATCTTCGGGATCAGACCCTCGTAGGTCATGTTCATCGACTGGAGCGAGATCTTCGTCTGCTCCTTGTACAGAAAGTTGTCGCGCTCCTTCGCGGTGTAATCACGGATTGGCTTGTGGGGATCGACGAATCCCGACTCCGAGTAGATTCGCACCATCCAGCCGTCTGCCGTGTATCCGGGAATGGTCAGCGCGCCATCGGCCAGCGATTTGGAGTCGTCGAACAGCTGGGTCAGGTCGATGTCGTTGACCGTGCCCATGCCCTCACAGCGCGGGCACATGCCGCCGGTGATGGCGAAGTCACGGCGTTCCTTGATGGTCTTGCCGCCGCGCTCGAGCGTCACAGCGCCCGCGCCCGAAATCGAGGCGACGTTGAAGGAGAACGCCTGAGGCGGGCCGACATGCGGCTGGCCCACCTTGCTGAACAGAATCCGCAGCAGGGCGTTCGCGTCCGTCGCCGTGCCGACCGTGGAGCGGACGTTCGCGCCCATTCGTTCCTGGTCGACGATGATCGCGGTCGTGAGTCCCTCGAGCACGTCGACGTCCGGCCGGGCGAGGTTTGGCATGAAGCCCTGGAGAAAGGCGCTGTAGGTTTCGTTGATCATCCGCTGCGACTCCGCGGCGATGGTGCTGAAGACCAGCGAACTCTTTCCGGAGCCGGAGACCCCGGTGAACACCGTGAGCCGACGTTTCGGCAGGTCGAGACTGATGTCCCTGAGGTTGTTCTCGCGGGCTCCCTGCACCCGGATCCTGGTGTGCCCGTCGGCGAGGTGTTGATCCTCGGCCACTAGCGAAGCTCCTGCAGGCGAATCAGGTTACCCGCCGGGTCACGGAATGCGCAGTCACGGATGCCGTATGGCTGGTCGGTCGGTTCCTGGACGATTTCGGCGCCGCGAGCCTCGAGAGCCGCGAAGGCGTCATCCAGGTCGGTGGTGGCGAGGTTCACGCCGAAGTAGCTGCCCTTGGCAATGAGATCGAGGATCATCCGGCGTTCGTCTTCGGTGAAGTCAGGAGATGCGACCGGCGGCATCAGGACGATCGAGGTATCCGGCTGGTTCGGCGGTCCGACAGTGATCCAGCGCATATCCGCATAGCCGACATCGTTGCGAACCTCGAAGCCGAGGACGTCACGATAGAAGGCGAGCGAGGCGTCAGGGTCGGTCTGGGGAAGAAATGATTGGTGGATTGTGATGTTCATGATCGTCACGCTAGCTCCGGCTGTCGTGCTCGTGCTTCTCGATTCCTGACCGGTCTCGTCACCTGTTTTGCCACACACGGCGCCAGGCCCGTCGATGGGTGGATGGGCTCTCGCCGATAGACACTCGGAGGAACCCCAACCAGTTCGGTGAACCGGGTGCTGAAGGTGCCGAGCGAGGAGCAACCGACGCTGAAGCACACCTCGGTGACGCTCAGGTCGCTGTTGCGCAGCAGCGCCATCGCCCGTTCGATGCGACGGGTCATGAGGTAGGAGTACGGGGAGACGCCATAGGCGAGGCGGAATTGGCGGCTCAGATGCCCGGCCGAGAGGTGCGCACCCCTCGCGAGCCCCTCGACATCGAGCGGCTTCGCGTACTCACGATCGATCCGGTCCCGCACGCGACGCAGAATTGCGAGGTCGGCGATGCGCTGCTTCTCGGCGGTACTGCTGGTCACACGCCCGATCGTGCCACGTCCGATTCGGCTTGTCCACCGCCCCTCGTGCGACCGGAGCGGTGGGTAGCTCTGCCCGGAACTAGCCGGAGCCCCGCATTCCGGGCTCGAGCGCCCGCGCCTTTCCAGCCGCGCGATACCACTGCAGACACAGGATCACGATGAGTGCGGCATCCGCCACATCACCGCCGTAATACATCAGCACGCTGCCCGACTGGGCTTCGGCGGCGGAAACCCCGGCCGGCGGATGCGCGTACAGATACTTGGAGAGGATGCCGTGACCGGCGAGGGCGGCCACCAGGACCACGGCTCGTAACGGGTAGCTCGCCCGGTGGGGGTTCGGGTCGACGCCGATGAGTGACGCGACCAGGAGATAACCGGCGATGACGAAGTGCGCCGTGACCAGGAGGTGGAAGAACGAGCTCGATTGCATCAGCTCGTACAGCTGTGTTGTGTAAAGCAGCCAGAGGCTGCCCACATTGATCACCGCTGCCGTCACCGGGTGCACCAGGAACCTGGCCGGGCGGCTCCGGAGCAGCCGCGACAGGCGGCGCGCCTGTCGAACATCGAGAGCTCGCAGCGCGAGGGTCACCGGGGCGGCAACGACGAGAAAAAGCGGTGCGACCATGCCGGCGAGGAGGTGGCCAAGCATGTGGGCGGTGAAGCTCTCGTGTCCGGCGGTCGCGAGCGGTCCGATCAGGGAGGCCGTGACAACGAGAAGTCCCGCAACCCAGCAGATCGTGCGCCAGAGCGGCCAGCTCCGGCCCTGACGCCGTGCCGCACGGATGCCGCCGAGATACAGTCCCGCCGCGGCCGTTATGACGAGGGCAACAGCGAGATCGAGAGCCGCGATGCCTGGTTCGCCGTGGCCGTGCATTGTCACGTCGAGCGAGCTGTCCCGCGCCGGGTCATCACGAGAAGCACGATTCCGGCGACGAGCATCAGGATTGCGGTGACGTTCCAGACCAGGTCATAGATGAAGACGTCGGGGACGTACCGGATCTGGTGGATACCGAACAGCTTGTGCTGGACCGTGCCGTCGTACAACTGGAATGCACCGGCGCCGACGAGGATGCCACCCAACCACCGCCGTGGCCAGAGCGCATTCCGGCGCCTGAGGTCGGCGAAGAGGAAGAGTCCGGCGATCGTGGCGAACCAGCTGATGGCGTGGAAGATGCCGTCGGAAACGAGGCCGACGTCCGGTGTGCCGAGATCGTAAAAATGGTGCCAGTGAAGCAACTGGTGGAACACCGCTTCGTCGATGAAGGCAACGATCCCCACGCCGAACAGAACCCCGGACCAGGCGTTCTGGGCCGAGCGGGCCGCACGGGCCTCACGGGCGTCAGGCTTGTTCGCTGTCATTGGGGCGGATGCCATGGAAAATCCTTCGGGTCACGTGGGGAGCTTCCACCCTCGCTCGCTGCCGACGGAAAAGAAAGGCGTTCCCATCCGGCCGGGCATCTGTTAGCGCGCGCGAAGTACCCGGGGGCGTTCGAGCCGGGTGTCGCTCAGTAGACGAATCTCAGGGCGAGTGCACAGGCGATGGACTGCGACTCGATCTCGGCGTAGTCCAGCACCTCGCCGGTCGACACTTCCTCGCGGGCACCGAACAGTTCGGCGGCACGGTGGGCAACCAGCGCCGCGTCGACGTCACCGGTGATGTCCACAGCGTTGATGCTGAGGTTCATGCCGTACTCGTTGGTGGCCTGGCGACTGGTCCTGGTGATCACCGACACGACCTCGCGATCGAGGCTCGCCTTGAGTGAGACGTCGGAACCGCGCGCGAGCACGAGTACCTGCGCGGGCTGCGCGAGGAGAGGAAGGAGGGTGTGGAGGGTCGCTGAGAGTGTCGCCGCGAATTCCTTGCGGGCCCGGCGATCGGCGAGTCCGGCCGTATCGACGGTGAGAACCACTCCCGTTGCCTCGTTCTCATGGAGCGACGCGGCGCAGGCAGAGATCTCTCGGGCGCGGATGGTGTCGACGCCGTGGTCAGAGAGTTCAGACACGATGGCCTCGAACGCGCCGCCCTCGTCACCGAGCACCATGACGCGAGGCGTTGCCTCGGCGTACGACGAGCCGGGCCTGGCGCGAGCGGGAGCTTCGATGTTCACGCGGAACGCTTCCCAGTCGACAGCCGGTGAATCGGAGTCGACTCCGCCTGACCCGTCGCGAGCGATGGTTGCTGACCTGACTTTCCCGAACACGAGGGTCGAGCTTACACACAGAGCGCCAGATTCCATACGCGGCTCCCATCGAAACCTCAGGAACAGCATCGGCCCGCGGTTTCCCGCGGGCCGATGCTCACATCACGCTGTGCTTACGCGGCGGACCAGCCACCGTCGCTCGCGAGGATGACACCGTTGACATTCACGCCGTCATCACTGAGGAGGAAGGTGATCGACGCCGCGAGAGCGTCGCTCTCGACAGCATCCGGCATGACCGCCATTCCTGCGCGAACCCGCTGTGCGCCGAGCTCTGACGCGAACGTGGCTTCGATGTTCGTGATCGTCGGTCCTGGTGCAACAGCGTTGACGCGCAGGCCGCTCGGCCCGTACATGAACGCGCTGCTCTTGGTCAGGCCAACGACGGCGTGCTTCGACGCCGTGTACGCCGCGCCCGCAGCCGAGCCGCGAAGGCCGGCCTCCGACGCAACGTTGACGATCGAGCCGTACTCGCGAGCGAGCATGAACGGTGCAACGGCCCGCATGAGCTTCATTGTTCCGTCGACGTTGATCGCGAAAACGCGCTTCCAGACCGAATCGGAGATCTCGTGCACGGGCGTCATGTCGTCCATGATTCCCGCAACGTTGGCGAGGGCGTCGACGGTTCCGCCGGCCGCCTCGATGATCGAGGCGATCGCGGCATCGTCGGTGATGTCGGCAACGACGGGCACGACCTCGGCATCGGGCAGTTCAGCGACGAGCTCGTCCAGGCGCTCGCTGGAGATATCGACGGCGATAACCCGTCCGCCCTCGCGGGCAACGCGCGACGCGGTTGCGCGACCGATGCCGGAACCAGCGCCGGTCACGATGACGGTCTTTCCGGTGAAGCGACCAGTGCTGATGCGTTCGACCCACTGCGGGCGCTCAACCGGTGCTGCTGCCGGCGCGGCTGACCCGGCCGCTGCCGGTGCGGCATCCGTTCCCGGTGCGGACTGGGATACGTCACCAGCGGCGGCGCGCTCGACGAGGTCATCGAGCATCTCCTGGGTGAATGAGCCCTTGCTGAGCTTGACGAGGCGCTTGATGGCGAGGCGACGGACGGGGCGCATGACCTCGGGGGTCTGTCCGCCCTGGGCGAGCATGTCGCGGAGGATGGCGCCGCCGACGGGGTGGTCGATCCAGGTGCCGATCGCGGAGTCGGCGGTAAGGGGAGTGGCCGTGTTTGTCATGTGCTTCTTCCTGTCGGAGGTACATACCGGACAACTGTGTCCGGTTGTAGGCTACACCCGTGCCACCGACAGCAAAAGCGAACCGCGGACCAAGCGCAGGACCCGAGAATCGTCGGGCCCTCATCGCTGCGGCGCGCGAGGTTTTCGCGACCGACGGGCTCTCGGCGCCGCTCAGCGCCGTCGCCCGCAGGGCCGGTGTTGGCCAGGGCAGCCTGTACCGGCACTTCCCGGAGCGGATGGACCTCGCCGTTGCCGTCTTCGACGAGAACCTCACCGAGCTCGAGGCGTTTGTCGACAACCCGGGTTCGACGCTCGGTGCCCTGCTCACCCTGGTCATCGAGCAGGCCGTCGTGTCGACGGCGTTCATCGACCTGATCTGGGCGAACTCACACGACGCGCGGGTGCTTCACCTGGGCGATCGGCTTCGGAGCATGGTGGACCGTGAGCTCACCCGCGAGAAGGAGGCGGGGAGGATCGGAGCACACGTCGATCCCGAGGACGTGCTGCTGGCTGTGTCGATGCTCGCCGGCGTTCTCGCCCGAACGGATGCCGATGATCGGCCAGCCGCCGGGCGCCGAGCCGTGAGCCTGTTTACGCTGGCGTTTTCCCCGCGCTGACCCCGCGTGCCGAGCGCTCGTCCGCGACCTGCTCGCGGACGCCCGCTGCCACCTCGGCGAAGACTTCGATGGTGTACGCGTCGTCCGTGACGAGAATGAAGCCCGAGGTCCCGTACTCAAGCGCGATGCCGGCGAGCTGATCGATCCACTGGTTGGGCGGTCCGACGAGCAGACCCTGTCCCGCGGCGGTGAACCGGCCCGCGACGTTGAGCAGGCGGCGAATGGCTCTCGGATCCCGCCCGGCGCGCGTCGCACCGTCGTCGATGTGTGCGTTCATCGCTGTGAGATCGCGCGGCCCGCCTGGGAGGTAAGCGAGAGAGGGCAGCCAGCCGTCGGCCGCGCGGCCCGTCATGCGGAGGATTCTCGGCTTGAGCGCTCCGACCCAGATGCCGATGTCGTGAGCGGGCTTCGGGCCACGTTTGGCGCCGTCGACGCGATGGAAGGAGCCGTCGACGACCAGCCGGCCGGGAGCATCCGTCGCCCAGATTCCCCGGATGATCTCGATCGCCTCTTCGAGGGCCTCGATCGACTCACCCGGGGTGAGCCTGGTGCCACCCATCGCGACGATGGGGTCCCAGAAGCCACCGGCGCCGATGCCGAGCTCGACCCGGCCGCCGCTGAGCAGGTCGAGACTCGCGGCGCTCCTCGCGAGCACCGCCGGCTGGCGAAGCGGCAGGTTGAGCACGTTGGCGCTCAGGGAAATGTTCTCGGTCCTGGCCGCGGCGTATGACATGAGGGTCCAGGTGTCGTGGAAACCCGGCTGATACGGGTGGTCCTGGAAGGTCGCCAGGTCGAGTCCGGCTCGATCGGATACCACCGCCATCTCCACGGCGTGCATCGGCGGGTTGTTCGTGGGTGTGATGAACGTGCCAAAGAGCAGGTCGTGTCCGTAGTCGGTCATGAGGTCGCCTCCGTGAGAGTCGCGTTGCTGTGGGTCGGCGAGGTCGCCGCGGTGATCGGGAAGTTGTCCCGGAAGACGTGGTCAGGGTCGAAGCGTGCCTTGAGCTCACGAAGCCGGGCGAGCGTCTTCGGCGGGAACGCGTCGGCCAGGCGTTCGGGCCTCGTGTCGGTCTCGAAGCTCAGGTAGATGCCGTCAAAGAACGGGTACAGGGCCTCCCAGGCGGAGTCGAGCCGTTGCCGGTTCGAGCCGAGCGCGACAACCGAGAAGTTGGCGTTCCGATGTGCGTACGCTGTGGCATCCGGATGGATGTCGGAAATCGCTCCGCCAACCGCCCGGATCTGGAAGAAGTACACGATTCCGCTGGAGATGAGCCGTGCTGCCGCCGCGGCGAATTCCGGGGTGATGTGTTCCAGAAGGCCGGTGCGTGCCACGGGCTGGCCCTGGCCGCCGTTGGATTCACCCTGGGCGTTGGCCATCACCGCCGCGTATGGCGTCAGCTGAACGGACTGGCTGTAGAGCGGGGAGATGTTCGCGAAGGGCTGGAGCCGCTCGACGATGGTGTCTGGGTCACTGGAGTCGACCATCGCCATGATCTGGGCGACGGCGGGCTGGCCGGAGCGGGGAGGGCCCATGATCAGGAAGCTCGTGGTGTCGCGGGGGGCGGTCTCGCTCAGGTGGCCCCAGGTCTCGAGGAAGCCGGCGGTGTCTGTCGCGTCGAGCCCGAGTTGCGCCCAGCCGACGTCTCCGACCTCGTCCACCTCGAACTCGAAGGCGGTTACGATGCCGAAGTTCGCCCCGGCACCGCGGACGGCCCAGAACAGGTCGGGGTTTTCGGTGTCGCTCGCGCGGACGAGCGAGCCGTCCGCGAGCACCATCTCCACTGAGCGGAGGTGGTCGATGGTGAGCCCGTGTTCGCGTCCGAGGAAGCCGACACCGCCCGCAGTGGCCAGCCCGCCGACACCGACGCCGCCGTAGTCACCCGAGCTCAGCGCCCAGCCGTGCGGCGCCAGCGCAGCGGCGACATCCATCCAGCGCGCACCCGGCTCGATGCGGACCCGCCGCGTCTTCTCGTCGAGGACGTCGATGCGGTTCATTCCCGAGAGGTTGATGACGATGCCGCCGTCGTTGGTCGACCTGCCGCTGATGCCGTGCCCACCGCTCCGGATCGACAGCGGGAGTTCGGGGTGTTCGCGCGCGAACTCGAGGGCCGCGGCGATCTCAGCCGGGGTGTGAACCGGCAGGACGAGCCCGGGGGAGCCGCCGCGCAGGTAGGTCGACTTCACCCGGGCATAGCCGAAGTCACCCGGCTCGATGGCGGCGTCGGCGAGGATCCCCGGGACAGCGTCATAACGGATGCCCTCACGCCGTTTCGCGATCGCCGCCGACCCGCGGACGCGCGCGGTACTGGCGGGCTGGGGCAGCGCCGAGGTCACGGCCTCGCGCAGGGCGGGGACGACCTCGCTCGCGAATCGCTGCAGCACGGCGTCGTCGTTCGACGCCAGGAGAATGGCACTCGCGCCCTGGTCGACCACCAGGGGAAGCAGGTCGTTCACCCAGTCCGAGGCGGTTCCGGAGAGGAAGCCGTCGTTGGTGTTTCCGAATGTTCCGCGGATCGTCACGAGCCTGCGCACCTCCCGCGGATCGCGACCAGCAGCGCTCGCCGTCTCGTCGAGGAGCCGGTTGTGGGCCGCAAAGCCGCCGAGGCCCGAGCCGTCGACCTCGGTAAGCCAGCCGTCGGCTCTCTCTGCCGCGAGTCGCACCAGCTGCGGGGTCCCGCCGCGGATCAGGATCGGTACGTCGTGCGCTGGCGCGGGGCCGGGCTGTGCTCCGTCGACCCGGAAGACGTCCCCCGTGTACCGAACAGTGCCGCGCTCGCCGACGGCCCACATGCGCCGGATGATGTCCAGTGTCTCCCCGGCGACCTCTGCGCTCTCTGCCGATTCGGCGGCATCCGCTGTGTTCTCGTCGCCGAGAGCCACCGTGACTCTGCCGCTGGACAGGAGGTCGAGGCTTGCGGCAGCCCGCGCGGCAACCGCCGGAAAGCTGGAAGGGTCGACCTCGAGCTGCGCGAGCAGGCCGATCCGGTCTGTGGTTCCGGCGATCCAGGCCAGGAGCGTCGCTCGATCGAGACCGGCGGTCCTGGGTGACGAATCGTCGGGCGCGGGATCGTCGGGCACCGAATCGTCGAGTGCAAGGAGGTCGAATCCGAGGCGCTCCGCGAGCCGGGCACGGTTGACCAGCGAGTCGGGGCCGTCGCTCTCGGTTGCGAGGGCGACGCCGAAGATAAGGGGGTGGCCGTAATTCATGGTCATACTCTGACGGACCATGGACATCGCCACCAACAGCAGGTAAGCTACTTACCTCAAGTAAGTGGGGATCATGCGAGCAATGAATATTGAACACATCAATGACGACGAGTGCCGACAGTTTCAGGATGCCGTCGAACTCGCCGGACGCAAATGGAACGCAGCGATCCTGCTCGCGGGTGCGCGCGGGGCGCGGCGCTTCTCGGAGTACCGCGAGAGTATCGATGGCATCTCTGACCGCCTGCTCTCGGCGCGCCTTCGCGAACTCGAAATCGAGGGCCTGATCGAGCGGGACGTCACTCCGACCACGCCAGTGATGATCAGTTACACCCCGACAGAGGATGGTCGAAGGCTCATCACCCTGATGCATCCCCTGGTGCTCTGGGGGAGAAACCGAGCGGTGAAAACCCCGAGGGCGCTGAGCGCCTGATCGCGCGGGTTGGTCAATTCGGCAGGTCTCGTCAGGTGGGAGTGGGCCGTTCGGCGGCCGGGGAATAGCGCGGGGTAGGTCGGCGTTATCGCTCTGAATGACTTCGATTACCCCACAGCCCGCTTCCTCTGACCGCACCGCCACCGAAGGACGCAGCGCGCTCGTGGTCGGCGCGACCGGAATCGGAGGATCCGCACTGGTCGATCTGCTCACGGAGCAGGGCTGGCCGGTCACGGCGCTCTCGCGGCGCCCCGGCGCTGAACGTGAGGGTGTCCGCCCGCTGTCCGCCGATCTTCGCTCGGCCGACGACCTTGCTCGCGTGCTGGCTGATGAGCGGCCGACTCACGTCTTCTTCACCGCCTGGTCCCGGCAGGCGACCGAGGAAGAGAACATCGCCGTCAACGGCGGAATGGTTCGCGACCTGCTGGCGGCGCTGTCTCACGCGCCGCTCGAGCATGTCGCCCTCGTCACGGGACTCAAGCACTACCTCGGCCCGTTCGAGGCCTACGGGCAGGGGAACATGCCCGACACTCCGTTCCACGAGGAGGAGGCGCGACTCGACGCCCCGAACTTCTACTACGCGCAGGAGGACGAACTCTTTGCCGCGGCTGAGCGAGACGACTTCACCTGGTCGGTGCACCGCTCGCACACGGTCATTGGTCACGCCGTCGGCAACGCAATGAACATGGGACTCACCCTCGCCGTCTACGCGTCAATTTGTCGCGAACTCGGCACCCCATTCGTGTTCCCCGGATCGCTCACGCAGTGGAACGGCCTCACCGACATGACGGATGCCACGGTGCTCGCCGAGCAGATGCTCTGGGCATCGACCTCGCCCGCGGGGCGCAATGAACCCTTCAACGTCGTCAACGGCGATGTCTTCCGCTGGCGCTGGATGTGGACGCGTCTCGCCGAGTACTTCGGAGTCGAGCCCGTTGGGCCCGTCGCAGAGCCCAACCCGCTTGAGCAGCAGATGGTCGACGCTCAGGACGTCTGGCAGCGGATCGTGGAGAAGAACGGGCTCGTCGAACCGGACCTCGGCCGGATCGCCTCCTGGTGGCACACCGACGCTGACCTTGGCCGCGAGATCGAGGTCGTCACCGACATCAGCAAGTCACGGCTGGCCGGGTTCGGGGTGCACCACCGCACCGTCGACTCGTTCACCGCGCTCTTCGACCGCTACCGGGCCGACCGGCTCATCCCGGGGGCGTAACGCCCCCCTCCGGCTGGCCGAATGCCTTCGGCACTCCGGCCAGCCGGGCAGAACCAACTCCCGTACGCGACTGCGTACGGGAGTTTCAGCGTTTGGCGATCGCCTTGACGCCCCAGATGACAGCGCCCGCCGCGGCAATCCACGGACCGGCGACGAGGATCGGGTCGATCCACTGGTGGTTGAGGTCAACCCGTTTTTTACCGAAGCGCGATGAAATGCCGCCGCGGGTGAACTCGCTCAGCACCCCGGTCTCGGTGATCGGGTTGTCTGGATGCAGGGTCGCGAGTGAACGCAGGTGGCTCCCGACGGCATCCACCCGGTCCGCTCCGAGAAGGATCAGCCAGTGCGCGGCACGACCCTCGCTGTATTTGGCGTACGCGAACCGCCGGAGCACGCCCGACAGTCCGTGCAGCGGCGCCGACGTGCCGAAGACCGGGGTCAGGAACTTGTGCTCAATCGAGCGTTCGCGCGGCACTTTCTCCTCCTGGCGGTCGGGGAAGTCCCAGTGGGCGCCGGTCGCGCCCGGATCGAATCGCTCGCGCGGAACAGACGGGCGGTCCTTCGGGTCGAGGTCGGCACCCCAGCCGGGGATGCGGGCGCGGAGTTCGTCGCTCGATTCGGGAGGCGTGGGGTGCTCAGCTGTGTACGGCATTCTCGTTTTCCTCTCAGGCGCCAGGAACGATGACGGGCTTGATGCAGTCATCGAGTTTCGCGGAGAACATGTGGTACCCCTCGGCGATGTGCTCGAGCGGGATGCGGTGGGTGACGATGTCGTTCGGCTTGAGGTATCCGTTCTGGATGTGCTCGAACAGGCGCGGCCACTGGCGCTTCGCAGGCGCCTGGTTCATGCGGAGGGTGAGCCCCTTGTTCATCGCATCGCCGAATTTGACAGCACTGAACATCGGGCCATAAGCGCCCATGACCGAGACCGTCCCACCCTTGCGGACCGAGTCGATCGCCCAGTTCAGGGCGACGGGAGAGCCGCCCTGCAGCTTGAGCTTCGCTGCCGTCACGTGCTGGGTGAAGTTGCCATCGGCTTCGGCACCGACGGCGTCGATCACGACGTCTGCGCCGAGGAAGTCTGTCGCCTTCTTCATCTCAACGACGATGTCGTCGTACTCGGCGAAGTTGCGGGTTTCGGCGTGAGCAAAGGTACGTGCCTTCTCGAGGCGGTACTCGAGGTGGTCGATCACGATCACCCGGCCAGCGCCCATGAGCCACGCGGACTTTGCGGCGAAGAGGCCGACGGGGCCCGCTCCGAAGACAGCGACGGTGTCGCCCTCGCTGATGTCGCCGAGCTGTGCACCGAAGTAACCGGTCGCCAGTGCGTCGGTGCACATGAGGGCGTCTTCGTCTTCGAGCCAGTCAGGAATGACGGAAGGTCCGACATCCGCGAATGGGACCCGAACGTACTCGGACTGTCCGCCGTCGTATCCGCCGCAGGTGTGTGAGTAGCCGTAGATGCCGCCGACGGCCGTGGCGTTGGGGTTCACGTTGTGGCAGTTCGAGTAGAGGCCGCGCACACAGAAGTAACAGGAGCCGCAGTAGACATTGAACGGCACCATGACGCGGTCGCCGACCTTGAGGTTCTGGACGGACGAGCCAACCTGCTCGACGACGCCGATGAACTCGTGCCCGAAGGTCATCCCGACCCGGGTGTCCGGCATCATGCCGTGATACAGGTGCAGGTCGGAGCCGCAGATGGCCGCGAGAGTCACACGGATGATGGCGTCATTCGGATGCTCGATCGGCGGCATCGCTTTTTCCTCGACTCGAACCTTGTATGGTCCGCGGTACACCATCGCCCTCATCAGATCTCCCGTCGTTGTCTGTGACAGCTAGGTTCACATCAGTGCTGGATCGGTGACAGGGGGTTGTCTCGTCCGGGGCGGCGAGCTATAGGCGGGTACTCGGGCCGGCGAGCGGCGGCATCGTGCACCGGCGCCCATGGGCGCCCGACCACACCCTCGGCACACGATGCCACCGCGCGCCTGATGGGCTGCATGAGCCAGCTCCTCGGGCCGGCGAGCGGCGGAGTTCCCTGCTGGCACCCCTGGGCGGCCGGCCGCACCCTCAGCAGGGAACTCCTCCGCGCGCCTCGTGCAGGTGATCGCACGGTTGACAGGATGCTTTCGCCGATGGTGTCCTGACAAGCGCGCGATCTCCTGTTAACCGGGAGGGGAGGGGAGGTGAGGTGAGGGCGGGGGCGCGCTCTCGTGCTCGCTAGGCTGAGAATCATGACCCGATTCGGTCCCCTCGAAGCCCGCGGAAGCACCCTCGTTCTCGGTGACGCAGGCGGTCACCACGCCGAACTGACGGCATCCGCTCTTGTGCTGCGCGAATTCCAGGAGGAGCCCGTCTCGATCGACTGGTCTCGCGTCGAGCGGATAACCCTTTCGGTGCCGGAGACCCGGTTTCGGCTGCCGGGTTTGGTCGGCACCGTCGGGCTTGCGGTGCTTGGCGGGGTGACCGGTGACATGGGCGTCGCGGGCGAGATCGACGACGGCACACTGCGAGTGTCCATTGCGGGCGCTGACCCCGTCGAAATGCCGATCACCCGGCACCACGTCGGTGGCTACTGGGCGAAGAGCGTGCGGGCAGCGACCGCCCTCTTGAACCGGCTCGGCACTGACCCGGAGGCGCGCCAACTACTCGCCGACCCCGAGAGGGTCGTTAAGCTCCTCGCATCAGGACGATGACGGATGCCGCCCGCTGACAACGACGCAATCGTCGCCGAGATCCGCGCGGTTCTCGATCGTGCCGTCGAGCGGTTGAGTGCTGCTGGAGCGCGGGACGAGGCGCTCGCCGAGTGGGTGCCCGAGCACCGGGTCCTGCTCATTTCGCGACCGCCGGTGCTGCGCTCGCTCGGACGCGTCTGGCGGCTCGGGGTGTTTTTGCTCGGCACCGATGGCACCCTCTACGAAACGGGGCTGACGACGCGCGCACTCGAGCCGGGTCGCCCGGCCTACCAGTCGCAGTCGGCGGAGCAGCGCCGGGCGTACCGCGCCGCGGCATCCCGCGGTCGATTTGCCAACGGCGAGACGGTGAACTTCGACGCGGTTCCCGTCGAGCTCGATGCCGATGTGCTCGCCAGTTCTTCCGGGCGGCTGTTTCTTCAGGGAGGCCGGGCCCTGGTGCGCTGGAGCAGTACCGGTGCGGATGCCGTGGACTTCGCGTCATACCTCGATGATCGGGTCGAGCTGCTCGCGGAGCCGCCGTCCGGGGCGTGACGGCTGGGGAGCGAGCGCTGCGAAGTTGCCCACCCGGGCTGCGCGACAGAAGGACATCGGCGCGAGGCAAGGACGAAAACGCCGGTTCCATCCTTGTCCGGGCGCTATTGCCCTGGCTCGGCTCGCACGATTATCAGGAGATGGCACGAGTTACAGGATGCTGTGGGCGGTTGTGTCCTGATAACCGTGCGATCTCCTGTTAACGGCGCGTTGGCATCCGCTCACTTAACCGTGCGGTCTCCTGATAACGGTGCGTGCGGCATCCGCTCGCTGGTCGCCACGCGGTACTCAGCCGATCGCGCGCGTCACGAGTTCGGCGATCCGCTTCTCATCCGCCGGCGTCAGCGATGTGATCGCGAAGGCCGACGGCCACATGGTGCCGTCGTCGAGCGCCGCACTGTCGTTGAAGCCGAGCGTGGCGTAGCGCGTGTTGAATTTGTCGGCCGGCTGGAGGAAGCAGAGCACGTTTCCGTCCCTGGCGTACGCGGGCATGCCGTACCAGGTCTTCGGCAGGAGCTCCGGCGCGTGCTCGACGATGATCGCGTGCACCCGCTCCGCAATGGCGCGATCAGCGTCTGACATTTCGGCGATTTTCGCACGCAGCTCTGCCTCGCCCTTTTCCCGAGCTTTGGCATCGCGTTCGTCCCGTCGCGCCTCGGCCTTGAGTTCGCGCGCGCGTTCCTTCATCGCCTCGCGCTCTTCGGCCGAGAATCCCTCGCCCGTCGTGCCGCCCGGCGCTGCCTTCTCTGTGTTGCTCATGTGCGGGGTTCCTTCCCGGGTTGTGTGCCTCGCTCCATGGTAGGAACCGAGCGCGGCATCCGCTTCTCGAATTCTGACCCATCGCGCGGTGTCGCATAGGCTGGGCAAATCGCGCGCCGCACACTGCCGTCGGCCACCCACTCCCACATACCTCGATCGGCGACGCCTGTGTCCTCACCAACGACAGCACCGACTGACAGCCCGGCCTTCCCCTGGATCGGACTACTGACCCTCGCCGGGGCAATATTCGTGTCGGTGACGAGCGAATTCCTGCCGACAGGCCTTCTGCCCGAGATGGCCAGCGACCTCAACGTCGGCCTCTCGACGGCCGGGTTCCTCGTCACGGTGTTCGCAGGAACCGTCGTGATCGCGACAACACCGCTCGCCGCACTCACGAGGAAGTACTCACGCAAAAGCCTCGTCGTCGTCGTGCTCCTCGTGCTCGCGCTCGGTAACGTGCTCGCCGCCCTCGCGCCGACCTACGAGATCCTCGTCGGAGCACGAATCCTTGGCGGTCTCGCCCACGGGTTGTTCTGGGCGGTCGTCGCCGCATACTCCGCCCATCTGGTTCCCCGGCACCAGCTCGGCAAAGCCGTCGCCATCACGGCCGGCGGCGGATCGGCCGCCTTCGTCCTCGGCGTCCCGGTCGGGACCGCGCTCGGCCACTCCCTCGGCTGGCGGATGGCGTTCGGCATCATCGCGGTGATCATCGTGATCCTCGCTCTGGCTGTCATCAAGTTCCTGCCACCGGTGAACCACCACGTCGTCGTCAAGACGGGTGAGATCCCGGTGCCGCTGCGCAAGGATCGCAGCATCCGGGGCATTGCACTGCTCTGCGCCGTCATCGTCATCATCATCACCGGCCAGAACATCTACTACACCTACATCGCGCCGTGGCTGATCGACGCTGCCGGGTTCCCGGAGACCTCGGTTGCCTTCCTGCTCTTCATCTTCGGTGGTGCGGGTGCGGTGGGGCTCGTCCTCGCTGGCTTTGCCTCTGACCGGTTCCCGAAGCGTGGCTTCGCCGTGGCGCTCATCGCGATCATGGCAGCGGTTCTCGTGCTCGCTCTGTGGTCAACGCACCCCGTCGTCGTCGTGGTTGCGTTCGTGGTCTGGGGTGTCGCTTTCGGCGGGATCCCCGCCATGCTCCAGACCCGGATGCTGCACACCGCCTCGTTCCGCACGCGCGACCTCGCAGCAGCCCTGCAGACCACAGCGTTCAACATCGGTATCGGCGGAGGGGCGCTCATCGGCGGGTTCCTGCTCGACACCAGGGGCCTGCAATCACTTCCCATTGCCCACGTCATCTTCATCGCCGTCGGCTTCCTTCTGCTCGTGGGAAGTGACGCCATTCGCGCTGCCCGCGCGCGTCGGCCCCTCACCGTCTGAAACCCGGGATTCACGTGACTCACTCGCACTCGCATTCATCCGCCGCGCCCACTTCGGACGCCATCGCGACCCGCCGCCGCGCCAATCGCCTCCTCGCCGCGATCCTGATCCCGCTCACCCTCCTGACCATCCTCGGGATGGCGCTGCTCTGGCCGAACGGCTCGAGCGACGACGTCGAGGTCGGCAACCCATACTCGGTAGCGGGAGGCACCGGTTTTTCAACGGGAACCGTGGAAAGTATGAGTGTCGCGCCCTGCCTGTATCCCTCAGCGAACGCACCGGAGGGGCAGCAATGCATCGTCGTCAGCCTCATACCCGATGATGCGGATGCCGACCAGGGCGCCACAGCAGGCGACGGCACTGTCTCCGTCGAAGTGCCGCCGGAGGTGGGCCGTGAGGTCGACCTGTCCGCCGGTGACCGCATCCGTTACCTGGATCTGGGCGAACGCGTCGACGACCCGGCCGCGCGCTACTCATTCGTTGACTTCGTGCGCAGCGTTCCGATGGCACTTCTCGCGGCGGTCTACGCCCTCGTCGTGATCGTTGTGGCCCGATGGCGCGGGTTCCGGGCGCTGCTCGGGTTGTTCGGCGCCTACCTCGTTGTGGCGAACTTCATCCTGCCCGGACTCGTCGAGGGCAAACCACCGCTCCTGCTCGGCCTCGTCGGGTCGAGCCTCATCATGATCGCCGTGCTGTACTTCGCGCACGGGTTCTCGGCGCGGACATCGACCGCGCTCCTCGGCACGATCTTCGGGCTGGTGATCACGTCGCTCGTCGCGGCCTGGGCAACCGGCGCCGCGAACCTCACCGGGCTCAACGACGAGGCCGACTACACACTGTCGTACGCCACAGACTCGATCTCGCTGTCGGGCATCCTGTTATGCGGGCTCATCATCTCCGGCCTCGGTGTGCTCAACGACGTGACGATCACCCAGTCGTCGGCGGTCTGGGAAATGCACGAGCTGGCGCCCGAGTCGAGTGCCAGGCGCCTCTTCGCCGGTGCGATGCGGGTGGGCCGCGACCACATCGCCTCGACCGTCTACACGATCGTCTTCGCTTATGCGGGTGCTGCGCTCCCGCTGCTCATCCTGTTGTCGCTGCAGGACCGGCCGTTCCTCGAGACGATCTCGAGCGGCGAGCTCGCTGAGGAGATCGTGCGCACCCTCGTCGGCTCCATCGGGCTCGTTCTCGCCATCCCGGTCACGACGGGCATCGCGGTTCTCGTGGTCAAGGCCGTCGGTTCACAGGCGGCTCCACAGGCCGGTTCATCGGCGGCTTCACAGACCCCCTCGCCGATGCCTGTGACGACGGATGCCGCTGGCACCGCGGTATCCGAAGGTCACCGGGCGCAGGCGGCTGGCACCACCGGCAGGTCACATGTGTCGACGACGGTCTCTATGTCACCGTTCGAATCATCGGTTGTCACCGCGCCCGGTGTTGTCAGGTCGACCGGCCTTCTCGACGCGTCGGACGCGCCGCCAGCTGACGACGAACCCCTGACCAGGCGAGAGCGCCGGCTCCGCGACGAGTCGGGCGACGCCGGCGATCCGGCATCCTGAGGTTCGTCCCGCCCGAGCGGTGATGACGTGTCAGAGCGACAGGTCTGGTGGGATGTTGTGGTTTCGCCTGAACAGGTTCTCCGGATCGTACTTCCGCTTGATCGTCACGAGCCGGGCGAGGGTCTCCGGTGGGTACAGCCGAGACGGATGCTCACCCTTGGGCGCGGTCGAGAAGCCACCGTACGTGCCCTGGAGGTGAGGTTCCAGCCCGCCCCAGAGCTGATGGGTGCGCTCGATGGCGTCAGCGGGCGCGTCAGGCGGCAGGAACGCCGCGGAGATGATGAGTGCCTCGCTGTCACGGAAGGCAAAGGCGGTGGCGTCGTTCGGGACCCGGTTGAAGGCGCCGGTCAGGCTCCTGACCATGAGCACCGAACCGCCCAGCTCGGTGTACACAGCGGCCAGCGGGCCGATGAACTCGTCGCTCAACTCCCGCGCGAAAGCGTTGTGGGTGACGATCGTCATTCCCTCGGGCGGGTGCGCCTCTTCGAGTACGGCGGCATAGGGCTGCGGCGCGATGTCATCGCCGTTCAGGCCGGGTAGCGCGCGGAGGGGAGCGATCGCCGCCTCGGCCTCTGGTGCGTCGTCGCCTGCGTAGCAAACGAGAATCTGCACGCCGCCGGGCATTCCCGGAAAGTCCGGCATCGCGAGGAAGGTCGAGTTGAGGGCCTCCGGCGCCTCGCGCATAATGTCGCTCCACCGGGCCAGCAGTTCGGCGAGATCTCCTCCGGAGAACCGGAGCGTTCCTGCAAAGACGCGGCTGATCGGCTCGGCTGTGAAGGTAAAGCTCGTGACCACGCCGAAGTTGCCTCCTCCGCCCCGGATGGCCCAGTACAGGTCGGGGTTCTCGTCGGCGCTCGCCCGCACCTGTTCGCTTCCGGCGGTGACGACGGATGCCTCCACCAGGCTGTCCACGGTAAGGCCGACCGTGCGAACCAGCCAGCCGATTCCTCCGCCGACACCGAGGCCGCCGACTCCGACCGACACCGTGTCGCCCGAGCTGAGCGCCAGCCCCTCGGCTCCCAGCGCCGTCGCGACATCCCCCCACACGGCACCGGAACCGATTCGCACGAGCCCCCGAGAGGGGTCGAGCACCTCGACCCGGTTGAGGCGCCGAAGGTCGATGACGAGGCCACCCTCGTTCGAACTGAACCCGCTCGAGCTGTGGCCGCCGCTGCGGATCGAAAGCTCGAGTTGGTGCGACCGCGCGAATGCGACGGCCACAGCGACATCATCCGCGTCAGAGACCTGCACCACGACGGCGGGCGCGCCAACCCGGCCATAAACGTTGCCGTAGGTAGCGCTTGCCGCCTCATAGTCGGGGTCGGCTGGCATAACCACGCGTCCGGCAACGGCCTGGGCGAGGTCGGCGATAGCGTCAGGGTGCAGGGAAGAAGAGTCGACCGTCGTCATGATTGCGCTCCACAGCGTCAGGATTTCGGTCGAGTTTTCTCCTCACGCCGCGAGGCGTCAAGGGCTCAGACGCTGGTTTTCGGCACGGTTCTGCCAACCTCGATGGAGCGTTCCGAACGGGAAAACGCTTAGCGCGCTGTTGCGCCAGACCCTGCCGGAGTCTCTTTCGCGTCCTGCAGCGGGAACACGACCTTCTGCACGATGATGATGGCCGAAGCGGCGACCGGAATCGCCACGAGCGCACCGAGGATGCCGCCGATCGCTCCGCCACCGACCGCCGCGATCACGACGATCGCTCCCGGCACGGCGACGGCGCGGTTCATGATCCGCGGGCTCAGCACGTATGCCTCGATCTGCATGTAGACGAGGTAGTAGATTCCGGCGATGAGTGCCGTCAGCGGGGAGACGAAGAGGCAGATCAGCGTGTTGATGATCGACGCGGTCAGGGTCCCGACGAGAGGGATGAGCGAGCCGAGGAACGCGATGACAGCGAGCAGGAACGGCAGCGGCGCACCGATGATCGACAGGAAGATCAGGCTCAGGATGCCGTTGACGAGCGCGAGTGAGACCTGGCCGACGACGTAGCGGCCGACAGCACCGGTGATCTCCTCGGTGATCTGTGCGAAGTTCACGCGGCGGTACGCGGGCACGAACCGGTAGGTGATGCCCTTCATCGAGCGGAGCGACGCAAGGAAATACAGGGTGAGGATGAGGACGATGGTTGCGCCGGTGACGCCGCTCGCGACGCCGGCACCGACCGCGGCGATTCCGCCACCGATGGCGACGAGGTTCTTGGGGTCACTGATGAAGTCGATCGCGCCCGAGATGCCGCTCTGGATGCTGAACGTGCCGCCAAAAGTGTTCTCGAGGTCCTTGATGAGGGAACTGTTGGTCAGGTCCTTCTCGAGCTTCGGCAGGTCGTTGATCAGGTTCGTGCCCTGGTTGATGAGCACGGGGATCACCGCGAAGAGCAATCCTGCGAACACGCCGAGCACGGCGATAACAACGAGGAGGATAGCCAGGGCACGCGGAATCCGCTTTTCCAGCCAGGTCACAAGCGGGTCGAGGCCGAGCGCGAGGAACAGGGCAACACCGATGTAGATCAGGACGGTGCTGAGCTGGCTGATCACACCACCGATGAGCAGGGCAGTGAGGACGCCGAGCCCCCCGACGAGGCCGATCCTGAACGCATTGATGCTGAAGCCGGGCGCGCCACCGCCGGTTTGAATGGCGATATCGGGTTTCAGGTCGCTCGAATCCGGGGTCTTCCGAATCGACTGCTGGCGCGTTCTACGCATGGTTCCCTGCCCCCCGCGCCACGGCACCCGGCGAGATACCGGAAAGTGGCGCTTTCTAAGTCAATCGTGCCTCACCGCACGCCAGGAACCTATCGGCTCGCCGAATACCGAGGGTCTGCCGATCTGCTCCTGTGCGTGGGTGGCTCTACGCCTGAGGAACAGCGGCCTCGGCGTGTGCGCTCGCGAGAACCTTCTCGAGGGCGGCGGATGCCTCTTCCGGGGTGAACTTCTGTGCGAGGGCGAGTTCGGACTCGAGGATCTGGCGGGCCTTCATGAGCAGTCGCTTTTCACCGGCCGAGACTCCGTGGTCCTGGTCGCGGCGCCACAGGTCACGGACGACCTCGGCGACGCGGTACACGCTGCCACTGGCCATCTTCTCCTGGTTGGCCTTGTAGCGGCGTGACCAGTTGCCCGGTTCTTCGACGAACGGCTCGCGCAGGACGTCAGAAACGGCCTGTACACCGGCGGCGTCGATGACGTCACGGACTCCAACGAGTTCGGTGTTGTCGATGGGCAGCTTGATGACGAGCTCGCTGGTGTGAGCGCTGAGGGTCATGACCTTCTTCTCAACACCCTTGATCAGCCTGGTTGAGATTTCGGTGATGGTGACCGCGCCGTGGTGAGGGTAGACGAGTGTTTCTCCGACGGTGAAATTCATTTCCGGTGTACCTCTTTTTTCAATCGGTCCTTCAACGAAGGACAACGTGGATGCCGGTCGGCGCGGTGAGCGACCGGTCGGGGATTCAGCAAAACTGGGGTTCGACGAGCGTTTCCGGCAGGAGCCGCACGAGCTCATCCACCAGGTCGTCGTCGGAGATCGAGACGCGGCCTTTCATCGTCGAACCAATAAGGGTGAGCGCTCCACCCGCCACGAATGTCGCGGTGAGCTCCGGTCGTGGTCCGGTCAGGCCCCCGAGCGTGTCGATCGAGTCGAGCCAGAGGCTCGCATAACCGTTCACAACCTCGTCGTACGCCCGACGGGACAACGACAGGTCGAGGACACTCGCGTAGACCGGGTAGTGCTTGACCATGTGCGTGAGAAGCCGACGGTATCCGTCTCGTGCCGCGTCGTGCCGGCTGTCGGCATCCGTTCGGATCACATCGGTGACGGATGCCCGCACCTCCGCGAGCTGCACGTG
This sequence comes from Mycetocola sp. Y444, assembly GCF_059445295.1. Lineage (NCBI taxonomy): Bacteria > Bacillati > Actinomycetota > Actinomycetes > Micrococcales > Microbacteriaceae > Mycetocola > Mycetocola sp. Y444. The sequence continues at coordinate 123,061 of NZ_JCAIUB010000003.1, read as the reverse complement.
CAGGTATTCACGGGCCAGGTCATCGAGGCCGCTGAAGTGGGCGTAGAAGGAACTGCGGCTGATGGCCGCCGCTCGGACGATGTCACTGACGGTGAGCGGTGAGGTTCTGGCGGTGGCGAGTGACTCGACGGCCGAGAAGATCGCCCGCCTCGTTTTCTCGGCGCGGGGGTCGGATTTGCTCATGCGTTCCGATTTGAGAATGCGCTCAGAATTGAGAACGCGCAGGGACTCCATCGGGGTCTCTGCGCGCAACATCAGACCAGTCTACCACTTCTCGGACACGTGTCCGACATTGTGCCACCGCATCCGTGGTAGTGGGGTTTCGCGCTCGGTGTGCGCCGGATGGGGCGGCGCTTGCCGTGTCAGCTGGTCGACGGCGCCTCGTCGACAATGCCGATGAATCCGCTGCCGATCCCGTCGACCTCCGACCTGCTCATGCCCTGGCCCGGTTCCGGCAGTTCGTCCGGATCGTGGTGCGAACAGGTGAGGTAGCTGAACGTCGGCCACCACTTCTTCGGCCGTGCCGTCTCGGTGAAGCCACACACGTCACACCTGAGTTCCACCCAGACCGCCTTCTTGCCGGTGCGGTTGGCGCGGGACTGGGCAAGCCAGGCCGGTGGGGTCGCGTCGAGCTCGTCGAGCTCCTGCTCGCTCATTCGCGAGGGGATGCCGTGGCGCACCGCCATTTCAAGCGGAATGTCCAGTCGCTGTGCGGCTTCTCTGCGTGTAACCATGTCGCTTAATGATAATCGGTGGCCGTTGTCGTCTCTCCACGGTTGCCGATTTATCCACAGTTGGGGCCGCGGCAATGAATTTCCCAGCCTTGGCCGTTAGTGTGGGTTGGACCCGTATGACGACTTCGGCCCTATCCGGTCGTCCGATCGAATCAACACTGCCCCGGCGCGCACGTTACCTCTGTGCCCGTTGTGCGGCTGGAGACTACATGAGTGACCAGAACCCCGACCTCGCCCCACAGGGCGGCACGGGTGACCCCGCTGGCTCAGCTGGCTCCTTCCCGACCAGGGCGAGCCTCCGCAAGGCAGCAGGGCTTCAAGCAGCAGCGCCCGTTTCGAGCGAACCCCGACCAGCGATGCGCGAGGTTGGCGGAAAGCCAGCACCTCGCGCAGCGACAACCGCAACGCCGGCCGCGAAGAAGCCGGCTGTGAGCGGATCACGCTGGCGCAACATCAGGTCAACCGTCATCATGGCGCTCGTCGTGCCCGGTATTTTCGGAACGATGGCACTGCCCGCATATGCGTTTGAGACGACACCGGACGCCACTGTCGCTCCGGTCCATGACACCGGCGCGCAGTCGCTCATCGTCAACGACTGGACCGCAGAGACCGTGAGCCGCGACAGCTACTCGGCGACCTCGCCTGAGGAGCTTCAGGCGACCAAGGCCGCGCTCGCCGCCGCGGCTGCCGAGGCGGCTGCAGCAGCAGCCAGGGCCGCGAACAAGACAAGCTCGAACTCGAGTTCGAACTCGAGCTCGACCAGTGTCGAGCCATACACCGGCCCGGCAGGCGCCTGGGTGCGCCCGGTCGGCGGAAAGATCTCATCGTCATACGGCCCCCGCGGACTCATCTGCAACGGTGCCGGATGCTCCAACTCGTTCCACGACGGCGTCGACTTCAGCGGTAGCTGCGGCACCCCGGTGAAGGCCGTGTCTGCGGGGCGTGTCACGTTCGTTGGTGCTGCCGGCAGCTACGGTAACCGCGTGATTGTCGACCACGGCGGCGGAGTCGAGTCGGTTTACGGCCACCTGCAGGGCGGGTCATACCGCGTGTCGGTTGGCGACATGGTCGACCCGGGAACGGTTGTTGCCGGGATCGGTGCCACCGGCGTTGTCACCGGATGCCACCTTGACCTCAAGATCCGCGTCAACGGCAGCTTCACGAACCCCGTACCCTTCCTCGCGAACCGGGGCCTTCAGCTCTAGCTGGATGTCGTGAGTGGCTCGATATCGTGAGCTGCTCATGAGCGCGAGTCTCTCGATATCGTGAGCCCGCTGGCCTAGCCTGAGCACATGCCATGGTCAGCCGTAATCGCCGGAGTTCCGTCGGGCGTGCGCGCCTGGCGTCTGCCGCTCGCCGTGCTGACCGCCACACTTTCCGCGGCCGTGTTGTTGCCCTCGGATGCTGCGAGTGCAACGGCGGACGTACTGCCGGCGACCAGCGCCACCACGTCCGTTCCGGCCGCTCCCGCGACGGGAACGGTTATCGCCACCCTGCGCATTCCGCGATTCGGTGCGGACTATGCCGAACCGATCGGCGAAGGCGTCAGTGAGTCCAGGGTGCTCAACTCGATGATCGGCCATTTTCCGGAGACCGCTCTGCCCGGCGAGCCGGGCAACTTTGCTCTCGCCGGGCATCGCGTCACCCACGGCAAGCCGTTTCACCTGATCGGGAGCCTCGTGATCGGGGATCCGATCGTGGTCGAGACCGCGGACGGCCAGTACCTCTACCGATTCCGATCGTCCGAATATGTGCCGCCGTCCGCGATTGACGTGACGTATCCGGTCCCGCGGCAGGAGGCATCCGTCGACCAGGAAAAGGTCATCACCTTCGTCGCGTGCAACCCGTTATTCTCCACGGCGGAGCGCATTATCGCGTACGGCGTTTTCGAATCGTTCACGACAGTGGGCCAGGGGTCGGCCCCGGCGGGTTAGGTCCGGTGCGCGAGGTACCTGCGGCACCGGTCTCCTCAGAACCCGAGGCTGATCAGCGCTTGAGCGGGGCTGTGCGCGGTCCTGCGTCGTAACGGGCGAGGGCGTCGGCATCCTGGGCCAGGCGGGAGGCCCTGCGCGCGGTGTCGAGCGCTTCGACCGGATCGTCGGCAGCCTCGGCCAGCGCGAGTTGCCGTTGCGCCTCGGCCAGTCGGGTCCGAGCATCCGCCCCGACCCGTCCGCGATTGTCTTCGATGAAGCCGCCCGCCACATCGAGGTGACTCCTCGCCGAAAAGAGCGCACCGCGCAGGGCTTCCCTGGCGTTCTCGATGCGTTGCTCTCTGCTCCGAGCTGAGGCGAGTGCGGCGTCGAGGCGCGAGACGGCGTCGCGGAGTTCGTCGAGGCGGGCGAGCGGGTCAGGCAACTGCCTGCGGTCGGTGACGAGCGCGATCGTCGCCGTCACGACATCCAGCGCGCGCGAGATCTCGTCGGCGGATTCCGGAAGCGGCGCTTGATCGCGCCTGGCCGTCGCCTCGCTCACCGCCCGGCGGGTCTTCGCAACGGCGGTCGCGAGTTCGGCGCTCGCTGCATCCAGACCTGATGCCGTTCTGGCCACCGATTCGAGGGCGTGCCTCGCCGTGAGAAGGTGTCCCGATGCGCGCTCGATGTCAGCCGTGGCCGGCTCGTTCGCCGCGACCCGCGCGCGGGCCGTCTCGAGCGACGTTCGCGCTTCGGCAAGAGATCCGCTGGCGCTATCGACGGCGCCCTCGACACCGGCGTACGTTCCGGGAGCATAGGTCTCGCTGAGCCTGTCGAGTGTGGCCTCGGCCTCCGGTACCTGTGCTTCTGCGGCGGCAACCGCGACCTCGAGCTCGGCCAACTGCTCAGGAGCGGAACGCTCAAGGGCCCGCATGCCGTCGAGGGTCGCCGTCTGCCCGCCGACGGACTCGGTGATGAGCCCGCACAATTCAATGATGCGCTGGGACCAGCGGCGCCGCTGGGACTCGCTGTCGGGAATAGCGTCGTGAAGTTGCTGGTGGAGCTCGAATGCTTCGCGGAGCTGTGCCCGGCCACTCGTCACCGCTCGCTGAAGCTCGGCGGCGGCACTGTCACCGAACTGGGCGCGTGCAAACTCGGCCTCATCCTCGGCCTCTCGCAGGAGATCATCCGCTCGAACGAGTTCGACCGCCGCCGATTGTTCGATCGCCCGAAGGGTGGAGACCGGATCGATACCGCGCTTGCGTTGCCGCGCACGCATCACCCGAGCCGCGAGAATCACCGCGATCGCGGCGGTGCCGAAGACAATGAGGGACGGGAGCCACCAGAGTCCGTTGAGCATGTCCCGAGTGTAGTTGCGGCCGGTGGGAGCCAGCCGAGAACCGGCGCGCTCCGGTGCTAGCCGATGAGGAGCTTGGCGAGCTGGTCCGTCGAATGTACAACGGCAAGTGCGTGCTCAGCCTCAGCCGGTGAGCCGTAGCCCCACTCCACGAGGATCGTGGGGATCCCGTGAGCGGCCGCCCCTTCGACGTCGTGGTGGCGGTCACCGACGAGGACGACCTTCGAGAGGTCGACATCCTTCGCCGTCAGCCTCTTGAGTGCCTCCTCGACGACGTCAGCCTTTGAACTGCGAACCTCGTCTTCGGAAGCACCGCACAGCACGGTGAAGTACCGGCTGAGCGCGAAGTGGTCGAGGACCGCCTGGACCTGCGACTCCGGCTTGCTGCTCGTGATGGCGAGAGGAATGCCCTGGGCAAAGAGAGCCTTGATGATCCCGGCAATCCCCGGGTACACCGCCGAACCGGTCCACGGCCCCTCGACCGCTGAAATCGCGCGGTAGACCATGAGGGCATTCTGCGCCTCGTCAGGGGTCATGCCCGCGCGTTGTTCGAGTGACTCGAGCATGGGCGGGCCCACCCACCCGAGCAGCTCCGCTTCCGATGGCACCGGACGGCCAAGCTCTTCGAAGGTCTTGACCAGTCGCGCAACGATTCCGGGGGCGGAATCGGTGATCGTTCCGTCGAGGTCGAAGAGCACGCACGACCAGTTGCGGGTGATGATCGAGCCAGTGCTCGTCAGTTCGGGTGAGGTAATAGACATAGGGACTCCATGATAGGCACTCTGTCGATCATCACAACAATTGCCTGATTCCCAGCTGGAAGAGCTAGAACAGCCGGCCGTCGGCGTTGTCGAGTCCGCGCATCGCGTCGTAGTCGAGGACGAGGCAGCGGATGCCGCGGTCTTCGGCGAGCGTGCGGGCCTGCGGCTTGATCTCCTGCGCGGCAAAGACGCCCGAAACCGGGGCGAGGTGCGGGTCGCGGTTCATCAGTTCGAGGTAGCGGGTGAGTTGTTCAACACCGTCGATGTCACCGCGGCGTTTGAGCTCGACAGCGACCGATGCGCCCTTCTCGTCGCGCGCGAGGATGTCCACGGGGCCGATGGCTGTCATGTACTCGCGGCGGACGAGGGTGTGTCCGTCGCCGAGGAGGTCAATCTGCTCGGCCAGAAGCTTTTGCAGGTGTGCTTCGACGCCGTCCTTCTGCAGGCCGGGGTCGATGCCGAGTTCGTGCGCCGAATCGTGCAGCACCTCGTAAATCGAGACGATGAGCATGTCGCCGGTCTTCGCGTGGGTGACCTTCCAGGTCTCTGTCACGCCGGCATCCGCCTGGTCAGAATCGGGCTCGCCGATGGCGAGCGTGCACGGCGGGCTCATCCAGTTGAGCGGCTTGTAGCTGCCGCCGTCCGAGTGGACGAGGAGGCTGCCGTCGCTCTTCACCATGAGCAGGCGGGTGGCGAGCGGAAGGTGCGCCGAGAGTCGTCCGGCATAGTCAACGGAACACTTCGCAATCACCAAACGCACTCGAGAAGTGTAGCCCGGCCCGGAGGCCAGTTTGCGCGCTCGACCGCCGCGAGTGTCGGGGCTGGGCAGAAAACCCGGCGCAGGCGAAGCCGATTCTCAGGCGGAATGCACCGGCGCCGCCGGCTCCGCATGGCGCTCGCGGGCTGCGGGCGAGGCGAGGCCGGAGAGTACGACGAGCACAAGCACGACGAAGAGCGCGTTGAGCAGTCCGACCTGATCGCCGAGCAGGCCGATGAGCGGCGGTCCGACGAGGAATGCGAGGTATCCGATCATGGCGACGGCGCTGACCCGCGCCGCGGCGTTTGCGCCCTCCGCTGCCGCTGACATCCCGAGCGGGAAGCCAAGGGCGCTGCCGAGGCCCCAGAGGATGGTGCCACCGATGACGATCCACAGGTCAGCACCGAGGATGAAGGCAAGCAGGCCGACCACCGCAGAGACCGCGGAGACCTGGAGCACGCGCACGCGACCGAAGCGATCGATGAGCGGGCCTCCCGCCACCCGGCCGACGGTCATCGCCGACACGAAGACGCCGAAGACGAGCGCTCCGGTGGGCTCCGTCAAACCGTGACCCTCCACGCTCGCCAGGGCGAGCCAGTCGTTCGCGCTGCCCTCCGCGAACGCCATGCCCAGCATGATGACGCCGATGAGGATGAGCCGCAGGTCGGCCCAGACCGCGAGGCTCGACCGCAGCCTGGCCTTCCAGTCCTGCTTGTGCGCGTGTGCCTGGGTGGAGTCGCCGAGGTCCTCACGAACGGGCACGTACCTCACCGCGACCACAACGGCCAGAGCGATGATCGCCGCCATGGCGATGGCGTGCCAGACCAGCCCGATTTCCAGGGCGGATGCCGCTGCGCCGATTCCCGCGCCGAGAACGGTTCCGACGCTGAAGAACGCGTGCATGAGCGGCAGCACTGTCTTGCCGAGTTCGGTCTCGGCCGCGGCGCCCTCGACGTTCATCATCACGTCGACGCTGCCGTTGCCGAAGCCGAACAGCGCCAGCCCCACGAAGACCAGCACCGGTGAGAACACCACTCCAGCGCCGACGCCGATGATCGCGAGTCCGACCGCGACGCAGCCGAGCGAGAACACCATTCCCGTGCGGGCGCCGAAGCGGGCCATCAGCCACGCTGAGGCCATGAGCCCGAGGATCGATCCGGCACTCATCCCGAGGATCAGGATGCCGATCGACCCGGTTGTGACGTCGAGGTTCTGCTTGATCTCAGGCAACCGGGCCGCCCAGGTGGCGATACTGAGCCCGGAGAGCGTGAAGATCACGAAGATCGCGTTGCGCCATGCAACGAGCTCAGAGCGCGGGCGGAGGGCGGGTGCGTGGGGCGACATGCAGATCCAGTGGGGTGTGTGCGGGTGAGGAAGCGGGAGAACCGGTGAATTGAATCGAATCGATTCGACCATCCGCTTCGCCTAAGCTAACCCCAGACAACACCGCCCGGTCAAGGCCGCAGTGCCCACACCGATCGGCCCGGCGATCGCGAGGACGAATGACCAACCAGCCAGCGGCATCCGCTTCGGTTCCACACGGAGGGCGCCCGACGCTCGCCGCCGTCGCGGCACGTGCCGGCGTGTCGCCCTCGACGGCGTCGCTCGCTTTCAGCGGTCAGGGGCCGGTGTCGGATGCCACGCGGGAGAAGGTGCTGACGGCCGCCCGCGAGCTGCACTACGGCGGGCCTGATCCGCTCGCCCAGTCGCTGCGCCGCGGCCGGAGCGGCATCGTTGGCGCCCTCATCCCCGCGCGAATCGGTGTCTCCTTCCGTGACCCGGTTCTGATCCAGACGCTCGACGGCCTCGCCGAGGAAATTTCGAGCATCGGTGCCGGTCTCCTCCTGATGCCGGACCTCGGTGATGGGGTGGTCAGCGTCACAACGGCACCGGTCGACGCGGTGGTTCTCGTCGGGTGCAACGCGGATGCCGTCGAAACGCTCGATGTGCTTCGTCGCCGCAACATCCCGATCGTTCAAATCGAGGGCCCGGGTGACAATGGCGTCCTTACCGTGAGCGTCGACAACCGGGGCGGGTCGAGGCAGCTGGCACAGCACCTCAAGGACCTCGGTCATTCGCGAGTCGCGCTGGTCACCCTCGGGCTTGACCGGGATTCCACGCCGGCGCCGCTGACACCCGAGCGTGAGGCTCGCGCCACGGTCACGACGACCGTCGATAGGATCGCAGGGGTCCGCGACGTGTATCCGGAGGTCTCCGGCATGACCGCCGGCGGCAGTCGCAGCGACGCCGGGCGTGAAGCGGCTCTCGCGCTGCTGGATGTCGAGCCGGGGAAACGGCCAACCGCGATCATCGCCCAGAGCGACGTGCTCGCCGCAGGGGTGATCGCAGCGGCAGAGGAACTCGGCCTTCGCGTGCCAGACGATCTCAGCGTTGTCGGCTTTGACGGCATCCGGGTTGACGGACTCGAACGACGGCTCACAACGATCTGGCAGCCGTCCCAGGGCAAGGGCGCGGCCGCAGGGAGGGCAGTCGTCGAGATGCTCGCGGGTCGGTCGGCGGACCCCGTTGCGTTCGACGTGCGATTCCAGCCGGGCGACACGACGGGACCAGCGCCGCACTGACCGCGTGGTCTAGGCCCGCTCGCCGTCCTGCACCATCACCGCGAGGATCCGGTTGAGATCCATCGCCACAGCGGCAACGGGCGTGAGTGCCGATGGTGCGCTTTCGGTCTGCTGATCGATGCGATCGGTGAGCGCGTCGACCGCCCCGCGCGCCGCCTCGACGGCATCCGCCACATCACGCTCGGAGTTCCGTTTCTTGAGGGGGTCGGCGACGGCGTGGAGCGCCTCGGACAACGGCTCGCGCAGCGGTTCAGGGACCTCGGAGTGGAACGGAGCATCCCAGATCGCGGCGGCGAGCACCTCGGTCAGGTCGCGCACGTGGAAGGTGATGCGCTCGAGGTCGGCGAGGTCTCGGTAGTCGTCGTCGAGGTTCCGTTTGTGGCGGCGCGCGCGGGGATTGCCCTTCCTGCTCTCGTCGGCCTCACCGACGGCCACCCGAACGGCGGTTGCCGTCTCGGCGAGTGTATTGCTGCGGCTCGCCCACCCCTCGTGCTCTGGCGGCCAGTTCTCGACGAGGGCATCACCGACCTCCTCGAGGTGCTTCGCGAGCAGGCTGCGGAACTGGGCGAGCTTGACGACGGCGCCGTTGAAGTTGAGCGGTGGCAGGATGAGGAAGTTGACGAGGAGACCGACGGCAACCCCGACACTCATCTGGACGATATAGCCGATCGAGTACGAATCAGCGTTCGGGCCACCGACGATGAGCACGAACAGCGCGGCAACGGGAACGTAATCGCCGCCGGTCGTGAGCCACTTGCTGCCGGCGATGAGTACGCCGACGCCGATAACGAGCGAGATCGTGACGACGTTCGGCGCCGCGACAATGAGCACTATGGCGGCGAGCAGGATGCCGATGGCGAGCGAGGCGAGCGTCTCGACGCTGGTTCGTAGTGAGCTCATGAGCGTGGGATACATGCTGATGAGCGCGCCGAGCGGTGCGTAGTACGGGTACTCTTCCGCGACCCCCGGCACCAGGGGAGCGATCAGCCAGGCGATGGCGACAGCGATCGATGTCTTCACAGCGAGCAGGAATCTGGGGTGTCTGAGCCAGGCTTTCAGGCGCGCACCGGTTGTCTGCACCGCGGTGCGTGTTGCTGACGTCATTGGTTCATCATCACAAACCCCGCTGGGAAGGCGGCGGGGTGCTCTGCCGCCTTCGAGTTGCACCAGCCGGGACGGCTCCGGTTCGCTCGCGGCGCGCGGCTCAGCGGTTCTGGGCCGCCCATTCCCGGTCGAGCACGGCGTAGACGCCCGTGTCGCCCCACTCGCCCTTGACCCAGATGTCCTCCAGGTAGTGCGCCTCCTTGCGCATGCCGAGTCGGCGGCACAGGCGCACCGAGGGGTCATTGGCGGGGTCGAGCTTCGCGATCACCCGGTGGGCGCCCATCCTGCGGAAGGCGAAGTCGACAGCGGCGGTCGCGGCCTCCGTCGCGTAGCCCTGGCCCGAGTAGTCGGGGTGCAGGATCCAGCCGACCTCGACACTCTGGTTCTCGGCGTCGTCGATATTCAGGTAGATCAGGCCGATGACCTGCTGGTCGTCCCGTCGCTCCATGGTGGGCTGAATCCAGTCGCCCGAATTCTCCAGTCGCAACTTCGTCGACGCTTCGGCGATCTTCTCCTCGATGGTGGCTCGGTCGCGCGGCTCGTAGAGGAGATAGGTGCAGACATCCTCACGGGACTGGAACGCATGGATCGGGTCGACGTCGTCCATGATGGGCAGCCGCAGGGTGAGCCGCTCGGTCTGGATAGGGCGGGTGAACTCGGTCGCGCGCATGCCTCATGCTAACCAGCACCGGTTCGGTCGGCCAGTGCCGGGTTCTCGGCGCCCGCGCTCAGAGCGGGCCGGGCTCAGAGCAGCCCGAGCTCCAGGGCGAGCGTGACGGCGCGGGTGCGGTCAGAAACCCCCAGCTTCTCGAAGACATGGATGAGGTGTGTTTTCACCGTTGCCTCACTGATGAACAGCTGTTTCGCGATCGACGGGTTGCTGTGCCCAGCCGCAACGAGCCTGAGCACATCGAGCTCTCTCGGGCTGAGCCTGGGTCCGGCGGGTGCGGCGCCCTGTCGCATCCTGTCCACGAGCTTGGCCGCGATGGCGGGCGCGAGCACGGTCTGGCCGCCGACCACCGAGCGCACCCCGGCAATGATCTCGCCCTCCGGCGCCGCCTTGAGCAGGTAACCGCTCGCGCCGGCCTCGATCGCGCCGAGGATGTGGTCGTCCGACTCGTAAGTGGTGAGAATGAGCACCCGAGTGCCCGGCAGCGTCGCCACGATTTGCGCGGTCGCCGCCGCACCGTCCACCTCCGGACCGCTCGCGACCGGCATCCGCAGGTCCATCAATACGAGATCGGGTTCGAGCTCCAGAGCCAGCGCTACGGCTTCGGCACCGCTCGCGGCTTCGCCGACGACCTCGATATCGTCGGCGAGAGAGAGCAGCGACGAGATCCCCGATCGCACGATGGGGTGGTCGTCGGCAACGACGACCCTGATCAGAGCATCGGTCATGCGGTTCTCTCCTTCGCGAGGGGGATGGTGACGGTGAGCTCCGTGCCCGTCGCTGTCCCGGCATCCGTCACGACGAGCGACCCGCCGACGAGCCCGACCCGGTCCCGCATGCCGCTGAGGCCGAAGCCGCGTTCGCCGTCCGGCTGGTAACCGTCGAGGCCCCGCCCGTCGTCGCTGACCCGCAGGCTGACGCCGTCGTCATCCTGGATCACGGTGACGGATGCTGTGCGCGCGAATGCGTGCTTCCGCACGTTGGCGAGGCCCTCCTGTGCGCACCGCAGCAGCACCACCTCGATGTCACGGGGGAGTTCGCCGAGGGTGACGTTGGTGGTGACAACGACACCGGTCTCACGCGAGAAGCGCTCGCCGAGGCGGGCGAGGGTGACGGCGAGTGAGGCGTCGCTCGCGGGAAGGCCGGCGTTGGCCGTCACGAGCGCTCGCGCCTCGCTGAGTGCGTCGCGTGCGGTGGACTCGATGAGCTCGAGGGTCGACTCGTGGGCGGGCTGCTCGCGGCGCGCCCGCTGGGCGAGCATGACGATGCTCGTGAGGCTCTGCGCGATGGTGTCGTGGATGTCGCGAGCGATGCGTTCGCGCTCGGCCGTGCCCCCGGCATCCCTGTGGAGCAGTTCGAGTTCGCCCTGTGCCGACTGGAGTTCCGCGAGCAGTCGCTGGCGTTCGTCGCCGTAACTCGCGATGCTCGTGATCCAGAGGCCGAGTGCGAGGCTGAACGCGAGCGAGAGACCGCCGACGAAGAGTGTCTGGATCACTCCATCCACCCCACCGCCGAGTCCGAGACCGAAGCCGAACGCCATCACGGCGGCGGCACCGACGTTGGCGAGAACGGCCTGCGTCGTGGTCAGCGACACCACCCAGATCAGCGGAAACGCGATGGTTTGCGCGGTGATGACGTTGGGTTCGAATGCGGCACCGACCCCGACGATGACGGCGAGCAGCGCCTGAAAAGCGAGGCTCGGCGCCAGTGTCAGTGTCGGCCGTCCGCGGTGGCCGGCGCCAACGAGCCGACGGCCGAACAGGTAATACGCGGCGCACAGCAGTGCGAGCGAGACCAGGGCGGCCCACCCGTGGAAGCTGTCGGAGGTGTACACGACGGTGATCCCCACGACCACCGCGGTGGCGGCAACCGCGATGTCCCACCACTTCGGATTGTTCACTGGACTACTCTCTCGCATCGCGACCGGGGCCGCTGACAGTGGTTTGGGGAGGAAAAACGTGGGGTCCGTTGCCACCAGGGCGACGACCCCCACGATTTTCCTCCCGTCGCGCGACGGTTCGGGTTCAGCTGTCCTTGCGGATCCAGCGGAAGGTGAACCGGCAGAGCAGCAGCCCGACGACGCACCAGATCAGCATGATGATGGCAACCCAGTCGAGTTCCCAGCCGCCGTTCTGTTCGAGGCTGGCGAAGTTCTCGGGCAGGAACACCGAGCGCATGCCCTGGGCCAGCCACTTGAGCGGGAACACGCTCGCGATGTTCTGCAACCACTCGGGCAGCATCGTGAACATGAGGTAGACGCCGGAGATGAACTGAAGGACGAGCACGATGGGGATGACGACGGCCGTCGCACTCTTGCCGGTTCGTGGCACAGCGGAGAGCGCAATGCCGAGGACGGCCGACGTGATGATGCCGAGCAGGTACAGCCACGCGAAGCGGGCCCAGAGTTCCGGCTCCGTGGGCAGCTCGATCGAGAAAACGACGCGAGCGACGACGAGAAGCAGTGCGATCTGCGCGAGTGAGGTGACGAAGACCTGGCCGATTTTGCCGATGAAGTAGCTGATCACCGGCAGCGGCGAGCCGCCGAGCCTCTTGAGCGTTCCGTCGCTTTTCTCCGTCGCGATGTCGGTCGCGAGGTTCTGCACTCCCGAGAGCAGGATGCCCGCCGCGATCATGCCCGGCAGGTAATACGCGCCCTGGGTGATGCCGCCGCTACCGTCGGGGTTCGTCCCGATGTTCCCCGACGTGCTGAAGGCTGTTGCGAAGATCGCCAGCATCACCACGGGGAACAGGAAGGTGAAGAACACCTGGTCGCCGACCCGGAAGTAGGTCTTGACCTCGTATCCGATGCGCTTGATGCCCAGGCGGATGCCGCGCCCCGCCGGGAGCGCCGGGACCGGGTTCGCGACCGTCGGCCTCGTGAGGGTTGATTCAGACATGCGCTGCTCCTGTCGGTTCGGCCTGTTCCGTCGCCTCGGCATTGGCCGTTGCGACGAGGCCGAGATAGATGTCTTCGAGGCTCGGCCGGATGACCTCGAGGCCCTGGGGCTCGCCGCCCGTGCGTTGTGTCAGCGCCGTGACAAATGCGGCGGGTTGTGTGGTGCGCTCCTCGTGGAGCCCGGCCCCGTCGCGCCAGCGGACGACCGGTACTCGGGCGTCGGCGCCGCCGATCGAGCCGACCGGGCCGATCTCGACGAGCCGTCCTGCGGCGATCACGGCCACGCGATCGGCGAGCTGGGCTGCCTCGTCCAGGTAGTGGGTGGTGAGGAGGATCGTGGTGCCCTCGGCCTTGAGCGACCGGATCAGGTCCCAGAAGTGGCGGCGCGCTTCGGGGTCGAAACCCGTCGTTGGCTCGTCCAGAAAGAGCAGCTGAGGGCGCCCGATGACGCCGAGCGCGACGTCGACCCGGCGGCGCTGGCCGCCGGAGAGTTTGCCGATGCGGGTCTTCGCCTTGTCGGTGAGACCAACGGCGGCGATGACCTCGTCGACGTCCCGTGGCGACGGGTAGTACGCCGCGAACTGTTCCACCTGTTCACGTACGGTGACGTGTGCGGCCTCCGCACTCGACTGCAGGACGATGCCCAGCTGGGCCTTCCACGCCAGGTCGCCCTTGTGCGGGTCGACGCCGAGCACGCGCACCTCGCCGCTGGTTCGGTCGCGGTATCCCTCAAGGATCTCGATCGTGGTCGACTTGCCCGCGCCGTTCGGTCCGAGCAGGGCAAAGGTCTCTCCGCGCTGAATGTCGAAGCTGACGCCGTTGACGGCGGTGTGTGCGGGGTAGCGCTTGATGAGGTCACGAACCTCGACGACGGGCGGGCCCGACGGTTCTGCGGATGCCGGTGGCGGGCTCGTCGAAAATGTCATGACTACAGGATCGCGCCGTAATCATCCCCGCAACAGAGGTGGTTCGGCTGATTCACAGGTCAACCGACCGGTTGATGCGAGCGAACGTCAGCCGTCGAGTTCGCTGATCAGGATGGCCGTATAGATGAGCGACAGGTGGCTGAGTCCCTGTGGCAGGTTGCCCGCAAAGTCCAGGGTGTCGGCCTCGATCATTTCGGAGTACATTCCGACGTCGTTCGACAGCTCAACGAGCTCGTCCATGAGAGCTTTCGCCTCGTCCATCCTGCCGACGCACGCCAGCGCCCCGGCACGCCAGAAGGCACACGCGACAAAGGTGGCCTCCTCTTCCCGCATGCCCGAGTACCGGTAAACGAGCGGACCGCTGCCCAGCTCGGCCGTGATTGCATCGATGGTCCGTGACATCCGTTCGCCCCGATCGAATCCGCTCGGCGCGTGGAGCAGGATCGACGCGTCCAGCTCGTCCGAGCGGGGATACATCGTGTACGCCTGCCGGTCGTCCGACCAGCAGTTCTCGTTCACCCACTCGGCGATCCTGTCGCGTTCTGCCTCCCAGCGCGCCGGATCGCCCGGGATCTGCCCGAGGCCAGCCAGGTGAACGGCGCTCGAGAGCGCCTGCCAGCAGCCGAGCTTCGAGGTTGTGTAGTGGCGCGCTCCCTCGAGTTCCCAGATACCGGAATCGGGCTTCTGCCAGTCGTCGCAGGCCTGGTCGGCAACCGCCGCGAGCGACCGCCCGGTCTCTGCGTCGAGAATGTTGCCCGCGTCGACGTAGCTGCGCATGACGTCGAAGAGGTCACCGTACGGTCCGAGCTGCAACTGGTGTTTGGCATCGTTGCCGCAGACGACCGGGCCCAGTTCGCGCCAGCCCGGCGCTTGGGTATGGACGATGTCATCGGGAATCCGGCCATCGAGGGTATAGAAGATCTCGAGCTCGGGGCCGTGCTTGCGGATGGTGGTGAGCATCCACGACACGGCGGCCTGGCTCTCCTCGCGGAGGCCGAAGCGGATCATTGCCTGCAGCGTGTAGGCCACGTCGCGTACCCAGGCGAACCGATAGTCCCAGTTCTTGCCGCCGTTGATCGTCTCGGGAAGGCTCGTTGTCGCCGCGGCGGCGATGGCACCGGTCGGGCTGTGAATGAGGAGCTTGAGCGCGAGAGCGCTGCGCTCGACGGCATCCGACCACGGGCCCTCCCAGGAGAACTCGCGGGACCACGCCCGCCAGTTCTCCACAGTGCGGTCGATGCCCCGGTCGACGTTGCTCGGGTTGGGCGGGTGCACCGGTTCGCGTGACGTGCCGGAGACCGCGAAGAGGTGGCGGGAGTCCGGGCTCGTGGTGAACGCTCCGTCGAGGCTGTGGGTGCCCGGCTCGTTCGGCCCGTGCTCGAAGCCCGTGACCGACAGCATCACTCCGTCGATCCTGATCACCGGGCCGTGCACGGTCTGGTCTACCCACGGCATCGCGGTCCGGAGAGCACGACCGGGTTCGACCGACCAGGTCATAGCGACCGTTCCCCGAACGCCGTCGATCCGCCTGGCCAGTTCGGTCCACGGCAGCCGCCCAGCCACACCGGTGACGAGCGCGTCTGTGACGCGGACGACACCGGATGCCGTCTCGAACGTCGTCTGCAGCACGTTGGTTCCCGAGGCGTAGGAGCGCGTTGTCGTGAACGGCTCGACCGGCGAGAGCCTGATCCGTCCACCGTCTTCGGCGTCGAGCAGCGCGGCGAACACCGGGACCGAGTCGAGCGCCGGGATGGGCAGCCAGTCGACGTCGCCGTCGCGGGCGATGAGCGCGACGGTGCGGCCGTCACCAATGCCGGCGTAGCCGCGGAGGTCCGCGTAGCCGTTTTGGCGATCGAGCGCGCCGGCGCGGTCGGCGTTCGCTCCCCGCCCGGTGGACTGCTGTTCTCGCACTGTCTCTCCGATTCCCCTGCCGCTCCCGAAATCGAGCGCCTGCCTCACACAGAGGTGCCGCCCACCGGTTGGTGGGCGGCACGTGTGGGTTACGGCGTCGGCATCCCGCCATTGACGTGGAGGGTTTCACCAGACACGTAGCTGGACTCGCCCGATGCCAGGAACACGAAAGCCGGTGCGAGTTCGGCCGGCTGGCCCGGGCGGCCGAGCGGTGTGTCGGAACCGAAGTCCGGCAGTACCTCTGTCGGCTGGCCGCCGGCGGTCTGGAGCGGAGTCCAGATCGGGCCTGGCGCGACGACATTGACCCGGATGCCCTTGGGCGCGAGCTGCTGGGCGAGCGCCTTCGAGAACGTGTTGATCGACGCCTTGGTTGTCGCGTAATCGACGAGGTTCTCCGACGGCTGGTAGGCCTGGATCGACGACGTGTTGATGATCGTCGAACCGGGGCCCATGTGCTTGAGCGCGGCCTTGGTGACCCAGAACGTCGCGTAGACGTTGGTCTTGAAGGTCTCGTCGAACTGCTCGTCGGTGAGATCGAGGAGGTCCTCGACGTGTTGCTGCTTCGCCGCGTTGTTCACGAGGATGTCGAGGCCGCCGAGTTCGGTGACCGCGCGCTCGACGAGCTCGCGGCAGTAGTTGACGTCGGTCAGGTCGCCGGGGATGGCAACCGCGGTGCGTCCGGCCTCCTCGATGAGCGCGACGACGCCCTGTGCGTCCTCTTCCTCCTCGGGGAGGTAAGCAATGGCGACGTCAGCGCCCTCGCGCGCGAACGCGATCGCGACGGCCGCACCGATACCGGAGTCAGCACCGGTGATGAGCGCCTTCCGGCCCTCGAGCCGGCCCGAGCCCTTGTAGCTCTTCTCTCCGCGGTCGGCCTTCTGGACGAGGTCGGCGTCGAGGCCTGGCCCATCCTGCGACTGCGCGGTGGTGTCGATGTCTGCGTACTTCTTGCTTGGATCTTCGAACGTGTGCTGGTCGGGCGACATGGTGACCTTTCCTGCTTGATCGTGGAACAGCGCGAGAATTCAGCGCCGTTCCTCGATGGTGTCAGGGCACGCGCTAATGCATCATCCCGTTGACCACGGGAAGCAGTTCAGGTATGGAGAAGCAGCCTAGACGGTCCACAAAGTGACCAGCGCCGGGGATGATGGTGAGCGGTGCGTCCAGTTCGCGCGCCAGTTCTGCGGTGAGCTTCGGAGCGACTGTCGTGTCGTTGTCCGAGCCGAACACGTGGCGGTGCTCGATGTTTCTGGCGAGGGATGGCACATCGATGGGAGGGGCGGTGAACCCGTCGAGCTGAGGCAGGTTCGGCAGCGGTGACACGAACCCGGCGACCAAAATGAGTCCGCGCAGCCGCCACGGCCCAGGCATCCGTTCGAGGTAACGCAGCGTCGTGATGCAGCCGAGGCTGTGGCCGATGAGGATCGTCTCGTCGTCCACTCCGCCGACCGTCGCCGCGAGGGCGTCCACCCAGGGTTCCGGTTCAGGTGCCGTTGGATTCGGCAGGGCGGCAACGCTCACAACGCCGGGGCCAAACTGGTCGACCAGCCACGGGAACCAGTGCCGGTCAGGAGCGGCGTTGTAACCGTGAGCAACGACGATGCGGGGTGCCATGCGTCGATTCTGGCACCGTGGGCAGCGCACTGCGACCCGGATCAACCAGCAACGGTCCGCAGGCTAAAGCTCAGACCCCCGTGCGCATCCACGCCGTCGTGCGTGCCCGCAGCCCGAGCGTCAGTGCGCGCGCCGCGAGGTAACCGAGCGTAAACGCGGCGGTCAGGAATGCCAGGCCAGCGGCATCCGTCGGCGCCGAGAGCTGAACCCAGAGTGCCAGCGGAACGAAACAGGCGAGGTTCAGGATGCCGGTAAGCGCGAGATAGCGCGCGTCGCCGGCGCCGATCAGCACGCCGTCGAGCACGAAGACGAATCCGGCGAGCGGGGCGCTGATGCCGAGCACGATGAGGCTCGGCACGAGCAGGGCCGCGAGGTCGGGGTCGCTCGTGAAGAGCAGGCCGGTGACGCCGGACGTGGCGACGATGACGAGTCCGAGCACGACGCCGGAGCCGACGCCCCAGGTGAGGCAGCGGGTGAGAACGGCGCGCACTCCCGCTGTGTCCGCCGCGCCAAGTCCTTTACCGATGAGGGCCTGGGCGGCGATCGCGAGGGCGTCGAGCACAAACGCGGTGAGGGTGAACATTGTCATGACCACCTGGAACCCCGCGAGCTCCTTCGTGCCGAGCCCCGTCGCGACGAAGGTGGCGAGAAGGATCGCGGCGCGGAGGCTCGCGGTGCGTACGAAGAGCCAGCCCCCCGACATTGCCGAGCCCGAGATGCCCTCGCGGTGGGGCCGGATGCTGGCGCCGGTGCGGCGCGCGTGGCTCAGCACAACGACGAGGTAGACGGCGGCCATGCCCCACTGCGCGACGACGGTGCCGATCGCCGAGCCGGCAATGCCGAGGCCGAGCAGATAGATGAAGACGAAGTTGAGCGCGATGTTCGCGGCGAACCCGATGCCGGCGACGAAGAGCGGGGTCCTCGTGTCCTGCAGGCCGCGGAGCAGCCCCGTTGCGGCGAAGACGAGGAGCATCGCCGGGATGCCGGCCATCGAAATCGAGAGATAGACGGATGCCTGCTGCGTGACATCCGTCGACGCACCGAACCAGGAGAGCAGGAGGGGTGTCGCGGCCACTCCGGCGAGACCGAGCACCGCGCCGAGGCCGAGTGAGAGCCACAGCCCGTCGATGCCGACGGACACAGCGCCGCGCTCGTCGCCCGCGCCGAGACGGCGGGCAACGGCGGGGGTCGTCGCGTAGGCGAGGAAGACCATGAGGCCGATGATGGTCTGCAGTACGGCGCCGGCGAGGCCGAGGCCAGCGAGTGGGGTGACGCCGAGGTGGCCGATCATGGCGGAGTCGGCGAGGAGGAAGAGCGGTTCGGCGACGAGGGCACCGAGCGCGGGGACGGCGAGGCGCAGGATGTCGCGGTCAACCGTTTTCACTTCTCGAGCCTAAGGGAGGCCGAGCAGGGCAGGGCAACGGGAGGGCTTTCGATGCCGGGCCCCTCGTCGTATCCTCGCCGACATGATCGGAGAATTTCGAAGCGTCGTGCTCGACTGCCCCGACGCACGCTCCCTGGCGTCCTTCTACGAGGAGCTGCTCGGTATGGAGCGCATCATCGACCGGGACGACTGGGTTGCCCTGCAGAAACGCGAGGGCGGCCCGCGGGTGTCGTTCCAGCAGATCGAGGACTACAACCCGCCGAAGTGGCCCGGCCAGCTCGTTCCGCAGCAGTTGCACATCGATGTGACCGTCGACGACATGGACACCGCCGAGCAGCGCGTGCTCGCGATCGGGGCCACCGACGCCGGTTACCGCGAAGACGACTTCCGCGTCTTCCTCGACCCGGCAGGACACCCGTTCTGCCTCGTCGTGGACAGCTGACGCCCAGCGCGAACCAGCGTCGATGGACACCACCCGACCTCGGGTATGCCCGCGGTCGGCTCCTAACGTTGCTCGAACAACTACCATTGAGTGACGATGGTGAAGGGGTGTTTCATGAGCAATGCGGACGATGCTGCGGGCACGGTGGCCGGGCAGGGCCCGGTGAGCCACGCGATCTTTCGGGTTGCACGACTACACAAGACGATGGCGGGGCAATTGCTCCGGGAGACCGGTCTCTATCCCAACCAGGAACTCCTGATGATGCGACTCTGGGACGAGGGGCCGCAGCGGCAGGTGGATCTGGTTCGCCATCTGGAGACAGACGCTCCGACCGTTGCGCGCACCGTTCGACGGTTGGAGCGAGCAGGGTTCGTCCGGATCAGCGTCAGCCCGACGGACAAGAGGGCGACCGTGGTCGAGGCCACCCGCGCGAGTATGCCGCTGAGAAAAGCTGTGCACCGAATCTGGTCGGAGTTGGAGGCGGCGACGGTCGGTTCGCTCTCGGAAGACGAGCGGGCACAGATTCTTGCCTCGTTGACCTCGCTGGAGCAGAACCTGACCGCCGCCGCGCAATCAGCTCGGGGGTAGGTTCTCGATCGCGTAGCGGGGACCGAGCTCGATAGCCTTGCCGATGGCATCCTGCGCCTCGTCATCGGAGAGTTCGAGCCGGGCAGTCCGCGTCGGGAGCGGCTTTCCCCACAGCGTGAAGTACTCTTCGAGCCCTGGCGGCGAAATCATGCAGAGCATTCGTGCGTCGCTGCCAGAGGCGTTATGGAATCGGTGGGGTGCCCCAGCGGGGATATTGACCGTTTCCCCCGCCCGGACCCGTGTCGTTTGTCCGCGGAACGTGATCTCCACTTCGCCCTCGAGCACGTGGAACATCTCCTCGAAATTGTGTCGGTGCGGGGGCGGCCCGCCGCCGGGTGGCACATGCATGTCGATGAGCCCGTACCTGCCGTCGGTGTCCGCGCCCGTGAGCAGGATTGTGTAGTTGTCACCCACGACTCCGTAGTGGGGCAGAGTTTCGTCCGTGTCCGGCCGCCGGATCCTGAGCGACCTGCTGAGGTCATCCGGTGGCACAGCGTTGGCGGTGGATGGATCTGTCATGGTGTCTCCTTGATTATCGGAAGGTGGATCGTGCCTGGCCACGCGTTTCATCGCGGGGTGAAGCGGAATACGGGGAGCAGGCGTGCCGTGCGCTGTTGATAGGCCGCGAACGATGGCGCTCGCTCGGTAAAGCGCGCGAATGCCGCCTGGCGCTCTGGTCCGTCGAGTTCCTCCGCCGTTACGGGGATCGTCCTGACATCGCCTGCAACGGACGCTTCGATCTCGACCTCGGGCTCCGCCCTGAGGTTCACGGCCCAGGCGGGGTCTCGTGCTGCCCCCATCGCGGATGCCACAACGAGCCACGTGCCTGGGTCGCGGAGTGACAGGGCGGGGTTGACCCGGGGCTCCCGCGTCCTGGCGCCGACGCTATGAATCAGGACGAGGCTCGATCCGAACCCCGCAGAGGCGACGACTCCGTTGTTTGTTCTGAATTCGGTGATGATCCGGTCGTTGAATGACATGGTGGTGCACTCCTTTCGGGTGAGCGCCGCTTGCCGCCTGTGCAGCGGTTGAAGCGCAATACTATGCCGAACAACTATTGTGGGTTCAGATATTCCTCACCGGATGTTTCCCGACACCAGGCGAGAAAGGGGAGGGCTTTCGCTGCCCGAACTCTCGTCGTATCCTCACGGACATGATTGGTGAACTTCGAAGCGTGGTGCTCGATTGCCCCGACCCCGACTCCCTTGCCTCGTTCTATGAGCAGCTCCTTGGCATGGAGCGCATCATCAACGAGGACGACTGGGTAGCCCTGCAGAAGCCAGGCGGCGGAATGAGGGTCGCCTTCCAGCAGGTCGACGATTACACGCCCCCGCAGTGGCCGGGCCAGGTGGTCCCGCAGCAGTCACACTTCGACATTCGAGTCGACGACCTTGACGCAGGGGAGGCAAAAGTACTCGCGATCGGGGCGCGTGACGCCGGGAGCCGGGAGGACGATTTCCGGGTGTACCTCGACCCGGCCGGTCACCCGTTCTGTCTCGTGAGTTAAGCACGGCCCAGCGCTGGGCGGTCCTGGTGCTACTGACCCATCACGCTGTCCGCCACGTTGGGAGGGACCTGACCCGGTCTCAGTCCTTGCTCGTGCGACGCCGTCCGAAGAGAAGGAGCGCGCCACCCACGGCGGCAGCAGTCGCAATGCCGGTGAGTGTCGCTGCGAGGGAAACGTCCCCTCCTGTGCCCGGCAAACGGTCCCGGTCATCTCCCCACGATGTCCCCGTCTGAGAATCCGGTGTCGGATCCGAGCCGGGACCTGGCGCGGGTGCGGTTGGGGTATCCGTCGGAGTGGGAGTCGGGTCCGGCGTAACGGTTGGCGTTGGCGTTGGCGTGTCCGTTGGTGTGGGCGTAGGCGTGTCCGTTGGCGTCGGCGTTGGCGTCGACCCGTCCTCGTAGGTGCACGTGAGTTCGGTATTGAACGGGAAGCTGTGCACTTCCCTCGGTGCCCCGCCCGGAATGGCTGGCGTGCCGTGCGTGAACTGCGCCGCGATCACGTTTCCTTCGATGTTCTGCGTGACTTGCCAGCTCAGGTTGGCGTTTGGGGCGTAAATCGTGCCTTCGAGGCTGTCACCGCCGGCGACGGTCACAGATGTCGCCTCTGGGAAGTTCCACAGGATGTACGGTGCCTGGGCCGAAGTCGCACCCGGCAGATTCGGAATGGAGCCGTTGAACGTTTGCCCGCTGATGTTCACGAGCACGGGAGTGTCTTCGGCGGGCTGTGAGTCGACAACGAGTTCGCTCAGCGCTTCGAGGTCGGATGCCGGGATGTTCAGTACGTTCGTCACGCCGGGAGTAAGCGAGAGGTGACCCCGGGTCCCCGGAGCGACGGGCGAGGTGAGGGGCGTGCCCGCATCGTCGGTCAGTGTGGCGTTCGGGGTGCATTGGGCGAGTTGAGTGGTGAGCCCGCGATATGCGGTGAACGCTCCCGGAATGTCGATCAGGTCGGCGCTAACCGGCGCGGAGACCTGGGCGGGTGTCTCAATAACCGTTCCCTCGATTCGGGGAACGGAACCGTATGCTGCTCCGGGCTCGACAATGTTGTAGTTGACCGTCGCGTTGTTGTTGTCGCGGTCCAGGGCCAAATATGTCGATGCGTCGGCGATCTTCGTGAAGCCGTTGTTGAGCACCCTGAGCACGTTGGAGCCACTCGCTGCGAAGTCGACCCCTCCTCCGACATAGAGGTACGTCGGTTGAGTGTCACCGGGTGCTGTGAAGGTGTTGGGAAATATCCCGGCACCGGCGATTGAATAGCTAGCGCCGAAGCTCAGATCACCACCCAAGGCGACTGTCCCTTCGGTCTCGTCGGCGTTCAAAGCAACGTCGCCTTCAACAAACACGGTGAAACCGCTATTCGCCGGATGCCCGCTCACCGTCACGGTGACAGGGTTGACGGGTCCGACCGTGATGGTCGCTCCCTCAGCGGGCAGAGACCCCGCAGCAAGAACTGTGGCGGCCGCCAGAACGCCAACCGTTCCGGCCACAATCGCCATTCCTGCAAGTCGCTTTGTCGTGTATCGCCTCATCGGGCTAGGTATAGCAAGGAGGGGAGACGGTCGGTAGAGACTTCCCTTGTCCTCGTCCGCGCTGAGATTGCGCTCCTGTCTGGTCAACGCGCCCCGCGAAGCGTAGCCTCCGCAGTATGAGCACCGTGATTCAGGCTCGTGATCTCCGCAAGCACTTTGGCCAGGTGCACGCACTCGATGGCCTCGACCTCGACGTCGAAGCCGGCGAGATCCACGGTTTTCTCGGGCCAAATGGGGCGGGAAAGTCGACGACGATCCGCATCCTGCTCGGCCTCGCGCGGCTGACCTCCGGAAGCGCGACCGTGTTCGGGCTGGATCCCCGGGCGGATGCCGTCGCCATCCACAGGCGGCTGGCTTACGTTCCCGGTGACGTGAGCCTGTGGCCCAACCTCACCGGCGGCGAGGCGATCGACCTGCTCAGCCGGCTCCGCGGTATCCGTGACCGCACCGAGTACGAGCGGAGCAGAAAGCGTCTCCTCGATGTTTTCGAGCTCGATCCCACGAAGAAGGGGCGCACCTACTCCAAGGGGAACCGACAGAAGGTGGCGCTGGTCGCCGCCTTCGCCGTGCCCGCCGAGTTGTACCTGCTCGATGAGCCGACGTCCGGGCTCGATCCCCTGATGGAGGCCGTGTTCCGGACGGAGCTCACCGACCGGGTCGCCGACGGTGCCACAGTGCTGTTGTCGAGCCATATCCTGAGCGAAGTCGAAGAGCTCTGCACCCGCGTCAGCATCATCCGCGCGGGTCGGCGGGTCGAAGAGGGAACGCTCAGCGATCTCCGGCGCCTCACCCGCACCGAGATCAGCTTCGCTGCGTCCGGCCTCAGCGACGCTGACCTCCCGGCCCTTCCCGGCGTCGAAGACCTTCGGGTCGAGCATGGCAGGGTCGCGTTCACCGCGGAGACCGCCTCGGTCACGGATCTCCTGCCCGCGTTGGCGGCGCTCGGGGTGACGGGGCTGACGATTACGCCACCCTCTCTCGAAGAGCTCTTCCTCCGGCACTACGGCGATGGGGCAGGCGCCGAGGCAGCGTCGGCGATTGCGTCACCCCCTCGGCCGGGGCGTGACGCGGCCACCCCTGGACCGCCGCGGAAGGCCGCCGTCGCCCGAGGCGCGGTCCCCGCAGACCCGGCCGTGGTTCACCCGCCGGCCCGCCACGCCCGAGACCGACGATGACCGAGTTTGTCGCGCTGCTCGGGCAGCGGGCGAGGCGGGATCGGGTCCAGACGCTGAGCTGGCTCGCCGCGATCGGTGCACTGGTCTTCTTCACGGCGGCGGCGCTCGGCGACAACTTCGGCGACGAGACGCAGCGGGCCGCGCTGCTGAGGCTGGCGACGGCGAACCCGGCCATCCTTATCCTGCGCGGGCCACCGCAGGGCGCTGCGGTCGACGCCCTCTTCATCTTCACGATCTTCGCCTTCCTCGGCCTGCTCGTCGGCCTCGTCAACACCGTCCTCGCCGTCCGCCACTCCCGCGCCGAGGAGGAGACCGGCCGGGCCGAGCTGGTGGCGGCGACCCCGATTCCGCGCTTGCTTCCGCTCAGCGCCACACTTGCCTGGGGAGTGATCGTCAATCTTCTGCTCGTCATCGTGGTGAGCGGATGCCTGCTGGCCGCAGGCCTGGACGCGGCAGGTTCCTGGCTCACCGGTCTGTCGCTCGCGGCCGTTGGCGTCAGCTTTCTCGCCGTCGGTCTGGTCGCCTCGGAACTCATGCTCACCTCTCGGGCGGCGAACGGCACGGCGGCCGGTCTCGTGCTCCTCGCTTATCTCGCTCGCGGAATCGGCGATGCGTTCGGGGCGGTCTCCGAGGACGGACTCACGGTCGACAGCGCGTGGCCGAGCTGGCTGTCGCCGATCGGCTGGGGGCTGGCGACGCACCCGTTCACGGCGGATGACGCAACCCCGTTGCTGCTGAACGTCGCCCTCGCGGCCGTGCTGACGGCATCCGCCTGCCTGCTGCAGGTGGCGAGGGACAGCGGCGCAAGCGTGTTCGGGGCAGGCGTGGGGCGGCCGCGGGCGCGGGCAACACTGTCGGGTTCGCTCGGCCTGGCCTGGCGCCTGCACTGGCCGTCGGTGATCGGCTGGGCGGCCGGCGGGGTTCTGCTCGGAGTATTCGGGGGCGCGCTCGGCAGTATCGCCGGGAACAATGACGTAGCGAGCAACCCGGTCGCCGAGCAGTTGCGCCGGCTGTCGGGTGAGGGGGAATCACTCAGCCAGGCTTTCCTGTCGGTGATCTTCACCGTCGTCGGGATTCTCGCCGCGGGCTGTGCTGTCCAGGCGATCGTCCGTGCTCGGCAGGAGGAGGCGCTCACGACCGCCGAACTCGTCCTCGCGACGCCGGTGCACCGCGTCAAATGGCTCGCTGACTATCTTCTCGTTGGCACTGTCGCCGTTGTGCTCGTGCTCGCCGCCTCGGTCGTGGCGGCCGCGCTCTCCGCTGCCCTGGTCGGAGCGGAGAATGTCACGACAGCTGACGCGCTCGCCGCGGGCGCTGCTCAGCTTCCCGCCGCACTGCTCTATCTGGGCGTCGTCGCCCTCGTGTTCGTGCTCCTGCCCCGGTTCACCGGCCCGATCGGCTGGGCGCTTCTCGCGGCCGGCGCGTTCCTCGGGCTCTTCGGCAAGCTCGTTGGCCTGCCCGAGTGGGCCGAGAACCTCTCACCGTTTTCTCACACCCCGATCGCCCTCGGGAGCGAGACGGACTGGAGCGGTGGATTCGGGATGCTCGCGCTCGCGATCGCAGCGGGGATCGCGGCATCCGTCGTTCTGAACCGGCGCGACCTGGCAGCGGCGTGACCTGCGGCCACAACCCGGGTCGATCGCGGCGCCCTCTTCACGTGGCACATCGTGGGGTGGTTCTCCCTGCGGGGTCGGACGACTCTGGTCGGCGCCCGATGCCCGGCTTAACCTCGCCATAATCAACCCGGTGCCAGCCCGCGCACTGGCTATTGGAGGGGTGTCATGATCAGCCAGACTCACAACAGAAGAGGCATCTCTGCGATCGTCGCGGTCTTTGCGCTCGCGCTCGCATTGACGGGGTGCGGAGGGGGCCCGGACAACGGAGCACCGCCGCGCGACGGCGGTGCCGGCGGTGGCACTCGTGATACCGGGAGCCCGAAGGACAGCGGTCGCATACCCACCCTCACCGAAGAGTTTGTTGTCGGTACGTGGGGCGACCCCGACGACGCCGATGACCCGTACCTCGAATTTGCCCAGGACGGAACCGTGACCGGCAGCGACGGATGCAACGACCTCGCGGGGACCTGGACGATCGAAGACGAGGCGATAGTGTTTTCCGAGCTCGCCACGACCCTCGTCGCGTGCGCTGGCGTCAACACCTGGCTGAGCAGTGCGGCCACGGCGGTTGTCGAGCCGGATGATGACGACGAACTGGCCTTCCTCAACGGTGAGGGTGTGCCGATCGGCACGCTGGACCGCGACGGTCCCGACTACGACGACCCCGACGACGACTAATCGCGCCGACAAAACCGAGACGACGGCACAGAAAAGCGGGAGGGGCGAACCCCTCCCGCTTTTCTCGTGGGCGCGTCCTGGCCGCAGCCACAGCCACTTAGCCCACGTGGAGTGCCTTCTCCGCCTTGTCGCCCATCGGCATGAGGTCTTCCTTCGACCCGCGGATGAACGTGGCGGCGATGATCGAGCCGATCACGAGCGCAACCGCTGTGCCGATGAATACCGCGGAGTATCCCGAGACAAAGGCCTCGAAGCTCGTGCCAGTCGCACTGCCCGCCGTGTACAGCGCTGTGTAGATGCCGAGTCCGATCGATCCGCCAATCTGCATCGCGGCAGTGTTGGCCGCGCTCGCCGCACCGGCATCGTGGGGTTCGACGCCGAGCAGGGCAAGGTTCTGCATCGGCACGAAGAGCATGGCCATTCCGACGCCGAGCAGAACAACCCCTGGCACGATCTCGGTCCAGTAGTTACCCGTCACGGAGAGTCGGCTCAGCCAGAGCATTCCCGCGGCGGCGATGAGTGGTCCGACAACCATGAGGGGCTTGGGGCCGATCCTCGGCAGCAGTTTGGTGGCGATCGGGGCGACGATGCTGATCACGATGGTCATCGGCAGCGACGCGAGCCCGGCGAGAAGCGGTGAGAACCCGAGCACGATCTGGAGGTGGAATGTCAGGTAGAGCATCATGCCGATCATGACGCTGCCCGACACCATCTGAAGCAGCAGAGAACCCCCACGGACCCGGTTCGCGATGACGCGGAGCGGGAGCAACGGCTGCGCGACCCTCGACTGAGAGTAGAAGAACAGCGCCATCAGCACGACGCCCGCAGCAAGGCACGCCCAGGCCCCGAGTGAATCCCAGCCCTGTTCGGCGAGCGTGAAGCCGTAGACGAGCGAGCCAAGACCCAGTGCGACGAGGACGGTACCGAGGAAGTCGTATTTGTTGTCGCCGTCGGCCTTGCTCTCGCGGAGGAGGTAGATCGCCGCGACGATCGCGATGAGAACCACCGGGACGTTGACGAGCAGGCACCAGCGCCAGCTGAAGAACTCGGTGAGCACTCCGCCGAGAACGAGGCCGACGGCAGCTCCCGCGCCACCGATCGAACCGAACACGGCGAACGCCGTGTTGCGCTCGCGGCCGGACGGGAAGGTTGTGGTGAGGATGGCGAGTGCGGCTGGCGCCATGAGTGCCGCGAACGCGCCCTGCAGCCCACGCGCGACGATCAGCTCGATTCCCGTGCCGATGAGCCCGCCGTATGCGCTGGCGATGCCGAACCCGATCATGCCGACGATGAACGAGCGCTTGCGCCCCCAGTAGTCGGCAATGCGGCCGCCCAGGAGGAGCAGGGCGCCGAACGCGAGGGCGTACGCGGTGACGACCCACTGGCGCTCGACGTCGGTGAGGCCGAGGTCGGCCTGCGCCTCTGGCAGCGCGATGTTGACGATGGTTCCGTCGAGGACGACCACCAGCTGGGTGAGCGCAACGATGGCGAGCACCCACCAGCGGCGTTTGTTGGAGAGCGGAGCTTCGGACGGAAGTGACACAGGGGTTACCTTTTCCAAATAAGTATTTGCTTTTAGCTCTAATATGATGGCATGACCGTGGCATCCGTTCGCACCAAAGCTGTCATTCTCGACGCCGCGCGGAGTGAGTTTGCGGCACACGGCCTCGCTGGCGCACGGGTTGATCGCATCGCAAAACTGGCGGGCGCGAATGTGCAGCGCATCTACGCGTACTACACGGACAAGCAGGGCCTGTTCGATGCTGTCGTTGAGGATGCCGCAGACGACCTCGTCGCTGCGATCGGTTCGCCCGCCGACCTGACCGCATTTGCGACGGCGGTGTTCGACTACGTCACGCAGAACCCCGACAGCACCCGCACGATGATCTGGGCGCGGCTCGAACGTGAAGACGAGTTTTTCCGCCTGATGGGAACCCGCGCGAATGGCCGTACTCCGATTTCGGTGGTGGCCGGCCTGCAGGACGCCGGCCGTGTGACGACGCGGTGGGATGCCACGACGATCGTCGAGGCGATCATCGCGCTCTGCGAACGGTGGCACTCGAGCGCACAGGAGAACGATCGCGACCACGAGCTCACCTACCGGGAACTCGTCGTCGGATTCGCCCGCACGTTCGCGGTGGAGACTGCCGCCTCCTGAACCGGAGGGAATGTGCAGCGCCGGCCGACAGCATCCGCAGTGTGAGAGCACCCATTCCTGTCTGAACGGCGGGCAGCGGAACTAGGGTGGAACCATGACTGACGCAGCGCTCCACTCCGGCATCGCACTCGACGAACTCGACCCGGAGGTGCGTCCGCAGGACGACCTCTACCGCCACGTCAACGGCAAGTGGCTCGACCGCACCGAGATTCCGGCAGACAAGGCCCGCTGGGGATCATTCCACCAGCTCGCCGAAGAGGCCGAGAAAGCGGTGAAAGACATCATCCTCGAGGCGCAGGGCGCCACCGAGACGACGGGCGAGACGGCCGTCGAGCAGCGCAAGGTCGGCGACCTCTACGCGAGCTTCATGGACGACGAGCTCATCGAGGCGCTCGGTGCAGCGCCGATCGCCCAGCAGCTCGCCTCGATCGACTCCATCGAGACGATCGAGGAGTTCGTGTCGGCTGTTGCCGCATTTGAACGCGTTGGTGTCAGTGGCTTCTTCCAGCTCTACGTCGACAACGACCCGGGCAACCCCGAGCGTTACCTCGTGCTCATCGAGCAGGGCGGCATCTCGCTGCCAGACGAGAGCTACTACCGCGAGGACTCCTTCGCGTCGGTGCGCGAGGCCTACCTCGCCCACGTCCAGCGCATGTTCCAGCTCGCCGCTGACGGCATCGCCGATGGTGACGAGTTCACCGCAGCCGACGTGCGTGCGCAGCGGGTCTTCGAGCTTGAGACCAGCATCGCGGCCGCGCACTGGGACAACGTGCGCACCCGCGACAGCGAGGCGACCTACAACCTGTATTCGTGGGCGGATGCTGCTGCCCTGTTCGCGGGGACCGCCGTCGACGTCAGCGACGAACGTGACGTCGCACGCTCGGCCGCCGGCATCCTCGAGACCTGGCGCACCGCGCTGGGTGCTCCCGAGCACGCGCTCGACGAGGTCGTGGTTCGCGAACCCAGCTTCTTCGAGGAGCTCGCGCCGCTCCTGGTCCCCTCGCGCCTCGAGGCGTGGAAGGACTGGCTCGCCTGGAAGGTCGTCCATGGCGCGGCGCCGTACCTGTCCGGCGAGTTCGTCGACGAGAACTTCGACTTCTACGGCCGTACCCTCTCCGGCACGCCCGAGCTTCGCGAACGCTGGAAGCGCGGCGTCTCGCTGGTCGAGGGCGTCATGGGTGAGGCTGTCGGCAAGATCTACGTCGAGCGATTCTTCCCGCCACAGGCCAAGGAGCAGATGGACGTGCTCGTCGACTACCTCGTCGAGGCGTACCGCGAGTCGATCTCGACCCTCGACTGGATGAGCGAGGCCACCCGTGCCCGTGCACTCGAGAAGCTCGACAAGTTCACACCGAAGATCGGGTTCCCGGTGAAGTGGCGCGACTACTCCACACTCACCGTCGATAAGCGCGACCTGCTCGGCAACGTGCGCAGGGCGAGCGAGTTCGAGTTCAACCGCGAACTCGGCAAGATCGGCAAGCCGCTCGACCGCGACGAGTGGTTCATGACCCCGCAGACGATCAACGCGTACTACAACCCGGGTTTCAACGAGATCGTGTTCCCCGCCGCCATCCTGCAGTACCCGTTCTTCGACGAGAAGCGGGATGCCGCGGCCAACTACGGCGCGATCGGTGCGGTTATCGGCCACGAGATCGGGCACGGCTTCGACGACCAGGGCTCGAAGTACGACGGTGACGGCCGGCTCACCGACTGGTGGACCGAGGAGGATCGATCCGCGTTTGAATCGCGGACGGCATCCCTCATCGAGCAGTTCAATGCGCTCGCGCCCGCGCAGATTCCCGACCACCACGTCAACGGTGCGCTCACCATCGGTGAGAACATCGGCGACCTCGGTGGCCTGTCGATCGCGTGGAAGGCGTACCTGCTCTCGCTCGGCGGCCAGGAGCCCCCGGTGATCGATGGGCTGACCGGTGCTGAGCGGTTCTTCCTCTCCTGGGCGCAGGCCTGGCAGCAGAAGAGCCGCGATGCTGAGGCGATTCGCCTGCTCGCCATCGACCCACACTCGCCGAACGAGTTCCGCTGCAACCAGATCGTGCGCAACATCGACGAGTTCTACGAGACGTTCGGTGTGACGCCGTCTGACGCGCTGTGGCTCGACGAGGGTGACCGCGTCACGATCTGGTAGCTGCGCGCCGGCGCCCAGCACGCGGCATCCGTCACCGAAAGCATCAGTTCCGGTCGAGCACATCAGTTCCGCGCGATGTTCTCGACCGGAAGTGGTGTTCTCGCGGTGGGTTGGCCTGACGGGAGAGGGTCAGTTTTTCCGTCACCGACGATGCAATTGAGGTACCGTTGAAGCGGTCGAGCCGCCCGTCAGGCGGGTTGCATTGCAGTACTCGACCGATATCGACGTCGATGCACTGTCCGCGGCCCAGGGAGAGAGTGGTCACGGATGCGTCGACCCTTGTGATGGAGAACCGTGGTACCGCCGACCCCCCAAGCGCCGAAGTCTCATGACAGGCTGCGCGCGCGGGATCGTCGGCGGGCGAAGCACAGCTCGGCAGAGCCGAGCGACACGTTCACGCGCAGCTTCAAGGCGCTCGGTTACCTCGCCAGGAACGGCGTTCAGGTGTCGGCTCGGGTCACAGACCTCGCGAGCGGTGCCGAGCTCCTGAGCGTCGACGACTATGTCGTCATGCCGACCGCATCGATCGGCAAAGTCCTGCTGCTCATCGATGTCGCGGCCAGGCTCTCCGACGACGATTTCGCAGCGCTGACCATTCTCGACCGTGAATCAGACGACTCGGTCGGAGACTCGGGCCTGTGGCAGCACCTCCAGGCGCCGTCATTCCCGGTCGCCGACCTCGCTGCCCTCGTCGCCGCGACGAGCGACAACCTCGCCACGAACGTGCTCCTTCGCCTCGTCGGCCTGGACGCTGTGCGACACCGAGCCGAGTCGATCGGCCTCAAGCGGCTCGCCCTCCTCGACAAGGTGCGCGACAGCCGCGGACCTGACGACGCGCCCCACCTCTCCGTTGGCTCCATGAAGGAGCTCACCTGGTTGTTCTCCGCGCTTGCCCGCGGCGAGGTCGTCGACCAGGCGACGAGCCAGCGGGTGGCCAGCTGGCTCTCGCTCAACACCGACCTCTCGATGGTCGCGTCGGCGTTCGGCCTCGACCCGCTGGCCCATCGTGGCGGCGATCACGGCATTCACATCTTCAACAAGACGGGCACGGATGTCGGTGTGCGCACCGACGTCGGAGCCGTGCGCGGCCCGCGGGCTGGTGTCGCTTACGCGGTGTCAGCGTCGTTCACCGACTCTGGCCTCCCGCCGCGGCTCGCCGTGCTCGATGCGATGCACACCATCGGGCTCGACCTCGTGGAGTACGTGCACTAGTTCGAGTGCGGATGAATCGAGCGTCATCTACCCTCGACATATGCCTCGACCGTCGCGACCATCACCGAGAGAACTGGCCGAGGGGTGGCCCGATTCGCGATCCGCTGATCCGGTCGGCGAGGTCGCACGACAGTTCGCCCTGAACCTTCGCGCAGCCATCGGCAATCGGAGTCTCCGCGCGGCCGCAGAGGTTGCCGGGGTGGACCACAGCACGATCCAGGCGATCCTGCAGGGGCGGACGTGGCCCGATCTGTACACGGTGGCCAGGCTTGAGCAGGGCCTCGAGGCCGACCTGTGGCCGGGCCGTAGCTCCGATCAGCGGTAGCGACCGGCGGGAAGAGTGCGCCCCGCCCCGCGGTTACACCCTGCACGACACCGGAGGAGACACCATGGGCAAAGTCCTGCAAATGAGACTCGTCGTCGAAGCCGAGGACTTCGACGCGGCCGTTGCGTTCTACCGGGACGCACTCGGCCTCCCGGAGGAGGCAGCGTTCGAGGGCGACGGCGACGCGAGGGTGATGATCCTTGACGCCGGTCGCGCCACCCTCGAACTCGCGAATCCCGCCCAGAAGCGCATGATCGACGAGGTTGAAGTCGGCAGGCAGGTCGCCCCGCGGCTGCGTGTTGCCTTCGAGGTGACGGATGCCGACGAGCAGACAGCGCACCTCACCGGGCACGGCGCTGAGCTGGTGGCGCCGCCGACGGTGACGCCGTGGAACTCCCTCAACTCGCGCCTCGATGCGCCTGCGGGACTGCAGGTCACGCTCTTCGAGGAACTCGATGAGGCCGCGCGAACCCGGCCCGACCCG
This sequence comes from Mycetocola sp. Y444, assembly GCF_059445295.1. NCBI lineage: Bacteria > Bacillati > Actinomycetota > Actinomycetes > Micrococcales > Microbacteriaceae > Mycetocola > Mycetocola sp. Y444. The sequence continues at coordinate 90,596 of NZ_JCAIUB010000003.1, read as the reverse complement.
GCCAGCTAGTCGAGTCGAGCCGTGCCAAAGGTCCCGCGTACAGGACCTTTGGCACTCATTGCCGTTTCTATTCTCGGTCTAGCCTCGCGTCACTGATCCAACCTCGCGTCACCAAGCGGGTTGGACATCGTCGTAACGGAGGCAAGTCGTATGTGCACGGGAGCGAACTACACCACGCGGGATCACTACTTCGGTCGCAATCTTGACCTGGAGTTCTCCTACAACGAGACGGTGACCGTCACGCCGAGGAACTTTGCGTTCGAGTTTCGTAAGGAGGACACCCTTCAGACCCACCACGCCATTATCGGGATGGCAACCATCGCAGACGGATATCCCCTGTACTACGACGCGACCAACGAAAAAGGGCTCAGCATGGCCGGGCTCAACTTCCCGGAGAACGCCGACTACAAGCCGGAGGCTGAGGGCAAGACGAACATCACGCCGTTTGAATTCATCCCGTGGATCCTGGGGCAGTTCGAGACCGTCGCCGAGGTGAGGACCGCTCTCGAAACGCTGAACCTCGTGAAGATCAACTTCAGTGAGTCATTCCCGCTGTCGCCGTTGCACTGGATCATCTCGGACAGAGAGACCTCCATCACCGTGGAGAGCGTGCGCGAGGGACTCAAGGTCTACGACAACCCGGTCGGGGTCCTCACCAACAACCCCACTTTCGATATCCAGTCCTTCAACCTCAACAACTTCATGCACCTGTCGAAGAATCCGCCGACACCGCTCTTCTCGGATGAACTCGAGTTCGACGTCTACAGCCGCGGAATGGGCGCCATCGGGCTTCCCGGAGATCTGTCATCCGCTTCACGCTTTGTGAAGGCCGTGTTCACGAAAATGAACTCGGTTTCCGGGGACTCCGAGTCGGAATCGATCAGCCAGTTCTTCCAGATCCTCGGCTCCGTCGCGCAGCAAAGAGGATGCGTCGAGGTGTCCCCTGGGAAGTTCGAGATCACGATCTATTCCTCGTGCTGCAACACCGACAAGGGGATCTACTACTACACGACCTACGAGAACAGCCAGGTCACCGCGGTCGACATGCACAACGAAGACCTCGATTCAGACGAGCTCGCCGATTACCCGCTGGTCAAGGAACAGCAGATTCAGATGGTGAACAACCGCGCAACGGTTGAGAGCCGCTAGTCGATCAGGTCGAGTGCGGCGAGCTGCTTGAGCACCTCGGTGCCGGCCGGCGGGCAGCGGTATGCGTCTGCCGTTGTCACCCAGTGCACCTCGCTGACCTCGGCGCTCGGGCGCGGTTCAGCGTCAGGCTCGCCCGAAAACACGACCATGCGGACCTGCCTGCCGTCGGGTTCGCCGTGCGCCTGGGTCACGACAGTGAAGAGCTGGTGCACGGTGCCGGGAACCAGGCCAACCGCGACCTCTTCGCGGGCTTCGCGCACCGCAGCATCCGCGGCGCTCTCGCCATCGTCGATCTTTCCGCCAGGCATGTACAGCACATCCCGGCCGCGTGCGCGCACCATGAGCACGCGGCGGTCGCGCACGAGAGCGACAGCTGACACGAGGATGTCGGGGTGCTCCTGGGCGCGGGCGGTTGCGCCGGCGTGGGCGTTGGCCGGAGTAGAGACGGATGCCGGAGCCGCGTCTGAGCTGGAGGGCGCGCTGTCGTCGACAACGGTTGTCCCGTCATCGGAACCGAACGCGTGATCGGCGCTCGCAACCGGATCATCGCCGTGGCCGGGCGGGCGGCTCGCCAGCAACTGCACGGCATCCGCTGCCGCATCGATGGTGTCCGGCGCGTGCAGGATGCGGAAGTGGCCGCTCACCGGGACCTGGACGTTGGTCGCGCCGACGAGCACGCTGCCGTCGGGCACGTGCGGGTCGAACGGGCCGAAGATGGAGACGATCTCTGAGTTGACGCTGGAGTCGCGGCCGAGCAGGACAATCGTGTCGTCGGTGGGGGAGAACGCGCGCAGGGTCTGGCCGAGCACGTATTTGGCGTAACGCGAGCCGGCGAACGGGGTGCAGACGGCAACGAGCCCGCGAATACCGAGGTCCTCACGGTGGGTCAGCATGAGGTGCTTGCCGACGAGGCCGCCCTTGCTGTGCGCGACGATGATGCGCCCCGCCGGGTTTGCCCGTACCCGCGAGAGCGCGGCGGCCAGCCGGTCGGAGGTGTCGATGATCGGCCGGAGGTTGTAGCCGAGTCCGTGCACGATACTGATCGGGTAGCCGTCTTCCCACAGGCGATCGGCGATGGGCTTGAGGAAGTTCCAGCGCTCGTAGACACCGGGGATGAGCACGACGGTCGGTTTGCCCGGCTCACCGTGCGCGTAGTGTTCCGGCACACGCCAGCCCCCTGCAATGGCACGCATGTGCAGTTGAGCGGCGTCGACATAGTCGACAGCCCAGATCCCAGCCTTCTCGAGAAGATTCACACTCGCCCTTCCGCGTGACGGACGATGAGCGCGCCGACGGTTTTGCCGTTCGTCATCATCACCTCGTGTCCTGTTCCCGGCACCTCGACGTAGCGCGAGCGCGGGATGGCAGCCACGATGCGGTCAACCCAGCTGCGGGGGCACAACCTGTCGTCGCTGCCGCGCACAATCAGCGTGTTCGCGCGGGTCTGCGGCATGATCTTCTCCACCTCGTGCCGCATCATCATCCGGAGCGTCCTGGTGTACCAGCGCGGCCCGGCCTTGAGGTAATACACCACCCCGAACCCGAGCACCCGCCGCTTCGCACCCCACAGGTCCTGCGCGAGTCGCCTGGCCTGGGTCGAGACCCGACGTTCATCGGGGTTCACCGTCGGGCTGATGAGCACGAGCGATTCGAAGAGATCCGGATGCCGCGCGGCAGCTTCGGCGGCGACCTGCGAACCCATGGAGTGGCCGACGAGCACGACGCGCTCAAGCCGCATGCGTTCGACGAGTTCGGCGATGAGGTCGCCCGATTGCGCCATGGTGAGCGGGGCTTCCGGTTCGGGTGCATCGCCGAATCCCGGGAGGTCGAGTGCGTACACCCGGCCATGGGCGCCGAGCGTGTCGGTGAGGGCGCCCCAGTATCGCCTGCCCATGCCGATCCCGTGCAACAGAATGAACGACGGCCCGGTGTGGAGGCCGCTCTCGGCGACCACCGTCACTCGCTCGCGCGTTCGAAACTCCTGGGCGCGGGGTGTGGGCATGCGGCAAGTCTACGGACGCCGCCTGTGCGCTCGGGCGGGCTTCCGCCTCTGGTCCGTCATCCGTCGCGGATGCCTGGTGTGTGCGATGTTTGTCGGCATTTGCGCCGGATGAACGGAGGTCCGCACGCGGTTCGCACCGTCATCCGTCGCACGTGTCGGGTTTCCGTCGCGGTTGTCGGCATTTGTGGCGGGTGAACGGAGGTCCGCACGCGGTTCGCGCCGTCATCCGTCGCACGTGTCGGGTTTCCGTCGCGGTTCTCGGCATTTGCGCCGCATGAACGGGTGTCCACACGCGGTTCGCACCGTGATCCGTCGCGGATGCTCGGTGTGTGCGATGTTTGTCGGCATTCGCGTCGGATGAACGGATGCTGCGCGATCCTGCCGAAGGGGACGTTGCACGGACGTGCGCTCTGGCCGGGCGCCCAGACAGGCGCGGCTAAGCTTGAATGGTCCGTGCAGCCGGCACGGTACCCCTTTCGCATCAGGAGCCACAGTGGCCGCATCCAGCCGTCTCGACTCAGTCATCGCCCTCGCCCGCCACCGCGGATTCGTCTTCCAGGCCGGTGAGATCTACGGAGGATCGCGATCCGCCTGGGACTACGGGCCCCTCGGCGTCGAGCTCAAAGAGAACATCAAGCGCCAGTGGTGGAAGTACATGGTCACCCGTCGAGACGACGTTGTCGGCCTCGACTCCAGCGTCATCCTCCCCAAGAAGGTCTGGGAAGCATCCGGCCACGTCGGCGTCTTCACCGACCCGCTCGTCGAGTGCCTGCACTGCCACAAGCGGTTCCGTGAAGACCACCTCCTCGAGGCATTCGAGGAGAAGAAGGGCCGTGCGCCCGAGACCGGCATGCTCGAGATCGCCTGCCCGAACTGCGGCACCCGCGGTGAGTGGACCCCACCACGCGACTTCAACATGATGCTCAAGACGTACCTCGGCCCGGTCGAGGATGAGTCAGGCATGCACTACCTGCGGCCCGAGACGGCCCAGGGCATCTTCGTCAACTTTGCCAACGTCCTGCAGGCCGCGCGCGTCAAGCCGCCGTTCGGTGTCGGCCAGATCGGCAAGAGCTTCCGCAACGAGATCACTCCGGGAAACTTCATCTTCCGTACCCGCGAGTTCGAGCAGATGGAACTCGAGTTCTTCGTCGAGCCGGGCACGGACGAAGAGTGGCACCAGTATTGGATCGACTACCGCTTTAACTGGTACACCGACCTCGGCATCAACCCCGACAACCTGCGCCTGTTCGAGCACCCGGCGGAGAAGCTCTCGCACTACTCGAAGCGCACCGTCGACATCGAGTACAAGTTCGGCTTCACCGGCGGCGACTGGGGCGAGCTCGAGGGCGTCGCGAACCGCACCGACTTCGACCTCACCACCCACGCCGAGCACTCGGGCAAGGACCTTTCGTTCTTCGACCAGGGTAAGAACGAGCGCTGGGTGCCGTACGTCATCGAGCCAGCGGCGGGGCTTACCCGCTCGCTCATGGCGTTCCTCGTCGACGCGTACCACGAGGAGGAAGTGCCTAACGCGAAGGGCGGCACCGACAAGCGCACGGTGCTCAAGCTCGACCCGCGCCTCGCGCCGGTGAAGGTGGCCGTGCTTCCGCTCAGCCGCAACGAGGCCCTCTCGCCGCTCGCGCGCAAGGTCGCGGCAGACCTCCGCGAATCGTGGAACATCGACTTCGACGACGCCGGCGCCATTGGCCGCCGCTACCGCCGCCAGGACGAGATCGGAACCCCGTTCTGCATCACCGTCGACTTCGACTCGCTCGAGGACAACGCGGTGACGGTTCGCGATCGCGACACGATGGCCCAGGAGCGCGTGCCGATCGACGAGCTCTACATCTACCTCGCGGAGCGGCTCAAGGGCGCCTGACCCCTGTCGTTCCCGTCGTGACAAACGGCCGCCTCTGCTGCAGGGGCGGCCGTTGTCGTACTCTCCGAAGTGCCGCGAAAGGGGGGACTTCTCCCCATAGCGCGCGCGGCGCGTGTAATTGACTCTCATTCAGCAGGCTGCCAGTCTGTAATCCGGCTTACGAAGGAGCACCATGTCGAACGACAATTACAGCAACACCCCGCCAGTGCCCAACGCTGGCTCCAATCAGCCTTACGGCCAGCAGGCGCCGCAGTACTCAGCCCCGCAGGCCCAGTACGGAGCTCCGCAGGGCCAGTACGGCGCTCCGCAGGGCCAGTCGGCGAAGTGGAATGTTCTGTCGATCATCACCCTGGTGAGCTCGGTTCTCGGGTTCTCGATCATCTCGATCGTTCTCGGATTCATCTCGCTCAACCAGATCAAGAAGACCGGCGAGCAGGGCAAGGTCCTCGCCATCGTCGGAATCGTGATCGGCGCACTCGCCACCATCGGCTACATCATCGCGATCATCACGTTCATCGCGCTGCTGAACAGCGACCCGTACATGTATGGCTAGCACGTCCTGATCCGGCATCCGCCGGAGATGAGAGAAGCCCGCTCCACGAATTCGTGGGGCGGGCTTCTTCGTGCAAGCGGGCTTCTTCGCGCAGGGGATGCCCACGGCCTGCTGGTCTAGGAGGCTTCTGCGTCCAGCTCGAGGTCGTCGTCGAGGTGGGGTGCAGCCCCGCGCGCCCGGGTAATATCCGCGGTTTCGGCGGTCGGCGCGGGAAGATCCGGGGCGGATGCCGCTTCCTCGTCGAGCGTGATGCCGAACAGGGTGTCGAGCGCCTCGACGTAACGGTCGTGGTCGCCGGCCCTGGCGTGGTCCCGCGCTCGTACCGTCGGCGTGTGCAGGAGCCGGCCCATCATGTGGCGGAGCGCGCGTTCCACGCTCCCGTCGGAATCGCGGGGAGCTGCCCGGGCGATCTCCTGCTCGAGCACTTCAGATGCGCGAGACCGGAGAGCAACGACAGCGGGCGCAAGGCTCTGCTCGTCGGTTACGGAGGCGAACTTGCGCGCCGCCTTGTTGACGATCTGCCGTGCGTGGTCGGTCGCCTGAAGTTCTTCGAGTGGGGCGTGGATGCGGATGGTCTCAAGGTCGAGCAGGTCGACACCGGCGAGGGTGGCGACGTCAGGGTCTACATTGCGCGGCAGACCGAGGTCGATGACGAGCTGGCCGGCAGAGTGGTCGACGGGGCAGCCGGGCGTGCCGTCGAACGGGAAGGCGGGCAGTGCCGCCTCGAGGTCGCGACGCCCTGCCGCAATGACCTCGGCATCGACCACAAAGCCGGATGCCGTTGTGCACGTCACGATGATGGTCGCCTCTGCGGCCTCCCGCGGGAACATATCAGCGTCGACGGCCCGGATGTCATGGCCAGCGGCGAACTTCGCCGCGCGACCTGACGGCGAGTACACGGCGACGTCGGTGACGCCGCGGTCGCGGAGTGCGGCGAGGCTGGCGCCAGCGTATGCGCCGGTTCCGATGAGCAGAACCCTGACCGCTGACCAGTCGGTGATGCGGCTCTCGGCGAGATCGAGGCCGAGCCGCACGATCGAGCGACCTGCGCGGCCGAGCGGTGTGTTGTTCTTGACGCCGCGTGAGGTTTGGGAGGCGCGCTGAAAGAGCCGTTCAAGGTCGCTTGTGGTCGTCCCTGATTCGCGGGCGAGTTGCAGCGACCGGCGCACCTGACCGGCGATCTCACCCTCGCCGACAACGACGGATTCGAGCCCGGCCGAAACGGCGAACAGGTGGCGGGCAGCTTCTTCGTCCGTGTGCGTTTGCCAGGTCTGGTGCAGCGTGTCCGTGGGGATTCCTGTGGCCGCACTGACGGCATCCGTCGCAGCCTGAAGTGCGACCTGGGCACCGGCGGTGACCGGCTCATCGAGATCGATGTACGCCTCGAACCGGTTGCAGGTGGCAATGACAATGGCACCGGCGACGCACTCCGAGTGTTCGGTGATGCGTCGGCCGACGCTCTCGGAACCCGTTGAGAGTCGCTCGAGCAGATCGAAGGAGGCGTTTTTGTGACTCGCCGTCAGACACATGAGCACCGCTTAAGAGTACCGCTGGATTCTGGGTGTTGAATCCGTACGGTTGTTGTGCAAGCCGCTCCAGTGGAACGAGTTCGGGATCACCACGGCGCTGAAGGCCAGGGTCAGAGGACACTATTGGCGATGACAACTGCGGCAACGTAGGCGGCGACGAAAATACCGGTCAGGATTGCGCCGTTGCCGGCGACCATTTTCAGTCGACGGCCGCGTGGAGCCACTTGTTTTCCGCCCGGCAGCATCGTCGCTCGCGCGTCGCCCCGCGGGAGAGGTCCCGCTGACAGCCGGTCGTCGCGCCACTGTGCCCAGCGGTCGATCTTCGCGGTGATGGCGGCCGTCGCGGTGACGACGGTGTGCCACGTCCCGGGATCCAGGGTGACCACGTCGCGGCTCGACTCGAGGAAGAGCCAGTCGTCGATGATCTCAACGTCGAAGCTGTTCACCCGGTCGATCAGTTCGGCCATGACGTCGGGGGTGAACAGGTAGAGGGCGTCCTGCTCATAGCCCTGTGGGCAGTACAGCGTGAAGTGATCGTCGAAATTGCCCTCGAGTGAGAACACCTGCGCCCGTGCGGGTACCGCGTATGGCAGGACGCGGCGGTCATTCTTCGCCACCAGCAGGATGTGGGGAAGGCTGTTCGGAAGCTTCAGTGAGACGATGCCACCGAAGCCGGAGTTGCGGCTGCCGCTGGTCTCGGTGGTCAGGACGTAGTTCGCGAACTCGACCGCTCGCGGAGAGGCCGGTCGCATTACGCGCGTGAGCATGAGCTGCCCCCGCTCTTTCCACGGCGTCAGGTGAGTGCCGCGAAGAGGGCCGGGGAGGTAGGCCATTCCGTTCTCGAACCCGAACTGCGCGAGGCGGTAGTGCCGCTCGGGGCTTCCGCGCTGCGCCCGGTGCCGAAAACTTGCCCAGCAGAGCAGCACCCCGGCATAAAGAAACAACCCGAGGATGGCGAACTGCGCGACGAGCTCACTCACCATGTCGGGATTGGCCTCTTCGATCTCCTCGCTGATACCGAAGGACAGGGCGAGCAGCCCGATCGGAATGGAGAGGGCGCCGAGCGGCAGCATGATGCGCCGTGCGGCCTCGACGGGGTTGCGGACTGACGGATGCTGTACGGCAAACGCCCGGTAGAACGCGCGGATTTCTCGTCGCTTCACTCGAGCCGTGAGTGCATGCGTCCGCAGGCCAGTCCTGCGTTCCTCGACTGTCTCCACCCCGCGGTACCCGTCTCTCTGTCTCGTCTGCTGGAGCTGTGCTGGAGCTGCTCCGTGTCGAGGGTAGTGGTGCGGCCGTGAGCATTTGTGCAAAAGTCTCGAACGAGCGCTTCATTTGAGAGGATTGTCTGGTGCAGCTTTCTCAGAACCACCCGCTTGAAGCAGGACTGACCCCGTCGTCACGGTTGATCACCGCCTACCGGGGTGAGCGCCCCGAGACCACACCCGTCTGGTTCATGCGGCAGGCAGGCCGGTCGCTGCCCGAGTACCGCGACCTGCGCGTCGGGACCGCAATGCTCGACGCGTGCCTCAACCCCGAACTCGCGAGCGAGATCACCCTGCAGCCCGTGCGCCGCCACGGTGTCGACGCCGGCATCTTCTTCAGCGACATCGTCGTCCCGCTCAAGCAGGTCGGTGTCGAGGTCGACATCGTTCCCGGCAAGGGACCTGTGCTCGGCAAGGCCGTCCGCACCGCCGCCGATGTCGACGAACTCATCGCGCACGATCCGTCTGTGCTCGACGAGACACTCGCGCCGGTCCGTGATGCTGTTGCGCTCACCGTCGCCGAGCTCGGAGAAACCCCGCTGATCGGCTTCGCAGGAGCACCGTTCACGCTCGCGGCCTACCTCGTCGAGGGTGGCCCGTCGAAGGACCATATCCACGCCCGCACACTGATGCACGCGGAACCCGAAGCATGGGCACGCCTGATGGAGTGGGTTGCCGAGGTCACCGGCCGTTTCCTCCGTGCCCAGGTGCTCGCGGGCGCGTCGGCAGCGCAACTGTTCGATTCGTGGGCCGGTGCGCTCTCGCTCGATGACTACGTGCGTTACGTGGCGCCGGCATCCGCTCGCGCTCTCGAACACGTGCGTGACCTCAGCTATACGGTCGCCGGCGAGGCGGATTCCCGCGACGTTCGCACGGTGCCGATCGTCCACTTCGGTGTTGGGACCGGCGAACTGCTCAAGGCCATGCACGACATCGGCGCTGACGTGGTCGGCGTTGACTACCGCGTCCCGCTCGATGAGGCGTCGCGCCGGCTCGGCGGGCTCGTTCCCGTTCAGGGCAACATCGACCCTGCGCTCCTCGCGGCACCGTGGCCGGTGCTCGAGGCGCACGTGCTTGACGTCCTCGATCGCGGCAAGACTGCGCCATCCCACGTCCTGAACCTCGGTCACGGCGTGCCGCCGGAGACCGACCCCGCCGTGCTCACCCGGCTCGTCGAATTCGTGCACGCACAGTGATCGAGCCGCGCCACGTTCTCGTCATCGGCGGTGGCATCGCCGGGCTCGTCGCGGCGCTCGACTGCGCTCGCGTAGGCATCCGGGTCACGCTCGTTGAGGCCGCCGAACGGGCCGGTGGTTCCGTCGCGACCGAAACCGTCGCCGGCATCCGTGTCGACACAGGCGCGGAGAGCTACGCAACACGGCAAGGCACGGTGCGGAAGCTCGTCGACGAGCTCGGCCTCGCTGACGCGGTTGTCACCCCGGCTTCGGCCGGTGCCTGGGTGCGGCTGCCGAACGGCGTCAGTGCGCCGCTCCCGAAGGCCGGCCTTCTCGGCATCCCATCGAACCCGCTCGCGGATGACGTGCGCCGGGTGATCGGGTGGAGGGGAGCGATCCGCGCCTACCTCGACCGGATCCGCCCTGTGCTCACGATCGGCCGCGAGCACAACCTCGGCGACCTGGTCGAGCGGCGCATGGGTAAGGCCGTTCTCGACTCACTCGTCGCTCCGGTAACCCGGGGCGTGTACTCGGCAGATCCGGCCGACCTCGACGTGACGCGTGCCGCGCCCGGCCTCAATAAGGCGCTGACCACGGCCGGCTCGCTCTCGGGCGCTGTCGCACTGCTCAGGGCCGCGGCCCCGGCCGGATCAAACGTCGAAGGCCTCGCCGGCGGCATGTACACGCTGGTTGAGGCGATGCTCGCCGAGCTCACGCGCCGCGAGGCGACGGTGCTCCTCGGCAGGACCGTCACCGAGCTGCAGCGACCGGACGCGTCGGCCGAGGACCGCGAGGCAGCGGCCAGCGCGCAGCCGGCAACCTGGCGAGCCATCCTCGATGACGAGACCACCATCGAGGCCGACTACGTCATCGTCGCAACACCGGAAGCCGAAGCGCTCCGGCTGCTCGCACCGCTCTCGGCGGAACTCGCCGCAGAGCAGCCGATCCAGACACCGACCGTCGAACTCGCGACGCTCGTTGTCGATGCCGCATCCCTCGACGTCAAGCCCCGTGGTACCGGCGTGCTCATTGCCGACCGAGAAGAAGGCTCGAAGCCAGCCGGACGTCCGATCACGGCCAAGGCTTTGACGCACTCGACGGCCAAGTGGCAGTGGCTCGCCGACGAGGCAAGTCGTGAGCATCCGCACCGTCACGTCGTCCGGCTTTCCTACGGAAGGCTTGGCCAGGCCAACCCGACGCTGGGGCTCGATGACGATGAGCTTCTCGCACTCGCCGTCGCTGACGCGTCCGAGATTCTCGGCGTGCACCTCGACGCCTCGCAGGTGGTCGGATTCACCCGAACCGCGTGGGTCGGGACCCTTCCAGGAGCGGCAATCGGACAGCGGGAACGCGCCGAACGGCTCCGCGACGCCGCCGCGGCGATCGGGGATCTCGATGTGACGGGCGGCTGGCTCTCGGGAACGGGGCTTGCCTCTGTAATCCCGGACGCGCTTGCGGCCTCAGCGCGGATTCGTCACCTCGTCGCCGCAAGCTATCTCGCGGACGGTGTTGTGGTCGATCCGCATACCAGAACAGGCATAAACGACACCAGCCCGGACGAGAACCCGTCATAGGTACTACGCTTGAGCCACTGACGGCCGATCGAACGGAGTTACCCATGAGGGGCAAGCTGGTTTTTGTGGCAGGAATTGCCACTGGATACGTGCTCGGATCCCGTGCGGGCCGCGAGCGGTACAACCAGATCAAGAAGAACTGGCTGAAGGTCTGGAACACCGACGTGGTTCAGGACAAGGTCGAGGTTGTGCAAGGTTTCGCGAAGGCACGCCTGAGCGAGGTCCCCGGAGCAGTGTTCGCCGGAGTCAAGAAGGTATCCACCGCTGTCGGCGGTGAAGGCACCCCCGGCCAGAAGCTCGATCGCACAATCGCGAAGACCAAGGACGCTGTCGACGATGTCGCTGAGCGGGTCCTCCCGCACGACGAGCCGTCGAACCCGTCAACCGGAACACCCTCGAAGTAGCACCTGGAGCGTCTGACCATGACGGACCGAAATCTCAGCGACAAGAGCCGCGAATCGCTCTTTGAGTTGCTCGCGGACCTCCCCAACCTGATCACTAACCTGATCCAGGCGGAGATCGAGCAGGTCAAGACCAAGGCCAAGCACCTCGGAAGCTATGCGGGTAAGGGCGCCATTTTCATGGTGCTCGCGCTGATCTTCCTGTTCTTCGCCATCGGCACAGCTGTCGCCGTTGCCATTCTGGCGCTCGCGCTGGTTCTTCCGGCATGGCTGAGTGCGCTCATCGTGTTTGTCGTGTTCGTGCTGATCGCCGTGATTCTGGCGTTGATCGGGCTCAAGTACTTCAAGAAGCTCGGCGATGACCCGAACCCGGTCGAGAGCGTCAAGAAAGACATCCGTGCGGTAAAGGGGGAGGGCGAGTATGACCGTTACTAACCCAGGAGCGAACGCAGGATCGCCGGCAGCAGCACGGGCTGAGCTCGTAGCGACTCTCAACGCGATCGAAGACAAGCTCAACGTTCCCCGCAAGTTCAATCGCCTCGTCGTGCAGGGAAAGAAGCAGGTCGCGACGCTTCAGCGCGAGAACCCCACGGCGATCTATGCCGGAATCGCTGCAGTGGCATCCGTGGCGGGCCTTGCCGCATGGGCCATCGTCCGCGGCATCGCGAACCGCTAGCGGATTCGATCACGTATATCCCCTGCTGCGCCGGAATCGGTCGCGGAGGGAAGAGCGTTGAGCCAATGCACAGCGGAACTCACGCTCATTTGGCGCGGAGAGATTAAGGGGTGATGATGTTAGGTATGACTCACCCGGCCTCTGCCGAGGCATCCCTGCCCCACAACATTTCCGAACCCGAAGAGAACCCGACAGGATTTGCGCTCTGGGCGGTTCTGCGTCGACCCCAGGCGCCGATCGCACTCAGCGACCACGCTGTCTTCGAGTTGGACTCCGCTGTGAAGCGGGTCGAGAGCGACGGCGTGACCGTCCGCGGCTTCTATGACGTCTCCGGCCTCAAGGCCGACGCTGACATCATGATCTGGCTGCACGGTGACACGGCCGATGCGCTCCAGCGGGCGCTGCGCGAACTGCGCCGCACCAGCATCCTCCGCGGCCTTCTTCCGACGTGGAACGCGATGGGCGTCCACCGTGAGGCTGAGTTCAACAAGCGCCACGTGCCCGGCTTCCTCCGTGGCATCGAGGCGAAGAGCTGGCTCACGGTCTACCCATTCGTGCGCAGCTTCGAGTGGTACCTGCTGCCGGACGCCGAGCGCAGCAAGATGCTCGCCGACCACGGACGCAAGGGCGCGGCGTTCCGCGGAGCCATCGCAAACACGGTGTCCGCATTTGCCCTCGGCGACTACGAGTGGATTCTTCCGATCGAATCGGACGACCTCACCGAACTCGTCGACCTCATGCGTGACCTTCGTGCCACTGACGCCCGTCGCCACGTCCGCGAGGAAGTTCCGTTCTACACAGGCCGTCGCATCTCGACGGCAGAAATCCCCGAGGTAATCCAGTGACCGATCTCGTTCTCGGCGCAACGCCGGCCGCAGCATCCGGCGAGCCGCACATCACCGAGCCCGTCGCGTATGACGCGATTCTGCTCGCCGGTTTCGGCGGCCCTGAGGGACAGGACGACGTCATCCCGTTCCTGCGCAATGTCACCCGTGGCAGGGGCATCCCTGAGGAACGGCTCGAAGAGGTCGCGCACCACTACCGTCACTTCGGCGGCGTCAGCCCGATCAATGACCAGAACCGACAGCTGAAGGCAGCACTCGAGGCCGAGCTGGCATCCCGTGGCATCGACCTTCCCGTCCTCTGGGGCAACCGCAACTGGGACCCGTACCTGCGCGACGCGCTGGTTGAGGCGAACGACCGCGGCTTTACCAAGCTCATCGCCATCGCGACAAGCGCGTACTCCTCGTACTCGAGCTGCAGGCAGTACCGCGAGGACTTCGCCATCGCGCTCGACGAGACCAGCCTGTTCGGGCACATCGCCATCGACAAGGTGCGCCAGTTCTTCGACCACCCCGGATTTGTTACGCCGTTCATCGACGGAGTGCGCGACGGTCTCGTGCAGATCCAGAACGACAACCCTGGCATCGACCTCGCCACAGAGGTTGAGATCCTCTTCTCCACGCACTCAATTCCTTCGACGGATGCCGCCAGGTCCGGTCCTGCCGAACGCGGCTTCGGCGAGGGCGGCGCCTATGCGGCCCAGCACAACGCGGTCGCCGAGGTGGTTATCGAATCGGTCAAGCGGGAACTCGCCCTCGAGGCCGAACTCGCCTGGCAGCTGGTGTACCAGTCCCGGTCCGGCCCGCCGAGCATGCCGTGGCTCGAGCCCGACATCAACGACACCATCGCTGAACTGCCGGCGAAGGGCATCCGTGCGGTGATCATCGTTCCACTCGGTTTCGTCAGCGACCACATGGAGGTCCTCTGGGACCTCGACAACGAGGCCACGGAATCCGCCCAGGAAGCGGGGCTGTACTCGGTGCGGGTTCCGACCCCTGGCACCCACAAGGCGTACGTCACCGGCCTCGTTGACCTCGTGCTCGAGCGCCGCGACGGCGTGCCGGTTGCCGAGCGGCCGGCGATGACCGACCTTGGCCCCTGGTACGACGTGTGTCGTCCCGGTTGCTGCGAGAATGCGAGGCTCGGTTTCAAGCCGGCGGTTGCGGGCCTCAAGCCGTGACACTTCGCATTGGGACGCGCGGCAGCGCTCTCGCGCTTGCGCAGGCGGGAGACATCGCGCGGGAAATCACCGAGCGCACGGGAGTCGCGACCGAGCTCGTGCCCGTGACGACGCACGGCGACGTGTCGCGGGAGTCTCTCTCGAGCCTCGGCGGCACCGGCGTGTTTGCGTCTGCGCTGCGCGAGTTCCTGCTCGCGGGTAAGTGCGACCTGGTCGTGCACTCGATGAAGGACCTGCCCACCCAGAAGTACGACGGGCTCAGGATCGGTGCCGTACCGCCCCGCGCCGATGCCAGGGACACCCTGTGTGCCCGTGACGGACTTACCCTCGACACCCTGCCGGAGGGTGCACGCGTCGGAACCGGTTCGCCGCGACGGGCCGCGCAGCTCGCCGCCCGCCGTCCAGACCTCGCGATCATCGATATCCGGGGCAACGTCGACACACGACTCGGTTTCGTCGCCTCCGGCGAGCTCGACGCCGTGGTTCTCGCCGCGGCCGGCCTCGGCCGACTTGGCAGGACCGAGAAGGTGACCGAGTACTTCGATCTCGAGTCGTGGCCGACGGCCCCTGCGCAGGGCGCGCTCGCGATCGAGGTTCGCGACGAAGAACACGACGACGACCTTCTCCGGGCGCTCGAGGCCATTCACGACACGTCGGCCCAGGCTGCGGCCGTCGCCGAGCGCAGCATCCTGTTCCGGCTCGAAGCCGGTTGTGCGGCACCGATCGGTGCGCACGCGACGGTGAGCGAGAGCGCCATCACCCTGCTCGGTGCCGTCTATGCACCCGACGGTTCTGGCCAGCTGGTTCTGACCGGTTCGGGAAACCTGGACGCCAGCCACCCGGCGGCTGGCGACGCGGACGATTTCTCCGGTCCCGCCCAATCGAGCATCATAGAGACTGCCGAGTTCGTCGGCAGCACTCTTGCCGACGAGTTGCTGGCAGGGGGAGCAGCTCGACTTGCCCCCCTGACGCAAGACTGAGGACGCGATGAAGCCTGCAGTACAGACACCCAAGCCCCTGAAAGGGTGGCGCATTCTCGTCCCGCGCGGAGGCCCGTGGGGTGACAGTGTTGCAGCCGACCTGCGCGCCCGTGGTGCAACGCCGGTTGTCGCACCGATGATCAATTTTGCCCCGACCGAGGATCCTGAGAACCTCACACGGGCGCTCGCGGCTCTCGCGAACGGCGAATTTGACTGGCTCACCGTGACGAGCGCGACGACAGTTGACGTGATGTACTCGCAGGGCGTGAAGATCCCCGAGCGCACCCGCGTCGCCGCTGTCGGTGAGACAACCGCTGCGGCGCTTCAGGCCGTCGGGTATCGCGTCGACCTCGTTCCGGCCAGGGACAACTCCGCGCGCGGAATGGTCACCGAGCTCATGCAGCTCGAACCGAAACCCAAGCGCTTCCTCACCCTTCGATCGGAGATCGCGAAACCGCTGCTCAGCGAGGGGCTCGCCGCCGCCGGGCACGACGTGCAATCCGTCGTCGCGTACCGCACCATCGGTGAACCGGTCGCCGAGAACGTGATCGCCGACGTCAGGTCCGGCCGCATCAACGCGATCCTCGTCACGAGTGGTTCGGTGGCCGAGCAGGTCGTTCAGCAGTTCGGCGAGCTGCCCGATGCGACGCTCGTCGCCGCGATCGGCCCGCGAACGGCGAAGGATGCCACGAGCTACGGCCTGACCGTCGACATCGTCTCCGGGCACCAGACGGTGTCCGCTCTCCTCGACTCGATTGTCGCCACGGTCGAGGCAGCGCAGCCGCAGGACACCGACTACTAGCAGCGCGTTTCTCTGGCGGGAGCGCGCCTGCACCCGGCGAGGTCCCAGCCTCGAAAGCGTAGGCTGAACTGTGTGAATGCTCCCGTAATCCGCCCCCGCAGACTTCGTTCATCCCCGGCAATGCGCCGCCTCGTCTCCGAGACGCGGGTGCATCCAGCCGAACTGATTCTTCCGCTGTTCGTCCGTGAGGGCGCGACAGCGCCAACGCCCATCGGCTCGATGCCCGGCGTCATGCACCACACTCTCGACTCGCTGAAGCGGGCCGCAACCGAGGCCGCCGAGGCCGGCGTCGGCGGGGTCATGCTCTTCGGAGTTCCGCTCAGGCGCGACGCGACGGGCTCACAGGCATCCGCTCCCGACGGCATCCTCAATGTCGCGACCGAGGCGCTCGTCGCTGAGGTGGGTGACGCGCTTGTCGTGCAGACCGACCTCTGCCTCGACGAATTCACCGACCACGGCCACTGCGGCGTGCTCGACTCCCGCGGTGCGGTCGACAACGACGCGACCCTCGAGCGGTACGTCGACATGGCACTGTCGCAGGCAAACGCCGGTTCGGCCATGCTCGGTCTGTCCGGAATGATGGACGGCCAGGTCGACGCCGTCCGCGCCGCCCTCGACGAGGAAGGTTTCACCGAGACCGCGATCCTCGCCTACTCGGCGAAGTACGCCTCCGCGTTCTACGGACCGTTCCGTGAGGCCGTGGACTCGCAGCTCACCGGTGACCGCCGCAGCTACCAGCTTGACCCAGGCAACCGTCGCGAGGGTATGCGCGAAGCGACCCTCGACATGTCTGAGGGTGCAGACGTCGTGATGGTGAAGCCGGCGATGAGCTACCTCGATGTGCTCGCGGACGTCGCCGCGATGAGCGATATCCCGGTCTGGGCGTACCAGGTCTCCGGTGAATACGCGATGATCGAGGCCGCCGCCGCAAACGGATGGATCGACCGCCGTCGGGCGATCGAGGAATCGCTCGTCAGCATCCGCCGTGCCGGTGCCGACGCCGTTCTCACCTACTGGGCAACCGAGGCTGCAGGGTGGCTCAAGTGAACAACGACGAACTCTTCGCCCGCGCGAAAGCGTCCATTCCCGGCGGCGTGAACTCGCCGGTTCGCGCCTTCGGGTCGGTCGGTGGAACACCGCGGTTCCTGGTGAAGGCGTCAGGCGCATACGTGACGGATGCCGATGGCACCGAATACGTGGACCTCGTCGGTTCGTGGGGTCCCGCCATCCTCGGTCACGCCCAGCCTGACGTCGTGCGTGCGGTGCAGGATGCCGCGGCGCTCGGACTCTCCTTCGGTGCGTCGACTCCGGCCGAGACCGAGCTTGCCGAGCTCGTGAAGTCGCGGGTCGTCGCTGGCGGAATCGCCCCGATCGAGAAGCTCCGCCTCGTGTCGACGGGCACCGAGGCCACCATGACGGCCATCCGGCTCGCCCGCGGGTACACCGGTCGTGACCTGCTCGTGAAGTTCGCCGGCCACTACCACGGTCACTCCGACGGACTGCTTGCCCAGGCAGGGTCCGGCCTCGCAACGCTCGCGCTCCCGGGTTCGGCCGGCGTCACCGAGGCGACGGCGGGGCAGACCCTCGTATTGCCGTACAACGACCTCGACGCGCTCAGGGTCGTGTTCGAGGAGCGCGGCGACCAGATCGCCGCCGTCATCACCGAATCCGCCGCGGCGAACATGGGAGTTCTCGCACCGCTTCCCGGCTTCAACGCCGCCCTCGTTGACCTCGCGCACGAGCACGGCGCCCTCGTCATTCTCGACGAGGTGCTCACCGGGTTCCGCGTGAGCGCCGCCGGCTACTGGGGTCTCTCTGTTGCGGACGGCCCCGCCTACCAGCCCGACCTCTTCACCTTCGGCAAGGTCATCGGTGGGGGCATGCCGCTCGCCGCCCTCGGCGGACGCGCCGAGATTATGGACTACCTCGCGCCGGCTGGCCCGGTCTACCAGGCTGGCACGCTGTCGGGGAACCCTGTCGCTGTCGCCGCGGGAATCGCGACCCTCGAACGAGCGACACCCGACGTGTATGCGCGCCTGGACGCGGCATCCGTCACCCTCTCGAACGCTGTCTCCGATGCGTTCACACGGGAGGGTGTCGCCCACGTTGTGCAGCGCGCCGGCAACCTGTTCAGCTTCGTCTTTGCCGCCGACGCACCGCGCAACTACGTCGATGTTCAGGCGCAGGAGACCTGGCGCTACGCGCCGTTCTTCCACGCCATGCTGGACGGCGGGGTGTCGTTGCCGCCGAGCGTCTTCGAGGCGTGGTTCGTCTCAGCCGTGCACGACGACGCGGTGCTTGGGCGCGTCATCGAGGCACTTCCCGCGGCAGCGCGGGCTGCCGCAGCCGCGAAACCGAACTAACCGGTTACCGCGCCGGCGCGGCAGCATCCGTTCGCCGACCGCTGCACATCCATGCTCGCGCTGCAGAAGTATCTGGAGCGTGAGCATGGATCTGGCGCGCTCGCGGCTCCGCGCCCGCAAAACAACGCCGCTGTTACCTCTTTGTGAGGTTTCACCACCCGAATTCGCCACCCCTACCGGCAGACTGGACACATGGCTCGTCTTCACCTTCACCCTGACCGACTTGAGATCGCACTGTCGACGGCTGAGAAGACGCTCGCGCTACGCAAAGACAACATCGTCATCCCGCGCTCGGCCATTCGCTCGGCGACGCTGACCGACGATCCATGGATCTGGGTCCGTGGCATCCGTGCTCCAGGAGCCGCCATTCCGCTCACTCTTGCCGTCGGGCAGTGGAAGTTCCATGGCGGTAAGGACTTTCTCGTACTCAAGGGCACGAAGCCCTCTGTCGTGATCGACATTGCCGACGAGGAATTCTCACGCGTCATCATCACGACGAAGCACGGGCTCGAGCTCGTGGCCAAGCTCCAGGTCGACGTGAAGCCGGCCAAGAAGCAGCCGAGGGCTCGCAAGACGACGCCGCAGGTGACGCCGAAGCCGAAGCGGGCTGCGAAGCTGGCGACGGATGCTACGGCGCCAGGCAGTGAGGGCGTCTCACCGGCAGAGACGGCAGCGTCCGCTGTCGACGCGTCGGGTGCCGAGGCATCCGTCACTCCCGCAAAGGCCGCTGCAGCCAGGAAGCCGGCCGCATCGGCTCGCAAGACCCCGGCCGCACCCCGGAAAACGACCGGCCGCAGCAAGACCGCGGCGGCAGTGACCCCCGCGAAAGCAGCGGCTGAGGCGACTGAGGCAGCTGAGCTGTCGGGAGCGACCAAACAGCCAGAGTCGTCCGAACCGCCCACCGAAGCGGCCGCAACCAACTAACGCGTGCGGCCCGCGGAGGACAGCCGACCACTCTGGCTGAGCCCGTGAATAAAGCCGTTCGAACCGACTAAGCCCGCACGTTGACGACGGTACGCCCGGACAGCTGGCCGTCGAGGATCGAGGAGGCGGCAGCCTGCGCCTGGGTGAGCGGGATCTCGGTGGTCAGCCCGTCGAGAAGTTCCGTGTCGAGGTCGGTGGCGAGTCGCGACCACGCTTCCTCCCGCAGCGGGAGCGGCGCGTCGACCGAGTTGATGCCGGCGAGCGTTACCCCGCGCAGGATGAACGGCATCACCGTCCCAGGCAGGTCAGTGCCCTGCGCCATGCCGCTCGCCGCCGCGATACCGCCGTAGTTGAGTTGCGCGATCGCGTTGACCAGGGTGGTGCTTCCGACGGGATCGACGATAGCCGCGTACTTCTGCGACTGCAGCGGTTTGCCCGGCTCGCTCAACTCTGCACGGTCGATCACCGTGGCTGCACCAAGGCGGCGGAGGAAGTCGCCCTTACTGTCGACCCGCCCCGTGGAGGCGACGACGTCGAAGCCGAGCCGTGACAGCAGGGTGACGGCGATCGACCCGACTCCTCCGGCCGCCCCGGTGACGAGCACCGGCCCTTCCGATGGAGTCACCCCGTGCCGTTCGACCGCGAGGACCGAGAGCATCGCCGTGAACCCCGCTGTGCCGATCGCTGCGGCCCGTCGGGCCCCGAGAGAACCGGGAACGCGAATCAGCGACGCGCTGTCGACCCTCGCCCGTTCTGCGAGACCGCCGTGGTGAGTCTCGCCGAGTCCGGCACCGGTGAGCAGCACCTCATCGCCCACCGAGAACCGGTCGGTCTCACTCGCGGTCACCGTTCCCACAGCGTCGATCCCGGCAACGAGCGGCCAGGTCCGAACCACTCCCGGCCTGCCAAGCAGCGCGAGGCCGTCCTTGTAGTTGATGCTGGACCACGACACGTCGAGGGTGACATCGCCCGGCATCAGGTCATCGTCGGTGAGATCTGAAACGGATGCTGTCTGCGAAGCGGTGCCGGAGGCATCCGTCTGCTTCTCGACCAGCCAGGCGCGGAACGTCGTTGTCATGCGACCAAGCCTAGAGTGTGCCCGGTTCCGGTGGTTTTGCGATGACCGGTAGAAGATGCCCGTCGTGCAGAATGGGACGATGACCCGATCGGCGACGCTCAACAGGCCCCTCGCCCTTCTCGTCGCCGCGACGTACTTTATGGAAAACCTCGACGGCACAATCATTCAGACCGCCGCTCCGGCCATGGCCATCGATCTCGGTGTTCGCGCCGTCGACATCAACATCGCCATGACGGCGTACCTGCTGACCCTCGCCGTCGGCATTCCGGTGAGCGGCTGGCTGGCCGATCGATTCGGGACGCGACGCATCTTCCTGCTCGCGATCGTCATTTTTACTCTCGCGTCGGTGCTGTGTGCACTGAGCACGACGCTGCCCATGCTCGTCGCCATGCGGGTGCTGCAGGCCGTCGGCGGCGCGATGATGGTGCCGGTCGGACGCCTCGCCGTGCTGCGCAGTATTGAGAAGCGAGACCTGCTGGATGCCATGGCGTACCTCACCTGGCCGGCGCTGCTTGCACCGGTGCTCGCGCCCGTCATCGGTGGGGTTCTGTCCGACACGGTCGGGTGGCACTGGATCTTCCTGATCAATGTTCCGATCGGCATTGTCGCGTTTGTGGCGGCGCTGAAGCTCGTGCCCCTCATCGAACCGACCGCACGGAATCCGCTGGACTGGGCCGGGTTTGCCCTCGTCGGTGTGGCGCTTGCCGCGCTCGTTCTCGGTATGGAGCAGCTCGGGGCGAGCCAGACCGAGTGGCTCTGGGCGGCGGGGCTGCTCGTTCTCTCTGTCGTCGCCGGAATCACTGCCCTCGTGCGGCTTCGGCGGGCGGCGCATCCGCTGCTCGACCTGTCGGCGCTTCGGATCGCGACCTTCCGGGTCGGTAACGTCGGCGGCAACCTCTACCGGCTGCTCATCGGCGCCGCGCCGTTCCTCTTCGTGCTGCTCTTTCAGTCAGGGTTTGGCTGGGGCGCCTCCCAGGCCGGCCTTCTGGTGATGGCCGTCTTCGTGGGCAACGTCGTGATCAAGCCGGCGACGAGTCCGCTCATTCGCCGGTTCGGGTTCCGGACGGTGATCATCGGGAGCAACCTGTGTGGCGCCGTCGTCTTCGGACTGTGCGCGTTTATCCAGCCGTCGACGCCGGTCGTTCTCATTGCCGCGCTGCTCTTTGCGAGCGGGGTGTTCCGGTCGATCGGGTTCAGCGGTTACAACTCGGTGCAGTTCGCCGACGTTCCCGCTGCGCTCACCTCGGGGGCGAACACGCTCGCGTCAACGCTGCAGCAGGTGGCCGTCGGGCTCGGGATCGCGGTCGCAGCACTCGTTGTGCGCGCGACGACCGCCGGCGCTGCACTCGTCGATGCTGGTGCTGTCGGGCTGGGGTATCGGTGGGCGTTTGCCGTGCTGGCCGTGCTGCTGCTCGTTCCGGCCGTCGAGGCGTGGCGGATGTCTGCCTCCGCCGGCGCCGAGGTCGCGGCGCGGCGGTAACGCCCACCGGTGGTCGGATGCCCGGACGCCCGGCCGCTCGGATGACAGTTGGTGTGGGTCTTCGGGCGCCGCACCCACGTCAGGTGTCACTTGGGCCGCGGGGTGCCCGTTGCGCGACCAGCCCCCAGACGCTCGAGTGACAGTTCGTGTGGGTGTTCGGGTGCCGCACCCACGTCAGGTGTCACTTGAGATGCGCGGTGCCGCTGAAGGGGGCGACCGACGCCCGGATGCCCGGATGCTCGGGTGACAGTTGTTGTGGGTGTTCGGGCGCCGCACCCACGTCAGGTGTCACTTGAGCCGCGGAGTGCCCACTGCGGGACCAGCCGGCGGATGCACCAGCGACAGCAGAACGGCGGTTGTGAGGTTTACCGCTCGCGAGCACAATGGGGGCCCATGTCGGATTCGCGGTTGTTCCGGAGCCGGGACTTCCGGTTGCTTCTGATCGGCCAGACGACGAGTCAGCTGGGTTCCCAGGTCAGCGGCGTCGCCATCCCTCTGCTCGCCGTTCTCACGCTCGACGCTTCGCCGATCGAGCTGGGCGTCGTCACCGCGTCGTCGACGCTTGCCTTCGCGCTCATCGGTCTGCCAGCCGGAGCGTGGCTGGATCGGTGGGTCAAACTCCCCGTGCTCGTGGCGAGCGACATCGCGCGGGCGCTCCTGCTCGCGACCATTCCCCTCGCCGCACTTGCCGGCATCCTGACCATCACCCACCTCGTGGTCGTCTCCGTGCTCACGGGATTTGCCCGGGTGTTCTTCGACGTCGGTTACCAGAGCTACCTTCCGGTCGTGCTCGGCAAAGACCGCATTCTCGCCGGGAACTCGTCGATGGAGGCCATCCGGGCGTCCGGGCAGGTGATCGGTCCCGGCCTGGGGGGTGGGCTTGTCGGACTGATCGGCGCGGCGAACGTCGTGCTCACCCAGGCGGTCACATTCGCGATCTCTGCCGTCTGCCTTCTCGCCATCCGCACCCGGGAGATGCCGATTCCGGTTCGAGGTGACCGCCCCAGGCTCGGCGCGCAAATCCGCGAGGGGCTCGTGTTCGTCGCACGCAACCGCATACTCAGGGCGACGGCGCTCGCGAGTGCCGCGGGGAACTTCTCGTTCGCCATCGCATCGGCGGTGACATTTATCTTCGCGTCCCGCACACTGCAGCTCTCGCCGCTTGCCATCGGGGTGATCGTATCGGTGGGCTCGGTCCTGGCAATGATCGGCGCAGCGTTCACGCCGCGGCTCTCCCGCCGGGTGGGGAGCGTCCGTATCATCTGGCTCTCGCTCGTGGTCACCGGTCCGTTCGCGCTGCTGACGCCGCTTTCTCGGCCGGGGTGGTTGGTGTTGTTCGCCGTGGTCGGGATGTCGGTGGGAGAACTGGGACAGATCATCTACGCGGTGACGAACGTCAGCCTGAGGCAGCGGCTCTGTCCGGACGCGATGCTGAGTCGGGTCAACGCGACGATGCGAGTGCTCATCATGGGATTGTTCCCTCTCGGAGCTGTGGTCGGGGGAGTGCTCGGGGAGCTCATTGGACTGCGCGGCACGCTCTTTGTCGCCGGCGGACTGATGGTGCTGTCGCCGATTCCCTTGATGGCTGCGTTTGGCCGCATCAGGGACATCGAACAACTGGAGAGCTGGCACCGCTCAGGCTAGGCGTGGCCCCCGTGGCCCGTGGCCCGTGGCCCGTGGCCGCCGCCCGGAGTCGGTGCTGCGCTGGCCCCTGTCGTACTCGGGCCGTGCTCGCAAGGCCCTTGCTGGGTTGTACGGCTCCGGCATACGGTCGATGTAACGCAACACGAAGGAGATACGCATGACTGACGCAGAATCGCCGAAGAACGCCCTTCCCGACGGCCTGGCCGCGACCCCCGAGGTCGTTGACGCTCAGTTCGTCGAACAGGGATACAGCGAGGACATTGTCTCCTCGCCCGAGATCCGTGCGCAGGACTACGAGGGTGACAACCCGGTCCTCAAGGAGCACTACAACAACTCGGATGCCGATCCTGAGGCTGCCGACGAGATCCTCGATGAGCAGATCGACGGACGCACCGACGGTTAATAAACCCGCCGAGCCGCCCCGATTATTCGGTCAGGTTGCTCACGCCATTCGCCGCCGTGGCATGCCTTTTACAGGGCTGGCCACGGCGGCGTTGTGCGTTACCCGGCGGCTGAACGCGCCGGCCTGATGCGGCCTCCCGAGCACAAACCCCGGCGAACCTACGCGCTGACGCCGCTCGCGGCGGCGTGCTCCTCGCAGAGCGGGGCAGCGGCAGCGTGCTCATCGCACAGCACCATCTGTACGCGGCACGAGGCATCCGCACAGTTCTGCATTCGCTTGCTCGGCGTGCCGCACACGGCACACTCGCCGACGACGACGGCGGAGTCCGTAAAGTCGATCGACAGCCGGTTGTCGAACACGTAGAGCGAGCCCTCCCAGAGCCCTTCATCGCCGAACGTTTCGCCGTAGCGAACGATGCCACCGTCGAGCTGGTAGACCTCGCCGAAGCCACGGCTCTTCATCAGGCCGGAGAGAACTTCACAACGGATGCCGCCGGTGCAGTAGGTCACGACCGGTTTGTCCTTGAGGTGGTCGTATTTGCCGCTCTCCAGCTCGGCGACGAATTCGCGTGTGTTTGATACATCAGGAACGACAGCGTTCTTGAAGTGACCGATCTCCGCTTCGAAGGCGTTGCGCCCGTCGAAGAAGACGACGTCATCGCCCCGCTCGGCGACGAGTTCGTGGAGCTCGGCCGGCTGAAGCTTCGTCCCGCCGCCAACCACTCCGTTCTCATCCACCTCGAGTTCGCCGGGAGCACCGAACGACACGATCTCCTCGCGCACCTTCACGACGAGGCGCGGGAAGTCGACGCTCCCGCCGGTGTCGTCGAGCCCGGTTCCCTCCGACCACTTGATGTCCAGGTTCTTGAACGCCGGGTACTCGCGCGTCTTCCGCAGGTACTTCTTGACCGCGTTGAGGTCGCCGCCGACCGTGCCGTTGAGGCCGTCCTTCGAGATGAGGATGCGGCCACGCAGGTTCAGTGACTCACAGAGGTCGCGCTGCCAGAGGCGGATCGCGTCGGGGTCGGCCAGGGGAGTGAAGACGTAGTAGAGGAGGATCTTCGAAATGGCCATCCGCCGATTTTACCCGCAGTTCGCTGGGGCGCGGCCGTGCGTGGGAGGTCACACTCGAGGATCCGGGTGACCGCCCGATTACCAGGCAAGACTGCGGGATTCAGGATGTTGTCGGCACTGGTCTCATGATCATTGCGCGACGTCCTGAAATGGCGGAGACGGGCCGGGCGACGGTGGCAGGCGAGGCGGCATCCGTCGTACGCTCGACAGTCAGGGTTCAGCCGATCGCAGGAGATTCCATGTCACGCGCAGTTCTTGTCGATGTTGTCCGCACCGCGTCCGGACGCGGGAAGCATGGGGGAGGCCTCAGCGGAATCCACCCGGTCGATTTGCTCGCCCAGACGCTGCAGCGCCTCGTCGAGCGTGTCGACCTCGACCCGGCGCTCATCGACGACGTCATCGCCGGCTGTGTGACCCAGGCCGGTCGGCAGTCAACGAACATCGCCAGGAACGCCGTGCTCGCGGCCGGATTCCCCGAGACGGTCCCGGGCACCACCGTCGACAGGCAATGTGGCTCAAGCCAGCAGGCCGCCCAGTTCGCGGCGCAGGCGGTTATCGCCGGAACAAGCGACATCGTCATCGCGTGCGGTGTCGAGCAGATGAGCCAGCAGCCGATCGGCTACTCGACCCTGGGCGAGGACTACCTCGGCCCCATGGTCGCCCACCGCTACCCGGAGGGCCTGGTGTCGCAGGGCATCGCCGCCGAACTCATCGCCGCCCGCTGGAACATCAGCCGCGCCGAACTCGACGCGTTCGCCGCGCGGTCACACGCCCGCGCGACGGCCGCCCTCGATCGGGGCCTGTTCAGCTCCGAGGTCGTCCCGATCACCCTCGTGGCGCTCGACGGATCCACAACGACCTTCGGCGTCGACGAAACGGTGCGCCGCAGTACGACGGCGGATGCCCTGGCGCAGCTCCCGCCCGCATTCCACACGGATGCCGTTGCCGAACGATTCCCGGAGATCAGCTGGAGCATCACGGCGGGCAACTCGTCGCCACTCACCGACGGAGCATCCGCTGCACTGATCATGAGCGAGGAGAAGGCCGAACAGCTCGGGCTCACTCCCCGCGCGCGCTTCGTTGGGTTCACGGCGGTCGGCAGTGATCCGCTCGAGATGCTCACCGGAATCATCCCAGCGACCCGCCGCATCCTCGACCGCACAGGGATCGCCCTCGATGACATCGACGTTTTCGAGGTCAACGAGGCGTTCGCGTCCGTGCCGATCGCCTGGCAGCGCGAGTTCGACGTCGACGAGTCGAAGCTCAACCCGTGGGGCGGAGCGATCGCACTCGGCCACCCGCTCGGTGCGTCAGGCACCCGGATCCTCGCGACCCTCGTCAACGCGCTGCAGACCGGCGACGGCCGATACGGGCTTCAGGTGATGTGCGAGGGCGGCGGCATGGCGAACGCCACGATCATCGAGCGGCTCTGACCCGCCACCAAGTTGTGGACACGGCACAACAGCCTCGCGCCGCCGCACGACGAGAACCACCCGCCGCGACAAGCCCGCCACCCCGGCGTCGCTCGCACCCCTAGGCTGCAGGCACTCGTTCTCTGGAGGATCAAGCAATGAAGCTCGACGGAATTTCCGCACTCATCACCGGTGGTGCATCAGGTCTCGGCAACGCGACAGCGAACAGGCTCGCGGCGCTCGGCGTTGCCGTCGTCATCGTGGATTTGCCCGGTTCGAACGGTGCGGATGCCGCGTCGCGGCTGGGCGAGAATGCCCGGTTCGTCGCCGCCGACGTGACGAACGAAGACCAGGTGCAGGCGGCCGTTGATGCAGCCACCGCCCTCGCCCCGCTCGGCATCGTCGTGAACTGCGCGGGGGTCGCTACCCCCGGCAAGGTGCTCGGTCGCGACGGGACTCTCCCCCTCGCGACCTTCAACACGGTGATCCAGATCAACCTCGTCGGTACGTTCAACGTCGTTCGGCTCGCCGCTGCTGCGATGTCTCAGAACGCACCGGACGAGAGCGGAGGCCGCGGACTCATCGTGAACACGGCATCCGTCGCTGCCTTCGACGGGCAGATCGGCCAGCCGGCCTACGCCGCGTCGAAGGGGGCTGTGCACGCGATGACGCTGCCGCTTGCCAGGGAACTGGCGAGGTACGGCATCCGTGTGAACACGATCGCGCCAGGAATCATGGAGACGCCGATGCTGATGGGCCTGCCGCAGGAAGCCCAGGACTCGCTCGGCACCCAGGTCCCGTTCCCGTCGCGCCTCGGCCGCCCCGACGAGTACGCCGCGCTCGTTCAGCACCTCGCCGAAAACGACTACCTCAACGGCGAGACCATCCGGCTCGACGGAGCGATCCGGATGGCGCCGAAGTAGGCGCACCCCGCCGGACCCCGCCGAGAACACTACTTCCGGTCGAGAACATCCCGCGCAACTGATGTTCTGGACCGCAACGGATGATCTCGCCCAGACACACCTCTCCCAGGCACACCTCGCCCCAGACACCGACAGACCTCACAACGAAAGTGATCGCATGACAGACAGCATCCTTCTCACCGTCGACGACGGGCTCGCCCACGTCACGCTCAACCGTCCGGCCCGGCTCAACGCCGTCAACGAGGACGCTGCGCGCGCCTGGCGCGACATCGCCCAGCAGGTCGCTGACCGCGACGACATCGGCGCCGTGCTCCTCGACGCCGCAGGACCCGCGTTCTGCGCCGGCGGCGACGTTGCGGAGATGAGCGCTCTCGGTGGCGACACCGGCTCAACCATCGGCGGTATCGCCGACATCATCCACGAGGGGCACCGGATCTTCACCGCCACCCCGAAGCCGATGGTCGCGGCAGTTCACGGCGCCGTCGCCGGTGGGGGCCTCGGTTTCATGCTCGTCGCCGACTACATTGTCGCCGCGGAGTCCTCGAAGTTCGTCTCGAAATACGCCGATATCGGCCTCACCCCAGACTGCGGCGTCTCCACCCTCCTGCCAGAGGCAATCGGCGTGCGGCGGGCGCTACAGCTCGCCCTCAGCAGCAAACTGCTGACCGCGGCCGAAGCCCTCGACTGGGGACTCGTCGCCGAAGTGGTTGCCGACGGCGAGACGGATGCCCGTGCGCGCGAAGTCGCAAACGTCTGGCTTTCGGGCGCTACCGCGGCGTTCGGGCAGGCAAAGCGCCTTCTCCGCGACGGTGCCTTCCGCGACTTCCAGTCGAACCTCGACGACGAGTCGCGCACCATCAACGCTGCGGCAGCCACCGACGAGGCCCGTGCGCGGATCGCGGCGTTCGCTGCCCGCTCGGCCCGCCGATAGCATCCGCTCGCCCGCTCACGTCGGCCCGCCTGCTCGTGTCACGCCCGGCGAAGGCATCACTTCCGGTCGAGAGCATCCCGCGCAACTGATGCTCTCGACTGGAACTGATGCTCTCGACCGGAACTGATGCACTCGGCGCGACAGGCCGCCCGACCCCGCCACCCAGCCAAACGGCCAAACGGCATCCACCACGTCTCCCCTCAGAACGAAAGTGACCCCATGACCGCACCACTCGCCGGAAAGACCCTCCTCATGTCGGGCGGAAGCCGCGGCATTGGCCTCGCCATTGCCCTCCGTGCTGCTCGCGACGGCGCCAACATCACGCTGCTCGCCAAGACCGACACTCCAGACCCGCGCCTCGAGGGCACCATCCACACTGCGGCGGATGCCATCCGCGAGGCCGGTGGGCAGGCGCTCGCCGTCGTCGGCGACGTGCGCGACGATGCCTCGATCGCCGATGCTGTCGCGCAAACGGTCGATACCTTCGGTGGCATCGACATCGTCGTCAACAACGCGAGCGTGATCAGCCTGGCCCGCACGCTCGAGCTCGAGCCCAAGCGCTTCGACCTCATGCAGGACGTCAACATGCGCGGCACCTTCATGCTCTCCCGCGCGGCGATCCCGCACCTCAAAGAGGCGCCGAACGCCCACATCCTGTCGCTCAGCCCGCCGATCAACCTCGACCCGAAGTGGCTCGGCGCGCACACCGGATACACCCTCGCGAAGTACGGCATGTCGATGGCGACCCTCGGTTTCGCAGCCGAATTCGCCCGCGACGGCATCGCCGCCAACACGCTCTGGCCGCGCACGACGATCAAGACGGCCGCGGTCGGCAACATCCTCGGTGGTGAGGCGCTCCTAGCGAAGAGCCGCACCCCGGAGATCTACGCGGATGCCGCGTACGAGGTGCTGACGAAGCCGTCGCGCGAGTACACCGGCCAGTCCCTGATCGTGGAGGACGTGCTGATCGCCGCTGGGGTCACCGACTTCTCGCAGTACTCACCGGGTGTCGACGAGAAAGACCTGTTCCCCGACATCTTCCTGTAGGGCGCGGCTGAACCCGGGCGAGAACATCACTTCCGGTCGAGAACATCGCGCGCAACCGATGTACTCGACCGGAACTGATGCGTTCGGGCACCACCGACCCCGCACCGGGTGCACTCGGGCCCGAGCGCCATACCCTTGATCGACGGAAGGAGCCAGCAGTGGACGACCTCGACACGCGCGTGACCAACGGCATCGGCCGCATCACCCTCAACCGGCCTCAGGTGCTCAACGCCCTGACCCACGAGATGATTCGCGGTATCGCCGACGCGCTCGAACGCTGGCGGTCCGATCCCGAGGTCGCGATGGTGCTCATCGATGGCGCTGGCGACCGCGGCCTCTGCGCCGGCGGCGACATCCGCGGCCTTCGCCAGCACGCCCTCGACGGCCGCAACGACCTCTCCCGCCGGTTCTGGCGCGACGAGTACGAGCTCTGCGCCACGATCGACGAGTATCCCAAGCCATACATCGCCCTCATGACCGGCATCACCATGGGCGGGGGCGTCGGCGTCTCCGCGCACGGCAGCATCCGGATTGTCACCGAAACCAGCCGCGTGGCCATGCCCGAAACGCGCATCGGCTTCAGCCCGGACGTCGGCGGCACCTGGCTGCTCGTGCACGCCCCGGGTGAACTCGGCACCTACCTCGGCCTCAACGGCCAGACGATGAGCGGTGCGGATGCTGTCGCTTGCGGGTTCGCGGACTATTACGTGCCATCCGACCGGCTGCCCCGGCTCATAGAGGCCCTCGGTGGCCAGGCGGGCTCCGGCTCGCCCTCCGACGTGGCTCTCCGCTTCTCGGAGGAACCGCCGACGTCGACGCTTGAGGCCGAGCGCGAGTGGATCGACCGGTGTTATTCGGCGGACTCGGTTGCCGAGATCCTCGACCGGTTGCGCGCCGAACCCGGGCCGGAAGCCGCTGACGCGGCCGGTGAACTGGACGCGCTGTCGCCGATGGCACTCACCGTCGCGCTCGCCGCTCTCCGCCGGGCTCGTGAACTCGGCTCCCTTCGGGAGGCTCTCGCGCAGGAATACCGCACCTCGGCGTGGCTCGCTGAGCAGCCGGACCTCGCGGAGGGCATCCGGGCACAGGTGGTCGACAAGGATCGCTCACCGAAGTGGCTGCCATCCAGGCTGGCCGCTGTTCCGCCATCCCTTGCGGCTACGGCGCTCGGGCACCGTCCCCCTCGGCATTGAGCCATTTCCTCATCGGTATACCGAAGGGCGTAAAACAACCGCCAACCGCGCGAAATCTCCGCCTTCTGTATACCCGCAGCGCGGCATCCGCGTATACTGGGCCTGTGCGAGCGAGCGATAAGGCCTACGACGTCCTCAAGGAGGACATCCTGTCGTGGAAGCTCCGCCCTGGCACTGTCCTCGGTGAGACCGAGCAATCCGAGCGATTGGGCATCTCCAGGACTCCGCTGCGCGAGGCGATCACCCGGCTCGCCGCCGAGGGGCTCGTCGACACCCAGCGTGGCCGCGCCGGCGTCGTCACCGATGTCTCAGCAGCCAACCTCGCCGAACTCTTCGAGCTTCGTGAGGCGCTCGAAACCCAGGCAGCCCGACTCGCTGCCCGCCGCCGCAGCGCGACGGTCTTTGAAGCACTTCGCGTCGATTTCGAGAAAGCGCGCGCCACAGTCGCCGAGGACACGGCGGGCTACTACGCCGTCGTGGCGCGGCTCGACGCCGCCATCGACGACGCCATGGCGAACCGGTTTCTCCTCTCATCGCTCAGGGGCCTTCGCGGTCACCTCGCCCGCGCCCGCCGGCTCGCGCAGGACAACCCCGACAGGCTCACCGAGAGCATCGGCGAACACCTGCTCATCGTGCAGGCCATCCTCGACCGCGACGAAATCCTTGCCGCGCAGGCCACAGCCGTGCACCTGCGCAAGAGCCTCACCAACCTGCTTGACACCGCCGCGCTGAATGCCGGCGCCCCCGAGTCTTCGATGAAAGGAACACTATGAAGACCCACCACCTGCGCGTCCACACGAGCGAAGAGAACCTCTCCCGCGAGGGCCAGCTCGCCTGGGCTCTCGCCGAGGTTGCCGCCGACCCGGTCGACGTCACCGAAGAGGTCACCGACATGATCATCAACCGGATGATCGACAACGCCGCTGTCGCCGCGGCGTCGCTCACCCGCGGCCCCGTCGTCGCCGCCAGGTCGCAGGCGCTCGCGCACCCCGTCACCACGGGAGGAAACGGGTCGACGGTGTTCGGTCCGGATGCCGCGCGTCGCGTCAGCCCGGAATGGGCGGCGTGGGCAAACGGCGTCGCCGTGCGCGAACTCGACTACCACGACACGTTCCTCGCTGCCGAGTACTCGCACCCCGGTGACAACATCCCACCGCTCGTCGCCGTCGCCCAGCACGTCGGCGCGACCGGCCACGACCTCGTCCGAGGAATCGCGACCGGCTACGAGATCCAGATCGATCTCGTCAAGGCGATCAGCCTGCACGCCCACAAGATCGACCACGTCGCTCACCTCGGCCCATCGGCAGCCGCCGGCATCGGCACGATGCTCGGACTCGACGTCGAAACCATCTTCCAGGCCATCGGCCAGGCGCTGCACACCACGACGGCAACCCGCCAGTCCCGCAAGGGCCAGATCTCCACCTGGAAAGCGCACGCTCCGGCGTTCGCGGGCAAAATGGCCGTCGAAGCCGTTGACCGTGCGATGCGCGGCCAGACCTCGCCCGAACCCATCTACGAGGGCGAAGACGGTGTCGTCGCGTGGATGCTCGACGGACCGAACGCGTCATACGACGTGCCACTCCCCGAGGCCGGCGAGGCCAAGCGCGCCATCCTCGACAGCTACACGAAGGAGCACTCCGCCGAGTACCAGGCGCAGGCCTGGATCGACCTCGCGCGGAAACTGCACAACGAGCACCCAGAACTGCTCGTTCCCGGCGCCATCGACCGCGTCGTCCTCCATACCTCGCACCACACGCACTACGTCATCGGCTCGGGCGCGAACGACCCGCAGAAGTACGACCCGACAGCGTCGCGCGAAACCCTCGACCACTCCATCCCGTACATCTTCACCGTCGCGCTTCAGGACGGCCGCTGGCACCACGTCGACTCCTACTCGCCCGAGCGGGCAGCTCGAGAAGACACCGTCGAGCTGTGGAACCGGGTGAGCACGGAGGAAGACGCCGAGTGGACGCGCCGCTACCACTCCATCGACCCCGCTGAGAAGGCCTTCGGCGGGCGCGTCGAGATCACCCTCACCGATGGAACCACGATCGTCGACGAGATCGCCGTCGCCGATGCGCACCCGCTCGGCGCCCGGCCGTTCGTGCGCGAGGACTACATCGCCAAGTTCCGCATGCTGGCGGAGCCTGTGCTCGAGCCCGAAGAGATCGAGCGCTTCCTCACCACAGTTCAGCGCCTGCCTGAACTCACCGCTGACGAGCTCGGCGGGCTGACCATCCAGGCGGCATCCGGTGTTCTCGCCGGAGTTGAATCACCGAAGGGACTGTTCTAAATGCTGTACGCCAAGACCACACCGGAGGAAAAGCGCCGGATCTTCCGTGACCGCCTCGCCACCGGTGAACTGCTCCGTTTCCCCGGGGCGTTCAACCCGCTCTCCGCGCGGCTGATCGAGCAGAAGGGCTTCGACGGCGTCTACATCTCCGGCGCTGTCCTGAGCGCTGACCTCGGCCTGCCCGACATCGGCCTGACCACCCTCACCGAGGTGGCCGGCCGTGCGAAGCAGATCGCCCGGATGACCGAACTGCCCGCACTCGTCGACGCCGACACCGGCTTCGGCGAGCCGATGAACGTCGCCCGCACCATCCAGGAACTCGAGGATGCCGGCCTGGCCGGCATGCACATCGAGGACCAGGTCAACCCGAAGCGCTGCGGTCACCTCGACGGCAAGCAGGTCGTCGATGAGTCGACAGCGCTCAAGCGCATCAGGTCGGCAGCCGATGCGCGTCGCGACGACAACTTCCTCATCATGGCGCGCACCGACATCCGTGCCGTTGATGGACTGGATGCCGCGATCGACCGGGCAAAGAAACTCGTCGACGCCGGCGCGGACGCCATCTTCCCCGAGGCCATGCGTGACCTCAGTGAGTTCGAGGCGGTCCGCAAGGCCGTCGATGTGCCGATCCTCGCCAACATGACCGAGTTCGGCAAGAGCGAGCTCTTCACGAGCGCGCAGCTCGCCGATGTTGGAATCAACATCGTGATCTGGCCCGTGTCGCTCCTCCGCACCGCGATGGGTGCAGCGGGCCGCGCGCTCGACACGCTCAACGACGAGGGCAGCCTCAGCTCGAAGCTCGGCGAGATGCAGCACCGCGCCGATCTCTACGAACTCGTCGACTACGAGGGCTATAACCAGTTCGACACCTCGGTGTTCAACTTCACCGTTGAACGGTAGGGTTCCTCGGACCAGCGGTGCGGCATCCCCGACCGCTGGTCCGCCCAGACTTTCGCACCACCCCACGCAAAGGAGCACGGCATGACAGACACCGACATCAAGAAGGGCCTCGCCGGAGTCGTTGTCGACTACACGGCTGTGTCCAAGGTCAACCCCGAGACCAACTCGCTGCTGTACCGCGGCTACCCGGTGCAGGAACTCGCCGCGAACTGCAGCTTCGAGCAGGTTGCCTACTTGCTCTGGCACGGTGAGCTGCCGACGGATGCCGAACTCAAGAAATTCGAGGATGTCGAGCGTGGGCAGCGTGCTCTCGACGACAGTGTGAAGGCCGTCGTCGACCTGCTGCCGATGACAGCGCACCCGATGGACGTACTGCGGACCGCGGTTTCGGCCATCGGTGCCACCGACCCGGATGCCGACGTCGCCACCGAGGAATCCAGCCTCAACAAGGCGGCCCGGCTGTACGCGCAGGTCCCGGCGATCGTGGCCTACGACCAGCGTCGCCGCCGCGGTGAAGACCTCATCCCGCCGCGCGACGACCTCGGCTACTCGGCGAACTTCCTCTACATGACGTTCGGTGAGGTGCCGGCGGATGCCGTTGTCGACGCGTTCAACGTGTCGATGATCCTCTACGCCGAGCACTCGTTCAACGCCTCGACGTTCACCGCACGCGTGATCACCTCGACCCTGGGTGACCTGTACTCCGCTGTGGTCGGCGGCATCGGCGCACTCAAGGGTGCGCTGCACGGCGGCGCAAACGAAGCGGTGATGCACACCTTCGACGAGATCGGCACTGCAGATCAGGCCGAGGCGTGGCTCGAGGAGGCGCTCGCCTCCAAGCGCAAGATCATGGGCTTTGGCCACCGCGTGTACAAGAACGGTGACTCACGGGTGCCGACGATGAAGGCGGCGCTCGACACGCTCGCCGAGTACTACGACCGCCACGACATGGTCGAGTTGTACGACGCGCTCAACGACGCGATGACGAGCCGCAAGAACATCAAGCCGAACCTCGACTATCCGTCCGGGCCCGCCTACCACCTGATGGGCTTCGACACCCTGACCTTCACTCCGCTGTTTGTGGCGGCGAGGGTTGTCGGCTGGACGGCGCACATCATGGAGCAGGCGGCGTCGAACGCGTTGATCCGGCCGCTGTCGGAGTACAACGGCCCCGACGAGCGCCACCTGTAGGCGTCCACGCGAGTTGCTGGAATTGCACGGGTTGAGTGCGCTCTAAGCCGTGCAAAACCAGCAACTCGAGGTGCGCGGTCAGGCCTTCGGCACCGACTCCACCGGCCCGAAGGCGAATACGCCGTCCGGGTCGTAGGTTTCCCTCGCGCGGGCGAGCCGCTCGAACGTCTCGCGCGGCCACGCCTGGGCGAAGTGCTCCGGGGTATCGACCCGTGCCGAGAAGTTGATGTTCGTCTCGGGCGAGATCCAGCGCTCCGCTCGCTCGAGGAATGCGTTCGCAACCACGGGCATCCGTTCGAAGAGTGGTGGGACGACACCGATCAGGGTGAAGGTGTACGCACTGTTGCGGCCGCCGACCGCTGAGCCGCCCTCGACGTCCCGCCCGGTCGCGCCGCCGAGGTGGCGGATCTCCACCGCGACGAACGGGGAATCGGCATCCGGACCGAAGCTCTCCAGGAGTTCAGTGACGAAGTCCTGGTCGATCGGCTTCAGCAGCAGGCCGAAGTCCCAGAGCGGGCTGGGCTCGTCGGGGTCGGCGTGGATCGAACCCATCGCCGTCGTCGGGATCTCCGTGACCCCATCGACGTAGACCGGTGCCGCCTGGCGCAGCGGCTGCAGGAGTCGCTCGCCCTCATCGGGGTCTCCCGGATAGGCGAAGCGGATGCTCAGCAGGAACCTGCCCCGGAACGGTTCGGGAATCTCCTCGATCGGCGGCATGGAGAGCAGGGCGACCGACGTAGTGACGTCATCCGGGGCGGTCTGGGTCCAGTCCACCCAGGCGCGGAGTGCTGTCTCGATGTCGGGGGTGTCGAAGAAGAGGCTGCCCGCGTAGAGGGTCGTGAGTGGCACGAGTTCGAGTCGCATTTCGGTGACGATGCCGAGGCCGCCCTTGCCGCCGCGCAACGCCCAGAACAGTTCGGGATTCTCGGCGGTCGTCGCGATCACGGCCGTGCCGTCTGCGGTCACAACCCGGAATCCGCGCACCCAGTCGGTGCTGAAGCCGTGGCTCCGGGCGAGAGGGCCGAGCCCGCCGCCGAGCGTGTAGCCGACGGCGCCGACGTGTGGTGAGGACCCCGTGATCGGCGTGAGCCCGTACGGAGCGGCAGCATCGATGACGGCGCTCCATCTCGCGCCGGCACCGATCGTCGCGACGTGCTCATCGGAGTCGACTGACACGTCGTCGAGACGTGACGTGACGACGAGAAGCCCTGTTGTGATCGGCTCCCAGGCGCCGTGGCCCGTCGACTGCACGCTCACGGGGAGGTCGTGCTCGGCGGCGAAGCGCACTGCCGCAGAAACGTCGGCCTCGTTTGCGACCACAACGGCAAGCTCAGGTTCGTGCTGGATGAGGGTGTTCTGGGTGGCGACGTGATCAGCCATCCCGGCATCGCCGCGCTCGAATACGTCACCGGTCACGGCCGCGCGGAGGCTCGCGACGTCATCGCTCGAGAAACTCATGCCGAGACACTACGCTCGCTCCCCGGCGCCCGCCAGCTTCTCGAGAGGATCAGCACGATGAAACGTTGCGAACTGATGTGCGACAAGGCGCTCTGGCCTTACTCAGGGAGCCATCGTCGTCGTGGCGCGAGTACTGCTGGCCGGGACGTCTGGGGTGAGAAGATGCTTTACACGACGGCGAGCCCGTCGATCTCGACGAGCATCTCTTCGCGTGGCAACCCGGTAAAGACCGTCGTGCGGCTCGGCAGTACCCCGCTGGGAGTGTGCGCCGACACGAAAGCGCCGTACGCGTCATTCATTGCGGCGAAGTCCGCCCTCGCCGTCAGATAGACGCGCAGCATGATCACATCGTCGAAGCTTGCCCCGGATGCTTCCACGATCGCTTTCACGTTCTCAAGGGTTCGAATTGTTTGTGCCCCGACGTCGCCCGGGTGGAGGTACTCGTTGGTCGCGGGGTCGACAGGCCCCTGCCCGGACACCTGAACGATGGGTCCCTTACGCACCCCCTGCGAGAACGTGTGTGCGGGCGCGGGGGCGCCAGTGGTTTGGACGCGGGTTTTCTCAGTCATTGTCATTTTCCCTGTGATTGGTGGTGCTCTCTGGTGCCCATCCGAGTTCGGCGGATGCGACTTGTGTTGATTTGAGAAGAAGCGGCAGGAGGGCGAACACTTCGTCGCGTGACCGTGACATGGTCGGGACCGAGAGGGATGCCGCAGCGACAACGTTCCCCGAGCCGTCCCGAATCGGCGCCGCTATGCAATTGATGAACGCTTCGTGCTCCTCGTAGTCCGTTGCGTACCCGAGAGCGCGAACTCGGGCGAGCTCAGCCAAATAGGCGGGGGCATCAGCAATGGTGTTATCGGTCATAGGAACAAATTCGATTCCGCCAGCGATGGACGGCCACTCGACCTCCGGGCGGGCCGATACCAGCACTTTCGCCACCGCGGTACAGTGCAGCGGCGCCCTCAGCCCGACCCGCGAATACATCCGCATTCCCCTGACCGCATCAAGCTTGTCAATATAGATGACCTCTCCGCCCTCGAGACTGGCCAGGTGGACGGTTTCAAGCGTCGTGCGATTGAGCGCCTCCAGTTGCGGGCGCACGACGGTGCGAACATCCCGCTGGGTGAGGGCGGTATTCGCCAACTCGAAGAGGCGGCCGCCGAGGGTGTATCGGTGAAGATCGTCGTGGGTGACAAATCCATCCGCCTCAAGCGTCTGCAACAGGCGCAACACCGTGGACTTGTGGACGTCGAGTCTGTCGGCGAGGGTATCGAGTCGTTTCGGTCCCTCGCTGAGCGCGCGCAGAAGCCGCAGCCCCCGCGCAAGGCTCTGGCTCATCGCAACCTCGGCGGGCCCTGGCACTGGCCTTTAGTGACGGTGCACAAGCCGTGCCGGTCGGCGGGTGCCAGGTGCCCCGCGCTCACGTTGACACCTTCATATCGGCCACGATACGTTGGCTGAACATTTGCTGCAACCGGGATTGCAGACTGCGCAATGTCGGTAGAAGCCAATCGAGGGGCGCGAACGGTGAACGTGTGACGCAGGACATTCTCATTGGCCCAACGCACAAGGCATTTCCCCCTGGCCTGTGGCACAGGAGCCTGGGCGACGCTTTCCCTCTGCCCCTGAATCAGTTCCAGACGCCGGTGCTCACCCTGGACCGTAGCGCGCTCGACTCCAACGCGAGAGTAATGGCTGCCTGGTTGGCGTCGGAGTCTCTGCTGATAGCGCCACACGGAAAAACCACCATGGCCCCCGCCCTGTGGGATGAATTGCTCGAGTTCGACGTCACCTGGGGGCTGACCTTTGCGACACCGTGGCAGGTACAGTGCGCACGTTCGTCAGGGGTGAGCCGAATTATGCTGGCGAACGCAATCACCGATCCGAGCGCACTGCGCTGGCTCGCCGCAGAGCTCGCTGATGATGCCGGGTTCGAGTTTTGCAGCTGGGTCGATAGTGTCGCCGCCGTCGAGCTTCTGACCGTCGAGCTTGGTGATCCAGCGCGCCCGCTCGACGTCCTCGTGGAGCTTGGTGGCGAGGCCGGCCGTACGGGTGCACGTTCGATCGAGGACGCGCTCGCTGTCGCTCAAGCCGTCAAACGATCTCCGGCGCTCAGGCTCGTAGGGATCGCGGGGTACGAGGGGGCGCTCGCGCACGATCGCAGCGCAAGTGGGCTGGCACGGGTGGATGGCTGGCTCGATGATCTCGTGCTGCTCTATCGCAGGCTGGCATCGGGCGGGTTCGACGGGGACGCAATGCCGATAGTCACAGCCGGAGGCAGTGCCTTCTTCGACCGGGTCGCGGCCAGGCTTCGCGTGCTCAACGGGGAGGCATCGGTGGTCATCCGCTCCGGGGCATTCCAGATCCACGACGACGGTTTCTATCGAGGGATCAGCCCGATGGGTTCCCTGATCGGAACGGAGCCCTTTCGCTCGGCGATGCACGCGTGGGTTCGCGTGGTGTCTCGCCCCGAGCCCGGGCTCGTGCTGTTTGACGCGGGCAAGCGGGATCTGCCTTTTGATGAAGGGCTTCCGGTCGCCCAGGCGGTGCGCGGCGGCGACTCAGCCGTGGTCGTGGGTAGCGTTGTCACCGCCTTGAACGACCAGCACGGTTTTCTCCGCCTGGCGGAACCATTCGCGCGTGAGGAAACGCTTCCTGTCGGGACCGTGATCCGGCTGGGACTCTCACATCCGTGCACGGCCATGGACAAGTGGCGACTGATCCCGGTCGTCGACGATGCCCACTCGCCATCACCCATGGTGATCGATGCCATCGAGACTCGGTTTTGACCGTTATGGATGAGGTGCTTTTTCGAAGGGTGACGGTGGTCGACGGCACCGGTGGCCCCCCGCGGCAAGCTGATGTGTTCGTTGCTGATGGGGTTATTTCCGCGGTCGTTGGTCCAGGTGCAGCGGAGGTGCCATCCGCGGTGCGGATTGTCGAGGAGGAGGGATCCGTGCTCTGCCCCGGCTTCATCGACATGCATGCCCACTCCGACCTCGCACTGCTGCGGGATCCAGCCCACGAGGCCAAGCTCAGCCAGGGCGTGACAACCGAAGTAATCGGCCAGGATGGCATCGGTTACGCGCCGGTTGACGACCGCTCGTTGTCGGTTGTCCGACGCCAGATTCGGGGTTGGAACGGCGATCTTCCGGACGCAGCCTTTGTCTGGAGCAGCGTCGAGGGATATCTCGCAACGCTCGACCGGGGGCCGGGAGTCGGGGGTACCGCGGTCAATGCGGCCTACCTGGTGCCGCAGGGGAATCTGCGGATGCTCGCGGTCGGTTTCGAGAATCGTCCCGCCACTGGCGACGAAATCACGGTCATGCAGAACATACTCGCCGAGGCGTTCGAGGCTGGTGCTGTCGGGATGTCGAGTGGCCTGACCTATGCTCCGGGAATGTACGCGTCAACGGCGGAACTCGAGGCGCTCTGCACGGTGATTGCCCGCTACGGGGGCTATTTCGCCCCCCACACCCGCTCGTACGGCGCAGGGGCGTTGGACAGTTACGCGGAGGTGATCGATATCGCGAGACGAAGCGGGTGTGCGCTTCATCTGACCCACGCGACGCTCAACTTCGACGTCAACCGGGCCGCCGCACCCGATTTCATCGCGATGATCGATAACGCGCTCAAAGACGGAATCGACCTGACCCTCGACAGCTATCCGTACCTGCCGGGAGCGACGACCCTCAGCGCGCTATTGCCGAGCTGGGTCGCGTCGGGTGGGCCCGATGCTCTGCTGGACAGGGTCACAGACCCCTCACTTCATAGCCGCATCGCATACGACCTGAACGTGCGCGGCGCAGACGGCTTCCACGGCGTTCCCGCACGATGGGATGCGATCGAGATATCCGGCGTCGAGAACCCCGACCTCACCGTGTATGTCGGTCGCACCATCGCGGAAATCGCTCGTTCCGAGTCCCGCGATGAGGTGGCCATCGTGCTCGACATTCTCCGGCGGGACCGACTCGCGACAGGCGTCATCATGCACGTCGGTCACGAACGCAACGTCCAGGCGGTGATGCGCCACAGGGTGCATACCGGCGGCAGCGATGGCATCCTCGTCGGCAACCGCCCTCATCCTCGCGGGTGGGGAACATTTCCGCGGTATCTCGCGAGATACGTGCGCGATCTTGGGGTGCTAACGCTCGAGGAAGCGGTGCACCATCTCACCGGCGCACCCGCGGCGCGCCTCGGACTAGTAAACCGTGGTGTCATCCGGGAGGGTTTTGCTGCTGACCTGGTTCTTTTCGATCCCGAAACCGTTCTCGATACAGCGACGTTCGACTCGCCGCGATCCGCGGCGACCGGTATCAGCAACGTGATGGTGAACGGCAGGCTGGCGATCGACCGCGGTGTTCGCACGCAGGGTCTGACAGGGCGCGTGCTCCGAGGTTCGGCATATCGTGGCAGTTCCGTAAGCAAGGAGATCTCGTGATCGTGCTTCCCCGTCCACTCGAACTACAGCCGGCATCCGGATCGTTCATTCTCGGTCCGCAGACCGTCGTGGCCGCCCCGGCCCCCCTGCACAACGTGGGCGCGCGGTTACAGGAGTCCTTGCGCCCGAGCACGGGGCTTCCGCTTCCCCTTGTGACCGAGGCAGGCGAGGCGCCGGCTATTGTCCTTTCCCTCAATCACGATCTCGCGCCAGAGGCATACCGGGTCAGCATAAGGCCGACCGGTATCGACATCGCGGGCGGCACCCCGGCCGGGGTGTTCTACGGATGCCAGTCGCTGCTCCAGGTGCTGCCAACCGCCGTGTACCGGCGCGCGCGGGTGGAGGGGGTGGTGTGGGAGGCCGACGCCCAGACCATCGTCGACGGCCCACGCTTCGGCTGGCGTGGACTCATGCTCGACGTCGCGCGGCATTTCCAACCGAAACACGAAGTGATGCGCGTCATCGACCTGATGAGCGTTCACAAGCTCAACACGCTCCACCTTCATCTCACCGACGATCAGGGTTGGAGGATCGAGATTCGAGCATTTCCGCGGCTCACCGAGGTGGGGGGATGGCGTGCTGAAAGCCAGAACGGGCACGGGCCGCTGGCAGGGGCGGACGGGCGGCCGCACGGCGGCTTCTATACCCAGGATGACATCCGTGAACTGGTGAGTTACGCCGCAGAGCGATTCATCACCATCGTTCCCGAGATCGAAACCCCTGGTCACGTTCAAGCGGCTATTTCCGCTTATCCGGAACTTGGTGTGACCGGCGAACCCCATGAGGTGTGGACCCGATGGGGCATCAACCCGTTGATCCTCAACGCAGAAGAGTCCACTATCGACTTCTTCTGCACGGTCTTCGACGAGGTTATCGACCTGTTCCCGTCGAGATACATCGGAGTCGGTGGCGACGAAGCGAAGAAGGATCAGTGGATGCAGGACGACCGCACCCAGGAACGGATGCGGGAGCTTGGTGTCGAGACCGCTGAGCAGCTCCAGAGTTGGTTCATACGCCGGTTGGACGACCACCTGAGCACCCGCGGTCGGTCTCTCTTCGGTTGGGACGAGATCCTCGAGGGGGGACTGGCGTCAGGAGCCACGGTGGCGTCCTGGCGGGGTACCTTCGGGGCGCTGGCAGCGGCACGTGCCGGCAATGACGTCGTCGCTTGTCCCGACGACCAGGTCTACCTCGACTACCGTCAGTCAGACCTCGCTGACGAGCCGATTCCCGTGGGATTTCCGCTCGGGGTAGCTGACGTTTACGCGTTCGACCCGGTTCCGGCGGGGCTGGAGGACAATCTTCAGCGTCATGTCCTCGGCGGTCAGGCCAACCTGTGGACCGAACACCTGAACTCAGCGCGGGCTGTCGACTACATGATGTTCCCGCGATTGTGCGCCCTCGCGGAGGCCGTGTGGGTGCCCGCCGGCCGCGACCTGCCAGAGTTCCTGAGACGCCTTGATCATCACCTCAACCGCCTCGATGCGCTTGGTGTTGAGTACCGGCATGCGGACGGGCCTAAACCGTGGCAGCGGCGTCCGGACGCTCCGGGAAAGCCCATTACCCGGGCACAGCGGCTCGCGGTTCAGGCGGATCTGCTCGAGGGTCTCAAACGGGAGCGATCGGAACGCTGAGCGCTGGAATCGTCGGGTCGGAGTGGCACAGATCGCCGACGGTTCAGTAGAACGGCGAACTCCCTCGTTCGGGGTGTTGAGTATTTGTTTGTTTGTACGCTTTACTAACAAACATGACTGCATCGGTGCAGGGGGAGAACCCTCACGCGGGGACGGGGCGAACGCCGTTACGCACGGATTTCTCGCGCGGTCGGACGCTTCGACCGACCGAGAAAGTTCTGCCTGAACACGCGCGGCGCCACAATCGCTCGCTGGTCCTTCAGACCATTTACCGTTCTGGGGCGATGAGCCGTGCAGACATCGCTCGGGACACCGGGCTCACCCGGGTGACGGTGTCGGACCTTGTGGCAGAACTCATCCACGAACGGCTCGTCGTCGAAAAGGGCCAGCGCGAAGACTCACGGCCAGGGAAACCCGCGATGATCATTGACATCGACCGCGACGCTTATTCGATTGTCGGCATTGATCTGTCTGACCACGAGGCTTTCCGTGGCGCCGTCATGAACCTCGACGGTGACATCCATGATCGGATCGAGATCGCGCTGGACGGAAGCACCGGTGTCGAGGCGATGTCGAAGGTCACCGCACTGGCTCAGCGGCTGGTCGCGCTCGCGTCGACCGATGTTCTCGGAATCGGTATCGGATCCCCTGGCATCGTTTCGAAGGACGGCGTCGTCGTCAGCGCCCCGAACCTCGGCTGGAGTGACCTGGCAATGGGCGCCACGGTGGCCAGTGCGACCGAGCTGCCCGTCGTCGTGTCGAATGACGCGAATGCCGCAGTGCTTGCCGAACACGGATTCGGTGGAGCGGACGACGATTTCGTGCTGGTGCGGATCGGACACGGTGTTGGGGCGGGCATGCTTGTCGACGGGGCCGTCGTCTTCGGCGCTAGATCGACCGCCGGTGAAATCGGGCACATCACGGTCGGGACCGACGGCGGACCCCAATGCGTATGCGGCAAAACGGCATGCCTTGAGTCGTGGCTGGCCGCGCCGCGCCTGGCCGAGGCGCTTGATGCGCTGCCTCACGATGCCGATGCCTATGCCGCGCAGCGCCATAGGGACGCGGTTCTTCGCGCCGGCGGCACCAGGCTCGGTATCGCCCTCGCCCCTGTCCTCGGAGCGTTGGGGGTCACCGACGTGATCCTGAGCGGCGACGAGGCACTTCTCGACGACGTCTTGCGTCAGGCGACGATCGAAACACTACGGAGCAGGACGATGGCCGATATTCACGGCAATATTTCCCTCCGGATGTCGACCCTGGGAAAGGACATTGTTCTCCGCGGCGCCGCGGTGATGGTTCTTTCAGGACAGTTGGGCGTCTCATGACTACCTGCATTGATGCAGCGAACCAATCCGCAACACATCCGCAACACATCCGCTACACATCCAACGAAAGGAACAACCGATGAGAAAGATCGGAATCATGGCTCTGGGGGCTGCAGCTGTCCTCGCTCTGTCCGGCTGCGGTGGCGCTGCCGGGAACTCGAATGGAGGAGACAGCTCAGCCGAAATTCGCGTCTGGCTGGTCGGTTCCGACACACCAGATGAGGCCCGCACCTACCTCAAGGAGACCTTCGAGAAGGAGAACCCGGGCTCGAAGCTGGTCATTGAAGAACAGCAGTGGAACGGCTTGGTCGACAAGCTGACCACCGCACTCTCGAGCTCCGACTCCCCCGATGTCGTCGAAGTGGGCAACACCCAGGCGGCGGCCTTCACCTCTGCTGGCGCATTCACCGACCTGACCGAGGAGTACGAAGAACTCGGCGGCGACGAACTCCTGCAGGGCTTCGTCGAGGCGGGTACCTACGACAAGAAGATCTACGCCTACCCGTACTACTCGGGCGCCCGCGTCGTCTTCCACACCCCTCAGGTTGCGACTACCGCTGTGCCCACAACTTTGGACGAGTACGTTGCGGCTGGCGTGGAGCTGAAGAAGAGTGGCGTCCCGTCCGGAATCTACGCTCCGGGTAAGGACTGGTACAACGCGCTTCCCTTCGTCTGGGAGAACGGAGGCTTCGTTGCGGAGCAGCAGAATGACGGCACCTGGAAGGCTGGATTCAGCAGTGAAGGTGGCGTTGCTGGTCTGACGCAGCTTCAGGACGTGTTCCAGAACGCCTCTGCAGCGCCCAAGGACGGCGACGAGGCGAACGCACAAGTCCCGTTCTGCGAGGGCGCGGTCGGTTATCTCTCCGCGCCGAGCTGGTTCCAGTGGTCGATCAAGGCTGCTGTCGATGCGGACACACCCGGGTGCCCCGACACCTTTGGCAAGGACATCACCGCTTTTGCACTCCCCGGAAAGGATGGCGGCGCGGCTGCGGCATTCGCCGGAGGATCCAACGTCGCCATTGCGGCGAAGTCGGCCAACCAGGACCTGGCATACAGTGCGCTGAAGATCATGCTCTCGACCGAATACCAGGAGCTGCTCGCCGCCAAGGGCCTCATCCCCGCTATTGAATCCGCATCGTCCGCTCTGCCGGACGACGAGGTCACCGCAGCCGCAGCTGCAGCGGCGAAGTCGGCCCGCCTGACCCCGG
This sequence comes from Mycetocola sp. Y444, assembly GCF_059445295.1. Lineage (NCBI taxonomy): Bacteria > Bacillati > Actinomycetota > Actinomycetes > Micrococcales > Microbacteriaceae > Mycetocola > Mycetocola sp. Y444. The sequence continues at coordinate 45,661 of NZ_JCAIUB010000003.1, read as the reverse complement.
CCGCGCCCAAGTGGGCAGATGTCGAGGCCTCCAGTGTGCTTCAGGACTCTTTCGTGCGGCTGGCACAGGGCGATGCTCCGGCAACCGTCGCTAAGGAGCTTGACAGCAAGATCGAGGACATCCTCAACGGCTAAACACGCCGCCCACCCCGCCGGCGGCCGCGAACATCGCTGCCGCCGGCACCGGCTACTACAACGTAAGGAGCGGGAATGAGTCAGACCGCCACACAACCTGATCGCGGAGAGGCGACCGCGCGCTCGTCGCGTCACGGCGCGTCAGGTCCCGGCAAGGCGCCTCGCCGCGCACTAACGCCGGCGGCCAGACGCGCGAAACTTTTTCCCTGGGCGCTTCTCCTTCCCAGCGCCGTCATCCTCCTTGTGATGACGGGATATCCCCTGGTCCGGATGTTCCTCACATCGTTCCAGGAGTATGGCAAGGCTCAGATCTTCGGCGCCCCGCCGGAATGGGTGCTGTTCGAGAACTACACCAAGGCTCTGGTTGACCCCGCTTTCTGGGCGGTGGCAGGGCGGAGCTTCGGGCTGATGGCAGTTCTTGTCGTGGCCACCATGACCCTCGGCATCCTGATCGCGGTCATGATGACACGTCTGAATAAGTTTCTCCGGCTGTTGGTTTCCGTTGGCCTTCTGCTTGCGTGGGCAATGCCGCCGCTGTCCGCGGTAGTTGTGTGGGGCTGGATCGTTGACACCAAGTACGGGTTGCTGAACTGGGTACTCAACTGGCTGACCCAATCGTCGGAGTTCACTGGCCACTCCTGGTTGATTGATCCGCTGTCGTTTTTCGCCGTGCTCACAGTAATCATCACCTGGCAGTCGGTTCCGTTCGTCGTGTTCGTGATGTACGCCGGGTTGACGCAGGTCCCCGACGAGGTACTCGAGGCGGCACAGCTCGACGGCGCGAACGGTCCGAAGCGGTTCTTCTTCATCGTCGTTCCGTACCTCCGCAGCCTCCTGCTTGTCACGATCGTCCTGCAGATGATCTGGGACCTCAGGGTCTTCACGCAGGTCTTCATGCTTCAGGGCATGGGAGGGATCTCGAGTGAAACGGATGTCTTCGGCACCTACATCTACCACCTGGGTTCCAGCAACCTCGGCGGTGCCGGGGCGGTGTCATTCATCATGGTCATCATGATGCTCGCCATCTCCATCTACTACGTACAAAAGACAGTGAAGGACGAAGAAGTATGAGTCTGGTGACGTCGACGGCAGAGCCGATCGCGACCGCGGTCGCTCCGTTGGGAAAACCCGATCCCAAACGTCGCAAGAGTAAGGCGTTCCGAGTCAGGGACAGCTGGACCAAAGCGATGTACGCAGTCCTTTCGATCATTGTTTTCGTTTGCTCGGTGTTCCCCGTCTATTGGATGCTCAACACCTCGTTCAAGCCCAACGCGGATGTGCTTAAGCCGGAACCGCAATGGTTCCCGGAGAACTTCACCCTCAAGAACTACGTCACTGTTCTGTTCGAACCGTCCAGACCTGACCGTGCGAACTTCCCTTCGGCGTTCATGACGTCGTTGGGGGTGACCTCTCTCACACTCGTGATCTGTCTCGTCTTCGCCTTTCTCGGCGCACTCGCGATCTCGCGTTTCCGGTTCAAAGGTCGGCGCCAGTTTGTCATTGCCATCCTCATCGTGCAGATGATCCCCGGCGAAGCGATGATGTTCACGATCTTCGGCATGATCGACGACTGGCGGTTGCTGAACACCGTGCTCGGACTGACGATCGTGTATCTGGCCGGTGTCCTGCCGTTCACCATCTGGACTCTCCGCGGCTTCGTTGCTGGCGTTCCCGCCGACCTCGAAGAAGCAGCGATGATCGATGGGTGCACCAGGGGCCAGGCGTTCTGGAAGATCACCTTCCCGCTCCTGGCGCCCGGCTTGGTCTCGACGGGAGTCTTCGCGTTCATCCAGGCGTGGAATGAGTTCCTGATGGCGCTCATCATCATGCAAGGCCCTGGATCGTACACTTTGCCGATCTGGTTGCGTGCATTCCAGCAGGCCACCCAGGCGACGAACTGGGCAGCGATCATGGCCGGATCCACTCTCCTCGCCGTTCCCGTTGTCATCTTCTTCCTCATCGTTCAGGGGCGGATGACCGGCGGGTTGGTCAGCGGGGCGGTTAAGGGTTGATGCCGGTCTCCTCGCACAGCGACCCGGACAGGCTGCTGTCGGGAACTCTCATGCCGGGATTTGTTGGCCTGAGTCTTCCCGAGTGGCTGGAGAAACGATTGCGCACCGGCCTCGGCGGCGTGTGCCTTTTCGGCGACAACATCCAGGATGAGGAGCAGCTTTGGCGGTTGACGGGCGCGATCCTGGCGGCCAACCCCAATGCCATCATCGCGATTGACGAGGAGGGTGGGGATGTGACCCGGCTGCATTACCGGTCGGGGTCGCCGTTTCCCGGCAACGCGATCCTGGGCCGGCTCGATGACGAAGAATCGACGGCGGCAGTCGGCCGGGCTGTGGGTCGTGAGCTGGCGGCGGTGGGCATTAACCTCGCCCTCGCCCCGGACGTCGACATTAACTCAAATCCATTGAACCCGGTGATCGGTGTCCGGAGTTTCGGCGCCGACGCCGACCTGGTCTCTGTTCACTCGGCAGCGTGGACGCGCGGATTGCAATCGACCGGCGTGTCGGCCTGTGCCAAACACTTTCCCGGTCATGGTGACACCGACCAGGATTCGCACCTGGCTCTGCCGGTCATCGACCGGTCGCGAGCTGAGCTAATGGAACGCGAGTTGGTGCCGTTCATGGCCGCAATCAGTGCTGGTGCCAAAACCGTGATGACCAGCCACATTATGCTCCCGCAGATCGACCCCGACCGCCCGGCGACGATGTCTCCCGCGATTCTTGGGGGACTGCTGCGCGGGACGCTGGGCTTCGAGGGGGTGATCGTGAGCGACGCCCTCGATATGCACGGGGCGAGCGGCGTTCTCGGTATACCCGAGGCGGCCGCGCGCTCGCTTCAGGCCGGTGTGGACCTGCTCTGCATCGGTTCACGCAACTCGGATGAGCAGCTCGGTGAGATCATTGACCACCTGAGACACGCGCTCGACAACAAAACGCTCAGTCGTGCGCGAGTCGAGGATGCAGCACGCAGGGTCATCGTGCTCGCCAACGATCTGCGGGAGAGGGCTGCTGACCATGCGTCGGACGGTTCAGTACTGCACGCGCACAAAGTCCCCGATACCGCTGATGTGATGAAAGCGTTTGACGGCGGGGGGTCGGCGCAGACGGATGCGGGGAACTACCGCAACCCCGGGTGCATCGTGCGTGTCGACACACCGGCGAATATTGCGGTCGGACATGCCCCGTGGGGTCCGTTCGCGGGAGATTCGATCGCCCCTGGGTTCGTGGGCTGGATAAATGTCCCTGTGGTCCCCTTCGACGCCGCGACGGACGGGACGGTCTACAGGGACCGCATAACTCGCACAGTCCTTGAGGTCGCATCAGATGGTCCAATCATCGTCATAGGCAAAAACAACCATGCATGGGACAATGTGCCGCTTTTCATTGATTCGCTTCGGGGCGCCAGTTCGCGAGTGCTCGTTGTCGACATGGGCTGGCCCGCAGAAGATCGTCGTTACGCCGACATTGCGACGTTTGGCGCATCCCGGCTCGCGGGCCAGGCGCTGGTTGCCTTCCTGGCTGGGGATGGCCAGCGATGAGAGTCGGGCTCGACATCGGGGGCACGAAGACGGAAGCGGTCGTTCTCGATGGCACCGACCGCGTAGTTGCTCAACTCAAGGTCGCCACCGAGTGGGGGCCAGCAGGCGTGGTCGCAACGGCGGCTCGTGTTATCGGAGCGCTTGGATCAGAGATGAATCTGACGGTGCGGGACTTCTCGTCGATTGGCATTGGCATTCCTGGGTTGGTCCCGCCGGGGACAGCCAGGGTTACGCACGCGGTGAACCTCGGCGTCCTTGACCTCGATCTCGGCGGCGAGCTCCGGGCGCGACTTGGCGTCGATATCCGGGTGGAGAACGATGTGAAGGCTGCCGCGCTCGGCGTCCATCGACTTCTTGGGCATGATGGGTCGATGGCGTTTCTCAATCTGGGTACCGGAGTCGCCGCCGGGATCGTCCTCGACGGGAAACTGTGGGGCGGGGTACGAAGTTCAGCGGGCGAGATCGGTCACATTAGCGTCAACCCCGACGGAGCGGTTTGCACCTGTGGCCAACGTGGGTGCATCGAAACTGTCGTCGGAGGAGCGTCGATTTCGGCATTATGGGGTGGCAGCGATCCGCACCCGGTTGGCGCCGTTTTTGACGCTGCGGCGAAGGGTGATTCGAAGGCAATCAGCATCCGAGATGGCTTGGCAGGCGGGGTTGCTGCTGCTGTCCGCATCCTCGCCCTCACGGTTGATGTTGAGAAGATCGTGATCGGCGGCGGGGTGGCACGACTTGGGGAAACCTTGCTGGACGCCGTTCGGGATGTGCTTCGTTCGGAAGCGGCGGGGTCTCCGTTTATCGCATCTCTCCAATTGGCTTCGAGGATCGAGGTGGAACCCCTCTGGGCCCCAGCTGCCGCTTTTGGTGCAGCCTTGATCGGGGAATCAGAAAAGAAGCCGTTGTAGTCAGCCGTTGTGGATACGTTGCAACCTCCTGTCGCGCCTGCCCCAGCCGTGGCGATGAGCAACGGGGAACGGCCGCTCGGGATGCTGGCGTGTCGGTGGCCGTCACGTATCGTGGTGCCCATGGACACCCTCGCGGCCAGCGACACCGTGCTGCGTTCGCGTTACCGCCCACGGCATCCGCTCTCGATCTCCGCAACACTCGGCCCGCTCTCGCGTGGCGTCGACGGCCCGTGCTTCCGGCGAACGGCGAACGGCTCGTGGCTGACGCTCCGCACCCCGACCGGTCCAGCAACCCTTCACCTGGTCCAGCGGACGGATGAGGTCGACGTCTCTGCGTGGGGAGACGGTGCCGAGTGGGCGATGGATGGTGTTCCTGAGCTGCTCGGCAGCCGCGACGACTGGGACGACCTCGACCTGGGCCGAAGTCCACTGCTGACCGAGGTCCGCCGCCGCAATCCCGGCCTGCGGCTCAGTCGCAACCGGCTCGTTTTCGAGATGCTCGTGCCTGCGGTTCTCGAGCAGAAGGTCACCGTTGTCGAGGCGTGGCGCGCGTGGCGCCGGCTCGTGCGACGACACGGTGAGCCAGCACCCGGTCCGGCGCCCGAGGGCATGACCGTCGCGCCAGCACCTGACACCTGGCGCCTCATCCCCAGTTGGGAGTGGCACGAGGCCGGCGTCGGCCCGCAACGGTCAGACACCGCGGTCCGCGCGAGCCGGGTCGCCGACGCTCTCGAACGCACCCTCTCGACGGGGGAGGATCTCCTTCAGGAGTCCGCGACGGCATCCGCTCGACTACGCAGCCTGCCCGGAATTGGCGTCTGGACGGCCGCGGAGGTCACCGCGAGGGCGCACGGAAACCCGGATGCCGTCAGTGTCGGCGACTACCACCTCGCGTCGACGGTCGGGATGGCGCTCACCGGGGCGCCGGTCGACGACGACGGCATGCTCGAGCTGCTTGCGCCGTGGGAGGGGCAGCGGCAGCGGGTTGTGAGGCTCATTCTCGCGAGCGGGATTGCGAAGCCACGGCGCGGCCCGAGGATCACGATCCAGGATCACCGCCGGCACTGAGTGCGGCGTGGTCGGGTTCGCCCCTGCCGGGTACCCCTACTCGGACTCGAGCAGGGCCATCGCGGCGTTGTGTCCGCCGAGACCCGATACCGCTCCGCCCCGGCGCGCTCCCGAACCGCACATCAGAACGCGAGGGTGCTCCGTCGCGACCCCCCAGCGAGCGGCGGGGGTATCGAGCGGAGCGTCATCCTCGGCGAACGGCCAGTCCAGCCCACCGTGGAAGATGTTGCCGAGCGGCATCCCCACGGCCCGCTCGATATCCAGGGTCGTTTTGGTTTCGATGCAGGGCCGGCCGACGGCATCCGTCATGACGAGGTCTTCGATCGGCTCGGCGAGCACCGAATTGAGCGATGCCAGCACCGCGGCCTGCAGCCTGTCGCGCATCTCGTCGTTGTTCTCGCCGGTGACGAGTCGCGCCGGCGTGTGCAACCCGAACACGGTGAGCGTGTGCGCCCCGGCCTCGCGCAGTTCGGGCGAGAGGATCGTCGGATCGGTCAGGGAATGGCAGTAGATCTCGCAGGGCAGCGGGGTCGGGATGCCGCCCTCGGCGGCGGTGAGGTACGCATCGTCGAGTTGCGACCACGACTCGTTAATGTGGAAGGTGCCGCCGAACGCGGCTTCACCGGTTACGGCCGCGTCCCGCAACTTCGGCAGCCGCGTGAGCAGGAGGTTCACCTTCACCTGGGCGCCCTCGCGTGACGTATTTGGGTTTGCACGGGCGGCCGAGCGCACGCCGAATGGGCGTGACTCGAAGACGCCGACCGACGGTTCACCTGCCGCGAGTTGCTCGCGCCCGTAGCTGACACTCGTTCCGGCAACGAGCAGCTTGTCGAGCACGGCGGGGGCGACATTCGAGACGATCCACTCAGCGTGCACCTCGAGTTCGGCGCCGTCCCGCTGATATCGCACGACGCCGGCCGGGTCGACGGCCGTCACGTCTGCTCCGGTAAGAAGAGTCGCGCCGGCATCCCGCGCGGCCCGCGCGAGCTCAGCGGTGACTGCGCCCATTCCGCCGACGGGAACGTCCCAGTCCCCGGTCCCGCCGCCGATGAGGTGGTAGAGGAAGCAGATGTTCTGCTGCAGGTCGGCATCCGTCGCCCGCGAGAAGGTGCCGATGAGGGCGTCGGTGAGGACCACGCCACGCACGACGTCGTTCTGCAGGTGCCGCGCGATGATCTCGCCGATCGGACGCTCGACCATCGCGTCCCACACGGCCGCTCCGCCGGCATCCGTCACCAGGCGCTTCGCCTCGGAGCGGGTGAGCAGTGGCCCGGTCAGAGTCGGCCAGAGCGCCTGGGTGAGGATGCGGCAGTTCTCGTAGAAACGCTCGAAGAGATCGAATTCGCTGTCGGTGGTTCCGATCCGGAGGAACGACGCCGCGGTGGCGGCCGGATCGTCGTTGTCGACGAGCAGGCCGCGGGTGGGATCCTCGGGGTCGGGGGTGTACGACGAGAACCGTCGCCGCACGAGCGTGATGTCGAGACCGAGGTCGTCGATGATCCGCTGTGGCAGCAGGCTCACGAGGTAGGAGTAGCGTGACAGCCACGCCTCGACGCCGTCGAACGCCTGCGCCGACACCGCGGCACCGCCAACGGCATCGAGCCGCTCGAGCACCAGCACCCGCTTGCCCGCCTTGCCGAGATAGGCCGCCGCGGTGAGGCCGTTGTGGCCCCCGCCGACGATGATCGCGTCGTAGGTCTCTGGTGTCGTCATGCGGCCGATTCTGTCACGGATGCCTCCTGTCGAAGGTCGGTCGGCGCGGGACCGGCTGGGGCGGCGGGAGTTCGGGGCCAGGTCCAGGCGGAGCGCAGGATGAAGACCAGGAGCAGGACCTCGATTCCGATGGAGAGGGCGTAGAAGAAGGCCCACTCCCAGGTCGCCCCCGCCGCGTTGAACATCGAGTAGGGGATGTAGAGCGATGCCACGACGAGGTTCGTGCCGCGGTTCATCCGGGCGGGCATGGCCATGGAGAGCATCACCATCAGGGCCGGGATCGCCACGGACGCGAACATCACGGTCAACAACGTGGAACTGACGTCGAACCTCCAGACGAGGCCATTCAGGATGCTGTCGACGACGCCTGGCTTGTAGAGGTTGAAGAAGTCGACGCAGATGTAGAGGAACATGAAGCTGGCCCAGGCGGCGGCGATCTTGGCCTGCACCGGGATGGGCGGGCTATCGAGCGGTTTCGGGGTAGTCGTTCGGATGGTCATCGGTCTTTCCTTTCGAGTGGAGCGGGCCCGTCCGCCGGAGTGGCGGCAGGTGTGGGCGTGCATACGCACGGGTTGAGTCGTTCTCGTCGGTCCGGTCGTCAGACGGTGATCACGACCTTCCCCCGGGTGTGGCCGGCCCCGACGTAGCGGAGGGCGTCCGCTGCTTTATCGAGGGGGTAGGTGCGGTCGATGACGGGTGTGACCTGCCCCGTCGTGAGCAGGTCGGCCAGCGTGAGCAGGTCCTGGCGCTTCTCGACCGAGGTGAAGGGCCTCAACCGCTGACGGGTGAACCCGGACAGCACGCGCGCTGTGACGACCCGACCGAGCGGGCCGAGCCAGCGGCCGCCGTGTCCGCTGTTGGGGATCAGGGTGCCGGTGGGCATCAGCGCTCGGCGGACAGCCGCCAGCGGCTGGGCCTCCACGTTGTCGATGATGATGTCGTAGCGCTCATCGGCGCGGGTGAAATCGGTTTTCGTGTACTCGACGACGTGGTCGGTGCCGAGCGAGCGGACCAGCTCGACGTTGCGGGTGCTGCACACCCCCGTCACCTCTGCGCCGAAAGCCTTGGCGATTTGTACGGCGAAGGAGCCAACGCCGCCCGACGCGCCCGTGACCAGCACCGTCTGGCCCGGTTGGACGTTCGCGATCGTGCGCAACGCCTGCAACGCCGTCAGGGCCGACGTTGGCACCGCTGCCGCGTCCACGAGCGACACATTGCCTGGCACGGGCACGAGGTTGTCCGCCGGGACCGAGGCATACTGGGCGAGCGTTCCAGCGGTGCTCCACCCGAATACCTCGTCGCCGGGGCGGAGAGCGGTGACATGCTTCCCGACCGCTGTCACCACGCCAGCGAGATCCCTGCCGGGGATGCCGTGGCGCGGCCGGCGGAGCCCGAACACCAGGCGCACCATGTACGGCTCCCCGGTCATGACGAAGTAGTCGCCAGGGTGCACCGAGGCCGCGCGCACCTGGACGAGCACATCGCCTCGACCGGGCAACGGCATCCCGACCTCGGACGACTCGAGTATTGAGGGCGGGCCGTAGCGGTGCTGGACGGCGGCCCGCATCGTCGCCCTCCCGGCTCGGCTCGCGCCCCCCACTCGGCGTATTACGCCATTCGATTGCAGTTCTGTTCTCACGGAAACCTCCTCATATGTGACCTGTGGCTCGTTCGTACGCTGTACTACGGTCGTACACCGTACTATCGTCGTACGCTGGACGTTTGTCAAGCCTTTTTCGAACGAGCAAGGAGTCCCGTGTCCGCGAGAGAACAACGCCAGGTCGCGTCAGACGCGGGGCTCAGCAAGCAGCGGGTGGTGGCCGAGGCAGTCCGACTCGCCGACCGCGAGGGGGTCGATGGGCTGAGCATGCGTCGGCTGGCTGGCGCGCTCGGCGCTGGCGCGATGTCGCTCTACCATTACGTGGCGAGCAAGGAGAAGTTGCTGGACGCCATGGTCGACATCGTGTTCGAGGAGATCGAGCTCCCGCGCGAAGACGCCGACTGGCAGTCCGCGATTCGGCAGCGTGCGGTATCCGCCAGACAGGTTCTCGCCCGCCACCCGTGGGCGATCGGTCTGATGGAATCGCGGACGTCGGCGGGGCCCGCGAACCTCCGCCACCACGAAGCGGTCACCGCCTGCCTGCGGAAGGCTGGCTTCACCGTCGTGATGGCGACGCACGCCAACTGGTTGCTCGACAGCTATGTCTACGGTTTTGCCCTGCAGGAAACCAGCCTGCCGTTCGGTACCGCCGATGAGTTCGCGGACATGGCCCAGGGCGTCTACGTGCCCCAGCTACCTCCCGACGAGTTCCCCTACCTCAATGAGTCCGCCGCGGCGCTCGTCGCTGGCGGCTACGACCCGGCGGAGGAGTTCATCTTCGGCCTCGACCTCGTCCTGGCCGCCCTTGAGCCCCTCAGGGCATCTGTGTAGCGACGATGCCGTGCCGCGGACCGTCAGCCCGGCTACGCCACCAGGAACCCCGTCGCCCTCGCCAGTGCCCCGCGCACAGCGGTGACGGCAGGGCGCGCTGCACTCACGCGCCGCGCCGAGGTGAACACGGTGCGTGCGGGCGTTCCGGGCAGGTCGACCAGCCGCAGCCCGGGCTCCCGGCCCGCCCACACCAGATCGGGCAGCATACCGACGGCGTTGCCCGACTCGATCAGCCGGATGTGCGCGATGAGGTCAGCCGTTTCGAACCGCACGTCTGGTTCGAAACCGGCAGCACGGCACAGCTGCGTCGACCACAGCCGCGCAACAGTTCCTTCCGGTTCCATCACGAACGGGAGGTCCGTGGCATCCGTCAGCGAGGAAACAGCGGATGCCGACGGCACAGCGAGCCGGAGGGCATCCGTCGCGAGGAACTCGCGATCCAGGTCGGGCAGATGCGGCCGGGTGTGACCGGGGTACTGCTCGGCCAGGACCAGGTCGAAGTCACGCGCCGCGAGGTCGAACAGGCCGGCCTCCGGCTCGCGTTCGACGATTTCCACACGGAGATCCGGGTGCTCTGAGCGGAGGATCGACAGCGCCTCAGGGATGACCGCGTGCGCGGCCGACTGGAACACGGCGACGCGAACCGTGCCGATCACCGCGTCGAGCGACGTGACGAGTTCGGCCTCGGCGCGTTCGAGCCCGTCGAGCAGTTCGGCGGCGCGCGTGGCGAGCAGCTCGCCCTGTGGCGTGAGCTGGACCCGGCGGCCGCTCTTCTGCAGCAGTTTGACGCCCGCCTCGCGCTCGAGTTGTGACAGCTGCTGCGACACGGACGACGGACTGAATGCGAGCGCTTCGGCGACGCCGGCGAGCGTGCCCCGCAACTGAACCTCGCGCAGCAGTCGAAGTCTTCTCATGTCGAGCATGGGGCCAGCCTACTCATCGGAGAAACTGATCAATATTGGTAAGAAACATTCGCTTTTCCGAACTCAGGTTCTCCCACACACTGAAGCTGAGAGTTGACGCAACCCGCGTTCCGCTCCCTTCGCACCAGGTATAGAGGGAATAGTCTCGTGATCATGCCTCACACTTCGGCCGGCGCCGAACTCAGCGCCACTCAACTCGCAGCCGACGCCGTCGTTCTCGCCCGCAAATGGGTGGACGAGAGCGCTGACGCTCCGGTGGATCCCGCCGCCCAGCGACTCGCCGATGTGCTGAAGGATCCGAATGGTCTGGCCTTTACCGTCGGCTTCGTCGACGGTGTCATGCGACCGGAAGACCTCTTCGTCGCCGGCTATAACCTGCAGCGCGTCGCGAAGCTCGCCCCGGCGTTCCTGCCGTGGTACCTGCGCGCCGCGATCACCGCTGGTGGTGTGCTTGGCCCGGTCATCCCTGGCGTGGTGATCCCCATCGCTCGCCGCGTGCTGCGCGACATGGTCGGTCACCTCGTGGTTGACGCAACATCGGAGAAGCTCGGACCGGCCATCGCGTCACTCCGCGAGGGTGGCTCGAAGCTCAACCTGAACCTGCTCGGCGAAGCAGTGCTCGGCGAAAACGAGGCGCACAAGCGGCTCGAGGGTACCCGCGATCTCCTCATCCGTGACGATGTCGACTACGTCTCGATCAAGGTTTCCGCCATCGCCTCACAGCTGTCGATGTGGTCGTTCGACGAGGCTGTCGACCGCATCGTCGAGCGGCTGACGCCTCTGTATGAGCTGGCGGCTGAGTCCACGACGCCCAAGTTCATCAACCTCGACATGGAGGAGTACCGCGACCTCGACCTCACCCTCGCGGTCTTTATGCGCGTGCTCGAGCGCCCGCGGCTGCGTAACCTCGAGGCCGGAATCGTGCTGCAGGCGTACCTGCCCGACGCGCTCTCCGCGATGCAAACGCTCCAGGACTGGGCGGCCACGCGCGTGGCATCCGGTGGCGCCCCGATCAAGGTGCGACTCGTCAAGGGCGCCAATCTTGCGATGGAGGGTGTCGAAGCCAAACTCCACGACTGGCCGACAGCGCCGTACGACGTGAAACAAGACACCGACGTCAATTACAAACGAGTCCTGTTGTGGTCGCTCACCCCCGAGCGCGCGAAAAACGTTCACGTTGGTGTCGCCGGTCACAACCTCTTCGACGTCGCCTTCGCCTGGCTCCTCGCCAAGGACCGCGGCGTTACCGACGCCGTCGACTTCGAAATGCTCCTCGGTATGGCCACCGGCCAGGCCGCGGCGGTCAAGCGCGACGTCGGCGATCTGCTGCTCTACACACCCGTCGTGAATCCGCGCGAGTTCGATGTGGCGATTTCGTACCTGATCCGCCGCCTCGAAGAGAACGCGTCGCAGGAGAACTTCATGTCGGCGGTCTTCGAGCTCCACGACAACGCCGCACTGTTCGAGAGGGAGAAGGGCCGTTTCCTCGCGAGCGTGACGCAACTGGATGCGACGGCGAGCGAGGTTCCAACGCCTCGCCGCCTGCAGAACCGCGAAACGGAATGGACGCTCGCGCCCGTCGCTGACCTCGTACCGGGCAAGGGGCCGGTCGGCGATCAATCGATCACGAGACCTGTCGCGCTCGATGACGACGAGGTGAGCATGACCCAGCAGGTGCTTGGACTTGCCCGCGGATCGAAGACCGAGTCGCCGTTCGACACCGTTCGGGTGTTCGATACAACGACCCTCAACACGGTGCCGGCGACCGACATCGGCGCGCCGGGTTTCGTCAACACCCGCGACACCGACCCGGCCCTGCCGGCGAACCGCGCGTGGGCGCGCCGCATTCTCGCCAGGGTTCCCGGCAGCGACCTCGGGGCCGCGACGATCGCCGCGTGCACGGTAACGGATGCCGAAACGCTCGAATTCATCGTCGCCGGCGTCCGGGAACGCGGTAAGGCCTGGGGTGCAACCCCGGCGGCGGAACGCGCCGCCCTTCTCGACCGTGCCGGCTTTGCGCTCGCGGCAAACCGGGACCGCCTGATCGAGGTGATGGCATCCGAAACCGGAAAGACGATCGCCGAGGCCGACCCCGAGGTCAGCGAGGCCATCGACTTCGCCCACTACTACGCAGCAAAGGCCCGTGAACTCGACGCGATCCGGGGTGCACGGTTCGTGCCCTCCCGCCTCACCGTCGTCACACCACCGTGGAACTTCCCCGTCGCCATCCCGGCCGGTGGAGTGCTCGCAGCGCTCGCCGCGGGCTCAGCGGTCATCCTCAAGCCGGCACCGCAGGCGCGCCGCTCGGCCGCGATCCTCGCCGAAGCGCTCTGGGAAGCAGGCATCCCGCAGGAGCTTCTCACGCTCATCTCGCTCGACGAGGACGGCCTCGGCCAGCAGCTCGTCTCCCACCCGAGCGTCGACCGGGTGATCCTCACCGGCGCGTGGGAAACCGCGAAGCTCTTCCGGTCCTGGCGGCCGGAGCTGGCACTGCACGCGGAAACCAGCGGAAAAAACGCCATCATCGTCACTCCGAGCGCCGACCTCGACCTTGCGGCAGCCGACGTCGTGAAGAGCGCGTTCGGCCACGCCGGCCAGAAATGCTCGGCGGCAAGTCTCGTCATCCTCGTCGGTTCGGTCGCGAAGAGCGACCGGTTCCGTCGCCAGCTCATCGACGCGGCAACCTCGCTCCGCGTCGGCTACCCCGACGACCCCACCAGCCAGATGGGCCCGATCATCGAGCCAGCCGACGGCAAGCTGCTGCACGCGCTCACCGAACTCGGCGTCGGTGAGAAGTGGCTCGTCAAGCCACGCCAGCTCGACGACACCGGTCGCCTCTGGTCGCCGGGGATCCGCGGCGACGTCGCCCCCGGCTCGTACTTCCACCTGACCGAGTTCTTCGGGCCTGTGCTCGGCGTCATGCACGCCTCGACGCTCGCCGAGGCGATCCGGTACACCAATGCCATCGATTACGGGCTGACGAGCGGACTGCACACCCAGGACGCCGACGACCTCGAGGAATGGCTCGCCACCGTCGAAGCGGGCAACCTGTACGTCAACCGCGGCATCACGGGCGCGATCGTGCAGCGTCAGCCGTTCGGCGGCTGGAAGCGTTCCGCCGTCGGCGCCGGAGCCAAGGCCGGTGGCCCCAACTACCTGCTGACCCTGGGCTCGTGGGTGCCTGACTCCGGTTCAAGCAGCACGACGCTCCACCTGCGCGGCCTCGACTCGCGCGTCACCCGCATCATCGAGTCGGCCCAGCCGTCGCTCGGGTACGAGGAGTTCGACGTGCTCCGCCGTTCTGCGCTCTCGGATGCCATCGCATGGGGAAACGAGTACGGCGAGGAGAAGGATGCCTCGGCGCTCGAGGTCGAGCGCAACCTCTTCCGCTACCGCCCGGTTTCCGTCGCCGTCCGCGGCACCGCAGACGCGGACCTCGGTGAGGTGCTTCGCGTGGTGATAGCCGGTGTGCGTTCGCGGTCCCGTTTCACGCTGAGCGTGGCATCCGGGCTGCCCGCAGCCATCCGCGGTGTGCTTGCCGACCTCGGTGTTCCCGTGTCTGTCGAGACGGATGCCGAGTGGATCGAGCGGGCCGCGGCGCTCGATGCGGATGCTCACCGGGTGCGGCTCGTCGGCAGCGCTGAGGCGCGGCGCCAGTTGCACACGGCCCTGGCCAGAGCGGCAGAGGGCAACCCTGACCTCGCGATCTACGCGGGCGCTGTGACGCCGGCTGGCCGGATCGAGTTGCTGCCGTTCCTGCACGAGCAGGCTATTTCGATCACGGCGCACCGGTTCGGCAACCCTGACCCGTGGAGCGAAGCGGTCATTTAGTCGCCGTCGGTGAGCTCAGAATCCACGGGCGTTCGCGTGTATCACGGCGGGCGCACGCGGTCCAGCGGTGCTCACGAATTTCGAGACTGCAGTACGGTCGAATTATGAAGCGCATCACATACTCCGGCGGATCAATCGTGACGGGCAACGCCATCACGGCGGCGCTTCTCAAGTACACAACCACTGTCGCTGACGCAGAGCACAGCGTCACCGTGGACATCCCTGTTCTCGAGGAGAACGGGGAGATCACCGTGCACGAGTTCCTGCTCAGCCCGGCCAGCCAGTTCGACGTCGCCGACGTCGGGGGCGTGAGCAGCGAAGAGGAAGCCAAGCGCTTCCAGGTCCCGGAGATGCCGCAGGTGGGCATCAAGGGCAAGGTCGAAGAAGGAACGGCAGCCGAGAAAACCGCCGAAGATTTCAACGCGGTCATGAACGACATCGACGCCGGGCTGGGGGAGTAGGTCATGGGCAAGTTCATCTATGGAACGCCGTCGATCTCCGTCGACTTCGACGACCGCGTGCTCGCGCACCTCAAGGTCGTCATCCTGTCGAAGGTTCGGCGGGGTGAGAGCTTCTCGTTCTCGTGGGAGTACACGGTCGCCTCGGGCAGCGGACACAGCTCCATCTGGATCCACCCGGCAATTCCGCTCCAGTTCGACTTCGCCGGCAGCAGGGAGCCACGCCTCAACCGCGCCTGGGTCGAGCAGCTGGTCCGGTTGGCGAACTCGCCAGCTGGTCTTCGCGTGATTCCCGAACCCTCCGAACCCGCGCCGTAACCCCTCCCGCGACGGGGTGCCCCGGCGCATACTGGGGTGCATGGCATCCGCCCCCCGCACCGAATCCGCTACCCAGCGAATCGTTTTACTCGTCGCGATCCTCGCGTCATTCGTCGCTTTCCTGGATGGCACGATCATCAACGTCGCCCTGCCGGCGATCTCGCGGGAACTCGGTGGCGGCCTCTCGGTTCAGCAATGGGTGGTCGATGCGTATCTGCTGACGCTCGGTGCATTCATCCTCCTTGCCGGTTCGCTGTCGGATGCCTTCGGTCGCGTTCGCATCCTCGCAATCGGCCTGGCCGGATTCGGAGCGACCTCCCTGCTCTGCGCGGTTGCCCCGAGCGCTGAGTTTCTCATCGTCGTGCGTGCCCTGCAGGGTGGGACGGCAGCGTTGCTCGTTCCGAGCTCGCTCGCGATCATCATCTCGACCTTCTCGGGTCAGGCCCAGGCGAAAGCCATCGGCACGTGGACGGCATGGACAGGTACCGCGATGATCGTCGGTCCACTCGTCGGCGGTCTGCTCGTCGACACGGTGAGCTGGCGGCTCGTCTTCGGCATCAACATCCTGCCGATCACGGTGACCCTCTGGCTGCTCGTGAAGATGGAGAAGCAGCCGGAGCGTTCGCGCCGGCCGCGCGTCGACCTGGTCGGCGCTGTGCTCGGCGCGATCGGACTCGGCGGTCCGGTTTTCGCGCTCATCGAACAGGGGCGGTTCGGCTGGCAGAGCCCGGTGGTGTGGCTCCCGCTGGTACTGGGGATCGCGGCGTTCGGCGCGTTCCTCTGGTGGGAGCGCCGCACAACCGACCCGATGATGCCGCTCTCGCTGTTCCGGTCACGCAACTTCTCAGCGGGCAATATCGCCACAGTGTTCATCTATGGCGCGCTCGGTTTTGGCTTCTTCGTCATCGCCATCTACCTGCAGCAGGTGGCCGGTTGGCCCGCTACCCTGGCCGGCGTTGCGACGCTCCCGCCGACCCTCGTGATGCTGGCGCTCTCGAGCCGGATCGGCGCGCTTGCCGGAAAAATCGGGCCGCGGATGTTCATGACCATCGGTCCGATCGTCGGCGGAATCGGATTCCTCCTCATGCTCACGGTCAGCGCTGACGTCGACTACTGGTTTCAGCTCCTGCCAGGGCTCGTGCTCTTCGGCATCGGTCTCTCGATCACCGTCGCACCGCTGACGAGCGCGATCCTCGGTGCGATCGATGAGTCGCAGGCCGGCATCGGATCGGCCATCAACAACGCGGTCGCTCGGGTTGCCGGGCTCGTCGCCGTTGCGTGTGCCGGTCTCATCCTCGGCTCGGTGCTCGATCTCGGCGGCTTCCACCGTGCAATGGCCGCAACCGCCATCGCGCTCATCCTCGGCGGGATCGTCTCGTTCATCGGCATCCGCAATCCTGTGGTGCGCGATGGGACGTCGGCGCCCGCGTAACCTCGGGCGGGTTCAGGACGAACGGATGCCGAGTGCAGCCGTCACGATCGACAGGGCGTCATCGGGAGAGATACCGAGCGACTTCACGCGGTCTGCGTAGGCAACAGCGGCGAGCTGGGCCTGCTTGTGGGTCGGATCGCCGACCGCCGAAACAAAAGAGCCATTGCGACCGCGGGTCTCGATCACGTCGTCACGCTCGAGCTCACGGTAGGCGCGAGCGACGGTGTTGGCGGCGATACCGAGGTCTGCGGCCAGGGTCCGCACCGTCGGCAGCTTGTCGCCGGGGACGAGGGTGCCGTCGCGCACGGCGTTGATGATTTGTACCCGCAACTGTTCAAACGGCGGAACGGCCGAGCGGGCATCGATGGTGAACTTCTGGGGCACGGTGTCCTCGTCCTGAACGGTCGGCGAAGCAATGGCGGTGGGGCCCAACGTAGCAATACAAAGCTGTCTGAGCAAACGCCGAGAGGGGTGCTGCCAGCGCGACCGGCGCTTAGGCTTGAACAATGACCGAGCGAACGCACCTCACTGAGCACAGGATTTCTGACGCAGAGGCCGCACCCTATGGCGTTGCGCTCACCGACGACGGTGCCGTCTGGGCAACCCTTATCCGGGGGCAGGCGGTCGTGCGCCGCGACGCCGATGGCACACTCGACACGATCGGACTCGGTGAGGGCTCCGAGCCGTCACTCCTCGCTGCGGCAACCGAGGACTCCATCTGGGTGACGGATGCCGCACGCAACCGCATCGTCCGCATCGGCCCCGAGGGAATCCGGGCCGAGATTCCGGTGCCGAGCGTCGGTGGACGCCCGTTCGGTATCGCCGCCGCCGAATCGGGGGAGGTGTGGTTCACCGAGATGACCACCGACCTGATCGGCAAGGTCGACATTCTCGGCAAAGTGACCGAGTTCACCGCCGGTGTTGACCATGGCAACCCCTCGATGATCGCCTGCTCCGGTGAGAGCGTGTGGTTCACGCTCAACGGTGCCAACGCCATCGGTTACATTCGCGGCGGCAACTCTGCGGTCGTCGTCACTGACCTGCCCACCAGCAAGGCCGGCCCGGTCGGAATCACCGTTGCGACGGATGCCGCCGCCTGGTTCACCGAGATCGCCGCCGGACAGATCGGGCGACTCGATCGCGATGGAGTCCTCACCGAGTTCCCGCTGCCCGACCGTTCCAGCAAGCCGCACGCGATCGCCGCCGACCCGTCCGGCGGGTGCTGGTTCACGATGTGGGGCTCAAGCCAGATCGGGTTCATCGCCGCCGACGGCACAATTGCCGTGACAGACCTGCCGACACCGGACAGTGAGCCGCACGGCATTGCCGTTGCCGCAGACGGCACCGTGTGGGCAGCGCTCGAAACAGGTTTCCTGGCGGAGCTGCGACCCTAGGCGCTCCCGCGCCGGTTACCGCTGTTTCACGCGGGCGGCCGCGAGCATCCGCAGCATCGCTTCAGGAACAGCATCCCTGCCGATATCACGGGTGTCGATAACGCCGTCATCAGCGCCAGCCACACCGCGGAGTGCGACCACCTCATCGTGGAGCCGCTCCATCTTCACGTCGAGGCGGTTCGCCGTGAGCGCCGCGTCACGGAGCTCGTCGAGGAGTCGCTCAGGAACCGCGCGGTTGTATTTGTAGTAGATCTTGTGCTCGAGCGCCGCCCAGAAGTCCATGGCGATGGTGCGGATCTGGATCTCCACCTTGACCTGCTCGACGTGATCGGACATGAAGACGGGCACCTCGATGATCATGTGCAGGCTCTTGTAGCCGTTCGCCTTGGGCTGGGCGATGTAGTCGCGTACCTGCAGCACCGTGACATCCCGCTGCGCCACAATCATGTCGAAGATCTTGTAGGTGTCGGAGATGAAGCTGCAGGTCACCCGGATCCCGGCGATGTCCTGAACGTCGGAACGGATGCCGTCGAGCGTCATTTCCGAGCCCTTGCGATCCGCCTTGGCGAGAATGCTCTCCGCCGACTTGAGCCGTGAGCTCACGTTCTCGATCGGGCTGTAGTCGTGCCGGTGGCTGAACTCTTCGCGAAGAATGTTGATCTTCGTCATGACCTCGTCGATGCCGAACTTGTACGACATCATGAACCGCGTGAAATCACCGTTCAGGGCACGGAGGCCACTGAGGTCGGGGGCGTCTGGCATGACGGCTTGTTCCTTCCACTGGCGGGGTTCGTCCGCCGTCGTTCAGTCTGCCACCGGGCGCTGGTTGTCACCCGAGAGATCGGCGCGGAGATTCAGCTCGAGATTTCCCTGGTGCGAGCGTAGTGGCGCCTGGACTTCATGCGATTTCCGCACGATTCCATCGAGTGCCACTTACGCGAATTGGCCTTGCTGTGGTCGACGAGGAAGTGCTGGCACTCCGGGTTCGCACACGGTCGGATCCGTGAGCCCGTTGGGGTCTGCAGTGCGTCCCACTCCTCAAGAGCGCGGGCACCAATCGCGAGGTCATCATCGACACTCAGCGACCACACCAGACGGCCATGCTCCATGGCAGCGGTCTTGTGCATCGCGCTCAACCAGGGCTCGAGCACCGTGGCCGATGCTTCTCCGCGCAGAAACGGCACGAGAGCCGACCTCGCCCGCCTCGCGCCCTCCACCTCGGCGGGGCTTCCCGTTCCGCCGTGCTCACGGAGCCACTGACGCGCCGCGGCCTGGTCACCGAGTTCGTCATAAACGGCGTCGGGAAGCTCGAGTCGTGAGTTCACGAGATCGAGCAGCAGGGGCGTGGTCGAGGTGCCAGTGGTTCCGTTCATCTTCTAACCATATCAAAGCACTTGACAGGTTGGGTGCCCTGTGGTTTTCTTGTCGCTATAACCAGACAAGCGTCGCAAGGCGGTTAGAGAATCGGAGATTGCAATGAGCTTCATCACGGTCGGCACAGAGAACTCCACTGACATCAACCTCTACTACGAAGACCATGGCTCGGGCCAGCCCGTCGTGCTCATCCATGGCTACCCGCTCGACGGTCACTCCTGGGAGAAGCAGTCGGCGGCTCTTCTTGACGCCGGCTACCGTGTCATCACCTATGACCGCCGGGGCTTCGGGCAGTCCAGCCAGCCAACCGTCGGCCACGACTACGACACCTATGCCGCTGACCTCAATACGCTTCTCGATACTCTCGATCTCACCGATGTGATCCTCGTCGGGTTCTCGATGGGCACGGGGGAAGTGGGCCGCTACCTCGGCACCTACGGCTCTGAACGGGTAGCGAAGGCCGCGTTCCTCGCGTCGCTCGAGCCTTTCCTGCTGCAGACAGAGGACAACCCGGCCGGTGTGCCGCAGGACGTTTTCGACGGCATCTCCAAGGCCGCCACTGCCGACAGGTTCGCCTGGTACGACGATTTCTTTGCCAACTTCTACAACCTCGACGAGACGCTCGGGTCGCGGATCAGTGAGGCCGCTGTTCGTGGCAGCTGGAACGTCGCTGCGTCGGCCTCCTGGCTCGCGGCATCCGCTGTGGTTCCCACCTGGCTGACCGACTTTCGTGCAGACATCCCCAAAATCGACGTGCCGACTCTGATTCTCCAGGGCACGGCCGACCGGATCCTTCCGATCGACTCGACCGGCCGGCCGTTCTCGAAGCTCCTTCCCGACGCCGACTACGTCGAGATCGAGGGTGCTCCGCACGGTCTGCTCTGGACGCACGCCGATGAGGTGACCGAGGCGCTACTGGCCTTTGTGAAAAAGTAACAGTGAAGAGATAGCCGCGAGCGGATGCTGCAGGTGCGACCACATCTCCGTGCCTGCGGCATCCACTCGTTTCTCCGAGCGATCTATTCGAGATTTTCCTGGATCATCCGTGGTGAAGCGTGAATGCACACCATGCGGAGCGGTCCGGTGCCCGAATTCACGAACTTGTGCGTGGTCTCGGCAGGGACGGTGAGGATGTCGCCCGCAACGGCATCCATTGACTCCGAACCCACCGTAATGCGCACCGATCCGAACCGGACCAGCCACGTTTCGGTGTAGGGGTGACGGTGCAGAACCGGCCCCTGGCCCGGGTCGTTGTCGACAAGAAAGAACGAAATCCCGGCGCCGTGCGACGCTCCCTCGAATCGCCCGGTGCGTCCGGTTCCGACGATCAGGTCGGCACTTTTGACAATCCTGACCACGGGATCTCCTCTCGAAGAACACTCACCGCCGACGGTTGAGGAGTAGCGTGTACCAAAGAGTCCACTACTCCCGGAACGGGGTCGGCGGGATTGTTTGAGGCAGAATCACAAGCAATTCCCACCGCTTTATCAGTAAGCCGGGTCCCGTGTCAAGGCCCTTCCCTCGATGCGGAAGATGGTGACGCCCGCTGTTAGCGTCGTTGCCATGAACATTCTCCTTGTAGTGGTCGCAATCATCGCCATCATTCTTCTTGTCACCGGTGGCTTCGTGCAGTCCCTCAACTTCCTGCTGTGGGTTGGCGTCGTCCTCCTGGTTCTGGCAATCATCGCCTGGCTGCTCCGTGTAGTCACAGGCAAGAAGAACATCTAACCAAAAGCAATACTCTGTCTGATTCGGCTCGCTGAGCCGAATATAACGACACAGCAAGGCCACGCCACCGCAGCAATGCGGACCCGATCACAGCATTTCGGGGGCGTGGCCTTTCTGCTGTTAACGCCCGCGGGTTAGCCAGCGACGCGTGCCACAGGGCTCGGCGCTAGTCGACCTCGCGGGAGATCAACCGTGACAGGACTATCGCGCTCCGCGTGTGGTCGACGTGCGGGGCGTGGCGGACTCGCTCGAGTGCGGCTTCCAGGCTCGGGATGTCCCGCGAGCGCATGTGAACTATCGCATCGGCGCTCCCGGTGACAGTGCCGGCGTCGATGACTTCGGGGACATCGGCAAGGATTCGAAGGAGGTCATCGGGCGCGACGGTTCCGCGGCAGAAAATCTCGACGTAGGCCTCGGTGTGCAGGCCGTCGACCGCTGGATCGACCTGGATGGTGAAACTGCGGATGACGCCGTCGGCGACGAGCCTGTCGACGCGGCGTTTGACCGCGGAAGCTGAGAGGCCGACCTCGTTTCCGATGTCGCCATACCCGGCGCGCGCGTTCTGTCTGAGCAGATCGATGATGCCGCGATCGAGGTTGTCCATTGCCGCAGTCTACGGCAGGATTTTGCGTCCAGAGCGAAACTCACGCAGCATTCGTGCGCACAACTGTCGACATCATCACGGGACTGCGTGCGACACTGGTTCTACGGCGTGCCGGTCTGATCGCCTCTCGCGAGCTGCCGGCCTCCCTGGACACCGTCCGCCGCTTCTTCGTGACGGAGATCAGCATGACGAACATCGACACCATGGCGGCAGGACAGACCGGGACCCGGGTGCCAACGACCCGCAGCTACCTCATGTGCAGACCCGAGTTCTTCACCGTGTCGTACAAGATCAACCCGTGGATGGAGCCGACGAAGCCCACCGACACCGCCAGGGCGCTCGCCCAGTGGCAGGTGCTCTACGACACGTATCTCGGTCTCGGCCACGACGTACAGCTCATCGATCCGATCGACGGGTTGCCCGACATGGTGTACTCGGCCAACGGCGGGTTCGTGATCGACGACATCGCGTACGGCGCCAGCTTCACTCACCCCGAGCGGATGCCGGAGGGCCCCGCGTACATGGAGTGGTTCCGCAGCAACGGCTTCGACGTCCGGGTCCCGCGGAACGTCAACGAGGGTGAGGGCGACTTCCTCCTGGTCGGCGAGACGATCCTCGCGGGAACCGGATTCCGAAGCGAATCACAGAGCCACAGCGAGGTTGCCGAGATCTTCGGCCGCGAGGTGGTCACGCTCACACTCGTGAACCCGAACTTTTACCACCTCGACACAGCGATCGCCGTTCTCGACCCGGTCGCCGGGAAGACGCCGGCGAACATCGCCTACCTGCCAAGCGCGTTCGACGCCCGCTCACTCGAGATCCTCCGTGACCGTTACCCGGATGCCATCATCGTGAGCGAAGAGGATGCCTCGATCCTGGGACTCAACTCGATCTCCGACGGAAACAACGTCGTGATCGCACAACGTGCTGTCGGGTTCGAACGCCAGCTGCGCGAACGCGGCTACAACCCCATCGGCGTCGACCTGTCCGAGTTGCTGCTCGGCGGCGGCGGAGTGAAGTGCTGCACACTGGAGCTGCGGAGAGCATGAGCATCGTGAACGAAGAGCTGAACGTGATGACGACCGATGCGCGACGCGCCATTGCGAGCGAAGAAGAGTACGTTGCGCATAACTATCACCCGCTCGAGGTGGTGGTGGCATCCGCCGATGGTGCCTGGGTCACCGACGTCGAGGGCAAGCGCTACCTGGACTGCCTCGCCGCGTACTCGGCAGTGAACTTCGGGCATTCGAATCCGACACTGGTCGAGGCAGCACGTGATCAGTTGCGCCGGGTAACACTGACCAGCCGTGCGTTCTACAACGACCAGCTCGGCTCCTTTGCCCAGGCGCTCGCCGAACTCAGCCGCAAAGAGATGGTGCTGCCGATGAACACGGGTGCCGAGGCCGTGGAGTCGGCGATCAAGGTGGCGCGAGCGTGGGGCTACCGCGTCAAGGGTGTCGCCGATGGTCAGGCGAACATCATCGTGATGTCCGGCAATTTCCACGGACGGACAACGACGATCATCAGTTTCTCCGACGACCCTGATGCTCGGGCCGACTTCGGTCCGTACACGCCTGGGTTCCGTACGGTGCCCTATGGCGATGCTGACGCGCTCGCGGCTGCCATCGATGAGAACACTGTCGCGGTGCTCGTCGAACCGATCCAGGGTGAGTCCGGCGTCGTCGTGCCGCCCGCGGACTACCTGCCGGCGGTGCGCACGATCTGCACCGACAACAACGTGCTCTTGATCGCCGATGAAATCCAGTCGGGGCTCGGCCGCACCGGAACCACATTCGCCTCTGACCTCGTCGGGGTCGTGCCTGACCTCTATCTGCTCGGCAAAGCGCTCGGCGGTGGCATCGTGCCTGTGTCAGCTGTCGTCGGCAATCGCGACGTGCTCGGAGTCCTCCAGCCGGGGCAGCACGGGTCGACCTTCGGCGGTAATCCACTCGCGGCGGCGGTCGGCCGCGCGGTAGTACGGATGCTCGCGAGCGGCGAGTACCAAAAACGCGCCAGGGTGCTCGGGGCTCGACTCCACAACAGGCTCAACGGACTTGTCGGCCACGGGGTTCTCGAGGTACGCGGGGCAGGGCTCTGGGCCGGGATCGATATCGACCCAGCACTCGCGACCGGACGTGAGGTGTGTGAACGGCTCATGGAGCGTGGGGTGCTCGCCAAAGACACCCACGGATCGACGATCCGTCTTGCGCCGCCGCTCGTTGTGGAAGAGGCCGACCTCGACTGGGCCGTCGATCAGCTCGAGGCGGTGCTCCAGGAGCTCGGGAGCGTCTAGCGCCTCCCCGCGCGGTGCGAGCGAGGGCGGAGGTTTGCCCGGGAGTTCGCAATGCCCCCGTTCGCGGGGTACCGTCGTAACTATGAGTCAGGTCACAACTCCGGCCTCGGCGCGTGAAGATCGCAGCTTTTTCGGGCAACCACGCTCGCTTGCCAACCTCTTCGGCGTCGAGATGTGGGAACGCTTCTCCTTCTACGGGATGCAGGGCATCCTCCTTATCTACCTGTACTACTCCGCAGCTGACGGTGGTCTTGGCATCCCGCAGGTCACCGCAGCCGGCATCGTCGGAGCATACGGCGGAGGGGTCTACCTCTCCACCATCCTCGGAGCGTGGATCGCTGACCGTCTCCTCGGCAGCGAGCGTGTTCTGTTCTATAGCGCCGTCGTCATCATGGTCGGCCACATCGCTCTCGCGCTTATTCCCGGCATCCCTGGCGTCGCCATCGGTCTCATCCTCGTCGCCGTCGGCTCCGGCGGTCTCAAGGCGAACGCGACCAGTGTCGTCGGCACGCTCTATTCCGAGGAGGACCCGCGTCGTGACGCTGGCTTCTCGCTCTTCTACCTCGGTATCAACCTCGGAGCGTTCTTCGGACCGATCCTGACCGGGCTGCTCCAGCAGAGCCTCGGCTTCCACTTCGGCTTCGGTCTCGCCGCTGTCGGTATGGCCGCCGGGCTCGTCCAGTACTCGTTTGGCCGCAAGCGGCTTCCGGCAATCGCGCGGCAGGTGCCGGATCCGTTGCCGAAATCACGCTGGCTGGCCTACGGGCTCATCGCTGCGGCCGGTGTGGTCCTCATCGTGGTTCTCGTGATGGTCGGCGTCATCACCGCTCAAAATCTCGTGACGATCGTGATTCTGCTCACCGTGGTATCCGCTATCGCCTATTTTGTCGTCATCCTCACGAGCGCGCAGGTAACGGCGACCGAACGCAAGAGGGTTTACGCGTTCATTCCCCTGTTCATCGCCAGTGCGGCCTTCTGGTCGCTCTACCAGCAGCAGTTCACCGTCGTCACGATCTACTCGGACGAGCGGCTCGACCGGAGCCTCTTCGGCTGGGTGATGCCGGTGTCGTGGGTGCAGTCGATCAACCCGATCTTCATCATCATCCTCTCCGGGGTGTTTGCGGCGATCTGGACCAAGTGGGGCACGAAGCAGCCATCGACGCCGCTCAAGTTCGCCGCCGGCACCGCGATTATGGGCATTGCCTTCCTGTTCTTCCTGCCGTTCGCGGGCGGGGCGGCCAACTCGACGCCGTTGCTCGCCATGATCGGTATCCTGCTCGTCTTCACCATCGCCGAGCTGTTGCTGTCGCCCGTCGGACTCTCGGTCGCGACAAAGCTCGCGCCGGAAGCCTTCCGTACGCAGATGGTCGCGTTGTTCTTCCTGTCGGTGGCGCTCGGATCGGCGGTCTCCGGACTGCTCGCCGAGTGGTACCTCACGGTGAATGAGTCGGTCTACTTCGGGCTGCTCGGCGGTATCGCGATAGTGATCGGCGTGATTCTCGCCGTCATCGCCAGGCCGGTACTCCGGCTGATGAGCGGGGTGCGCTAGCCGCCAGCCTCAGCCGGAACTCCGCTGGCTCCCGGCGTCCCGCGGACACTAGGCTGGGGGTCCGCGGCGACCGCCGCGCTCGGGGAGGAATCACGTGGCAAAGACGCTTGTCGTGATTCCGACATTTAACGAGCGCGAGAACCTTGCTGCGATTGTGGCTCGAGTGCTGGCCGCGACCCCCAATGTCGATGTGCTTGTGGTTGACGATAACTCGCCAGACGGCACTGGCGACATTGCAGATCGGCTGGCGGCATCCCACGCGTCGGTCTTCGTCCTGCATCGCCCGGCAAAGAATGGCCTGGGCATGGCGTACGGAGAGGCATTCCGCTGGGCCCTCGTGCGTGGGTACTCGAACATTGTTGAGATGGACGCCGACGGTTCCCACCGGCCGGAAGAGCTGCCGTTACTGCTCGCCGCGGCTGGCGACGGGACCGACGTGGTTGTGGGTTCTCGGTGGGTAAACGGTGGCCGCGTCGAGAACTGGCCGTGGTACCGGTCGGTGTTGTCCCGGGCGGGCAGTGCGTACGCGCGACTCATGCTGGGCTTGCCGCACCGGGATGTGACCGGCGGATACCGGGTATTCACGGCAGGGGCGCTCAGGGAGATCCGCCTCGAAAAAGTTCATAGCCACGGGTACGGGTTCCAGATCGACATGTTGTTCCATTCCCACCGTGCGGGGCTGAGGATCGTGGAGGTTCCGATCACCTTCACCGAGCGGGAGCGCGGAGTGTCGAAGATGTCGGGCGGGATCATCGTTGAGGCGATGCTCCGCGTGACGATCTGGGGAATCACCGCCTTCCCCGGGCGATTGGTGGGTCGGCTGCAGCCCGCGCGAGAGGCCTGATCGGGCTGACGGTTGACTGATGCTTCGGGAGGAAAATCCGGGGGCCGGTCCACGCATGGACGGTGGACCGCCGGTTCTTCCTCCCGAAAGTCGCCTGGTCTACCGCTGGGCAGCCGCCACGGCGTCAGCAGCGGGTGATGCGTGCGGCACCAGTCGGGCCAGCTGGGTCACGTGGCGCGGCTCGAGCTCGTCGAGGCTCGCGACACCGAGCAGCTTCATGGTGCGGGTGATCTCCTCCGAGAGGATCTCGATCGTGCGGTCGACACCCTGGCGCCCGCCGGCCATGAGGCCGTAGAGGTACGCGCGTCCGATGAGCGTGAACTGGGCGCCCAGGGCAACGGATGCCACGATGTCGGCACCGTTCATGATGCCGGTGTCGAGGTGAACCTCGACCTCGTTCCCGACCTCGCGGACGACGGCGGGAAGCAGGTGGAACGGGATCGGCGCACGGTCGAGCTGGCGCCCGCCGTGGTTCGACAGCACGATCGCGTCAGCGCCGAGCTCAACGGCCAGGCGTGCGTCGGCGACCGACTGGATGCCCTTGACGACGAGCTTGCCCTTCCACTGCTCGCGGATGAACTTCACCTCGTCGGGTCCGACCGTCGGGTCGAACATCGTGTCGATGAGGGCGGCGACGGTTCCCGACCAGCGGTCGAGGCTCGCGAAGGCGAGGGGTTCGGTGGTGAGGAAGTTGATCCACCAGGCCGGGCGGGGCAGCGCGTTGATGACGGTCTTCGGGGTGAGAGCCGGCGGGATCGAGAAGCCGTTCTTCACATCGCGGAGGCGCGCGCCGCCGACCGGGGTGTCGACGGTGACCATGAGGGTGTCGTACCCGGCAGCCTGTGCGCGGTCGACGAGCGCGAGCGAGCGGTCGCGGTCGGTCCACATGTAGAGCTGGAACCAGTTGCGTCCGCCCGGTGCTGCCGCGGCGACGTCCTCGATCGACGTCGTTCCCATGGTGGAGAGAGTGAACGGGATGCCTGCGGCCTCGGCCGCCGTCGCTCCCGCGCGCTCGCCCTCGGTCTGCATCATCCGGGTGAAGCCGGTCGGCGCGATACCGAACGGCATCGCGCTCGTCTTGCCGAGCACCTCGCGGGTAGTGTCGACCTGCGATACGTCGCGGAGGACCGACGGGTGGAACTCGATGTCCTGGAACGCCTGACGCGCACGAGTGAGCGAGATCTCGCCCTCGGCCGCGCCGTCGGTGTAGTCGAACGGTGCCTTCGGGGTGACGCGCTTGGCGATGGTGCGCAGGTCGGCGATGCTCGTCGCCGCGGCGAGCCGACGGGTGCGCGCGTTGAACTCAGGCTTCTTGAACTGCATGAGCGGCGCGAGGTCGCGCACCTTCGGGATTCGTCTGTCGACCATGGGGTCTCCTTCTGTCGGGGTGGTGAGTTTGAGATGCCACAAAGGGTTGTCTAGGTGCCCCGCGGCGCGGCATCCGGAACCATTTCTGGCAAACCAGCCGCTCGATGCGCGGGCAAGTCCGTCTCCGCGTAGTAGTTCGTGATGTGCGCGTGCACCGTCGACCGGGCGCTCGCCGCATCACCGGTCTCGATGGCCGCGACGATGTCGCGGTGTTCGGCCTTGAGGCGCGCCGCCGTCGCGGACCACGACGGCAGGGTCGCCGCTCCGGCGCGCACATAGCTCTCGATCGAGCTGCGCAGGCCGGCCATCGTCGCCGCGATCACCTGGTTGCCGGAGGCTTCGGCCAGCGACAGGTGGAACTGGGCGTCGAGTGCGAGAAACTCGGCGGCGGTGAGCGTGCGCGACTCCATGACGTCGAGCAGCGCGACGGATGCCTCGAGGCTCGGCCGCGGATCCGCGCCTGCGAGGTCGGCGGCAACGGCGGTCTCGAGCACGAGTCGCGTTGCCACGATGTCGGTCACGGCGAATCCCGTTGCCGCGACCTGCAGTCGCATGAGTGCCGACATCCCGCCGCCGGGGAGGGCGACGATGATCGCGCCCGAGTTCGGACCGGATCCGGTCGCGGTGCGGATCAGCCCGAGTACCTCGAGTACCCGAAGTGCTTCGCGCACGCTCGAGCGGCCGACGCCGAGGGCAGTGGAGAGGGCGCGTTCGCCGGGGAGACGGTCGCCTGGCCGCAAGCGGCCCTCGAGCAGGTCGCGCTCGATCGCCTCGAGCACCACTTGCCAGGCGCGAGGTTCGTCCGTCACGCTGCTCCCGTCATTGGTGTGGTCTGACCACAGAGCCTACACCTCACGCGCGAGTGCGACGAAAAAGATTCTCGACTTTCCATACCGGCAACTGTAGAGTTGCCGACATGGAAAGAGACGATGCCCTCAGTCCCCTGGCCGCCCAGGAGCAGCTCGATGCGTTGACGGCCGACGGTGCAACGGTCAGCGGGCAAACCACTGCTCCGCTCTGGTATGTGATCGCGCAGTCGCTCTGTATTGCCGGATTCGTCTTCTCGTTCAGCCTCGGCCACTGGCAGTCCATGGGTTTCGTGATCGCCGCGGTGGCGATGGTGCTCCTGGGGGTGCTGCGGCCCGCCATCACCGGTACCCGCGCCGAACCGTGGGTGTATCGGCGGTCGATGACGGTTGGCACGGCCCAACTGGTCTTCGTGGTTGCCCTCGTGGTGCTCGGCCCGTTCCTGGCGACCCTCGCCGATTCCGCCGTGCTGTTCGGTGCCATCGTGGTGGTGGCCTTTGGGGGGAGCCTTGCGCTCGGGATCGCGATGGAGCGCGCGCTCGCTCGCTCCATCGCGGAGGGTGAGTAATGGCGGCAGAAGCACGCTTCGATGAAGCGGTGCATGGCGTCGTGCGACTGCGGGTCTGCGGCATCCTTGCTCGCCTGGGCAGCAGCGAGTTCGCGCTGCTTCGGGACACTCTCGGTGTGAGCGATCCGACGCTGAGCAAACACCTCAAGCACCTTGAGCAGGCGGGGTACCTGAAGCTGGTCAAGGGGCCTGGCCTCGGTGGCCGAACCCGCACGTGGGCAGAACTCACCGACGAGGGCCGGGCCGCGTTCGACGGGCACGTCGCCTTCCTCCGCGAGGTGATCGATACCGACCCGGGCGCGATCGACGGCAGGTCAGGCGTGTCAGTCGCAACCGACGCAGGGCCAGGCGCGAGCGATGCCGGCTCGGGCGCGACCGAAAGCGGAAGCTGACGTGGTTTTTCGGGCACGGCGCAGGGTGGGGTTGCCCGGGCTGGTTGTTTCCGGGCCTCACGGCGACATTCCGGTCCGCTGGTACGAGGCGACGGCATCCGATGGGTTTAGTCCTGTACTGGTCTGGCTTCATGGCGGCGGGTTCTTCACGGGTGGGCTTGAGCAGCCCGAGTCGCACGACGTTGCGCTCGCCCTCGCGGGCAGGGGCATCGCGGTCGTGACCGTCGATTATCGGCTGGTCCCGCTTCCCGGCCTGGCGCAGCTGGGCGCGCTCGCGGGCCGCGCCGCGGTGCGACACCCGGTGCCGAGTGACGACGTTGCCGCCGTCGTGCGGTGGGCGCGCGAGCGCGCTGGCGGCCCGATCTTCCTGGGCGGGGCGAGCGCCGGCGCATGCCTCGCGGCCACGGCCAGCCTGCGCATGACGGACCAGGGCTCGCCGGTGCTCGGCACGGTGCTGGCCTACGGTTTCTTCCACGCCGCTCTCCCCGTCCCACCGGCGGAACTGCGCTCCCGTCTGACCGGCCACCGCAGACTGACGCACGCGCCCTTTCTCCTCGACGCCGTCAACCGGAACTACGCCGGCTCAGCCACGGTGCTGTCGGAGCGACTCGCATTCCCCGGCGGGCATGACCTCGGCGGCTTTCCACCAACGCTGATGATCGACGCCGACAGGGACGTCATGCGTTCCTCCGCCGAGCGGTTCGCCGCTGAGCTTCGTGATGCGGGCACGGATGTCACGCGCCGTGTTCTCCCCGAGACCCACCACGCGTTCCTCAACCGTCCGGTGCTCCCGGAGTTCGCGACGGCGATCGACCTCATCGCCGAGTGGTCCGCGCGTCACGCGGATGACGGCCGGCGTTCGCGCCGGGAGGAGGAAGAAGAGGCCGGATAAGGATGATGCTAGGAGCGAAGCACCACGTTCTCGGGTTCTTCGCCCCGCAGCATCCGTTCGATCTGGCGTCGGGCGAGCTTCGCCATCCGCGGCATCATGGCCGTCGATGCGCCACCGACATGGGGGCTGATCAGCACGTTCTCGAGGGCGAAGAGCGGGTGCCCGTCGGGCAGCGGTTCCGGATCGGTCACGTCGAGCGCGAACCGCAGGCGGCCCGATTCAGCGTGGCGAAGGATGGCATCCGTGTCGGCCACGGCCCCGCGCGCGATGTTCACCAGCAACGCCCCATCGGGCATGGCCGAGAGGAAGTTCTCGTCGACGAGGCCGGTCGTCTCCTCGGTGAGCGGAACCCCGACAATGACGATGTCGGCGGTGGGCAGCAGCTCGGGCAACTCGTCAATGCCGTGGATCTCGCCGCGCTCATCGCTCCGCGCGTGGGTCGCAACCCGAACGACGTTGACCTCGAAGGGGAGCAGGCGGTCCTCGATCGCCTTGCCGACTCCGCCGTAGCCGAGCAGCAGAACTGTCCGGTCCGCGACGCTCGCGTGCCTGGCGGGCGCCCACTTTCCCTTCTCCGCCGCGCGGACGAAGTCCGGGATGCCGCGCTGCGCCGCGAGTACGAGCGCCAGGGTGAGCTCGGCGGTCGAGGTCTCGTGCACCGAAGAAGCATTGGCGAACACATTCCCCGGTGGCAATACCTCGTCCATACCGTCGTATCCGATCGACTGGCTCTGCACCAGTTTTGTCGTCACGCCCTGAAGCGCCTCCAGCGTTTCCGGCGATCCCATGTAGGGCAGGATAACCATGTCGAAGGAGGACTCCGGCGCCGGGCTGGACATGTCCCACTCGACAAACTCGACGCCATCGATGTCGCCGATGGCCTTACGCAGGGTCTTGCCTGGGACACTTACGAGCAACGGTTCAGTCATGACCTGAGCCTACCGAAGGCGGTCGTGCGCACCGCGGCATCCGGAGGGAGGTAGACAGCGCGCGGTAGATTCGACTAATGGATTCACCGCTTCTCGTCGCACTCCTTCTCGCCAACGTCGTGTTCAACCTCATCGTCTGGCCGCCGCTCTACCGGCGCGTAGTGAAGGACCCGAGGGCCCGGGATGCCGCCGGCAAGGCAACGAAGTTCCTCACCGTGCACATCGTGCTGTTCGTTGTCGCCGGAGTGCTGACCCTCGCCAGCGCGATCGTCGCGATCGCGGCCCTCGTCGGCTAGCTCGCGCCACTCGTCGAGCGCGCCACTTCCATGCCCGCGCTGCAGAAGTATCTGCAGCGCGGGCATGGAAGTGCAGCGGTGGGCGGGGTGCGGCTTCGGCGCTGGGACTGCGAGCCTGAGCCCGCGTCAGCGCCGGGCGCGCGGCTCGAACCGAACGGGCTCGAACGACGCCGCCACTCGCGCTCGCAGCGACTCGAGGTCGCCCTCAATGAGTCCGACCGCACGCGCCTGGACGAGCACGTTCCCGAGAGCCGTCGCTTCGACGGGCCCGGCGAGCACGGGAAGCCCGGCCCGATCCGCTGTCAGCTGGCACAGCAACGTGTTGAGCGAGCCGCCGCCGACGATGTGGATCACCGAAACGTGCGTGCCCGCGAGACGCGACGCCGTCGACACGGCGCGAGCGAAGGCATCCGCGAGGCTCTCGAGGATCGACCGGGTGAACTCAGCCTGTGACTGCGGGACCGGCTGACCGGTCTCGCGCAGCAGCTCGGCGATGCGCGCGGGCATATCACCCGGCGGCATCAGCCGTGCGTCGTTCGCGTCGAATACCGGCACGGGTCCGGACACCGCGGCGGCCTGGCCGAGCAGGGTCGGCAGGTCGATGGGCGCTCCGGACTCCCGCTCCCAGGTGCGCACCGACTCGCTCAGCAGCCACAGCCCCATGACGTTGTGCAGGAACCGCACCCGCCCGTCGACTCCACCCTCGTTCGTGAAGTTGGCCTCCCGGCTCGACTCGGTGAGCACCGGTGAGTCGAGTTCGAGACCGACGAGACCCCAGGTGCCGCACGAAATATAGGCGGCATCGCCCGTCGTCATCGGAACACCCACAACAGCGGATGCCGTGTCGTGCGATCCGACAGCGGTCACGGGCACGCTCGGTGAGAGCCCGGTCCGCTCGGCGATCTGCGGCAGGAGCGTACCGATGCGGTCGCCGGGGAAAACGAGTGGGGCGAACAGCCGGCGCGGCAGGCCGAGCCGGCTCATCAGTGCCTCGTTCCACTCGCCGTCGACGGTGAGGAGCCCGGTCGTCGACGCGTTGGTGGACTCCGAGACGCGGGCGCCGGTGAGCCAGTGCGCGAGCAGGTCGGGGATCAGCAGCGCGGTGTCGGCGTCGTTGAGCCGATCGCCATCGGCGGCGAACTGGTAGAGCGTGTTGAACGCGAGGAACTGCAGGCCGTTCTCGGCGTACAACTCGCTGAACGGAACCTTCGCGTGCACCGCTTCGACGCCACGCTCGGTGCGACCGTCGCGGTAGTGGAACGGCTCGGCGAGCAGGTGCCCGCCCGAGAGCAGGCCGTAGTCGACGGCCCATGAGTCGATGCCGATCGACGCCAGATTCGGGGCACGCGTCGCGGCCTCGGTCAGTCCGGCAAGCACCGACTCGTAGAGGCCCGTGATGTTCCAGTGCAGCCCGCCGTCGATCTCGACCGGGCCGTTCGCAAAGCGTGCCACGGGCTCGAGCCGCAGCTCGTTCGGCCCGACGTGGCCGAGCATGACCCGGCCACTCGTCGCGCCGAGGTCGACGGCCGCGACCGTGCCGACGGCGCCAGCCGGGACCGTGCCAGCCGCGCCGGTGTCGCTCACGCGACCACCTCGGTTGCCGTGCCGCCGAACGCATCAGTTCCGGTCGAGAACATCAGTTGCGCGCGATGTTCTCGACCGGAAGTGATGTTCTCGCCGAGGGAGAGCCCGCTCATCGCAGGAATGCGGCGGCAACACCGGCGTCGACCGGAATGTGCAGCCCAGTGGTGTGCGACAGGTCGATCGTGCAGAGCACGAACACGGCGTTGGCGACGTTCTCCGGCACGACCTCGCGCTTGAGGATGGTGCGCTGGGCGTAGAACTTGCCGAGGTCCTCCTCTTCGATGCCGTAGGTCTTGGCACGGTTGGCACCCCAGCCCGACGCGAAGATTCCCGAACCGCGCACGACGCCGTCGGGGTTGATGCCGTTCACCTTCACGCCGTACTCACCGAGTTCGGCCGCGAGCAGTCGCACCTGGTGCGCCTGGTCGGCCTTGGTCGCCGAGTATGCGATGTTGTTCGGTCCGGCGAAGACCGAGTTCTTCGACGAGATGTAGATGATGTCTCCACCGAGCTTCTGGTCGATGAGCACGCGGGCAGCGGCCTTCGACACGAGGAACGATCCCTTGGCCATGACGTTGTGCTGCAGGTCCCAGTCCGCTTCGGTGGTCTCGAGCAGCGACTTCGACAGCGACAGCCCGGCATTGTTCACGACGAGGTCGAGCCCACCGAACGCGAGAACGGCTGCATCGATCGCGGACTGGACCGCCTGCTCGTTCGAGACATCCGCCGCGATGCCGATCGCGACATCCGTGTTTCCGATTTCTGCGGCAGCGGCCTGTGCCTTCTCGAGCGACAGGTCGGCGATCACGACGCAGGCACCCTCGGCGGCGAGGCGGGTGGCGATGGCCTTGCCGATTCCGGATGCCGCGCCCGTCACGAGAGCGATGCGGGTCGCGAGCGGCTTGGGCTTCGGCATGCGCTGGAGCTTGGCCTCCTCGAGCGCCCAGTACTCGATGCGGAACTTCTCGGTTTCGTCGATCGGCGCGTAGGTCGAGAGACCCTCTGCCCCGCGCATCACGTTGATAGCGTTGATATAGAACTCGCTCGCGACGCGCGCGGTCTGCTTGTTCGCACCGTAGCTGAACATGCCGACGCCTGGAACGAGAATGATGAGCGGGTCGGCGCCGCGGATCGCGGGGGAGTCGGCCGTCGCGTTGCGGTCGTAGTAGGCCTGGTAGTCCGCGCGGTACTCCTCGTGGAGGACCTGCAGGCGCTCGATCGTCTCTTCCACCGATGCGGATGCCGGCAGGTCGACGACAAGCGGCTTCACCTTGGTGCGGAGGAAGTGGTCAGGGCAGCTCGTTCCGAGCGCGGCGAGGCGCGGGTGCTCGGAGCTGGCGAGGAAGTCGAGGACGACAGCGTGGTCCGTGAAGTGGCCGACCTGCGGCTTGTCTGTTGACGCGAGTCCGCGGAGCGTGGGGGCAAGGGCTGCAGCCTTGGCACGACGCTCGGCGAGGGGGAGGGCTTCGTAGCCGTCGAGCTCGGGGCCGAATGGCTCGGGACGCGAGTGGGTCGCGATGTACTCAGCGGCGGTGTTGATGATCCAGAGTGAGTTCTTCTCGGACTCGTCGCTGGTGTCTCCCCACGCGGTGATGCCGTGTCCGCCCAGGATGCAGCCGATGGCATCCGGGTTCTTCGCCTTGATCTCGGCGATGTCGAGGCCGAGCTGGAAGCCGGGACGGCGCCAGGGAACCCAGACCACCTTGTCTCCGAAGATGGTCTTCGTGAGCTCTTCGCCGTCTGCGGCGGTCGCGATCGCGATGCCCGAGTCGGGGTGCAGGTGGTCGACGTGAGCAGCGTCGACGAGTCCGTGCATGGCGGTATCGATCGACGGGGCAGCGCCGCCCTTACCGTGGAGCGTGTAGTCGAAGGCCGCGACCATTTCGTCTTCGCGCTCGACGCCGGGGTAGACGTGAGTGAGCGCCCGCATGCGGTCGAGGCGGAGCACGGCGAGGCCCGACTCGGTGAGGGTGCCGAGGTCGCCGCCGGATCCCTTGACCCAAAGCAGCTCGACGTCGTCGCCGGTGACGGGGTCGGTGTCGACGCCCTTGGCCGACGTGTTGCCGCCGGCGTAATTCGTGTTTTTCGGGTCGGCACCCAACCGGTTGCTCCGGGCGATCAGTGCCGCTGCGGTCTCGTTCGTCATGCGCGTCTCCCGTTGTTCGTTCATGTTAACTCTTACAGAAAGTAACACCGGCCGTCGCGTCGGTCAAGGAGGCGCCCCCGGTCAGGCGAGTTCGACGAGGTTCCTGTACGGATCGAGCCTGGCGTCGGCGGGATCGAGTTCGGTGACCATGAGGCTCACCCGCTCCCAGTCCAGGGCGCGGGCGAGGGCACGCTGGCCGAGTTTGGTGGAGTCCACGAGGAGGACTGTTTCGTCCGCCGCCGCGACGAACGCGAGCTTGACCTGCGCCTCCGCGAGGGTGACCTCACTCGTTCCGCGCTCGGGGTCGACCGCGCCCGCCGAGGTAAAGAAGTGCGAGTAGTGCAGCGAACCGGCCGCCTGGCACGCCAGCAGGCCCACGAAGCTGTCGGTGCGTTCCTCGGCCTCACCGCCGATGAGCAGCGGCATCCCCCCGAGGCGCCGCGCACTCTGGAAATTCTCGTACGAGTTCGTGGCAACGGTGAGGTCAGCGCCCGATCCCTCCATGCGCGCGAGTACGGTTCCCGCGGTGGACGACGCATCGAATGCGACAGCACCGGTCGCGGGCATCAATGCAAGCGCCTTGTCGGCGATGACGCGCTTCGCCTCGGCGCCCGTCGACATCCGGTCAACAAAGGAGCGCGGTTTGAGGGAGGGCACCGCGCCGCCGCGGACCCGGCGAAGGCGGCCCTCGGTCTCGAGGTCGGCGAGGTCGCGTCGCACGGTCATCGCCGAGACGCCGAGGCTTTCCGCTGCCTCGTCGAGACGGATGATTCCGTCGGCGGTGAGGATGCCGAGCAGGCGCTCCCGGCGGGACTCCGCGTCGACGGTCGATGTTGTTGCCATGTTCCCGCTCCTCGGTCTGGACTGAAATGCTACAGCCAGGCGTTATCGCGGGGCGCGCTCCCCCTACGAGGGCAGAACCCCAACGCAAGCGTTCCGCAACGTTTTGATTTCGTTTCTTGACGTGAACTGACGATCGGCCTAT
The DNA here is from genome assembly GCF_059445295.1 of Mycetocola sp. Y444. NCBI lineage: Bacteria > Bacillati > Actinomycetota > Actinomycetes > Micrococcales > Microbacteriaceae > Mycetocola > Mycetocola sp. Y444. Next base: position 9,142 of record NZ_JCAIUB010000003.1, on the reverse strand, counting down.
CTTTCGAGACAAAGCTGAGAGTTCGTCACTGTTGCCGAACGGAGGAGCGATGAGTCGATACGACTTCGTGCGTGAAGAGGCGATTCTCGATGACCTCCTCACCAAGGGACGCGTCACGGTCAACGATCTCGCGACGCGGCTCGGAGTCTCAGCGGTCACCGTGCGCAAAGATCTCGACCTGCTTCAACAGCGATCGCTCCTCCGTCGCGTCCGCGGGGGTGCCGTCGCAACGGTCCCACGTGAGGAAGACGCTTTCGAGAGCCGACTGCGTGCTGATGCCGCGGCCAAGCGCGCCATCGCGCGGGCGGCCGCGGCGCTGGTGCAGGATGGCGATGTCATCGCGATCGACTCGTCGTCGACGACGTATTACCTCGCAACCGAACTGACCGGCCGCACCGGCCTGGTCGTCGTGACCAACGGCATCCGCCTTGCCAGTCTCCTGATGGAGCGTACGGATGCCACGGTCATCCTCCCAGGGGGAGTGGTGCGCCGCGCATCGCGATCGGTCGTCGGCGCGTTCTCGGATGTGCTCGAGGGGCGCGGTCGGGTGAAGACCGGGTTCTTTGGAGCATCGAGCGTGTCGCGGAGCCTGGGCCTGCTCGAGCTGTCGACGGAGGAGTGCGAGGCGAAGCGGGGGCTCGCGCGCTCGTGCGATTCGGTGGTCGGCCTGTTCACCGCGGCGAAGGCCTCGGGCTTCGGCCTGCACGCGTTTGCGGACCCGGACCACATCACGGCGCTGTACACCGACGATGCGGTGGGTCCGGAGTTCCGGGAGGCGTGGCAGGGATCCGGGGTGGACGTCACCGTGGTCGCGGTGCCGGCGCCTGGCCCCGCACGCGAAATTCCCGAGGAGGTACCGGCGTGACCGGCATTTCACACGAACCAGGAGAAACACCTCGCGGCGGCAGTGTCGCGACCGTCTGGGCGATGTCGCCCGGTTCAGAGAAGAAAGAGGCACAACTGTGTTGATGAGAAGGAAGACACTGGCGGTCGGCGCGCTCGCGTTGACCGCGGCGCTCGCCATGACCGCATGCACGAGTCGTGGCGACGCGGGTGGTGGCGACGCGGGCGGAGGCGGCGGCGGCGACGAGCAGGTCACCGTTGCATTCGTGCCGAAGCTGCAGGGCATTCCCTACTTCGAAGCGATGAACGCCGGTGGCGAGGCGGCCGCGGAGGAGCTCGGCATCGAATGGCTCTATCAGGGACCGACAACAGCGGATGCCGCGGCGCAGGCAGACATCGTTCGCTCGTTCATCCAGCAGGGCGTCGACGCACTCATCGTCGCGCCGAACGATCCTGACTCCATGGCACCGTTGCTGCAGGAAGCCGCTGATGCCGGCATCCAGGTAGCGACGAGCGACACCGACGCCCCGAGCTCGGTGCGCGAGGTGTTCGTGAACCAGGCGTCGGTCGAGGGTATCGGCGAGGGCCTCACCGATGCGCTGCTCGACGCCATGGGCGGATCGGGCAAGTACGCCATCGTGTCGTGCGGGGAGACGGCGGCGAACCTGAACGCGTGGATCGAGGTGCAGGAGGAGTACACCGCCGAAGAGTACCCTGACGCCGAAATCGTGGACATCGTCTACGCCGGTGAGGACCAGGCTATGGCGACCTCGATGGCAACCGACCTCATGAATGCTCACCCGGATCTCACCGGGCTGGTCGGCGAATGCACGTCGAGCGCGCCCGGCGTTGCCCAGGCGGTGTCGGATGCCGGCAAGGTCGGCCAGGTGTTCACGGTCGGCCTCGGAACCCCCCAGTCGATGAAACCGTACCTGGAAGACGGTTCATCGAGTGCGTCGATCCTCTGGGACGTCGAGGCACTCGGTTACCTCACCGCGTGGACCGGGTTGCAGCTCGCCGAAGGTAACGAACTCGAGGCGACGAACAACGTGAGCGACGACCTGCCAGAGGTGGAGTACGACTCCGAGTCGAAGGTTCTTCTGCTCGGGCCTCCCCTCACCATCACGACGGAGAACGTCGACGAGTTCGACTACTGACAGCAAGAAGCGGTGGTCGGGACGGCGCGACGAGAGTCGCCCGTCCCGACCGGGAGGGATCTCATGCCCGGCAATATCGATACCCCGGCGGCCGTGCTTCCGCGCCTCGCCCTCTCGGGCGTCTCAAAGAGCTACGGCGGCGTTCGGGCCATCAGGAACGCCGACATCGCGGTGGCACCCGGCACGGTGCACGCCCTCGTCGGCGAGAACGGCGCAGGCAAGTCGACGCTCATCAAGATCGTGGCGGGAGCGGAACGCGCCGATGCCGGTCGACTCGAATTCGATGGTCGTCCCGTCACGATTTCATCAACGACGGATGCCATCGGGCTCGGTGTGCAGACGGTCTACCAGGAGCCGCAGCTCTTTCCGGAACTCAGCGTTGCCGAGAACGTCTTTGTGGGGCGCGAGCTCACGAAGGGGATTCGTGTCGACTGGGCCGGGCAGGCCGACCAGATGGGTCAGCTTCTCGACACAGTGGGACTCAGCGTCGGCATCGCGACCCAGCCCGTCGGCAGTCTGTCCATCGCTCAGCAGCAGCAGGTGTCGATAGCGAAGGCGCTCGCCGGAGACGCGAGGGTGCTCATCCTCGACGAGCCGTCAGCGATCCTCACCGACGCTGAGATCGACGTGCTGTTCGGCGTGATCCGCAGGCTGACCGCGACGGGGGTCGCCGTCATCTACATCTCCCATCGCCTCGACGAACTGTTTCGCATCGCCGATGTGGTGACCATCATGCGCGACGGTGAGACGATCACAACCCGGCCGATCGCCGACCTCACGGTCCGGCAAATTGCGGAACTCATGGTCGGAGGGGTTCTCGCCGAGCCGCGTGGCGATGGTGAGGCGACTCGCGGCGCCGTCGTGCTCGAACTCGACGCACTGAGCCTCGCGAATGCGTTCGAGAACGTCAGCTTCAGTGTCCGGTCGGGTGAGGTCCTCGGCCTGTACGGCCTCATTGGTTCAGGTGCCGGCGAGATCGCCAGCACGATCTACGGAATGCAGCGACCAACAGCGGGGCGGATGCTGGTGAAGGGTGAGCCGGTCGTGATCAGTCGTCCGTCCTCAGCGAGGAAGCGTGGCATCCATCTGCTCCCCGCCGATCGCTCTGCTCAGGGGGCGTTCGCTTTTCAGAGCATCGCCTTCAACATCACGATCGGAGAGCTTCACCTGCTGTCGCGGGTGCGGGGGTGGGTCGAGCGACGTGTCGAACGTGACATCGCGCGGGACTTCATCACCAGGCTCGCGGTGAAGACACCGAGCGAGCGTCAGCCGATCAGCGCCATGTCGGGTGGAAACGCACAGAAGGTGGTTCTCGCGCGACAACTCGTCAGCCGACCGGAGCTCCTCGTACTCGTCGAGCCGACCCAGGGCGTCGACGTCGGTGCCAAGGAAGAAATCCACCGCATCATCGACGACCTGGCCAGCGAGGGGACCGCGGTACTCGTGGTGACGAGCGACCTGGGTGAGGTCCTGCGGATCTCCGATCGCATTCTGGTGATCCGCAGCGGCGAGATCGCCCGGGAGTTCAGCCCGGATGCCACCCAGGTCGAGATCCTGGCGGCTGCGGCCGGCGAAGCGGGCAGGGAGGAGACGTCATGACGGCGCTCGCCGCCGGACCAGCGGAGAAGGCGATGGTCCGTCGCATCCTGCCGCCACCGGTCACCGGGCAGGAGCTCGTTCTCGTTGGCGTGATCGCCGTGCTCTGGGCGTTGCTCGGGGTGTTCACTCCGTCGTTCCTGAGCGCGTCGTCGATCCAGCCGCTGTTCGTGTCGGTTGCGCCGATCGCCCTGATCGGTGTCGGGATGACGTTCATCATCATCACCGCCGGCATCGATGTGTCGGTGGGAGGGGCAATTGCGCTCTGCGCCGTCGTCACCGCAAAGCTGCTCGTCGACGTGAACGTTCCGCTCGTCGTCGCTGTGCTCGTGAGCATGGTCCTCGGCACGGTACTCGGTCTTATCAACGGCACCCTGATTGCGTACGGCCGGGTGCACGCCATCATCATCACCTTCGGAACCGCGAACATTTTCCAGTTCTTCGCGCTGCGGACCTTCGGGTCATCGACGGTCAACAACATCCCGTCCACCCTCGACGTCTTCGGGCGGGGCGAGTCCGGGCGGACGCTCGGGGTGCCGCACAGCTTCGCGATCACGATTCTCATCGTGCTTGTGGCGTGGTGGTATTTGAGGAACACAGCAGGGGGCAGGCACTTCTTCGCGATCGGTGGAAATGCGAACGCGGCTCGCCTCGCCGGGGTGAAGGTGCAGCCGCGCGTCGTGCTCGCGTACGCGATCACCGGTGCCCTGGTCGGCCTCGGAGCCTGCTTCTTCATCGCAGCGGGCACGTCGACGCTCGACCAGGGCGTCGGCACCGGTCGTGAGCTCGCGGTCATCGCCGCTGTCGTGATCGGGGGAACCTCGATTCTCGGTGGCCGCGGCTCGGTGATCGGCACGCTGCTCGGCGCGATTCTTGTGCAGACGGTCAACTCGGGTGTGACCCAGCTGGGCTGGCCGTCACAGCTCGCGAACCTGTTCGTCGGGGTCTTCATCATCGTCGCCGTCGGCACGGACCTGCTGCGCGAGCGGGCACGGAGGAGGAAAGCATGAGTGTCACGACCGAGGCTCCGGTCACCAGGCCCGATGAATCCAAACGAAGCATTGGTGCGCGTGCGCTCGAAGCGCTCCTCACTCAGCGCATTGTCCTGCTCGCTGTCCTCATCGTTGTCGTACTCGTCGTGATGACCGTTCTCGACGGTGTCGGCCTGCTGAGCGGGTCATACAACTCGGACTACCTTGCCGCATCGCTCATCAACGCCGTTCCCCTCGCCATGCTCGGTCTCGCGCAGCTCGGGGTCATCCTCTCCGGACGCGGGGGCATCGACCTGTCCGTCGGTTCGATGGTTTCGGTGACGGGTATCGCGTTCGGGATGTCATACGGTCTCTGGGGCTGGAACCTCATCGTCGCGATGGTGTTCGCCGTCGTGCTCGGTGGCATCCTCGGTGGCATCAATGGGGCCCTGGTGTCGTATATCGGTTTTCCGCCTTTGATCGCCACGCTTGCGACGTTCTATGCCTACCGTTCGATCGCGCTCGTGTGGAGTGGCCAGAAGCCGGTGAACTCGACCGAAATCCAGACCTTCTATTCCGCAGCGAAGGCTGTCGAGCTGCCGATCATCGGGGTATATGTGCCGTTGATTCCGCTGGGGATCTTCACCTTCCTCATTCCGGTCGTCATCGTGGTCTGGGTGCTGCTCAACAAGACGACCTTTGGGCGCCGGGTGTACGCCCTCGGCACCAACGACACGGCGGCATCGTGGGCTGGCATCAACGTCCGCCCGAACCGCTTCGCCGTGTATGTGCTCTCGGGGGTGATCTCCGGACTCGTCGGGATCGTCACCGTCGCGCAGTTTGCGTCGGCGCGTCCGGATGCCGGTACCAGCGGCAACGGTATGGCGCTGCCTGCGATCACGATCGCCGTCCTCGGCGGGGTCGCGATCACCGGCGGCATCGGACGGGTTTCCGGAGTCGTTCTCGCAACGGTCCTCATCGTGTGGCTTAACGCCGGAATCCTGCTCGCGTTCCCGGGGAACGACGGTGTGCAGGTGCAACTGCTCGCGCTCGGTCTCGTGCTCGTGTTTGCTTCTCTCCTCAACGGGCTCACCAGGCGCAGGTACGGGGGCATCTGACTCTGGCGGTGGTTCGAGCAGGTTGATATCCATGACGGCACGCCAACCGCGTGCGTAACCGGACGAAAGGGTTTCTTATGGCCGAGGTTCTGCTGTTCCATCACGCGCAAGGCCTGACCCAGGGCATCCAGGAGTTTGCCGAACTGCTTCGGCAGGCCGGTAACGAGGTTCACCTCCCCGATTTGTTCGACGGGCGGACCTTTGAAACCCTCGAGGAGGGCGTGAACCATGCCCGCGAGATCGGCTTCACTCAGATTCTGCGACGGGGGAGCGCGGCGGCCGCTGACCTGCCGAGCGACCTCGTCTACGCGGGTTTCTCCCTCGGGGTGATGCCGGCCCAGCTTCTCGCCCAGTCGCGACCCGGTGGGCGCGGTGCACTGTTCTTCTCCGCTTGTCTGCCCGTCACCGAGTTCGGCGATTTCTGGCCGGCTGCGCTCCCCGTGCAGATCCACGCGACGGAGGGGGATCCCGAGTTCGTGGACTCCGGCGACATTGACGCGGCACGCACGCTCATCGAGCAGGCAGACGACGGTGAACTCTTTATCTATCCGGGCGACGCGCACCTGTTCGCGGACTCCAGCCTTCCGTCCTATGAACCCGATTCCGCGGAGCTTCTCAGCGGGCGCGTACTTCAGTTTCTCGATCGGGTCGGGTAGTGAGGCCCCGTACCTGGGCCCGTCGCGAACAGGCGCCGGACGCTTACGCCCCCCAGCCCGCCTGCTGGCCACCGACACGCTCGGCGGCGATCTGCTCCTGGTAACCGGATGCCGCGTATGCCGCCATCGGGTCGGCCGGAAGACCGCGGGACTCGCGCCACGCGGCCAGGTCGCCACGAACATCCGTATAGAAGGCGTCCATGAGGATGCCATTCGCGCCGAGTACGTCGCCCGCGTTCTGGGCGGCACGCAAGGCGTCGCGGTCGACGAGCAGCGCCCGCGCGGTCATCTCCTGAACGTTGAGGACGCTGCGGATCTGGCCGGGGATCTTGTCCTCGACGTTGTGGCACTGGTCGAGCATGAACGCGACGGGTGAGTCGTCGTCGAGCCCGCCACCCCGGACGACCTCGTAGAGGATCCGGAACAGCTGGAACGGGTCGGCCGCACCGACGATGAGGTCGTCGTCTGCGTAGAAGCGCGAGTTGAAGTCGAACGAGCCGAGTTTGCCGAGGCGAAGCAGCTGGGCGACGATGAACTCGATGTTGGTGCCTGGGGCGTGGTGACCGGTGTCGAGGCAGACCAGGGCCTTGTCGCCGAGGGCGCTGACCTGGGCGTAGCTGGTTCCCCAGTCGGGAACATCGGTGTGGTAGAAAGCCGGCTCGAAGAACTTGTACTCGAGCACGAGACGCTGGTCATCGCCGAGGCGGTCGTAGATTTTCTGCAGCGATTCGGCGAGCCGGTCCTGACGACCGCGAATGTCACCCTGGCCCGGGTAGTTGGTGCCGTCGGCGAGCCAGATTTTGAGGTCCTGAGAGCCCGTCTCGGCCATGATGTCGATGCATTCGAAGTGGTGGTCGATGGCTTTTTGGCGGACAGCGGGGTCGGTGTGGGTGAGCGAGCCGAACTTGTAGATGTCGTCCTGGAAGGTGTTCGAGTTCACGGTGCCAAGCGACACGTTAAGGTTGGCCGCGTAGTCACGAAGCGCCGCGTAGTCGTCGACCTTGTCCCAGGGGATGTGGAGCGCCACCGTGGGAGCGAGTCCGGTGAGCTCGTTCACCTTCGCGGCGTCCGAGAGCTTCTCCTGGATCGTGCGCGGGGTCCCGGGGGTGCCGAAGACCTTAAACCGGGTGCCGGAGTTGCCGAACGCCCACGAGGGGAGTTCGATGGCCTGTTTTTCCAGCGTGGCAAGTGCCGTGGAGTCGATCGTCATTGTTCTTCATCCTTACTGAGGCCCATCCGCGGTTAGCGGACGCCTGAATCGTTTCAAGCCCTGAGCGTCAAACTACCAGAGGGAGCGGTTGCCCGTATAGCCCGTTACGCCTCCCGGGACTGAATTGTTTCAACTCGACCACGTTGTATGACGACACAGAGGGTCTCAAAGAAGCGGTTTGCCGCTACCGTGGCAGCATTGCTGAATATGGAGGATTTGTCATGGGAATGAGCGTTCGCGACGTCGCGACCCGTGCTGGAGTGTCGGTCGGGACTGTCTCCAACGTTCTCAATCGGCCGGACAAGGTATCGCCCCAGGCTGTCGAGCGGGTACGAAAAGCCATCGATGAGCTGGGTTTCGTGCGCAACGACGCGGCACGGCAGCTACGGGCAGGTCGCAGCCTGAGCATCGGATTGATCGTGCTCGATGTCTCGAACCCGTTCTTTACCGATGTTGCCCGAGGCGCCGAAGACCGTGCGGCCGAAGACGGGCTCACGGTTCTCCTCGGCAATAGCGACGAAAACGTCGAGCGTGAAGCGGCATACCTCGACCTCTTCGAGAAGCAGCGTGTCCACGGCGTCCTCATCTCACCGGTCGGCGACAGTGTGGACAGGCTCGACAGCCTGCACACCAGGGGCATCCCGGCTGTTCTGGTCGACAGGCCGACCGCCGACGAACGGTTCTCTTCGGTTGCCGTCGACGACGTCGCTGGCGGGTATCTCGCCGTGCGGCACCTCATTGATACCGGACGACGCCGGATCGCCGTCGTCGGTGGTCCCGCTCACCTGCGCCAGGTCGCCGATCGGCTCGCCGGCGCACGCAACGCTGCAGCAGAGACGGAAGGGATCACTCTCGAGTACATCGAAACTGACGCCCTCACTGTCCTCCAGGGCAGGAGAGTCGGTGAAGCTATACGGGAGCGGTCGGTCGCTGAGCGCCCGGACGGCCTGTTTGCCGCAAACGATCTCGTGGCGATGGGCCTCCTTCAGGCGCTCAGCATGCTCGGCACGCTGTCGGTACCGGACGACATAGCGATCGTCGGCTACGACGACATCGACTTCGCTGTCGCAGCGGTGGTGCCCCTCACGTCAGTGAGGCAACCGAGCGCCCTCATCGGGTCGACCGCCGTCGACCTTCTCCTGAGGGAGGCGGAGGCGCCGGATGATTTCACGCGCGAGCACATCGTGTTCCAGCCCGAATTGATCGTGCGGGAATCGACGATGCCGGGCACATCCGCGGGGCGAACCCCTCAGTAGTTTCGTGATGGTTGCACGAGCACCGGAGGCGACACGCCCGGCGTGCACGTGCAATTTGCCGGAGTGACGAAAGCCAACGTAGAGTAACTACTCGTCACCCCAAAGGTGCGGCTGAGCTTAGCTCGCCGGCCTCATGCGGGACCACCTCCCACTCTCAGAATCTTCCGAATTTCGGATGCTATTTTGATAGTGGGATTCCTGGCTCCTCTCTCGAGCTTTTGGCCTTCCGAATCACTTCGGATGCTGTCAGAACTGCTGAGAAAAGGTGCTAGGGTAGAGAAGTTGCCCTGCGGAGCAGCCCGGAAGGGTGAAAAGCGGGAGCATCCGATCCTTGA
>NZ_JCAIUB010000002.1:840228-1022758 GCF_059445295.1 Mycetocola sp. Y444 | reverse complement strand
GACTTGCATGTGTTAAGCACGCCGCCAGCGTTCGTCCTGAGCCAGGATCAAACTCTCCGTAAATGTTTAATTGCCAAGCACCCGAAGGTGCCGGCACATTGTTTGCGGTAACGAACCGGAATAGGTTCAGAAACCGCGAGTTTGAAACTGACAGAACAAATCATTACTGACTTGCTTTGTTGTTTAAATGTTTTCCAAAGGAATCCGTAACCCAACCAGAAAAGGTCGAGTCAACGGGTATTTGGCATTTGACATTGTGCACGCTGTTGAGTTCTCAAGGATCGGATGCTCCCGCTTTTCACCCTTCCGGGCTGCTCCGCAGGGCAACTTCTCTACCCTAGCACCAGTTATTTGCCATCCTGACCACGCTCTTCCCGAACCGAAATTCGTTCAGACTCGTATCGAGTTGGACCCTGGTGGAGGGTCATCCTCAGACGCCGATCGACCCGAATAATCGAGTGTCTTCGTGTCTGAAGAAGTTCGTCCCGCATGAGGCCGGCGAGCTAAGCTCAGCCGCACCTTTGGGGTGACAAGTAAGTACTTTACGTTCAGTGCGGCCAGCTCGCAACTCGCCGGTGCAGGTCGGGCGTGTCGCCCGGGGCGACCCCCGCGGACACCCCGACCGGGGCGCTCGACTACGCCGTAAACACGCCAGCGAGAGTCTTCTTGCCCCTCCGGAGAACCGCCACTCCCCCGGCCAGGGTGTCATCGAGAACGGCAGACTCATCGGTGACCTTGGCGTTGTTGAGGTACACGCCACCCTGCGCAATCGCACGGCGTGCCTCGCCGATGCTCGAGGTGAGCTTGGTGTCGACGAGGAGCTGGGTCAGCGGAACCCCGAGCGCAGCGGTCACATTCGGGAGTTCGGAAAGCGCTGAGGCGAGCGTTGCGGCGTCGAGACCCGTCAGTTCACCCTGGCCGAAGAGGGCTGCGGACGCGGCGATCGCGGCATCCGTTGCGTCGACACCGTGAACAAGAGAGGTGACCTCGTACGCGAGTCGCTTCTGTGCTTCCCGACGGAACGGCTCGGAAGCCACAGCTTCTTCGAGTCGCTCGATCTCTTCGCGAGTGAGGAAGGTGAACACCTTGAGCCGCGCGATGACATCGGCGTCGTCGGAATTGACCCAGAACTGGTAGAACGCGTACGGACTCGTCATCTCGGGGTCGAGCCAGACGGCGTTGCCCTCGCTCTTGCCGAACTTCGTGCCGTCCGAGTTGGTGATGAGCGGGGTGCCGATGGCGTGCGCGCTCTTCCCCTCGGCCTTGTGGATGAGGTCGGTTCCGCTCGTGAGGTTTCCCCACTGGTCGCTGCCACCGGTCTGCAACACACAGCCGTAGCTGCGGAACAGCTCGAGGAAGTCCATGCCCTGCAGGATCTGGTAGCTGAACTCGGTGTAGCTGATACCCGCGTCGGAGTTGAGGCGTGCGCTGACGGCATCCTTCTTGAGCATTGTCCCGACCCGGAAGTACTTGCCGACGTCGCGGAGGAAGTCGATGGCGGAGAGCGGCGCCGTCCAGTCGAGGTTGTTCACCATGCGTGCGGCATTGTCGCCGTCGAAACTCAGGAACCGGGAGACCTGGCCCTGCAGTCGCTCCACCCAGTCGGCAACAGTCTCGCGGGTATTGAGCGTGCGTTCGGCCGTCGGGCGTGGGTCGCCGATGAGCCCGGTCGATCCGCCGACGAGGCCGAGCGGCTTGTGGCCGGCGAGCTGGATGCGGCGCATGACCAGGAGCTGGACCAGGTTGCCGAGGTGCAGGCTCGGTGCCGTCGGGTCGAACCCGCAGTAGTAGGTGATCGGCGCGCCGGAGAGGAGCTCTTTCAGCTCACCCGCATCGGTCGACACGTGCACGAGTCCTCGCCAGACGAGTTCCTCCCAGATGTCGTCGAAGGTGGAATCATTCGTTTGGCTTGAGAGTAGTGACGTGGACACGACTCACACGATACCAGCGCACGTGTGCCCGGCCGCGGCGGATGTGAGGCTGAGACCTCACCCTTGACATGGTTTAGGTTATTTTCTAATATCATTGGAGTTATGCTTATGGGCTAAACCCGAGGAGTGCCATGTTCGTTCTCACCGCCGACCAGGTCGACAGCCGCAACACCGCAGACAAGGTCGCTGACACGCTTGCCGCTCTCAACTCCGAGTACGGCGATCGGCTACTCCTCCCTGCCGACCGAACGGCTGGCGATGAGTTGCAGCTCCTCGTCGACGATGCCGAGCTCGTCCTCTCCCTCGTCCTCGCGCTGACCCGTGACGGCGCCTGGAGTGTGGGCGTCGGGGTGGGTTCCGTCCGCCAGCCGCTCCCCGCCGATACCCGCGAAGCGACGGGCGAGGCCTTTTATGCGGCGCGGGATGCCGTCACGCGCGCAAAGAAGCAGCCGACCCGTTTCGCGCTCACCCTGGCCAGTGAAGAGAACGAGGACTCCCCCGCTCTTCGTGGCAGCGACGTTGAGGCGCTCGTGACGCTGCTGCTGCACCTGCGGGATCGTCGCACCGACGGGGGCTGGGAGTTGTACGACCTCCTGTCGAGCGGACTGACCCAGTCGGAGTCGGCCGACAGGCTCGGGATCACGCCGGGAGCCGCGAGCCTCCGTGCACGGGCCGCGGGAATCCGTGTCGAACGGTCAGCGTCCGAGGCGCTTGTTAGGCTACTCGACACCATCAACCCCAGCGAGGAGACCGAGGCATGACCCCGATCGTCGGCACGGTTCCCGGCACCATCTACTGGGTGCTCGTCCTCCTGCTCGCCGCGGCCTGTCTCGGTGTGATTTTGCTCGCGCAGTGGCGCCAGCGACCACGGTGGATCATCATCGCCGCCGTGATCCTCGCGGTCGACGTCATCCTTCTCGCGATCCCGTCGCCCGTCGTTCCGCTCGGCGTGCTCATCGCGCTCGGCGTGCTTTCCGTCGCGATCGCCGTGCTCGGGGGCGGCACCGCCACGAGCTATGTGCTCAAGCTCGCAACCCGCGGGCTCGTCCGCCCCGGACTGTTCGGCGGCATCCTCGTCACCGAGCCCGATCGTACCGGCCGCGGAACGGCGCGCGCGTCAGCCGGCGCCCAGCACGAGGTGCTGCGCGGTGGGCGCACGATCGGGTACCTCGAGCGGTTCGCCGTTGCGGCCACACTCATGGCCGGATTCCCCGAGGCCATCGCCATCATCGTTGCGATCAAGGGTGTCGGCCGGTTCACCGAGCTCGAGGCGCCCGAGGCCCGTGAGCGGTTCATCATCGGCACGTTCGCGAGCCTGATCTGGGCGTCGTCGAGTGCGGCGCTGTTCTACCTGGCGCTCAGCTGATCCGCTGCCGGTTGGCAGCGACCTGCGCCAGCGCTCAGGCCTTCGGATGCCGCTTGTAGGGTGACACGCTCGACTCACCGGGGATCCAGAACCGCCAGGGCAGGTCGGCACCGCCAGCGACACCGGTTCGGGGACCCGTCTCGTACGCGGCGGGCTCGGCCGCTGGTTCGAGCGAGAACGGCGGGGCAAACAGGTCGCTCCCGTTCTCAGCCAGGCTGATGCCGAGGGCGACGACGAGCCGCGCAGGCCCCTGCGCCAGGTCGCGGTCGCTCTTCGAGGTTGTCCGCCGGAACCGCGCCAGCTCGATACCCTCGACGATCTCGCCCGCACGGATCAGACACGCGGATGCTTCGCCCTCAGGTGAGCAGACCACATTGGCGCACACGTGCATGCCATAGGTGAAATAGCAGTACAGGTGCCCGGGCTCACCGAACATGCTCTCGTTCCGAGCCGTCTTGCCACGGAACGCGTGCGAACCCGGGTCGACTCCCTGGCCGATATAGGCCTCAACCTCGGTGATACGCACCCCGACGGTGCCGGCATCCGTCGTATGACGAAGCACCGCACCCAGAAGGTGCGGTGCTACGTCAACGGACGGGCGCTCGAAGAACGCGCGGTCGAACATTCTCAGGCGCGGAGTGCCTGCGACAGAACACGGACACGCTCGACCAGCTGGTGGCGCTGCTCGGCCACCCGGTCGGGAGCGGTTCCGCCGACGCCGTTGCGTGACGCAATCGACCCCTGGACGGTGAGCACATCCCGAACCGCCGGCACGAGGTGCTCGGAGATTCCGGCGAGGTCCTCGTCAGAGGGCTCATGGAGCTCGAGTCCGCGCTTCTCGCAGAACTGCACGAGCTCACCCGAGATCTCGTGCGCATCGCGGAAGCTGACGCCCTGTCGAACAAGCCACTCGGCAACATCCGTCGCGAGCGAGAAGCCCTGCGGGGCAAGCTCGGCCATGCGCTCGGTGTTGAAACGCAGCGTCGCAACCATGCCGGTGAAGGCGGGCAGCAGGACCTCGAGCTGTTCCACAGTGTCGAAGACCGGCTCCTTGTCTTCCTGAATGTCGCGGTTGTACGCGAGAGGAAGTCCCTTGAACGTCGCCAGCAGCCCGGTGAGGTTGCCGATGAGCCGACCCGATTTGCCGCGGGCGAGCTCGGCGATGTCGGGGTTCTTCTTCTGCGGCATGATGCTCGAGCCCGTCGAGTAGCCATCGTCGAGGGTGACGAGGTTGAACTCGCGTGTGTTCCACACGATGATGTCCTCGGCGAACCGTGACAGGTTGATACCGATGAGCGACGCAATGAAGGCGAATTCCGCGACAACGTCACGGCTCGCCGTCGCGTCGAGCGAGTTCTCGGTCGGGCGGTCGAGGCCCAGTTCGGATGCCACGAGCTGCGGATCGAGGCCAAGCGAGCTTCCCGCAAGCGCACCGGATCCGTACGGCGACGCCGAGGCCCGCTTGGTCCAGTCGGCGAGGCGCTCGAGGTCACGCACGAGCGGCCAGGCGTGGGCGAGCAGGTGGTGCGCGAGCAGCACCGGCTGAGCGTGCTGGAGGTGCGTGCGTCCGGGCATCGGGGCGTCGGCGTGCGCCTCGGCCTGCGAGGCGATGGCATCGATCAGCTGGATGACGAGGTGCCCGATCACGCGCGAGTGGTTCAGCAGGTACAGCCGAACCAGGGTCGCGATCTGGTCGTTCCGGCTGCGACCGGCGCGAAGCTTGCCGCCCAGTTCAACACCGGCGCGGTCGATCAGACCGCGCTCGAGCGCGGAGTGCACGTCCTCGTCGGCTTCGTCAGCAGTGAACGCGCCGGAGGCGGCGTCCTCTTCGAGGCGATCGAGGGCATCCAGCATGGCAACAAGCTCGTCGTCGCTGAGGTAACCCGCCGCGGCGAGTGCCTTGGCGTGCGCCCGTGAACCGGCGATGTCATATGGTGCAAGCTGCCAGTCGAACTGCGTCGACTTGCTCAGGCGAGCCAGTTCGGGTGACGGCCCGCTGGCGAAGCGTCCGCCCCAGAGTGCACCGGCTTCACTTGCCCGGTTGGTGGAGTCGTCACCCGACACGGCGCTACTCCTGACCTGCGTCGCGCCGAGCCGAGATCTTGCTCGGCAGCGACCACAGCTCGATGAAGCCCTTCGCCATCGACTGGTCGAACGTGTCGCCCGTGTCGTAGGTGGCGAGGTTGAAGTCGTAGAGGCTCGAGTCGCTCCTGCGACCGGTGACGACGGCAGAACCGGCGTGCAGCTTGAGGCGGATGTCGCCCGAAACGTGCTTCTGGGTCTCGTCGATGAAGACGTCGAGCGCCTTCTTGAGACCGGAGAACCAGAGTCCGTCGTACACGAGCTCTGCCCACTTCGACTCGACGGTGCGCTTGTAGCGCGCGAGGTCGCGCTCGATGGTCATGTTCTCGAGCTCTTCGTGTGCGGTGATGAGCGCGATGCCGGCTGGTGACTCGTAAACCTCACGGCTCTTGATGCCGATGAGGCGGTCTTCGACGATGTCGATCCGGCCGACGCCCTGGTCACCGGCGAGGCGGTTCATGAGCTCGACGGCCTGGAGCGGCGTGATGGACTTGCCGTCGTAGGCAACGGGAACACCCTGGTCGAAGGTGATGACGACCTCGGTCGGAGCTCCGGCCTGAGCCGGGTCCTTCGTGTAGGTGTAGAGGTCTTCGATCGGCGGGTTCCACGGGTCTTCGAGGAAACCGGTCTCAACGGCGCGACCCCAGACGTTCTGGTCGATCGAGTACGGGCTCTTCTTCGACTGCGCGATCGGCAGGTTGTGCTGCTCGGCGTAGACGATGGCCTTGTCGCGGGTCAGCGCGAGGTCACGGACCGGAGCGATGCTCGTCAGGTCTGGCGCGAGTGCGGCGACGGCGGCTTCGAAGCGGACCTGGTCGTTGCCCTTGCCGGTGCAGCCGTGCGCAACGCTGTTGGCGCCGAGCTCCTTGGCGGTGGATGCGAGGTACTTCGCGATGAGCGGACGGCTGAGAGCCGAGACCAGCGGGTAGCGCTTCTGGTACAGCGCGTTGGCCTTGAGTGCCGGCATCAGGTAGTCGCTGGCGAACTCCTCGCGGGCGTCGACGACAACCGACTCAACGGCGCCACAGTCGAGGGCGCGCTGGCGGATGACCTCCATGTCCTCGCCCTCTTGTCCGACGTCGATGGCGAGTGCCACGACCTCTTTACCTGTCGCATCCTTCAGCCATCCGATGCCGACCGAGGTGTCGAGACCGCCCGAGTATGCGAGTACGACGCGTTCCGCCATGAGATTCTCCTTGATTGCTTGTGGTTAAAAGTGTAGTGAAAGTGCCCGGATGGTCCGGGCTGGCCTGTGGGTCAGGCGCGTTCGAGCAGCCAGACGAGCAGCGCCTTCTGGGCGTGCAGTCGGTTTTCTGCTTCGTCCCAGATAATCGACTGCGGTCCGTCGATGACATCGGCGGTGACCTCGAAGCCACGGTCAGCCGGGAGGCAGTGCATGAATACGGCGTCGCTCTTCGCGAGCGCCATCATCTCGGCGTCGACCCTGAACGGGTTAAGCACGGCAACCCGTGCCGCCTTCTCCTCTTCCTTGCCCATCGACACCCAGGTGTCGGTGATGAGGACGTCGGAACCGGATGCCGCCTCGCGGGCGTCGCCGAAGAGGGCGATCGATCCGCCGGTCGTCGCTGCGATGCGTGTGGCGTCGGCGACAACTGCTGGGTCGGGAGTGAACCCCTCCGGTGACGCGATCCGCACGTTCATCCCCGCCGTCGCGCCGGCGAGCAGGTAGGAGTGCGCCATGTTGCAGCCACCGTCACCGACGAAGGTGAGGGTGAGCCCCGCGAGGGTGCCCTTGTGCTCCGTGATCGTGAGCAGGTCGGCGAGCAACTGGCACGGGTGAAACTCATCACTCAACGCGTTGACGACGGGAACCGTCGTGCCGTTTGCCATCTCCTCGAGTCCGGCCTGCCCGAAGGTGCGCCAGACGATCGCTGCGACCTGGCGTTCGAGCACGCGCGCGGTGTCGGCAGCGGTCTCCTTGCCACCGAGCTGGCTCGACGCGGTGGAGATGATGAGCGGCGATCCACCGAGGTCGGCGATGCCGACGGCGAACGACACCCGGGTGCGGGTCGACGACTTGTCGAAGATCACCGCAACGGTCTGCGGACCCTCGAGGGGACGACGCGAGAACCTGTCGCGCTTCATCTCGATCGCGAGATCGAGGATCTCGGCTTGCTCAGCGGGGCTGAGATCGTCGTCGCGGAGGAAGTGCCGGGTCATGTCGTGCCTGCAATCGGTGTTGTGGTGGGCGAAGGTGTGCCGTCGGCGATCGCTGTCACGCGATCGAGTGCCGCACGGAAGCGTCGGTCGAACTCAGCGAGCTCGGCGTCGCCGATGATCAGTGGAGGCGCGAGCCGGATCGTTTGGGGGTTCGGCGCGTTGATGATGAGGCCCTCGGCAAGTGCCGCCGAGACGAGCGCCGGTGCGACGGGTTCGGTCAGCTCGATCCCGAGAAGCAGTCCGCGTCCCCGCACACCGCCGATGAGCGGTGAGCCAATGCCGGTGATCGCGTCACGCAGTTGCTCACCGCGCGCCCGGGCATTATCGACGAGGCCAGCGGTCTCGATCTCGCCGAGCACGGCGTTGGCTGCCGCGGTCGCGAGCGGGTTGCCGCTGAATGTCGAGCCGTGCTGGCCCGGTGTGAAGAGGTCGGATGCCGCGCCCAAGGTCACGAGGGCGCCGATCGGCACTCCCCCGCCGATTCCTTTCGCGAGGGTCACGGCATCCGGAACGATGCCCTCCCGCTGGAACGCGAACCAGGACCCGGTGCGGCCGGCACCGGTCTGGATCTCGTCGACGATCAGCAACGCGCCGTGCCGGGTGGCGAGCTCACGGGCGCGGCCGAGGAACCCGGCCGGCAGCTCGCGCACGCCTGCCTCGCCCTGGATCGGTTCGACGATGATCGCGGCGACGGTGTCGTCGAACGCGCTCTCGAGCGCCTCGAGCGTGGCATCGATGTGGGTGACACCGGGCACCATCGGCTCAAACGCCTCACGGATGGACGGCTTGCCCGTGAGCGCGAGCGCACCCATCGTGCGGCCGTGGAACGAGTTGTTGAGCGCGAGAATACGGGTGCGGCGGCCGTCGCCGTTGTTGAGCCGCGCGAGTTTGAACGCCGCCTCGTTGGCTTCTGCCCCGGAGTTCGCAAAATAGACCCGGCCGGCATCCCCCGCACCGGTCAGCCGCTTGATCCTTGCGGCCAGTTCGAGCTGCGGTGCCGTGACGAAGTAGTTCGACACGTGGATGAGCGTTGCCGCCTGGGTGGCGATGGCCTCGACGAGCACCGGGTGGGCGTGGCCGAGCGCATTGACGGCGATCCCGCCGAGGAAGTCGAGGTACTCGCTACCGTCTTCGTCCCAGACCGTGCAGCCCGAGCCGTGGGTGAGCAGTGCCTGAGGTTCGCCGAAGACGCGCATCATGTCGTGCGCGGCGACGAGGTGCCAGTCCTTCATGAGTCCTCCCCTACGATCTGTGTTCCGATGCCCTGCTGGGTGAAGACCTCCAGCAGGATCGAGTGCTCGAGCCTGCCATCGATGATCGCCGCGTTGCGCACTCCGCCGTCGACAGCCTCGAGACACGCGGCCATCTTCGGGATCATTCCCGATTCGAGCGCCGGCAGAAGATCGCGCAGCGCCGTGGTCGAGATGACCGACACGAGCGAATCACGATCGGGCCAGTCACTGTAGAGGCCTGCGACATCGGTGAGGATGAGGAACTTGTCGGCGTTCAGAGCCACAGCGAGAGCGGATGCCGCGGCGTCAGCGTTCACGTTGAGCACCTGGCCCGGCGCGTCGCCGTCAGGCGCGATCGACGAGATGACGGGGATGAGTCCGGCGTCGATGGCGTCGAGCACGGTCTGGGGCGCCACCGACACGACGTCGCCGACAAGACCGAGGTCGACGGTTTCGCCGTTCACGACCGCACCGCGGCGCGCTCCGGTGAAGAGCGTTGTTGCCGCTCCGGACTCGGTGCTGCTCGCCGCTTCGCCGCTCAGTCCGATCGAGAAGCTGCCGTGCTCGTTGATGAGCTCGACGAGGTGCGCGTTGACGTCGTGGTTCAGAACGTCGCGAACAACGGTCATGGCCTCGGGCGTTGTCACCCGGTAGCCGCCACGGAATTCGCTCTCGATGCCGAGCTCGGTGAGCCGTGCCGAAATCTGCGGTCCACCTCCGTGCACGACGACGGGCTTGAGGCCCGCGTGGCGGAGGAAGACCATATCTTCGGCGAAGGCACGGGTGAGTTCAGGACTGACCATGGCGTTCCCGCCGAACTTCACGACGGCAATGGCACCGTGGTAGCGCTTGAGCCACGGCAGCGCTTCAATGAGCACCGCGGCTTTCGCTATGGCGTCTGTGGTGGCTGCTGTATCCGTCATCATCAACTCGAGTACGCGCTGTTCTCGTGCACGTAGTCGTGCGTGAGGTCGTTGGTCAGGATGGTGGCCGACTCGGTGCCCTCTTTGAGATCGATGACGACCGACACCGCACGTCCGGTGAGGTCCACGTCCTCGCGCGGGGCGTCCGGCGCCCCGGCGTGACAGACCCGAACCCCGTTCATCGAGACGTCAACGGCGTATGGGTCGAACACGGCCTGGGTGGTTCCGATCGCGGCGAGCACCCGGCCCCAGTTGGGGTCGTTGCCGAAGACGGCGGCCTTGAAGAGGTTGTTCCGTGCGACGGAGCGGCCGACCTCGACGGCGTCGTCTTCGCTCACAGCCCCGTTAACCTCGATGGTGATGTCGTGGCTCGCGCCCTCAGCATCGCCCTGGAGCTGGCGGGCCAGGTCGAGGCAGATCTCGCGGACGGCAGCGGCGAACGAATCGGCGTCGGGTGAGACCCCGGATGCTCCCGACGCGAGGAGAGTGACCTGGTCGTTCGTCGACATACAGCCGTCCGAGTCGAGGCGGTCGAAGCTGACCCTGGTGGCCGCCCGCAGCGCGCGGTCGAGCTGGTCGCTGGCGAGATCGGCGTCGGTGGTGAGCACGACGAGCATGGTGGCGAGCCCTGGCGCGAGCATCCCTGCGCCCTTCGCCATTCCGCCGATCACCCAGCCGTCGCCCTCTACAACCGCCGTCTTCGCGTGGCTGTCGGTGGTGAGGATCGCCTCGGCGGCGTCGGTTCCGCCGTCGGTGCTGAGCGCGGCTGCAGCCGTTGCGACGCCGGGCAGGAGCTTGTCACGATCGAGCTGCACGCCGATGAGGCCGGTCGAGCAGACGAGCACGTCGCCGGCTGAGACCTCGAGTGCGGATGCCACGGCCTCGGCTGTGGCGTGGGTGGTCTGAAAGCCCTCGGGGCCGGTAAAGCAGTTCGCGCCGCCCGAGTTGAGCACGATCGCGTTGACCGTTCCGTCGTCGATGACCTGCTTCGACCAGAGGATCGGGTTGGCCTGCGCACGGTTGCTCGTGAACACGGCGGCGGACGCATGGCGGGGTCCGCGGTTGACGACGAGCGCGAGGTCCTTGCCGCCCGAGTCCTTGAGGCCGAGTGCGATCCCTGACGCTTCGAATCCCTGTGCTGCGGTGACGGTCACGGTGCTACTCCGTTCAGAGGAAGCCCAGTTGCTTCGTCGAGTCCCAGCGCGATATTCGCTGACTGGATGGCGGCACCAGCGGTGCCCTTGGCGAGGTTGTCAACGGCGGTCACGACGACGACGCGGCCGGCCGCTTCGTCGACGGCGAGCCCCATCAGCATGGTGTTCGCGCCGATCACATCGGCGGTCCGGGGGAACTCCCCCTCCGGCAGGAGCTGCACAAAGGTCTCGGAACCGTAGGCGTCCTGCCAGGCCGCACGGACGGCATCCGCACTGGTTCCCGGCACGATGCGGGCGGTGCTGGTCGCGAGGATGCCGCGCGACATCGGCACGAGGACCGGCGTGAACGAGACGCTCACGTCGGTGGCGCCCGCCGTGCGAAGGCTCTGCGCGATCTCGGGGATGTGCCGGTGGGTGCCGCCGACCGCGTATGGGTTGGCGGAGCCGAGGATTTCACTCGCGAGCAGGTTGGTCTTGAGCGCCTTGCCGGCACCGGACGGCCCGACCGCGAGTACCGAGACAATGTCGGTCGCCTCGATCACTCCGGCGAGGATGCCTGGCACGAGCGAGAGGGCGACGGTGCTCGCGTTGCAGCCGGGGGCCGCGATCCGCCGTGCGCCGACGAGGTTGTCGCGCTGCTTGATCGAGCCCGTCGGGGTGCTGAGCTGAAGCTCCGGCACGCCGTACTGCCAGGCGCCGTAGTAGTCGCCGCCGTAGAACTGTGCCCAGTCGGCCTCGCTGGTGAGGCGGTGGTCGGCGCCGCAGTCGATGACGAGCGTGTCGGCGTCGAGCTGGGCGGTGACCTCACCGGACTTGCCGTGCGGCAGGGCGAGGAAGACAACATCGTGCCCGGCGAGGTTCTCCGGGGTGGTGTCGGTCAGGGTCAGGTGCGCGAGCGACCGCAGGTGCGGTTGCACGGATGCCAGTGGCTGGCCCGCATTGGAATGCGCGGTGACGGTGCGGATGTCGAAGTCGGGGTGGGCCGCGAGCAATCGCAGCAACTCGCCCCCTGCGTACCCGGATGCTCCGGCTACGGCTACAGAGAAGGACATGGCTCTACCTTATTGAGGTGATGAACGATGGATGGTCGGCGGCGCCTCTCGGAACCGTGCCATGCACCGTTCGCCCAGCGTCGCCTATCGTCGCTCTGAGGTGTTACGGCGTCGACGAAGTGCGCTCGGGGCGAAGCCCTGGGCTGAAACACTGCTGTCGAAGATGGCCATTCCTCGACTTTAGCGGGTTCCGAGCGGCATCCGCCAATCGACGGCGTGCTCCGAACCGAACCTAGAGGGAATCCACCGCGGTGACGGTGACAACGGCGAACCCCTGCTCGTCGGACTCAGCGAGGTCGACCGTCGCGCTGATCCCCCAGTCGTGGTCGCCGGCCGGGTCATCGAAGATTTGCCGGGCGGTCCAGACGGGCCCCGACTCATCGAGGATGAGGAGCTTCGAGCTGCGCGCGTCTGGTCCGGTGAGGATCTGGTCGTGCAGTTCGTAGTAACCGTCGAGCGAGTTGGCCCAGCGGTCGGCGTCGAATCCGGATGCCGCGTCCAGCTCCCCGAGGGCGTCGTAGTCTTCCAGCGCGGCCAGTTGCACCCGGCGGAAGAGCTCGTTCCGCACGAGGATGCGGAACGCCCGAACGTTGGAGCTGAGGCGCTGCGGTGCTGGCGGAACAATCTCGCCCGCGTGCTCGGCGTGCTTCTCCGGGTCGGGGTGGGTGAGTTCTTCCCATTCGTCGAGCAGGCTCGAGTCGACCTGGCGCACGAGCTCGCCGAGCCACTCGATCAGGTCGAGCAGGTCTTCGTTCTTGGCCTCGTCGGGGATGGTCTGGCGGGCGGCGCGGTACGCGTCGGACAGGTAGCGCAGCACGACACCCTCGCTGCGGGCGAGCTTGTAGAACGCGATGAACTCACCGAACGACATCGCGCGCTCGTACATGTCGCGCACCACGGACTTCGGGCTGAGCTCGAAGTCGCGGATCCACGGTTGGGAGGCGCTGTAGGTCTCGAAGGTGATCGTCAGCAGTTCGTTGAGCGGCTTCGGGTAGCTGACCTCCTCGAGCAGCTCCATCCGCTCGTCGTACTCGATGCCCTCTGACTTCATCGCGGCGACAGCCTCGCCCCGGGCGAGGAACTGCTGCTGGCTGAGCACGGCACGCGGGTTATCGAGGGTCGCCTCGACGATGGAGATCATGTCGAGCGCATAGCTCGGGTCTTCGGGGTCGAGCAGTTCGAATGCGGCGAGCGCGAATGGCGACAACGGCTGGTTGAGCGCGAAGTTGGGCTGCAGGTCGACGGTGAGCCGGATCGTTCCGTCTGCCGACTGCTCGACGATGCCCGAGTCGCGGAGCGTGCGGTAGATGCCGAGGGCGCGTCGGGCGAGCTCGAGCTGGCGTTTGAACGGTTCGTGGTTGTCGAAGACGAGGTCGTGGACGTGCTTATAGACATCTCCCCCGCGGCCGATGACGTTGATGAGCATCGCCGAGGTGATCTGCATGCTCGACGTGAGCGTCTCCGGTTCAGCGGCGACGAGGCGCTGGAAGGACGGCTCTCCCCAGGAGACGAATCCGTCCGGTGCCTTCTTGCGGATGATCTTGCGCTTCTTCTTCGGGTCGTCGCCGGCCTTCTTGATGGCGTTGAGGTTCTCGGTTTCGTGCTCAGGCGCCTGCACGACGACGGTTCCGGCCGTGTCGTAGCCCGCACGCCCGGCGCGACCGGCGATCTGGTGGAACTCGCGCGCCTTGAGCTGGCGCATCTTCACGCCGTCGTATTTGGTCAGCGCGGTGAACAGCACGGTGCGAATGGGAACGTTGATGCCGACGCCGAGAGTGTCGGTGCCGCAGATCACGCGCAGCATACCCTGCTGCGCGAGCTGCTCGACGAGACGGCGGTACTTCGGCAGCATGCCCGCGTGGTGCACACCGATGCCGGCACGAAGCAGCCGGGAGAGGGTTTTGCCGAAGCTGGTGGTGAACCGGAAGCCGCCGATCGCCTCGGCGATGGCATCCCGTTGTTCCCTGGTCGCGACCTTCATGCTCGACATCGACTGGGCGCGCTCCATCGCGGCGGCCTGCGAGAAGTGCACGACGTAGATCGGGGCCTGGCCCGTCGTGAGCAGCTCATCGACGGTCTCGTGAATCGGCGTGGTCTCGTAATAGAAGTGCAGCGGCACGGGGCGCTCGACACCGGTGACGCGGGCGGTCTCGCGCCCGGTACGGCGGGTGAGGTCTTCGGCGATCTCCGTGACGTCGCCCAAGGTTGCCGACAGCAGGATGAACTGGGCGCGCGGCAGTGACAGCAGCGGCACCTGCCACGCCCAGCCGCGGTCGGGGTCAGCGTAGAAGTGGAACTCGTCCATGACGACCTGGTCGACCTCGGTGTCTTCACCGTGGCGGAGGGCGAGGTTGGCGAGGATCTCTGCGGTGCAGCAGATGATCGGGGCGTCGGCGTTGACCGAGGAGTCGCCGGTCATCATGCCGACGTTCTCGGCGCCGAAGATCGCGACGAGGGAGAAGAACTTCTCGCTCACGAGTGCCTTGATCGGGGCCGTGTAGAAGCTGCGCTTGCCCGCGACGAGTGCCGCGTAGTGCGCGCCGACCGCGACGAGCGACTTGCCGGTGCCCGTTGGGGTGCTGAGGATGAGGTTCTGCCCGGAGACGATCTCGATGATCGCTTCGTCCTGTGCCGGATACAGACGGATGCCGGTGGCGGTGACCCAGTCGCTGAATGCCTCGTAGACGGCATCCGGATCGATCGCCTCGCCCTGTGTTGTCGAAAGGGCGCGCGGGTCGAGCAGCAGAGAAGTCATTGTGCTTCGATCATGCCCTACTCGGCTGGCAAGCCCGCGATCTGCGCTCGCTGTGCCCTTCGCGATCTCCGCGGTCGCCGTGGTCTCCGTGGTCTCCGTGGTCGCCGTGGTCTCCGTGCCGAAAGCATCCGCTCCGGTCGAGAACATCAGTTCCGCCGGATGCTCTCGACCGGAAGTGGTGTTCTCGCGTCGACGTGGCCTCGGCGAGCGCCCGCTACCGCTTCACCGTCGGGTCGGGGAACGCCGTCTCGATCGTCAGTGAGTTCTTCTTCTGCACGCGCATCCAGATGAAGAAGCCGACGAGGGTGAAGCCACCATAGAAGAGGTAGAGGACCGCTGAGGCGTAGTACCCGGCGCTGACCAGGAGCGGAACGCCGACGATGTCGACGGCGACCCAGATCAGCCAGAACTCGACCCAGCCCTTGGCCATGCCGTAGGTGGCGAGGAGTGAGCCCATGAAGATCCAGGCGTCTGCCCAGACCGGTTCGTACGAGCCGAGCGCGCGGAAGATCGGGGTCAGCACGAGGGTTCCGCCGACCAGGCCGAGGATGAGGAACACCCGAACCTTGTTCGACGCCCAGTGCGGGGTGACCGCGGTCTGCTCGCCCGAGTTGCGGCTGTTGCGCCACTGCACCCAGCCATAAATGGAAACGATGATGAACATGACCTGGCGGCCAGCCTGGCCGAGCAGATTCACCGGGTTGGGGGTCCCGAAGACCGCGCCGAGGAACACCGTGAACAACAGCAGGTTGCCGACGATACCGACCGGCCACGCCCACACCTTGCGGCGCATACCGCCGACTGCGCTGAGCATGCCAAACAGGTTGCCGATGACCTCGCGCCAGAGGATGGTCTGGTCGCCGATTACCAGCTGGGCATCAAACAGCCACTCGATCGGGTTCATAGTGCCATCCTTCCACTCGGGAGCGCGGCGTTCTCGCAGATGACCTCAGGTAAACTTGCCCAAATGACCGACGCCATCCGTGAATCCGACATCTCCGGCGCCGGAATTGACCCCACTGAACTCGAGACAACGCTCCGAGTCCTCGCCTCGATGAACACTCTCGACGAGGAACACCCTGACTACATCACCGTACGCCGGGCAACCGCGGCGATGTTCAAAGCCGTCAAACGCAACCGTCGCCGTGAACTGCGCGACACCATCGCCAACGCCGACAAGGCGGTCATCGCGGCCACCGCGACCGGGGCATCCGATCGCATCGATGACGAGACGCGCGGCATCCCCCTCTCGACCACGATTGAGGCGCCCACCGCCGGAGAACTGCTGAAGCCGCGCAACTGCTACATCTGCAAGCAGCCATACACGCTCGTCGACGCGTTCTATCACCAGCTCTGCCCCGACTGCGCCCGGTTCAGCCACGGCAAGCGCGACGCCCGCACCGACCTGACAGGCAAGCGTGCGCTGCTCACCGGTGGCCGCGCAAAAATCGGCATGTACATCGCCCTTCGTCTTCTGCGCGATGGCGCGCACACGACGATCACGACGCGGTTCCCGCGGGATGCCGTCCGTCGCTTTGCGTCGCTGCCCGACTCCGCCGATTGGCTGCACCGTCTCCGCGTGGTCGGCATCGACCTGCGTGACCCGGCCCAGGTGATCAGCCTCGCCGATTCTGTCGCAGCGCAGGGTCCACTCGACATCCTCATCAACAATGCGGCGCAGACCGTGCGCCGCTCCCCCGGCTCCTATTCGCTGCTGGCGGATGCCGAGCTGCAGCCGCTCCCCGATGGCCCTCTTCCTGAGATGGAGACGTTCGGGCACACCGCCGATCAGCACCCCGAAGCGCTGCAGGCATCCGTTTCAGCGCATCCGCTGCTGTCGGTCGCGTCGCTGGCCGGGACAGTGGCCGAAGCGGGCGCACCCGCACTGACCGCGGCTGACCTTGCGAACCTGGCCATGGCGCCGGGATCGTCGTCGCTCCAGAAGCACGCGGACGGCACCGCCATCGACGCCGGTGGGCTCGTGCCCGACCTGCAGACCACCAACAGCTGGGTGCAGAACGTTGAGCACGTCGACCCGCTCGAGATGCTCGAGGTGCAGCTCTGCAACACCACGGCGCCGTTCCTGCTCATCAGCAGGCTCCGGCCCGCGATGGCTGCGTCTCCTGCGCGCCGCAAGTACGTGGTGAATGTCTCCGCGATGGAGGGTCAGTTCTCCCGTCGCTATAAGGGGCCGGGCCATCCGCACACGAACATGGCGAAGGCAGCGCTTAACATGCTCACCCGCACCAGCGCGGGCGAGATGCTTGAGACCGACGGCATCCTCATGACCGCCGTCGACACCGGTTGGATCACCGACGAGCGGCCGCACCCGACGAAGGTCCGCCTCGCGGAGGAGGGCTTCCACGCTCCGCTCGACCTCGTCGACGGTGCTGCGCGCGTCTACGACCCGATCGTGCGTGGCGAGGCCGGCGAAGACCTTTACGGATGCTTCCTCAAGGACTACAAGCCCGGCGCCTGGTAAACGACACCCGCACCAACCGCTTCAGTTGGTCGGCAGTCGAGCAATGTGCTTCCGGACCGATTTCCGGTGTCTCATAACTAACGACGAGTAACGCCATACAACCAGAAGGTTATGCGACGTAGTTATGAGACTCGACGGGTTTCGAGATTCCGCCGAACGCCGGAAACACGGGTCACGAGTCGTGAGATGTCTCGTTTCCCTAGGGATATGAGACGTGTGGCGACGGCGGCGTCACGTAAGACGCGCCCGAGCGGGAATCCTTAACGGGCGGGGCTTGCGGGACGTGGCCGCCCGGTAACTTCATCGCGGGAGTGAACGCCGGGAAGCGTCCGTAGAACGTCCTGCTCGCGGACGACCAGTGGGCCGTGACGGCGGTCCTCTTCTCCTTCTCGGAGCAAAAACAAAGCGCTTCGGCAACTTGAGTGGCGTATTCACCGCGTGGTGTGAAGCGTTCTGGCGGTCTCCTCCAAGCGCTCAGCTGTGCGAAGTAGGTGCAATGCCTTCGCTTCGGGGCGCAATAACTCAATCTCATCCAGCACGTTGGACCCTTTTGACTTGGCCCTCATCCTTCAGCCCCCAGAACAGGCTGGCTGCCCGCTGGCGCGTGTGGCTCGCGCGCTTCGAGCCGGCGGCGGGACTTCATACCCGTCGGACCTCACTCGGCGTGGCCCTTTGCAGCAAATACATCTCTGATGCGGGAAATGGCAGTGTCTATTTCAGTCGTGTGGCGGTCTATTGTTGGTGCGTGCTGCGGGTTTTCGGCGGCAAGCATTTGTAGCCCGAGCCCGGTGGCGTAGAGCTGCTGTATGACGTTGTCATGCAGGTCGCGGGCAATTCGGTCGTGGTCTTCTGTGATGTCTCGGCGGTGTCGGACAACTGCGGCTGTTGCTGTTGTGATCGCTTCCCCTGCTTCGAAGGCGAAGTCCGCGAGGGTCGCTCTTTCTGAACGAGTAAAGCCCGCCTCGCCCGGTTCACGCGCGGCGCAGAGCGCGTAGTGTGCTCCGCCAGGCAGGGCCAGAGGCGCCGCGATGTGCGGTCCAACAATGTCCCACGGCCCTTCCGGCCGTAGTACGGTGCGGGGTTTATCGGATGCAACGACCGTTTTCTCGTGTGCTGCCTGGGCTGCAATCGAGCTGAGCTCCCACTCGCCCTCAACCGCTTGAGCATGTCTACCCAAGGCAGCTTCGATTCTCATTCGTTTCTCACTCGGCACGGGCGCAGCGACAGCGACTATCGCAGCGGGGAACACTGATGGGAGTCCCGATATCGCCGTCCTGAGGGCCTCATCCTCGTCGAACGCTAAGAAATGAATACGCATTCCGGATGTCACCGCGCCCAGCCGCTGTCGACGCTCGGCTTCCTCGAAGCGTCGTGCGTTATCAATCGCCGCTCCAGCGAGGGCAGCGAACTGCGAGGCGAGATCCTCGTCAAAAGGGCTGAATGGGTCGCCAGGGCTGCGGGCGACATAAAGAGCTGCCCATTCCTCACCGCGCAACCTGATGGGCACCCCGAGATCGCTCTGCATCCCCGAGGGACGCGCGTTAGATCCGGAAGCCTTCGGGGCTTCAGCTCGGTGACCAACCCGGACGGGCCCGCCGCTTTCCATCACAGCCCTGAGCAGTTGATTCGGATGCGGCTGCTGCTCGCGGGGCGAACCCGCATCGGAGGGTAGTCCGCTCTGCACCAGACGCTCGATTTGTCCGTCGGGCTGGATCAGACCGAGAACAGCGTAACGCGCACCAAAAAGATCCACCGAAGAGTCAACAAGTCGCTGGAGAACCTGGTCAATCGTCCGATCGCCCGCGGCTGCCAGCCCGATCTCCGACAGGGTGCGTAGCTTGCGCTGCTCACTCCTTTCCTGCGCGATCTGGCCTTGGAGCTCGCGCTCCGCCATTTGAAGATTTTTGAACGTGACCTTCGACGCTGGAAGTATGCCGTCCGTCAATTTGCCCCCCTGCTGAGCCTCGTGCTTCTACCTAACTAGACCCGAACCCACAAATAACTCCCGGTGAGGGTGGTTTAATCCCCCTGCTTGCCTATTGCTGTGGGTAGCGGTGTGCCGCTTGAGGGTAGAGGTGTTGCCGTTGAAATGATAGAGGCTCACATCCCGGCTCAGCCGGTCAACCATCTTCGGGCTTCCATGAATCAACACGTACCAGCGGGGGCAGAACACGCCGGTCGCTCGGGAACCGGCGATCCTGAAGTGTCTCGTAACCTTCGTGTCTCAAAAGCCATGGGATACGAGACGGTGCGATCGGTACTGATCGCGAGAGGCGACGGGTGAGACGGCTCATATCACTAGGGATATAAAACAGGAAGGCACCCCGGCGGGACTTTCCTGGGCGAGCAAAGCGGACCCCTTGGCGGCGACGAGCTGCGGAAGCTCTGACGGGTCGGAGAGCCGCTGGTGGACCGGCTGTGGGCGAGTTGAAATGAACTCCTGGTTTGGTGGGGACCACTAGCCTCGAACCATGGTCAACATCCGGCGTGAAAGCAGCAACAGCAACGGTGACACTCGCGTCGCCTTGATACTCCCGGGCGCCGGATACACCGCGCAAGCCCCTTTGCTCTACTGGCCAATATTGGCTCTCGCTGAAGCCGGCTGGGATGTGTGGAGCGTCGACTGGCACGCGGACATCGACGAGGCGGCGCGCCAAAACATGCAGGGCTTTGTCGAATCAGCGTTGGCCAACGCGGAGGAGGCACTACCCGCACCACCCGAATTGGTGGTCGCAAAGTCGTTAGGAACCTTTGCGCTTCCCCACTTCGCGCAGCAGGATGTACGCGCCGTATGGCTTACACCGATCCTCACCGATCCTGTCGTCGCCGATGCTTTGGCTCGAGTAAATCCCGGACGGCACCTCGCTATCGGAGGTACGGCCGACCCCTCTTGGCGCCCTGACCTAATCGGCACCACATCCGCCCGCCTTGTTAACGTCGAAGCAGCCAATCACAGCCTCGAACTGAAGTCGAAGCCGTGGCGCGAGACAGCGGAAACTCAACTCACGATCGTCGATCAGGTCCTCGCCCATTTGCTTCGCTGAGGAACCGCTATCGATTTGGCTGGTGCAGAGGGACCACGCTCCCAAGTCCACCTACCGTGCGATTTCTTCGAGATGAGCGGCGCATCGGAAGAGTGGCAGCTCGCTAATGTCGCATCCGTACACATGCCGTGGACTGGGCTGACGATATCGCCGCGGCAAGCGACTTCGTTATCTACGTCGAGGTGCGGGCCCCGCAGAGCACGAGGCTCGCCCGGCTGGCCAGCCGTGACCCCAGCGAGCTATAGGTGACAGCCAAGAACGAACTGTCTCATAACCTGACTGTCTCAAAACCCATGGGTTTCGAGGCATTCAAACCGCCTGAACAGCCGCTGATACACGGCAGCAGCAGCGATGGTTGACTGATCTCGTGACGGACGATGATTCCCCTCCTGCCCCGGACTATCGGCGAAGCAGCACGCCGACCCCCCGCCTAACTGCGGAGATGCGCGCGACTTTCGTGGCGAGGTCGTTTCCGGGCGCCTCGGCCGCACTCCTCTGACAAGATAAAAGAGTGCCCACCTCTCCATGGCCTGCGCGCAGCGGGGCCCTGCTCCTCCGAGACATGCGACCCGACGATCTGCCACAGTTGGTCGCACTGCGGAACAACCCTTCCGTGAATCACTTCATGCTGCGCACCCACGTCGACCCCGAGGCGTGGTGTCGAGAGTGGATGGCGATCCCGGACAGCGAAACGGACTATTCCTGCGTTGCCCAGCTCGATGGAGAGATCGCTGGTCTGGGCTTCCTCGACGTTATCGACGGCATGGGCCAGCCCGGGATGCCTGAACGCACGCAGGGCGTCATGGGTTACATGCTCGAACTCGACCTCGCCGGGAGGGGGCTCGGGACCGACCTGGCCCGTGGTCTTCTGTCCGCAGCATTCGACTCGCTCGAACTACGGCGCGTCATGGCGAGCTGCAATGCCGACAACGTCGCTTCAGCCCGCGTGCTCGAAAAGGTCGGCATGCGACGGGAGCAGCACGGGGTCCAAGACTCCTGGCATGCCGAGCTGGGCTGGGTCGACGGCTACCAGTACGCGCTCCTGGACCACGAATGGCGTGACATGCACCCGTAAACCAAGCGTCTCGCATCCTGAGTGTCTTGAGACCCATGGGATACGAGACATAGGGATCGCTTCTCGAGCCATCCGAGGTAGCTCGTATCGCGATGGTATTGATCATCGGTCGGCGATGTTGTCACTTAGGAGATTCCTGAGCGGGAAATCTCACATGGGCGGGGCTTGCGCCACTTGCGGCCTGGAACCTTCGTCGTGTCAGTGAACTGTTGGGAAGAGTCCGTTGAACGTCCGTCTTTCGAGATTCAGATTCAGGCCCGGGCGACGCGTATCGCGTGGGCTACGAAACTAGAGCATGGCTCAAATCATTGTCTACGGACATAAAGCGGCGCTTGCCCCTCGCATCTCTTCGCTGTCCGACGCGATCCACACAGCGGCGGTATCGGCGCTCCAACTGCCGGTCGAGAAGCGATTCCACCGCTTCATCACTCTGGACCCCGAACAATTCATAACGCCTACAGATCGTTCGATCGACTACACCATCGTCGAGGTGAGCATGTTCGAGGGTCGCTCGACGGACACAAAGAAGGACTTCCTCCGCGAACTCATCAAAAATATTGCGGCGGTCGGCGTCACCCCCAACGACCTTGAGATCACCATCACCGAGACGCCTCGTGCGAACTGGGGAATCCGGGGAGTGCCCGCTGACGAATTGCAGCTCAACTACTCCGTGGAAGTCTGAGCACGCAGGGCGAACGCGGAGACGAGTCCGTTGAACGTCCGGTCTGGGGGGGGTAGTCGATAGGACGCTTCCGCCACTCCTTATCCCCTAGAGTTCGACCTGTGGCCAGTGTTGGGATCGTGAAAGAAGGGCAACGACTGTCCGCTGCGCTGGATGCCGCAGCAATCCGCGCTGGCATCGCTCTCGACCCTGCACAATTGCTTCTCGTCGACCGGCTCGCAGTCCTCAGCGCCGATATTGAACGCCGAAACTTGCGCCGGTCAACGACGCAGAGCCTCTACATCCATGGACCAGCCGGCCGCGGTAAGTCTTGGCTGGCCGACGCATTCTTCGTCGCCCTCCCGACTGTTCGCAAGACCCGGGTTCACTTCCACAGGTTCTTCGATGATCTTCATCGGAGCATCGAGGACCACCGCTCGGAGCGCGACGCCGTAGAGCGCGCCATCGACGATCTGACCGGCAATAATCAACTGCTTTTCTTTGACGAGCTGCATGTCCACGACTCAGGCGATGCCCGTCTACTTACACGGCTACTTGAGCACGTGTTCCGCCGCAAGCTCACAGTTCTTGCGACATCGAACTATGCCCCCGACGATCTGCTCCCCAACCCCATTTGGCACCACATCTTCGAACCGGGTATCGACCTCATCAAGAACAACATGGAGGTCTACAAACTCGGCGGTGCCACCGACTATCGAACCACTCGCGAGGATCACTCCACCGGGTTCGCGGCCGGCGTTTGGGCGCGCGAATCGCCGACGCCTGAACCGCGTCCGGAGGAGGCAACGAGCGTTGCTGTGCGAGGCCGCCAATTTCCGGTATTAGCGGCACGGCCCGGCGAACTGCGAGCGACGTTCGCCCAGCTCTGTGGATCGCCCACATCCACGATCGAGTATCTCGCATGGGCGCGATCATTCCCTCGATGGGTCGTCAACGACGTCCCAAACTTCGAAGATGCCGATCCAGAGGCGCAACAGAGATTTATCAACCTGATCGATATTCTCGTGGATGCTGACGTGTGCGCCACATTTGTCTCCTCCCACAGCCTCAGCTCGTTTCTCAGCATCGCGTCGCGTCGCCCTGACGCTTTCCGCATGGCGAGCCGGCTGCAACTCCTCCGCGACTCCGACGATTTGTGATCGAGAGGCATTCTGTTCAGAATGCCTCTCGATCAGGGTTCCTGACTGTCTCGAAACCCATGGGATACGAGACGTGTGCCAGGCATCGAGACATGCAGAAAACAGAGCGAGACGTCTCGGATCCTCTATGCATGTGCGACATGTGGCAGGTCCCCGGTTCTTGCGCGGCGGACTGAGTGCTGGGACTATCGGGTGTGGCGATACTCGCTAGCCCCCGCCGCTTCTGGCCAGGATTTGTCGGTGTCGGAATAGCAGCCGCGTTCGTTGCTTTCGTTCTGGTGGCACCGCCCCTCGGCGGCGGTGCCTGTATGGAGTCGTATCCGCTGCAATGCCCGGTAGTAGAGGTCGTGGGAAGCGGCCTTGCCGCAACCGGTGTCGGGCTGATCGCGTGCGTGCTGGTGCTCTTTTTCGCGAGCAAGAGTCATACCCCTAGAGTGCGCGTCTCCAGCATCGTGTTGGGATTCGTGGCTCTCTTCATCGTCATAATTGTGGGCATGAATTTGTCGTTGGCGCACACGGTTGAGCTCCGCTACTACTAATCTGCCTCCCGGCTTCGATCCTTCGAACGTTCGCGTTGCGCGACACTCCTTGCGGCGTAGATGCGTTGGCGCGATGATCACCTGGTGCACTGTCAAGCGAGAGAAGCCGATGGGAGTTGACTCGGACCGATCTGCGGATCGCGTTGTCGTCCCCGACGTGGTCGGCACGATTTTCAGTATCGGTCGGGCTTTGGCGACCGAAGCCGGCGTCACGCTGGCGAACCCCGACCTCGACGGCCTCCCGATCGGTGCTTTGGCGTGGCCGAGCATCTTCATCATCACGCGTCAGGAGCCGGAACCGGGCACCATCCTTCATCGTTGGGCCTCGGTGCAGGTGTGGGTGCGTGCCGATGAGGCATCGAGCAGCGTCACACTTCTCCCCCGCATCGACGCCGCCTTGGCTTTCTGCTCGGCTCGGGCCGCCGCCGGATTCGACGTTCCCAAGCCAGGTCACGTCGCTCGGAAGCTCCGCCATGGATATGAGACCACGGGTCAAACACTAGGGTTCCGAGACAGGAGACGACGAGCTCGAGCTCGTGCGCGTGACCCCGTCATCGGGCTGAATGTCGGGACAGCCAAACGGGTACCGTCACAACTGGGGAGTGGCGGAACATCCAGCCTCCGCGCGAGTACCCGTTGGAGGTGTCCGTCCTGCGGGGCCCATTGTGCATGGTTCTCGGCGGCTTCCTCCCAGCGGCAGAGACGCGAGTTCGCTTGCGCTTGGAGTTTGACGCTCCTCGCTACGCCCCGCAGCCGAAGGCTGCAGCTATCGGTCCGGCGTCAGGGCGTCGTGAAATGATGCGTTCTGGGATGACGGCTGTCTGAGCCTTCACTCGTCGCCCTGCCCGTAACGCTCCCATGCCATGTCGCGTTCATCGCCGGTGAGAAACTCGACCCTCAAAATGACAGGCGCTTTATCGAAGGACTCTTCTGATGCGCGAGGATCGGTGTTCAAACGCCAGGGACTCACCGGCCATTTCTCTGGGTGCGCATCCTCTGCGGTCGGTGCGCTGAGCGGCCCCTCATCTACCCGCTCTTCGGGAGTGTCGGGGTAAAGCCATTCCAAGTACCAGACAATGTCGTACGGATCGGAGTACCTACGCCACCAAAGCGCTCCACCCGTCTGCGTAACAGCCTGCTCCAACGAGAACGACACATAGCCCACCGGTGTTCCGTCGCGCCAAAGACGCCCGACAGTGTTGTCGAACACCGCAAGATGCGACGGATACATGCGATTCTCGGGCAACGAAGGATTCCAGGGCACGTTGGGTCATCTTTCTGAGAGTCCGCATTGGAGCGGGCTTTCGCCTCCCTGAGTCAACATACCGGGCCTCTGGGCGAAGCCGCCGATGTGATCCCTCGCAGCGACTTGCGTCCCACCGAAGATCCCGCCTAGGAGGTTCGCGGAACACCTGACTGTCTTGCAGAGATGACACCCCTGCGAGCATCTTCAGCGGGCGGGGTATCCGGGCATCTCGGGTTCTCAATAGGAGAATGAAGCGGTGCAAACCGAACTGGATTCGATCAACATCCGTCCGGCCGACCTCACCGGGCCTGACAACGACGCGGTGAGTCGCCTCGTTGAGGCGTACTTGAGGCAGACCGAAATCGAGAAAGTCTTGTATTTGGGCGAAGCCCACGTTGGTGCAGGCCTTCCCGATCGGTACCGAGCCGAAGTCGACGATCCTGCGCGCGCGTACGAGAACGCCGTCGTCTACGTCGCGGAGTTGGGTTCGCTGGTGGGAGTCGTCGTCCTCCAGCAGAACATGACAACATCCGAGATCAAGCGCGTTTGGGTCGATCCAAGCGCGCGCGGCCTGAGGGTTGGCTCAGCCTTGATCGATGCCGTTCTCAACCAGCAAACTCGTCCTCTCCGGCTAACCGTCTGGGATTGGCGAGACGATGCAGTGAGGCTCTACCGCACCCGCGGCTTTATCCCGGTCGAGTCCTGGGAAGACAGGCCCCGGCTCCTCTGCATGGAGCTTCGTTAGATTTCAGCCAATAGTGCCCGATGATTGAGCGTCAAACAGGCGCCGGCGCGGTAACGCTCGTGGCACCTTGAGCGCAAAGGTCGGACGGGTTTCGCACTGAGGGTTCTGTCTAAGGGACCCGCAGCGTCGCCGTGCCGCTAAAGACAACGGCGTTGGACCCACACTTTTGAGACACCGGTTCTGGCGAGTCTGGGTGGAGGTCCGTCTATTGCGGATGCCGACCAACGCGGTCACGGACGGAACTCCAGACCGTAATGAGCAAACCCGGCTCTAACCTCCGGAAGGACTGAGTATTCGGGAAAGCTTATGGATCGAGAAGTGCATCCGCCGCGCGGGGGAAATGTCTCAGTCCGGCTAGTGACCCAGTGTGTATCGCCGCTCGGGTCGTCCCGAGGAATTGCGCACCTCCACGTTCGCCGTTCTGGTCCACCCCGCCCGCTCGTAGGAGCTGATGGCCCGATCGTTGTCAGCGATAACCCAGAGTTCGAG
Source organism: Mycetocola sp. Y444 (assembly GCF_059445295.1). Taxonomy (NCBI): domain Bacteria; kingdom Bacillati; phylum Actinomycetota; class Actinomycetes; order Micrococcales; family Microbacteriaceae; genus Mycetocola; species Mycetocola sp. Y444. The sequence goes on along the minus strand of NZ_JCAIUB010000002.1, from coordinate 996,641 downwards.
TGGTGTCCCGGCTGTCTCGCTTCGCCGCCGGATGAAGTCGAGCAGCTGTCCGGCGACACCCTGCCCCCAAGCTTGAGGATCCACGGCCAGATAAATGAGTTCCACTACCCCGACGCGTGGGATGAGGATTGCGAACGCGATCGGCGCCTCCTCGTTGCGGGCGACAAGGAGCTGTGCTCCTTCCTGTGACAGTGCGCCCTCAACGCCGGGCAGTTTGTCATCAGCGGAAGGAGTGACGGGGAGTTGATCACGGCGTGCTATAGCGCGGGCCCAGATACCCGCGGCCGCGAGCGCTGCATCATGGCCGTGCTGCTCAGGACCGATGCGGAGCGTGTGTGCGAGGGACTGATCCATCGAGCTGCTGCCGGTCATCCCTCAATCGTTTCACATGCTCGAGGCGACCTCACCGAACGCCGTTCGAGGTTCCGCTTCCGGGACCCGCCGCCCCGTTATAGACAGCTGTGCTGAACCGCCACTTCGAGGGAACCGTCACGAAGTCCCTGTGTCTCGTAACCTAACTGCCTCGAAACCCATGAGGTTTGAAAGGGCGCAGCACGAGAAAGGTTCGGGCGAGCACGTCATGGAGTCGTCACTGTGTGTACCGAAATGATGGGCAACTCGTTCTAGGGGCGACGAGCGGCGTGACGTTTGCGCTGACTCAGCAATAATCCGAGGAGAACAGCTACGAGGATGCGAAGGTCTGACAATGCGAGATGCGCCCAGTCCGGCGCTGTGAGCCACAGAAGGCCCTCGGCGTGCAGAGAGCTCTGCACGCCGAGGGCCTTCCTCGAGCGGTCTCGATGACGTCAGGTGGTGGTGGCTCCCGCCTGTGGCGCGGGAGCATCGTTGTCATCCTCCTCGTGCGCTCCACTCGCGGCCTTCTCTGCCTCGGTCCGCTGATCCCACTTCGGCTTCCGAAGAGCATAGAAGACGAGTGGGGGTGCACCGAGGAGTACGATGACCAGCCCGACGATCCATGGATACGACGCAGCAGGGAAAGCGTTGAATCCTGACGGGGGGATGAACGCCAGGATGAATGCCAGGAGGCACCCGACGAATCCCACCCCGGCGATGAGGTTCATCGCCGGTACCCGGTAGGTGCGCTTGACGTTCGGTCGTTTACGCCGAAGGACGATCGCCGCGGCGAACATCAGCATGTACATGATCAGGTACAGCGCCGCTGCCATGTCTACGAGCGCGACGAATGCCGAACTCACGTTGGGTACGACAACGAAGATCGCCGCGAGGATCGTGACGATGGTGCCTTGGAGCATCAGGATGCCCGACTGGACGCCAGCCTTGTTCCGCTTCTGCAGCGCCGGAGGCAGAAGACCGGACTGGGCAGCGATGAGGAGGCCCTTCGACGGGCCGGCGATCCAGGTGATCACCGACGCCAGCGCACCGGCAGCGATGAGCGCCGACACGATGGCCGTCGCCCAGCTCACTCCCCAGTGATCGAAGTACTCCTGGAAGGCCAGCATGATGCCATTGGTGAGGCCCAGTTCCTTCTCCGGTACCGCGATCGAGATTGCGAGCGTCGGAAGGATGAATACCAGCAGGATCAGGATGGATGCCAGCAGGATCGATTTGGGGTATCCCTTCCCGGGGTCCTTCATCTGGTTCACGTGCACCGCATTGACCTCCATGCCGGCGTAGGCGAGGATGTTCGACACGATCAGCACGATGGACGCGATACCGGTGAACGGCGGGATGATCGCCGACGCGTCAAGCGGGACCTCGCTTTTCTCCCCGGTTCCCAACCAGATGAACCCGAACACGATGAGCAGTGCGGCCGGGAGCAGCGTGCCGAGGATTCCTCCCCACGAACCCAGTTTGGCGAACAGGTTTCCACCGCGCAGGGTGATCAGTGTTGAACCCCAATACAGCACGAGGATCACGATCGCGGTGTACAAACCTGAGCTGGACAGCGTCGGGTCGAAGAAGACGAATGCGAGGGCCGCCGCGATAAACGCGATCTGTGTTGGGTACCACACCACGTTCTGGATCCATTGCAGCCAGACGGCGGTGAACCCCCACCGATCTCCGAAAGCCTCTCGCACCCAGACGAAGACGCCGCCCTTCCATCCTGTCGCGAGCTCCGCTGCCACCAGTGCGGTCGGGATGAGGAAGAAGATCGCCGGGATGATGTAGAGCGTGACGCTGCCGAGCCCGTAGACCGCCATCGCGGGCAGCGAGCGCAGGCTCGCCACCACAACGACCGTGAGCATTGCGAGCTGGCCGACGCCGAGGAAGGTCGTCACGGCCTTCCGTGAGGTGAGTGGATGGTTGGATGCGGCGTGGGCCGCGGCATCCGGCGTTTGTGCAGACGCGTTGGTTGACATGTTCGGCTCCTAGTGGTGGAACGCGGGACGCGGGCCCTCAACGGGCATCGGCGACTCGAGTGCGTCGAGGTAAGCGGTCTCGGTTTCGATGCCTTCAAGCAACTCTTCGGCCAGATCCATGCTGAGCCCGTTGCGCACCACGATGCGCTGCACGACGAGGTCGGTCAGATCGTCTGGCATGGGATAAGCGGGAACCAGCCAGCCCTTCATGCGCAGCCTGTCCTGAAGGTGGTAGAGATTCCAGTTCGAGGTATGTCCCTCTTTCAATCGCCACGCGAAGACCGGGATGTCGCTGCCGTCATTCCACAGTTCGAAAGCGTCCAGTTTCGCGATACCCGCCGAAAGGAACTTCGCGACGTTTTGCGATGCCTGCTGAACGGCGCGGTATCCTTCGAACCCGAGCCGGAGGAACATGTAGTACTGCAGGAGAACCTGGGCGCCGGGGCGCGAGAAGTTGAGCGCAAACGTTGGCATCTTGCCACCCAAATAGCTCACCTGGAAGATGAGGTCCTCTGGGAGCCACTTTGACTCGCGCCACACCACCCAGCCCAGACCTGGGAAGACCAGTCCGTATTTGTGGCCTGACGTGCTGATCGAGTGCACCCGCTCGAGTCGGAAGTCCCAGAGGAGGTCCGGCTGAAGGAACGGTGCGATCATGGCTCCGGAAGCGCCGTCGACGTGGATCGGGACGTCGAGCCCGGTTTTGGCCTGAATGTCGTCGAGCGCCTTGGCGATCTCGGCGACCGGCTCGTACATACCGGTGTAGGTGACACCCATGATGGCGACGACTCCGATGGTGTTCTCGTCGATGTATTTTTCAAGGTCATGCCCGTCGAGTGTCTTGTGCTCCTCGGTGATGGGCACAAATCGGGGTTCGACGTCGAAGTAGTTGCAGAACTTCTCCCAACAGACCTGTACCGCGGAGGACATGACGAGATTCGGCTTCGCGGTGTCTTTACCCGCTGCGCGCCGTGCCTGCTGCCAGCGTCGTTTGAAGGCGAGACCCCCGAGCATGCATGCCTCTGACGATCCGATGGTGGAGGTGCCAATACTCTGGGACGCGTCAGGCGCGTTCCACAGGTTGGCGATCATGTGCCAGCAGTTATCCTCGATCGCCGCCGTCTGCGGGTACTCGTCCTTGTCGATCATGTTCTTATCGAAGGATGCTTCGTAGACCTGCTTGGCGTCGTCATCCATCCAGGTGCTGACGAATGTGGCGAGATTCAATCGGGAGTTTCCGTCGAGCATTGTTTCGTCGTCGACGATTTGTTTCGCTGTTCCGGGCAGAGATTCCTGCTGCGGGATAACGTGTCGGGCGGCAATTGTGGCTTCGCCCGGTCGGGCGAATTGAGGGATCAGATTGTCGTCAGCCTGGGATGTGCTCATTGGTCCGGCTCCATTTCCTTGTGTTGCAGCGGTCCAGATGGATCGCTGACATGCGGTTGTGCGCATCGAATCCGATGGAGAAATCCTTTCTTGCCATAGGAAACCCAAACAGTGCCATTCGCCCCCCTCTCGTCGGCAATTAGCTCACGAGCGAGTAGCCGGCCTCCCCCAGCCGCGGGTTCTACTCCTTGACTAAAGCCCTGTGGGGCGCGAAGTGCTCACCGTGCTGATCGGGTCACGAGTTCGTCCGCGATCGGGCCCTGCCCGAGTCCGGACAATCCTTTCGCCGAACAAGGACTGGTTACAGCTCGACCGTTGCGGCTACAGGGTCGTGCGCCTGGTCCCGAGCGCAATGGGATGATCGTGAAATGGAACTCAAGGACCTTTCTGGCGTACCGCGTGTCGTGCTTCGTCCGGTGGATTACGAGTTCGCATCGGCGACGGGAGATGCTTGGGATGACAACTGGCTTGTCATCGCCGGTGAGGTTACCGCCGATGAACAGAAGTGGTTCTTTCGGCATCCCTCCTTGGTTGTCGATGAAGCAACAGAGATCGCCGAGTGGTTTGAGCGGGTGGCGAATCGGCTTGAAACGCCCACCGCTTTACGCAAGGACGGCGGCATTGACCCGTCCCTTGCTTTCACAGAGCCGAACCTCGCCTTCAGCGTCCAAAGCTACGGCGAGGACACGGTCGTCGTTCGAATTCATTTCGCACTGGAGGCATTGCCTCCGGATCAACGCAGACCGGCAGCCGACTACAGCGCAGAGCTCACGTCGTGGGTCGAAATGAAGATCCTTCTTACAGACGCTGCCAGGGCGGCTGCGACCTGGAGGGAAGAGTATGCATTCTTGCCGCGGCGATGAGAGTCCAGGCGCCCGGCTCAGTACGTGCCTTGTGGCTGTTGGCCCATCAACAAACGCAGCGCCAATTTCGCCGACGACGCCAACGAGGAGAACCGATGAATGAGACCGACACACTCCACGAACTCACCGAAGTGACTGTCGACTCTGGCCACGGAGTTCTTACCGCAGTTGCTCGACGAGGAAACGGCATCCCGATTGTTCTCGTCCACGGCGTTATGGCAGACGCTGCTGCATGGATGCCGGTCGTTGAACGGATCGCACCCGGGCGCCCTGCCCTGATAGTCAACCGGCGCGGACGCACACCCAGCGCCCCACTTGCCCCGGACTATGGCGTCGAGAGGGAGGTCGAGGACTTGCTTCTGTGGCTCTCAACACTTGACGGCCCGGTCGACGTGATCGGCCACAGCTTCGGCGGCCTCATCGCGGTCGAAGCGGTGCGGCGAGGCGCCGATGTTCGCTCCCTCGTGCTGTATGAGCCAGTGGTTCGCCCCTTTGGCGCCGACGTTCTCTCACTCCTGTCTTCGGCCATTACCGCTGGTGATTTTGATGCCGCCGTTGAGATCATCAATGTCGATCTCTCCGGCTACAGCCGAGAGCACGTCGCGTCGTTGCGGTCCGGCCCTGCATGGCCGCGGCTGAGAGAACTTGCCGCGCCAGCCTGGGCCGAGTTAGACGCGATCACGAGACATGAATTCACATCTCTCGCCGGCTGGACGGTGCCGACAACGCTGATTGCGGGCGAAACCAGCAGACATCGCCACCCTTATGGGCCTGGCGTTGACTTCTATCAAGAGGCTCTGGGACTCCAGTCTGTCGTGATCTTGAAGGGGCACGATCACATCGCGCATGTGACCGCCCCGCACGAGCTGGCGCGAACAGTTGAAGAAGGAATTGCGCTCTGAGATTCAGACCTAGTCTGGGCGAACCCCATGAATGCTTGTCGCCGGACGACGTGCACCGTTAGGCTGCGCTAGCTGTACTGCTCAGGAACTTTGGTTGAACCGGTGTGACTGAAATTGGGGACGTCATGTTGTGGGTCGCAATCGTGGGCCTTGCGATAGTCGGACTAGCGACGGGCGCAGTGTCACGTCGTGCTTCGATTGATCGCAAGGTGAGAGACCTACAGGGAAGCGATCCCGAAATCGCTCAGGCGCTCCGCGACGCTCAACGAGACATCGACCAGGGACGCTTCTACGGAAAGCTCTGACGCTGCTACTTCGCACAGTCGACTCCTCGCGCTGGGCGGTGAGCTGCTGTCCGCTGGTGGAGACGCAAGCGTTTCTGGGCGGGTGACCTTCGGCTTCGGTGCATACTTGCGGGATGCACACAGAACCAGGGTCACGCGGCGTCGCAGTCATTACTGGCGGGAGCCGTGGAATCGGATCCGCCACCGCGATCGCCGCGGCACGCGCCGGCTGGTCAGTGCTCGTCACTTATCAGAGTGATGAGCAAGCAGCGGGCAAAGTTGTCGAGACGATTCGAACCGCAGGCGGGCTCGCATCCTCCATCCGCGCAGACATGGCGGACGAAAATGACATAGCGGCGATCTTCGAGGCCGCAGACAAGCTCGGCACCGTTACGGCGTTCGTCGCTAACGCCGGAATCGCCGCCACTCAGTCGAGAGTGGATGAGCTCACCGCTTCACGCGTCGCAGAAATACTCGCGGTCAACGTGGCGGGGCCTCTGCTTGCTTGTGGACATGCGGTGCGACGGATGTCCACACTCCGCGGGGGCGCGGGTGGAGGCATCGTTCTGGTCTCTTCAGCGGCGAGTCGGCTCGGGGCGCCAGGCGAGTACGTGGATTACGCCGCATCAAAGGGCGCGATCGACACTCTCGGCGTCGGCCTGGCGCGTGAAGTTGCCGCTGAAGGCATCCGCGTGAACGTCGTTCGACCTGGAGTCATCGACACGGAGTTGCACGGTCGAAACGGTCGTCCTGATCGGGCAAAGGACCTGGCTCACACCATCCCGATGCAGCGACCCGGCGATCCGGTGGAAGTCGCAGCGGCGATCGTTTGGCTGCTCAGTGACGATGCCAGCTACACCACGGGGAGCATTCTGGACGTGGCGGGAGGACGCTAGAGTTCCGACGCCCACCGGCGGCGCTGCCCACGCTCGCCAGGCCCGGCTTCGATGACGTAACGATCAGTGGACGGTCCCGCCGCCCCGTCGATAATGAACTTGTGATCAATACGCGCGCTGGCTCCAGCCTGGGAGCCCTACTCGCCGTGTGCTTGTTGACCGGTTGCGGAGGGAACGATGTCGCACAGGACGTGCGACCGGGAGTTCCGGACGGATTCGACGTCGACCCAACGGACACCACAATCGCCGCGACCTGGCTCGAACGCGGCGAAACGTTTGCCATCGTTACCTGGGGCAGTTCAACGTGTCCGCCCGCCGCATCCGCCCTTACCGCTGAGGGCACGGATCAGATCGCCGTAACGTTTGCGCCGTCGCCGAACGAAGTCTGCACCGCTGATATCGCGCCGACAACTCATGAGTTCGAACTGCCAGACGAGGTAACACGCACCACAGTCACAATCGATGTCAGCTACGAGGATTCGGACGAGACCCGCACGCTCACCCTCGAGTGATTCTCGTCGGTACCGCTGTCTCAGCAGAACTCCCCGTTCGGCTCTATGGTTCGTGGGGGTTCACGCCGGTCGACACCATCCATTGGCCAGGGAAGACCTACGACAGCGTCGTCATGGCACGCCCCTTGTGACGGGATAGCGCGGAAAAGTACAAGTACCTTTCCAAGTTCGCAAGTAACCTATAGAGTTGCCCACATGGAAAATCACTTCACGGGCGGTGACTCAGCTGGACGAGTCCCCACCCCCTCCCCGTCACAAGCGCGCGATGTTCTCTCCGCACTCGAGGCAGATGGTTCGCGGCTCGCGCAACAGGTTGTGACTCCGTGGTGGTACCACGTGGTGCTGGGAGGCATCGTGGCCCTGTTTGTCGCCTCGCAGGCGCTTCCGCCAGCAGCGGCGAGCGCCGTCGTCGTGCTCGGAATTGTCGCACTCCCTGTGCTCACCACGACATACACCCGGCGCTACGGCGTCTCGCTCAGCCAACCCGCGGGCCCGCGCAGCAAACGCCTCCTCATCGTCACGTTCAGCGTTCTCGTGCTGGCGATGATCGGCGGGTTGATGATCAAGCTTGGCGGGCTCGCCCAAGGGTGGGTATTGGTGCCGGCCGCGCTTGCCTTCGTTGCCACTGTCGTGCTCGGCCGCCGTTACGACGATGCGCTCCGCAGCGAGATTGCTGGCAGGGACAGTAGAGACGCATGACGGCACCTACTCCCCCAGCCTTCAACGACGTGATCCATTCGCCGGTACGTTTGCGCATCTGCGCGTTGATGCGGCGCACCACCGAGCTGGAGTTTGCCGTGATCCGCGACACACTCGAACTGAACGATGCCAACCTGTCGAAAAACCTCAAGGTGCTCAGCGAAGCGGGACTCATCTCGGTGCGCAAGGAGAGCTCACCCGAGAGAACCGACTCGCGGCGGCTGACCTGGGTGTCACTGACCGCCAACGGACGCGGCGCTCTCGAAGGCCACCTCGCCGCACTTGCCCAGATCGCAGACAGTACACCCGCCGTCGATGACTGACCTCCTCCGCGGTTATCGCGTCACGCGATACCGGGCGTAGATAACTCCCGATGAGAACGTCCGCGTCTCGACGAGTTCGAGATCCGCGCGCCTCTCCTCGTGCGGGAAGAACGGGATGCCGCCGCCCAGCAACACCGGAGAGATCCTGACGCGATATTCATCGATCAGGCCCAGCTCGGCTGCGGCCGCGGCGAGAGTCGGGCCGCCGATCGCAATCTCGCCATCGCCCTCGGCGCGCAGCCGCTCGATCTCCTCGGCCAGCCCGCCAGACGCCAGCCGGGTATTGCCCTGCACCTCCGTCAAGGTGGTGGAGAAGACCACCTTGGGCAGGGTCTTCCACAGTGCCGCCCACGTGAGGCTTGCGGCGTCGAGCGAGGAGTCCTGATCGGCGGTCTCCCAGTACACCATCGTCTCGTAGAGCCGTCGGCCCAGGAGATGAACGTCCACCCCGCGGATCTCGTCGATGACGAAGCTGAAAACTTCGTCATCGGGAGCGCCCCAGTCGAGGTCGCCGTCCGGGTCCACGACATAGCCGTCGAGCGACACCCCCATCGAATACGTCACAGTGCGCATCAGAAGACCTCCTCGGCAACGGATCCATCGTAAGAACGAACGACAACCGAGGCTAGTGGCGCGCTGGGGTTGTCGACGAAGGTCGACCCGGGCGCATCAGATCACGGCAACACGTCGGCGATGATCTGGCGGGCAACGACCCCCGGCGCGTTCTCGGGCAGCCAGTGGTTCTCCTCCACCTCCAGAAACCGGTACCTGACCCGCACGAACGACCCGCTGAGTTCGGCAGCGCGACGTCCAAGGGCCTGATCGCCGTTACCCCAGACATACGTGGTCGGCACCGTCACTGCCCGGGCGCGGGGTGCGTCCCGGTCCGGTAGCCACATTCCCCGGTACCAGTTGAGCCCTCCGGTGAGCCGCCCCCGCTTCGACATGAACCTTCCATATTCATCCGCGGCAGAGGGGTTCAGCCCCATCCGTCGCAGCAGCGCGGCAAGGCGTCCGCGCAGCAGAGCCTCGGGCAAAACGGGCAGTTGGAATACGAGAATGTAGAAGGACCGTAACAACTGGGCGGATGTCACAAGCGAACGAACCAGCGCGGCCGGATGCGGTGTTGACAGAACAGTGAGGCCGGTGAGCCGCTCCGGCGCCGCCGCTCCCAGTTGCCAGGCGATCGCACCACCCCAGTCGTGCCCAACGAGATGGACGCGCTCGACTCCAGCGGCGTCCAGCAACGCGAGCGCATCGCGCTGGAGCTCCACGGCGCGATAGTCCCGTCGCCGCCGCGGACGAGCTCCATCGGAATATCCGCGCTGATCCGGGGCCAGCGTCCGGAGCCCAGCCGCGTTCAGGATCGGCACGACGCCGTCGAACGAGTGCCGGTTGGCTGGGAACCCGTGCAACAGCACGACGGTCGACCCGTCCAGCGGGCCACTGTCGGCCACGTCGAAGGTGAGGCCGTCCCTGGAGTACGTGCTGATGCGCTTCGCGGTGCTGCGATCGGTCATGCCATCATCTTCGCCGAATTCGTCCACCGGATGCAGGGGGTGTTCCGCTCGTACCCCGAGCGCGAAAGAACGCCGGTGCGCACCACTGGGCGCACCGGCGTTCATCGTTCCGCTACTCGGCGACCCTGCGGCGGCGGACCATCAGTGCTGCACCGAGTCCGAGGAGTACAACGGCGACCGTCACCCAGCTCAGAACCGACGCGCCGGTGTGGGCCAGGTCGTCGTCGGTGCCTGCAGAGGTACCCGCCTCGTCGGTCGGTTGCTCGACCACGGGACCGTCCACGACCGGGACCGCCGCGCCGGGTTCGCCGACGGTCGGCTCTTCACCGCTCGGCGGAACAACCGCTGCCGGATCGAGAACCTCGAACGCAGCCGCCTGCGAATAGCCCGAGCCGAAACCGGTGGCCACGAACTCGTGGGCGCCAACCTCCGCGCCAGCGGGAATCGCGACCTCGAACGACACTGAACCGTCAGGGCTGACAACCGAGCCAACTGTCACAGGTTCCGAGTGGAACACCAGGTCCACCGTCTCCCCGGTACGGAACCCGTCACCGGTTACCGTGACTGTGGTGCCAGCGGGACCGGCAGCGGGCGAAACCTCGAGAGTCCCGAGTTCAGCGAGTGCCTCTTCACAGGCATCGCCCTGCACACCCACCTCTGGCAGAGACGCCCCAGCGACACCGTTGCGATCGACGACGCCGTCGTCTTCGCGCAGGACAATGGCACCGAAAGCATCGCCAATAGTCGCACCACCCTGCGTGTTCGACACGTTGGTGACGTACGACGCACTCGCTGCGGTGCTCGCCGCGCTGTCGCCCTCGATGGTGATCGTGACAGCCTTGCAGATCTCGCCGGGCGAGAACTCCACTTTTTGCATCGCTGTCCCGACGCGTCCGACACCCGAGCCCAGCGCCGTGAAGTACATCGTCGACGCGGTCTCGGCAGGCTTCGACAACACGACCGGCACGCTCACCGATCCGATGCCATTTCCTTCATCAACGGTCACCTCCGGCACCGACGCGACCGGACGGGTCGAGAGTTCAACGCTTCCAACGCCGGGTGCGGCCAGGAAGGCGAGGTCGGAGAGCAGAACTCCCCCGTCGGCCCGTGCACCGGTGAAGCGAACTTCCCGAACATCAGCGAGATCGACCCCGTCGAATGCCACCACCGGAACCGCGATCTGCTGCAGCAGTGCCTTACGGAGAGGGTTTGTCGAGCCGGGAAGCACGGTAAGCGCGTCTCCGAATTCGGATGCCGTCACCGACGCGGAGCCTCCGGAACCATCGAGAAGCGTGACCGTGACCTCCGTCGAACCAGTCACCGTGTCATCCGGACTCACCCGGAACGACAGATTTTCGTACGCGGAGGCATTCACGGAGCCACCGGGCACCCGCACGCGAAGCTCGCCAGCGGCATCCGATTCTCGAACTGGTTCTGTGTACGAGAAGTGCATCGCCGTCGTGGACGGAACCGAGTTGGCCTTGCCGTTCGAACCGGTGGTGCTCCAGTCCGGCGCCTGGGCGAACTCAAGCCTGGTGATGCAGTACGGAAGCACGCCAGGAACATCCACCGGGCTGAGGCTCTCGCAGACGGCGTACGTGCCCGCACCCGTCACCCGGACCGTTGTGTCGGGAGCTGTGAAGTTGTTGATGTCGAAACGCGCCGACGAGGGGAGAGTTGCGCTCACTCGAACATCGGCACGGCCTGCCGACAGCGGCTTCGCGTCGCTACCGTCAAACATCGGGAGGAACTGCTCGTCACCACCGCCGGTCAGACGGAAGAACGCAGCGATGTACGCGTTGCCGAATGCGTATTGCTCGTCGGCGTTCAACCGGGTCGGAGCGCTCGCGCCACAGGTCGGGTCGGTCTGGTTCCTGTCCATGATCGCCCAGTCATCGCTCGTCGCGACGGGGTACTTACCCGGGGTCCATGCCGTGTTGAAGTAGTTGTGATTCGTTCCCATCACAAGAACAGACGAACGGAGCACGTCATCGCCATAAGCGTGACGAGAGTCGTCGATGTACTTCTGGCCCATCTGGTCTTCGACGTCGCCGTCACAGTAGGGCAGGATCGTGGCGGTCGGGATGCCGGGAACGGTGATCCGGGTGTAGTCCGTCGGGGCAAGGGGCAGCACACCGGTGATGCCGAACGGCTGCTCGAGTTCTGCGTTGAGCACAGCTGCACGCATCACGCCCTCACCACCGCGGGAGTGGCCCATCAGGCCAACATTGTCGAGGTCGAGCTGACCGGCAAGCGCAGCGCTGAGGCCGACGTCTGCGCCCGCATTCGCCTGGCGCAGGAGCGCGAGGTGATCGAGGACCAGCTGTCCGCGGGCTGCCGCACCGGTGTCATCCGCGAGGGAGCCGTCGAGGGCGTTGATGGCGTTCGCTGAAATCGAGACGACGGCGTAACCCTGGCTGGCGAGGATCGCGGCCGCGTCGTTGTAGCCGAGGTAGCTTTCGACATCGACCTGGTCGGGGTTGCAGGGCCACGCAAGCGGGTTACGGGCCCCGCCGGCACAGGAGGTGTGGCGCCCATGAAGGAACACGACGACCGGGCGCTCGCCCGTTGCGCCGGTCGGCATGAACACAGCCGCACGCATCTCGCCCTTCCGGTCAAAGTCCCGGATCTCGACTGCCTCGTCTCCGAGGTCGTAGTCGTAGCGTGCGACGGCATACGGGCCGACTGCCGCTGGGTCATCGGCGAGGACAGCAACGTCGCGGGCCGGTGGTTCCACAGCACGCAGCCGTGAGCGCTTCTCGGGGATGTCGACGGTCGGGTCGCCAGCCCCGCTCCAGCCCTGGCTGATATCAGAGGCGGTGGTCACCATCGGGTCCGACGTCGTGACGGTGAGCGTAAGGCCGTCGAGCGACTCGGTCGCGATACCGAGTTCGATTCCGTCAGCCCACAGGGTGGCGGCATCCGCCCGGATCTCGAGGGGTACTGACAGAGTTTTATCGACCTGATAGCCGCCGGGAACCGTGGTGACGGACCAGTCGTCGCCCTGGGCGATGACCGGAGATGTCGCTGTGACGGCGAAGGCGGGTGGGGAAATGAATACGGGGGTTGCTGCAAGGCAGAGAGCGGTGGCTATTGCCACACTTCTCCACGGGCGCGCTGATCTGGGCAAGCTGCTCCTGTGTGAATGGGACGGGGTTGCGCACCTCGCCGGTCCGTTCACTCGACGTACAACTGTCGGTCCAACAAGGAGCGCTGCAAACCTATCGGCGCGAATCGGCCGAAACCGGCCAGGAAATCAGACCGAAACAGACTCTTAACCGCGGTGCTCTTTTCGTGACGCCGCGTCGTCGATGATGACCTCCATGTCCCGGCGAGGCAGCGGAAAACCGTCGAGTCGTCCAACGGGGAAATTGCCCAGCAACTGGACCAGCTCGGGCGGGACCCCACCCGGACGAGACTCAAGCGCTTCCGTCAGCATGGGGCCAGCCACGGGGTGTGCCAGCACCTCCTCGAACGACGACTCGAGCGAGAGCGGGAGTACGACGTCGTCGCCGTCGAGCTCGAGCGCGGTAGTTGTGCGGATATCGCGGCTCGAGGCGCCGACCTCGATACCGTACGAACCGCGCTCGACAACCCAGCGGTCGATTCGGACGTCCCAGTAGGCCAGCTCGTCGCGACGCACGACGACAACGGCCTCGGCCGTCTCCCCCGGCTCAAGGGACACCACAGCAAAGCCCTTCAGCTCGCGGGGCGGCCGCTGGACCGTCGATGAGGGCAGCGAGGTGTAAACCTGAACGACTTCCCGACCGGCCACCGACCCGGTGTTCGTCACCGGCACGGTGACCACGATGTCGCCGTCGGCGCCCACGGTCGCGGACACATCGCCGTACTCGAAGCGCGTGTACGACAGACCATGACCGAAGGGGAACGCCACATCTGCTCGTGCGTCGTCGTACCACCGATACCCCACCAGGAGGCCCTCGCCGTAGCGCACGTGCCCGTGCTCACCGGGAAAGTTGCCGAAGGAGGGGGTGTCCTCCAGCCGCAGCGGGATCGTCTCGGTGAGTTTGCCGGAGGGATTGACGGTGCCGAATAAGACATCAGCCGTCGCAGATCCACCGGCCTGGCCGAGCAGCCATCCCTCCAGAATCGCCGACACGGATCCGGCGAACGGCAGCGTGACCGCTCCGCCGTTGGACAGCACCACGACGGTGTTTCGATTGACTGCAGCAACAGCGTCGATGAGGCGCAGCTGATCGGCGGGGAGCTCCATGTGCTGGCGGTCGAACCCCTCTGACTCCTCGTCGGCCGGAACCCCGAGGAAGACGACGGCGACGTCGCATTCGGATGCCGCCGCGACGGCATCCGTTCGAAGCGCGTCGGTGTCCCCACTGCCGTCGAGCGTGAAACCGGGAGCGAACACCACGTCGGCGGTCGCTTCGGCGCGGATCGCATCCAGCGCGTTGTCGAGACGGGTTGGGTTGATCTGCGATGATCCCGCGCCCTGATACCGGGGCGTCCTCGCGAACTCACCGATCACCGCGATCCTGGCGTCGCGCGCCAGCGGCAGCACCTCATCGTCATTCTTCAGCAGCACCAGGCACCTGCCGGCAACCTCACGTGCGAGCGCGTGGTGGGCGTCGACGTCCAGCGGACCGGGCGCGGCCGGACGTGCCTGCGCCTTGCGCACCAGATTCACGACCCGACGGGCAACCCGATCAAGTGCATCCTCCGGGAGCGAGCCGTTCTGCACCGCATCGACCACCTGCGCGTCGGTTCGACCGCCACTCGACGGCATTTCCAGGTCCAGACCCGCCGCGACACCCGCGACCCTGTCGTTCACGGCGCCCCAGTCAGACACGACGAGTCCTTCGAAGCCCCATTCGTCGCGCAACACAGTCGTTAGCAGCCAAGGATCTTCCGAGGTGTACACGCCGTTGATCCTGTTGTACGAGCACATGACGGTCCACGGCTGAACGTCGCGCACCACCCGCTCGAAACCACGCAGGTAAATCTCGCGCAACGGGCGAGGATCGACGTCACTCGACACACGAAGCCGATCCGTCTCCTGGTTATTCGCGGCGAAGTGTTTGAGCGAAGCACCGACACCCTGCGACTGGATTCCACGAACGAGAGCGGATGCCATCACGCCGGAAACTATCGGATCTTCCGAAAAATACTCAAAGTTGCGGCCGCACAACGGGGAGCGTTTGATGTTGATGCCAGGGCCGAGAAGAACCGCGACGTCCTCAATGGCCGACTCCACACCGAGAGCCTCCCCGACGCGCTCGGCCGCGTCGACGTCCCAGGACGCGCCCAACCCCACCGCCGGCGGAAAGCAGGTCGCCGGTACGCTCGCCGCCAACCCCAGGTGATCGGTGTCACCGGCCTGTTTGCGGAGACCGTGCGGGCCGTCGGTCAGCATGACCGAGGGGATGCCAGCTCGGTCAACTGCCTTGGTTCTCCAGAAGTCCGCTCCGCTGGTGAGCGATGCCTTCTCCTCGAGGGTGAGGTCAGAGAGGTCGTCCATGAAAGAGCCCTTCCGTCGGCCGAACCGGCAACGCTGCCGGTTCGGATCGGCACGGAGATCGTGCTTGCGATTCGCAACTCTATCGGGCTACATTTCCACAGACAAGGATCCGTGTCCTCCAGCGACCGGTTCCCCACCCAACCGGCCAAAGGGGGCAGGTATGTCGACATCGAGCGGGTCCGCAGCGGGCATGCCGTCGCGCATGACGACGGCAACAACGGTCGTACGGGAGCACCACTGGATACCTGAACCGACGGAGCCAGCCAAGAAAAGCTATGTGCTCTGGCTGCTCCTCGCGCAGCTGTTCTTCTTCATCGCACTTCTCGGCCCGGCGATCGTCGGAATCGGGATCAAAATCCAGTCGCTCGTGGCGGCGGGCGCAATCCCCGAGAACGGCGCAACCGGAGCGGCAGCCGTACTCGGTGGCTTCGGAGCGCTCTTCGCCACCGTTGCCAACGTGATCTTCGGACGCCTGTCCGACCGTACGACGAGCAAGCTGGGGCGCCGTCGAATCTGGGTCGTCAGCGGCACCGTCATCATGACCCTGGCCTTCGTCATCATGGCGCTGGCACCCAGCCTGCTCATCGCGACTGTGGGCTGGTCGATCGCTCAGCTGGGTGCCAACATGACGCTGGCACCGTTCATTGCGACAATTGCCGACCAGGTGCCCAAGTTCCAGCGGGGCAAGATCGCCGCGGCGCTGGGCATCGCGCAGAACGTCGGCATCCTGGGTGGCACCTACGTCGCCGAGTGGTTCGCTGACCAGCTGATCATCATGTTTGTGGGTCCATCCGTTCTGGCGATCATCGTGATGGTCATCTTCGCTTTCGTCCTGCCAGACAAGGTGCTCCCGGTTCACCCACCGCGCGCATCGTTGCGCGACTGGGCCGAGACGTTCTGGGTCAGCCCGGCGAGGTACCCCGACTACGGACTGGCCTGGTGGTCACGATTCCTCATCACCTTCGCGAGCTTCGGCTTCACTACCTTCCGGTTCTTCTACCTGCTCAACCACATCGGGGTCGAGGAAGAAGATGTCCCCGCCGTGATCTCGACCAGTGTGCTCATCTACACCGTCGCGCTCGTCGCTGTGAGCTATTTCGCGGGCTGGCTCTCCGACAAAATCGGCCGACGCAAGGTGTTCGTCTGGAGCTCAACGGCGCTCTTCGCCATCGGCACGTTCGCCCTGATCTTCGTGGATGACGTCGGTACGTTCTTCATTCTCGAGGCCATTCTGGGAGTCGCCTACGGCATGTACGTTGGCGTCGACCTCGCACTGGTTGTCGACGTGCTACCCAACCCTGATGACTCAGGGAAGGACCTCGGTGTGTTCAACATCGCCAACGCGCTCCCGCAGACGATTGCCCCGCTGATTGGCGGCATCCTCGTTTACGTCGGTGATCCAACCGGCAGCAACTACGGGTTGTGGTTCACCGTCTGTGCTGTCGCCGCGATCATCGGTGCTCTCGTGATTTTCCCGATAAAGAAAGTCAGATAGCGCTTCGCCGCGAACGCGAAAACACCCGTTCCGGTCGAGAACATCCGGCGTGCCGGGTGATCTCGACCGGAACGGGTGTTCTCGGTGAAGCTGGGTCTACTTACTCCCGCAGCACAGCGCCGAAGCGCTCGGTGGCCAGCGCCGAACCGGCGAGCTTGGCCTCAGACGCCTCAGCAGCGGTCAGCGTGCGATCCCGGGCTCGGAACCGCAGCGCGAAGGTGAGGCTCTTCGCGTCGTCGGCGACACCTTTTCCGCGGTAGTCGTCAACTAGGCGGATGTCTTCCAGCAGTTCCCCTGCACCCTCACGAACCGCGGCGAGCACGTCGCCAGCGGGTACCGAGCGCGGCACAACGAGAGAGAGGTCCTGGGTGGCTGCGGGAAGCGTGCCGATCACGCCAGCCGCGATCTCGGCATCCGTCGATTCGAGGATCGCGTCGAGGTCGACCTCGGCGACGGCGACGACCCGCGGCAGGTCGGAATCGAGAGCGAGCTGCGGCAGCAACTCCCCCGCATAACCGACCACACGGTCGCCAACCCGAAGTTCGGCGGTGCGGCCCGGGTGAAGCGACTTGTGGCTGCCCTGGACGACGTCGATGGTCGCACCCGTCGCAAGACCGATCTGCGCAACGGCGGCGAGAGCATCCGCGATTCCGGACGGGACAGCAGCGACTCCCGGCTGCTTCGCAACGACGTTTCCGACGATGAGCACGGCAACGTGACGCGGCTGCGGCGGGATTCCGGCATTGAGCTCGGCAAGCTGCTCGTCGGTCGGACGCACGACTCCAGACGGCAGTGCGGCCTGGCCGTACTGCACACCGGGCTCAGGGGTGAAGACCAGTCCGAGCTCAAAGATCGACACGTCGGTCAACCCACGCGACAGGTTGCGCTTCGCCGCCGAGATCAGTCCTGGCAGCAGGCTCGTGCGCAGGTACGGCGCACTGGCGTCGAGTGCGTTCGCGACCTTGATGGCCGGCACGCTGCCCTCAACGGGCGAACCAAACTTGTCGTTGTCAGCGGCGGAAAGGAACGGGAACGCGAGGATCTCCGTCGAACCGGCGGCCGCGAGAACGTCTGCAACGTTACGTCGCACCCGCTGCGAACGGGTCAGACCGCGTCCCGGAGGAGCGACCGGCAGCACCGACGGAATCCGGTCGTAGCCGACGATACGCGCCACTTCTTCGGCGAGGTCGCTCTTGTCGGTGATGTCGGGGCGCCAGGTCGGAGCCGTCACTCGGAGGCCGCCGTCGGTGTCCTCGACGGTCGCTCCGATCTCGACCAGCGAGTCGCGGATCTCATCGGCGGTGTACTCGATACCCACGAGACCGGAGATGTAGCCGTCAGGCAGCAGGATCGGTGTTGCGGATGCCGCTTCACCGACGATCGAACCGGTTGCGTCGGCCTCTCCCCCGGCCAGTTCGACCATGAGTTCGGCGACACGCGACGCCGCAGCGACGGCGATCGCGGGGTCGACACCGCGCTCGAAGCGCTTGGACGCTTCGCTCGGCAGCTTGTGCCTGCGTGCCGTGCGCGCGATCGACACGGGGTCGAAGTTCGCCGCCTCGATGAGCACGTTGCGAGTGCTCTCGCCCATCTCTGTGGTCGCGCCACCCATGACGCCGGCGAGGCCGATCGGCCCCGAACCGTCGGTGATGAGCAGGTCCTCAGGGCTGAGCGTGCGCTCCTGGCCGTCGAGGGTCACAAGCTTCTCCCCCGGCTGCGCGCGCCGCACGGTGATGCCGTCGGTGAGCGCGTCGAGGTCGTAGCCGTGAATCGGCTGGCCGAGTTCGAGCATCACGTAGTTGGTGATGTCTACGAGGAGCGAAATCGAACGGATGCCCGCAAGCCGCAGTCGCGACACCATCCACGGCGGCGTCGGGCGTGAAGCATCCACGTTCCGAACGATGCGGGTGGCGAACACGCGCACACCGGGCTTGCCGTGAATCGGTGCGTCGTCGGCGATCGTGACCGGGAAGCCGTCGGTGCCGGTCGGCCGGAAGTCCTCGCGCTGCGCGGGGTCGCGGAATGCGGCACCGGTGGCGTGAGCGTACTCGCGGGAAACGCCGCGAATGGAGAACGCGTACCCGCGGTCGGGTGTGACGTTGATCTCGACTGCCGCGTCGTCCAGACCGAGCAGCGCGATGGCATCCGTACCTGGCTCAGCGTCGACGCCGAGCGTCGACAGGCGCAGGATGCCGTCGTGCTCCTCACCGAGGCCGAGCTCACGTGTCGAGGCGATCATGCCGTCGGAGACGTGGCCGTAGGTCTTGCGGGGCGTGATCGGGAACGGGCCGGGGAGAACCGCGCCGGGCAGGGTCACGACGACCTTGTCACCGACGAAGAAGTTACCCGCGCCACAGACGATGCCGTGCACGTCGGGTCCGCCGTCGGCGGCGA
This sequence comes from Mycetocola sp. Y444, assembly GCF_059445295.1. NCBI lineage: Bacteria > Bacillati > Actinomycetota > Actinomycetes > Micrococcales > Microbacteriaceae > Mycetocola > Mycetocola sp. Y444. The sequence goes on along the minus strand of NZ_JCAIUB010000002.1, from coordinate 977,534 downwards.
GCTCGCCCTCGGGCGCAACGCGCACCTGGCACCAGCGGATGACCTTGCCGTTCTTCTGCGGCTCCTCGACGAACTCGAGCACCTCGCCGACGACGACGGGTCCCGTCACGTCGAAGGTGTGAACGTCTTCCTCTTCGAGGCCGACCTTAACGAGTGCAGCGTGCACGTCTTCCGTGGTCGATCCCGGTGCGAGATCGACGTATTCAGCGAGCCAACTGAGGGGCACCCGCATGCTAAACCACCATTCCAAACTGCTGTGAGAAGCGAATATCGCCCTCAACCATCTCCCGCATGTCCTGGACGTCGTTGCGCAGCATCAGGCCACGCTCGACTCCCATGCCGAAGGCGAAACCTGAATATTCGTCCGGGTCGATCCCGGCCGCGCGGAGCACGTTCGGGTTGATCATGCCGCAGCCACCCCACTCGATCCAGCGAGGGCCGTGCTTGAACGTCGGGTGCCAGAAGTCGAGCTCGGCGCTCGGCTCGGTGAACGGGAAGTAGCTCGGGCGCAGGCGGATCTTCGCCTCATCACCGAAGATCGACTTCACGAAGTGGTCGAGCGTGCCCTTGAGGTGCGCCATGGTCAGACCCTTGTCGACGGCGAGGCCCTCGAACTGCATGAACACGGGCAGGTGAGTCGCGTCGAACTCGTCGGTGCGGTAGACGCGACCGGGCGCGAGCACGTAGACGGGAAGCTCACGAGTGAGCAGTGACCGCACCTGCACCGGCGAGGTGTGGGTGCGCAGCACGAGGTGTGACTCGGGCGGGTCGATGAAAAACGTGTCCTGCATCGCGCGCGCTGGGTGGTCGGCGTCGAAGTTGAGCGCGTCGAAGTTGAACCACTCGCTCTCGACCTCCGGGCCTTCGGCGATCTCCCAGCCCATTCCGGTGAAGATCTCGCTCACGCGGTCCTGGAGGAGGGTGAGCGGATGCCGTGCACCTGCGGTGTAGCGGCTGGCCAGCGCGGTCACGTCAACGGCCTCTGCGGCGAGCTGAGCCGCGTTCTCGGCTTCGACGATCTCCTGCTCGCGAGCGGCAAACGCCGCGTTCACGCGACCTCGTGCCTGGCCGACGAGTTTGCCGAGCGGGGCCTTCTGGTCGGGAGCGACGTTGCGCAGCTCACCGTTGAGCTTCGCCAGCGGCGAGGCCTCTCCGGTGTGCTCGGTACGTACGTGCTTGAGGGCTGCGGAATCGGCTGCGGCGGCAATTGCGGCGAGGGCTGATTCGACTGCCGCGTTCACGGCGGATTCGGTTATTACTTGCGAGTCGGACACGGTCCACAAGTCTACCGAGTGATGCGAATCAGCCGCGCCGCTGCCGTCAACCGGGGTTGGTGCCCTGCGTCGATTCCGACTGCCGAGCCGCTGCCGATGCCTGAGCGATCGCGATGGCGGGGTCCACGTCGACGGGCTTTCTGCCCCTGCGTCCCCGGCCTCCACGGCGCGCTGAGTCAGTGCGCTTCGAGAGCCAGCGGGCGACCCACGAGAGTGCGAGGTTCATGATCAGGTAGATCACGAACGTCACGGCGAAGAGCGAGAACAGGTAGCGGTTGCCGTAGAAGCTCGCCAGGTTGTTCATCGTCGAGCGGAGAAGTTCCGGGTAACCGACGATGAATCCGAGCGACGTGTCCTTGAGCAGCACGACCAGCTGGGCGACGATCACCGGCAGCATCTGGCGGAATGCCTGCGGGAATTCGATGAGCATCCGGGTCTGGAGTTCGCGCATTCCGAGACTCAACCCGGCCTCGCGCTGCCCGCGCGGCAGGGAGGCAAGTCCTGCCCTGAGCGCTTCACCGATGATGGCGCCGTTGTACAGGCCGAGAGCGAGCACAACAGCGAGGTACGCCCCGCTGGAGAAGCCGAGCAGGATGAAGAGCATCATCAGGAGAACGGGCATGCCTCGAACGAACTCGAGGACAATGGTGATGGGAACCCGGATCCAGGCCGTCTTCGCTGTGCGGAGCAGAGCAAAGATCACGCCGAGAACGAGCGCGAGGACCGCTGCTGCTCCGGCGGCGCGCAGAGTGTTGAGCACGCCCTTGCCAATGAACGTCCAGACCTCAGGGTCGGCGAAGATATTCCACCGGCTTGGATCAAACATGCCGGGAAGGGTAATCCCGCCCGAACTGGGCCGTGGTGCTGCCAGAACCGAGTAAATCCAGTACAGGCCACCGAGGATGAGAATGCCGACCACGATGGAGAGAATCAGCGAGAGCCGCCTCGCCTTCGGACCGGGAGCGTCGAACAGAACGGAACCGCTCATCGCGCCACCACCCACTTCTTCTCGAGCCGCCCGGCAAAGAGCCCCAGCGGAATAGTTATGAGCAGGTAGAAGGTCGCGACGCCCAGGAGCACCGCGATGACAGCGTTTCCGTTGTCGTTCGCGAGTTCTTTACCGATGGTGAAGAGCTCGGCCACGAAGAAACCACCGGCGACCGAGGTGTTCTTGGTCAGGGCGATGATGACGTTGATCAACGGCGGGATGACCATCCGGAACGCCTGGGGGAACACGACGTATCCGACCGTCTGGCTGAAGCCGAGCCCAAGGCTACGTGCGGCCTCGGCCTGGCCGATCGGAACGCCGTTGATTCCGGAGCGCAGGGCTTCGGCCACGAACGGCGAGGTGTACACGCTGAGGCCGATCATCGCAAACGTCGCGTAATCGAACCGGACACCGAGGTACGGCAGGATGAACGCGCAGAAGAAGAGGACGAGTGTGAGCGGAGTGTTCCTGATCAACTCGGTGTACACGGCGCCGAAGCCGCGCAGTGAGGGGACCGGTGAGATCCGCATGGTCGCGATGATGGTTCCGAGGATCAGGGCGGCAATCGCAGCGACAACGAGGAGTTGCAGCGTCATGCCGAAGCCTGAGAGGTACCGAGGCAGGTTGTCGATGATGACGTCCATGTGGCCTCTTCCGTTTCTGTTGGGGTGGCGCTCACGAACGGGGCGGGGACACGCCCCGCCCCGTTCGTGTGTGGAACTTCTAGTAGCGGTCTACCGCAGGAGGCTCAACGTACTCGAGGACCGTTCCAGCGGTGCTGTCCCAAGCCTCCTCGTACGAACCGTCTTCGTAGGATTCCTCGAGGACATCGTTGATCCAGTCGCGGAACTCGATGTCGTCCTTGGCAAGCCCGATGCCGTAAGGCTCCTCGGTGAACGGCTTTCCGACCACCTTGAACTCGCCCTCGTTCTGCGCAGCGAGACCGGCGAGGATCACGTTGTCAGTCGACACGGCGACGACCTGGCCCGAGCGCAGCGGCTCGAGGCAGTTGGAGTAGGTGTCGGTGAGAACCGGGGTTGCGCCGATTTCAGCCAGCTTCGCCGCGGGTGTCGAACCGGTCACCGAGCAGACGGGCTGACCGACGAGGTCTTTCTCGCTCTTGATGGACTTGTCGTCGGCGAGCGTCAGGATCGACTGCCCGGCCATGTAGTACGGCCCGGCGAAGTCGATGACTTCCTTGCGCTTGTCGTTGATCGTGTAGGTGGCGATGACGAGGTCGACCTCACCGTTCTGGATGTACGGCTCGCGGTTCGCGGAGACCGTTTCCTTCCATTCGATGTCCTCTTCGGCGATGCCGAGCTTCGCGGCGATGATCTTGCCGACCTCGACGTCGAAGCCGACGGGCTCTCCGCTCGGGCCGACGAGGCCGAAGAGCGGCTGGTCGAACTTCGTGCCGATGGTGATCTTGCCATCTTCTGCCAGCTCGGCCATCGTTGTGCCGGCTTCAAAGGTGGGGGCTGCTTCCGGTTCGGGGGCTGCGGTGTCTCCGCCGCCTCCCGCACAGGCGGAAAGCGTGAGCAACGCGGCTCCGCCGAGGGCGATCAGTGATAGCTTTTTGCGCTTCATCTCGTTCTCATTCCTTGTGATGTGCTGTGTTTTCCCGGCTGCCGAAGCGGCCAAGGGTGATGAGCCGCGCGCTCAGGGGCGCGCGGCGGTCAGTGGTCGAGGATCTTGGACAGGAAGTCCTGTGCGCGTTCAGACTTCGGGTGGCTGAAGAAGGTCTCGGGAGTGGCTTCCTCAACGATCTCGCCCTCTGCCATGAACAGCACCCGGTCGGCCGCCTTGCGGGCGAAGCCCATCTCGTGGGTGACCACGATCATGGTCATGCCTTCCTTGGCGAGGCCGACCATGACGTCGAGAACCTCGTTGATCATTTCGGGGTCGAGGGCGCTCGTCGGCTCGTCCATCAGGATCAGTTTGGGGCTCATCGCGAGCGAGCGGGCGATCGCAACACGCTGCTGCTGACCGCCGGAGAGCTGTGCCGGCATCTTGTGCGCCTGGTTTGCCACCCCGACGCGCTCGAGCAGTGTCATCGCGCGCTCAGTGGCATCCTTCTTCGACATCTTCTTCACCTTGATCGGTGCGAGCGTGATGTTCTCGAGCACCGTCTTGTGCGCGAACAGGTTGAAGGACTGGAAAACCATGCCGACATCGGCACGGAGACGGGCGAGGTCCGCGCCCTCTTCCGGGAGCTTCTTTCCATCGATGGTGATCGTGCCGGAGTCGATGGTCTCGAGCCGGTTGATCGCCCGGCACAGGGTGGATTTGCCCGAACCGCTTGGACCGATCACGACGACGACCTCACCGCGGGTCACCGTGGTGTTGATGTCCTTGAGTACATGGAGATCGCCGTAGTGTTTGTTGACCGAGTCGACGACCACCAGGGGCTCACCACGTTTCGCTATGGGCATGCTCGTCGTGTTCGGTATCAGCGTTGGTTCCATGCGTCCAAACTAAAGGACACGGTGTTTCGCCCGTATGACGAGAGGCATCCGTTACTGATTCGTAACCAAGATTACGAACAGTATCGGATGCCTCTGGGCGGGGTGGGTCAGACGGCGCTGCGCTGCGCGAACGCGGACTCGTAGAGACACACCGACGCCGCGGTCGCGAGGTTCATCGACTCGGCGTGGCCGTAAATCGGAACCGTGATCGCGGCATCCGCGAGCGGAAGCTGCTCATCGGTCAGGCCGTGCGCCTCGTTTCCGAACAGCCAGGCGGTCGGCTGGACGAGTTCGCCCGAGACGCGGGCGTCGAGCAGGCTCGTGCCCTTCACGTCGGCGGCGAGTACACGGAGTCCGGCCTTGTGCGCCCGCTCGATGACGTTCGGGAGTTCGGCGCCGACCGCGATCGGCAGGTGGAACAGGGACCCCGTCGTCGAGCGGACGACCTTGGGGTTGTACAGGTCGACGCTGCGCCCGGTGAGGATGACGGCATCCGCACCTGCAGAATCGGCGGCACGGATGATGGTTCCCAGGTTTCCGGGGTCGCGAACCTCTTCGAGGATGGCAATGAGCTTGGGCTCGCCGTTGAAGATGTCCTTCATCGAGGTCGGGAACTGGTGCGCAACGGCGATGAAGCCCTGCGGAGTCACTGTGTCGCTCATCACACCGAGGACTTCCTCGGAGACGAACTCGACGTCGAAGTCGGTCTGCTCGTCAGCCATGGCTGCGATGTCGGGGTACCGCTCAAGAGCTGTGGGTGTTGCGTAGAGTTCGACGATCAGCCCGGGGCGGAAGGTCAGCGCCTCTGAGACCGCCTGCGGCCCCTCGAGAAGAAAGAGGCCGGTTTCGAGACGGGCCGGTCGTTTGGCAAGTTTTGCTACCGCTCTGACGCGCGGGGAACGTGGGTTATCAAGCACTCCCCCAGTCTAGGGACAGGCACGTCCGCGGTGGGGAGGCGCGCACAACGAAACAACGGGCACCCCGCCGAAGCGGGATGCCCGTTGAAAGGAGAAAGCTGCTTACGCTGCTGCGTCAACCTTCGGAGCCGAGGTGTCGGCCGGGAGGGCCTTCTTCGCGCTCTCGACGAGGGCCGCAAACGTAGCGGGCTCGTTGACGGCGAGCTCGGCGAGGATACGACGGTCAACCTCGATACCAGCAAGGCCGAGGCCCTGGATGAGGCGGTTGTACGTGAGGCCGTTGGCACGCGATGCCGCGTTGATCCGCTGGATCCAGAGGCGACGGAAGTCACCCTTCTTCTGGCGGCGGTCACGGTACGCGTAAACCATGGAGTGGGTGACCTGCTCCTTGGCCTTCCGGTACAGGCGCGAACGCTGACCGCGGTAACCCTCAGCCCGCTCGAGGATCTTCCGACGCTTCTTGTGAGCGTTTACCGCCCTTTTAACTCTTGCCATTTGTATATATTCCTAACGGGTTCAGGTCTTAGTGACCGAGAAGCTTCTTGATGTTCTTGGTGTCAGCCTTCGAGACGAGCTGGTCGGTGTTCAAGCGACGCTTACGCTGTCCGGACTTCACCTCGAGGTTGTGGCGCATGCCCGACTGCTGCTTCTTGATCTTGCCGGAACCGGTGAGCTTGAATCGCTTCTTGGCACCGGAATGGGTCTTCTGCTTAGGCATTGTCTTCCTCCTGCTTCGCTGCTTTATTGGCAGCACGTTGTGCGTTGGCTTCGGCCTTGGCCTCTGACTTGTTTTTCAGAGGGCCGATCACCATGACCATGTTTCGACCATCGATGGTCGGAGTGGACTCAACAGTGCCCAGTTCCGAAACATCTTCGGCAAATTTTTGGAGCAAGCGAACACCCTGGTCGGGTCGTGACTGCTCACGACCGCGGAACAGGATCATTGCTTTGACCTTGTCACCAGCCTTGAGGAAGCCCTCAGCGCGCTTGCGCTTTGTTTCGTAGTCGTGCTTGTCGATCTTGAGACGGAACCGAACCTCTTTGAGGATGGTGTTCGCCTGGTTACGCCTGGCCTCCTTGGCCTTCTGCGCAGCCTCGTACTTGAACTTGCCGTAATCCATGATCTTCGCGACCGGAGGCTTGGAGTTCGGGGCGACCTCGACGAGATCGAGCTCAGCTTCCTGCGCCAGGCGCAGTGCTACCTCAATCTTGACAACGCCGACCTGTTCTCCGGCGGGACCCACGAGGCGGACCTCGGGGACTCGGATACGGTCGTTTGTACGGGGATCGCTAATGCGTTACTCCTCTAACTCAATCTCTGACTTTCAATACAGACGGATGCCTGAATCAAGCGAGAGAGGAGAAGTCACACACCACAACCATGACGGAAAAAAATCCATCACAGTGGCTCGTACCCTGTCTACCTCAGCATGGAAACCATGCGTCTGGCGGAGTACAACAACCCGGTAACCTTAGTGAAGCGGTCAAGCGCGGGTGGGAATTTTCCTCTTTCGTACCGGAACTTTAGTCCCGGAGCCGTCTTAGAGTCTAGCAGAGGTTGGCATTGAGCACTAACGAATCCCCATACGACAACGTCGAGGACGCTGCGTCCGACGCAACCCGCGACATCGCAGACGTCGGCGCCGTCGAAGTCATCACGACGACAGCCGTCCACCTCATGAGCGCGGCGGCGGTCAAATGTGGCCTCGCCGACGACCCTGAGTCGCAGCAGGACCTCGACGAGGCACGCAAGCTGATCAACGCCCTCGCTGGCCTGATCACCGCGGGAGCCCCCGAGATCAGCGACATGCACGCGCGCAGCCTTCGTGATGGGCTTCGCTCGCTGCAGCTGGCGTTCCGTGAGGCATCCGTCATTCCCGACCCCGTGGGCAAGGGCCCCGGCGAGAAGTGGACCGGCCCGGTCAACTAGGTCATCCCGCTCCCCCCACAGGCGCGGGCGAAGGCGCTACGCGTCGCGCCCGCGCCGCTCATCTGTCACAGATGCATGGCAAACGCGCCGGAACCATGCATCAGGGACGGTTGAACGCGCACCAACGCGCGAGTGTGCACCAGCGCGCGCGTTCCGCGCCGTTCATCTGTCACAGATGAACGGCAAACGCAGCGGAACCATGCATTAGCGACAGTTGAACGCGCACCAACGCTCGAGTGTGCACGAGCGCGCGCGTTCCGCCCGGATCAGCGGGACGCTTCGAGCCGCACCGCGAGTGAGTCGACCATCGTCGCGATCACGTCGCTCGCCGCCCACCGCTGGGCGAGCCTGGAGAGCACGGCGTCGAGCTCACTGCGCGTGAGGCCGTCGATCAGTTCGAGGTGGGCGATGAGTTCAGGGCCGGCCAGCCGCGCCCGTGCGTCACCCGACTCCAGCCTGACGTCGAGCACCGCCAGTTCGGAGCGCGCGCTCGTAAGAAATGCGTCGAGCACATCCGGGTTCGCGTACGCGGGCTGCCACGGCAGCGACTGCGCGATGGCCCACAGCGCCGGCCGCCGAATGGCGAACTCGGTGTCGCTCGTCGGGTCGAGCACGACGAGGTCTGTGTTCTCACTCGCCGCTGCGAGGGCAACGCGGATGCCGTCTGCCGGCACCGGTCGCGCGATCGTGTTCCAGGACTGCATGGCGGCCACCGACGAGAAGACCGGCAGCACGTTACGGCCGTCGGGACCGGCGACGGTCACGATGGACAGCTCCTGGGTCTTGTCGACTTTCTGGCCATGCGCGTTCACTCCGACGTCGCCGGCGTGGGTCACCAGTGGGATGAGCAGCCGCGACGAGCGGAACGCGTCGACGACGGCATCCTCCCCCGCTCGCCCATCCGCGAATCGCGCGAGCGCGTCGATCAGCTGAGGTGGCGCAGACCCATCGTCGCCGGCAAAAGCGTTCTCGCCGAACTGGCGGCCCTCCCAGGGCTGCCCGGCCGAGTCTGCGGGATTAGTCGGATGCGACATCCAGCGCCTCAGCCAGGGTGAATGCACCCGCGTAGAGCGCCTTGCCGACGATCGCACCCTCGAGACCGAGCGGCACGAGTTCGCGCAGGGCAACGAGGTCGTCGAGGCTCGACACTCCACCGGACGCGATGACCGGTCGGTTGGTCCGCTCCATCACCTGGCGAAGCAGGTCGACGTTGGGCCCCTGGAGGGTGCCATCCTTCGTCACGTCGGTGACGACATAGCGGGCGCAGCCGGCCCGCTCGAGCCGGTCGATGACCGTCCACAGGTCGCCGCCCTCACGGGTCCAGCCCCGTGCCGCGAGTGTGGTTCCGCGGACATCGAGGCCGACCGCGACGGCTTCGCCGTACTGGCCTATGACGTTCGCAGCCCACTCCGGGTTCTCCAGCGCCGCCGTACCGAGGTTGATTCGCTTGGCTCCGGTCGCGAGAGCTGCCTTGAGTGACGCGTCGTCGCGGATGCCACCGGAGAGTTCGACGTTCACACCGCGGACCTGCTTGATCACCTTGCGGATCACGCCCGCGTTGTTCCCACGGCCGAATGCGGCATCGAGGTCCACCAGGTGGATCCACTCGGCGCCCTGGCGCGCCCAGTCAGCGGCGGCGTCGACCGGATCGCCGTAGCTGGTCTCCGTGCCCGCCTCCCCCTGGGTCAGACGGACGGCTTTGCCGCCGGCGACGTCGACGGCCGGAAGCAGCACAAGCTTCGGGGTCGTGTTGAACTCACTCATGAATTGTCCTTGGTTGTGTGGTGCGGCACGAGCGTGCCATTCGAAAGAATGCGGAGGGTCAGTCCGATGTGAGAGAGCCGACCCAGTTGGCCAGCAAGCGGATGCCGGCATCGCCGGACTTCTCCGGGTGGAACTGCGTCGCGCTCAGCGGTCCGTTTTCGACGGCGGCGAGGAACCGGGTTCCGTGTTCGGCCCACGTCAGTGCCGGCTCGTGGAACGGCGGCATCACCTCGAGCTTCCAGTCCTGCGCGGCGTACGAGTGCACGAAATAGAAGCGTTCGTCGCGGATGCCGCGGAAGAGGACGGAGTCTTCGGGCGCGTCGACCGTGTTCCAGCCGATGTGCGGGAGAACGGGCGCGTCGAGTTCCGTCACGACGCCCGGCCACTCTCCGAGGCCCTCTGTGTCGACGCCGCGTTCAACACCGCGCTCGAACAGAATCTGCATCCCGACACAGATGCCCATGACCTTGCGACCACCGGCCAGCCGGCGATCGATCACTTCACCCCCGCGCGAGGTGGAGAGCTGTTCCATGACCGCGCTGAACGCTCCAACACCGGGCACGAGAAGACCGTCGGCCTCGAGTGCCTTGCGTCGGTCACCGGTCAGCTCGACGTCGGCGCCCGCCGCTTCAAGTGCCTTGACCGCGGAGTGGACGTTGCCGCTCCCGTAGTCGAGAACAACAACGCTTGGCCGTGACGATCCCGTCACAGTGCGCCCTTCGTCGATGGGATGCCGGTCACGAGAGGATCGAGAGCCTTCGCCTGCCGGAACGCCCGCGCGAATGCCTTGAACTCGGCCTCGGCGATGTGGTGCGGGTCGCGCCCGCCGAGCACGGTGACGTGAACGGTGAGTGCGGCGTTGAACGCAATGGCTTCGAACACGTGCCTCACCATCGACCCGGTGAAGTGACCACCGATGAGGTGGAACTCGAACCCCGCGGGCTCGCCGGAGTGCACGAGGTACGGCCGACCGGAAATGTCGACGACGGCCTGGACGAGTGCCTCGTCGAGGGGAACGAGAGCGTCGCCAAAGCGCGAAATGCCCTCCTTGGTGCCGAGCGCCTGCTTGATGGCCTGCCCGAGTGCGATGCCAATGTCTTCCACCGTGTGGTGCACATCGATCTCGATGTCGCCGGTGGCCCTGACCGTAAGGTCGACCAGTGCGTGCTTGGCGAACGCCGTCAGGAGGTGATCGTAAAAGGGCACGGTGGTGTGAATATCGCTGACACCGGTCCCATCGAGGTTGATCGTGAGGTCAATGCTCGATTCGCTCGTCTCGCGCTGGATCCGGGCGGTGCGCTGCGGCTGGCTCATGACTTCGAGCTTACCGCCGCAATGGCTTCGAGGAACGCGGTCGTCTCCGCCTCGGTACCCGCCGAAACCCGCATCTGATTGGCGAGGCCGATATCCCGGATGAGCACTCCGCGCTCGAGCAGTGACTCGAACAGTGCTGCCGGATCGTCAACGCCTCCGAACAGCACGAAGTTGCTGTGGCTCCGGTACGGGCGGTAGCCGAGGTCGGCGAGGCCAGCGCTGATGCGGTCGCGCTGGTTCTTGATGTCATCGACCATGGCGAGCATTTCGCCGCTGTGTGCAAGGGCAGCAATCGCCGCGGCTTGCGTGAGTGCGGAGAGGTGGTACGGAAGACGCACCAGGCGAAGCGCGTCCGTGACCGCCGGCGCCGCAGCGAGGTAGCCCACCCGTGCGCCGGCAAATGCGAAGGCTTTGCTCATGGTTCGTGACACGAGCAACCGGTCGCGCCCGTCGAGAAGGGACAGCGCGCTGGGAGTCCCCTCTGGGGCGAACTCGAAGTACGCCTCGTCCACGACCACGATGCCATCGGTCGCGTCATAGACGGCCTCGATGGTGTCGAGCCCAAGCGGGGTCCCGGTGGGGTTGTTCGGAGAACAGAGAATCACGACGTCGGGGCGTTCGCGGCGAACGGCGGCGCTGGCGGTCTCGGGCGAGATCTCGTAGTCGGCGTCACGCTCGGCGGCAATCCACCGGGTTCCGGTGCCTGCGGCCAGCAGCGGGTACATGGAATAGGTCGGGCTGAACCCGAGCACCGAGCGGCCAGGTCCGCCGAAAGCCTGGAGAACCTGCTGCAGAACCTCGTTCGAGCCGTTCGCGGCCCAGATGTGATCGGCAGTGAGACCGTGCCCGAGGTAACCGGCGAGGCTGATCCGTAGTTCGGTGAACTCGCGGTCGGGGTATCGGTTCACGCCGAGCACAGCGCGGGCGAGGGCGGTCACGATGTCGTGGGCCACGTCTTCGGGAATCGGATGCGTGTTCTCGTTGACGTTCAGGGCGACGGGCACGACCTTCTGGGGTGCGCCGTACGGGGACTTGCCACGAAGATCATCGCGGATGGGCAGGGCATCGAGGGAACTCACCCCGGAAGTTTACCCGCCGCGCCTTGCGCTTCGGTGTGCGTTACGGAGCCGTGTATCGCTCGGGAATGGCGATGTTCTGCCCGGGAACGACCGTGGACGTTTCGAGCTGGTTGAGGGCCATCACGTCGGCGATCACATCACGAGGGTCGGCCTCGGGAGCCAGCGTGCCCGCGAGGGACCACAGGGAGTCACCGTGTTCGACAGTGACGTACTCGAACGAGGCCGAGCTCGGGGACGACGACGCCGCTGCGGCGCCGGCGTTGAGTCCGAGCCAGGCCGCGAGAGCGATGAACGGAGCAGCGGCGAGCGAGGTCAGGACAACGCGACCGCGCCGGGTGAGTCGGATGCGCCCGGTGGGGCGTGCGATCATCGCTGACGCGTCGCCTCCGGCGGCCTGTGTACGCGGGTTCGATGGGCGCGGCGCCTCGGGGCGCCGGGCGGCTGGACGCGAGAGAGAGTGAATGGGGGTGATGACTGCGGTGCTCATGGTGCGCCTCCGGTTCGTGCTGTGAACTGTTGTGTGGCGATTCGAAGAATTCGTATCCGGCCCTCGGCCGGGAGGGCCGAATACGAACCTGTATTCCGAATCTATATTCGATTGTTCGAAGATTCAAGTCCTTCTTCGGACTTTTTTGCAGAATTTGCCCGACACACTCGAACAAATCTTTGCTGGGGCCCCTCGGGACGGATAGAGTTTCGATTGATGGTTGAGACTCAACCAGTGACCACTGACATTGGCCGGGGCTGCCCGCCAGACGGGAGTGACATGACGCTCGACGACGCGAATATCACGGCTGAGAACGAGCCGGATGCCGCTGTTTCATCTGCCGCTCCAAAGGCACGGAAGGCCAAGCGCGTGCCGGCAGAGAAGCCGACCACGCGCCGCCGCAAGAGCCTGAGCGAGAAGCAGCTGGCGATCCTCGACGTGATCCAGCGCTCCGTGCAGAGCCGCGGCTACCCGCCGAGCATGCGCGAAATCGGCGACGCGGTCGGACTCGCGTCACTCTCAAGCGTGACGCACCAGCTCAACCAGCTCGAGCTGAGCGGTTACCTGCGCAGGGACCCCAATCGGCCCCGTGCACTCGAGATCCTGATCGACCTGCCCTCCCCCTCGAACGTTGCCGACTTCGAAAGCTCAACACCGGTCGGCGACGCCGCGATGGTGCCCCTGGTCGGACGCATCGCTGCCGGGGTGCCGATTACCGCTGACCAGCAGGTCGAAGAGGTCTTCCCCCTGCCGCGTCAGCTCGTGGGCAAGGGCGAGCTGTTCATGCTCAAGGTCTCGGGTGAGTCGATGATCGACGCAGCGATCTGCGACGGCGACTGGGTTGTCGTCCGTCAGCAGCCGACCGCCGAGAACGGCGACATCGTCGCTGCCATGCTCGATGGCGAAGCCACGGTCAAGGTGTTTCGCCAGCGCGATGGCCACACCTGGCTGCTCCCCCGCAATACGAACTTCGAACCGATCCTCGGCGACGAAGCCGACGTGCTCGGCAAGATCGTTGCGGTCCTCCGCGCGGTGTAGCCACTCACGGTGGGGCGCCTGACGCCCGCTTAACGGTCGGATGCCCCGGGTACAGACCCGGGGCATCCGTTCGTTAACAGACCAGACGTGTGACGTCGCCGCTTCGCGTTTACTCGGCGATCGCGAACTCGGACACCTGTGCGGCGAGTTCCTCCGACGCGAGTGCGCGCACCTCGGTGCCGTCTTCCTCGTAGTCCAGCTTCTCGACCTTTCCGCGGCGGTGGAGCATCGAAATGATGTCTCCCCGGTCGTACGGGACGAGCAGGTGAAGCGGGACTGTCGGACTCGGCAGCAGCTCCGCGATACGGGCCAGGATCTCGTCGATCCCCTCACCGGTGCGCGCCGAAGCGAAGATCGCCTTGGGTTCCAGTCCGCGGAGCACGAGCCGGTCGTCCTCGCTGACGAGATCGCTCTTGTTGAAGACCACGATCTCTGGAATATCGCGGGCGCCGACATCACCGATCACGTCGCGGACAGTGCTGATCTGGGATGCAGGGTCCGGATGCGATGCGTCGACCACGTGCACGATGACATCCGACTCCGCCACCTCTTCCAGGGTGGAGCGGAACGCCTCGACGAGCTGGTGCGGGAGGTTTCGGACGAATCCGACGGTGTCGGAGAGCGTGTAGAGCCGGCCGTCCTCGGTCTGGGTCTTCCGAACCGTCGCGTCGAGCGTTGCAAAGAGTGCGTTCTCGACCAGCACGCCGGCCTTCGTGATCCGGTTGAGCAGACTCGACTTGCCGGCGTTGGTGTACCCGGCAATAGCGACGCTTGGTACCTCGAAGCGGTTACGGTTGGCCCGCTTGGCCTCGCGGGCCGGCCCGAAGCCCTTGATCTGCTTGCGCAGCTTCGCCATCCGGGTGTGGATGCGGCGTCGGTCGAGTTCGATCTTGGTTTCACCAGGACCACGTGAACCCATTCCGGCGCCGGCACCACCCACCTGGCCACCGGCCTGGCGGGACATCGAGTCACCCCAACCGCGGAGTCGCGGCAGGAGGTACTCAAGCTGGGCGAGCTCGACCTGGGCCTTGCCCTCGCGGCTCTTGGCGTGCTGGCTGAAGATGTCGAGGATGACGGCGGTACGGTCGATGACCTTGACCTTCACGACGTCCTCGAGCGCACGCCGCTGGCTTGGCGCGAGTTCGGTGTCGGCGATCACGGTGTCCGCGCCGAGCGCGGCGACGATGCCGCGCAATTCCTCGGCCTTTCCCTTGCCGAGGTAGGTGCTCGGGTCGGGATTCGGGCGGCGCTGCAGCATGCCGTCGAGGACGACAGCGCCGGCGGTTTCAGCGAGGGCAGCGAGCTCGCGGATCGAGTTCTCTGCATCCTCCTGCGCGCCCTGCGGGTACACGCCGATGAGAACGACGTTCTCGATGCGCAGCTGTCGGTACTCGACCTCGGTGACGTCCTCGAGCTCTGTCGACAGGTTGGCCACGCGGCGGAGCGCCTGACGGTCTTCCCGATCCTGCTGCTCGCCGTCGAATCCATCGTGCCCGGACTCACCGGTCGTGGACCTGTCCTGCAGGGCGTCGGCCTGACTCGAACCGAAGAGCGAATAGCCGCCCGCGCGGGACTCAGCGTTGCGCAACACCCGCGATACTGCATCGTCGTCGATGGGTGTTTCGGTGTTCTCTGGGGTTGATTCGGTGGACTTGCTCATCAGTTAAGCCTAGTTGCTTTGCGGTAACGTTCCCCTATGGCCAGCGATCATTATTTTACGGGCGTACCCGGAACCGAACTCAAGCTCCGCACGGTTTCCGTTCGGCTCTCAGGCCAGGACTACGAACTCACCACCTCGAACGGGATTTTCAGCCCTGACCGGATCGACCCGGGGACGCAGGTGCTCTTAGCGAACGCCCCGACTCCGCCCCAAACCGGCAACCTTCTCGACCTGGGCTGCGGCTGGGGACCGATCTCCCTGACACTCGCCCTCGAGGCGCCAGGCGCTCATGTCTGGGCGGTCGATGTCAACGAGCGCGCGCTCGACCTGCTGCGGATGAACGCGGAGAAGCTCGGGCTCACCAATATCACTGCAGTGCAGCCCGATCAGGTTCCCGACGACGTCCGGTTCCAGACCATCTGGTCGAACCCGCCCATCCGGGTCGGCAAGACCGAGCTTCACGCCATGCTTGAGCGCTGGCTACCGCGTCTGGAACCGGGTTCAGACGCCTGGCTCGTCGTGCAGCGCAACCTCGGCTCAGACAGCCTGCACCGCTGGCTGCAGGAGAGCATGGGCGACGATTTCGAGTTCACCAAAGAGACGATCAGCAAGGGGTACCGCGTGCTGCGGGCACTGCGCGCTGAAGCGAACTGACGGATGAACTGACGGACGGACGCTAGCCGAGCTCGAGAGTGCCCGTGTAGACGAGGTCGGCCGGGCCAGACAGTCCGACGTGCTCGCCGTCCTGCGTCGCGAACATCCGCACACCGAGCGTTCCTCCTGGAACGTCGACGCGCCACGCGTTCGGTGCCGCCGACCCGGCCCAGTGCCGCGTCGCGAGAGCCGCGGCTGCGACGCCGGTGCCGCACGACAGAGTCTCACCGCTCCCCCGCTCGTGAACCCTCATCGAGATGCGGGCAACGCCGTCCTTGATGAGCGGGTCATAGGGCACAACGAATTCCACGTTGGCCCCATCGATGGGTTCCGGTTCGATCAGCGGAATGTAGTGAAGGTCAGCCGACTCAAGCTCTGCCTCGTCTGCGAGAGCGACGACGACGTGCGGGTTTCCGACGTTGATGCCGAGCCCCGGCCGCGCCACCTTGAGCTCCTTGGCCCGCACGAGCGGCTCGCCACCCTCGAGCTTCCAGCGCCCGAGGTCGACCTGGAAACCGTTCGTGGCGCGCTGGACGTCACGGACGCCGGCGCGGGTTCCGATTGCGAGGGTGTCACCCGACTCCAGCTCAACAAGACCCTGCTCGATAAGGTACCGTGCGTAGACACGGATGCCGTTGCCGCACATTTCCGCGATGGATCCGTCGGCATTGTGGTAGTCCATGAACCACTCTGCGCCGTCGTCTTCGGCCAGGGCTGCCGCGCCCTCGTCGATGTTGCGCGACCTGACCGCGCGGATGACGCCGTCGGCGCCGACACCGAAGTGCCGGTCGCACACCGCGACAATCTGCGCGGTGGTCAGTGGGTGGTCGCCCTCAGGGTCCGTGTAGAGCACGAAATCGTTGCCAGTGCCGTGGCCCTTGGTGAACTGCAGAGTGAATCCCATGCGCCCAAGTCTAGGGTCAGCGCGGAACCTGGGGCGTCGCGCCGGTGACGGATGCCATGGCCTTCTCGACCAGGTCAGGCGCGTCGTAATCCAGCCAGACGATGTCTGCATAGCGCTTGAACCAGCTCATCTGCCGCCTGGCGTACCGCCGGGTCAGCTGCTGCGTTTCTTCAATGGCTTCCGTCTCGGTGGCCGCGCCCGCGAGTTGCTTCAGCGCCTGCGCGTATCCGATCGCCCGCGACGCGGTAACACCGCCCTCGAGCCCCGCCGCCCGCAGCGCCGCCACCTCGTCCAGCAGCCCGGCAGCCCACATCCCGTGCACCCGCTGGTCGAGGCGTGCGGTCAGTTCCGGCCTCGGCGCCGACAGCCCGATGATGCGCGACTCGCGCCAGTACACCGGCTCGTCCGGCAGCATCCCCGCCACGGGAGAACCGGTGATCTCGGCCACCTCAAGGGCGCGCACGATTCGCCGCGTGTTGTGCGGCCCGATCCGCGACGCAACGCCCGCGTCGAGCGCGGCCAGTCGCTGGTACAGGATGCCGGGACCAAGCGTGGCTGCTTCCTGCTCGAGTCGAGCCCGAATCGCGGGGTCAGAGCCGGGGAACTGGAAGTCGTAGAGGACGCTCGAGACATACAGGCCGGACCCACCGACGAGGATCGCGGATTTCCCCCGCGAGAGGATGTCGGTGACCGCAGCCCTGGCGAGAGGCTGGTACCTGGCGACAGTAGCTTCTTCGTCGACATCGAGGATGTCGAGCATGTGGTGCGGGATGCCCCTGCGCTCGTTTTCAGGCAGCTTGGCCGTGCCGATGTCCATCCCGCGGTACAGCTGCATGGCATCCGCGTTGACGATCTCAGCGCCACTGCCCGTGCGCGCGAGGGCCTCTGCGATATTGAGCGAGAGCTCGCTCTTTCCGGTACCGGTCGGACCAACTACCGCGATGAGCTGCGGGTCGCTGTGCGGGTTCAGCGTTCGCCGTCCAGTGCGTCGTAAATCGGTGTCATTCCGCCCTGGACCTGAGCTGGCGCGTCGTGGGCACGAACCGGTGCGTCGTGGACGGGCGTGGGCGGACCGACGCGCAGGGTTGGCAGTCCCAGTGAAACGCGGCCAGGGCTGCTCGGTGAGGCGCCGGGCGCGGGAACGCCGCACGACTCTGCCTGCGCGCGGTCCCATGCGTCGCCGGCGGAGGTCCTTCGCACCACGAGTTCGCTTCCGGCGGGAGCATCAGCGATGAGGTAAAAGGGCGCGGCCTGGGTCACTGTGGCGGTGACGATGTCTCCCGGGCGCGGGATCGCCGAGCCTTCGGGCACCTCGAAGTGCACGAGGCGGGAGTCCTCGGCCCTGCCGGACAACCGGTGGCTGGCGGAATCCTTGCGACCTTCGCCGACCGCGACGAGGATCTCGATCTCGCGGCCGACGACCTTCTGGTTCTCCTCGAGGCAGATGCGGTCCTGAAGGGCGGTCAACCGCTCAAAGCGCTCCTGGACGACCTCCTTCGGAACCTGGTCCGGCATTGTCGCGGCCGGGGTCCCCTCACGGATCGAGTACTGGAAGGTGAATGCCGTAGCGAACCTCGCCGCCTCCACCACACGGAGGGTCTCGAGGAAGTCCTCCTCGGTTTCGCCGGGGAAGCCAACGATGATGTCTGTCGAAATCGCCGCGTGCGGCATTCGGGCCCGGACCCTGTCGAGGATGCCGAGGAACTTTTCGCTGCGATACGACCGGCGCATCGCCTTGAGGATCCGGTCGGAACCGGACTGCAGCGGCATGTGCAGCTGAGGCATGACGCTCGGCGTCTCGGCCATCGCGTCGATGACGTCGTCGGTGAACGCCGCGGGGTGGGGGCTCGTGAAACGAATCCTCTCGAGCCCGTCAATGGCCCCGGCGGCGCGCAGCAGCTTGCTGAACGCCTGGCGGTCGCCGAACTCGACGCCGTAGGAGTTCACGTTCTGGCCGAGCAGCGTCACCTCGATAGCACCGTCATCGACGAGCGCCTGGATCTCCGCGAGGATCTCACCCGGCCGCCGGTCTTTCTCTTTTCCGCGCAGGGACGGGACGATGCAGAAGGTGCAGGTGTTGTTGCATCCGACGGAGATGGACACCCAGCCGCTGTAGCTGGATTCCCGCTTGGTCGGCAGCGTGGATGGGAAGGTCTCGAGCGCTTCGAGGATCTCGATCTGCGCCTCTTCGTTGTGGCGGGCGCGCTCGAGGAGGTTCGGCAGTGCGCCCATGTTGTGCGTCCCGAAGACAACGTCGACCCACGGCGCCTTCTCGAGGATGACGTTCTTGTCTTTCTGCGCGAGACAGCCGCCAACGGCGATCTGCATGCCCTCATGGCGGCGCTTGACGCTCGCGAGGTAACCGAGGTTGCCATAGAGCTTGTTGTCGGCGTTCTCGCGAACGGCGCAGGTGTTGATGACCACAACATCCGCCTCGGCCCCGCTCTCGGCGGGAACGTAGCCGGCGGCGTCGAGCGAGCCGCTCAACCGCTCGGAGTCGTGCACGTTCATCTGGCAGCCGTAGGTGCGCACTTCATACGTGCGAGCACGCCCGGTCGCGTCGATTGCCGCTGTCGACGGCGTGATGACTGTGGGCGTTTCAAGCAGGCTACTCATGGTTGTCCCAGTCTACGTTCGCACGCGGCTGCGTGGTGGCGGCGCGTTGGCTGCCTGATGCCCACGGTGCCAGCGGCGAGCAGGTTGTTGCCAGCAGGAGCGCCAGTCGGCGCACGCCCGAGCTGGACGGGCGCCAACCGACGGCGAACGAACTACCGGAACCGTACCGTCGAGCTCGGTGACGACGAGCGGCCGGTCAGCACTGGCGCGATAGCCTCTCGCACAATGTTGCCGGGGTAACCGCGTCGCGCGAGGAAACCGGTCAGCCTGCGTTCCAGCGTCTGCTTGTCGAGTCCTGACATCTGCGAGGCGCGCTTGCGGGCGAGTTCGGTCGCGACGCCGAGCTCATCATCCTGCTCGATGTCATCGAGCACCTCGGTGATGATGTCGCGGTCGATCGAGCGACCGGACATGGCGCGAGCGACGACGGCCTTGCTCTGTCCTTTGCGTTCGGACAGCGAGTGCTTGAGCTGCTCGGCGAGGGCGCGGTCATCGACATAGCCCAGGTCACGAAGCCGGTCGAGGATCGTGTTCGCCTGTGCGGCGGTCAGCCCCTCCTGAACGGCAAACGCGAGGACCTCAGCCTCACTGAGCGACCTCCGGGCGAGCTTCCGTACGAGAAGCGACTCGACGGCTTCGGGGTCGGCAACCTGCTCGACGGGTTCGTCCTCGTCGTGCTCGGCGCCACTGTCCATGGCAGCACCGCCCCTGACAGCACCGTCGCGACCGACCGCCCGAAGGTGCCCGGCCGCTGAACCGCCGGACCGCTTGCGCGGTGAGGAGCGCGTTCCGGGAGCGCGTTCGGACTCCGAACCCGCCCCGGACGTCGTTCGTTCCGCAGCCGGCTCGGGATCAGACCCGAACCAGGAATCGGCGTCGGACCTGGTACCCGTGCGTGCAGGCTCGGGCGTGTGCCCGGCACCGCGCAGGTAGGTCACCGGCGCGATCTTCTCGCCGGGCTTGTCGGCGGGGTTCCCGCCTGCCGGGTCGGCCGGGGTGTCCGGCCGACCCGGGTCGCGAAACGAAACCATAACGGAGGCCTAGGCGCCGCGCTTGGCAGCGAGCTGGTCGGCCGTGGTCTTGACCTTGGCACCTGTGGCAGCGGCTGGTGCCTCCGCCTCGACCTTGGCAACACCGACTCCGAGCTTGGCCTTGATCTTCGACTCGATCTCGTTGGCGATGTCGGGGTTCGTCAGCAGGAAGTTACGCGAGTTTTCCTTACCCTGACCCAGCTGCTCACCGTCGTAGGTGTACCAGGAACCCGACTTTTTGACGATCAGGTGCTCGACACCGAAGTCGATCAGGCTGCCCTCTCGGGAGATCCCTGTGCCGTAGAGAATGTCGAACTCGGCCTGCTTGAACGGCGGCGCCATCTTGTTCTTGACGACCTTCACACGCGTACGGTTTCCGACGGCATCCGTTCCGTCTTTGAGGGTCTCAATCCGGCGGATGTCGAGTCGAACCGACGCGTAGAACTTGAGCGCCTTACCGCCGGCGGTGGTCTCGGGGCTTCCGAAGAAGACACCGATCTTCTCGCGCAGCTGGTTGATGAAGATCATTGTGGTGTTGGTCTGGCTGAGTCCACCGGTGAGCTTGCGGAGCGCCTGTGACATCAGTCGGGCCTGGAGACCCACGTGGGAGTCACCCATCTCGCCCTCGATCTCGGCGCGCGGCACCAGTGCCGCAACGGAGTCGATCACGATCAGGTCGATGGAGCCCGAGCGCACGAGCATGTCGGCGATCTCGAGCGCCTGCTCACCGGTGTCTGGCTGGGAGACGAGCAAGGCGTCGATGTCGACACCGAGCTTCTTGGCGTACTCGGGGTCGAGTGCGTGCTCCGCGTCGATGAATGCCGCGATGCCGCCCGCCTTTTGCGCATTCGCAATCGCGTGGAGCGTGAGTGTGGTCTTACCCGATGACTCAGGACCGTAGATCTCAACGATGCGGCCACGCGGAAGGCCGCCAACGCCGAGCGCGACGTCAAGCGCGATTGAGCCGGTGGGGATGACTGCTACTGGAGCCCGCTCATCGCTGCCGAGGCGCATGACTGAACCCTTGCCGAATTGACGGTCGATCTGGGCGAGTGCCGTTTCAAGGGACTTCTCGCGGTCTGCTACTGATGGCATGTCTGCCTCTTCCTGTGCGATAGCGGTGCGCCTATAGGCTGTCGGGCCGGAACTCGGCTTCAACAAGGCTGGGAGCGTTTTCGTGAACAGTGTCGACTGTATGAGGCACCTCTGACATTGAGTCAGAGGGAGGAAAACAGTGGACGTACTGCCCCAGAGGGGCCCTTGTGTAGGAGCCTATCGCAGACCGAACGAGTGTTCGAGAAATATTCTTCGGCGTGTCGAAGGAAGATCCGGGTGCTACTGGACAGGCGGCCGAACCCCGACGCCGTGCCAGCGGTCGCGGGGAACGTCTGATTCCTTGCAGAGCGCCATCCAGACGTTACGCGGAGACTCCCCCGCTGCCAGCGCTTCATCCGCCGTGCGCCCACCGAGTTCGCGCAGCACCAGGTCGCTGGTGAGGACACGCCCGTATGCGCCACCGAACTCGGTGGTGACGGCCAGTCTGAACTCGCTGAGTTTCACTTGTCTCGGCTCACTGTAGATAGAGGGCTCGCGGTCGCGAGCGGACGAGGAATGCCCCGGCTCGCTGTCGCGGGCCGGGGCATCCGGAAATTATGTGTGCCAGCGTCAGCGGGCAACCAGGTCCGCGTCGAGTTCTGCAACGAACTCGTCGGGAACCGTGTCTGGAATGGGCGCGATCCCCTCGATGACGGCGAGCCGGTCACCGACTTCGCGCATGATGACTGAGATCGGGGTGTCCAGTGCGTCTGCGACCGAGGCGAGGATCTCGCTCGATGCTTCCTTCTGGCCGCGCTCAACCTCACTGAGATAACCGAGTGCAACACTTGCCTTGCTTGCAACCTGGCGAAGAGTCCGCCCCTTTTGCAGCCGGAAGTCGCGCAACACGTCACCGATTTCCTGACGTACGAGAATCATGGGACCCCTCCTTCTCTGCCGATCAGCCTGACCACTGGTAAGCCCGTGGTTGGATAACATTACTACACCCATCCGTCTGAAAAACCTTACTGTCGCTCACTGATTTTTTCTTGTGAATACCTAGTGTGTAACTGGGTTGTAACACCACGTATTCCCGCGGAAACCCGGGCGACGACGCGCGAGTTTCTCAAAGGTCGGCGACAGGTGACGTTGTACTCTTCTCTGAATCCGCGATCAGTGCGATCGCGGCAGCAACCGTCGCACTTCGGATCGTGGTCCTGTCGCCGTCGAGCTGCAGTTCGAGCGCCCGCGCACCGTCGCTCGTCGACAGCCCCACGTATACCGTTCCGGGTGCCTTTCCGCTTTGGGGGTCAGGACCGGCCACACCCGTGGTGGAAATTCCGATGTCGGCGACGCGTCCGTCGACCGCGAGCGCGGTGCGCACACCGGATGCCATCTGGCGGGCAACCTCCGGATCCACCGGCCCGAACTGGGCGAGCAGTTCGCCATCCACTCCGAGGACGGTGCGCTTCAGCTCAGTGGCGTATGCGACAACACCGCCGAACACGACGGCAGACGCGCCGGGTGGCCTGATGAGTTCGGCGACGAGGAGTCCACCGGTCAGCGACTCGGCAACGGCCACCGTGAGGCCGCGCTCAGCGAGCCGCGCGATGAGCGCCGCGGTCGCGTCAGCCGGAGCCGGAGCCTCGGATGTCATCGCGCCCGCCGAGCCTTGAACTCGGTGATCACGTAGTCGATACCGCTCGCGACAGTGAGCAGGACGGCGATGGTCATGAGCACGCCGTTCACCCAGAAGATCCAGTCACCGACGACCGTGTTGAGGGGAACCAGAGCAAACGAAATCGCGATGGACTGCGCGACGGTCTTGAGCTTTCCCATCCACGCCGCGGCGACGACGTGGTCCGTCGCCACGATCATCCGGTGGACCGTGATGCCGACCTCACGGACGAGCACGAGGATGGTGACCCACCAGGGCAGTTCGCCGAGGATTGAGAGAGCGACGAGGGCACCTCCGGTGAGGACCTTGTCGGCGATGGGGTCAAGGAGCTTACCGAGGTCGGTGATCAGACCGTGCTTTCGTGCAATGGCGCCGTCGACCCAGTCGGTGGCGATCGCGACGATGAACAGGATCGCTGCGGCCCAGCGGAGGCCGCCGTCCTGCCCGTCGTCGGCAAGCAGCATCCAGATGAAGACCGGAGCGGCCAGGATCCGGACGATGGTGATTGCGTTCGGAACGTTGAGATTCGCCGATCGGGCGGGCCTCGCTGATCCGTTCGGTGGTGTGGCCGGAATGGCCATGTACTACTCCTTGCCTGTGAGTCCCCAGGCGTCTTCATCGGAATCGCCGTCAACCACATCGTACCCATCGAACTGCTTCTCGACCGGGTCGCCCTGGTACTGGTCGCTGTCGGCCAGCGACGGCGACGCAGCCGGCATCGGGGCGTCCTCCCCACGGAGTTTGGCGAGCAGACCGGGCAGTTGCTCGGCCGTCACGAGGACGTCGCGTGCCTTGGAGCCCTCGGAGGGCCCGACGATCTCACGCGATTCCATCAGGTCCATCAGGCGGCCGGCCTTGGCGAAGCCGACACGGAGTTTGCGCTGCAGCATCGACGTCGACCCGAACTGGGTACCGACGACCAGCTCGGCCGCAGCGAGGAGCAGATCGAGGTCGTCGCCGATATCGGCGTCGACTTCTTTCTTTTCGACGACGGCAGCGACATCCTTGCGGTACTCGGGTCGTGCCTGCTGGGTGACGTGTTTGACGACCTTCTCGATCTCGTCTTCCGACACCCATGCGCCCTGCACACGGATCGCCTTGTTCGTGCCCATCGGCAGGAACAGCCCGTCTCCCTGCCCGATGAGCTTGTCTGCACCCGGCTGGTCGAGAATGACCCGAGAGTCGGTAACGCTCGTCACGGCGAACGCGAGCCTGGACGGGACGTTGGCCTTGATGAGGCCGGTGACGACGTCGACGGACGGGCGCTGGGTCGCGAGAACGAGGTGAATTCCGGATGCTCGTGCCAGCTGCGTGATCCGGACGATCGAGTCTTCGACGTCGCGCGGCGCGACCATCATGAGGTCGGCGAGTTCGTCGACGACGACCAGCAGGTACGGGTAGGGCTTGAGCACCCGTTCGCTTCCGACGGGGAGAACGATCTCCTCGTTCACGACGGCCTTGTTGAAGTCGTCGATGTGCCTGAAGCCGAAGCTGGCGAGGTCGTCGTACCGCATGTCCATCTCCTTCACCACCCACTGCAGCGCCTCGGCTGCTTTCTTGGGGTTGGTGATGATGGGCGTGATGAGGTGGGGCACTCCGGCGTACGAGGTGAGCTCGACCCGCTTCGGGTCGATGAGCACCATGCGCACGTCACTCGGCTTTGCCCGCATCAGGAGACTCGTGATCATCGAGTTGATGAAGCTCGACTTACCCGAACCGGTCGAACCCGCGACGAGGAGGTGAGGCATCTTGGCGAGGTTCGCCACAACGAATCCGCCGCCGACATCCTTGCCAACGCCGATCGTCATCGGGTGAACGCTCTTCGTGGCGTTGGCTGAGCGGAGGACATCACCGAGGGTGACGATCTCGCGGTCGGTGTTGGGGATCTCGACGCCGATGGCGCTCTTGCCCGGGATCGGGGCGAGAATGCGGACCTCGTTGGATGCGACGGCGTACGCGATGTTGTTGGTCAGGGCTGTGATGCGCTCGACCTTGACGCCAGGGCCGACCTCGATCTCGTACTGGGTCACTGTGGGACCACGGGAGAACCCGGTGACCTTCGCGTCGACCTTGAACTGGTCGAGAACACTCGTCACGGCAGCGACGACCTCGTCGTTCGCGGCCGACCGCGTCTTCGCGGGATCGCCGGCGCCGAGGGTCGATGCTGCCGGGAGCCGGTACGGAGCGGTCGGCTGGATCGGCCGCGCCATCTGCGAGGCATCTGTAGTGCCGTCGAGAAGCCCGAGGCCTTCCATGCCGGGGAGCGCCTCGGTCTGGTTGTCGGGGCCGTCGTCGTGGAGACCTGACAACGATGGTTTCGCCGGACCCGCTCCGGCGAGAGCCGCCTCTGCCCGGGAAAGGTCGCCGATGACCTCGGTCATGGAATCGTCGGCGTCGAGCGGGTTACCGAACATGTCGACGTTCTCGACAACGGGCGGCGGGCTTTCGATGGCCGAATCGAACTCGCCCCTGCCCCGCTTCGGCTTGAGCCCGAGCAGCTCGGTGACGTCCGCCGACTCAGAGTCGAAGGCCGGATCGACCTCACGCTGGCTCTTGTTGCGGCGCCACCACGGGAGGGAGTCGTCATCTGTGCCGTCTTCGACGCCATCGATGCCGTCGAGTTCGACCTGCCTGGTCTTCTCGGTCTTGGCCAGTTCGCGTTCTTCGGGGGTCACAACCTCGGTGCCGAACGTCCAGGCGTACAGCTGCCTGAAGCGCTCACCGATCTTGTTCGGCGGGGTCTTCGTGATGATGAAAATGCTGAGCAGAGCGAGCAGGCCAAGCACGATGCCCGCCCCGATCGGCGTGATCAGTGCGACGAGGGGCGCGCCGACGATCCAGCCGACGAGTCCTCCGGCCTGGGCGAGCGCCGGCATTCCCTGGCTCGGGTTCGGCTGTCCTCCGAAGGCATGGCAGAGCCCGGAGACCGCGACGAGGGCGATGATGAGACCGATCCCGATGCGTCCGTTGTCGTCGACGCTCGACGGATGCCGGAAGAGCCAGATGGCGAGCAGCACCATGATGACGGGCAGCGCGAAGGCCAGGCGTCCGAAGATCCCACCGAAGGTGAATGCCGTGAGGTTCTGGGCCACGGCGTCGTTGACGCCGAACCACTCGACCACCATGCCGACGATGGCGAGGAGGAAGATGAGAAACGGGACACCGTCCCTGCGCTGGTCTTTCTCGAACCGTTCGGCCCCAAAAGCCCTCGCGGCCCCTCCGACGAGGTGAGCAAGTCCCATCCACATCTTGACGAGTGCGTTGTCGCCGCCGGTCGCTGCGGCGGGATATGCAACGGTTTTGGCGGTCGTTGTCGGTACCGCCCTGGTGCGCGAATTCTTCGCGGGCGCTTTCGCCGGTGTCTTCGCTGGAGTCTTGGAAGTGCCTGTTGTTCCTGAGCGCGCCGACGTACTCCGGCCGCCGCTGGAGGATTTACTCGTCGTAGCCATGGCCTCAACGGTACTTGGCCGCACCGACGTTGCCCGGTATTGACGCGGGAGTTCCCGCTATCGCGCCCGGTCAGCGGAGCGTGCGGACCATGACGAACGAGGTTTCGTCCCGGATCACGGGAACAAAGCCCTCAGCCAGGTACAACCTCGACGCGAAGTTGGCTTTGTCGACGTGCAGGCTCAGCCGGTTGTGACCCTGCTGCCGCGCCTGAACGACCACCGCGTGGAGCAACTGGCGGCCGACGCCCTGCGCTCGCCAGACGCTCACGACGCCGAGCGTCAGCTCCGGTACACCGCGCTCCACAAATCCAGAGCCGGGGCTGTGCTCGGGAAAGAGCCGATACCAGCACGCGCCTATCGGACTCCCCGCGTCGTCGACAGCGATCGTGCCGGCATCCCCCGGCCGTTTCCACCCCTCGATGTAACGGGCAACCAGAGGATCCGCTATCGCGTCCACCCGGACCACCGAACGCGACGGCGTCCAGTTGCGTGCCTCCACGAGCATGTCGCCGAGGAACCGCGCGTCACTTCGCGTCGCTTTGCGGAGCCGGTAATTGGCCATATACGGATGCTAAGGCATCAGTGTTTCGAGAAGATGACGGTTCCTCAATCAGTCGCGGCGTGAGCTCGGATCGGGCGCAACTCCTGCCGTGCCCCGCACAGGTCAGTAGCGAATGGCATCGATCACCCTGACCCGCACCGCGATGATCGCGGGGATCAGACCGGCGAGAGCACCGACCACCGTCGCAACGACGAGTCCGAAGATCGCGGCTGACGCCGGGAACGGCGGGACGTCGCTGACCCCGCCGAAGCTCACCAGGTCTGACATGATCGGACTCTGCACGAGCAGGATCGCCATGATCACGCCCACAATTCCAGCGACGAACGTTGCGACAACGCTCTCCATCATCACGGCGAAGAAGACCCTGCCACTCGTCGCTCCGAAACTGCGCCTGATACCGATCTCGCGAATCCGCTGCCGGACAGTGACGAGGGCGATGTTGAGCAGGCTGAGCGCTCCGAGCAGCAGGATGATGCCGCCGATTCCCATCGTGATGAGCCGGAGGATCGCGGTTGGATCGTCCATCTGGGTGCCCCAGTCGGTGCGATCGACCGTGACGGATGCCCCGTTGCCGAGGGCGCCACCGAGTTCGGATTGGATCCGGGTCGCGAGCTCCGCCGCCAACTCGGTGGGAACCCACATCTCGTACGACGGCAGCAGGCCGCTTCCCGGAGCGTCCGCGGCGGCGTGGAAGTGGCTCGTGAGCATGTACATCGACGGCCAGGTGTCCCAGACACTCGTCGCGTAGACGCCGATCACTGTCGCTTTGGTTCCGCCGAGACTCTCGATCGAGACAACCGGATGCGTCGCCAGGTTCGGAGAACCCAGTTGCTCCCAGAACGCCGTGTTCACGACGATCGCCGGGGCAAGCCTCGAGCTGTCGCCGACCTGGAACCAGTTGCCCTCGGCCATGCGGGTCCGGTGCATCTCGGCGTACGGCTGGTCAACGACCTGCATACTGACCTCCTGAACGCTGTCAGGGAACTGCACACGGCCCGATTCCCACAGCACGCGCGTCGCGTAGGAGATCTCGTACCGATCCATCACGTCGAACCACGCCTGTTCAGCGGCCTCCGTCCCTGCCGCTGTTCCCGACGACGACTGCATCGACATCGTCAGGGTCGCCGGACGACCCCCCGCGCTGTCTGCCTGCTCGATGGTCGCCTGCTGGGCGATGGCGGACAGGGCCATTGCACCGCTGAGGGCGCACACCGCGACGGCGACGCCGACGAGCGAGAGAAGCACGCGTCCCTTGTGGATGCGGACCTCCTGCCAGGCCTCGGCACACGCGCCGACGATGCCGGAGAGAAAGCCGCCCATCAGAGAACCACTGCGGTGGGGTAGGAATCGGTGGTGAGTACGCCGCGGTCAAGCCGGAAGTGGGTGTCGCTTCTGGCGGCGATCGCCGGGTCGTGGGTGATGGTGACGAGTGCGGCGTTCTCCTCGCGCACGATGTCGTCGATGAGCGTCATCACGCTCTGGCCGGTTTCAACGTCGAGGGCGCCCGTCGGCTCATCGGCGAGGATGAGTTTCGGCTGGCGGACGAGGGCCCGCGCGATGGCCACGCGCTGCTGCTCCCCTCCGGAGAGGCTTGCGGGCAACGCTGAGAGCCGGTGTCCGAGCCCGACCCGGTCGAGCATGTCCGCGGCCAGTCGCTCCCTCGCCCAAAACCGCGGACCCCTCGCGTAGAGCAGGGGCATCGTGACATTTTCGAGCGCGGTCCGTCCGTCGAGCAGGTTGAACTGCTGGAAAACGAAGCCGACGTTGGCGCCGCGCACCCGGTCACGGCGGCCGGATTTCATGGCAGCCACCGATTCGCCCTCGAAAGTGAGCTCCCCCGTGCTCGGAAGGTCGAGCATCCCCAGCAGGTTGAGGAGTGTCGATTTTCCCGAACCGGATCGTCCGACGATGCTGACCCGCTCTCCCGGCTCAACCCTGAGATTCACTCCATCGAGGATCGTGAGCGGATCGGAGTCGGGGATCAGGACCGTGCGCGTGACGTCCGTCAGCTCGATGAGGCTCAACTGACGACACCTTCCTCGCAGTACACCGATCCGTCCGGCTGCTCGATGCAGCCATCAACGGCAGGATCGGTCGCGTCAACCACAGGAACGAACTCGAGAACCTCATCGCCTTCGGCAACGCCGTCCACAATCTGGACGACGGTTCCGTCATTAAGGCCGAGGGTCACGGCGCGCTCCTCGTGAGCGCCATCCTCGCCGACCACCCAGACTGTTCCGCTCGCCGCATTGCCCTTGACCGCCGTCACCGGAAGCGTCATTGCGTTATCGACGCTTCCGCCCGCGATGGTGAGCTTCGCCGTGAGGCCGGCGAAGACCCGCACGTCGGCAGGGACCGCGCAGCGCACCGTCGCTCCCGTCGACGGTGCTGGCCCTGCCCCGGTCTGGTCAGGGACGGATGCTTCCGCTCCGGCGAGTGGGCTGGTGATCGTCAGTCCGGTGCAGGTGAATGCACCGGGCCCTCCGATCACTTCCACCTGCGCGTCTGCCGGCTGGGTCACGAGCTTGAACTGGTCCTCGGGCAGCATGGGCCCGGTCACGCTGAAGGTGGGCGGCGCCACACTGGCCAGGACGTCACCGACCGCGACGATCTGGCCGACGAGCACCGGGATATTGGACACGACCCCGGCGACGGGAGCCGTCACCGTCGCCGTCTTGTACCGGGGTTTCGGCTGCGTCATCGTGACGTTGCCGTCGGCATCCGTCGTGGCCACAGGGTCCTGCAGGATCTCCTGCCGGATCGTGGCGAGCGAATCGCCGGCGGAGACGGCCTGGCCCTGACTCACCGGAATGGCACTCACCTCGCCGGCGAGCGTCGCCTTGCCCGGCGACGCCGGGTCTGCGCTCACCGAACCGTCGACCACAACGGTCGTCACGATCGAGCCAAGTGCCACCTGGATGACGGGCTCGGTGATCGAACCGGTGGCCATCGCCGGGTCGGCTTCGGCCGAGGCATCGGGAAAGAACGCCACCTTCACGAGCGCGACGGCGATCACCGCGAAGATCGTTACTCGGAGGATCGGAAAGATCCACTTGCGCCAGACACCCATGTGAACCCCGATCGTCTCGAATGGCTCGAGTCTAGGGATGCGGATGTCTCGGGCGCGTCATCCTCCCGGATGACGTGGCGCGACCTCAGGCGTTGCGGGGAGAAAGCCGGTCTTTGAGGACCGCGAGCGAGTCGCCTGCTGCACGACGGACATCCTTCTGGGGATCCCTGAGGAGCCGACCGATGATCTCTTCGCTGTCGGGACCGCCGACCTTCGCGAGAGCCCGTGAAGCTGCTGCGCGGACCCGCGGGTTCTCATCGGTTGTGAGCTTCGCGAGTTCAGACTCGGTGCCGATGCTGCGCTCGGCGCAGACTTTGAGGCACATCTCGCGCACGCGCCATGCCCGGTTGGTGGTTCCACGGAGCACGGCGGGCGTTGCCGCGTCGTTCCAGACGTGCAGAAGCGCACGGGCGCCCCAGAGTTCGGGCCAGTAGAGCGCTGGAGCTCCGTCGAGTACTCCCTGGGCGTGGCGACCACCGACGTAGAGCAGAACGTCATCGCCTTCGTTACGCCCGTCGAGCAGGCCGAGGACCTTGGTCACGAAGGCTTCTTCGCCGTAGCGGGCGACCGCAAGGTCGATGCGTTCGCCGAGGGGTGAGTCGATGGGGATGTCAGTATTCGTCATATCCTGATCAACGGTATCCCACGTCTACCGCCCGAACATGCGAAAAGCCCGGTCCGACCCGGCCCTGGACTTCCAGAACCGGTCCGAACCGGGCTTGCGCGAGGGTGCTTACGCCTCGATGACCAGCGGGACGATCATCGGACGGCGACGGTACGAGGTGTTCACCCAGCGGCCGACGGTGCGACGAACGATCTGCGAGAGCGCGTGGGAGTCGCGCACACCGTTGCGTGCGGCATCCGCGAGTGCCTGCTCGATCTTCGGCTTGACGCCGTCGAACACCCTGTCGTCTTCGGCGAAGCCCTTGGCGTGGATCTCCGGGCCGACGATGACCTTTCCGGTCTGGGCCTCGACCACGACGATGATCGAAATGAAGCCTTCCTCACCGAGGATCCTGCGGTCCTTGAGGTCGGCATCCGTGATCTCGCCGACACTCGAACCGTCGACGTAGACAAAGCCGAGGTCGAGCTGACCGACGACCTCGACGTTGCCATCACGCATGTCCATGACTGTGCCGTCCTCGGCCAGGAAGGTGTTCTCTTCAGGCACGCCCGTGTCGATGGCCAGCTTCGCGTTGGCAACGAGGTGACGGTATTCGCCGTGCACGGGGAGGACGTTCTTCGGCTGGATGATGTTGTAGCAGTAGAGCAATTCACCGGCTGCGGCGTGGCCGGAGACGTGCACCTTGGCGTTGCCCTTGTGCACGACGTTGGCACCGAGCTTGGTGAGGCCATCGATCACGCGGTAGATAGCATTCTCGTTGCCGGGGATCTGGCTCGACGCCAGGATGACGGTGTCACCCTCGCCGACCTCGATCGCGTGGTCCATGTTCGCCATGCGGCTAAGGACAGCCATCGGCTCGCCCTGCGACCCCGTCGACATGTAGACGATCTTGTTGTCGGGGATGTCCTTGGCCTTCTTGTACTCGACGAGTACGCCCTCTGGCACCTTCAGGTAACCGAGGTCGGCGGCGATGGTCATGTTGCGCACCATCGAGCGCCCGAGGAACGCGACGCGACGCCCATTAGCGTGAGCAGCGTCGAGCACCTGCTGGACGCGGTGAACGTGGCTGGAGAAGCTCGCGACGATCACACGGCGCGATGCACGGCCGATGACCTGGTCGAGCACAGGGCCGATCGAGCGCTCGAGCGGCGTGAATCCGGGGACGTCGGCGTTGGTGGAGTCGACGAGGAAGAGGTCGACGCCTTCTTCGCCGAGCCGGGCGAACTCGCGGAGGTCAGTGAGGCGGCCGTCGAGAGGGAGCTGGTCCATCTTGAAGTCACCGGTGGCGAGGACGGTTCCTGCCTCGGTCTTGATCGCGACGGCAAGCGCGTCGGGAATCGAGTGGTTGACGGCGACGAACTCGAGGTCGAATGGACCGAGCTGCTCTTTCTGACCCTCCGAGACGGTGAGGCTGTACGGCTTGATGCGGTGTTCCTTGAGCTTCGCCTCGACGAGCGCGAGTGTCAGCCCTGAACCGATCAGCGGGATGTCGTTGCGCAGGCGGAGGAGATACGGCACTCCGCCGATGTGGTCCTCGTGCCCGTGCGTGAGCATGACGCCGACGACGTCATCGAGACGGTCCCTGATCGGGCCGAAGTCGGGCAGGATCAGGTCGACGCCCGGCTGGTGCTCTTCAGGGAAGAGGACGCCGCAGTCGACGATGAGGATCTTGCCGTTGATCTCGAAATAGGTCATGTTGCGACCGATTTCGCCGAGTCCTCCGATGGGGATAATCCGGAGAGTTCCCTTATCGAGGGCAGGGGGATCGTAAATAGTTGTGGGCATATGCCCTCCTTGGGATATTTGCGTCAGCGCGTGGTGCCGTGCACCTGTGGCAGTGCGCCACCGGCTGCCGCGTTGCGGTCTGGTCGGAAGTTGGAGAAGTCCACTCC
Source organism: Mycetocola sp. Y444 (assembly GCF_059445295.1). Classification (NCBI taxonomy): domain Bacteria; kingdom Bacillati; phylum Actinomycetota; class Actinomycetes; order Micrococcales; family Microbacteriaceae; genus Mycetocola; species Mycetocola sp. Y444. Next base: position 945,102 of record NZ_JCAIUB010000002.1, on the reverse strand, counting down.
CGGAATGTTGGTGACGAGGTCGATTTCGTCCTCGATCTGTGCTGCTTCCCACTCTTCCGGCCCGACGAGGGGCAGGCGGACGCGGGGGCTTCCGATACGGCCGAGGCCGTGGAGGATGTATTTTGCGGCGACGGTGCCGGGAACGTGGGTCATGACGGCGCGGACGAGCGGCTCGAGTTGCATGTGAGCTGCGGTCGCTGTCGCCAGGTCGCCGGCGTTGACGGCGTCGATCATCTGGCGGTACGGCGTCGCGGCGATGTTCGCCGTAACGCCGATGAGGCCGGCCGCACCGATGGACAGGTGCGGCAGAGCGTTGGCGTCGTCGCCGGAGAAGTAGAGCAGGTCGGTCTGGTTGAGCACGCGGCTGACCTCGGAGAAGTCACCCTTGGCGTCTTTGACGGCGAGGATGTTCGGGTGCTTCGCTGCCCGGAGGATCGTCTCGTACTTGATCGGGACGCCCGTGCGGCCGGGGATGTCATACAGGATGACCGGGAGGTCAGTGGCATCCGCAATCATCCGGAAGTGGGTGAGGATGCCCGCCTGCGTTGGCTTGTTGTAGTACGGCGTGACGATCATGACGCCGTCGGCGCCGGCCTTCTCGCTCTTGCGATAGAGGTCGATGGCGTGAGCGGTCTCGTTGGAGCCGCCACCGGTGATGATCTTCGCGCGGCCGGCGGAGACATTCTTGCCGACCTCGACGAGCCGGAGCTTCTCCGGGTCGGTGAGGGTCGAGGTCTCCCCCGTTGTTCCGGTGACGACGATGCCGTCTGCCCCAGCGGTGATGACGTCGTCGATGTGCTTCTCCACACCGGGCCAGTCCACCTCGCCGTCGGCGGTGAATGGGGTGACGAGCGCTACGAGGACCTGACCGAAAGGATTCACGACGTTAGACACAGGTTCAAGGCTACCGGGTCAAAGCCCGGAGCGGTCCCACCGATCCCGGCGCGTGATGCCTCGGGCTCTGTGGTCATGCGGATGCCGGCGCGGCGTACCGGGACGGGGCACGGATGCTACGACGCGGGCGTGTACCGAATGAACCGGTAGACGACGCCCGTGCGTGACGTGCGCCAGCCTTCGAGCGGATCGCGGTCGGCAACCCGCCAGGATTCCGGAATGGCCGGGGCGAAAGCATCCCCGGGAATCTCTGTGCGAATCTCGGTCACCTCGATCCGCTCGGCCATCGTGAGGGCAGCGTTGTAGATTTCTGCGCCACCGATCACCCAGACCCAGCGCGGTTCGGCACCGTCGGCTGCCTCGTCGTCGGACTGTGAGGACGCGTCGGCGAGTTCGAGCGCCTCCTCGAGTGAGTGGGCAACCTCCACGCCGTCGGCGTGCCAATCGGCCTGGCGGGTCACGACGATGTTGCGACGCCCCTCGAGCGGGCGGAACTGCTCAGGGAGAGAGTCCCAGGTCTTCCTGCCCATGATCACCGCGCTGCCGAGCGTTGTCGCCTTGAAGTGCGCGAGGTCTTCGGGGATGTGCCAGGGCATGACGCCGTCACGGCCGATGACACCGTTCTGTGCCTGGGCCCAGATCAGTCCGATGTGTGCGCTGGTCATACGGCGACAGCTCCCCGGATCGCCGGGTGGTGCACGTAGTTCTCGACGACGAGGTCCTCGTACTCGTAGTCGAAAATGCTGTCGCGATCCGCGGTGATCCTGAGCGTCGGCAGGGGGAACGGGTCGCGGCTGAGCTGCTCGGTGACCTGGTCGATGTGGTTCTCGTAGATGTGGCAGTCCCCGCCGGTCCAGACGAAGTCGCCGACTTCGAGACCGGTCTGAGCAGCGACGAGGTGTGTCAGGAGCGCATAGCTCGCGATGTTGAACGGCACGCCGAGGAACAGGTCGGCGCTTCGCTGGTAGAGCTGGCACGACAGCTTGCCGTCTGCGACGTAGAACTGGAACAGGGCGTGGCACGGGGCGAGCGCCATATTCGGGATGTCGGCGGGATTCCACGCGGACACGATCAGCCGCCGAGAATCGGGGTTGGTGCGGATCGCCTCGATGACCTCGGAGATCTGGTCAATGGTTTCGCCACCGGGAGTGGGCCACGATCGCCACTGCACTCCGTAGACAGGACCAAGTTCGCCGTTTTCGTCAGCCCACTCGTCCCAGATTGTGACACCGTTCTCACGCAGCCAGCTGACGTTGCTCTCGCCGCGAAGGAACCAGAGCAGTTCGTACGCGATCGATTTGAAGTGCACGCGCTTGGTCGTGATGAGCGGGAAGCCCTCGGAGAGGTCGAAGCGCAACTGGCGTCCGAACACACTCCTGGTGCCCGTGCCCGTTCGATCGCCCTTGCGTGTGCCGTTCTCGAGAGTGTCGCGGAGGAGGTCCTCGTACGGGGTGGGGAGAGTCGCTGCCATGACTCAACGGTAATGCACGCTGGGCGCTGAAACGCCTTGGCCCAGCCGTGGGGCGTGCACAGATTCCCGCCGGACGGGCGCGGTACATCGAGGCAGCGGGTGACGCAACGGGGGTGACCCGAATTAGGCAAACAGTTAGGCTCGGGACAGCGGCGACGTGCGTCGCACCGATCTCCTGGAGGACACCATGACTGTGACCAGCGAAGCAACGACTGTGTGGAACGGAACGCTTTTCGAGGGCTCGGGAACCGTGTCGCTCGACACCTCGACCGCGGCAAGCCTGCCCGTCAACTGGAAGGCGCGCTCGGAGGGATCCGACACCGTGACGACACCGGAAGAGCTCCTCGGTGCAGCGCACGCATCCTGTTTCACCATGCAGTTCTCCAACATGCTCACGGAGGCAGGATCCCCGCCAGAGAGCATCCAGACAACGGCAGCCGTCACGTTCCAGCCGGGAACGGGCATCACGGGCAGCCACCTTCTCGTCAGCGCGACCGTACCCGGCATCTCCGAGGATGACTTCGAGCGCATCGCCAACGAGGCGAAGGCAACGTGCCCGGTCTCCCAGGCGCTCGCCGGCATCCCGCTGACCATCGAAGCAAGCCTCGCCTGATCCTGGCGACATGCGCATCGTTATCGCGGGGGCATCTGGCCTCGTCGGGCAGGCCCTGACGGCCGAACTGAGCAAGCGCGGTCACCGGGTCGTGCGTCTCGTCCGCCGTCCGGCGCGGTCACCCGACGAGCTCACCTGGGATCCCGCATCACGGCGTCTTGACCCGCGGGCGATCAGCGGGGCGGATGCCGTGATCAATCTGTCCGGCGCATCCATCGGTCGGTTGCCCTGGACCCGGCAATACAAGCGCACGATCCTGTCGTCGCGAATCGACGCGACGTCCACGCTCGTCACCGCGATCCGCGGCGCTGAGGTGACGCCAAGGGCGTTCCTCAGCGCCTCGGCTGCGGGGTATTACGGGTCGCGGCCCGGCGAGGTTCTCACCGAGGACAGCCCGCGCGGAACGGGGTTCCTCAGTGACGTTGCGGAGCAATGGGAGACCGCTGCCCTGCGCGTGAGTGACATCACCCGCGTGGTGACGTTGCGCAGTGGCATCGTTCTCGCCGTCGACGGTGTGCTCAAGCCGCTGTTGCGCCTCACCCGGCTCGGTGTGTCCGGGCCCCTCGGCGGCGGCACGCAGTACTGGCCGTGGGTGAGCCTCGACGACGAGGTCGCGGCTATCGTGCACCTGCTCGACTCCGACCTCGCTGGTCCCGTGAACATCACGGGCCCGACCCCCGCAACGGCGACGGCCCTCATGGAATATCTGGCCAAGCGGATGCGACGACCGTTCTGGCTGCCCGCGCCCGCTTTCGCACTTCGGATGCTGCTCGGGGATGCGGCCAAAGATCTGCTGCTGGTCGACCAGAGGACGAAGCCGGAGCGCCTGTTCAACGACGGGTTCGTCTTCCGGCACGGCATTATGGAGCAGGCCGTGGATGCGGCGCTGGAGCGCGGCCGCTGAATTACGCCGCTGACCTTCGCGCCGCTGAGTCGCTGCCCCAGTCTCGGTCGCAGACGCGGCGTGAGGCGCAGGCATCCGCCCACGCGGGCGCCTTGCGCAGCCGCAAATGGCCATTCGCACGCCGCTCAGCCAGAAATGGCTGCGCCCCGCAGGTTTCAGCAACCCTTTTCGTCGGAGCACGAGTGTGAGCAACCCTTTTCGTCCGAGCAGGGGCGGGAGCGACCCTTTTCGTCCGTGCAGGGGAGCGACCCTTTTCGTCCGAGCAGGGGCGGGAGCGACCCTTTTCGTCCGTGCGGAGGAGCGACCCTTCTCGACCAAGCAGGGTTGTGCGCGACCCTTTTCGTCCACGCGATCGACCTGTCCCCGCAGGGACGCGCCACGCGCACACGCATCCGTCCCACTCGCGCCGTGCTCGGCCACAAACGGTCGTTCGCGTACTGCTCGGCCAGAAACGGCTGCGCCCCGCAGGTTCCGGCAACCCTTTTCGTCCGAGCAAGGGCGGGAGCGACCCTTTTCGTCCACGCGATCGACCTGTCCCCGCAGGGACGCGCCACGCGCACACGCATCCGTCCCACTCGCGCCGTGCTCGGCCACAAACGGTCGTTCGCGTACTGCTCGGCCAGAAACGGCTGCGCCCCGCAGGTTCCGGCAACCCTTTTCGTCCGAGCAAGGGCGGGAGCGACCCTTTTCGTCCGAGCAAGGGCGGGAGCGACCCTTTTCGTCCGAGCAAGGAACCGGTTGCTGCAGGACGCGCCACGCGCACACGCATCCGCCCGCACGCGCTTTGCTCGGCCACAAACGGTCGTTCACGCTTTGCCCGGCCAGAAACGGCTGCTCCCCGGGAGATTCAGCGACCCTTTTCGCCCGAGCAAGGGTTAGACCAACCCTTTTCGTCCGAGCAGCGCGGGAACGACCCTTTTCGTCCGAGCACGGGTTAGAGCAACCCTTTTCGTCCGAGCGGGCGATCGCTCAGCTCGAGTAAAGGTGGATGGCCTCGCGGATCGCCGACCGCGCCCGACGCCGGTCGCCAGCGCCGTCGTACGCCAGACCCAGCCGGTACCACGCCTTCCAGTCGGTCGGGGCGGCCTCAACCGCAGCCTGGTACCGAGGGAACACCTCATCGGCGGCGTCACGCTCGATCCGGCCGCTCGGCCGCACGGGCAGTTCGTCATCGGGGAGTTCGCCGTTCGACTCCAGCAGACGGCCGAGTCGCTCCGCACGCACACCGAACAGAATCTCGCGCGTCAAAGCCCACACCCCGACCACCGGGAGCACGAGAAGCGCAACACCGATAGTGACAGCGACGGGTTCACCGGTCGCGATAAAGAGCACGGCGCGCTGGCCAACGAGCACGAGGTACAGCGCGAGCAGCGCTGCCATGACGACGACGCCGATTCGGGTGGTCACGAGCGCGTGATCCCGAGGTCCATGATGCTCTCGAGTCCGACGGTCAGTCCTTGAGCCGTTCGGGCAGCCCCGAGCGCGAGGAGGATCCCCTGCTCGTACGAGGTCGGGTCAATGGTGCTGTGCGAGATCGTGAGGGTCTCCCCCGCCCCGCCGAAGATGACTTCCTGGCGGGCGATGAGCCCGTTGAGCCGGAGGCTGTGGATCGGGATGCTCGACACCTGCTGGCCACGCGCACGCTGGTCAACGTGCGGGGCAACGACAGGACCGAGACCGATTCGGGCTTCGCCGATGAGCTCAGCGGTGCGCACGGCGGTGCCACTCGGCGAGTCGACCTTGGTGGCACGGTGGGCCTCGACGATCTCGATCGAGTCGAAGAACCGGCTGGCGATCGTCGCAAGGGTCGTTCCGAGTACGGAGCCGAGCGAGAAGTTCGGGATGACGAGGACACCCGTCTCGGTGTCGGCCAGCTGGGTGCTGAGCGCCGCGAGGCGGTCGGCCGACCATCCGGATGTGCCAACGAGAACGTTGATACCCTCACGGATGGCATGGGTGACGACGGTCGCACTGACGGCGGGGGCCGTGACATCCACCACGAGGTCGGCACCGTTCATCTCGTCGAGAGAACTGGCCGAACCGAGCTTCGCGTAGACGTCGAAGTCCTCCGATTCATCGATGAGCCGGGTGAAAAGCTGCCCCATTTTGCCGCTTGCTCCGACGACAGCCACTCTCGTTACCATGCTGCCAATCTACAAGGTCGCCGCGGGGAACCGGCACGAGAAGCCGGGCCTCACGAGGTGAATCCGTCCCTAAACTGGTGCTGTGCTTACGTTTGACAGCGTCCCAGTGACCGATCCGCTCGCCACCGAACTTCTCACGGAATACTTCACAGCCCGTGAAATGGGCTTCGTCGGCGGCGACTATGTCGTCAACTTTCCGAGTCCAGAGCGTTTCGTGCCACCCGTGGGCGATTTCATTGTGGCGTTCGAGGACGGACGAGCGGTCGGATGCGGCGGCATCCGTTCGCTGACACCGTCTCGTTTCGAGGTCAAGCACCTCTATTTACGGCCGGAGTCGCGCGGTCGGGGCTGGGGCAAACAGCTTCTCGCCGAGCTCGAGAGCCGTGCCGCGGCGCTCGGCGCGACAGAGGTCGTGCTCGACACCAACGCGTCTCTCGAGGCCGCCGGCGGCCTGTACCGTCGTTCGGGCTACGCGTCGATCGAGCCGTACAACGACAACCCGAACGCTACGGACTGGTACTTCAAGGCGCTCGCCTCCTAGCGAGCGGCTCCCCTGCCTCCGCCATTGCGGCGAGGCGGGACCCGGCGCTCCGGTCAGACCGGGAGCGGCTCCGGGAGGCCGGTGCGCAGCTCGACGGGCAGGTGGCCGAGGTCGTTGTGCGTCAACAGGGTCCACGGCCGGCCCGGCTTCCGCTGGATGATCGTGAGTCCGCAGTGCGCCTGGTCGAGTGTCATCCAGCGCCAGTCCGGGGCGCCGAGTACCTCGCGCACAAACCACGCGATGACGAAGTTATGGGTGATCAGCACGTCATGACGGTCGCCCTTGCGCGGCGCAAGGAACTCGGCAATAGCATCCGACATCTGGGCGGCACCGGCTTCGATCTCCGCCTCGGTCACCGCGCCAAAGAACGGCTCGTACGCGTTGGGCATCTCGGGCAGCTTGCCGGTCGGTACGCAGTCAAAGAGCAGCGCGCTCGGTTCAGGATCGATGGACGGGAGGCGCTCGTGGATGATGCGGGCCGTCTCGGCGGCGCGCTGCAGCGGCGAGTGCAGCGTCGCCGTGATCGGGAGTCCGCCGATGCGCTCGGCGAGGTGCTCCGCCTGCCTGCGTCCGCGCGCAGACAGCGGCCCGTCGGGCATTCCGTGCTGGGCATCCTGCTGCTCGCCGTGGCGAACGAGGTAAATGTACTGGGTCATGACAGCTCCTTCACGGACTCTCCGAAACCGGCGAACACGTCATCATCGACGGCCCCAACGGCGGAGAGGGACAGCGGTTGGTTCAACAGTTCCTGTGCGAGATCCTGGACGTCGGCGGCGGTCACAAGATACAGGCGGCGCAGGCTCTCGTCGAGATCGGTGAATTCGCCGAGGGTGATTTCCGCACGCCCCAGCCTCGACATGCGAGTTTCGGACTCCTCGAGGGCGAGGGCGCTCGCTCCAGAGAGCTGGCCGTGCGCACGGCGCAGTTCGTCTTCGGTGACGCCGTTGACGGCGATGGATCGAAGCTCGTCGAGCATAAGGTCCGCGACCTGCCTGGCTTTTGCGGGCGAGCAGGCACCGTACATCCCGAACACACCGGCATCCGAGTATGACGCCGCGAACGAGTACACGGAGTAGGCAAGGCCCCTGCGCTCGCGGATCTCCTGGAACAGGCGCGACGACATCCCGCCGCCCAGGATCGAGTTGAGCACGCTCATCGTCATCCGGCGATCGTCGGATGCCATCAGTCCAGGCATCCCGACCAGCAGGTGGACCTGTTCGATCGGGCGTGACGCAACGACGAGCGCAGACTGCCGGGTGACCGAAGCGGCGGGAAGCATGCGGCGCTCGACCGGCCGTGCCGGGGTGGTGAGATCCCAGCCGGCCTCGAGGAGGGCACGGGTGACACCCGCGACCAGTTCGTCGTGGTCGACAGCGCCTGCCGCGGTGACGACGAGGTCCTGCGGCCGGTAATTGGCGCGGTAGTGCCTGAGCACTGCATCGCGGGTCGCCTCGCGGATGGCCTGGGGGGTGCCGCCGATCGGCCGCCCGAGGGCGTGGTCGCCGAACACGGCGGCGAACAGGTTCTCGGTCGCGACATCTGCCGGGTCGTCCTCGGCCATGGCGAGTTCTTCGAGGATCACTCCGCGTTCGTTTTCGAACTCGGTGGGGTCGAGCAACGACGACGTAAGCATGTCGGTGAGCGTTTCCACGGCCATGCCGAGGTCGATGTCGCGCACCCTGGCGTAATAGCAGGTGTGCTCCTTGGCGGTGAGTGCGTTGCTCTCTCCGCCGACCGAATCAAACGCTATGGCGATGTCGAACGCTGTGCGCTTCTCGGTTCCCTTGAACAGGAGGTGCTCGAGGAAGTGGGTCGACCCGAACCCGGACTCGCGAGCGGGGACGTCGCCATCCGCGTCGGCGCCGGGAAGTTCGTCACGGGAACCGACGGCCACCCAGTAACCCAGGGTCGCGCTTCGTGAGCCGAGCACGTTCTCCGAGAGGATCCGCACACCGCTCGGCAGGACGGTGCGCCGAACGAGCGAATCACCGGATGCGGCAAAGGACAGCTCGGCAACATCGAGCGGAAGTTCAATCGACCCGTTCATTACCCTCAACACTACGGCAGGACACGCTGTGAGCAACGCGTCGAGCCGGGAAGGCGCTCAGACGCGAGTTGCCCGTTCGAGTTCGACCACCTGTGTCCGGGTGAGCCTGATGGCCGCTGCCTGGACGAGCGCGTCGACCTGCTCTGGCCGCGACGCGCTCGCGACCGGCGCCACAACACCTGGCCGGTTGAGCAGCCAGGCCAGCGCGATCGACGCGATAGGAGCGTCCTGCTCCTTTGCGACGACATCGAGCGCGTGGAGCACCCGCAGGCCATTCCGGTTGAGGTGACGGGAGACTCGAGCGCTGCGGGCCGAATCGTCGAGGTCGGCGCGGCTGCGGTATTTGCCAGTGAGGAACCCGTTCTCGAGGCCGAAGTACGGCATGACACCGAGTCCCTGGCCACGGCTGACGAGCCCAAGGTCGCCCTCGAATGGACCGCGGTGCAGGAGGCTGTAGTGCGTCTCGAGCGCTTCGAATCGCGGGTAACCGGCAGCGCTGAGGATTCTCGCCTCGACGAGGCGCTCCGCGGTGAAGTTCGACGCGCCGAGGTAGCGCACCTTGCCGGACTCGATGAGCCACTGCGCGGTACCGAGGCTGTCTTCGAGGGGAACCGAGCGGTCGTCAAGGTGGAAGTAGAGCAGGTCGATGTGGTCGGTCTGCAGGCGCTGGAGGGATGCTTCGACGGCGCGCACCATGCTCACCGGACCGAGGCCTGGGTTGTCGGGGTGGTTGCCGACCTTCGTTGCGACGACCATGTCGTCGCGATTGCCCCGTCTGGCCATCCAGGTGCCGATGATGTGCTCGCTCCGGCCAGCCGAGTAGCTGTCTGCCGTGTCGATGAAGTTGCCACCGCAGTCGGCGTACCGGTTGAGGATGCCTGTGCTCGCGTCGGACTGTGCGGTCCACCCGAACACGCTTGTTCCGAGGGCGATCGGGAATACGTCGAGGTCAGTCTCACCGAGGGTACGGCGGATCGATGCGCCGATACTGCCGCTCGATCCGAGGATCTGAATCGGCGCGGATGGGTGCACCTCGAGCGGGGCATTGACCGCGGTACTCGACGCTACCGGCTCGGCGGCCGCGGCCACCGGGCGACCGGCTGAACCCGAAATCCGGGTCGCGTCAGCGGTCACATCGTCGACCGGGTCTGTACCCGGTTCTGCGGTCAACAGGCGAGGCGTCATCCGAGCCATCTCGCCACCCCATTCCTTCGGTCTTACAGGGAAAAAACGGAGCTCCCCAGCCCTCATCCCTGCCTCCGAGACTATGTCAGCCCACCGACGCCAACCGACCATTCGCCGGTCATTTGCATGAATACTTCATAACGATCTGACAACGGTCAAAATCACCTGTTTTTGTTGGCTAAACCGACGGTCATTCTGGCGTGCCGAAGCGCCGGTTCGTCCACCATCCGACCCCGGAATGTAAACACTCCCGGCTCGTTTTCCGCAGCCTCGAGTAGCGCCACAGCCGCTTCGAGGGCGTCTGCTCCCGGCCGGTATCCGGCGCGGATCGAGTCCACCTGGCCGGGGTGAATACAGGCGGTCGCACTGAAGCCGCTCGCAGCGGCATCCGTCGCCTCGTCGAGCAGGCCATCGAGGTCGGCAATGTCGAGATGCACCGTGTCGATCGCAGCCTTCCCGGCAGCTCCGGCGGCGAGCAGCACGCGCGACCGAGCGTGCACGGCGACGTCGCGATAGGAACCGTCGGCTCGCCGGCTCGATGTTCCACCGAGGGACGCAACGAGGTCCTCCGCTCCCCACATGAGCGCCTCGACCGAGTCGTGCCGTGCGATCTCCGGAGCCGTGAGCACGCCAGCAGCGGTCTCGCACAACGCGATCACCCGGTACCGGTCGCCGAGCGCGGCAACGTCGGCGATGCTCTCGGCCTTCGGCAACATCACCCATCGGTAATCGGTGCCGGCGAGCGCCGAGAGATCCGCCGCCAGCTCGCCGGACGATGCCGGGTTGACCCGGACAATCGAGCGTTCGGGGTCGAGCTGATGCTGCACAATCGCCGCGCGCGCCCCCTCCTTGTCCCGCGGCGCAACGGCATCCTCAAGATCGAGGATCACGGCATCCGCACGTGCGCTCGCCTTCTCGAACCGATCGGGCCGATCTGCCGGGCAGAACAGCAGGGCCGGTCCGAGCTCGAACCCGGTCACGCGGCGCCCTCCCGGCAGCGCACGAGCACGTTGCGCACCGCCGTCGCGACGATCACGCCGTCCTGATTGCGACCGGTGTGCTCGAGAGTCACGATGCCCTGGCCCTGCCGCGACTTTGACAGTCGCTTGTGGGTGACGATGGTCTCGGAGTACAGGGTGTCGCCGTGATAGAGCGGGTGTGGGAAGACAACCGAGTCGAACCCGAGGTTGGCGACGAGCGTCCCCTGGGTCAGCTGGGCGACCGAGCTGCCGACCATCGTCGCGAGGGTAAACATTGAGTTGACGAGCCGCTGCCCGAACTCCTGGGTCTCGGACCACGCACTGTCGAGGTGCAGCGCCTGGGTGTTCATCGTCATCGTCGTGAAGAACACGTTGTCAGCCTCGGTGACCGTGCGGCCGGGCCTGTGGAGGTACCTGGCCGACGTGTCGAACTCCTCGAAGAAGAGTCCCCGCTGCTCGACGGGCGTTCGCTCGTTCTCGTTCTCGTTCTCGTTCATCGGGTCCCCTACGCTTCGAAGCCGAGCTCACGGGCGATGATCATGAGCTGCACCTCACTGGTGCCCTCACCCACCTCGAGGATCTTCGAGTCACGGTAGTGCCTGGCGACGGCATTCTGGTTGAGGAACCCGTAGCCGCCCCAGATCTGGGTAGCGTCCCTGGCGTTCTCCATGGCCGCCTCACTGCCGAGGAGCTTCGCGATCGATGCTTCCTTCTTGAACGGCTTGCCGGCGAGGAGCTTCGACGCCGCAGCGTAGTACGCCATCCGTGCGCTCATCGCCCGTGCCTCCATCCGCGCGATCTTGAACGCGATGTACTGGTTCGAGCCGATGCTGCGCCCGAAGACGTTGCGGCTCTTTGCGTACGCGACGGCCTCGTCGACGCAGCCCTGTGCAGCACCGGTACAGAGCGCGGCGAACGCGACCCGCCCCTCGTCGAGGATGGTGAGGAAGTTGGCGTACCCGCGACCGCGTTCACCGAGGAGGTTGGCCTCCGGCACCCGGACGTTCTCGAGGGTGAGCGGGTGGGTGTCTGACGTGTGCCAGCCGACCTTGTCGTATGCGGGCTCAACCGTGAACCCGTCGATCGGTGTCGGAACCAGGATGGTCGACAGCTCCTTCTTGATGCTGCCGTCAGCGCGGGTGCTCTCGCCGGTGACCGCCGTAATCGTGACCAGCCGGGTGATCGGAGTGCCCGAGTTGGTGATGAACTGTTTCGAGCCGTTGATCACCCATTCCCCGTTCTCGACGTGGGCGTTCGTGAGCGTTGCGCCGGCATCCGACCCCGCCTCCGCTTCCGTGAGGCCGAATCCGGCGAGCGCCTCACCGCGGGCGAGCATCGGCAGGAACTCGTCTTTCTGCGCCTCGGTGCCGAAGCGGTACACCGGCATCGCGCCGAGCCCGACCCCGGCCTCGAGCGTGACGGCGATGGACTGGTCGACCCGGGCGAGCTGCTCAACGGCAAGACAGAGCGAGAGGTAATCCTTGCCCTGGCCCCCGTGCTCCGTGGGAAACGGCAGCCCGAACAGCCCCATCTCGCCCATCTGCGCGATGATCTCCATCGGCAGCCGGCGCGCGGTGTCGTACTCGTACGCGGCGGGAGCGACGACGGTAGTCGCGAAGTCGCGCACCTCGTCGACGATTCGCTGGTGCTCCTCGGTGAGTTCGGTGTTCATGCGGTGTCCCCTTCGACAATCGGATGGTTCGGTTTCGCGTCGGATGGCGCGGCGTCGGGCACCAGCGGAGTCAGCGTCGCGACAACCTGGTCGAGCTTCACGAGGTCACCGGGCTGAACGGCGATCGAGACGGTCCCGGCGACGGCCGCCGTGAGCTTGTGCTCCATCTTCATGGCCTCGACAACGACGACAGTGGCCCCGGCGTCGACCGTTGAGCCGGGCGCGACGGGAACGCTGATCACCGTGCCGGGCATCGGCGAACGCACCTCGGGAGCGCGTGCCGCATCGGGCCGCGCAATCGCAGCGAGTCGCAACGCAAGCCGCTGCCCACGCGAGAGAAGGGGCAGTTCCCAGCTGAACCCGTCGCGTCCGACCCACACGCCGGTCGCTGTGCGCGCGAGCGACAGCATCCGCACTCCTAAGTCCAGGCTCAACGCGCTCCGCCCGTCTTTCAGCTGTCGCAGCGTCGCGGTGTGCGGTTCGCCCCCGTTGATGCGAACGGATGCCGCGTCACCGGCGGCGAGGACACTCACCGTCGCCGTCGTGCCCTCCTCGATGGTGAAGGTGTAGTCGATCGGCCGGGCCTCGGTCATCCGCCACCCGTCGAGCACACCCCATGCCGCACCCGCGGACGGCGCTGAGCGCTCGGCGTGAACGGTGAGGGCGGCGGCAACCAGAAGTTCGGCATCGGGACGGGCGAAGCTCAGCGAGGGCAGCCTGCGGTCGATGAGCGACGTGTCGAGGTCGCCCCGTTGCACCTCCGGTTCGGCGAGGAGCAGCCGCAGATACTCGATGTTGGTGCGCACGCCGAGAATCGACGTTTCGGCGAGCGCCCGGTCGAGTCTGGCGAGGGCTTCGGCGCGGTTGGCACCGCGAGCGATCACCTTGGCGAGCATGGGGTCGTAGTAGGAGCCGATCTCGCTGCCGACGGCGATGCCCGAATCCACGCGAACGCCCTCACCGGCCGGTTCGTCGAGCGCGATGACCCGGCCCGTCGCCGGCAGAAATCCACGCTCGGGGTTCTCGGCGTACACCCGGGCTTCGATGGCGTGCCCCGTGAGCGTCACGGCGTCCTGGCGAAGCGAAAGCCGGTGACCCGCCGCGATCCGGATCTGCTCCGCAACGAGGTCAACTCCGGTGACCTCCTCGGTGACCGGGTGTTCCACCTGCAGGCGGGTGTTCATCTCCATGAAGTAGAACTCGTCAGGCGCCCCGGCCGAGACGAGGAACTCCACGGTGCCGGCCCCGACATAGCCGACGCTCTCCGCGACCCGGCAGGCGGCCTCGCCGATGCGTCGTCGGGTGTCAGCGTCGAGCAGAGGAGACGGCGCCTCCTCGATGACCTTCTGGTGGCGGCGCTGCAGCGAGCACTCGCGCTCGCCGAGGTGAATCGTTGTGCCGTGCGTGTCAGCGAGCAACTGCACCTCGATGTGTCGCGGCTGCGCGATGAGCCGCTCGAGAAACAGCGTGTTGTCACCGAAGGCAGCGGCCGCGATACGGCGGGCTGTGGCAAGCGCACCCGGAAGCTCGCTCGGCGTCGTGACGATCTCCATCCCCTTGCCGCCACCGCCGGCGCTCGGCTTGATCAGCAACGGATAGCCGACGCCCTGGGCAGATTCGCTGAGGTCCGCATCGCTGAGCCCGGGACGGGAATCACCCGGGATCACGGGTACTCCGCTCGCGGCCACATGGTTCTTGGACCGGATCTTGTCGCCCATCACCTCGAGGGCGTCGACACCCGGTCCGATGAAGACAATGCCGGCCTTGGCACACGCCCTCGCGAAGTCGGCGTTCTCGGAGAGGAAGCCATAGCCCGGGTGGATCGCGTTCGCACCCGTCGCTGTCGCCGCGGCGATCACCGCCTCGATGTTGAGGTAGCTCTCCCTCGCCGGGGCCGGGCCGATACGCACCGCGGTGTCGGCATCCGTCACGTGCTTCGCCGTCCGGTCGGCGTCGCTGTAGATGGCGACGGAGCGGATGCCGAGGCTCCGGAGGGTACGGATCACCCTCGACGCGATTTCGCCCCGGTTGGCGACGAGGACTGTATCGAACAGTGCGGTCACGGCGTCACATCCGGAACAGCCCGAAGGCGGAGTCTGGCAACGGCGCGAGGGCGCACACGTCGAGGGCGAGGCCAAGAACCCTTCGGGTGTCTGCGGGGTCGATGACGCCGTCGTCCCACAGGCGGGCGGTGGAGTAATAGGGGCTGCCCTGCTCCTCGAACTGGGCACGGATGGGGGCTTTGAATCGCTCCTCGTCATCGGAAGACCATTCAGTGCCCAGCGCGTCATGCTGGTCGCGCTTGACCGTGGCGAGCACACCGGCGGCCTGCGCACCGCCCATCACCGAGATCCGGCTCGCCGGCCAGGTCCAGAGAAAGCGCGGCGAGTACGCGCGACCGCACATCGAGTAGTTGCCGGCCCCGAACGAGCCGCCGATGATCACCGTGAGTTTGGGCACCCTCGTGGTCGCGACAGCCGTCACCATCTTGGCGCCGTGCTTGGCGATGCCACCAGCCTCGTAATCGCGGCCGACCATGAACCCTGAAATGTTCTGCAGAAAGATCAGCGGGATGCCGCGCTGGTCGCACAGCTCGATGAAGTGGGCGCCCTTCTGCGCGCTCTCGGAGAACAGCACGCCGTTATTGGCGATGATGCCCACCGAGTGCCCGTGCAGCCGAGCGAACCCGGTGACGAGCGTCGTGCCGAACTCCTTCTTGAACTCCACGAATTCACTGGCATCGACCAGCCGAGCGATGACCTCCCGCACGTCGTAGGGCGCCTGGACGTCGGCGGGAACGACTCCATACAGCTCCTCCATCGGGTAGAGCGGATCGCGGCTCTCTCTCGTCGGAGACCCCGAGGGCGACACGGATGCCGTTGGCAGCGTTGAGACGATATCCCGCACGATCTCGAGGGCGTGCGAATCGTCCTCGGCGAGGTGGTCGACGACGCCGGAGGTTTTCGCGTGAAGGTCTCCCCCTCCGAGTTCCTCGGCGGTGACGATCTCACCGATGGCGGCCTTCACGAGTGGTGGACCGCCGAGGAAGATGGTGCCCTGGTTCCGGACGATGACCGTCTCGTCGCTCATGGCGGGCACATACGCGCCACCGGCGGTGCACGATCCGAGTACGGCGGAAATCTGCGGAATCTTCGACGCGGACAACCGGGCCTGGTTATAGAAAATCCGGCCGAAGTGATCGCGGTCGGGGAAGACCTCGTCCTGCATGGGCAGGAACGCGCCGCCCGAGTCGACGAGGTAGACGCAGGGCAGCCGGTTCTCGAGCGCGATTTCCTGTGCCCGAAGGTGCTTCTTCACGGTCATCGGATAGTAGGTGCCACCCTTCACCGTGGCGTCGTTGGAGATGACCAGCACGTGGCGGCCCTGGACCAGGCCGATGCCGGCGATGACACCAGCCCCCGGGCTCTGGTCGTCGTACATTCCCGTTGCGGCGAGCGGTGCGATCTCGAGGAACGGGCTGCCGTCGTCAAGGAGCTCGTCGATGCGTTCGCGCGGCAGTAATTTGCCCCGGCCGACGTGGCGTGCGCGGGACTTTTCGGTGCCACCAAGTGCGGCAGTGGCGAGCCTCTGCCGCAGGTCGGAAACCAGGGTTCGCTGCTCGGCGTCGTTCCGGAGGAAAGAGTCGCTCGACGGCGAAGCCGCGGAAATCAGTGTCTGCATTGACAGTTCCCTTGTACCGGAGTGAATGTGTACCGGAGAGGACGCCACCATTCGGTTAGTCCCCGTTAACTGACCCCGACGTTAGTATGGATTAACTCAAATGTCCAGCATCGCTTCCAACGGAGGGCGCAATGGCCGACGACACCATCATCGATGATCACCCAGTCACGACGGAGTCTGGATCCATCAGGCTCGGCCGCAGCGCGGCGAAGGCACAACGACGGCAGGCCCTGCTCGCCGCAGCTGCCTCCCGATTCGCCGAACGCGGCTTCAACGGGGTATCGATCGAAGACCTGGGAGCCGCTGTCGGCATGAGCGGTCCGGCGGTCTACCGGCACTTCGAGAGCAAGCAGGCGCTTCTCGCTGCGCTCCTCATCGATGTGAGCCGTGAGCTGCTGTCCGGTGGAACGGATGTTGTGGCGAGGGCGCCGGACGGAGAGCTCGCGCTTCGCGCTCTCGTGGAATTTCACGTGCGATTTGCGCTCGCCAATCCCGATGTCATCCGGGTCCAGGATCGCGATCTCGACAGCCTCTCCGAGGAGGACCGCCGCACGGTGAGAACCCTCCAGCGCCGGTACGTCGAGCTGTGGGTGGCAATCCTGCAGCGAATGCAGCCCACAACAGACGCGGCGGCCCTGAGGATCAGGGCGCACGCCGCGTTCGGGCTCATGAACTCGACCCCGTATAGCGGTGATCAGCTCCCCCAGAACGATCTCCGTGACATCCTCGAGCGGATGGCGTTCGCCGCGCTCTCCTGAGCGGTGCCGCTGCGACCCGAGTCGACGCTGCCCTCCCTGCCTCTCGTACGGCGTTGAGTTCACGCTTGCTCGGCCAGAAATGGCTGCCCGCATCCGCCGCTCGGCCAGAAACGGCTGCTCGGCACGCTGCTCGGCCAAGAACGGTCGCACATCGCCGAAATTCGCAGCCGTTTCTGTCCCCGCAGCGAAACACGTCACACCCACAGCCACACAACGGGATCCTCCCGAACGGGGTGACGCCGCGGCGCCCACCTCTCTGCTTTGATGGGCCCATGCCGCAGCAGCCCCCTGCCTCCAACCCCGCGCCTGGCGAGGTAACACAGAAGGTGGACCGGGCGCGCACGCTGTGGGGCGAGGGCAAACGACGCGCGGCACTCGAGCTGCTCAAGGCTGCCGTCCGGTCAGACCCGGAGGCCACCCCGCTTCGACTTGCCCTCGCCGAGTTGTACCGCGAGATGAATTCCCCGGATCAGGCGGGCCGCTGGGGCATCGCCATCGAGGGCTGGACGACCGCGGTCGAACGGGATCGGCTGGCGCGGCTGCTGGCACCGGTCGGCACCCCGCGCGACGATCTGGTCGAGTTCCTGGCGCTCACTGGGCCTGTCGAGAGTTACCCGGATCTCGAGGAAGTGGTGGACGGGCCGCTCGCCGCGCACGTGGCGCAACGCAGAGCGGCCGCCGCGACCGAGGAGTCACCTTGGGGCGAGCTGCTCTTCCCTCTCGCCGCGTTCTGCTGGATCACGACCGTGGTGGGCGGGATACTCGCGGTGGTGGCCGTCTTCATCGTCGCCTTCTTCGAACTGGCGGATGCCCGTACCGTCGCACGCATCAGCGCCGGATGCTTCCTCGCTCCAGCGGCGGTTTCCTCCTGGGTCTCGGCCGGGGCGTGCGCGGTCGAGAACCGCTGGCTGGGTGCCGGCGTGCTGACGATCGTCGGGACTATTGCGGCAACGCTCGCAGTGCTGACCTTCACGACGGCCTGACTTACCATGGGCCCATGGCCAGCAACGATGATGAGCCCCCACCCACTGCGCTTCCGGCGAACCCACCATCGCCCGATCCGGTCAATCCGGCCATCGAGGTTCTTGTGCCCAACCTGAACAGGGTCTCCTCTGCCACTTTTCGACGCGGGACGATCAGCCGGAGGCGAGTGAACGTCGCTCTCGGAATGCTGCTTGCAATTGCAGCACTGGCGACCGTGCTCGTGATCTTCGGTGACCTGATCTTTGCGAATCTGGGCACAGCACTGGTGTGGGCATTCGTCGCGGCTCTCGTGGTCGGGGTGGTCGGCCTCGTGCTCATTCGCCGCGATGAACAGCGGGTTCGACGGGCGGGACGAGGCGAGGCCGACGAGCCCGACGAGCCCGACGAGCACTGAAAACCGCTGTCGAATACTGACGTCACCGGGCCGCCGTGAGCGATCCATCCGCGCCGAGTTCCCAGGTCTCGTCGAGGTCGAGCCTGTCGAGGAACGCCTCATCGTGGCTCACAACGAGTACCGCACCGCGGTAACTTCGGAGCGCATCGACGAGCTGATCGATACTCTGCAGGTCCAGGTTGTTCGTGGGCTCGTCGAGTACCAGAAGCTGCGAAGGCGGATCCGCAAACAACAGTCGCGCGAGCGAGACCCTGAACCGCTCACCGCCCGAGAGCGTGCGCACCTCGCGGTGCACGCTGTCGCCCCGGAGCAGGAACCGGGCGAGCCGCTTGCGCAGGATGCCGGGAGCAACAGTCGGTGCCGCGGCCTGCACGTTGTCGAGCATGCTGGCGTTCTCGTCGAGCCCGTCGAGTCGCTGCGGCAGATATCCCACCCGGTCGGTGAGTCGACGCGCGCTGATCGCCCCCGCTCCCTCCGGTTCATTCACGCCGGCGTAACCGCCTGCGCTGCCGAGGCCACGGGCAGTGCCGAGAACCAGACTGTCGAGCATCGTGGTCTTCCCCACGCCGTTCGGACCGGTGATCGCTATTCTCTCGGGACCCTGGATGATGACCGTGCGGTTCGCGGCGCGCAGTTCGGCGATCTTCCGGGACGCCGGCACATCCGGATCCGGGAGGTCGAGCAGGATGGGTTCGTCTTCGCGGACACGCGCCTCAGCGGCATCCAGCACCGACTGCGCAGACCTGATGTCGCGGTCCATTCCGGCACGGAGCTTCGCGGCGGAAACCTGGGCCTGTGACCGCAGGCCGTGCATGACAATCTTCGGCATCCGCTTGTTCTCGAACGCCTTCTGACCCATCTGCGCGCGTCGCGCGAGCTTCGTTTCGGCCTCGATGCGTTGTTTCTTCTCGACCTTCACCGCCTGCCCCGCTGAGCGCACCGCCTGGACGGCGGCGGACTGCTCCTGCTCGCGATGAGCGCGCCACTCGCTGTACGGCCCACCGAACACCGAGAGCTCTCCCCCGTACAGCTCTGCCGTCTCGTCCATTCCCTCGAGCAGCGACACATCGTGACTCACGACAACGAGGGCGCCGGGCCACGACGCAACCAGCCCCGCCAGGCGTGTGCGGGCATCCCGATCGAGGTTGTTCGTCGGCTCGTCGAGAAGCGTGATTGCGGTCCGGCGAAGCCTGAGTCCCGTCGTCGCGACGAGCATTGCCTCACCGCCCGAGATCCGGTCCACCCTCCTGCCGAGGTCGGCGCCTGCCATGCCAATCTCGGCGAGCGCTTCGCGTGCCCGGGCTTCGACGTCCCAGTCGTCACCGAGCAGATCGAAGTGGTGGGCCGCCACATCACCGGACTCAATCGCTCTGAGTGCCGCGAGCTTTCCGCTAATGCCCAGAAGATCGGCGATCGTCGCCTCGACGCGGAGGGTCAGGTTCTGGGGCAGGTATCCCACCTCACCGTCGACGGCGATTCGGCCGGAGGACGGAGTGAGTTCCCCAGCCACGAGGCGGAGGAGTGTGGATTTGCCCGATCCATTGGCGCCGACGAGACCGGTGCGCCCCGATCCGAAGGTGCCTGAGATGTGGGCGAGAGCACTGTCACCGTTGGGCCAGGAGAAGCCGAGATCGGTGAGTGTGACTGTTGAGTTGCTGTGCGAAAACATGGGACTCCGGGGTAGTCAGCGGTCGCGCTGAATACCGGAGCCTGGTGTGGCGAATCGACGGTTGTCAGCGCGCGGGAAGCGGCGCGGAACCGAAGATGTCCACAGCAATTACCTATCGTGAGGGAACAGAAGTAGAAATCTTCGCACGGGATCGCTCCGATCGCAACCAATGTGCGTCGGCGTCACCGGCACTCCGGCGCCTCACACCATCGTCAGAACGATCCCCGGGTTGCTGAGGATGTTGCCGACATCGACGAGGAACCTCGACCCCTGCTCCCCATCCACCAGACGATGGTCGAACGACAGGCTCAACGTCATGACCTCGCGCAGCGCGATCTCGCCCCGGTATTCCCATGGCATCCGCCGCACCGCCCCGATGGCCAGGATCGCCGCCTCACCCGGGTTGAGGATCGGCGTGCCGGCATCGACACCGAACACGCCGACATTGGTGATGGTGATGGTTCCGCCGGCGAGGCTCTGCGGGCTGGTTGACCCGGCCCGAGCGCTCTCGATGAGCGCGTCGAGCGCGTCACGCAGCCCGGCGAGACTCAGGGCGTCCGCGTCCTTGATGTTTGGCACGATGAGCCCACGCCCGGTGGCGGCAGCGATACCGAGATGCACAGCGCCGAGCTGCATGATCTCCTGCGCGTCTTCATCCCACCGGGAATTCACTTCGGGAGTCCGGGCAGCCGCCAGGATGACCGCTTTCGCCGCGAGGGTGAGGATCGACAGGCGTTTGCCCCGGAACTCCGGAGTGTCCGCGAGCGACCGCACGAGGTCCATACCGGCGGTCACGTCGATCGTGAGGAACTCCGTGACGTGCGGCGCCGTAAACGCGGACCGCACCATCGCCTGGGCGGTCGCCTTTCGAACGCCTCGAATCGGAACCCTGACATCCGCTCGACGCCCACGCTCCACGCTCGGCGCGAGATCCCCTCCGTCGACGTCAGCGCCCTCGGCGACGTCCTCGCGTGCGTTTTCCTGCGGCGCAGTAACGGATGCCGTCACGCGGCCGGCGGCCCGCTCAATGTCCTCCCGCGTGATGAGCCCGATCTCCCCGGTGCCCGTGACCGTTGCGAGGTTGATGCCCAGATCTCGAGCGAGCTTCCGAACGGGCGGTGTCGAGCGGGGGCGCTCGGCCTCCGACGTCGCTGGCTCCTCCGCCACGACCGTGCTGCCTGCGTCGAGCCCCTCGTCGCTGCGTACGTCGTCGGCCAAGGCGCTTCCACCGGCACCGCCCTGGTCCGCTCCCCACGCGCGTGCACGCCGCTGGGGCCGGTCGCCCCGCTCGACCCGCGGGCCGTACCCGACGAGCACCGGTTCCCGCTCTCCGCTCCCCCGCGAACTCTGCACCCGTGCGGCACTCACGGCTGCGTCAGCAACACCAGCCGCAGCGTCCGCACCAGCATCACCGGCTGCCGTCCGCACCCGCTGACTACCGGCATCCGGTTCACCCGCTCCCGTCTCGGCGTCGACGTCATGCGGTGCTCCGTCAGTGGGCACATCCGTTGGTGCGTCGACCCCCAGCCCGACCGTGACCTCGAACGCCACGATCGGCTCACCGACGTTGACCGTCGTGCCCTCGTCGGCGAACAGTTGCGACACCGTGCCGGCGAAGGGAGACGGCAGTTCGACAAGTGCCTTGGCTGTCTCGACCTCGGCGATGACCTGGTTGAGCGTCACCGTGTCACCGACCGCAACCCGCCACGAGACGATCTCACTCTCGGTGAGTCCCTCACCCAGATCGGGCAGGGCGAAGTTCACGATGCTCATGCTGTTGCCTTCCAGCCCGTCAGGGAATTTCGACGGCCGAGCACGCGGTCAACGGCGTCGAGAATCCGGTCGAGGTCGGGCAGGAACGCGTCCTCGAGCGAGGCCGGCGGGTATGGCGTGTCAAACCCGGTGACCCTCGCCGGCGCAGCCTCGAGCCAGTCAAAGCAGCGCTCGGTGATCGACGCCGCGATCTCTGCGCCCATCCCGCCGGATTGCGCGGCCTCGTGGGTGATCACCAGTCGGCCGGTTTTGCGAACGGATGCCTCCACCGTCGCGAAGTCCACCGGCGAGAGTGAGCGGAGATCGATGACTTCAACTGCCACACCGTCGTCTCCCGCCGCAGCAGCGGCATCCAGCGCCGTCCGCACGAGCGGGCCGTACGCCACCAGTGTGACGTCGGTTCCCGGCCGCACGACCCGAGCCTGGCCGAGCGGCGCCGCCTCTGCTCCGAGCTCGGTGTCGACGTCGCCCTTCTGCCAGTACCGGCGCTTGGGTTCGAAGAACAGCACGGGGTCGTCGCTGGCAATGGCCTGCTGGATCATCGTGTGGGCGTCCTGCGGGTTCGAACACGACACCACCCGGAGCCCTGCCGTGTGCGCGAAGTACGCCTCGGGTGACTCGGAGTGGTGTTCGACAGCGCCGATGCCGCCACCGAAGGGCACACGGATGGTGATGGGCATTCTCACGTTGCCCCTGGTTCGGTAGTGCAGCTTGGCAATCTGGGCGACGATCTGGTCGAAACCCGGGTAGATGAAGCCGTCGAACTGGATCTCGCAGACCGGGCGATACCCGCGGATGGCGAGGCCGACCGCCGTGCCAATGATGCCGGCCTCGGCCAGCGGGGTGTCGATCACGCGACGAGGACCGAACTCCCCCTGCAGCTTGTCCGTGATGCGGAAGACTCCGCCGAGCTTGCCGATGTCTTCTCCCAGGAGCACCACCTTGTCGTCGCGGGCGAGCGAGCGACGGAGTCCGTCGTTGAGCGCACCGGCCATCGTCATCTGGCTCATGACTCGCTCCTTTCGGCGTCGCCGTCGGCATCGCTGCTTCCGAACGACGCGAGGTACGCGGCGTACTGGCTCTTCTGCCGCTCAAGGCCCGAGTGCGGCTCGGCGAAGACGTGATCGAAAACGGTGAGCGGATCTGGCTTGGGGATCGAGAGGCACGCCGCCCGCAGTTCGCTGGCCACGGCATCCGATCTTCCATCCACTCTCGACCGCAGCTCTTCCGTGAACGCGCCGCGCGCGTCGAGGAGGGCGGCGATGCGCGTGATCGGGTCCTTTGCGCGCCACTCGTCGAGTTCGCCCGCCGGACGGTATCGGGTGGGGTCATCGCTCGTGGTGTGCGGACCCATCCGGTAGGTGACCGCCTCGATGAAGGTGGGTCCGCCGCCGGACCGCGCCCGATCGAGAGCGATGCGCGTCGCGGCCATCACGGCGAGCACGTCATTGCCGTCAATACGCATGCTCGGGATGCCAAAGCCCGGTGCACGGTCCGAGATGTGGCGCTGCGATTGCAGCCCCACCGGTTCGGAGATCGCCCACTGGTTGTTCTGGCAGAAGAAGACGACCGGGGCCGAGAAACTCGCCGCGAAGACGAGAGCCTCGTTGACGTCACCCTGGCTCGTTGCGCCGTCGCCGAAGTAGGCGATCGTGACCGAGTCGACGCCGTCGTGTTTGCAGCCGAGCGCGTACCCCGTGGCGTGGAGAGTCTGTGCGCCGATGATGACGGCCGGTGTGGCCATGCCGACCTCGTACGGATTCCAGCCGGATGCCGCGCTGCCGCGCCAGACCCGCATCAGGTCGGTGAAGTCGACGCCGCGGCAGTAGGCGACGCCGTTCTCTCGATAGCTCGAGAACACGAAGTCGTCGCTTCGCAGCGCACGGGCCGAGCCGATTTGCGCGGCTTCCTGGCCGAGCAGCGGTGGCCAGAGTCCGATCTCACCCTGCCGCTGAAGCGCTGTGGCTTCCGTGTCGATGCGCCGGACGACGACCATGTCTTCGTACAGGTCGATGAGCTGTTCTGTGGAGACGTCGTCGACCCACGGATCGAAACCCGGGTTGCTGACGCGTGTGCCGTCCGGCCGAACGAGCTGGACGACATCTTCGAGGGAACCGAGGTGCACACCGTACTCGTCGTGCGCCTCGTGAATTCGTGTGCCTTCATGGGTGGTGGACACAGTTACACGCCACTTTCTTTCGTGTACTGAACCGCTGGATCGCAGCAATTCAGCATCCGGCGCCGTTGCCAGATGTACGTGCGACGGTACGCCGGGCCGTCAATGGGCACAACCGTCGTCGTTCCGATTGCGCATTCTGCCCGGTGAGATCGAAACAGGGGCTGCTAGTCTCTGGCACTATGCACAAGCTCGACCGCACAGACACTCGCCTTCTCCTGGCGCTCGCTGAAGATCCGCGATCGTCGATCGTTGCCCTCGCCGAGAAACTCGGGTTGTCACGCAACACCGTGCAGGCGCGGTTGAGTGCCATCGACTCGACCGATGTGCTCGGTTCGTTCGAGCGACGGATCAACCCGGTCGCGCTCGGGTACCCGTTGTCGGCGTTCATCTCGGTCCATCTGCAGCAGCAGAAGCTCGGGGCGATCGTCGAACAGCTCTCGAAGATCCCGGAGATCATCCAGGCGCACGGGCTGAGCGGGCCGAGCGACCTCCTCGTGCGGGTCGTTGCCACCGATGCCGATGACCTGTTCCGCGTGTCGAGCCTCATCCTCGCGTGCGACGGGGTCGACCGCGCCGAGACCTCGCTTGCGATGGGCGAGCTGATCCCGTTCCGGGCCGCTCCCCTGCTCGAGCGCACGCAACGGGACTAAGCCCTCACCGTGCGCGCGCGTCGCCCGCTCGCCGGGCGCTGCTCGCTGCCAATCGCAGCTCTCCCATCGCCGCTAGGACACATTTGGCTGCTTCCAAGCCAAAAACGCAACCCTTTCTGGCCGAGCACCGCGGCGAACAACCATTTCTGGCCGAGCAAAGCCAGCGAACAGCCGTTTGCGGCCGAGCAATGCCACGTTAACGAACGGATGCCCCGCCTCGATTTCTCGAGGCGGGGCATCCGTTATTCAGAAGAGAGCTGCTTAGCCTTCAGCGGGCTGCTCGGCGTGAACGCGAGGAGCCTGCGCGGTGTCGCCACCTTCAGCGGGCTCTTCGGAGTGAACACGCTCAGACTCTTCGGCGACAACCGGCTCAAGCGAGAGCTTGCCGCGGTCGTCGATCTTCGTGATCTGAACGAGGATCTTCTGTCCGACGCCGAGGACGTCTTCGACGTTCTCAACACGCTTGCCACCGGCGAGCTTGCGCACCTCAGAGATGTGCAGCAGGCCGTCCTTGCCCGGGAGCAGCGAGACGAAGGCGCCGAATGTGGCGATCTTCACGACGGTTCCGAGGAACTGCTCGCCAACCTCAGGGTTGGTCGGGTTGGCGATCGCGTTGACCTGGGCACGAGCTGCCTCAGCCGACGGTCCGTCGACAGCGCCGATGTACACGGTGCCGTCTTCTTCGATCGAGATGTCTGCGCCGGTCTCGTCCTGGATGGCGTTGATCGTCTTGCCCTTGGGGCCGATCAGCTCACCGATCTTGTCGACGGGGATGTTGACGCTGATCACGCGAGGCGCGGTCGGTGCCATTTCATCCGGAGCGTCGATCGCGGCGTTCAGGACGGAGAGGATCGTGGTGCGAGCCTCCTTGGCCTGGGTCAGCGCGGCCTTGAGCACGGAGGCGGGGATGCCGTCGAGCTTGGTGTCGAGCTGGATCGCCGTGACGAACTCAGAAGTACCGGCAACCTTGAAGTCCATGTCGCCGAGTGCGTCTTCTGCACCGAGGATGTCGGTGAGAGCCGCGTAGCGGGTCTGACCGTCAACCTCGTCGGAGACGAGGCCCATGGCGATACCGGCAACCGGGGCGCGCAGCGGCACACCGGCGTTGAGCAGCGACAGGGTCGAGGCGCAAACGGAACCCATCGACGTCGAACCGTTGGAGCTGAGAGCCTCAGACACCTGACGGATGGCGTACGGGAATTCCTCGCGGCTCGGAAGAACCGGAACGAGTGCGCGCTCGGCGAGGAAGCCGTGCCCGATCTCGCGACGCTTCGGCGAACCGACGCGGCCGGTCTCACCGGTGGAGTACGGCGGGAAGTTGTAGTGGTGCAGGTAGCGCTTCTTCGTGATCGGGCTCAGTGAGTCGATCTGCTGCTCCATCTTGAGCATGTTCAGCGTGGTGACACCCAGGATCTGGGTCTCTCCGCGCTGGAAGATCGCCGAACCGTGAACGCGAGGAATGACCTGAACCTCGGCGTCGAGCGGACGGATGTCTGCAAGACCACGGCCGTCCATACGGACACCCTCGGTGAGGATGCGGCTGCGGACGATGTCCTTGGTGACGGACTTGTACGCGGCCGACACCTGGTTGTTGGCGTCTGCGGGCAGTTCGCCTGCTTCGACCTTGGCGGCGATGGCAGCCTTGACGCGGTCCTTGAGCTCGTCGTCAG
Source organism: Mycetocola sp. Y444 (assembly GCF_059445295.1). Lineage (NCBI taxonomy): Bacteria > Bacillati > Actinomycetota > Actinomycetes > Micrococcales > Microbacteriaceae > Mycetocola > Mycetocola sp. Y444. The sequence goes on along the minus strand of NZ_JCAIUB010000002.1, from coordinate 918,893 downwards.
CGTTCTGACGCTCCTGCTTGTCGGCGATCTGGTAGATCGAGGTGAGCTCGGTCTTGGCCAGTTCGGAGACAGCGGCGAGGGTCTCGTCGGTGTACGGGAGGAAGACCGGGTACTCGCGAACTTCCTTGGCAGCCTGTGCGGCGAGCTCGGACTGAGCCTTGACCAGCTGAAGGAGGAACGGCTTCGCGGCGTCGAGGCCCTCGGCGACGACCTCTTCGTTCGGCTTGCGGGCGCCGGCCTGGATGAGGCCCCATGCACCTTCGGTTGCTTCTGCTTCGACCATCATGATGGCGATGTCTTCGTTGCCGTTCTCGTCTGTGACGAGGCGGCCGGCGACGGTGAGGTCGAAGACGGCGTCAGCGAGCTGCGATGCCTTCGGGAATGCGACCCACTGGCCGTTGATGAGGGCGAGACGGATGCCGGCGATCGGGCCCGAGAACGGAAGTCCCGAGATCTGCGTCGACATCGATGCTGCGTTGATCGCCAGGGCGTCGTAGAACTCGTCGGGAGCGATGCTCAGGACGGTGATGACGATCTGGACTTCGTTGCGCAGGCCGGTCACGAATGACGGACGGAGCGGACGGTCGATCAGGCGGCAAACGAGGATGGCCTCGGTGGACGGACGTCCTTCGCGACGGAAGAACGAGCCGGGGATCTTGCCTGCAGCGTAGCTGCGCTCTTCAACGTCCACCGTGAGGGGGAAGAAGTCGAACTGGTCTTTGGGGTGCTTTCCGGCGCTGGTGGCCGAGAGAAGCATGGTTTCTTCATCGAGGTATGCAGCAATGGCACCCTGTGCCTGCTGTGCAAGACGTCCTGCTTCGAAGCGGACTGTGCGCTTTCCGAACTTGCCGTTGTCGAGGACTGCCTCGGCGAACTTGATTTCTGGACCTTCCATAGGTCTCTCCTTACGTTTAGCGCTGCCCCGTGTGGGCGCACGCTCTGCGAGGAGCAGGAACAGGCAGTAAATTCTCAGACCGTGTGGTCTGGCTGATCTCCAGTAGAAAACCGCTCTCACTACCGCCGATACACCGAAGGGAGGAACGTCGGGAAGACCGACGTGAGAGAAATTCACCACCGAGGACCAGCTTCCTGCCGGCCTGCTCCGTTGATGTGGGCCCGATATTGCTATCGAGCCGTGTCCAGCCTAGCAGAGGGCCCCTTTTGTGCGCTGGGAAGTTGCTCATCCCGCGTGTCCATTGGATGAACGGCCGACAGCTCGGTGGCCAGACGGATGCCTCCACCGTCGTCCGGAGCCTCCGATCGAGCCACTACCGAGAGGCATCGACGCGAGAGTACGGTGACTCGCATCACTCTCGCGGCAAGGATGGCACATGGGTACCAGCGCGCAACCGGCGACCTTGATGGCGGTCGCGCTCGACCCCGGCGAGCGCCTCACTCCCCGCCGGATCAGCGTCAGCGAGTTCGAGGCGCTCCAGCCCCGTCACTCGCGAATTCTGCGTGCCGCCCTGGCCATGCGCGGCGGAGTGAGTCTCGCGGTCTGGATCGGTGGTGCGACAGCAGAGATGGACCTGTGGCGTCGCATCCGCATCCGCACGGATGCCGGCGGGTCGACGTACGCCGTGATCGTGCCCCCGTCACTGGGCGGGATGGGGGCACTATCAAGCATCACGCTGGACGCCGTGTGGCTCGACCGCGTCGTGACCTACGCACGACTCCTGCACTCGCGCGGGTTCGACGCCATCGAGTTCGACGTCCTGGCCGGTGCGAGTGCCGGTGGCCTCAACGCCGTGATGTACGCCACAGCGCAGCGCGCGGGTGCCGATGTCGATGCGCTTTTGCCGGTCTGGCGCGACATAGGAAGTGTCTGGCGGCTCCTGCGCCCGCCCGGGTTCGAGCGCGTCGATTCCATCCTGCGCGGTGACGGATACTTCTGGCCCGAACTTAAGGGCGTCCTTCACCGTCTCTATGCCGGCACCGACAATCATCCGTTCCACCGTGCAACCCGCATGGCCGTTGATCTCTCGGCAACGCTCATCGACAACACGGATGCCGCCGCGCGGCCAACTGAGGACGCCAACGGTCATTTCCACTTCGTCGGCAGTGATGACGGTTCGGCGTCAGAGTATGGCCGCGCGATTCCCTCCGGCGACGGGCCGGTGCCGGCAGCCGACCTGGCTCGACTCGCCTACGCCGCGCGCACGACGTCATCGTTTCCGGGCGCGTTCGAGCCTGCGCTCATCTTCTCGAAGTCGACGCGCCTACCCCTCAACGGCCCGTGGGTCCCGGAGGTGGAGAGCATCGATATGACCTTCGCGTTCCACGCACACCGGGACGACTGGTCACATCCGTTTCGCGTCGTCGACGGTGGCGTGCTCGATAACGTTCCGATTGATCGGGCGTTTCGGGCGGTCCGCGGTATGGCCTCGAGGGTCAATGCCACCCGGGCGCTGCTGTACCTCGACCCGAGTCCCCCGACCGAGCCGCTCGCCTCGGTGCGACCGACCCACTACGGGCGGGCGGATGCTGGCTCGGCGCCCGCCGGACCCCACCGGGTGCTCGAGCGGCTGGCTGACAGCCAGTCCCAGTTCCTCTCCGTCATCGTCGCGGCGCTGAGACGACAGGTGATGAGGGAGTCAGGGCCGGAGGAGGAAGACGAAGTCGAGCGGTTCCGCCTCGCCCTCAAACAATCGGAGGGACGGAGCGAGTCCTTCGCCGTTTTCTCCGCAGCGGCCGTTGACGACTACGACCGGGTGGAGGTGCAACGCGCCTACATCCGGTACCGGGCGGCGGCGGATCTGCAGCGGATCACGCTTGTGCTCGCCGATCCCTCGCTGTGGCAGCTCGGCACCAACCTGCCGACGCGGTCCGACTGGCGTGCGCGATCAGCCGAGGAACGTCGCGGACTGGATCACCTTTTCAAGCGCGTCTTCGAAGATCTGTCCGGCGAATCCGAGGCTGGGGAGTTCTTCCGCGCTGTCGTCGTCGGACCACAGGCGCTGCTGGATGCGACGCTGTCGCTGCTCAACTGGGTGCGGGCGCTCGAAAGCGTCGTGGCGACCAGTGATGCGGTCGCCGACATCCGGCTCAGGGTCTACGAGGTCCTCGCACGGGCAACCGACGCGCGGGACCTGTGCCTTCGCGCCGTGCTCGACGACGCCGAGCGACTCGACGCGGCATCGTCGCCCGCCCGGCTGGCCGACACAGTTCTTGCGGCATGGATTCGCGAGAACTCCGCCGCCGTCGGTGCCGTTGCGAGGCACTGGGCCGTCCTCGATGAGTGCCTCGACGCGCTCCGCACCGCGTCGCCCGGCCATGGCGAGACCGGTACTCGCAGCAGCAACGCCGATTCAACCACCAGCACGCACACCGCCCGGGTGTGGGCACATGTGCCCTGGAGCGGGATTCCGATGCGCCGACCGGACTTCACAGCACTCGACCTTGCCCCGTTCCTCGCGGCGGTGGGGATCCCCGAACCCATCTCCGCGCTGGCGTTCTGGCGGATCACCGGGGATGAACCAGCGGCCAGGCCTGGCGACTACACGGCCTTGCTCGAGCGCAAGATGCGGACAGCAACACGCACAGCACTTTCACGCCCGACCAGCGACATCGACCAGGACGTCCTCGCTCGCCTGTTCGGCACACCTCTCACGTCGCGAGACAAGCTCGCCGGCATCGCCGCCGTCAACTTCGGCGGGTTCCTCGCGAGGGGATGGCGCGCGAATGACTGGTGGTGGGGACGACTGGATGCCGCTGCGGGCATGACCCGCTTCGTCGATTCCTATCCGCCGCTCGAACAGGCGGGCAGAAGGAGAACCGCACCGCCATCGATCGACGCCGTGCAGTCCAGTGTGCTGGCGGACGCGGCGGCGAGCCCTGACCGACCTTTTCCGGCGGACCCGGGCGAAACAGCGCCACCACACCAGCTCCGTTCCGCGTTCACCCGCGGCGGAAACACGCTCGGGGATCTCTCGCCTGGGTACCTTCTCGCCGTGCTGTCCCGCAGCATCCGTGTGACATCCCGGGCGATCTCGGGATCAACGTCGACGCCCGGGCGACTGCTCCTCACGCTCCTGCGTCCGCTGGTCGTCTTCGTGCCGCTCGTTGCCACACCGGTCAGGGCGGGAGTCGCTGTGCTGATTCTCGGCGCAACCATCGTTCTGTCAGCATCGTCAACCCCGGTCACCATGAGCGCGCCCGGTGCCGGGACGGTACTGGCGGGAGCCCTCATCCTCGCGGCAATATTCGTTGCACTGGTCGCCGGACTCGGAGTCGCCGTGCACCGTTGGCGACACCTCATCGGTGCCATCGAGAAAGCGGATGGGGCCCGGAAAGCGGATGCCCCACCGAGCCCGAATACCAGAGAGGGCGCGGCTGCCAGAGAGCGGGCGCCCGCCAGCTGGCCGGCGCGTGCGCTGGCGACGGCACACACGCTGCGCACGGCTGCCACCTGGCAGGCGGCGACGTGCGCGGCCGGGTCGTGCACAACCCTGGGGATCGCGGCGTTGCGGCTGGCCGGCAACGGCCTCGGCGCGTCGTTCTGGATCCTCGCCTACGCCGCGGTGATCCTTGCCGCACTGGCACTGCACCTCGCAAGATCGCCGAGTGACAGGGGCACGCCCGCCCTCACCTTCGGCGCCTGCGCCGTTGGTTACGCCGCCTGGATTGCTCTCGTGCTCGCGCTGCCCGGGTTCGTCGCCGACGTCAGTGCCGGCGCCAGCGGAACCGGCGGCATTTTCGGGCTCCCGGCATCCGATTTGGTGATTGTTGTCGGTGTAGCACTGGCCGGCTTCAGCGTCGCTCTCCTGCTGACGGTCGGGTGGCTGCCGGTCAGGGTGCAGCTCCGGCGCACCTGGCTGCTCAACACGGTGACCGTGTCAGCGGTCGCGGGTGCGGCAGCCGCGGCGGTCGTCGTGGTCTCGATGCTGTTGCCCGGCACGAATGCGACGCCGCTTCACGTCGCTGTCACGGTAATCGTGATGGTCTTTGTCTGGGGTCAGCTCGTGTGGTGGCTGCCCGAGATCCCGGAGGGCAGAAGCGACGCCTGGAAAGCGGCCGTCATCCCGGACGCCTTGCGCGATTAGTCGCGGGTGCGGGCCCACCAGGCGCCGACAACGATGAGCAGCACTACGGCGACGAGGGCGATCAGGGCGAACTTGATCGCGGCGGCGAGGAAGGCAAGCGCGATGTTGACGATCCACGATGCAACGACGACAGCGAGAATGACGACGACGATGCCGATCAGGAGGTTCTTTGTGCTGGTCTTCATGGCTCAAGTTGACCACACGATCGTCGTCAACTGCGAACGAGTACTCCGCACCCGTCCTCCCGCGCGGCTCAGCCGGGCTGGAACCCGCCGACCGGGCTCAGCGACGCGTCGAATCCGAACGGGTCGCGAACCTGCCGAGAGCGATCGGATGCCGCAACGAGCGGCACGAGTTCGCTGGCTGCCCTGTCGATCCGGTCTGGCAGGGTCTTCACCGTGTCCGCCCCGCTGCCCCAGTCCTCCGACGCGGCGAAGACGCTCGTCGGGACGACGACGGCATGCAGGTAGGTGAACATGGGGCGAAGCGCGTAGTCCAGGGCGAGGGAATGACGCGCGGTGCCGGCTGTGGCTCCGATGAGCACGGGCATATCGGTGAGTGACCGGTTGTCGAGCACATCGAAGAACGACTTGAACAGGCCGCTGTAGCTCGTCGTGAAGATCGGTGTGACGGCGATCAGGCCGTCGGCACCGGTCACCGCATCAATGACCGCCTCGAGCTTCGGACTGGCGAAGCCGGTCAGCATGTTGTTCATGACGTCGGTGGCGACGTCCCGCAGCTCCACCGTCGTGACCTCGACGTCGACACCCTGTTCCTTCAGTCGCGCCACGGTCGCGTCCGTGAGGCGGTCGGCGAGCATTCTCGTGGATGACGGCTGGCTCAGGCCTGCCGAAACGACGGCGAGTTTCCTGACGGTCATTACTTCACCTCTGAATCGGTGAGAGCCTCGTTGTGAGCCGACGAGCCAGCGGCCTTGAGCGACGAGTGGGTCGGAGCGTCGGGGACGTCGGCCGGACGGTTCTTCGCGAACTCCCTGCGGAGCACCGGCACCACTTCTTCACCGAGCAGGTCGAGCTGCTCGAGCACCGTCTTGAGCGGCAGGCCGGCGTGGTCCATCAGGAACAGCTGGCGCTGGTAGTCGCCGACGTAATCCCTGAAACCGAGCGTCTTGTCGATGACTTCCTGCGGGCTGCCCACCGTGAGCGGGGTCTGGGAGGTGAAGTCCTCGAGGCTGGGGCCGTGGCCGTACACCGGGGCGTTATCGAAGTACGGACGGAATTCGCGGACGGCATCCTGCGAGTTCTTGCGCATGAAGACCTGTCCGCCGAGCCCGACGATGGCCTGGTCGGCGCGGCCGTGACCATAGTGCTCGAACCGCTGGCGGTAGAAGGCAACCATTTTCTGGGTGTGTGACGCTGGCCAGAAGATGTGGTTCGAGAAGAAGCCGTCCCCGTAGAACGCGGCCTGCTCGGCGATTTCCGGAGAGCGGATCGAGCCGTGCCAGATGAACGGAGGCACACCGTCGAGCGGACGCGGAGTGGAGGTGAAGCCCTGGAGCGGAGTGCGGAACTGGCCCTCCCAGTCAACGACGTCCTCACGCCAGAGCCTCCGGAGCAGGGCGTACTTCTCGAGGGCGAGCGGGATGCCCTGGCGGATGTCTTCACCGAACCACGGGTACACGGGGCCGGTGTTTCCACGGCCGAGGGTGAGATCCATCCGGCCGCCGGAGAGGTGCTGGAGCATCGCGTATTCCTCGGCGATGCGCACCGGATCGTTCGTGGTGATGAGTGTCGTTGCGGTCGACAGGATGATGGTCGAGGTTTTGGCCGCGAGGTAGCTGTTGATCGCCACGGGGCTCGACGGGAAGAACGGGGGGTTGTGGTGCTCGCCCATGGCAAACACATCGAGGCCCACCGCTTCAGCGTGCTGAGCGATGGTCAGGACGTCATTGAGGCGCGAGGCGTCTGTGGGGGTGTGACCGGTCGTCGGGTCGGTAGTGATGTCGCCGACGCTGAAGATTCCGAACTGCATTGTGCTTTCCGCCATTGTCTTTTCCAACCAGAGAAGTCATCTATTCGTTTGAATGGATATCGAGTGTAACCGGGTTACGACCGCATTCATTCCCGGCGGGCCTCCAGGGTGACCGGCGCTGGCGCTTAGGGTGGAGGCGTGAGAGCAGTGACCGGCAGCATCCCCAAACCCCGGGTACCGTTCTGGGACAACGCCCGCTTCGCCTGCATCGTCCTCGTCGTGATGGGGCACAGCATCCAGCGGCTCATTTACGATTCGGATGCCGCACTCACCGTTTATCTGTTGATCTACGCCTTCCACATGCCGGCGTTCGCCATCGTCAGCGGGTACTTCACGAAGAGCAGCCCGCCTGGCGCCCGCGAGATGAAACGACTGATCACGGACATCCTTGTTCCTTACGTGATTTTCGAGACCGTGTGGACCCTGGTCCAGTTCCTCGTGGAGGGCAAGCAGGAGCTGAATCCGACGCAGCCGTCGTGGACGCTCTGGTTCCTGCTGGCGCTGGGTATCTTCCGGCTGGTCCTCCCCTACCTGGCGCTGCTGCGCTGGCCGCTCGCCTGGGCACTGATCATCTCCATCGGTGTCGGCTACCTCGACAACGTCGACAGCACGTTCTCGCTGGCGCGGACGCTCGGGATCCTCCCGTTCTTTGTCCTCGGCTGGCAACTGCACAGGTGGAAGCTCGTCGAGCGCTGGCGCGTCGTTGATCGCCAGACGTGGGTGATCCGGGGCGCGGCGATCGCGCTGTTCGCCGCCTGGATCGCCGTGCTCGTGAGTTTCATCGACCTGTGGCGGAGGATCGACCTTCGTTTCTGGTTCTTCTACGACGACTCGTACGCGGGTCTCGGTGAAGCCCAGTGGTGGGGTGGCGCTGTCCGACTCGGCCTCATCGTCCTTGCCACCCTGCTCAGCGCGGCGTTTTTCGTCCTGCTGCCGCGGCACGAGACCTGGATGACCCGGTTTGGCCGGTACACGATGTACGTCTACCTCCTGCATAGTTTCGTGCTCTATCCGCTTCGGGAGAGCGGGGTGCTCCGGCACGAATCGCTGCCGGATGTCTGGCTCGTCGCCATGCTGATCTTTGCCGTCGTTATCTCGGTGGCACTGGCGAGCGCGCCGGTGCGGCGCGTTTTCCGACCCGTGATCGAGCCGAAACCGCGGTGGATTTTTGCGGATCACCGGGATGCCCCGCCCGGACCGTCGCGCCGCGACCCGACGGGGGCCGAGCGGGACCCCGCTCCGGAAGCCAAGCGTCCGCCGACCCCTCCTCGCGAGGGCGCCTGACGCGACGCGGTGGGCGCCTGACGCGACGCGGTGCGTGGAGCGACGGTATTGCAGTGCTCCTGCTACCTGACCGAACCGGCGACCGATCGCTGTCGGACTGGAGTGGACCGCGCCGCACGCTCCTCGCGAAGCCGTCGTGCTTTTCGGGCCGTGAGGAGCAGGCCGACGATCACACCGAGGATCGCACCGACGCTGTTCGCTACCAGGTCCCTCGGGTCGGAGACCCGGCCGGGGATGAAGAGTTGGGCAGTCTCGATAACGACGGTGATGCCGCAGCCGATGGCCATCGCGAGCCACCACAGTCGTCGACCGAAAAGCAGGACGAGGAACAGCCCGATGGGGAAGAACATGGCGATGTTGGCCGCGAACTCGAGGACGTTGTAGGTGATCCAGGAGGTCGCCTCGTACCGGTCGAGTACGCCAAGCGCACGGAAAATCAGTCCGCTGTTGCTGTCGTCGAATGGCTGCGGCCCGAGAGTCACCCAGCAGACAAAGGCCAGGTACGCGCCAGTGAACAGGCCGAGGATCGGGTGACGGTGCAGCATCCGTTCAGTCTGTCCTACTTCTCTGGTGTCCGGATGGACACGAGCAGAGCACTTCCGGGGAATCCCCCGGGAGCGCCCTGCCCGTCACTCCTGGGCGAGGCGACGCTCGGCGTTCTGTTTGCCGAGGACCGAGTGGCTCCGCCCGTAGGCGAAGTAGATAACCAGACCCGCAGCGAGCCAGATGAGGAACCGAACCCAGGTGAGGGTCGTGAGGTTGAACATGAGCCACAGGCAGAGCACCGCCGAGAGGATGGGAAGGAACGGCGAGAGCGGCACGCGGAAGGCCCTCGGCAGGTCTGGCCGCTTCTTGCGGAGGACCACGACGGCGATGCTCACCAGCACAAAGGCGCTCAGGGTGCCGATGTTGATCATCTCCTCGAGGACACCGACATCCGTCAGGCCAGCGAGCAGCGCGACGAGGACGCCGGAAATGATCTGAACCCGGACGGGAGTGCGGCGCTTGTCGCTCGTGACGCTCAGCGACCGCGGCAGCAGGCCGTCGCGGCTCATCGCGAACAGGATCCTCGCCAGACCGAGCAGGAGCACCATGATGACCGTCGTGAGACCCGCGAGGATCCCGACGGAGATCACCTGGGCCGCCCAGTCGGCCCCGACCGCGACGAAGGCGGTGGCGAGCGACGGGTCCTCTGCCTCGGCGAGCGTCGTGTACGGCACCATGCCGGTGAGCACGAGGCTCACCCCGATGTACAGCACGGTAACAATGGCGAGACCACCGAGGATGCCGCGCGGCAGGTTCTTCTGCGGGTCACGCACCTCCTCAGCGCTCGTCGCCACCACGTCGAATCCGATGAAGGCAAAGAAGACCAGGCTGGCTCCGGCGAGGAGGCCGAATACCCCGTACTGTGCCGGGGCTGCTCCGGTGAGGAACGCGAAGAGCGACTGGCTCCAGACGTCACTCGATCCGCCCTCGGTCGGAACCGACTCCGGGATGAACGGTACGTAGTTCTCCGGGCGGATGAAGAACGCGCCGACCACGATGACGAAGAGAACGATGGCGACCTTGATGATTGTGAAGACCGCGCCCACACGGGCCGAGAGCTGGGTGCCGAGCACGAGGAGTGTGGTGAAAATCGCGACGATGATGAACGGGCCCCAGCTGACCTGAAGTCCCGCGAGGTTCAGGGTGTCCGGAACACTCCACCCCCACAGGTCGAAGACAAGGGAGAGGTAGATGCCCCAGTATTTGGCGATGACCGCTGCCGCCGTGAGCATCTCGAGGATCAGGTCCCAGCCGATGATCCACGCGACGAGTTCGCCGAGCGTCGCATAGGTGAACGTGTAGGCAGACCCGGCGACGGGCACCGTCGATGCGAACTCCGCGTAACACATGATCGCCAGGGCACAGGTGAGGGCGGCGAGCAGGAAGGAGAGGCTGACCGATGGTCCTGCATACTGACCCGCTGCACGGGCTCCGACCGAGAAGATTCCGGCTCCCACAGCGACGGCGACGCCCATGACCATGAGATCCCAGGTGCCGAGTGTGCGTTTCAGGCTGCGGTGCTCGAGGTGAGAGTCTGCCAGCGACTCCTCGATGCTTTTGGTCCGCCAAAGGCTCATGTTGCTCTCCCCGTCTGTGTGACCCGAACGGGGCACCTACCGAGAATGCCAGACATCGGCGGCCGCGTCGAGATGAGAGGATCGTGTCCATGACAGAGACCCACGTATCGAACGATCTTGCCGAGACCGCGGCTACCGCCGAGGCAGGGACCGCGCCCGCCACGGAGACCGAGACCACGCCAGCGCCCGCCGCCCCCTGGTGGACCCGCGCCGTCGTCTACCAGGTCTACCCGAGGAGCTTCGCGGATTCCGATGGTGACGGGGTCGGCGACCTCAACGGTATCCGTTCGAAGCTCGACTATCTGGCTGAACTCGGGGTTGACGTCGTGTGGCTCTCGCCGGTGTACCCGTCGCCGCAGCACGACAACGGCTACGACATCAGCGATTACGAAGACATCGAGCCGGTGTTCGGCTCTCTCTCCGACTTCGATGCGCTGGTCGCCGAAGCGCACGATCGCGGCATCCGCATTGTCATGGACCTTGTCGTGAACCACACCAGCGATGAGCACGCCTGGTTCCGCGAGTCGCGGTCCTCCCTCGATAACCCGAAGAGGGACTGGTACTGGTGGCGTAAACCGCAGGACGACGGTAGCGCCCCGAACGGCTGGACGAGCGCGTTCTCGGGCCCGGCGTGGACGCTCGACGAGGAGACCGGCGAGTACTACCTGCACCTGTTCGCGAAGCAGCAGCCGGATCTCAACTGGGAGAACCCCGACGTGCGGCAGGCCGTGTACGCGATGATGCGGCGGTGGCTTGACCGCGGTGTCGACGGGTTCCGGATGGACGTCATCAACCTGATCGCGAAACGGCGCGAACTGATCGACGGGCCGGACCGCGGTACTGGCAGTGGTTTCGCGATGGGACCGCAAATTCACGAGTACCTGAAGGAGATGCACCGCGAGGTCTTTGCCGGGCGCGATGAGATCTACCTCACCGTCGGCGAGATGCCGGGCGTGAGTATCGACGATGCTGCGCTGTTCACCGACCCAACGCAGGGCGAGGTCGACATGGTGTTCCAGTTCGAGCACGTCTCGCTCGACCAGGGTGAGCACAAGTTCGATCCGATCCCGCTCGACCTGGTTGCCCTCAAGACCAATCTGGCCCGCTGGCAGGTCGGCCTCGCCGAGACCGGCTGGAACAGCCTGTATCTCAACAATCACGACCAGCCCCGACTGGTGTCACGCTTCGGCAACGACACCGAGTACCGCTACGAGTCGGCGACGCTGTGGGCCCTTGTGCTGCACCTGCACCGTGGCACGCCCTACATCTACCAGGGCGAGGAGATCGGTATGACGAACGTTAAATTCGAGTCGATTGAGCACTACCGCGATATCGAGTCGCTCAACCACTACCGCGAGGCCGTCGAGGAATTCGACGTGGCACCGTCGAGCGTGTTGAGCGCCGTGCACGCGATGGGGCGCGACAACGCGCGGACTCCCATGCAGTGGGATGGCAGTGAGCAAGCCGGTTTCACGACGGGCACGCCGTGGATTTCGGTCAACCCGAACTATCCGGAGATCAACGCTGAGGCCGACCGCGCGAGCGGCACGAGCGTGTTCGCGTTCTACCAGCGGCTGATCGAGCTGCGGCACACGAATGACACTGTCGCGCTCGGCGACTTCGAACTGCTGGAGCCGTCGCATCCGACGCTGTACGCGTTCATGAGGACATCCGCTTCGGAACGTCTGCTCGTCGTCGCCAACGTGTCGGACGAGCCATTCGACGGCGCACTCCCCCTCGATGTCGCTGCAGCCGAACTCGTGCTGGGCAACTACCCGGTTGACGGTGACCTGCCGCTGCGTCCATGGGAGGCGCGGCTGTACCGGCTCTGACCCCTGGCATCCGCTGGTGCACAAAAAACGGGCCGTTCACCCGAAGGTGAACGGCCCGTTTTCAAGAAGATCGCGTTGTCATCGTCCTGATCAAATCAGGGACCGACGCGGTTCCCGGCTGAAATTAGCGACGGAGGCCGAGACGCTCGATAAGCGAGCGGTAACGGTTGATGTCGACATCAGCGAGGTAACCGAGCAGGCGGCGACGCTGACCAACCAGCAGAAGCAGGCCACGACGTGAGTGGTGGTCGTGCTTGTGCTCTTTGAGGTGTTCGGTGAGATCCTTGATCCGCTGGGTCATCACTGCGACCTGGACCTCGGGGGATCCCGTGTCACCCGGGTGGGTTGCGTACTCTTCGATGATCGCCTTCTTGGCTTCGCCTTCAAGTGCCATAGGTTGATCCCCTTTTCTCTCGTTGCGCGGTGCCCGTCACAGAATGCGTGGGCTCTCTTTATCCGCGGCCGTTTGACGGCAACCTCAAGAGTTTAGCAGGTTTCGCTCGCCGAGTCGGCGCTAGTGTGAACCCACTCGACACGGTACATCCGGGGAGGCCGGGGCCGCGTCCATACCTGCAGCGAAAGGGATGCCATGAGCCACCTTCGGGACACCCTGCGTTCGATTCCGTCATTTCCCGCCGATCTTCCGGTGTTTGACTGGGAACGGGCGCCGGAGCAGCCGGCCGACCTCTTCGCCGAGTGGCTGACCGAGGCTATGGATGCCGGCGTGCCCGCACCACACGCGATGACACTGTCGACGAGCGAGCCCGACGGCCGGGTCACGGCACGAACGCTCGTGCTCAAGGACATCGACGAGCATGGCTGGGTGTTCGCGTCGCGCGATGACAGCCCGAAGGCACGAGACCTCGGTGCGAACCCGTTCGCTGCGCTCACCTTCTTCTGGCCGCAGCTCGGCAGGCAGGTGCGGGTGACCGGTGCCGTGCGGAAGGGGACGCGGGCCGACAGCGAGGAAGACTTCCTGGCGCGGCCGGAGAGCTCGCGTGCCGCTGCCTTTGTTGGGCACCAGAGCGAGCCGCTGGACTCCCCCGAGACCTACCGCGAGGCGCTCGAGGATGCCGTTGCTGCCGTGGCCGGGGACCCCAGGCGGGTCGACCGCAACTGGAGCACGTGGGCTGTGATCGCCGACGAGGTTGAGTTCTGGCAGGCGTCCAGGGACCGCGGACACCTCCGGCTCAAGTACCGCCTGCACGGGCGGTCGTGGGAGCGCGGGCTGCTCTGGCCGTAGCCGGTCCCTCCCACCTCCTGTCGCCCCCCCCTCTCGGGCTTCCACCCGCGATACCGGGTTCCGCACTCCCCCATGGCGCCCCGGGTCCCGCACTCCCCGTGCCGCCGCCCCGCGATGCCCCGGGAGGCGAATGCGGAGGCCCAGGCGGCTAGAACCCGCCGCCCCCACGTTTTTCCTCCCGAAACACACAGGCGGCACACCGACCACCCGCGTCCAACCCACCCGTCCGCCGCCGCCCGCCACGACTCACCGGCGTCCGGGGCTGCCCGGCACGGGCAACATGAGCCGCAGCCGGCACTCGCGACACGAACGGCAGCCAACCGCCGGAACCGGCACCCGGCGCTGCTTCGGGAGGCAAATGCGGAAGCCCGGGCGGCTACAACCCGCCGACCCCACGACTTTCCTCCCGAAACACCGGCTCGCAGGCACTTCCGCCACGCTGGTCCCACAACCCCAGCCACCACGCGTGGGCCGGCGCCCCGCGATGCCCCGGGAGGTGAAGGCGGAAGCCCAGGCGGCTATAGCCCGCCGACCCCACGTTTTTCCTCCCGAAACGCTTCTCGTCGGCACTTCCAGCACGCTGGTGCGGCCTCGTGGCTCGGGCGGGACGCGAACGGCTCCCTCAGGACGATCACCTAGGCCAGACGGGCCTTCCCCCTCGACCGCCGCACTGGCATCCTGACGGCATGGACCCTCGCCTCCACTTCCTCACCGTCGCCGCCGCCGATCTCGACGCCGCCCGCCGCTTCTACGTCGACGGACTCAACTGGGAACCGCTCGTGGACGTTCCCGACGAGATCATCTTCTTCCAGGTCGGCCCCGGGCTCGTACTCGGTCTCTACGACTCCCGCGCGTTCAACCGGGATCTCCTGCTACCCGGAACCGCCGAGCCATCCGGCTTCACCCTGTCGCACAATGTCGACAGCCCAACGCTCGTCGACGAAACCATCGAAGCGCTCCTCAGCGCGGGCGGGACGCTGCTGAAAAGGCCGCAGTTCGCGGCGTTCGGCGGCTACCACGGCCACATCACCGACCCGAACGGCGTGGTGTGGGAGATCGCGCACAACCCGGCCTGGAGCATCGACGAAACGGGCGCTGTCCTCCTCGGCGAATGAACACTTCACGAGAAAATCCACACTGTCAACGGATGCCGTCAGTGCCTAAACTGAAACGGTTGAAATCCAGCGTGAGGACCACAATGAGTTCTGAGAATCCGACACCGGATGCCGATGAGGCCGCAGACCGCGCCGAGGAAACGAAGCGCAAGTTCCGCGAAGCTCTCGAACGCAAGAAGGCGCAGTCGCAGGGCAAGGGCACCGATCACCTCGACGGTGACTCAGCCATCCACGGCGTGCACGGGCCAGCGACGCACCAGCGCGACTTCCGCAGGAAGACCGGCTAGCGGCGCCTCCCATCTCCCATCGAGTCAGCGCGAGAGTGCCGACTCACGCACGGTTGATGGCGAGACTGTCGATGGCGAGACTGTAGATCGCAAGGTCGAGCCGTCTCTCCCCGAGCACGAGCGCCCGCTCCACAACACCCTCGAGCTCAAAACCCAGGCGCTCTGCGAGTCGGCAACTGCGCTCATTCGAGGCTGCCGTGCGAATTTCGACCCGTCGCATGCCCTGCTCGGCGAGGTGTTCCACAAGCGCGGAGCAGGCCAGGAACGCAACGCCCTTCCCCTCGACCTCATAATCGAGCCAGTAGCCGAGTTCTGCCTTCCGCGTCACACGGTTCAACGCCACAGAAACTGCACCGACCATCTCATCCCCACGGAAAATGACGGTCGGCACGATGGTTCCCCGAGAGAAACCCTCGAGCTGATATTGCGTGAAGGCCCCGAGAGTCTCGCGTGTCTGATCGGCGAGCGCCCACGGTTCCCACGCTCGCAGCCGTGAGAGGTTCTTCTCGATCAGGCGGAGCATCCCCTCATCGGTCGCCCTCGTGCGAAGACCCAGCCGATAGCCGTCGCCGAGATCACGCTCGAAGTGCATCACGACTGTCCCTCTCCACCCGGCTGCGCTCTACGCAGACCGTTCGAACACAAGCAGAGACGACGTCGCCGTCGCGAGCACCCGGCCATCGGCATCCGTCAGCGCGGCAGACGCGAACGCTGCCCGCCGTCCGAACGAAATGAGGTTCGCCTCCGCGCGCACAACACCGGTGTCGACGCTCATCGGCCGGTGATACGAGGTCTTGAGTTCGAGCGTGGTGTACCCCTGCGTCGGCGACAGGCGGGTGTGCACAGCGGTGCCACAGGCGGAGTCAAGCAACGCTGCGGCGAATCCGCCGTGGACAGTGCCGATCGGATTGAGGACGTGCGCTCCAGGGGTGCCCTCGAAGACGGCGGAGCCACGACCGACCTCGACGAGATCGAAGCCGAGCGTCTCGCAAATGGACGGCCGCTGCCCCGCTGCCAGCATCGCCTGCAATTGCTCAAGGCCGTTGAGACCGTCTGATTCGGGCGCGTCGAGAATATTCATCCCCTCAGCTTAGGGAACAGGGCGGCGACGTCATCCAGCACGGATTCGCTTCCGGCATAGATCCCGTTCGCCCGCGGCCAGTGCGTCAGCACCTCGGAGAATCCCAGCTCGGCCGCTCGCCCGACGCTGTCCTCGAACCGGGCCGCACTGTCGAGCGCGTACGAGCCGCCTGAGTCGATCATGAGGTACTTCTCGACCGACAGCGGATCGGTGCCGACCGACAACGCGGCGTCCTCGAATCGCTTCCCGAGCGTTGCGACAGACGCCCACCACTCGTCGCCGACCTCGCCGTCGGGACCGGTCGTGACCCAGCCTGAACCGTACTCGGCAGCAACGCGCATCCCCTTGGGGCCGTTCGCCGCGACCACGAATGGCACCCGCGGGCTCTGCGCCGGCGCTCCCACCATCCGGGCGTTCACCGCCGTGTACCAGTCGCCCTCAAAGCTCACTCCCCCGCTCTCCGGAAGCTCGAACCGCAACAGAGCATCCAGGTCAGAAACGAACTCGGCGAATCGCTCGTGCCGCTCACGCGGGGTGAGCTCACGATCGCCGAGCACAAACGCGTCGAAGCCGGTTCCGCCCGCGCCAACACCGAGCACGAACCTCCCGCCCGAGATCTCATCGACGGTCGCAATGTCCTTCGCGAACGGAACAGGATGCCGATAGTTCGGTGACGCGACGATCGTCCCGAGACGGATGCGGCTGGTAACGACGGATGCCGCTGTGAGCGTGGGGATCGTGGCCTGCCACGGCTCATCGGCGAGACTCCGCCAGGAGAGGTGGTCATAGGTCCACGCCGAATCAAAGCCGAGTTCCTCAGCTCCCTGCCACTTGCGCTTCGCTTCGAGCCAGGGGTCCTGAGGGAGGATGATGATTCCACAACGC
Source organism: Mycetocola sp. Y444 (assembly GCF_059445295.1). Lineage (NCBI taxonomy): Bacteria > Bacillati > Actinomycetota > Actinomycetes > Micrococcales > Microbacteriaceae > Mycetocola > Mycetocola sp. Y444. The sequence continues at coordinate 902,009 of NZ_JCAIUB010000002.1, read as the reverse complement.
ATCCCCGCAGTCTAGAAGACGCGTCGCGGCCAGGACCTCCCGAAGCCACGGTCCAACCGCTGTCGCACCCCGCCCTCAAGAAAACGCCACAGGGTAGTGTCCGGATGTCTGCGGCGAGTGCCACACTGTCGCCATGAGCACTCACATCGACTCCCCCCGCTGCTCCATCGTGCCGCCGTATCTCCTCAACCACCTCGCGCAGCTCGACGATCCACGGCTCGCCCGCGCGGCGAGCGCGGCACAGCGCGCACTGGCAGCCGCGTCACAGATCCGTGCGGTGCGGAGGGGCGAACCGGCTCCCCCGCGGCAGTCGATGCGGGGTAGCGACACCGACCGCCGGCAGGCATCAGCTCCCGGCCAGCCCGAGCGATACATCTCGGATGCCGGGGGCACAGAAGACCTGCCCGGTCGCCTCGTCCGCTCGGAGGGCGAGCCGCCAACACCCGACGACAGCGTCAACGAGGCTTACGACGGTCTCGGCCAGACATACGCTCTGTTCTGGGAGGCGTACTCCCGGAACTCCATCGACGGTGAGGGTATCCCCCTCGCCGCAACCGTGCACTTCGGAGACGCGTACGACAACGCGTTCTGGGACGGAACCCAGATGGTCTTCGGCGATGGCGACGGACAGGTGTTCATCGGGTTCACCAGATCGCTCAGCGTTATCGGGCACGAACTCACCCACGGCGTCACCCAGTACACAGCGAACCTCGTCTACTCGGGGCAATCGGGTGCCCTCAATGAGTCGGTGTCCGACGTCTTCGGTGCGCTCGTCGACCAGCGCTCCCGGGGCCAGAGCGCCGACGAGGCCAGCTGGCTCATCGGCGAGGGAATCTTCTCGGCTGAGGTCGAGGGCCAGGCACTTCGCTCCATGAAGGCGCCTGGCACCGCATACGACGACGACGTCCTCGGTAAGGATCCGCAACCGGCCGACATGAGCGGGTACATCGAAACCGAAGACGATTACGGCGGAGTCCACCTGAACTCCGGAATCCCCAACCGGGCGTTCTACCTCGCGGCGACCGCCATCGGCGGCAACGCGTGGGAGGCACCGGGTCAGATCTGGTACGACACCCTGACCACCGAGGTCAAGGCGAACGCCGATTTCCGGGAGTTCGCGGAGGCAACGGTTGTCGTCGCATCCCGCCTCTTCGGAGAGGACTCGCGCGAAACCTCCGCCGTTCGCACCGCCTGGCAGACGGTAGGTGTCACCGCATAACCGGAGTAGCATTCCCGGCATGAAGGTGACGGTTATCCGGAGCGGCGGCTTCGCCGGGCTGAGCACGCGCTGGGAAGTCCGCGTCGACGAGCAGCCGGACGCAGATTCGTGGCTCGTCCTGCTCCGAGACCTGCCCTGGGACAACCAGCGCCCCCAACCGCCGCAGCCCGACCGCTACATCTACCGGATCCGGCTGGAACCGGTGCCTGAGGCCCGCCCGGAACCCAGGGAGGCCGTCATCCCTGAGCAGTCCCTCACCGGTGGCTGGCGTGAACTCGTCGACCGGGTCCGCGCGTTCGACCCGACGCCGGAGCAGCCGAGGCACACCGATCGTACCGGCGGCACACCGAACCGCTTCTAGCTCACACCCGTTCGGCGACGGCCGGGACGAACTCCTCGAGCGCCTTGCCTCGCTTGTCTGCGAGGGCAAGCGCTGCGGCTGCCGCGATCAGGAAGAACGCGGCGAACACGCTGAACAGCAGGACGCTGCCGCCGACACCGGTGAGGATCGGGACAAGCAGCGGGGCAATGATCGACGCGATCCGGCCGACCCCGGCCGCCCAGCCCGACCCTGTTGCGCGCAGCTCGGTCGGGTACAGCTCAGGCGTCACGGCGTAGAGCGCACCCCACGCACCGAGGTTGAAGAACGACAGCAGCATGCCGGCGCCGATCACCTGCCACTCGAGTCCGGCCAGGCCGAAGAGCACGGCCGAGACCGCCGAACCGGTCAGGAAGACGGCGAGCGTCTTGCTCCTGCCCCACTTCTCGACGAGGTACGCGGCAACCAGATATCCCGGCAGCTGTGCGAGCGTGATGATGAGCGTGTACTCGAACGACTTGACGAGCGAGAACCCGGATGCCACGAGGATCGATGGCAACCAGACGAAGGCTCCGTAATAGGAGAAGTTCACGCAGAACCAGACGACCCACAGGGCGAGGGTCTGGACACGGTGCGGGAGCGCCCAGAGCGTCGCGACCTGGGCCCGCGCGGTGAGCCTCGGCTTCGTTCGTGCAGTTCCCGCGTCTTCAGCACCGGCTGCATCAGCGGGACGGGCAGTGCCAGCCCGCTGTGCAGCCGCCGCCTCGCGTTCCCCCGCCGCATCGCCAACGGCATCCGTCGCTCGTCCGGCCGAGATCTCGAACCGGCGCACCGTTGCCTCTGCCTCGGCCGTGCGACCGCGTGACTCGAGAAAGCGCACGGACTCCGGCATTGCAAACCGTACGATGACCGCGTAGATCGCCGGCACAGCTCCGATGGCGAGCGCCCAGCGCCAGCCATTGTCGCTCAGCGGCACGATGAAGTAGCCAATGAGTGCCGCAATCGTCCAGCCGATGGCCCAGAACGCTTCGAGCAGCACGATGACGCGTCCGCGAATCCGCGGCGGTGCGAACTCGGACATGTAGGTGGACGCCACAGGCAGCTCGGCGCCGAGACCGAGGCCGACGATGAACCGCAGGACGATGAGCACGCCGAGCGACCAGGACAGCGCCGCTGCCCCTGTGGCGATCCCGAAGACCAGCAGCGTGATCGCGAAGACCTGCCTGCGACCGAACCGGTCGGCGAGCAGGCCGCCGAGGCTCGCCCCGACGGCCATGCCGATGAACCCCGCCGAGGCGATCCAGCTGAGCTCTGCGCTTTCGAGCTGCCAGGTCACGGCGAGCTGGGCGAGAACGAAGGAGATCAATCCGACGTCCATTGCGTCAAGCGCCCAGCCGACCCCGGATCCAACCAGGAGCTTCCTGTGCTGTTTCGTAAACGGAAGTGCGTCAAGCCTCGCCAACCGCGAGCTCGGAGGTAACGTCATCTGCCTATTCTGGCGCGTCAGTGGCGCGACGCGCACCACCGTTTTGCGGTCAGTCTGCGAGCAGTTGTTGCGCGAGCAGCTCGAGCGTCTGAACCCGGCCCGGTGTCTCGGTCAGGCTCTCGGCGTCGTACGCCGAAGCTCCGGGAGACACCATCACCTCGTCGACGTCGAAGCGTTTCGCCAGCTCCCGCACGCGCTGTGCCGCCGCAACTGGTTCGTCGATGATCCAGGACCCGAGCGACGCGCTGATGAACTCGTCCTGTATCGGGCTCATCGTGGTGTTCGCGGCCTCCTCGACCGTCGCGAGCCTGCCGAGCGGTTCGTTGCTTCGGAGCCGTGCCATGTGCTGCAGGTTCGGCAGGGCAAGGGCATAGGCCTCGGATGCCGTCGGCGCGACAACGACGTTCGCCGTCACGAAGGTGCGCGGTGCGTCGAGAATCTCCGACGGCTGGAACTGGCCGCGGTAGATCTCGAGCGCTCGCTCGGCGCCGTGGCCCGCGAAGTGGTGGGCGAAGACGTATGGCAGGCCGAGCGACGCAGCGAGCGTCGCCGAGTAGTCACTGGAGCCGAGCAGCCACATGTCCGGGACACTCGTGGCGGCCGGCGTCGACTTGAGCTGGTACTCGGTGCCGCTGGTGAGCCGGACCGTTGCGCCGTCAGTGCCAAGCAGCGAGACGATGTCCGATACATAGTTCGGGAACTGGTTCACGTCGCTCGTTGCACCGGAACGGTTGAGAACGGCGGTGACGACCGGGTCACTTCCCGGTGCCCGCCCGAGCCCGAGGTCGATCCGGCCGGGAGCGCTTGCTTCGAGCAGCGCGAACTGTTCGGCGACAACCAGGGGCGCGTGGTTGGGCAGCATCACACCGCCCGAGCCGACCCGGATCCTGTCGGTGTGCGCGGCCAGAATCCCGATGATGACCGCCGGGTTCGTCGATGCGACCGACGGCATGTTGTGGTGTTCCGCCACCCAATAGCGGGTGTAACCGAGGGCATCCGCGGCTTTCGCCAGATCGATGGATGCGGCCAGGGCGTCAGACGACGACTGCCGCGAACGGACGGGGACAAGATCAAGAACAGAGAGTTTCACAAACACAACCTTTCGAGAAGTCCAAGCACAACGAACGCGCCGACATTCCCGATCAGGCGAGAAGCTGCTGCCAGCCGGTTCCCGCGGCGTGCTCGAAGACGAGGTTCGTCTCGGTGTGCGCGACGGCGGGGTGGCCGGTGAGGTACTGAACGACGAATTCCCTGAGATCGGCCGTGCTGCGCGCCGCGACGTGCATCAGGTAGTCGTCCCGTCCACCCATGTGGAACATCGAGAGCACCCCTGGCCAGGTCGGCGCCTCGCGCCGGAACTTTTGGATGTCGGCTCTGTTGTGCTGGGCAAGCTGAACGGCGATGAGCGCCTGGAGCGGCGCACCGAGCACAGCGAGGTCGATGTCGGCGTGGTACCCGACAATGTGACCGGACTGGTGCAGTCGCCGGAGGCGGAGCGACACCGTCGACTCGGCAAGACCGAGATCCGCGGCCAACTGTGAACCCGATGCACGGGCATTGCTCGACAGGGCGCGCAGAAGTGCGCGATCTGTACTGTCAAGCGGGGGTTTCTTCGATTCCATGGGGTGATCCCTCGTGGTACGTGCACCATCTGCGACGATTTGCCGGTTCTCTCATCTTAGATGGGCCGTCTCCGGGTGGACGATCGACGAAGGTGCCTTTGAGCCGCACCCTGGCGTGGCGCGCGCGGCTCACCCGCAGGCGATACTGGCTCAGGCGAAGCTGCCGCAATAGGCTCAGCCCATGGTCATCCTCATCACGATCGCCGCAACCCTCTCCGCCGCGGTCCACTTCCTCATCTTCTACTGGGAATCAGTCGCGTGGACGCGGCCCGCCGTCTGGAAGCGGTTCGGGCTCAGAAGCGCTGAAGACGCCGAGACCACCAGAGCGCTGGCGTACAACCAGGGCTTCTACAACCTCTTCCTCGGCATCGGTGCCCTCGTCGGCTCGATCATGTATGGCATTGGCCGGGCAGACGCCGGTTTTGCGCTGGGGATCTTCTGCGTCGCGAGCATGCTCGCCGCCGCCATTGTGCTCGTGACGAGCGGGAAGGGCCGACTGTCGGCCGCGGTCATTCAGGGGATCTTCCCGCTCATCACGGTTGTGCTCTACATCACCAGCTGGGTGACGGAGCACTGATCGGAAAACAGTGACTACGCCGGTTCGGCGACTATCGAGTACACGTCGTAGCCCGTGAGCCGGTCCCGGCCGCCGAGCCCATCGAGTTCGAGCACGAGTCCTACGCCGCCAACGACGTAGCCGGCCCGCTCGACCAGCCGCGCCGCAGCGACGGCACTTCCACCGGTGGCGAGGACGTCATCGACGATGAGCACCCTGCTCCCGCTGGCGATCTGTCCTGGCCGGATTTCGAACGTCGCCGTCCCGTACTCAAGGTCGTAGGTCTCCGACAGCACGTCGCCGGGAAGTTTGCCTTCCTTGCGGATCGCGACCAGGGGAACGTGCCCGGCGTACGCGAGCGCAGCGGCGAGCAGGAAACCCCTGGCCTCGAGGCCAGCGACCGCGTCGTACCCACCGGCGAATCGGGAGGCGAGGTCATCGATGATCGCGGTGAAGGCATCCGCGTCGGCGAAGACGGGCGTGAGGTCACGAAACACGATCCCCGGCTTCGGAAAGTCGGGGATCGTGTCGCTCAGCTCGAGAACGAGGTCTGAAACGCTCAAACTTTACTTCACGCCAAGCAGGTCGATGACGAAGACGAGGGTCTGGCCGGAAAGCGGGTGTCCGCTTCCTGCAGTGCCGTACGCCAGTGCGGGCGGAACCGTGAGCTTGCGGCGACCGCCTACCTTCATGCCGGGGATGCCTTCCTGCCAGCCACGGATGAGGTTGGACAGGGGGAAGTTGATGGGTTCGCCACGGCTCCAGGATGAGTCGAACTCTTCGCCGGTGTCATAGCTGACGCCGAGGTAGTGCACGTTGACTGTCGACGAGCTCTTGGCTTCGTCTCCTTCGCCGACGGTGATGTCGACGATCTCGAGTTCGGAGGGAGCCGGCCCCTCCGGTGCGTCGATTTCGGGCTTGGTGTTCTGCGATTCGGTCATAGAACAATACAACCGCGTCAGAGTGCGCGCGTCAAAAGCGGGTGGGGGGCATTGAAGCTCACGTCATCGAGCGCTAATGCGGAAATAGTGCTTGCAATACAGCCAGGTCGGGTGCATCCTGAACCTAAGAAAACTCATCGCCCCGTCGACTCGCCGGCAGTGCCGCAGCACGGGGCGATGGGTTTTTTCTGTGCCGGTCGTCGGGCGATTACGGCCCGAGCAACACCTGGCGGTCGCCGGCAACAGCGACGAGGAGTTCCTGCTCTGTCTTGCGGTTGACGAGGTCATTGCGCCCGGTGATGATCCGCTGCCTGGTGAATGCCAGCCGGGTGGCATCGTTGATGAACTGCTTCATGACGACGGCCTTGTTTCCCGGCAGCGTGCGAGCCCACGACATGGCCTGCCTGCGCCCTGTCGCTGACGCGAGCATCTGCACTTCCGCGGGCACGAACCACCCGGCGGCGGCGTACTCGCTGAGCCTCGCTGCGGTGAGACGGGCCTCGTGCCTGCGCATCAGGATGGTGATCACGATGAGAATCACGAAAATCGGCACCTGGATCAGCACGTAGTACATGGCATACGACTCGAGGGAACTGACAACGAAGAGGGAACCGTTCCACAGCGCGTGAAGTGCGATGGCACCCGCGAGGCCCAGAACGAACCAGCCGATCAGCATCCTGCCTCCACGCAGAGCCGCCATGCCTATCGCAAGTCCGGTAATGGCGGTGAAGGTCACGTGGGCGAACGGCGCGAGGATCGCCCGCATGAAGAACGTGGCGCCCAGCTCGCCGAGCCCACCCTCGACGAGCGCGACGGCGAAGTACTGGATGTTCTCGGTGAACGCGAATCCCGCGGCGATGATTGCCGCGTAGACGAGGCCGTCGACGGGGCCGGTGAAATGCTTGCGCGTCGCGAAAAACAGGATGAGGACGCCGATGCCCTTGGCTGTCTCTTCGACAACCGGTGCCTGCAGGGCAGCCTGAAGGAATGTCGGGGTGCCCTGCCCTGTCGTCGCCATCGCGGCGATCTCGATGGTGAGCCCGACGATGAGGGCGATCGCGACCGAGGCAGCTGCACCCCAGAGAAAACCGAACAACAGCGCGAGCCGGGGTTCCGGTTCCCACCTGTCGACCCAGCGGATCGCCCACAGCACGACGGCAAGCGGCACGAGGGCGATCAGGAAACCAACGAGGGTGGCTGCGGGCCCGAGGAAGATTACGAAGTAGCCGAGCACAGAGAAAAGCAGCAGGGTCAGGACGGCTACGGCGATGACGCCGACCACGGCAACCGCCGGCGTGCGCGACACCGGCTGTGTCCACACGGGCTGAACCCAGGACTCAGGGGCGACGGGTTGGGCGTAGGTCGGCTGGCCGAATCCGCCCGGCGTGGAGTACGCAGAGCCGGTATAGATCTGCAGCGGGCGATGGCCCTTTGCTTCGTGACCGCGCGCGCGATTGTCTGGAGTGTGCCGGTGTCCGCCAGGAAACTCGTTCGCCATTGGATCAGATTACTGGTTCCCGCGCTTACGAAATGAACCGCGGCGGGGTCCACTACCCTGAGAATGTGAGATTTGCACACCTGATCGATGACGCCCATCCCAGTGCCCCCGGCACGCCCGCTGCTCGACTGGCTGTGATCTCCGGGGACGGTGCGCTCTTCCTCGACGAGATCCTCGACGACGCTCCCGTCGATCTCCAGCATCTCCTCGAACGGGGCGATGCCGAGCTGGCGCGGGTGAAGTCTCACTCAGACGCCGCGCTCGCCCAGGGAGTAGGGCTCACACCGGTGTCTGAACTCACCCACGCGTCGGCCGTTCTGCGCCCGCCGCAGATCATCGCCATCGGTCTCAATTACTCGGCCCACTCCAGTGAACTCAACGTCAAGGCCGACGCCGCCCCGACCGTGTTCTCGCTCTGGCCCAACTCCCTCTCCGGACACGGAGCAACGACCAGCTGGCCGCGGGCACTGAGCGAGTCGATCGATTATGAGGCGGAGCTCGGCGTCATCATCGGCAGGCACGCCAAAGACGTTTCAGAGGCGGATGCCCTTGACTACGTTTTCGGTTACACGGTCGTCAACGACATCACAGCCCGCGACATCCAGTTCGCCGAGACCCAGTGGAGCCGCTGCAAGTCGTTCGACGGCTTCACGCCGACGGGACCCACCGTCGTTACCCGCGACGAGATCGCCGATCCGCAGGCCCTCCACGTCACGACGACGCTCGACGGGCACCTGATGCAGGATTCGACAACGGGCCTGATGGTGCGCAGTGTGGCCAAACTCATCGCCCACCTGTCGCGATCAGCGACCCTGTTGCCTGGCACTCTGATTTCAACGGGCAGCCCCGGCGGTGCCGGATACTCCCGGGAGCCGCAGGTCTTCCTTCGCGACTGGTCGACGGTCACCGTTGCCGTGGAGGGTGTCGGAGCCCTCACCACGCACTGCCGGATGACCTGATCGGCTGCTCCCGGCCTGACCGGCGACAGCGCTGACCGGCAACGGCACTCGCCGCCTACAGCGCTGGTCGGCAACGGCATTGACCGGCAATAGGCTCGACGGCATGAACATGCGCGAGCTCAGCCAGGACGACATCGACCTCATCGCCGAGGCGACGGCCGTCATCGACGCCAATGCGGATGCTGAGTCCGGGGTACACACGGTCGGGGCGGCTGTGAGAGACGTCACCGGCCGCGTGCACCGTGGCGTCAACCTGTACCACTTCACCGGCGGGCCCTGCGCTGAACTCGTTGCCCTCGGGGCAGCGCGCAGTGCGGGCGCCCGTGAGCTGGTGACCATCGTGGCGGTAGGCGACGCCGGGCGCGGAGTGAAGGCCCCCTGTGGGCGCGACCGGCAGGTGCTCGCGGACTATCACCCCGGCATCCGGGTTATCGTCCCGACGCCGGCGGGGGTTCGGAGCGTCGCCATCGCGGATCTCCTCCCCCTCGCCTTCGACTGGGTCGAAGAGCAGGCTGCGAGCCAGTGATGAGCGCAGCGAGCGGGTCAGGCAATCAGCGGCCCGGTCAATCAGGCGCGTAGGCGGGTCAGACCCGCTCGGTGCCCTCGACCGCCGTTGTGAGCTCTTCTCCGACCGGGTGCGGGTGAGTGGGCCCATCGATGATCGGAATCGCCATCGTGACCGCCTCGAGTCCGGAGAGTCTCGCCGGCGAGAGCTGCCTGGTCACCTCTTCGCGCGTCATCAACGCCGACTCGACCACGAGATCGGCGATGTTCCTCCTGGTCAGGAGCGCGGTCTTGGCGAGGGCAGCTGCCGCTGAGTACCCGATGTGCGGGGTGAGGGCAGTGATCACGCCGACCGACGAGCCGACCATCGTCTCCAGTCGCTCGAGGTTGGCCGTGATGCCATCGATGCAGTTGACCCGGAGCGTGTGGCACGCCTGGGTCATCCAGGTGATGCTCTGCAGCAATGAGTGCGCGATCACCGGTTCGAACGCGTTGAGCTGCAGCTGCCCGGCTTCGGCGGCCATGGTCACCGTCATGTCCGCGCCAACCACCGAGAACGCGACCTGGTTGACGACCTCGGGAATGACCGGGTTCACCTTGCCTGGCATGATGCTCGATCCGGCCTGGACCGGCGGCAGGTTGATCTCGCCGAACCCGGCCTGAGGGCCGCTGGAGAGAAGCCTGAGGTCATTGCAGATCTTCGACAGCTTGATCGCCGAACGCTTGAGGGTTCCGCTGAACGACATGAATCCCCCGGCGTCGCTCGTCGCCTCGATGAGGTCAGGCGCGGTCTCGAGGCTGAGTCCGGTGATCCGGTTCAGGTGCTTGACAGCAGCGGCCGCGTACCGGGGATCCGCTGTGATGCCCGTACCGATTGCTGTCGCCCCGAGGTTGATCTCGGCAAGCAGCCACCGAGTCTCGTTGAGCCGCGCGTGGTCTTCACCGAGCGTCGTCGCGAACCCGTGGAACTCCTGGCCGAGCGTCATCGGAACGGCGTCCTGCAGCTGCGTGCGTCCGACCTTGAGGACGTGGCGGAACTCCGCGGACTTCCGGGTGAACGACTCCTTAAGGTATTCGAGCTCGTCGAGCAGGGTCTGCAGCGAGAACGACAGGGCGATCTTGATCGCGGTCGGGTAGACGTCGTTTGTCGACTGACTGCGGTTCGTGTGATCGATCGGCGAGAGGTAGCCGTATTCGCCCTTGGGCTTTCCGGCGATCTCGAGGGCCACGTTGGTGATGACCTCGTTGGCATTCATGTTGGTCGACGTTCCTGCGCCACCCTGGATGACCCCAACCACAAACTGGTCGTGGAACTCGCCGTCGATGATGCGCTGGCACGCCCGGTCAATGAGGGCGCCCTTCTCGGCACTCAACGCACCAAGCTCGACATTCGTGCGGGCCGCTGCCTGTTTGACACTCGCGAGGGCCTCGACGAGATCGGGATAGACGGAGATCGGCCGCTTCGAGATCGGGAAGTTCTCCAGCGCTCGCGCGGTGTGGATGCCCCAGTATGCGTCGGCGGGAATCTCCAGTGATCCGAGTGAATCCGTCTCCGTCCGCGTCTGGCCTGGTGCATTCACCGTGAACCCCTTTCCGCTTTCGTCGTCGATCGTCATTCCGCGTGTGGCGGCGTTGCTGATTCTCACTGTGTGGCTCCATCGCCTGTGTCGTGTGCTTGTGGCCGGACAGTTTCGACTGTACCCGCTTCTGGCTGCCCGGAAGCTGGCCGAACTGGCATCCGAATGCCGCACGCGCGCCGGAATGGCACGGAGCACTCGCGGCGCCTGCGGGCCGGGTGGCTATCGCTTGCGTGAGAAGGCTTCGACGCGTTCCTCGGGCGAGAGCGCCTCCATCTCGGCAATGAACTCAGCGCTGAAGGTGTCTGCTGTCTCGAAGTCGCCGATCGGAACCACCGAGTGCGTGATTTGCTCGTCGTAGACGTGCACCAGGTTGAACGATTGTCCGCCGTTCATACCGTTGGCCTCGCGCGGCGGGCGGGAGAGGTTCATCGTGTAACACGTCGCAGCGGCAACTGACACCGGCACATCGGCGAATGTCGAGCTGAGTGAGTAGTGGAGGTGCCCGGCCAGGATGGCCCTGACGTCACGGCCGGCGAGCACCTCGGCGAACGGGCGCTGGTGCCTGAGCTCGAGCAGATCGAACAGGGGCTGCGGAGCGGGGACGGGCGGATGATGCATCCCGATCACCGTTCCGAGGCGCGCGGGAACGTCGAGCACGGCGTCGAGCCAGTCCAGCTGCGCGTCGGTCAGCTCGCCGTGGTGGAAGCCGGGAACACTCGAGTCAAGGCCGATGAACCGAAGTCCCCCCAGGTCCCAGACCCGGTCCACCGGGGCGTCGCTGGGCTCCTCGTCGAGAAGTGCTGAACGCATCGCACCACGTTCATCGTGATTGCCCATCAGCCAGATCACCTCGGCCCCGAGCCGCCGCGCGGCGGGCTCGACCCGCTCGCGGAGGCGAGCATAGGCATCCGTCTCACCCTCATCGGTGAGGTCTCCGGTGAACACAAGCGCCGATGGGCTGATGCCCATCGATTCGACCTGCTCCAGGGCCCGCTCGAGGTTGGACTCGGCCGGTAGATCTCCGTGGAGTGGTGCCCCGCCGCTCAGGAAGTGCGTGTCGCTGAGGTGAACGAGCACCTGCCGTGCCTTGGGGTACTGACCGAGCTGAACCATGGGCCCAGCCTAGTTCGGGCCGCGGACACAGCTCTGAAGATGTCACCCGGATGAAACACGAGAGCGGGCCGACCGTTCGGTCGGCCCGCTCTCGCAGACGTCGGGCCCTCCGGCCCGTCAGGTCGTTATCAGGCGAACAGCATCTCGATCGGTCCGCGCGCGAAGTAGACCACGAAGCCCAGCGCAACGATCCAGAGCAGCGGGCTGATCTCGCGTGCCTTGCCGCTGAGAGCACGGAGCACGACCCAGGAGATGAACCCGGCACCGATTCCATTGGCGATCGAGAACGTGAACGGCATGACCGCCACGGTGAGGAAAACCGGGAACGTGACGGAGAATTCCGTCCAGGCGATGTCCTTGATCTGGGCCATCATCATGGCGCCGACGAGCACGAGAGCCGCGGATGCAACCTCGCTCGGGACGATGCCGGTGAGCGGCGTCAGGAACATGGCCAGGATGAACAGCACACCGGTGATGATGTTGGCGAGCCCGGTGCGGGCACCCTCGCCGATGCCTGCGCCGGACTCGACGAAGACCGTGGCCGATGACGACGACGTTGCTCCACCGGCGACAGCACCGACACCCTCAACGATGAGCGCGGACTTGATGCGCGGGAAGTTGCCGTTTTTGTCGGCGACCCCGGCTTCCTTGCTCAGCCCGGTCATTGTCCCCATGGCGTCGAAGAAGTTCGTGAACACGAGGGTGAAGACGAGCATGAGTGCCGCGAGGACGCCGATCCGCTCAAAGGCACCGAAGTTGAACGCACCGATGAGGCCGAGGTCGGGAGCGCTGAAGATCTGGGTGGGAAGCGCGGGAACGGTGAGGCTCCAGCCGCCAGGGTTCTCTCCGCCGTTGGACGCGCCGACCGGCCAGATGAGTTCGGTGATTACCGCGAGAACCGTGCCGACGAGGATAGCGATCAGGAGCGCGCCCTTCACCTTGCGGGCGACGAGCACACCGCCGAGGAGGAGCGTGATCACGAAGATGAGGGTGGGGATCGTCGCGACCGAGCCGTCGACTCCGAGCCCGACCGGGGGCGAGGCCTGGCCGGTTGACGTGACGAAGCCCGCGTTGACGAGCCCGATGAACGCGATGAAGAGACCGATACCGACGGTGATGCCGATCTTCAGCTGGATGGGCACCGCCTCAAAGATCAGCCGTCGAAGTCCGGTTGCGGCGAGGAGCACGATGAACACGCCGTTGATGACAACGAGTCCCATCGCTTCGGCCCAGGTGACCTGACCGACGACACTGAACGCGAGGAACGAGTTGATGCCGAGCCCGGCAGCGAACGCGAACGGCAGTCGGGCCACGAGGCCGAACAGGATGGTCATCACGCCGGCGGTAAGTGCCGTGACCGCGGAGAGCTGGGCGAAGTCGAGGGAGTTGCCGTCGACGTCCACTCCCCCGCTCAGGATGATGGGGTTGAGGATGACGATGTAGGCCATCGCCACAAAGGTGACGAGGCCGCCGCGGATCTCACCGCCGAAGGTGGAGCCTCGCTTCGTAATCTCGAAGAATCTGTCGACGCGGTCTTTGACGCTTGGCGCAGTTGAGGATGCCACTCAGGGGCCTTTCCGAACAGGAGAATGGGATGAAACCGGCTGGCGCCAGACACACGAGCCAGGAACGGGTGACCCGTGCACGCGTAACGCGCAGACTGCCAGTTTATTGCCAGCCTTGTGCTCGTCCGCGCACCCCGGTTATTTGCGAGTACGGTATCGCAAGGACCACGCCCGAAAATGAGACGAGATCGAATGAATTTACCCTGGACGCTGCACGGTGACGGTAAGGATGTCGGCGCGCGCGAAGTCGTCGCGCCACAGGAGCGACTGACCTGGCCACGCACGATAGGCCTCGGCGCCCAGCATGTCGTGGCCATGTTTGGCGCCACGTTCCTGGTCCCGATCCTCACCGATTTCCCGCCGTCGACCACACTGCTGTTTTCGGGAATCGGCACACTGCTGTTCCTCATCATCACCAAAAACCGCCTGCCAAGTTACCTCGGCTCGTCGTTTGCCTTCATCGCTCCGATCACCGTTGCGACAACAGCGCAGGGCATGGGAAGCGCGCTTTTCGGCATCGTCATCGTCGGCCTTCTGCTCGCACTCGTCGGACTTCTCGTGCAGTTCACCGGCATCGGCTGGATCAACGCGCTCATGCCGCCTGTCGTCGCCGGCGCCATTGTTGCCCTGATCGGGTTCAACCTCGGCCCTGCCGCCTGGAACAACTTCCAGCAAGCCCCGCTCACCGCGACGATCACGCTTTCAGCGGTGATTCTGTCATCCGTCCTTTTCCGTGGCATCCTCGGCCGGATGTCCATTCTCATCGGCGTGATCGTCGGGTACATCGCCGCAGTGGTTGCCGGTGAGATCGACTTCTCCAGTGTTGGCGATGCGGCCTGGGTGGGTCTCCCGCAATTCAGTAGCCCAGGCAACCCGTTCACCGACTCAGCACTCTGGGCGGTGCTCCCCGCGTTCCTGCCGGTCGTGCTCGTCCTTGTCGCCGAGAACGTCGGACACATTCGGGGTGTCGCACAAATGACCGACGACCCCACGATCAATAAACTCACCGGGCGGGGCCTCTTCGCCGATGGTCTCGCAACGGTCGTTGCGGGAATGGGCGGCGGTTCGGCAACCACAACATACGGCGAGAACATCGGTGTCATGGCCGCAACGCGCGTCTATTCAACCGCCGCGTACTGGGTCGCTGGCATTTTTGCCATCCTCCTCGGGCTCTCCCCGAAGGTCGGAGCGGTGATCAACACGATTCCTGCCGGGGTCCTCGGCGGGGTGACGACGGCGCTCTACGGCCTGATCGGAATCATCGGCGTGAAGATCTGGATCGACAACCGGGTCGACTTCTCACTGCCGAAGAACCAGTTCACCGCGGCGATCGCCCTCATCCTCGGCATCGCCAACTACACCCTGCAGTTCGGGGATGTGATCTTCAACGGGATTGCGCTCGGAACCCTCGCGGCGATCATCGTTTATCACGTGATGAACTCCCTCGGTCGGCTCCGCGGGACCGGCTAAGGCGCGACGCGCTGCGCGCCGACAGAGCGCCACGCACAAAGCCCCCGGCCCCGACGCATCACGCGTCGGGGCCGGGGGCTTTGTCGTTGTGCTAGCTGTGCAGGGCTGGCACGATGAGGTAGATACCGAGCAGTACTGCCGCGCCGCAGAGCGCGAAGCAGGTGTATGCGGCGATCTGGGCGATCCGCTTCTGCGTCGGCGACAGCGGATTCTTCCTGACGGCCTTGGCGGCCTTCTTCGCGGCCGACTTAATCTCGGCCTCGGTAAACACCGTGATTGCGTCGGTGAAGGTAGCCGGCGTAACAACCGGCACACGGCCCGCCCGCACGAGCAACTTCAGCCCGAGAGAGTACAGGCCGACAACGACGACGGTGCCGGTGAGCGCCGCCAGCAGGACGATAACGAACCCCATCCAGTCGATCACTTGGTCACCTTCTTGATGTCGGGCTCTGGAGCAATCGAGACGGCTTCACCGGACGCTGCGACCTCGCTCACGACGTTGTGGTGGCCGACCTGGTCGCGGCGAGACCACAGGAAGATGAAAGCGATGGTACCGATGCCGACGACGGCGTCAACGATGACACCCCACGTGCCGAGGTGCGCGACGAGGGCGGCGAGAGCACCGACGATGGCAGCGGCGGGAAGCGTCATCAGCCAGCCGAGGCCGATCCTGCCCGCGGTTTTCCAGCGCACTGTGGAGCCGCGGCGGCCGAGCCCCGAGCCGATGACGGAGCCGGAGGCAACCTGCGTTGTCGACAGCGCGAAACCAAGGTGGCTCGACGCGAGGATGGTTGCGGCGGTGCTGGTCTCGGCGGCGAAGCCCTGCGCCGGCTTCACGTCGGTGAGGCCGGTACCGAGGGTCTTGATGATGCGCCAGCCGCCAACGTAGGTGCCGAGAGCGATAGCGAGTGCACAGACGACCACAACCCAGAACTGCACGCCGTCACCCGGTGCCTGAAGGTTGACCGAGATGAGGGCGAGGGTGATGACACCCATCGTCTTCTGAGCATCGTTGGTGCCGTGCGCGAGGGCAACGAGCGAGGACGAGAAGATCTGGCCGTACCGGAAGCCCGAACGTCCGTCCGGCTTGCCGTCGTAACGGCGGGTGACGCCGTAGGCCAGCTTGGTGGCGATGAAGGCAATGAGCATGGCGGTGAGGGGGGCGAGGAGCGCCGGCAGGAGCACCTTGGAGGTGAGCACGCCGAAGTCAATGGCCCCGACACCAGCCCCGACGAGGGCGGCACCGATGAGCCCGCCGAACAGCGCGTGGGAGGAGCTGGACGGCAGTCCGAGCAGCCAGGTCAGCATGTTCCAGACGATCGCGCCGATCAGGCCAGCGAAGATGAGCTCCGGCGAGATCAGGACTCCACCTTCACCCTCGCGGATGATTCCACCCGAGATCGTCTTGGCGACCTCGGTCGACAGAAACGCACCGATCAGGTTAAGGATCGCCGCAAGCGTGACAGCCATCTTGGGCTTGAGAGCCCCAGTGGCAATCGGGGTCGCCATAGCGTTCGCTGTGTCGTGGAATCCGTTGGTGAAGTCGAAGAAAAGGGCAAGTGCTATAACAAGCACGATAATGAGGGTGATATCCACCGGCATAGTTCTCTGAGTAGGGACTCGCCCGGGCACAGGAATCCCTAAAAGTTCAGGAGGGATTCATGTGATCGAGGTTGCCAGTTGAGGGGCCGTAAACGATGATTACACCCCTCGATCCAGCCGTCAACTTGACACCCCCGTTTGGGCAAACGCTCAGCGACCCCCGCCGCCTCCGCCGCCGCCACCGCCGCCGGAGAATCCACCACCGCTCGAACCACCGCTTGAGCTCGCTGTCGCGCTGGCGGACCACGGTGTCGACGCCCCGGCCGAGGTCGCGAATGTACTCAGTCCCGCGGTGAAACCGTATGGCGAGAAGCCTGACCGACTCGAGTACCAGTCCGGATCGGTGCCGGTGGTCTCGTAGTACCTGCCCAGTTCTTCCGCCCATTCCTTCTCGATTCCCCACAGGACAGCGAAGGGAAGCAGCTTCTCGTAGAACTTGATCACCTCGACGGTGTCACCGGGGTTCACCGTGTCCTCGACACTCACCCGTTCGGCACCCTCCGGGCTTTGGAGCATGGCGATCCGGTCCTTTTCGGCGAGCGCCAGGTATTCCCTGAGCCCCAGAAGGTAATCCTTCACCTCGGCCCCCTCGGGCGTGAGCGCTTTCTTCGATGAGACAGCGAGCAGCGTGCCGATCGCACAGACCAGCCCGATGACGAGCCCGAATCCCAGCCACGCATTGACCGCATACGACGCCACACCGACACAGAAGAGCGCGAACAGCACAGCGAAAACGGCGAGAGCGAACAGGGCGAACCAGCCGGCGCGCGGTACTTTACGTTTCACGCGGTAGCCGGCAGCGACCGAAGCATCCGTCGCTTTCGTCGTCATGGCCTGGAGCTTCTTGCTGAGCGTGGTGTTCGTTGCGCTAAGCGGCATGATCATGTTCGGACGCCTTGTTGCGCCGAACAGGGCGTCGAGCGCCTCGAGATCGGCGCCCGATGCACCGGCGTCCGTGAGGAACTGGATGCGGTACTCGCGTTTCTTCGCGCCGAGCTTCGACGACTCGCCATCGTCGAGAATGCGGATGTTTCTCCTCACCGCGAGGCTCAGGAACAAGGCAGGGATGGCCTTCGTTATCTTGCCGATCAGGTCGGCGGCCACCACGATGTCCACGCCGGCTGGCACCGTGTACTGCGGGACTATGGTTCCTCGCCCTGGCGCATCCCTGACGTTTCGCCGCCTGGTGAAGACGGCGGCGATAAGACCGATCAGTCCTGCGCCGGCGATCCCTGCGGGGACCACGGTGAAGACGGGCCAGGTCGATGGGATCTCCGGCGTGACGAAGGTACCTGGTTCAAAGCCGATGGCTACAGTGAACGTTTCGTGCGGAGCGAGTCCGGTGACGGGCGAGGCGAACTCGACGGTCCCGTCCGTCGCCGTCTCTTCGAGCTCACACCTGTCGGTCGATCCCTGGGGACCCGTGTAGCAGGCTGCAGCGCCCGTCAGCTCGCTCGCCAGTTCCTCTGGCACGACGACCCGCATCTGCGCCTCGGTGAAGGGCTGGTTCCAGCCCGTTCCCGGTGCATCCCAGTAGAACTCGTCAGCGTCTGTGTCTGCGAACGCCCGGACAGCATCCTTCTGGGTGTACTCGATCACGTAGGTCTGGGTGCCACGGACGTAATCGTCAGTACCGAGCGCGAGGAGGATGAACCCGTCTTCGGTTTCGGAGTCGTCGAACTCGACCGGGTTTCCGGCGGCATCCGTCACCGACTGGATCTCGGTGTGCAGGTTGACGCCAAGGTATCCCTCGGGAATCGCCCGGATGATGCCCTTGTTCTGGTCGAACTCGGGGAACTCGGCGACGAACGTCTCGACGGCGGTGAGCGTTGAGTTGCCGTTGTCGTCCCTGCCGAGCGTGTACTCCCCGTCGAACGAACTGAAGGTGAAGTCGTCGACATCCGAGCGGATGCCTGCCTCCGCCTGCTGCGGCACGGCGGCGGTCGCCGGGATCCCCGCTGACATCACCAGCGCCCCCGTGACGGCGAGAAATACCGCCGCGCGGGCGAACCTGGAACGGACTGACTGTCGGGACGGCGATGTCGGCTGGAGCGTCATGCCACCAGCCTAGAAGACCGGCATCTCCGCTCACGCACAGGATCCGCGACGTCCGGAAGCGTCGCGCACCCGCCCTTACATCTCTTCGTGGGTGTTCGGGTCGCCGCCGAACAGTCGCCCGTTCTCCCGCCCGAGTGCGGTGATCGCGGCGAGTTCCTCGGCGGACAGGTCGCCACCGGGGAGTGAGAAGTTCTCCAGCTGCCGCTCGCGGTTTCCTGACTTCGGCAGCGGGACTGTGCCGCGCTGCGTGTGCCAGCGCAGGATGACCTGCACCGGGGTGATCCCGTGTTCGCGAGCGATGTCGACGACGACCTCGTCCTTGTACGGCGCCGCGCCTTTTCCGAGCGGGCTCCAGGCCTCAGTGACGATGCCGCGCTCGGTGTGGAACTCGATGAGGGGCTCCTGCGGGAAGCACGGGTGCACCTCGATCTGGTTCACCGCGGGGAGCACACCCGTCTCGGCGCCAAGCCGTTCGATGAACTCCTGAGTGAAGTTCGACACACCGATACTGCGAACCCGGTGGTCCCTCTGCAGTTGCACCATCGCCTTCCAGCTCTCGGCAAACTTCCCGACCGACGGGTTCGGCCAGTGAATGAGATAGAGGTCGATGGTGTCGACGCCGAGCGCGCTGGCAGAGGCATCGAACGACCGCAGGGTCTCGTCGTAGCCGTGGTCGCGGCCCGGCAGCTTCGTTGTGAGCGTGATCTCCGATCGAGGTACAGAGGTCTCCGCGATCGCGCGGCCGACAGCATCCTCATTGCCGTAATTCACAGCGGTGTCGATCAGCCGGTAGCCGATTTCGAGAGCGGATGCCACGGCATCCGTCGCCTCCTGCCCCTTCAGCGGGTAGGTGCCGAATCCGATTCCTGGAAGCTGGTTGCCGTCATTGAGCGTGAGCGAGCGGAGAGAAGTCATGTGTCGACCCTATGCCCGGGTGATGCCCGGTAGCGTGGAATCATGCCTGATATTTCCGCACCTCGCGCTGCACCTCGCGCCGCGAAGCGCCCCACCGAACGGACTCACCACGGCGATACAGTCGTCGACGACTACGAGTGGCTGCGCGACAAGAGCAACCCCGAGGTGATCGCCCACCTCGAAGCCGAGAACGCCTGGACCGATGCGCAGACCGCGTCACTCGCTCCACTCAGGCAGAGGATCTTCGAGGAGATCAAGGGACGGACCCTCGAGACCGACCTCAGCGTTCCCGTGCGTGAGGGCGACTGGTGGTACTACTCGAGGAGCATCGAGGGCAAGGAGTACGCCCTGCACTGTCGGGCGCCCATCACAGACCCGCTCGACTGGACTCCGCCGACCCTCACCCCCGGCGTCGACGTCGCCGGTGAACAGGTGCTGCTCGACGGCAACGTCGAGGCCGATGGGCACGAGTTCTTCTCGCTCGGCTCGTTCGACGTCTCGCTCGACGGCCGGCTGCTGGCCTGGGCCGTCGACACCGAGGGTGACGAGCGGTACACCCTCCGGATCCGTGACCTGGTGACGGGCGTCGACCTGCCGGACGAGATTCCCAACACCTCACACGGCGCGACCTTCTCCCCCGACGGCGCCCACGTGTTCTACACGACGGTTGACGAGTCCTGGCGACCGGACACGCTCTGGCGGCACGAGGTCGGCACGGCGTCGAGCGCCGATGTCGTCGTGCTCTCCGAGCCGGACGAACGGTTCTGGGTCGGCGCCGGAGTCACCCGGAGCGCGAAGTACATCATCATCGTGGTCTCCTCGAGCGTCACCAGCGAGTGGCTCATCCTCGATGCTGCTGACCCGACCGCCGAGCCCCGGGTGGTCTGGGAACGCCGGGACGAGGTTGAGTACTCCCTCGAGCACGCCGTGATCGGCGGCGAGGACTGGTTCCTCATCCTTCACAATGACGGTGCCCCGAACTTCGAGCTGGTCGCTGTGCGCCCGGATGCCGTCGGCACCGGCCCGGCGGACGCCATCGTCGTGCGTGAACACAGTGCCGAGGTCAGGCTCGAGGACGTCGAGGCGTTCGCCGGCCACCTCGTGTTCGGTTACCGGCGGGCGGGGCTCAGCCAGCTCGGCATCGCAACCCTGGACGGGGTCGACTCCCCCGCTGCTCTCGCCGTCGACGAGGTGCCGTTCACCGAACCGCTGTACACCGTCGGGTCGTCGAGCAACCCCGAGTGGACGCAACCGACGGTCCGATTCGGGTTCGGCTCACTGGTCACACCCGCGACGGTGTTCGACCTCGACGTACGCACCGGTGAGCTCGCCCTGCTCAAGCAGCAGCCGGTGCTCGGCGGGTACGACCCGCTCGACTACGAACAGAAACGCGAGTGGGCGGTCGCCGACGACGGGACACGGGTCCCCATTTCGCTGGTCTGGAAGAAGGGAGCGGCCCACCCCGGTCCGCTCGAGCTCTACGGGTACGGCTCATACGAGGCGAGCATGGACCCGGCGTTCTCAGTGGCGCGGCTGAGCCTCCTGGACCGAGGCGTCACGTTTGCCATCGCGCACGTCCGCGGCGGTGGCGAGCTGGGCCGCGCGTGGTACGAGAACGGCAAGACGCTGGCCAAGAAGAACACGTTCACCGACTTCGTGGCGTGTGCACGTCATCTCGTTGCCGAGGGGTACACCACACCAGAGCGGATGGTCGCTGAGGGCGGAAGCGCGGGAGGCCTGCTCATGGGCGCCGTCGCGAACCTTGCCCCTGAACTCTTCGCCGGCATCCTTGCCGCTGTTCCCTTTGTCGACCCGCTCACCAGCATCCTCGATCCTGATCTTCCGCTCACCGTCATCGAGTGGGACGAATGGGGAAACCCGCTTGAGGACGCCGGAGTCTACGAGTACATGAAGTCGTACTCGCCGTACGAAAACGTGCGGGAGGGAGTCGATTACCCGCAGATCCTCGCGGTGACGAGCCTCAACGACACGAGGGTGCTCTACGTTGAGCCAGCCAAGTGGGTGGCCCGCCTGCGCGAGGTGGGCGCGCCGGCACTGCTCAAGATCGAGATGAGCGCCGGTCACGGCGGAGTCAGCGGCCGGTACAAGGCCTGGCACGAGCGCGCTTACGAGCTCGCCTGGCTGCTCAAGGTGCTGGGTCTGGCCGACTAAACGCCGAACGCTGCACTTCCATGCTCAAGCTGCAGATGTTTCTGCAGCGCGGGCATGGAAGTGCAGCGCTCGCGAGGACGGCTGGGCCGAGACGTACGGCTTAGCCGAACAGGATTGCGGCCTCGTCGTAGCGCTCCTGAGGCACCGTCTTCAGCCCGCCGAGGGCATCCTCAAACGGAACGTTGACGATATCGGTGCCGCGCAGCGCGACCATGGTGCCCCACTCCTTCTTCATGACGGAGTCGATGGCAGCCATGCCGAGGCGGGTGGCGAGCACGCGGTCGTACGCGCTCGGTACGCCACCGCGCTGGAGGTGCCCGAGCACCGTGGCGCGGGACTCGATACCTGTGCGCTCCTCGATGATGGGCGCGAGCACGTCGGCGATGCCGCCGAGGCGGGGACGATTGAACGCGTCGAGCCCCTTCTCGGAGTGAGCGCTCTCCATGGTGTCGAGCGTGAATCCCTCTGAGACCACGATGACAGGGGCGCGGCCGCGATCTCCGACGCTCTTCGCCCACTCGCAGATCTGATCGATCGACTGCGGCTGCTCCGGGATGAGGATCGCGTGGGCGCCTGCTGCCATGCCGGAGTGCAGTGCGATCCAGCCGACGTGGCGTCCCATGACTTCGACGACCATGCAGCGCTTGTGTGACTCACCAGTGGTGCGCAGCCGGTCGATCGCCTCGGTGGCGATCTCGACGGCGGTGTCGAAGCCGAACGAGTAGTCGGTGGCATCGAGGTCGTTGTCGATGGTCTTCGGCACGCCGACGATCTGAAGTCCGGCATCCGTCAACCGCTTCGCCGCCGCGAGAGTGCCCTCTCCACCGATCGCGATGAGCGCGTCGATCCCGAGCCTGTCGAGTGTCGCCTGGACGTTCTCGGGGCCGCCGTGCGGGCCCTCGAACGGATTCGTGCGGCTGGTGCCGAGGATGGTGCCACCCTGCTTGCCGAGGCCGCGCACGCTGTGCCGGTCGAGCGGCATGGTCAGTCCCTCGACGACACCCTTCCACCCATCCCGAATTCCGATGAACTCCTGGTTGTGGATCTTGGTGCCTTTCAGCACGGCTCCACGGATGACGGCGTTCAGTCCGGGGCAGTCGCCGCCGCTGGTGAGTACACCAATTCTCATAGGGTTACGTTCCTCATACGGTAGATGGGGGAATGAAAAGAGCAGCGTCGTTGCTGCAATGAGGATAGCGTGAAGCACGCGCCGGGGTTTACCCGCCGGCGTACCGCGACCCGCAATAGACCGAGAACAGTAGCAAGAAAGTCCCACGAAATCATGAGCACAACGACCAGTTACATTCCCGAAGACGGCACCATCACGATGTTCTCAACGGGATGGTGCGGTTACTGTTCACGACTGAAGAGCCAGCTCGACAAGGCCGGAATCGGGTACACCGAAGTCAACATCGAAGAGGTCCCGGGAACTGCCGAGTTGGTCGCGAGCCTCAACGGCGGCAACCAGACGGTCCCGACGGTGATCTACCCGGATGGCACCTCGGCGACCAACCCGTCTCTCATCGCCGTCAAGGCTGCGCTCGGCGCTTGAGCCCCGGCGTGTGCTCGCGCGCGGCTGAACAGCATCCGCTTCGAGAGCGCAAGGGGTAGCCTCGGCCGTCGTCGTCGCCGTAGCCTCGAGCCATGACCGACGCACAGAACACCCCAAAGACCGGGCCGAACACGGAAAACACCGAGGGAACCGCGAACACCGCGACCTCGAACGACCCGCTGACCGATTTCTCGATTCCGCAGGACGCCGACATCGTCGCCGATGATGCCGCTGGTGACCCGGAGTCACACGACTCGGGTTCCGGTTCGGTCGAGAACAACGCAACCGGCCACGACACGGCGTCAGACAATCCGAGCGGACAGTCCGACCGTGTTGCCGAGAATCCGGCCGTTGACGCGGCCACTCCTGCCGAAGCCGAGGAACTCGCACCAGACCCGGGCTAAACCCTCAATCCGCGGAACACAGACCGCCGTTGGCCTAGCGCCTGCGGCGGTCTTCTGCGTGTGCGTCTGCCGGGGTGTCGACCTTGATCATCACACCGGCCGCGACGAACGGAATCGCCGCGATCAGCTGTGCAGCGAACCAGCCGTCACCGGAGAGCGGCAACGGGAACACCGGGTTCCACAGCACGATGATGGGCACGAGGACGATCAGCCACCAGTACTGCCTGCCCTGGATCGCGAACCAGCCGATGATCACCGCGAGGATGGTCACGGCGAAGTGCACCGCGATGAACCATGAGTCCTCGATGAACGCGACACCCGCCATCAGGACGATGGCGGCGAGGATGCCGGGGGCGAGGGCAGGCCTCGAGAACGTCGGTTCGGCAGGCCGTGCCTGTGGTTTCGCCACGATTACGCCGCCAGCGCGTCGCGCAGCAGCGCGACGAGAGCGTTGAGCTGGACGGAATCGCTCGTCGTGATCTCCTGGTCGCTGCCGTCGAGCGCCCGAGCCGCGAGGCCCTGCTTGCTGTCGATGAGCTCGGCGATCTTCGCGTCGATAGTGTGAGCAGCGATGATCCGCCACGCCGTCACCGGCTCGTCCTGGCCGATGCGGTGAACGCGGTCGATCGCCTGCGTCTGCTCCGCAGCGGTCCAGCTGAGCTCGGCAAGAACGACGTTCGACGCGGCCTGCAGGTTGAGTCCCACTCCCGCAGCGGTGAGCGAACAGACAGCAACGGCCACGTCCGGGTCGTTGTTGAAGGCATCGATCGCGGCCTGGCGGGCCGGAGTCGACTGGTCTCCACGGATCGACACCGTACGGATGCCGCGGCCGGCGAAGACCTGCTCCGCTGTGTCCATGACGTCGATGTGCTTGGCGAAGAAGACGACCTTGCCCACCGAGTGAGCCAGCTGCGCCGTGTAATCGGCCGCGAGCACTGCTTTCGCCTGGCCGATCTTGCGCACCATGGTGAAGACGTTCTCCGCTCCCCCAGACGCCTTGGACTCGTCGAGTTCGCCCTGGGCGACGAGACGCATGATGTCGGTGTCCGGTTCTCCGGCCAGCGACGCGCGTTCCCCGCGTGCCTCGATGATGCGACGGTACTTTGCAAGCAGCCGGGCGCCGAGTTCGCGCTCGGCGTCGCGGATGGAACGCCCGAGGTCGTCGTCGAGTTCGACGGGAAGGTCGGCGATCATCTTCGACGGCAGGTCCTTGGCGACGTCGATCTTGCGACGACGGACGATGCCCATGTCGATGACGGCACTGCGAGCCTCGGGGTAGAAGTCGCGGTCGGCCGGGGTGAGTCCGGTCTCCTCGAGCTTCGCCATGAGTTCGGGCGCGGGCTTGTCGCCATCGACCCAGCCGAGGAACTGCCAGATGGCATTGAAGTCCTCGACATCGTTGATGAGCGGCGTACCGGTGAGCGCGAGCATCAGCGGGTTGCCGCCCGGTGTGAGCTTGCGGATACGCGACGCGAGCGACAGCACGTGCTGTGAACGCTGCGAGTGCAGGTTCTTGATGAAGTGCGCCTCGTCGACGACCATGCCCTTGAACCCGAGGGTTCCCAGCCAGGCGAGGTGACGGTCGAGCACTTCGTAGTTGACGATGACGACATCGGCGAACGCATCGAGGTCGCGACCGTCACCGTGGATGACCGTTGCGCGGCGGTTGGGCGCCCAGCGCTCGACCTCTCGTGCCCAGTTCATCTTCACGACGTTGGGGACGACGGCGAGCAGCGGCCACGCGTCGGCGACGCTGGCGGCGAGGATCGACTGCGCGGTCTTGCCGAGCCCGGGCTCATCGGCGAGCAGGAAGGTGCGGTGACCCTCCCGGACCGCTTCAACGAATCGGGCCTGGTGCCGCATGATCTCGCGACCCTTGGGAGAAAGCCTGTCGATCTTCGGCGCCTCGGGAAGTTCCATACTCGCGGCTCGCCCGCCTGAGCCCTGTTCGAACGCCTTGTACAGCGGGCCCATCAGCTCCCAGTTGGAGAGCCGGCCGCGAACGGGCTGCTTCACCTCCGGCTGGTCGAGGACCGGGGCGAGGAACGGATTGGCCATCAGCCGCGACTTCACGGACTGCGGGATGACCTGCTTCTCCGCGAGTTCGGCGGGAACTACGGGCTCAAGCACCGGCTTCGTTGTGGTGATGATCAGCTCGTCGGGGCTCAGCTCAGCGCCGGACTCGAGCAGCCAGTCGCGACGCAACTTCTGCGCAACCGGCGTGGTGGCGGCATCCGCTTCGAGCAGCGTGATGAGCGAGGTGTCGCGCGCGGCGGTCTTCGCAAGAATGGTCGCAACACCGTCGAGTCGCTTCAGCAGTTCCGCTCGCGTGCTGTCGCTGAGGGTGGTGTCGGCTTTGACCTTTGCCCGTTCCTCACGAACCAGGAACGCGATGACCTGGAACTTGGTCCGGTTCGTTGGCCCGACCTTGCCCTTCTGCGCCTTCGCTTCAACCTCGCGCACCTTGCGGGCGAGGATGGGGATGATCGGGGATTCGTCATCGTGTCGTGACGATGAACCGCGCGACGATGATGCGCGCGATGAAGATCCGCGGGTGGCCTGTCGGCCAGAACTGCGGCGTGTACCGGTGTGCGGCATGCTCCTCCTGAGCAGTCGAATGGCCAGGCGGATGCCGGTGGCCGAGACAGCGGGCGCCGATTACGTGACCAATCGACGCGAAGATGTTCATTGCGGATCGGCACACCCCACACGGCGGGCGCTCGCTCATTCTACGCCATGGAAGAGGTCAGCGTGGTGTGAATGAGCGCAGTCTGAGACTGTTGAGCACCACGAATACGCTCGAGAACGCCATGGCGGCGCCGGCGATGATCGGGTTGAGCAGCCCGAAAGCGGCGAGCGGGAGCGCAGCGACGTTGTAGGCGAAGGCCCAGAACAGGTTGCCGCGGATGATGGCGAGCGTTTTTCGCGACAACTCGACGGCGTCGGCAACGCTTCCGAGGTCGGAGCGGACGAGCGTGATGTCTGACGCCGAGATCGCGGCATCCGTCCCGGAACCCATCGCGATACCGAGGTCAGCCGTCGCGAGCGCTGCCGCGTCGTTCACGCCATCGCCGACCATCGCAACACTGTGGCCATCGCCCTGGATGCGCCGGATCTCGTCGACCTTTTGTTCGGGGAGCACGCCCGCGACGACACGATCGATACCGACCTCACCGGCGACGACCCGGGCGGCGCGCTCATTGTCACCGGTCAGCAGGACGATGCTGAGTCCGAGCCGGCGCAGGCGCTCGACGGCGGAACGCGCTCCCGGCTTGACCGTGTCGGCCACCTCAAGCACGCCTCGAATTTCGCCATCCCAGCCGACCACAACGGCTGTCGATCCCGCAGATTCCGCCGCGGTGATGGCATCCGCAAGCCCATCGGGCACAGTGCAACCGTGTTCGGCGGCAAAGGCAGGCCGTCCGACGACGACCTCGGAGCCGTCAACCGTTCCCGTCACGCCGAGTCCCGCTGCGCTCCGGAAGTCGGACACCGCCGGCGCCACCGCACGATGTCCATCGGTGCCCACGAGGTCCACTGCCCCGGCGACGATGGCCCGGGCGATCGGATGCTCCGACGCGGCTTCGAGCGACGCCGCACGACCGAGCGCGGTTTCGTCGGTCGCGGTCACACGGGTCAGCGTCATGGTTCCGGTCGTGACCGTGCCCGTCTTGTCGAGCACGACCGTGTCGATTCGGCGCGCCCGCTCGAGCGCTTCAGGGCCTGTGATGAGAATGCCCGACTGCGCACCGCGACTGGTGCCGACGAGAAGTGCAACGGGGGTGGCGAGGCCGAGGGCGCAGGGGCACGCGATGATGAGCACGGCAACCGCGGCGGTGAATCCCGACGAGAGCGGGTTACCGGCGAGCACCCACCCCGCGAACACAGCAACGGCGAGGGCGATGACGATGGGTACGAAGACCGCCGAGATCCGGTCGGCCAGCCGCTGGGCCTGCCCCTTTCCCAGCTGGGCGGCTTCGACGAGGCGCGCCATCTGGGCGAGCCGCGTCTCGCTTCCGACCCGGGTCGCCCGGACGATGAGCCGCCCACCGCCGGCGATCGTGCCACCGGTCACCGCGTCGCCCGGCGCCACCTCGACGGGGACCGATTCTCCCGTGAGCATGCTGACATCGACGGCGGCAGAGCCGGACTCGACGATGCCGTCCGTGGCGATCGTCTCACCGGGACGGACGACAAACCGATCGCCGGTCGTGAGTTCGCCGACCGGGATCGTGGATTCCTGCGATCCGGACGGTCCGGAACGCAGCACCGTCACATCTTTCGCTCCCAGTTCGAGCAGTGACCGGAGCGCGTGCCCTGCCGCACGCCGAGAGCGCTGCTCGATGTACCGACCGAGGAGAAGGAAGACGGTGACTCCGGCGGCCACCTCGAGATAGATGGTTCCCGACGGGTCGGCGTCCGGGGTGAACAGGCTGAACTCGTGCGTCGCTCCGGGCATTCCAGCCATGCCGAAGAACAGCGCCCAGAGCGACCAGAGGAATGCGGCCCCTGTGCCGAGCGTGATGAGGGTGTCCATGGTGAGCGTGCCATGGCGGAGGTTCAGCCAGGTCGCCCGATGGAAGGGGTATCCGCCCCAGATCACAACCGGGGCGGCGAGCGCGAGCGACACCCACTGCCAGTTCACGAACTGCCAGGCCGGAACCATCGCCAGCACCACGACGGGAAGCGTGAGGACAGCGCTCACGATAAGCCTGGTGCGAAGGGATGCCGGCTCCGCGCGGGCGGCAGGCTCGGCGAGCGGACGCTCTGGCACCAGCGTGGCCCCGTAGCCGGCGGACTCAACCGCCGTGACCAGCTGCTCGGCGGACACCGTGGCCGGAAAGTGGACGCTGGCTCGCTCCGTGGCGAGGTTGACCTCGGCGGTCACGCCGTCCAGCCGGGACAGGCGTTTTTCCACGCGAGCGACGCAACTGGCACAGGTCATCCCCGAAATTTCGAGCGTTGCGGTCTTCACTCTTCCACGGTACCCCTAGGGGGTATTGCGTTCAAGTTGCCCGCAGCATCCGCGTCGCCGCTTCCCGGACAAACTCAGCAAACTCGTCATTTCCCTCGATCCGGTACTCGACGCCGCGCTCAACCCAGGCGAGCGCACTGATCAGCTCTTCGAACGACCCACCGCCGATAGGCCAGCGGGTATGGGCGTCGTCAACCGCTTCGGCTCCGTCCGACCAGGGCCCGAACCGGGCGCGCATCTGCTCCAGGGGAAGGTCCATCACGACGTCGGCGTACAGTCGAGGTTCGGCCAGCTGCGAAACCGCGACCTGAATGAACTCGGCGGCGTCTTCGGCGGGGAGCTCACGAGCGTCGAACCGTACACGGGTGTCGAAGAACCTGCTGATCCTGTCGATGCGGAATGTGCGCCAGTCTGCCCGGGTGACATCCCAGGCCACGAGAAACCAGTGGCGGGACGACGACACTATCGAGTGCGGCTCGACGAGCCGGTCGGTCTGTGAGCCATCACGCGCTTCATAGTGAAACCGGATGCGGTCCCGATCGCGGCACACCAGGGCGAGCTGGCCGAGGAGTTCGGCCGAAACCTGCGGGGTGTCGCGGCGGAGAGGCTGCACATGAGCCGACAGCGCGTTCACCCGCCTGCGCAGCTCGGCCGGGAGCAGGTGCTCGAGTTTGGCGAGCGCGGTCAGCGCCGTGACTTCGCCGCCGGCAATGCCCTCGGTTGCATACGCCCGCAGCCCGATCGCCATGGCGACGGCTTCCTCGTCGGTGAGCAACAGGGGCGGGAGTTCCGGGCCGGCCTCAAGCTGATAGCCGCCGATTGACCCCCGCGTCGCTGTCACCCGATAGCCGAGAGCACGCAGCCTGTCGATATCGCGGCGGAGGGTGCGCGCCGTCACCCCGAGGCGCTGGATGAGATCGGAGCTTGGCCAGTGCCGGTGGGTCTGCAGGAGGGCGAGAAGCTCAAGAGCCCGAGACGTGGTTGCTGACATAGTCTCATTGTCGACGTTTATCAGGACAGAAAGTGGCCGCATTCGCTTTTAGTCTCGGTGTCATGACACGAGACATCATGATTAGCGCACGGGGGCTCAGCAAAGAGTTCACCGTGAAGAAGAACATCACCGCCGCGGTGACCGACCTCACGATCGACGTCGAACGCGGTGAACTCGTCGCATTCCTCGGGCGAACGGCGCGGGCAAGTCGACGAGCCTGAGGATGCTGACGACCCTGCTGCCGCCGACGAGGGGCACAGCAACCGTTGCCGGGTTCGACATCTCCACCCAGAGTTCCCGGGTGCGGTCGCGCATCGGATACATCGGCCAGGGCAACAGCGCCGGCCACAACCACCGGGTGCGGGACGAACTGCTCAACCAGGGAGCCTTCTATGGCATGCCGAGAACGGCAACGGCGGAGCGGGCCGACGAGCTCATCGAATCACTCGGACTCGGCGGCCTGGAGAAGAGACCGGTGCTCGGCTTGTCCGGTGGCCAGAAACGCCGACTCGACATCGCTCTCGGACTCGTGCACTCCCCCGAGTTACTGTTCCTCGACGAACCCTCGACGGGACTGGATCCGCAGAGTCGCGCCAATCTCTGGCAGCACATCCTGACCCTGCGACGCCAGCATGGCACCACGATCTTGTGACCACCCACTATCTCGAGGAGGCGGACCAGTTCGCCGAACGGGTCATGGTGATGGACTCGGGACGGATGATCGCCGACGACACGGCTCCGGCACTCAAATCCCGGTTGGCCGGGGACGTTCTGAGCATCGGGCTCGGCTCTGCCGCCGATGCCGCGCGAACAGCCGATCTCGTCTCAGCGTCGCTCCCGACCGCCCGGCTTGACCGGGCAGCGCATGACGAGCGAGTGCTCGAGATCACCCTCGAGCGCGGTGACGAAGTCCTTCCGCGTCTTTTGCGTGACCTCGACGCCGCGGGCATTTCCGTGCACACGGCGGCCCTCCGGCAGCCAACGCTCGATGACGTCTTCCTCGCCCTCACCGGCCGAAGCCTCCGCGATGACAGCGCATTCAGCCCCGACTCCGCCGACTCGCCCAACTCCACGACTCCCCCACTCGAGAACGCAGAGGTTCGATCATGACCGCTCTCACAGCAACACGCACCGCCCGCGAGACACACCTTCCGCGCGACACCTGGAACGTGCTCTGGAGGGAACTCCAACCGATCCTGCACGATCCGTTCTCACTCATCTTCAGCCTGGTGCAGCCCGTCATCTTCCTCGGGCTGTTCGGGCCGCTGCTCATCGGGTCATCGGGAGACCCCGCTCCCGAGGTCCTCGCCTGGTTTGTGCCCGGCATCCTCGTCATGGTCGCCCTCTTCGGCGCGAGCGCGACTGGATCGAACCTGCTGTATGAGATGCAGACGGGCTCGCACGAACGCACGCTCGTCGCCCCCATCGCCCGCTCGTCACTCCTCATCGGGCGGGCGCTCAAAGAAATGGTGCCCATCACGGTGCAGGTCGCGGTCATCGCGCTCGTGACCATTCCGTTCGGGTTCCGGCCCGGCATCCCGGGAATGCTCCTGACGCTCGTTCTGCTCGCCATCTTCGGCATTGGTCTCGGAGCGCTCAGCTACGCGCTCGCCCTCGCGAGCCGGAAGTCCGACTGGATGTTCTGGGTCGTACAGCAGGCGCTGATCTTCCCGCTGATGATCCTGTCCGGGATGCTGCTTCCCCTTGAACAGGGACCCGAGTGGATGCGAGTGGCCGCGTCGGTCAATCCGATCAGCCACATCGTCGGTGCCAGTCGGGCGTTACTCGCCGGTGACCTCGGAGTGCCTGTCGTGTTCGGTGGGTTCGCTGCGGCTCTTGCGCTCGCGGCTGTCGGACTCTGGGTCGGCATCACCGCGATGAAGAAGAGCCACTAGGCATCCAATGAAGCAGGGCCGCCCCTTTCGGAGCGGCCCTGCTTGCTTTGCGCTGAGACTAGATCAGGCTCTTGGTGTGCCAGACGGTCTTCGTCTCGGTCAGCGCCGTGATCCGGTCGAGGCTCGGCGCCCCGGCATCCGAACCGTTCTCGGGTCGAAGCACCCGCATGAGCGTCTCCGCAGCGGCGATCTCGAGATCGATCCAGTCGAGGTCTCCCGCACCGGTGAGGTCGAGCGCGTTGACGTCGGCGTGCGACGCGAGCCACGGGGTGATCTCGGCGGGCGAGCCCGTGAGGATGTTGACGACACCACCGGGGACGTCGCTGGTCGCGAGTACCTCGGAGAGGCTGATCGCCGAGAGCGGCAGCGCCTCTGACGCGATCACGACGACGGTGTTGCCTGCGACAAGCGCCGGGGCCACCACGCTGACCAAACCGAGAAGCGATGTGTCCTGCGGAGCAACAATCGCCACGACTCCGGTGGGCTCAGGAACCGAGAGGTTGAAGTACGGGCCAGAGACCGGGTTGGCGTTTCCGGCGACCTGAACGTACTTGTCAGCCCACCCGGCGTACCAGACCCAGCGGTCGATGGCTTCGTCGACCTGAGCGGTCGCGGCCTCGGTCGAGACGCCCTCGGATTGCTCGATCTCGTCGATGAACTGCACGCGGCGCCCCTCGAGCAGTTCCGCGATGCGGTAGAGCACCTGGCCGCGGTTGTACGGTGTCGCGCCTGACCAGCCGGACAGCGCGCTGCGTGCGGCAACGACGGCGTCGCGGGCATCCTTGCGGGATGCTTTCGCGGCGTTGGCGAGGAAGACGCCGTCTTTCGAGGTCACCTCGTAGGTGCGGCCGGACTCCGAACGGGGGAACTTCCCGCCGATGTAGAGCTTGTAGGTCTTGGGAACGGCGAGGCGGCTCATTTGGTGCCCTTCTGTGTCGTTGCATCCGTAGCATCCGTTGTAAGCGTTGCATCGGATGCTGCGGCAGTTGTGGTGAGGTCGGCGGCGGGAGCCGACGTGACCTGGCGGGCCGAACCGGCGGGCTTGAGGTAGGCACCGAGCCCGTGTCGTCCGCCCTCTCGGCCGTAACCGGATTCCTTGTACCCGCCGAACGGGCTCGCCGGGTCGAACTTGTTGAAGGTGTTCGCCCAGATCACCCCGGCACGGAGCTTGTCCGCGACAGCGAGGATGCGGCTGCCCTTGTCGCTCCAGATGCCGGCGGAAAGACCGTACGGCGTGTTGTTCGCCTTGGCGATCGCTTCGGCGGGGGTACGGAACGTCATTACGCTCAGCACCGGTCCGAAGATCTCCTCGCGGGCGATCCTGTGGCTCGTCGAGACGTTGGTGAAGATCGTCGGCGCGAACCAGAAGCCCTCAGACGGAAGCACGCAGTCGGGGCTCCACCGTTCGGCGCCCTCGGCCTCCCCCACATCGGTCAATGTGCGGATCCGATCGAGCTGCGCGGCCGAGTTGACGGCACCGATGTCGGTGTTCTTGTCGAGCGGGTCGCCGAGACGCAGGGTCGACAGCCTCTCCTTGAGCCGGTCGACGACCTCGTCGTGAATGTTCTCCTGCACGAGGAGCCGTGAGCCCGCGCAGCAGACGTGACCCTGGTTGAAGAAGATGCCGTTGACGATGCCCTCGATGGCCTGGTCGATCGGCGCATCGTCGAAGACGATGTTGGCGGCCTTTCCACCGAGTTCGAGAGTGACGCGCTTGTCGGTTCCGGCGATTGCGCGGGCGATGCCGCGGCCGACGTTCGTCGATCCGGTGAACGCGATCTTGTTCACGTCGGGGTGGTTAACCAGGGCTGACCCGGTCGAACCGGCGCCGGTAATGATGTTGACGACACCGGCTGGCAGGTCTGCCTGCTGCAGGATCTCGGCGAACAGCAACGCGGTGAGCGAGGTGGTCTCGGCTGGCTTCAGCACGACGGTATTGCCCGCGGCGAGCGCAGGGGCGATCTTCCAGGCGAGCATGAGCAGCGGAAAGTTCCACGGAATGATCTGGCCGGCGACCCCGAGCGATGCGGGGTTGGGTCCGACACCGGCGTGATCGAGCTTGTCCGCCCAGCCCGCGTAGTAGAAGAACCACGCTGCAACGAGTGGCACGTCGACGTCGCGGCTCTCCTTGATCGGCTTGCCGTTGTCGAGGCTTTCAGCAACGGCGAGTTCACGAGCCCGCTCCTGGACGAGCCGCGCGATGCGGAACAGGTACTTGCCCCTGTCTGCGCCCGACATCCGTGACCAGACGTTGTCGTACGCGGCACGAGCGGCCGCGACCGCTCGATCGACATCAGAGTCGTCGGCAGAAGCGAGAGTGGTGATTGTCTTTTCGGTCGCCGGTGAGATCGTCGTGAACGGGGTGCCGCTTCCGCTCACGAACTCGCCGTTGATGAAGAGGCCGTATTCACTCTTCAGGTTGAGGATCGCCGTCGACTCGGGGGCCGGTGCGTAGTCCAGAAAACTCATTGAAAATCCTTAATCGATTGTGACGTAGTCGGCGCCGGAGTAGTGCCCCGTGGACATCTTCTGCCGCTGGAGCAGAACGTCATTGAGCAGGCTCGACGCGCCGAAGCGGAAGAGGTGCGGTTGCAGCCATTCCTCACCGACGGTTTCGGCAACGGTGACGAGGTACTTGATGGCGTCCTTCGACGTGCGGATGCCGCCAGCCGGCTTGACGCCGATTTTCTCGCCGGTGAGGCGGTGCCAGTCGCGCACCACTTCGAGCATGAGGAGGGTGACCGGAAGCGTCGCCGCCGGAGCCACCTTGCCCGTGGACGTCTTGATGAAATCGCCACCGGCGAGGATGGCGAGCCACGATGCCCGGCGAACGTTGTCGTAGGTGTTGAGCTCTCCGGTCTCGAGGATCACCTTGAGGTGCGCGTAGCTGCCGTCTGAGCGCCGGCAGGCTTCCTTGACGGCTACGATCTCGTCGAACACCTGGCCGTAACGACCGGAGAGGAACGCACCCCTGTCGATGACCATGTCGATTTCATCGGCGCCTGCGTCGACGGCATCCGCTGTATCGCTGAGCTTGATGGCGAGCGACGCGCGGCCGGACGGGAATGCGGTTGCGACAGCGGCGACATTGATTCCGGAGTCGGTACCGCGAGCGTGGTGCGAG
This sequence comes from Mycetocola sp. Y444, assembly GCF_059445295.1. NCBI lineage: Bacteria > Bacillati > Actinomycetota > Actinomycetes > Micrococcales > Microbacteriaceae > Mycetocola > Mycetocola sp. Y444. The sequence goes on along the minus strand of NZ_JCAIUB010000002.1, from coordinate 867,489 downwards.
CCAAGCGCCTCAACGGCATACGGCACCATGTCTCCGTAGACACACACAGCGGCAACCCGGGGCGTCGACGGATCTGAGGCGTCCGGGGTGATCGCCTTCGCGACGAGAGAACGCACCTTCCCGGGAGTATCGGCACCCTCGAGTGTTGTGAGGTCGATGAGCCCGATGGTTGTGTCGAGGGCCCACTTCTTGGAGCTGGTCTTGATCGAGCGTGTGCCGAGTCCCGCAGCGCGCTGCTCGAGGCCGACAGCGTCGACCCCGGGAATTCCCTCGAGGTAGCGACGGAGATTCGCATCGGTCATCGGCCCGTCGAAGAGCTCGAGGGCTGTTGCTCGCGGAACAACAGCCTGTCTGGTTTCGGTCATGCGTGGATCCTCCTGCATAAAGTGTGTTCAGGTCGAGAAGTCTTGGGGCACTGTGCCGGGGGCACAGCGCCTGGTGCGTAAGAGCGTCAGCTGCCGGCGTCGAGCAGGGCGAGCGCTGTCGCCTCGTCGGTGACGAGCACGGTACACAGGCCGCTCGTGACGACGGCGCGCGCGACGGCGATCTTGCCAGCGCCGGCGATCACCGCGATGCTCGTCGCCGCACTGCGCAGCGTGGCAAGGCTCAGGCCGACAGTTCGCTCGTCGAGCGACGGGTCGACGATCATGCCGGCCGCGTCGATGTAGCGCCCGACGACATCGCCGACAGCACCTCGGCGCACGAGTTCGTCCACGTCGTTCGGTGTCAGGTACCCGCTGTCGACGAGCGCGGAGTCGTGGCCGGCCACGCCGGCGCTGTAGAGGTACGCGGCTGCGTCAGCCGCCATCGCGAGCACTCCCCCGACCGTGCGATCGGCCTCGATGGATCGTTTGGTCTCGAGCCGCTCCAGGATGGCCGGGCTCGGGAGCAGTGTGGCCTGACCGGAGGCCTTGCGGGCGATCTCGAACGCCGTGGCTGCCGCTGTGCCCGCTCGCTGGTTCACGCTCACCCCGCCGTTGATCTGCACGACGTTCACGCCGGTGGCCCAGCCGTCACTGAGGTGTTCGGCAACGTCATGGAGGGTTCGACCCCAGCTCACGCCGAGGACCCTGGGTACGGGGCGGAGGCTCGCGAGATAGTCGGCTGCGGCTTGAGCGGCGCGTGCGCGGAGATCGTCGGCGCTGTTCGTCCCCGCCGCGGGGACGACTATGGCGTCGTCGAGTCCAAAGCGTTCGCGAAGGCTGCGCTCGAGCGTCAGCTTGCGCGCCCGGGGGTGGACGATCTCGATGCGGATGAAGCCCTTTTCCTTGGCGGAGGCGAGCAGCCGCCCGACCTTCCATCTGGTGAGCTTGAGAATCGCGCCGACTTCGTCCTGAGTCTTGTTCTCGTCGTAGTACAGCTCGGCCGCGCGGATGGAGAGCAGCTCGTCGTTGTCGATGGTTTCCACCGCTTCCCCTGACGTTCGTTGCTCTGCCGGCACGGACCCTCCCGCCACGGACCCTGCCAGCCCGCCAACCCCAGACTAAATCCCGACAGTGCTCAAAACAACACAGGTAGGGGTTTCTGCTCATATGAGCACGATGCGGGGATTACCCCGGCGGATGTTGGGTGCTGGGAACGACGCCAGTGCAGGTCCCGCTGGTGCAGATCACGCCGGTGCGGTCACGCGCCGTCCTCGATGCTGCGGTCCCTGGCCACGATCGCCCCGGCGAAGACGCCGATGAACGCGACAGCGATCAGGATCACAAGCGGAACGGTCCAGCCGTCGGTCACATCGTGCGTAATGCCGACGACAAGCGGGCCAAGCGCCCCGAGGACATAGCCGACGCCCTGCACGAAACTCGACAGGGCTATTGCCCCGTCATGGGTCCTTGTCCGCAGGTTGATGAGCACCAGTGCGAGCGGGAACAGGAGCGGCCCAAGACCGATAAGCACCACCCAGAAGAGAGGCGCGACGGTGGGAACGATCAGGAGTCCCGCATAACCGGCCACGAGGCATCCGATCGCCACATAGACCAGGAGTGCGACGTTTCTCATACGTACGGCGAGGATCGGAATCAGCAGCCCGGCCGGAAAACCCATGAAGGCGAAGACCGACAGCCACACTCCGGCTGTTGCATCGCTCACACCGACGATGTCGTGGAGAAGACTCGGCAACCACGCGAACATCGCATACGCATTGAGTGACGAGAGGCCAAAGATGACGGCCAGCGACCAGGCCAGCGGAGAACGCCAGAGCCGGCCAACCACCTCGGTCCGTGCGGGTTCGATGCGCGGTGACGGCGGGGTACGCCTGGCATGGAGGTTGAGCACGAGCCACGGAACGAGGGCTACGACGGTCACCCCTGCCCACATGGCGAGGGAGATCCGCCACCCTGCGCTGTCGGCGACGGGAACGGCGATCAGCGGTGGGATGAGTGTCGAAACGGACAACATTGTGACGTACACCGTCGTCATCAGTGCGATCCGGTCGGGGAAATACTTCTTCACGATCGGTGGCAGAAGTACGTTGCCGAGGCCGAGTCCGGCGAAGGTCACCGCGCTGCCGATCACGAACGTCAGGACGTCACCGGCGATACCTCGGATCAGATGCCCCACGAGAATCGCGGCGAGCGCGAGGATGAGTACGAGCTCGAGCCGACTGCGGCGGACGAGGGCCGGGGTGATGATCCCGAAGAGCGCGAAGCACACCGGCGGCATCGCACCGAGCAGGCCGACGACGAGAGGGTCGAGAGGAAGGTCCTCCGAGATGCGGCCGATGATGGGCGACAGCGCCCCGACCGCGGTCCTGAGGTTTGCGGCGACGAGGATAAGGCCGATGAACGCGAGCGTCCTGCCGGCGAGCAGCGGACGGTTCGCGTTCGACATCACGGTCCAAGTGTATGGGCGGTGCGCTTCTCGACCGACGACGCCCGCCGCGCGTAACCTGTACTCATGTCTGCCTCCCGATCACGCCAGGAACCGTCAACGCCCTCCAGGGGAATCGAGATTGCGGAAGCTCTTGCCGTTGTGGGCGACGGCCTCGATACCCTCACCGCGGTGCAGTGGGCGAGCCCGAGTCTCTGCGAGGGCTGGAGCGTCAAGGACACCATCGCGCATCTGGTCTGGCGGATCGGCACGCCATCGATGCGACTGGCGGGCGACATTGTCCGGGCGTCCGTCGCCGGGCACCACGCAAACCCGATGGAGTCGTTCGACGACATCGCACGCGGGATCGCCGACTCGGGCGGCACAGACGAGTTGCGCCGGGAGTTGCGTGCGATCGCCGCCGAGAAAGCACAGGGACACGGACGCACGAACGCCGGCGAACTTCTCGAGGTCGTCGTGCACGGCTACGACGCCCTGCACCCCCTGGAGATTCGGCTCCCATTCGCACCGGCGACGACCCACCGGGTGGCGACGGCCAGCGCGCTGAAGGCACCGCGGCGAGTGCGCGCCGTGATCAGGCACCGAACTCTCGTCGCAGAGGACGCCGGGTGGAAGATCGGGCACGGATCGGAGATCATCGCGGATGCCGCGAGCGTCATTCTGTTCCTCAACGGCCGCAAGGCCATGCAGCCGCCGGGACGGGAACGCCTTCTGGCACCCGCTCCGACGCCAGGGCTTGCCTGAGCGCACCAGAGCCCACCGGGCTCACCCGGCCGTCAGGAAAGCAGTAGCCTGACCCGCTCGACGTCGTCTGCCATCTGCACGATGAGCGGATCGATGCCGGTGAAGGCGACCTGGCCGCGGATGCGGTCGACGAACTGCACCTCGACGACCTGGTCGTACAGGTCGATGTCCTCGTCGAGCACGTACGCTTCGACCTGCTTCTGCGGCACACCGTCGAACGTCGGGTTGTTGCCAACCGAAATCGCGGCGGGGAACCGTCGTGAGCCCACGCGCAGCCAGCCGGCGTAAACACCGTCCGCGGGGATCAGGCCGTCCGAGTCCGGCGAAAGGTTGGCCGTCGGGTACCCGAGTTCACGTCCGCGCTTGGCCCCGTGCACGACGACTCCGCGAACGGCGGGGTCGTGTCCGAGCAGGCGGGAGGCCTCAGCCACCCGCCCCTCCGCGAGCAGCTCACGGATCCAGGTGGACGACACCCGCCTGCCATCGTCGGGAGCAACGTCGGGGATGGTCTCCACGTCGAACCCGTGTCTGGCACCCAGTTCGCGAAGCATGGCGACATCGCCCGCGCCCCTGTGGCCGAACCTGAAGTCGTTGCCAACGAGCACGAGCTTCGCCTTGAGGCCATCGGTAAGCACCGTCGTGACGAACTCTTCGGGGCTGAGCCACGAGAATTCCCGGTCGAACGGCAGCAGCAGCGCCGCATCGATTCCGGTTTCAGCGAGGAGGTCGAGCTTCTGTTCGTTGCTTACCAGGACGGGCGGTGCCTTTTCGGGGGCGAGCAGGGCAAGCGGATGCCGGTCGAACGTGACGACGACCGAGTTGAGTCCGCGTTCACCTGCGGCCTGTTTCAGCCGCTCGATCACCGCGCGGTGACCCCCGTGTACCCCGTCGAATTTGCCGATGGTGACAGCGGTCGGGCCAAAACCTGCCGGGATGTCGCTGACCCGCCGGAACGTGATCACGCTGCCGCAACCGTCGAACGGCGGGCGGGCCTGTGGCTCGCGAGCCACCACATTCCGAGCGGAGGAAGCACCAGTGGAATGAAGAGGTACCCAGCGCCGAAGTACGACCACACTGTCGCTTCGGGGAACAACTGGGGTTCGAGCACACTGAGCGTCCCGATCGTCAGGACACCGAGCAGCTCGAATCCGATGGTCAGCCAGGCGATCCGATACCACCCTGACCCGCTGCGAATGAGCGCAATTGTCGCAACGATGTAGACCACGGCGGCGAGTGCCGACAGCGAGTACGCGAGCGGCGCGTCACCGAACCGCTCGGCGATCTGCACGAATGAACGGCCCGTCGCCCCGAGAGCGAGGATCCCGTAGACGACAACGAGAACGCGGCCGATGCCTGAGATACTCCGTCGGGGCGCGAGGGCCGCCCCGGTCCCGTTTGAGACTTGTTCGTTGTGTGATGTCATGACACCGCTAATTCTATTCGCGTTGGGCAGGCAGTCCTCAGCGAGGCTCAGAACGCCTCTGTGGGGCTCAGAACGGGAGCGTCGTCCAGATCTGCTGCATCCGGTAGACCATCACCGCGATCGCTAGTGCGACGACGCCGAGGATCACAGTGCTCCACTTGCTGCGGTCCACCAAAGCCCAGAAGCCCGCTGCGGCCGGCAACAGAATCGCCGAAACGAGATAGGTGTAGAACTCGAGGACGCTTCCGACCGGTTCGTTGCCCGTGAACGGTGCGACGATGGCCACGACGAGCTGGGCGATGAGGAGGAGTTCCACGAGCGCGAGCGAGCCCAGGGTGAGGTCACTCGGTTTTTTGCCGGCGAATCCGAGAATCACACAGAGCAGGCCAGCCCCAACCGCTACAGCCACCTGCAGCCAGGTAAACCACTCGATCATGCCCGGGTTTCCCCGTCGCCTGTTGCCTGAGCCGCCGGCGCAGCCGTCGTTTCAGCCGTCGCGTCGGATGTTGCCTGAGCGTCCTTCGGAGGTGCCACTGCATCGGCCGGGAAGTTGACGGCGCTCTTCGCGACATCCCCCGCGATCTTCACGAGTCCGACCAGCCGTCCGTCAGGGGCGACAGCGGCGGCGAGTGAATCGGAGCCGAGGGGCCCGGACAATGCGAGCTCAGCGGCGGGGACCTTCTTGCCGTGCCCCAGGTCGATGGCCTGCTGCTCGGTGAGAGCGATGCGGGGAAAGAGAACGGATGCCGCCTCCGCCGGGCCGATGAGGCTCGCTGCGACGTCGAGTTGGTCGAGGCGGGGAGCGTTGTCGACACTGAATGGCCCGATGCGTGTGCGCCGGAGGCTTGTGAGGTGACCGCCGACGCCGAGGGCTGTACCGAGGTCTCTGGCCAGGGCGCGGATGTAGGTTCCCGAGGAGCATTCGACGCGGACCTCGAGGTCCACGATGCCCTCGCCGTCCGTTCGGTTAAGAACGTCGAAGCGTGAGACGGTGACCGGGCGGGACTTGAGCTCGACGGTTTCACCGGCACGGACGAGTGCGTATGCCCGCTTACCGTCGACCTTGATGGCGCTGACGCTCGACGGAACCTGGGAGATACTTCCGGTGAGGTCGGCGACCGCTGACGCGATCGCAGCGTCGGTGACGCGGGAAACGGCATCCGGATCCGCCCGCTCGACCGGTTCGCCCTCGGCGTCATCCGTCGTCGTGGAGATCCCGAGCCTGATCGTCGCGAGGTATTCCTTGTCCTGCCCGACGAGGTAGGTGAGAAGGCGGGTGGATGAGTTGATGCCGAGGATCAGGAGACCGGTCGCCATCGGGTCGAGGGTGCCCGCGTGTCCGACCCGACGGGTGCCCGCGAGTCTCCGGGTGCGCGCGACGACGTCGTGGCTCGTGATCGATTGCGGCTTGTCAACGAGGAGGATGCCGGAGTGCACAGATGGTCCTTTCGTGCCTTGCGGGCGACAGACCATCTTCCCACACGCGGCACCGTAGGCTGAAGGCATGCGTGTTGCCGTGATCGGAGCTGGAGCCCTCGGCTCCACCTTCGCGGCACTTCTCGACCGGGCCGGCCACGAGGTCACGCTGGTCGCCCGCGGAGCGCAGCTCGAGGCGGTCAGCGCGAGCGGAATTCATCTGAGCGGCGGGTTCGGCGAGTGGGACACAACGAAGCTCGTCGCCGTCCCGCATCTCACGACCCCCGAAATGCCCGGTGGGGACTTTGACCTCGCGTTCATCGCCGTCAAAGCGCAGGACACAGCATCCGCTCTCGCCGAACACGGCCAGGCGATCAACGGGACACCGGTGATCGTTGTGCAGAACGGTCTCGACGGTGTCGACACAGTCGCGAAAACACTCGTCGACTCGTCATGCATCGGTGCGCTGTCGATCGTCGCGGCGTCGTACCTGGAGCCGGGCGCCGTGCGGGTGACCACCCCGGCGACGACGCACGTCGGCAGGGGCACTGGCCAGCCCGACGCCGAGGTCCGGCGGATCGAGGCCGAGCTCGGTGAGGCGTTGCGGTTCACGGCCATCGGTAATTTCGTGGGAGCGCAGTGGACGAAGCTCCTCGTCAACGGGCTCAACGCCCTGCCGGCGATCACTGGCTTGAGCGTGCAGGAGGTCGTTGCCGATCGTTCCCTTCGCATGATCATGACGAGGAGCATGCGGGAGACGGTGCGCGTCGGCGCTGCCACCGGCATCCGTTTCGGGTCGATTCAGGGTCTGGGTGACCTCAGGCTTCGCTTTTTCGCTCGGCTGCCCGTCGCGCTCGGACAGGCGTTGCCCGCCCGTTTCGCGGCCAGGATGGGACCGGTCCCCAACCCCGGCTCGACGCTGCAGTCGATCAGGCGGGGCCAGCCCACGGAGATCGACTTCCTCAACGGGGCAGTCGTGCGGCAGGCACGCGCGCTCGGGCGTCGCGCCCCGGTCAACGAATCACTGACGGCCCTCGTGCACGAGGTCGAGAAGACCGGGGTCTTCTTCACCCCGCGGCAGGTGGCGGATGCTGTGGCCAGCGTTGTGTCCGGTGCCGAGGCCCGCACGCACGTGTGAGCGGACTCAGCAGCTGTCCAGGAAGACCCGGGCAGGACTGGCTTCAACAGAATTGTTGACCACCGCGGTCGCGCTGGTGCGCGGGTTCGCTTCTCGCTGGTAGAGCTGCTGGCCACCGACGTACCTTGCGTTGGACGCGGCCTGAGGATCCGGATCTGCGCCGAGCGACTCTGCCAGCCGCCGGTACGCCTCCGAGAACGGCACGTCGAGCCAGATCGAATAGTGCCAGAGTCCGCGAAGCTCAGGCCGGTGGAGGAAAACACCGTCGACGATGAGCACGGCGTCTTTTGGTCCTGTCACCCATCGAAGCTCTTCACCCGTGTTGCGTTTCTCATCGAAACCCGCGAGCTGGAATCCGGTGCTTCCCGCCAACCGGAACGGCTCGATGAGCACACGGCGAAGCAGCGAGTAGTCGAACGAGTCATGGTAGTAACCTTCAGCGGAGTTCCGTCCCCGCGCGTATCGCTCCTCCCTCGGCCGGTGGAAGTCGTCGATCGAGGCACGGAAGGCGGCCCTGTCCGCTTCACGGAACACATCGGCGAGGTCATCGGCGAACGCCGCAGTGCCGGAGCCCTGGATGCCGTCCACCGCCACAATCGTGCGGCCTGCGGGGTAATTGTGGGTGATCTCTTCTCGCAGGTCACGCAACAGCTCGACCCTGGGTGTCGAAACAAGACTCATCAGTCGAGAATACCTCTGGCCGACCGCATACGCTTGACGGACGTATGTCTGACACTCCCCTCGCCCCGCGTCCCGCGCCGCTGCCGTCCGCCCCGCAGCCGTCGGCCCCGGTGCTGTCCCCGCCGCTGTCAGCCCAGTTGTCTGACTCGGTGCTGTCTGACCGGATCATCGACTGGTTCACCACGAGCGGCCGCGCCCTGCCGTGGCGCGAGCCGGGGTTCCCGGCGTGGGGAATCCTGGTGTCTGAGTTCATGCTGCAGCAGACCCCCGTCGCCCGTGTGATCCCCCGCCTTGCCGAGTGGCTCGAGCGCTGGCCGTCGCCGGGGGCGCTCGCGAGCGTTCCGCCCGGTGAAGCCGTTCGGGCGTGGGCGAACCTCGGCTACCCGCGCCGAGCTCTCTGGCTGCACGCTGCTGCCGTCACGATCGCCGAGCGGCACGATGGGATCGTGCCGCAGGGTGTCGACGATCTCCTCGCCCTGCCAGGGGTCGGTGATTACACCGCGCGAGCCGTGTCGGTGTTCGCGTATGGCCACAGGCATCCGGTCGTCGACACCAATACCAGACGCGTGATCGCGCGCGCGATCGACGGTAACCAGGAGCCCGCTCCCCCGTCGAATGCCCGCGACCTCGCCGCGATGGAGCGGCTGCTGCCGGAAAGCGTCGAGGATGCGAGGGTGTTCAACGCCGGTGCGATGGAGCTCGGTGCGATCGTGTGCACGGCAAGGGCGCCGAAGTGCGATGAGTGCCCCATCGCTGATGCCTGCGCCTGGCGTCTCGCGGGCTATCCGGCGTACGAGGGCAAACGGAAGGCTGTGCAGAAGAAGTATGAAGGCAGTGACAGGCACGTCCGTGGCCTGATCATGGCCGAGTTGCGTGCGGCGCACGTTCCCGTCACACCGGCCGAGATCGAAAGCCTGTGGCCGGATGCCGTTCAGCGCGAACGCGCACTCGCTGGACTCGTCGCCGACGGGCTGGCCGTGAACGCACAAACGGGCTATGTGCTGCCCTGAGGCGGCACACAGCCCGTTTTGCTCGAAGCTCTAGTGTGTTCGGTTTATTCGTCGTCGTCAGCAACCCGTGGTTTGACGTACGGGTCGGGGTCGCCGGCGTATGTCGCCGTGGACTTGAGTGCCTCGATCGATGAGTCGCGTTCGCGGGCCTTGGCGAGGAGCTCGTCCAGGTGCTTGGCGTTCTCCGGGAGGGCGTCGTGGATGAACTCGAGGCTCGGGGTCAGCCGTGCCGTGATGTTCTTGCCGACTTCGCTTCGAAGCATGCCCTTGGCCGCCTCGAGTGCGGCCGCTGAGTCTGCCCGTTCCTCGTCAGAGCCGTAGACCGTGTAGAACACGCTCGCGTGCTGGAGGTCTCCCGTGACGCGGACGTCGGTGATCGTGACGAATCCGAGCCGGGGGTCACGCATTCCACGCTCGATGCGCTTGGCGATGACTTCCTGGATACGGTCGGCCAGTTTACGTGCTCGTGGGTTCTCGCCCATGATCTTCTCCTTCAGCCTTGCCTGCAGTCCCTGTGTCCCTGTACAGGGACGGAATCGACTGCGGCAGCCCCAAAGAGGCTGCCGCAGTCGAGAGGAGCCTAGACGCGCGGCTTCTCTTTCATCTCTGTCGTCTCGATCTCGTCACCGATCTGGATGTCGTTGAACTTGCCGAGGCCGATTCCAGCCTCGAAGTCCGTCCGAACCTCGGTGACGTCGTCCTTGAACCGACGCAGCGATTCGATGGCGAGGTTGTCACCGAGCACAACACCGTCGCGGATAACGCGAGCTTTCGCGTTCCTCGTGATGGTTCCCGAGCGAACGATGACACCGGCGATGTTGCCGAACTTGGAGGAACGGAACACCTCGCGGATCTCGGCGACACCGGACTGGACTTCTTCGTACTCGGGCTTGAGCATGCCGGTGAGGCTTGCTTCCACATCGTCGATGGCGTTGTAGATAACCGAGTAGAACCGGATGTCGACGCCTTCGCGGGCGGCACGTTCCCGAGCCTTCGGGTCGGGGCGCACGTTGAAGCCGATGATGATCGCGTTGTCGATGGTCGCCAGGTTGACGTCCGACTCGGTGATCGCACCGACACCGCGGTGGATGATGCGCAGCTGGACACTGTCGTCAATCTCGATCTTGAGCAGCGACTCTTCCAGTGCCTCGACGGCACCGGAGACGTCACCCTTGATGATGAGGTTGAGCGATTCGACCTTGCCCTCTTCGAGAGCGCGGGTGAAGTCCTCAAGGCTGATGCGCTTGCGGGACTTGGCCAGCTGGGCGTTGCGCTCAGCAGCTTCACGCTTCTCAGCGATCTGACGTGCTGTGCGGTCATCGTCAGTGACGAGGAACGTGTCGCCGGCGCGGGGCACCGAAGACAGACCCTGAACCTGGACCGGACGTGACGGGGTAGCGAACTCGACGGCGTCGCCGTTTTCGTCTGCCATCGCACGGACACGGCCGTAAGCGGTACCGGCGACGATCGGGTCTCCGACCTTGAGCGTTCCCGACTGGATGAGCACTGTCGCAACAGCACCGCGTCCCTTGTCGAGCTTCGCTTCGATCGCGACACCACGGGCGTCCTTGTTCGGGTTGGCGCGCATGTCGAGGCCGGCGTCTGCGGTCAACAGCACAGCGTCAAGGAGTTCCTTGATGTTGATGTTGTTGCGCGCTGACACGTCGACGAACATGACGTCTCCACCGTATTCCTCGGCGACGAGTCCGTATTCGGTGAGCTGCTGGCGCACCTTCTGCGGGTTGGCGTCTTCCTTATCGATCTTGTTCACTGCGACCACGATCGGCACGTTTGCTGCCTGTGCGTGGTTGAGTGCCTCAATCGTCTGGGGCATGATGCCGTCGTCGGCCGCGACCACGAGGATCGCGATGTCGGTGACCTGCGCACCACGGGCACGCATGGCGGTGAACGCCTCGTGGCCCGGTGTGTCGATGAAGGTGATGGGGCGTTCGACGCCCTCGTGCTCAGCGACGACCTGGTACGCACCGATGTGCTGCGTGATGCCGCCGGCTTCTCCCGCAACGACGTTGGCGTTACGGATGGCGTCGAGCAGTCGGGTCTTACCGTGGTCGACGTGACCCATGACCGTGACGACGGGCGGGCGGATCTCAAGATCTTCGTCCGTCTCGTCTGCAAGCTCCTGGTCGAGGTCGATCGAGAAGCCTTCGAGAAGCTCGCGGTCCTCTTCCTCGGGGGAAACGATGAGGATCCGGTAGCCGAGCTCTTCACCGAGGATGCCGAAGGTCGCCTCGTCGAGGGACTCGGTAGCCGTCGCCATTTCACCGAGGTGGAACAGCACGGTGACGAGGTTTCCGGGGCTCGCGTCGATCTTGTCGGCGAAGTCCGAGATGGACGCTCCACGGCGAAGACGGACGATGGTCGTTCCATCACCGCGGGGAACACTCACGCCACCAAGCGACGGAGCTTCCCTGAGTTCGAATTCCTGCCTCTTGGCGCGCTTCGACTTGCGTGACTTGCTCTTGCCGCCACCACGACCGAACGCACCGGCGGTTCCACCACCGGGGCCACGGCCACGACCGCCGCCACCTGCGGGGCGGTTGGGGCCGAAGTTCGAGCCTGGAGCACCTGGAGCGCCACCCGGACGCTGGAATCCACCGGCAGCGGGAGCGCCTGGGCGCTGGAATCCGCCACCTGCGGGGCGACCTGCGCCACCGGGACGCTGGAATCCGCCGCCGCCGGGACGCTGACCTGCAGCGCCGGGACGCGGAGCGCCCGGACGCGGCGAACCGGGTCGGGGTGCCTGCGGGCGAGGAATGTTGCTCGGGGTCGGAGCGGGGCGCTGGCCCATGCCCTGCGCGCTTGCGAACGGGTTGTTACCCGGACGCGGTGTTGCCGGGCGCTGGCCCATGCCCTGTGCGCTCGCGAACGGGTTGTTACCCGGGCGAGGTGCGCCTGGGCGAGGACCACCCGGTGCTGCTGGCTTGTCTGCAGAGCCGGTCGCGGCGTCAGCCGACGCTTCCGCGGCTGCCGGAGCAGCGGGCGATGGCGTTGCTGATGGTGTTGCGGATGCTGCCGGTGCTGCTTCTGCGGCCGGTGCTGCCTCTGCGGCTGGCGCCGGTGCTGCAGGCGCTGCAGGTGTTGCAGGGGCTTCCGTCTTCGCGGCGGGCTCCGCAGCCGGTGCCGGAGCGGCGGCTGCAGGCTTCTTAGCCGGAGCGGGCGTCGGGCGTGAGCCCGGCTTCGCCGAGGTGGCCGGGGCCTTTGCCGCGTCAGGAGCGGAGGGCTTGGCGCCGTCCGCTTCAAGGGCAGCACGAAGCTTCCGTGCAACCGGGGGTTCAATAGTTGATGAGGGCGACTTGACGAATTCGCCCAGTTCCTTCAGTTTCGCAAGGGCTACCTTGCTGTCGACACCGAGTTCAGATGCGATCTCGTGTACGCGTGGTTTTCCAGCCACTATTCTCCTGTCTGGGTCCACCCAGACAGGGCGGACCTTTATTTACGGACGGGTCTCATTTCGAGCCGCTCATTAGTTGTCCATTAGCCGTTCAGCCTGTTCTCTCGTACTGAAATTTCAAGTGCTGCCGTGTCGAGGGACCTCGGCTCACGAAGGGCACGCCCGAAGGCCCGCCGCTTCACTGCGAGTTGGTAACACTGGATTTGCGGATGCAGCCACGCGCCTCGGCCTGGCAGCGACGCGGTGGTGTCCACCACGAGCTGTGAGTCCCTGGCCACGACCCTCACGAGGGAGGATCTCTCGGCACGTACGCGGCATCCGACGCACGTTCTAACGGGTTCCATCCTAGCACTCCCTCAATTCGAAGACGCCCGGCAGCGCGTGGTCGAGCCTCGAGGATAGAATTCGGCCTCTCGACCCGACCAGGCGGCTGATCCGGTCAGCAGCGTATTCAGTCCTCGAGGATCGAGTCCGGCTGGATGTCGATCTTCGCGCCCGTCAGCTTCGCGGCGAGGCGGGCGTTCTGCCCTTCCTTGCCGATAGCGAGGGACAGCTGGTAGTCGGGCACGAGCGCCCTGACAGCCTTGGTGGACTCGTCGATCATGAAAGTGCTCGTGACCTTCGCCGGCGAGAGCGCGTTGGCGACAAACGTAGCCAGGTTCGGCGAGTAGTCGACGATATCGATCTTCTCGGTGCCGAGTTCCTCCGTCACCGCGCGAACCCGTCGTCCGAGCTCGCCGATGCACGCACCCTTGGCATTGACGCTCGGGTCGTTGGCGCGCACGGCGATCTTTGTGCGGTGACCTGCTTCTCGGGCAAGCGACACGATCTCGACGACGCCGGATGCGATCTCAGGGACCTCGAGCGCGAAAAGCTTGCGAACGAGAGACGGGTGGGTGCGAGACACGGTGATCTGCGGGCCCTTCATTCCACGGGCAACGCTCGTGACGTAGACCCGGATGCGGGCACCATGCTTGTATTCCTCGCCGGGGACCTGCTCTTCGGGCGGCATAATCGCTTCGATGGTTCCGAGGTCGATATGCACCATGCGCGGGTTGGGACCCTGCTGCACGACACCCGCGACGATGTCACCTTCGCGGCCTTTGAACTCGCCGAGGATCGCGTCGTCAGCGAGGTCCCTCAGACGCTGGTTGATGACCTGCTTCGCTGCGAAAGCAGCGATGCGGCCGAAGTCCTCAGGGGTCGACTCGGCCTCGCCGATGATATTGCCCTCTTCGTCCTTTTCAGGAATGAGGACAGCGACGTGACCGGTCTTCCGGTCCAGCTCGACGCGGACGTCGGGTTCTGCTTCACCCGGTTCGGTCTGGCTCTTGATGTAGGCGGTACGAATAGCCTGTTCGATGATGCCGATGAGTTCGCCGAGGGGGATTTCCTTCTCCCGCTCCATCATCTTCAGTACGTTGAGATCGATGTCCACCGGGGTACTCCTCTATTCAGCTGCCACCGCCACTTCTGCACTGGCGGATCGATCTTCCAACTTACCCGACGCGCGCGCTTTCCAACACCACGGGGCTGCCTGCCCTGCCGTCGCGATAACCGTGACAGCCGTGGCAGCGGTGACAGCGGTGACAGCGGTGACAGCGAAGCGATTGTTGCTAGCAGGCACCCCACAGAGAGACGGGAGCAACGATTTGGACGATCTCATCATCAACAGCGTGAACTCGGGCCCCAAGCCAGTACTCGCGTTCCACCGTGCTATCGGGCTCTTCGCTCAGTCCGTCCATGAGCCACTCCAAACGGTCGCCCTCCTCATCCAACATGGCCGTAAGCGGATCAGGGATCTTCGACAACAGCTCGACGAAGGATCCGCCGACCTGTCCGCCGTGTTCGGACTGGACGACGATGCCGGAATTTCCGGCATCCGGCTCAGAAACCGCCCAGAAGGATGTCGCGCTCGAGAGCTCTCCTTCCACGTTGATGGACATGGCGCTCCACCGGTATTCCACCCGCTCGGCGTCACAGTTCTGGTCGCCCGGGAAGTGTTCCACGGCCGGTTCGGCGCCAAAGATCCGGGTAACGGCCGAAATGGCGGCGTCAGGATCGGAATCGTAGGGCAGGACGCTGATCTCCTCCCCTTCCGCCGACTGCGTTGAGAGGCCGTCAACACCGATGACGACGATACTGACGAGGGGAGCGTCCGGGGTGGGGGACGACGTCGGCGTCACCGACGGTGATGCGGTCGCGCTGGGCTGCCGTGGCGGGGAAGTCGGTGGGGTTACGCATCCGGCCGCGCCCAGAAGGACCACAAGCGCCAGCGCCGAAAGCGTGCGTGCCCGAACCATCATGGCTCCTCGTCTCATCAGCGAGAACGAGACTCTCGCCACTGGTCAGAACCTACTGGACGGCTGGGCGCTCAGCGCTGGCGGTCCGATAACAGATACGTTACGAAAGTCGGCGAAGTGGCGCTGCCTGGTGGCCTCCCAGACCGCTCCGTGAACGAAGGCGCGCCGGCTGGCGGTTAGGTTTGAATGATGGACGCACTCAATAATCTCGTGCTCGCAGCGGGAGACGGACTCTGGACCTGGGTGCTACTACCCGTTGTTGGACTTCTCGGCCTGTACTTCACAGTGAGAACCGGCGTCGTCCAGTTCCGCATGATTCCGGAGATGTTCCGGACGCTCACCGACAAGACGCCGCTCGATTCGAGCGGCAAAGCGCAGTCGGTTTCGGCGTTCCAGGCCTTCACCATTTCGGCAGCATCCCGCGTCGGCGTCGGCAATATCGCCGGGGTCGGAACCGCGATCGCCATCGGCGGCCCCGGTGCGGTGTTCTGGATGTGGACCATGGCGTTCATCGGTGGCGCATCGAGCTTCGTCGAGTCAACACTCGGCCAGCTGTATAAGACCAAGGACAAAGACGGGTTCAGAGGCGGCCCCGCTTATTACATGGAACGCGGTCTCGGGGCCAGGTGGATGGGCATCCTCTTCGCTGTGATCCTCATCCTCTGCTTCCCGCTCGCGTTCAGCTCTCTGCAGGCGAACACCATTAGCGCGACAGTCATGAGCACGGTCGGAGTTGAGCTCACCTGGCTGCCGTGGGTTGTCGGCCTCGCCCTCGCCGTGCTCACCGGCCTCGTCGTCTTCGGCGGCGTGCGACGAATCGCTTCGGTCACGCAGGCCATCGTGCCTCTCATGGCGCTCCTGTACCTCGTCGTCGGCGTCATCATCGTCGGGTTGAACGTGACCGAGGTACCCCGGGTCTTCGGGGAGATCTTTGCCGGGGCCTTCGGCTTCCAGCAGGTCGCCGGTGGGGCGATCGGCACGATCATCCTCCAGGGCGTCAAGCGCGGGATGTTCTCGAACGAGGCAGGGCTCGGTTCTGCGCCGAACGCCGGTGCGTCAGCGGCGGTCACCCATCCGGTGAAGCAGGGCCTGGTGCAGACGCTCGGCGTCTACTTCGACACGTTCCTCATCTGCTCGATCACGGCGTTCATCGTCCTGGTCTCGACACCGGACCTCGCGAATGCTGAGCGCGGAATCGGCCTCACCTTCGACGCCGTCACGAGTCAGCTCGGGGCGTGGTCCGGCATCCTGCTCAGCGTGATCGTCTTCCTGCTCGCGTTCAGCTCGATCCTCGGAAACTACTACTACGGCGAATCGAACATCGAGTTCATCACGACGAAGCCCGTGTGGCTGACGGTCTACCGCGTTGCCGCCGTGGTCGCGGTACTTGCGGGCTCGGTGCTCACGGCTGACATCGTCTGGAACACCGCTGACGGCTTGATGGGCGTGATGGCACTCGTCAACCTCACGGCGATCGGATTGCTCGGTGGTGTGGCATTCAAGCTCCTCAAGGACTACTCAGACCAGAGGCGCGATGGCTTCGATCCGGTGTTCACCAAAGAGCGCCTGCCCGAGCTTAAGAACGTCGAGTGCTGGGAGGACCAGTTGAGCGTCACCGGCCCGATGCCGATCATCAAGCACGGCGCTCACCACGGCCGCTAACTCCCTGGCGCCATATAAAAACCCCGGTCGGAATCATCCGACCGGGGTTTTTGCATGCGAGCGTCAGACGCTCTGTGTGGCCTTGCTGCCGGCCTGGAGCGTTGCTGCTGCTTCACTGATCGGAACCGGAGTGCGCTCGTTCGTGCGGCGGTCCCACAGCTCGACGACACCGTCGGCGACACCGCGACCGGCGATGACGATCTTCGGGATGCCGATCAGTTCGGCGTCACCGAATTTGACGCCGGGTGAGACCTTCGGGCGGTCATCGAAGAGTACATCGAACCCTGCAGCTTCGAGGTCGGCAACGACGCTCTCCGCCGCCTCGAAGACCGCTGCATCTCGGCCCGTAGCAACGACGTAGACATCGAAAGGAGCGACGGTCTCGGGCCAGATCAGGCCGTTCTCATCGTTGTTGAGCTCGGCGATGATCGCGAGGATTCGCGTGACACCGATGCCGTATGACCCCATCGTGACGGTGACGAGCTTGCCGTTTTCGTCCAGGACCTTCAGCCCGAGGGCTTCCGCATACTTACGGCCAAGCTGGAACACGTGGCCGATCTCCATGCCGCGTGCGAGCTCGACGGGTCCTGATCCGTCCGGTGCGGGGTCGCCGGCACGCACTTCAGCGACATCGGCGATTCCGTCAGCGGTGAAGTCGCGACCGGCGACGAGGCCGAAGACGTGCTTGCCGTCGACGTTCGCTCCGGTGATCCAGCTGGTGCCGTCCACGACGCGGGGGTCGAGCAGGTAACGGATGCCCGTCGCCGACTTCTCGCCGAGCACCGGGCCGTTCTCGCTCCACGGGCCGATGTAGCCCTTGACGAGTCCCGGGTGCTTGGCGAAGTCGGCCTCGGTCGCAGCCTCGATCTCAGCCGGAGCGAAGGCAACCTCGGCGCGCTTGAGGTCAACGTCGCGATCGCCGGGCAGGCCGACGATGACGAGCTCTCGGGTACCGTCGAGGTGGTTGAGCGCCAGGACGACATTCTTCAGCGTGTCCGCCGCCGTCCAGGCTGCACCGTCCTCGCGGGGATGCTCGGCGTTGGCGACATCGACGAGGGTCTGGATAGTCGGTGTGTTCGGGGTGTCGTGAACCTCTGCAGGCGCCTGTCCCTCGATCGCGATGGCTGGGGGTGCGAGCGTGGTCCACGCCTCGACGTTGGCCGCGTAGCCGCCCGCTGAGCGCACGAACGTGTCTTCGCCCACGGGCGTTGGGTGCAGGAATTCTTCGCTGCGCGATCCGCCCATTGCACCGGCATCCGCCTGGACAATGACGTATTCGAGACCGAGGCGGGTGAAGATGCGCTCGTACGCGTCGCGCTGTGCCATGTAGCTCGCGTCAAGGCCGGCATCGGTGTAGTCGAAGGAGTACGCGTCCTTCATCGTGAACTCGCGGCCGCGCAGGAGGCCGGCGCGGGGACGTGCCTCGTCGCGGTACTTGTCCTGGATCTGGTAGATCGACAGGGGCAGGTCCTTATACGAGGAGTACAGGTCCTTGACGAGGAGAGTGAACACTTCCTCGTGGGTGGGAGCGAGCAGCAGGTCGCTTCCCTTGCGGTCCTTGAGCCGGAAGAGTCCGTCGCCATACTCGTCCCAGCGGCCGGTGACCTCGTACGGTTCGCGCGGGAGAAGCGCCGGGAAGTGCACCTCGTGCGCACCAGCACGGGTCATCTCATCACGGATGATCTGTTCGATCTTGCCCTTGACCTTGAGGCCGAGGGGCAGCCACGCGAAAATACCCGGAGCCTGGCGCCGGATGTAGCCAGCCCGGACGAGCAGGCGGTGACTGATCACCTCGGCGTCTGAAGGGTCTTCGCGGAGGGTCTTGAGGAAATAGTTAGTTAGCCGAGTTACCACCCGTCTATGCTAGCCCCGCGTGACCCTTCGCCCCTGCGCCTGCGCGAGTTGCGGTGCCAGTTACAGTGCCTCTGGCCGCGCTGGTGCGGGCCGCGGGAGAGCGTCCCGAACCGCTAGCTGACGCTGACCACCGGTGCACCAATGCTGGTGTCGCTCGCGGGCATCTCGGCGGCAAGGCGGTTCGCCTCTTCGATGAGCGTTGCGACGATCTCGGACTCGGGAACGGTCTTGATGACCTCCCCCTTGACGAAGATCTGGCCCTTGCCGTTGCCGGAGGCGACACCGAGGTCGGCTTCGCGGGCTTCGCCTGGGCCGTTGACGACACAGCCCATGACGGCGACGCGGAGCGGAACCGTCATTCCCTCGAGACCATCGGTCACATCGTTGGCGAGTTTGTAGACGTCGACCTGTGCGCGGCCGCAGCTCGGGCATGACACGATCTCAAGCTTGCGCTCACGCAGGTTGAGCGACTGCAGGATCTGCAGGCCGACCTTGATCTCTTCGGCGGGAGGCGCACTGAGCGAGACCCGAATGGTGTCGCCGATGCCTTCTGAGAGCAGGATGCCGAACGCCGTTGCGCTCTTGATCGTGCCCTGGAATGACGGACCGGCCTCGGTGACGCCGAGGTGAAGTGGCCAGTCGCCCCGTTCGGCGAGCAGTCGGTACGCCTTGACCATGACAACCGGGTCGTTGTGCTTGACCGAGATCTTGAAGTCGTGGAAGTCATGCTCTTCGAAGAGGCTGGCTTCCCAGACGGCGCTCTCGACGAGAGCCTCCGGAGTGGCCTTGCCGTACTTCTGCAGCAGGCGGGGGTCGAGCGATCCGGCGTTCACGCCGATGCGGAGTGAGACGTCTGCGGCCTTGGCGCGACGGGCGATCTCACCGATCTGGTCGTCAAACTTGCGGATGTTGCCGGGGTTCACGCGGACGGCGGCGCACCCGGCGTCGATCGCTGCATAAACGTAGTTGGGCTGGAAGTGGATGTCGGCGATGACCGGGATCTGGCTCTTCTTCGCGATGATCGGAAGAGCTTCTGCGTCATCACGGCTCGGCACGGCGACACGGACGATGTCACAGCCGGATGCCGTCAGTTCGGCGATCTGCTGGAGCGTCGCGTTGATGTTCGTGGTTGGCGTCGTCGTCATGGACTGAACGCTGACCTGGGCATCACCGCCGACGAGGACCTTGCCTACCTTGATCTGACGGGACTTGCGTCGCGGAGCGAGGATCTCGGGGACCTTGGGCATTCCCAAATTAACTGCTGGCACCGTGCCATCCTACGCCGCGCCCCTGAACACAAGCCGATGAATGATGGTCCGAAAGTTGGATTCCGTTCAGCTCTGCAGTGCGATCCTGAGGGGCGGCTCTGTTGCCGCGATCACCTCGTCGACGCTGACGCCTGGTGCTGTCTCGACGAGAACGAGGCCGCTGGCGGTGACATCGATGACGGCGAGATCCGTGATGATTCTGTCGACGACGCCCCGGCCGGTGAGGGGCAGTGAGCACTCGTGGACGATCTTGGCGCTGCCGTCGCGGGCGACGTGTTCCATCAGAATGATGACCCGTTCGGCACCGTGAACCAGATCCATCGCTCCCCCTGGTCCCTTCACGACTTTGCCCGGGATCATCCAGTTCGCGAGGTCCCCTCGAGCGGAGACCTGCATCGCACCGAGGATTGCCGCGTCGATCTTGCCGCCGCGAATCATGGCGAAGCTCAGGGCCGAGTCAAAGAACGATGTGCCTGGGAGTGTCGTGACGGTCTCCTTGCCCGCGTTGATCAGGTCGGGATCGACAGCGTCTTCCGTCGGGTACGGACCAACACCGAGGATTCCATTTTCCGATTGGAGCGTGACGGTGATCGAGTCCGGGACGTAGTTCGGGACGAGCGTTGGCAGTCCGATTCCCAGGTTGACGTACGCACCGTCTTCAAGTTCGAGCGCGGCCCTGGCTGCCATTTCATTGCGGCTGAGAGCCATGGTCACGCACCTTCCGTCTGGCGAACGGTGCGTCGTTCGATCCGTTTTTCGATGTCGGTGCCGACCTCAAGGACCCGGTGCACGAACACACCGGGCAAGTGGACGGCATCCGGATCGATGCCTCCCGGCTCGACCAGCTCTTCGACCTGCGCGATGCAGATCTTTCCGGCCATTGCGGCCAGAGGTGAGAAGTTGCGAGCGGACTTGTCAAAGACAAGATTGCCGTGGCGATCTCCCCGTTTGGCGTGGACAAGGGCGAAATCGGTGGTGATGGCCTCCTCGAGAACGAAGGTCTTCTCTGTGCCGCGGACCGAGAACATCTGGACCGGTTTCGGTTCGGAGGCGATGGCCACTCCCCCGGTGCCGTCATATCGCCGCGGCAGGCCGCCCTCGGCGACCTGCGTTCCGACTCCGGTCTGCGTGTAGAAGGCGGCGATGCCCGCACCGCCGGCGCGGAGCTTTTCGGCAAGAGTTCCCTGAGGCGTCAGTTCGACCTCGAGCTCGCCGGAGAGGAATTGTCGTTCAAACTCCTTGTTCTCGCCGACGTAGGACGAGGTCATCTTGCGGATGCGGCCGTTGGCGAGCAGGATGCCGAGTCCCCAGTCGTCGACGCCGCAGTTGTTGCTCACTATGGACAGTTCGTCGCTGCCGAGTTCGAGAAGGGCCTCGATGAGAATCATCGGGTTTCCGCAGAGTCCGAAGCCACCGACCGCTATCGATGATCCGCTGTCGATGTCGGAAATCGCCTCAGCTGCGCTCGACACTGTCTTGTCCATCGTCATCGTTGCACCTCCGTCGCTGCGGATGCCGCGCGTTCGCGGCACCCCGTGTCGGCAGCCCGCGAGAGACCGTCGGTGGCCAACGATTTCCACCCTAGCGCGTCCGTGCACGAGAACCAGCGCGGACGACCCGCGCACGAAACCGGTGCGGGACGGGCGTGGAGACCAGGGCCTCCACGCCCGTGCCGTCACGCCGGTTCGTAGGCGACCGCGACGTCGAGAACCCACACGACTCCGAACCTGTCCTCGAGCATTCCGTAGGCGGGCGAGAAGAAGGACGGGGCCAGGTCCTCCACAACAGTGGATCCCTCAACGAGTTTCGACCAGAGTCCGGCGATCTCGTCGGCGGAGTCCCCGCGGACCGACACGAACATGGACTTGTCGCCCCGCTCGTATGACTGGCTTGCCGGCACGTCGTACGCCATGATCCGGAATCCGTTCTCGCTGACGACCTGGCCGAACTTGACCTGCTGTGCTTCGCTCGGCAGTTCGGTGCTGTGAGCGTCTTCATTGGTGATGATCAGAAGCTGACCGCCGAAGACCGACGAGTAGAACTCCAGGGCAGAGCGCGCGTCGCCGCGGAAGTTGAGGTGCGGGGTGGTGATGACAGACATTGTTGTGCTCCCTTGATGAGATGATTCCGGGTTCGTGTGCCCGATAACTTCGAGTCTCTCGGCAGTAGAGGTCAGCCTTCGTCCTCTACTGGAATTAGCATCGGAAACATGACTTCACCAACGTCGCGGCTTCTGTTGCTGCTGTCTCTGCTGCAGGCCCGGCGGGACTGGCCCGGTCAGCTTCTCGCCGAGCGACTGGAGATCAGTCATCGCACGGTGAGGCGTGACGTGGATCGCCTCCGTGAGATGGGGTACCGCATCAGGTCGACGAAGGGACCGGATGGCGGGTACCGCCTTGATGCCGGAACGGACCTGCCTCCCCTCCTCTTCGACGACGATCAGGTGATCGCGCTTGCCGTTGCGCTGCAGGCTGCGACCGTTGCCGGGGCCGGGGTCGAGGAAGCCGCGGTGAGGGCACTCACGACCGTGCGACAGGTGATGCCGTCGCGATTGCGTCACCGTCTTGATGCCGTGAGGTTCACCGCGATTCCCCGGGCGGCTGAAACGGTCTCCTCCGATGTGCTCATCGCGTTGTCAACGGCGATCCGGGCGCGGGAGGTGTTGCGGTTCGATTACTCCGGGTCACACGACCGTGCCGGGAGCGCAGCCTCAGCTGAGGGTGGCCCTGAACTGGCTGACACTCAGCTGGCTGACACTGAGCAGGCTGGCACCATCACCACCGGCGCCACCGGCGCCACCGGCAACACCACCACCGTCGAGCCCCGGGCACCACATCGCGTTGAGCCACACCACCTCGTGACGTCCAACGCTCGCTGGTACCTCGTGGCGTGGGACCTGGAGCACGAGGACTGGCGCATTTTCCGTGCGGATCGGATCGGTCCGCGAACGCCGACCGGTCCGCGGTTTGCTCCTCGCCGGATTCCGGGTGATGACGTCCACGAGTTTGTCTCAGCCCGGTTCAAGGGATCTGATCGGACGAACGCCTGGCCGTGCACAGGCACTGTCATCCTTTCGCTGCCTGCGAGCTCGGTCCGACCGTTTGCCGGCGATGGGACCGTCGAGGAGCTCGGGCCGGGCCGCTGTCGTTTGGAGTCCGGATCGTGGTCGTGGGTCGCCCTTGCTGCCGCCCTCGGCCGATTCGATACCAATATCGAGGATGTGCACCCACCCGAGCTTGCCGACGCGTTCCGGCAGCTCGCGGCCAGGTACGCGTCGGCAGGGTCTGCCGCCGACTGAGTAACACTGCTGCCCCTATGCTGCTGAACCCCAGGCGCTGATCATGGTGCTGATCCCACGCTTGTGACCCGCGCTGATGACCCCACACTGTTGACCGCAGGCTGTCACCCCGCGCTATTGACCCCACGCTATTGACACCACTCTGCTACCCCCACTGCTGACCCCGCTGGTCACCGCGAAAACGTGCCAAGCTGGAGAGAGCAAATCCGCCACGCACCCAGTGCCAGGTGCCAGGTGCCAGGCACCAAGTGCCAAAGTCAACGACAAGGGAGTCAGTTTTCATGAGCCAGAACGATGTTGTCATCCTTGCGGGAGCCCGCACTCCGCAGGGACGACTGCTTGGCCAGTTGGCCGGCTTCAGTGCTGTCCAACTCGGAGCGATCGCGCTCAAGGCTGCACTCGAGCGGTCGGGGGTTGATGTTGCAGACATCGACGCGGTGATCTTCGGCCAGGTCCTTCAGGCCGGTGCAGGTCAGAATCCCGCCAGACAAACCTCGCGTGCGGCAGGAATCGGCTGGGAAGTGCCTGCCGTGACCGTGAATAAGGTGTGCCTGTCTGGAATTCAGGCGGTGATCGACGCGGCTCGAATGATTCGGCTTGGCGAAGCATCCGTCGTTGTTGCCGGCGGTCAGGAATCGATGACCAATGCGCCCCACGTGCTGCCCGCCTCGCGGAAGGGCTACAAATACGGCGATGTAACCTTGCTCGACACCGCAGCGTTCGACGGTCTGACCGATGCTTTCGACGGCGACTCGATGGGCATCTCGACCGAACGGCACAACGGGCCACTCGGTATCGATCGGGACGAGCAGGACCGGGTTGCGGTCGGCTCACATACGCGGGCGGCGCGGGCGCAGGCGAGTGACGTGTTTGCCGACGAGATCACTCCAGTGGAGGTACCGTCGCGGCGCGGTGAGCCGACGATCCTCACCCAGGACGAGGGTGTCAGGGGTGAATCGACGCTCGACTCTCTGGGAGCGTTGCGTCCGGCGTTCGACAAGGACGGCACGATTACCGCCGGCAATTCATCGCCACTCAGTGATGGTGCTTGTGCGCTCGTGCTCGCGAGTCGTTCGTACGCAGAGGAGCACGGGCTGAGCTGGCTGGCCGTGGTCGGGTCCTCAGGGTCGGTTGCCGGGCCGGATAACTCGTTGCATTCACAACCGTCACGGGCGATAGCGGATGCCCTCGGCAAGGCGAGCTGGACGGCATCCGATCTTGATGTGATCGAGATCAATGAAGCGTTTGCGGCCGTCAGCGTTCAGTCGATGCGTGACCTCGGTATTGATGACGAGAAGGTCAACATCCACGGCGGAGCTATCGCCCTCGGGCACCCGATCGGCGCTTCCGGGGCGCGGCTTGTGTTGCATGCGGCGCTCGAGCTGTCGCGGCGAGGTTCGGGCAAGGCGGTGGCTGCGTTGTGTGGTGGTGGCGGTCAGGGCGACGCGCTTCTCCTGTCGCTGTGAGCACCGAGACGCCCGGGCGGCTCAAGATTCTCGGACTCTCATTGGTGATACTTGCCGTCGTCGGTTCAGTTGCCAGTCGGACGGCGATGCATTCCCTTGCGGATGGTGGCGTGTACGTCACCGTGAATGTCCTACTGTTGACGGTCGGTGCCGTTGCCCTGTATTTCGGCTTTAGGCGGGCGGGTCGTTAGGCATCGCTCGCACTGAGTGACATCGCCAGTGGGCCATCGAGCCAGGCGTCGACCTCTCGCTGTGTTCGGAGATGAACCACTGTCAGGTTCGGGTTCTCTGCCTCGAGCGGAGGGATCGCCACTCGATACTTGTTGCGTGTTCGAATGCCCCATCGAATGATGTATTCGGGGTTGGTGAAGAACGTGAGGAAAGGTGGCTCGATGTTGCCGTTCCATAGTTCTTGCCGGGTTCGGCGGCGATGCACAGTGCGCCGCACAAGCCGTGGAAGTGTGACCCGCACGAACGGCAGATCGAGCCAGACGAGCACGTCGGCGTTCGCTGCGAGGAGAGGGCGGGCGGAGTGGTACAGCCACTCGGTCACCCAGGTCTCGGTTGCGACAAAGGCTCGGACGTCGTCGAGAAAGTTCGGTTGCGGCGCCCATTCCGGTCCGTGGAAGAGCGCGTCGATCTCCACGTGGGTGCTGCCGATGACCTCCGCGATCTGCTTCGCCAAGGTGGTTTTGCCTACTCCCGATACTCCGGCAACGAGCACCTTCCGGGGCAGACGAGGAAGCGGGTCACGGTGAGTGAACACCTGTCGATTCTAGGTTTCGATGAGCGTCGCGGGACAGAATCCCAGTGTGAATGAGTGTCGTCAATAAGACATCCGGGATCGGGATGACCGTCGTGAAGCGATATCCAGGTCCGGAATACCGCCCCGAAGGAGAACCGCGGTCTGGATGACCGTCGCGAAGCGATATCCAGGTCCGGAATACCGCCCCGAAGGAGAACCCCGGCCTGGATGACCGTTCCGAAATAGAACCCGGGCTGGATGACGTCGTGAATCAGAACGGTGGGCCGTCGTCGTCACGCGGTTCGCCTTCTCGTTGAGCGTCGCTTTCATTGGCCTCACCCTCTTTCCCTCTTTCCGTTCTCTCCTTCTCACGTTTTTCTCTCTGGGCGTCGAGGAGTCGGGTATAGACGTTGTTCTGCCGGGCGTCTTCCTCCTCTGCCTGGGTTGTGTGAGCTTCGGTTGCGTCGTCCGACTCAGTCCCCGCAGTGGGTTTTGGTGGTGCCGCTTTCGCCGGTGGGATCGGATGCGGGATCGGGTTGCGGACCGGGTTCTCGGGGTGGGTGAGGTATTCGCGTCCGTGGGGTGAGGTCCATTTCAGGATCCCGTCACCGAGTTGCTCGACGTTCCACCCGGTTTCGTGTTTCAGTTTGTGGTGTTTGGGGCAGAGGCTGGCGAGGTTGTCGAAGTCGGTGTTTCCGCCGGTTTCGTATGGGTCGGTGTGGTCGATGTCGCTGGACACCGCTTTGCGGGTGCAGCCGGGGAACCGGCAGTATCCGTCGCGGTAGCGGAGGAACCGTCGCATCGCTTTCGATGGGGTGTATTTGGTGTGGCCGAGGGACAGGGCGACTCCGGTTTCCGGGTGGGTCAGGATCCGGCTGAACTCCGGTGCCTGGGACGCGAGTTCCCGTGCGGTGTCCGGATCGATGGGACCGTATCCGTCGAGGTTGCCCGGTTCGACACTTTTGCCGAGGAGGGTGAGTACCGGCACGGTGACCATCACCGTCGGCACGATCTTCCGAAACGCGGTCGCCGGGTCACGTCCGGGTCCCGGGGCGATGACAGCACCCTCTTCTTCTCCGGATGGAGGCGCAGTGGCAGGTGCGGGTTCCACCTCGGTGTAGGGGTTGCGCGTGCCGAGGCCGGTGCCGAAGAGCCGGGTGCCGGTGGGGTCGGGCAGGGTGAACTCACCGGTGAATGCCTCCATCATCGCCGCGAACACCACATCGGCATCCAACTGGGACAGGGTGCGTGGCTCAACCGGTGACTGCAGTTTCATCGACTGCGCACGGATCGTGTCGAAGATCGTCTCGGCGGCCGGTGCGGTGGTGAACAGGCTCAGCCAGGCCATCCCGTCCGGTGCCGGGATCAGTTCTACCCGCCGATCGGTTACCGACTTCCGACACCGGGCGACGGCGGATTCCGGACACAACCGTTCCCGCAGCATCCGGGTCTTCTGCCGAAACCGGGCCACCGGCATCGTCTTCGCAAACGGCACCGCCTTCTCCTCAAGTTCCGCAACAGCGTCATCGGTCAGGGTGTCGGTCTGATCGACCAGCACCTGGGCGTGGCGGTAACTGATCTCCCCTTCCCGCAACGCTGCCAGGGTGACCGGTAGCCGGTGTAACAAGGCCCGACTCTCGTCGACCAGTGCTGTGGCGGTGCGTTCGGCGACCCGTAGCGTGCAGGCCAGTTCCGCGATGAACGACCGCAATGCCAGATCCTGACGCTCGACCGCACTCCGCGACCGGGCCGTGACCAGCACGCCCTCCTCCGTGGCAACGGCAAGCGTCCTTGCGCGGTCGATGAACTCGGCCTTCCACGCCGCCTGACGGGCCTCCAGCTTCTCCACCTGCGCCACCGCATCCACCAGAGCGGTGCAGGTATCCGCGATTTTCGCGTACATCGTCGGCTCAGGCTCAGGCTCAGGCTCCGCAGCATCAGCATCAGCATCAGCATCAGCATCAGCATCAGCATCAGCATCAGCATCAGCATCAGCATCAGCATCAGCATCA